>NZ_KE138680.1:185189-519529 GCF_000408325.1 Escherichia sp. KTE52
CTTATCCGACCTACGTCAAGTCGAAGACGTTGATGGCGGATTTAGGGTAAGTGGTTGAAATCGCCAGATGCGATATGCGCAATGCCCGGGGGCATAATAAGACGCGCATGCGTCGCATCAGGCATTCGCGTTTATCCCCGCGAACTAAATAACGCTGCCAGTCCGCTACGCCGCTCGGTACGTGTGGCGATTGCCGCACTTAATATGCGCTCATCGGCATACAACGATAAACGGCGACGCGCACGGGTCACTGCGGTGTAAACCAGCTCTCGCGTCACGACCGGCGTGCGCTGGCTCGGCAAAATCAACGCCGCATGGTCGAACTCAGACCCCTGCGATTTATGTACCGTCATCGCCCACGTGGTTTCGTGTTCCGGTAAACGACTTGGTTGCACTGACTTGATATTACCGTCCGGCATTGCAAACCAGACGCGCGTTCCTTGCCCGCGATCCAGTGCAATACCAATATCACCATTAAACAACCCAAGGGCGCTGTCATTGCGGGCAATCATCACCGGCCTGCCTTCGTACCAGCGCGAGTGTGAATGGCGATGGATTTTGCGCTTCTGTTGCATAAACTGCTCAATTCGCTCATTCAGCCCGGCTACGCCAAACGGCCCTTCCCGCAGGGCGCACAAAAGCTGGTATTCATTGAATGCCTGAATAATTAAATCCGGCTCGGCACGCGCTTGCAGCAGATCCAGATAGCGTCCGTAACCCGCAAGAGCTTCCTCAAGCATCGCAATATAATCTTCGCCACTCTGTAAAATCCGTTTTTCGATATCAGTAAAATCCTGCTGAAAAACGGTTTTTACTGCCGTTTTATCGCCGCGATTGATAGCCGCCGCGAGCTGACCAATGCCAGAATCGCTGCCGAAACGGTAACTTTTTTGCAAAAGGCAGAGACTATCGCGCAAAGATGCCGCCTCTGTGCCACAGCCCGCAGGAACGTAGCTCCCCGTCAGGCGACTTAGCTGCTCCGCTCGTTCTGCGGTAAAGCCCGCATTGGCATAAGCGCAAATATCGCCAAGAACAGCCCCAGCCTCAACAGAGGCCAGTTGATCACGATCGCCAAGAAAGATCACTCTGGCATGATCGGGCAATGCGTCGATCAATCGTGACATCATGGGCAGATCGATCATTGACGCTTCATCGACCACCAACACATCAAGATGCAATGGGTTACCCGCATGATGGCGTAAACGCTGACTGCCCGGCTGCGCGCCCAGCAAGCGGTGCAGAGTGCTGGCATCTTCCGGAATACGTTTCTTTTGTTCATCCGTCAGCGGTAACTGGCGCAAAGCTTTGCCAAGTGATTCGGTTAAGCGCGCGGCGGCTTTCCCCGTCGGCGCAGCCAAACGGATGCGACAACGTTCACCGTCGGCCATCTGAATTAACGCTGCCAGCAACTTCGCCACGGTGGTCGTTTTACCGGTGCCGGGGCCACCGGAAATCACCGAGATCCGCCTCGTCAGCGCCACCGCTGCCGCCACTTTTTGCCAGTTAATGTCATCGCTTACTGGAAAAAGTTGGTCCAGGGTTTGCGCCAGTAGAGCTTCATCAACCTCAATGGCATGATTCACTTCATTGAAAAAGCGCGCCACCGTGCGCTCGTTACACCACATGCGGTTGAGATAGAGACGATCGCCACAAAGGATCATTGGTGTAGGTTCATCTCCCCGGCTGACCGCATGTGAAGCCAGCAGACACTCTTCCCAGTTTTGTAGCTCACCGATTTCACTGACGCAGGTCGCCAGGAGCGGGTGCGAGGCTTCGTTGTTCTCCAGCCGTGAAAGCGGCAAACAGACATGTCCTTCCCCGGCATCATAACTTAACAGTGCCGCCGCAAGGGTGACGGCGGGATGTTCATCACCCGCCACGGTCAGGGCAAACTGCACGTCCAGCGGGCGTAGCTGTTTGTGCTCCACAGCTTCCAGTAATTGCTTTTGCAATTTCATTACGCCTCCTCCAGGGTCATACCAGCAAACATCTCATCCATCAGGGCAATCAACCCGGCATCGGGGCGGGTCGCGTAAATCCCTTGTTGCGGATGCTCTTTATCAACGCCGCGCAGGAACAGATAGATAACGCCGCCAAAGTGGCGCTCATAGTCGTAATCAGCAATGCGATGGCGCAGATAACGATGCAATGCCAGGGTATAAAGCTGATATTGCAGATCATAGCGGTGTGCTTGCATCGCCGCTGCCATAGCCTGTTGGGTGTATGCTGAGCTGTTTTCACCCAGCCAGTTGGATTTATAGTCGAGCAGGTAATAACGCCCTTCGTGGCGAAACACCAGGTCGATAAAGCCTTTTAACATGCCACGCACCTGCATGAACTCCAGCGACGGGCAGCCAGCAGAAAGCGGGTCAAACTGGCGGATTAGCGCATCAAGTTGGCTGGCGACGAGCGGTTCACTAATTGGCAGATAAAATTCCATCTCCACCTGTTTATCACGGGCGGAAAGCTGACTCAGGCTGACTCCCGTTTCATTGAGCGGTGCCTGGAGAACAGCCATGATCCACTCGGTCAACACCGGTTCCCAATGCGCTTCAAAACCGCCAAGTTCCAGTTTTTCCCGCACCCAGTCAGGCTCAACCGGCTGGGTAAAATCCAGATCCTCAAACAAACTGTGCAAGAACGTCCCCGGTGACGCTCCGCGCGGAAACTGATGCGGTGTTAACGTCGGTTCTTCAACGACGCTGACCACACCTGCGGCGTCAACATCCAGCCGTGGCATCAAATCCTGAGCGATACCGTGACCACGCTGCTGCAAACCAGAGTAGCTGGTGACCCGCCAGTTATCGCCAGGTAAACGTTGTAACGTCTTCGCATTCAGTTCTGCTGTAGAAACATCATTAACCTGCCAGGGCTGATTATCACCGGTTTGTGCCGTTTGCCAGGCAATATCCTCATCGCACAATGCTTCAATACAGGCGCGAAGTCCTGCCGCATCCTTTGGTTCCCCTTTTTGCAGCAAGCGTCCGAGCGCACTTTGATGGACGTCGGTGTCACCTTTTTTATCGCCTCGACGGCGCACCAGTGGCGCGACGCCAAGACTGCAATGCCAGACCGAACGCGTCAGCGCCACATAAAGCAAACGCAGATCTTCCGCCAGACGTTCGGCCTCAGCGAGATCGACGCTTTCTGGCGCAGCGTTAAGATCCAGAACAGCCTCAAATGAGTGACGATCGTGATAGAACGCCTGATCCTGGACGCGGAAATTGGTAATAAATGGCAACCAGACTAGCGGATACTCCAGTCCTTTCGACTTGTGGATCGTAACAATCTGCACCAGATGTTTGTCACTTTCGAGGCGCATTTGCTGGCTGGACGCGTTACTGTCTGGCTCGAGGATATGCTGTGATAACCAGCGTACCAGCGCATGTTCACTTTCAAGCTGCGTTCCCGCTTCCTGAAGTAATTCACTGATATGTAAAATATCTGTAAGACGCCGCTCACCACCCGCCGTTGCCAGCAGGTTTTCTGCAATGTTGCGCGCCGACATCAGCGCCCGCAGCATTGGCATAACGCCGCGTTTTCGCCAGATTTGTCGATAACCATCGAACTCTTCAACGACTGCATCCCAGGCATGTTCGTCATTATTCAGCATTTCGATATCCAGCGCGTTCAGCCCCATCATTGACGTTGCCAGCGCGCTACGCAGAGTATTTTCACGTTCAGGCGTCATCACTGCCTGCAACAGCCAAAGCATCTCCTGCGCTTCCAGAGTTTCAAAAACACTGTCGCGGTTCGAAAGGTAAACGGAAGGGATTTCCAGCAGCGTTAAGGCATCACGTATCTGGGCGGCCTCCTGGCGGCTGCGCACCAACACACTGATGTCTGAAGCACGCACCGGACGCGCGTCATCGCCATTCATCAACAACGCGTCTCCGCGCTGCCCGGCCTGCAGCCAGTCGCGGATTTGCGCGGCGCATACCTGCGCCATGGTACTTTGATAATCGCCAACGCCGCAGCTTTCGCCTTCCATCAGCCACATTTTCATCGAAGGCTGCGTTTCACCTTTAAATACGAAACGCAGCGCCTGATTTTTCCCGGCTGATTTCACAGGAATAAACGGTATTTCGCGAAACATAAAAGCGTCATCAGTCTGGCTAAAAAGCGTGTTCACACTGTTCACCATTCCTGGTGCGGAACGCCAGTTGGTATCCAACGTGTAATGAGCGTGAACTTCGCTACGCGCCTTCATGTAGGTGAAGATATCCGCACCACGGAACGCATAAATAGCCTGTTTCGGATCACCAATCAGTAACAATGCGGTTTCCGGCTGATGGTGCCAGATGTGGCGGAAAATCCGGTACTGCTGAGGGTCGGTATCCTGAAACTCGTCGATCATTGCCACCGGGAATCGCGTGCGGATCGCCGTCGCCAGCGCCTCTCCGCTTTCGCTACACAACGCGGAATCCAGCCGACTTAACATGTCGTCAAAACCCAGTTCGCCACGGCGGCGTTTTTCACGCGCTACCGTTTCACGGATCTCAGCTAATGCGCGAGTGATCACCAGATCGCGGATCGATAATGGTTCGGCAAGTAATTGATCGATCGCCTCAAACAGCGGATGGCGCGGTGTCTCGCCCCCTGCTTTTGTGCGATCTTCTAAGAAACGCTGAGAGAATTTTTCCAGCGACTCCGGCAACTGATAACTGTTGGTCTCTTCTTCTGCCCAGGCGCTAATCTTGTCAATCCATTTAGCCTGATTGCTACGGTTAAACTTGCGTCGATCAATACCTGAAGATTCGATTAGCGCATCCAGTTCACCTACCGCATCACGCCACTGCTGTTTTACGGTATCGATACGCGCCACAATTTGCGCGTGGCGGGAAGCCAGCGTTTCATCATCGGGCGGCGGCGCTTTAATAACTGGCGCTTCCCCTTGCAGATATCGATTAATATCGCGCAGCAACGCCTGCGGCCCTTTCCATGTTTCAAAGACCACCTGAGCAATTTCACGCGGCAGAGGATAGCAGTGGCGACGCCAGAAATCGGCGCAGGCCTGGTAGCGCAGTAGCGATTCATCTTCAATCAGTTGCTGCTCAAACAACATACCGGATTCAAAAGCATTCAGGTTGAGCATTCGCTGACAAAAACCGTGAATGGTAAAAACTGCCGCTTCATCCATCTGTCGTTCGGCTAACAGCAGCCACTGCGCGGCCTGCGCTTTATCGTCAATCTCTTCCAGCAGGCGCGCATACAGAGGGTTGTCGGTGGTTTCACGTAGACAGGCGATGCGCAACTCATGAATATTGCTACGGATACGACCGCGCAACTCTGCGGTGGCAGCCTCGGTAAAGGTCACCACCAGCAGTTCTTCAACGGTCAACGGGCGGGGAAAGGCAGCAGAACCACCTAGTCCAAGTAACAGGCGCAAATAGAGCGCTGCTATCGTAAAGGTTTTGCCTGTGCCGGCAGAGGCTTCAATCAGGCGCTCACCCAGTAAGGGCAAGCGCAAAGGATCTAGTGTCTCAGCGACATCACTCATTCTTTTCACTCATCAGGGGCATTGTTTGCTGCAACGCGCTGACGTTCTCCCACACTTTCCAGCCTTCAGGATGCACATATTCAGCTTTCCCATTCTGGCTGCCGGAAATCTGCGACAGGATAGCCATGCCTTGCGGCTCGACCACTGCCTGATGGAAGAAATCGGCAAGTTTTTGCGGCGTCAGCAGTTTTATCTGTGCCACGATTTTATCACGCGAATCAAAGCGCATATTGCCGCGATCGAAATCTTTACTTAACTTCGATGCTTCTTCGCCCAGCGTTTGCGGTGCCTGTAGCATCTGGCTGATAACCGCCTGCTGGATTTGCGCGAACTCTTCTGGCTTCATCGCGCGCAGTTTCGCCTCAGCCGTTGGGAAAAAGGCCTTGTAACGATCCCACAGGTACGAAGGCTGTTTATCATTACTTTGCAGTAAGAAGCCCATGCCCCACTGACGTCCCACGCTCATTGGGAACGCGAACACGGCGTACCCCAACTGCTCTTCAGTACGCAACTGATTGTAGAACCACGGTTGTACAATCTGCGCCAACAGAGAACTGTAGGCTGAACTGGTGTATTCATCATAGCCAGTCGGTACAAATACTGCTGCCAGTGCGGAGTCGGTACTGTTACCGGCTTTTTCAAAAATGACGGACTGTTTTTTATCGACCAGGACATCTTTGTTACGACACCACTCTGAGCCATCAGCCCCTAACTGTTTTTGTACATCGCGCGCCAGCGTTGTTGCCTGGGCTTCGGTCATGTTGCCGATAACCATGAACTCTGGTCGTGCCCCGGATTTTAAGGCGTCGCGATAGGCCATCACCTCTTTCAGGGTGATAGTGGGCAAAATTTTACGTCGCTCATCTCGCGAGAAGTACGGCACCTGCGAGAGCATCTGAGCGGGCATAATCGCCTGCTCAAACGCTTTGCCTTTTTCTGCGGAATCCATCATCTGGTTATACCAGGATTTCGCCTGTTCAAGCTGCTCTGGTGTAGCGGTATAGCTAAAGTAGCCCTCCAGCAGAGCCTGAAAAAGTTGCGGCAGACGCTGAGTGTAACCATTAGCATTAACCATAAGGCCGTTGTTAGCATTGGTGGAAAAACTAATGCCGCCAACCGACGCCTGGTTGCTTAACTGATCAAGCGCCAACCCTGCGAGATAATCATTGAGCGCAAACATCACCTGGTTACGGGCGCTGTCCATCGCTTTCGGGTTACGCAAAATCAGGCTGACATCGGCTTTTGGTTCGCTGACAAAATAGCGACTCGGCGCATACACCACACGCAAATTGGATTCATCAACAATCAGCTCTGGATGGTCGTATTTCTTCTCTGATTTAATCAGCGAGAAATCGTCAGGAATATAGGGATTAAGCTCCGGCAGGGAGAGCGCTATGTCGGCAGCTTTTTTCTGCCAGTCAGCGAAAGTTTGCTCGCTGATTTTATCGACCTGATACGGCGCATCGACAAAGTAAGCCATTTTATTGTGTGGCTCTTTCGGGCTGATATACCAGATACGCGCGTTTTGCGGCGTCATCATCGCCAGACGTTCTTTTACTGCTTTAGCATCATACTGATCGGCTATATTGACCGCGTCCAGCGTATGCTCAACGGGAACGCGAATCATGGTATCTGCCAGCCACTCGACGTAATCCATATCACGAGTGATTGACGGATAACGGAAATCGATATCCAGCACATTCGCCAGTTCATCGAAATACTGTTTATCAATCCCTTTTTCGCGTAACAGATTGAGGTAGCTGAAAATAGCCGCTACAACCTGATCGCGATTAGCCAGACCTTTATCGGTTAAGGACGCAGAGATCGCTAACACGCCACTGTTGCCATTGACGATAGGATCGGAGTTGGCGCTAATGCCCTCAACTAATCCCTGTTTTTGCAACCAGTCAGAAAGCGTTCCTGGGCTGCGATTGCCAATCAGATAGGTAATTAACTCATCAGTTTTACTACGGAACTCCGCCGAATTGTTATCGATGCGAAACTCGACACGCAGCACTTTACGCGGCAACGCCGGGACGTAATGAATGATAATGCCCTTTTGTGCATCGGTGACTACCGGCACGGTGATTTCCGGTTTTTTGCTCTCTTTGTTCGGCACTCGACCGAAGGTGTCCGCCGCCATCTTCGCCAGCTCCTGCAGCGGTTTGTTACTGTAGATAACAGCCTTCATCAGATTGGCGGAGTAATATTTCTCATGGAAATTTTTCAGCGCCTGCTGCACCGGATTACCGGGTTTGTCGCTTAAGGTTTCCAGGTTGCCACCAGAAAACTTTGCACCAGGGTGGGCCGGGTTAATGGTTTCTGCGCTGACCTGCGCCATACGCATCCCGTCACGCGTGCGCGCCATAGTTAATTCGGCGTTCACTGCATTACGCTCACGTTCGGCATATTTCTTGTCGAGTAAAGGTTCCGCAATGGCGTCCGCCAGGCGGTCTACCGCCCCTGGTAAGGCGTCATTTTCCACTTCCAGATAGAAAGCGGTGCGATACGGTGCCGTGCTGGCGTTATGACTGCCACCGTGCATTTTGAGGTATTCGGCCAGACTGTCAGCCTGCGGGTACTTTTTCGACCCCATCAGGCTCATATGTTCAAGATAATGTGCCAGCCCCTGATAAGCCTCGGGATCTTCCAGCGATCCAACGGGCACCACCAGTGCAGAAAGGGATTTTACCGCCTGCGGGTCAGAAACCAACAATACCACCATGCCGTTATCCAGACGCACAGCCTGATACTGACGGTTATCTTTATCACTTTTACGGATGGTTTCCTGAATCGGCTGCCATCCCGTTTCTGCCTGACTTAAGGGTGCCCAAAGGGCAACAAACAACAGTACTGCTTTGAACCAGGTGCTGCGGGGCATTCACGGACCTCATTATCAACTTTATTTTTCAGCCAGATTCAACACGTTAACGTAAATCATCCGGCAGAATTTAATCTCGCGCTGAACAAGTCAGCCTATGTCTATATAACCATCAGTCCGTGACTGGTGCGCATCATAAAGTAAGCAAATGGATTGCGCAATTTTTATACAACACTCATGACTGATTAAAACGAAACAGCGGTAACAGGAAACGTTGCGACTGCTCAACGATGGCTTCCATTGTCTCTGGCGTTAATTGCCGCCAGAGCCTCTGATACCAGATATCGTCACCTTCTCCACGCACCATCATGTTGCCTTCGTAAGCCTGAAGGAATTTCGTACGGGCTTTTTGCACAGTGGACTCGTCATCCAGCATGACATCGTGTTCAGCGTCATAACAGGTTTTTAGCCACGCGCCGCCACTTTCAGGTAACACCAGTAACGGCGCGGACATTCCTTCACGATACCCTTCGATCAGTTGTGAGAGGTAATGTAAAGCCTGTTCGGCTGCAAGCGGCGGAAAACGCCACTCACCGTCTTTACGCAGGAAAAGGCGACTCTCACCGTTACCACCGCTGGCACAGTAGACAAGGTGTTCCAGCCAAAGTTGCATTCCCTGTGCCACACTGAGCAAAGAGGGACGCCAGCGCAACAGACCATCCGGCTGGACCTGCGGCAACCAGCCCGTAATTTGCACGCCATTGCAGGTGAGATCGATTTCTAAACTCTGCCCCGGTTGCCGACAGGCAATGACTCTGTCGGCAAGTTGCTGCATCTCCTGGCACTGCGTTTCCCAGAAAATTTCACCAAATGCGCCATACGGCAAATCACCTGCCGCCCGGAACCGGCGGAACAAACGTTCGGCATCATCCTGCTCGACCAATGCATTTAATAGCTGCTGGTTGATCTGATAACGGCTAAGTCCCTCCAGAATAAATGGCTCGGTGTCGGGGATTTCTCTGTCTTCGGTGCGGAAGTTCACCTGCAAGCGCATCTGGAAAAATGCTCGCACCGGATGTGACCAGAATCGTTGTAGCGTCTCCAGCGGCACAGTTTCCGGCAAGGTAAACGGCAGTGGCTGAACAAATTCAGAGTGCGCCTTGCCTGCCTGGCTGGCTGCCGGTAGCCACTCGCGCGCATAGCTTTGTCGCTCACCGGGTTGGTAGTTTTGCGGATCAAACGGCATCCGGGTATGGAGGCAAGTAAGATGCGCTTTCACCCTCGCCTCACTTTCATCGCAGTTAAGCGCTTCATCGCCCGGCAGATAATGGCTTTGCCCGATGTAGTCGATCAGTTCCTGCACCAAAACCGACGGGAAACGTTCGCTGTTATCCTGAATGGAGCGCCCAATATAGCTGATATAGAGTTTTTGCTGCGCGGAAATTAACGCCTCCAGGAACAGATAGCGGTCGTCATCGCGACGACTGCGGTCGCCACGCTTTGGTTTCTGGCTCATTAAATCAAAACCCAGCGGCGCGAGCTGGCGCGGGTAAACACCATCGTTCATTCCCAGCAGGCAAACTACTTTGAACGGGATGGAACGCATTGGCATCAGGGTACAAATATTGACCGGACCGGCAAGAAAACGCTGACTGATACGTTCTTGATCCAGACGTTGTGCCAGTTCATCACGTAACAGTGACAGCGGCACCACGTCGCCATACTGCGCTCCCAGCCCTTCTGCGATAATAGCCAGCCACTGTTGCTCAATAAGCGTCATCGCCGCTTCGGTTTCCGCATCCGGCAGGAAGAAAGCATTGAGCATGTCGCGGCATACCGGCAGCCACTCTTCCAGCGGTCGCTCCTGTGCCAACCCGCGACGCCAGATGTTGAGCTGCATCAGCAGTGACGCCAGATGCCCCACCAGCTCTGCAATTAAGCCGCTCGACTCATCATAAGGAAGAACAGATTGCCATTCTCCCTGAGCACTCTCCATCGCGTAGCCCAGCAACATACGCGTCAGGCCAAATTGCCAGGTGTGTTGCCCGGTGGCGGGAAGTTCCAGCTCGCGAACGTTGTCGTCATCAATCCCCCAGCGAATGCCGGATTCATTGACCCACTGGCGTAAATAACGCAGCCCTTCTTCGGTGATATCAAACCGCGCCGCCAGCACCGGTACGTCCAGCAGCGCCAAAACGTCCTCCGATACAAAGCGGCTGTCAGGCAACGATAACAGGCTGATAAATGCTTCCAGTACCGGATGCGACTGTCGCGCCCGACGGTCGGAAATGGCGTAAGGCAGATAACGATCCGCCGGAGCACTACCAAACACCGCCTGAATAAACGGACTGTAGCTATCGATGTCAGCCACCATCACGATGATATCGCGCGGAGTGAGTGTCGGATCTTCTTCCAGCATCGCCAGCAATCGATCGTGCAAGACTTCAACTTCGCGCTGCGGGCTATGGCAAACATGGAAGGTGACGCTGTTATCCTGCGGATCGAGCTGCCGTTTGTTATCGCTGCGGGAAAACTCTTCAAGGTTCACGCCTGCGACGGCGCGGTTTTCCAGTTCCAGAATGTCGGACTGAATGTTATGCAGCAGGCTGTCTGGAGTAACATCGACAAAGGCATCCAGTTCCTGACTGCTCTGGAGATCAGCAAGCAGATAGATGTAGTCTCGCCCCAGCTTGCCCCATGAGGCCAGCAGAGGGTTGCCAATATCCTGTTCGCCGTCGCTGTTAAACAACTGCCCGGCATTTTCGCTATCGCGAAATAGCGGCAATTCGCGATCTTCAAAGCTGTGCCGACGCTGGCGGGTTAGCAGTTTCGCCAGATACGCAGGATCTTTAATATCGCCCCAGTAATAACGGCAAGGGTTGGTAAACAGAAGATGGATTTCAATATGTTTACCCAGCGCCTGTAACGCCTGTAGATAAACTGGCGGTAATGCGGAAATACCGCAGATAAATACGCGCGAAGGTAGCCCTGGCGGGCAGGTCGTTGCAGACTCCAGCGTTTCGATAAAGCGTTGATAGAGATTGGCACGGTGCCAACGAGGTTGCCCCAGCTCGTCAGTATATTCTACCAGCGCCTTCCACAATGGAGCTTGCCAGGCCTGCGCTTCTCCCAGCCCTTCAACCAGATGTCCCGCTTCCCACTGAGCCAGCCAGTCCGGGCGATAGACCAGATACTGGTCAAACAGGTCCGCCGCTTTTGAGGAAAGCTGAAACAGTTTCCGCTTGTCACTATCGTCAGTCAGGTAATGGCGCAACAGGGTAAAATCTTCGCAATCCAACAGTTGCGGCAGCAGAGTCATCAGTTTCCAGCTCATGCTCTGCTTGTTAAAGGCACTCTCTTTGGGGATCTCCGGCAATACGCGGACGAACATATCCCAGATAAAACTCGCAGGGAGCGGGAAATCAATGTTTGCCGCAATACCGAACTTCTGCGACAGGGTCATTTGCAGCCACTGTGCCATACCGGTACTTTGCACCAGAATCATCTCTGGCTCGAAAGGATCGTCCAGCCGCTCGCGTTCGACGATAAACTCCATCAACGCTTCCAGCACGTCCAGACGATTGGAATGGTAGACCCTTAACATAGCGGCTCCTGACTACTGACGATTCGGGCAATGCAGGCGGGTCATCTCGCCTTCTCTGCCCCCGGGTGAAACTAACGTAACGCTGATGCTGACACATCCCGCCTGCGATGTCTGCATTCGGTTGACCTGCCAGTTGGCAGGTGGCGAAATCGCGCGCAGTTGCGTTTGCTGCCAGCCATGCCGCCAGAGCTGTTGGTACTGGCCTCTGCTGGTAAGACTGTTCATTAATGTTCGCTGGAAACCGGATAACGCAGTGACAATCATCACCATCAGCACCATCGCCAGCATCACTTCCGGTAGACTAAAGCCTTGTTGATTCTTCAGGGAAGCTGACATAACGCCACCTCTTTCTGCGGACAAAAATCACTCCAGCCGTGTGGCGAAAAAGCAATATTTCCATCGTTCACTTCGCCTGTTCGCCATAATGAAACGCCTTCATAACTGGCAATCAGCAAGATTTCACTATCAGCCAGTAAACGCAGACAAACTCGGGCACCGGTTGCAGCGAACTGTGAGCACTGAACTACGGGTTGCGTCTGCCAGGTGTGCATTTTTCCCCATTCCAGCGCCGACTGTACAATTGCCTGACGACGCAATGACTGGCTTTCCATAGTCACCCGAGAAGCAAAACTGCGCTCCTGTTGGCTCATTCCTTGTAGCAGCAAGCTGCCCAATACCAGCAACATCAGGACCAGTGCCAGCGATGAAACGCCCCGTTCACGGTTCACAGGTTGAATCCTGTTACGCTATAGCTGGCATCCACCACGGTTTGTGGTTCAGCCTTACTGGCACCGCGCATACTAACCGTTAATACCGGCGAGAATCCGCTGACATCCTGACGCAGGACCTGAAAAGTGTCGATAATGACGGCGTCCGGGTTGGTGACTTTATCCCAGCCTTTACCTTCACAGGATGCGGCACCACGTAACGTTTCCAGCACATGCTCTTTCAAACGAAATCCAATCTGGTCGGACTCTTTTACCGGTTCACGATCCCAGATACCGTTACTGTTCGCGTCCCACTGCACAATGATGCAGTCACCCTGCCCGACAATTTCCAGCCCTTCACCAGTGCAGTTACCATGACAATAACCAGCCCTTTGAAGATGCTTCGCAACGGTGTAGACCCGCAGCCAGATCTCATCTTCCAGTGCCAGCTTGCGCGTTGTAATCAAGCTTTCCCGCTGTAATGCTGGCAGAAACCGCGCAGCCCCCAGCAGCAATACGCTACTGATAGCCATAGCAATCAGCACTTCCAGCAGCGAAAATCCTTGTTCTTTTACAGACATCCTTGTGTTTCTCCTTGCTGACAAAGCCGGAGTCTTCCCCACGGTGAAATCACCAGCCACCACTCGCCCGCTGAGTTTTTGAAGTGAATATGCCCGGCCCATGCGGTATTGCGCAGGCCAAAGAACGTAAGCGAAGGGGTCAGGTCACTCATTTCGACTTCGGGCCAGCGTGGCACAAAGACCAACGGTGAATGGCCATGACAGGTATTCGTCCCTGCGGCGGCACTTACAAGACACCATGACGTTCCCTCCCTGATGACGCTGATACTGTGGTCGCGGTTATGCCAGTTGGCATCCTCACGTAAATAGAGCAAATAATCCCGCGCCTGGCTGGCGGTTTGCCATAGCCGTTGCGACTGCTGCCAGTATTGCCAGCCATAGAGTCCAGTTGCGCTTAACATGACTAAAATCAGCATCGCAACCAGTGTTTCAATCAGCGTATAACCACGTTGTGTTTTCATGTCGGCAGTATGCGACGAGGAGAAAAAAAGGCGAGGCCCTGTTTCTATTTTCTCGGCGCGTCTTCCGCACTATTTACGTTGTTGCAGGGCGTTGCAAAATTTCGGGAAGGCGTCTCGAAGAATTTAACAGAGGGTAAAAAAAACCGACGCACACTGGCGTCGGCTCTGGCAGGATGTTTCGTAAATCAGATAGCAACCGGAGCCTTAATGCCCGGATGCGGATCGTAGCCTTCAATCTCAAAATCTTCGAAACGGTAGTCGAAGATGGATTCTGGTTTACGTTTGATAATCAGCTTCGGCAGCGGACGCGGCTCGCGGCTTAATTGTAGATGGGTTTGATCCATATGGTTGCTGTACAGGTGCGTGTCGCCACCGGTCCAGACAAAATCACCCACTTCCAGATCGCACTGCTGCGCCATCATATGCACCAGTAGTGCGTAGCTGGCGATGTTAAACGGCAGGCCGAGGAAGACGTCACAGGAGCGTTGATAAAGCTGGCAAGAAAGCTTGCCGTCTGCCACATAAAACTGGAAGAACGCATGGCACGGAGCCAGCGCCATTTTATCCAGTTCGCCCACGTTCCACGCCGAAACAATAATGCGGCGGGAGTCCGGGTCGTTTTTCAATTGATTCAATACCGTGGTGATTTGATCAATATGACGACCATCTGGCGTTGGCCATGCGCGCCACTGTTTGCCATACACCGGGCCGAGATCGCCATTTTCATCGGCCCATTCGTCCCAGATAGTGACATTGTTTTCATGCAGATAAGCAATGTTGGTATCGCCCTGCAGGAACCATAGCAGCTCATGGATGATGGAACGCAGGTGGCAACGCTTGGTTGTCACCAGTGGGAATCCATCCTGCAGGTTAAAACGCATCTGATGACCAAAAATGGAAAGCGTTCCGGTTCCGGTACGGTCGTTTTTCTGTGTGCCTTCGTCGAGCACTTTTTGCATCAGTTCTAAATACTGTTTCATGGTTCCTCAGGAAACGTGTTGCTGTGGGCTGCGACGATATGCCCAGACCATCATGATCACACCCGCGACAATCATCGGGATGGAAAGAATTTGCCCCATGCTGATGTACTGCACCCAGGCACCGGTAAACTGCGCGTCGGGCTGGCGGAAAAACTCAACAATGATGCGAAACGCGCCATAGCCAATCAGGAACAAGCCTGAGACAGCCCCCATTGGGCGCGGTTTACGAATGTAGAGGTTAAGGATGATAAACAGCACCACACCTTCCAGCAGCAGTTCGTACAACTGTGACGGGTGGCGCGGCAGCACACCGTAAGTGTCGAAAATGGATTGCCACTGTGGGTTGTTTTGCAGCAGCAGAATGTCTTCGGTACGGGAGCCAGGGAACAGCATGGCAAACGGGAAGTTCGGGTCAACGCGGCCCCACAGTTCACCGTTAATAAAGTTGCCCAGACGCCCGGCACCAAGACCAAACGGAATGAGCGGTGCAATAAAATCAGAGACCTGGAAGAAGGAGCGTTTGGTACGGCGGGCGAAGATAATCATCACCACGATAACGCCAATCAGGCCGCCGTGGAAGGACATGCCGCCGTCCCAGACGCGGAACAGATACAGCGGATCGGCCATAAACTGCGGGAAGTTGTAGAACAGAACATAACCAATACGTCCGCCCAGGAAGACACCGAGGAAGCCCGCATAGAGTAAGTTTTCAACTTCATTTTTGGTCCAGCCACTGCCCGGACGATTCGCCCGACGCCCCGCCAGCCACATTGCAAAAATGAACCCCACCAGATACATCAGGCCGTACCAGTGAAGCGCAACGGGTCCTATTGAGAAAATGACCGGATCAAATTCCGGAAAATGCAGATAGCTACTGGTCATCTGTCACCACAAGTTCTTGTTATTTCGCTGAAAGAGAACAGCGATTGAAATGCGCGCCGCAGGTTTCAGGCGCTCCAAAGGTGCGAATAATAGCACAAGGGGACCTGGCTGGTTGCCGGATACCGTTAAAAGATATGTATAGGAACCGCGCTATAATCCTCCGCGAATCAGCCCACCCATGCCGCGACGCTCCATAAATGCCGCAACCTGATGACGAACTTCAGTCGCCAGTTGCGCTTCCAGACTGCGCTGAGCAAGATTTTCTGCTTCGGCAAAATCAATGCGCCGCAGCAAGTATTTTACGCGCGCGACAGAGCGTCCGTTCATAGATAGATGGCGATACCCAAGCCCAATGAGGATCGCCACACACATGGGATCGCCCGCCATTTCACCGCACAAACGTAAGTCGATCCCCTGCGCTTCCGCTTCCCGGGCGATCATCGCCAGGGCTCGAAGCATTGCAGGATGAAGACTGTCATAAATGTTTGCCACCCGCGTGTTGTTGCGATCGACAGCCAGAATGTACTGGGTCAGATCATTGGTGCCTACCGAGATAAAATCGACCCGGTTTGCCAGATGCGGCAACATAAATACCATCGATGGCACTTCCAGCATGATACCGATACGCGGTTTAGGGATTGCGTAACCAATCATTTCTTCGACTTCACGTCCGGCACGCTCGATCAGGCGGCGTGCTTCGTCAACTTCATCGAGACTTGTGACCATCGGCAACAGGATGTTCAGGTTGCCCGTGGCGGCGTTAGCACGCAACATCGCCCGTACCTGAATCAAAAAGATCTCCGGCTGATCGAGCGTAATGCGGATCCCACGCCAACCAAGACATGGATTCTCTTCGCTGATAGGCATGTAAGGCAGTTGCTTATCAGCACCGACATCCAGCGTGCGCAGCGTGACGGGCTTATCATTAAACATTTGCAACATGCCCTGATACTGCGCCACCTGTTCTTCTTCCGACGGGAAGCCGCTTTGCAGCATAAAGGGAATTTCAGTGCGATAGAGTCCGATGCCATCAATGCGGCTGCCTAATTTTTCTTCATGTTCCGGACTTAACCCCGCATTGAGCATAACTTTTATGCGCTCGCCGCTTTTTAGCTGCGCGGGTAAATTGACATCATCTTCTGCCAGACGGCTAAGCTCAATCTCTTCGCTAATCAGCCGCTGATATTCATGTAGCAGCACCGGCTCCGGGTCGACCAGCAATTCCCCACGATAACCGTCAACGATCAACGTCCGACGATGCAGCACCGAAGGCTGAATGTCCGCGCCCATCACGGTGGGGATCCCCAGTGCACGCACCATGATCGCGGCGTGGGAGTTGGCAGCACCATCGCGCACGACAACGCCGACTAAGCGATCCTGAGGCAGTTCCGCAAGGGTAGTCGCTGACAGTTCATCTGCCACCAGAATGAAACGTTCCGGCCAGGCGTTCGCCCCCTGATTGGCATCATCAAGATGAAACAGTAATCGCTGACCCAGCGCGCGTAGATCGCCCGCTCGTTCTTTGAGATAGCTATCGCTTAGTGTGGCGAACTGTTCGGCAAATTTTTCAATGACAGTTTTCACCGCCCACTCTGCGACCGAACCTTTATCCACTTCAGCAAACAGTTCGCGACGCAGACGCGTATCGGAAAGCAAGTGTGAGTAAAGATCGAAAATAGCCGCCGTTTCTTTTTGCGCCCCGGCGGCAAAGCGTTTGCTGTAACGGCGAAACTCATTGGCCGCCTCTTCCAGCGCCCCGGTCAGTCGCTCACGTTCCAGCGACGGATCCAGCGTTGATGCCTGATACACCTGTTCCATTAAGGGTAACGTTGCATCCTGCCAACCTTCGGCAATCGCTACACCGGGCGCGGCCGGTAATGCGCGGATTCTCGTCTGGCGATATTGCCCGAACAACGCAGTCAACTGCGACTGGGATAGAATGGCGGCCATCTGGGTGGCGAGCGTCACCAGGAAGGATTCTTCGCTTTCGTTGTACTGCCGCAGTTCGCGTTGCTGCACCACCAGTACACCAAGCAACTGGCGACGTTGAATAATCGGCACGCCTAAAAACGCACGGAAACGCTCTTCTTTTACGGAGGGGATATATTTGAAGCTGGGGTGTTTTTGCGCATCCGCAAGGTTTATCGGTTCCGCCAGCCTGCCAACCAGACCGACGATCCCTTCATCAAACGCAAGCGTTACAGTGCGACCACGTGGTTTTTTTAATCCCCGGGTCGCCATCAGGTAGTAACAACGTCGGTCGTGATCGGCCAGGTAGACCGAACAGACCTCAGTATCCATCGCAAGACAGATGTCGGTAACCAGAATATTTAACGCCTCGTTCAGGCGTGGTGCGCTGGCTACCTTTTCGACTATTTCGCGCAGGCGAGTGAGCATAATTGGCGTGACTTAACCTCTTTTACGTCGATAAGCTGATGCGTTTTGTGGTTTAGGCGTATTTTCCTGAAGCGCCATCACAACACTCGCGAACTCTTTCATTACCCTACGGTAGACATCACGTTTAAATGACACCACCTGTCTGACCGGATACCAGTAACTTACCCATCGCCAGCCGTCAAACTCTGGTGTACTGCTGGTTTGCATATTGATTTCCGCATCGCCGCTCACCAACTGCAAGAGAAACCATTTTTGTTTTTGGCCGATACAAACCGGCTTCGTGTCCCAACGCACCAAACGTTTCGGTAATTTGTAGCGCAACCAGTTACGTGTTGAAGCAAGGATTCGAACGTCTTTACGGCTTAATCCTACTTCTTCAAACAATTCACGGTACATCGCCTGTTCTGCGGATTCTCCGGGATTAATTCCGCCTTGCGGAAACTGCCAGGAGTGCTGACCAAATCGCCGGGCCCACATTACTTGCCCCTGACGATTACAAATCACGATACCTACGTTTGGGCGGTAGCCATCGTCATCAATCACCGGACTACCTCAAAATAAAGCTTTATATACGAATGATTGTTTCATACTCCAGGAAGACGGTAAACCACTCTCTGCAGGGCATTACACACTAATAACAATTGAATAACTCACAGTTAAGTGCAGAGTTATAAACAGAGGAAGGGGCGGATAACCGTTTTTATTCACCTTTTCTGTGGATAGAGTTGTGAAGAAGTACGGAATTACCACGGGAAAACCCAGAACACTCTGAATCAGCCGGATAAACGCGCTTTAAAATATTTTTTATTAATCAGTATATTATATACATAAAGAGTGATGAAACAGAGATATTTGTGACCATGGTCACACCACTCATTTACGCGTTGGCGAAAGATCAACCAACGTCGTATTTATCCACAGAATGTGCCACTAAGTTAAGCACCGTACCACTAAAAATTAGAGTTTCGTCGCACGTCAAGGCTGTAAATGGAAACAGTAGTGAGGGTTTTTCACAGTTATCCCAGCTTTCTGTGGATAACATGGTGTAAGATCCTGTTTATTTTCAGTGACCAGAATTGGAAAACCCACCTGGACGTTGCGCAACACAGTAGCCTGTAGATTAAAAAACAAGATAAATCATAGAATTGAACAACGCATGTGGAAAAAGTTACACTCTGAGTATTCGGCACAGAATAGCTGCTTGTTTTTTAACCAAGGTGTTAAGCCATGTCCCAACCTCGCCCATTGCTCTCTCCCCCCGAAACTGAAGCGCAGTTACTGGCGCAAGCACAGCAACTTTCTGGTTACACACTAGGTGAACTGGCGGCGCTTGCCGGGTTGGTTACACCGGAGAATTTAAAACGCGATAAGGGTTGGATCGGTGTGTTACTGGAGATCTGGCTCGGAGCCAGCGCTGGCAGTAAACCTGAACAAGATTTTGCTGCTTTAGGCGTGGAACTCAAAACGATTCCTGTGGATAGTCTGGGACGTCCGCTGGAAACGACATTTGTTTGTGTTGCACCGTTAACCGGCAATAGCGGCGTGACCTGGGAAACCAGCCACGTGCGCCACAAACTCAAACGGGTGCTGTGGATACCGGTTGAAGGCGAGCGCAGCATCCCGCTGGCGCTACGTCGCGTAGGGTCACCGTTGTTGTGGAGCCCGAATGAAGAGGAAGACCAGCAGTTGCGCGAGGACTGGGAAGAATTGATGGATATGATTGTCCTCGGTCAGGTTGAGCGAATCACCGCTCGTCATGGGGAATATTTACAAATACGGCCGAAAGCAGCGAATGCGAAAGCTCTGACCGAAGCCATTGGCACCCGGGGCGAACGGATTCTGACGCTGCCACGCGGTTTTTATTTGAAGAAGAATTTCACCAGTGCGCTACTGGCGCGTCATTTTTTGATCCAGTAGCCATCACTTTGACCTGCCGCATTCCGGGCATATAATTACCGCTTCATTTTTTTTGGCAGGGCTTTTTAGATGTTATTTGCATGGATAACCGATCCTAACGCCTGGCTTGCGCTCGGTACGCTGACGCTGCTGGAGATCGTTCTTGGGATCGATAATATTATTTTCCTTTCTCTGGTGGTCGCAAAGTTGCCCACCGCACAGCGTGGTCATGCGCGGCGTCTGGGGCTGGCTGGAGCCATGGTTATGCGTCTGGCGCTGCTGGCATCGATTGCCTGGGTTACTCGCCTGACGAATCCGCTTTTTACAATCTTCAGTCAGGAAATTTCCGCTCGTGATTTGATTCTGCTGCTGGGCGGTCTGTTCCTTATCTGGAAAGCCAGTAAGGAGATCCACGAGTCTATCGAAGGCGAAGAAGAAGGGCTGAAAACACGCGTTTCTTCATTCCTCGGTGCTATCGTGCAGATTATGCTGCTGGATATTATTTTCAGCCTCGACTCGGTCATTACCGCCGTGGGTCTGTCGGATCATCTGTTTATTATGATGGCGGCCGTAGTGATTGCCGTAGGCGTGATGATGTTCGCCGCACGTTCAATTGGTGATTTTGTTGAACGCCATCCATCAGTGAAAATGTTGGCGCTCTCTTTCCTGATTCTGGTGGGCTTTACCCTGATTCTGGAAAGTTTCGATATCCACGTACCGAAAGGTTACATCTACTTCGCAATGTTCTTCTCCATTGCAGTAGAAAGCCTCAACCTGATTCGCAATAAAAAGAATCCACTCTGATGTTCCGTTCGCTCTTCTGCGGGAGAGCGAATGCCTTCCCTTTATCCTCACAGTTTAAGACTTTCCTGCTTTCAAGATGTATAACGTCAGATTATAAACAGACTATTATCATTGATGGGCTTAATGAGGATAACCGGATGAAAAAATGGGCAGTATTAATCTCTGCAGTCGGACTGGCATTTGCTGTTTCCGGTTGTAGCAGTGATTATGTGATGGCAACTAAAGATGGTCGAATGATCCTGACGGATGGAAAACCGGAAATTGACGATGATACCGGGCTTGTGAGTTATCACGATCAGCAAGGTAACGCTATGCAAATTAACCGTGATGATGTTTCGCAAATTATTGAACGTTAAAAAATAAGGTCAGCATCCGGCTGGCCTTAAGATTTTTCGCTTTCCCTTTTCCCTTCCCTCTGCCATTTTTATATTCCTTATGTCGTGATTATAAAAAGGAAACGGCTATGCAATATCACCGTATACCCCACAGCTCGCTGGAAGTCAGCACGCTGGGGCTTGGCACGATGACGTTTGGTGAACAGAACAGCGAAGCCGACGCCCACGCACAACTCGACTATGCCGTCGCTCAGGGCATTAATCTTATTGACGTTGCCGAAATGTACCCCGTACCGCCGCGCCCCGAAACTCAGGGTTTAACCGAAACCTATGTCGGTAACTGGTTGGCAAAACATGGCAACCGCGAAAAGTTAATTATCGCCTCCAAAGTGAGCGGACCGTCGCGCAATAATGACAAGGGCATTCGCCCGGATCAGGCGCTGGACAGAAAAAATATCCGCGAAGCCCTGCATGACAGCCTCAAACGTTTGCAGACGGATTATCTCGATCTTTATCAGGTGCACTGGCCACAGCGCCCGACTAACTGCTTCGGCAAGCTCGGTTATAGCTGGACGGATTCTGCCCCTGCGATTTCTCTGCTCGACACGCTGGATGCACTGGCGGAGTACCAACGCGCGGGAAAAATTCGTTATATCGGCGTGTCGAATGAAACCGCATTTGGCGTAATGCGTTATCTGCATCTGGCAGACAAACACGATCTGCCGCGCATCGTCACTATTCAGAACCCCTATAGTCTGTTAAACCGCAGCTTTGAAGTGGGTCTGGCGGAAGTCAGTCAGTATGAAGGCGTCGAGTTACTGGCCTATTCGTGTCTGGGTTTCGGCACGCTGACCGGGAAATATCTCAATGGTGCAAAACCGGCTGGCGCACGCAATACACTCTTTAGTCGCTTCACCCGCTACAGCAGCGAGCAGACGCAAAAAGCCGTCGCGGCGTATGTTGATATCGCCAGACGTCATGGTCTCGATCCTGCGCAGATGGCGCTGGCCTTTGTACGCCGTCAACCGTTTGTTGCCAGCACTCTGCTGGGCGCAACGACGATGGAACAGTTAAAAACCAACGTCGAAAGTTTGCATCTGGAGTTAAACGAAGACGTATTGGCTGAAATTGAAGCGGTACATCAGGTTTATACTTATCCGGCACCGTGATCCTTTCGCCTGGTGTTATGCGCCAGGCGTCTCTTTTCTCCACTTTTCAGAATATATTCACTACTTTTCGCCGCATCTTTCCTGACAAAGCGCAATAGACTCTTTTGGTCAACGCCAGAGCGCGTTTCAATGTCTGTGCCCATTGTTAAGGATAACCATGTTGATTTTCAAACCTCTTCCCCTCGCCATGTTACTTACCGGGTGTATGTCCTCCGCCTGGGGGGGCAGTTAACCCAGCGCTAACACTTAAAGACGTCACTGTTTATCTGCATGGTGCCAGCCTGCAAGGTGAAGAGACACTCAACTTACCGGCAGGTGAAAGCGAAATCATCTTCACCCATATTGCCAATTCGGTAACTGACGACAGCATCGCCATCTCTATCGATAACGGAGTGACGGTGCTTTCCTCACGTATCGAGCTACAGGAAACACAACCGAATGCGTTGCCGTCAGAGATTCAGCAACAGTTAAAAGCAGCAAAGGTGGAACAGGCAAAACTAACCGCCGAGAAAAACAATATTGCGGCTCAAATTAAGGTATTAGAGGCAAATAGCACATTAACCAATAAAAGTGCCGCCGGAAGATGGCAAGTCGCTGGATATTCAGCTTAACCGCGCTCCTAAGTTGATTATTCAGCGTAAAGCCGCTCTCAAAAAAGAGAATGCGTTATCTATCTTTAACGACAGCGCAATACGTAACTTCAGTTACACCCTTAATGTGAAGAACAGCTACGGCGAAGCGGTGGATATCACTCTGCTCGACCAGATCCCAGTCAGTACTAATAGTGATATTACGGTAGAAAAAATGCAGTACGGGCAGGCGCAGTTTGATGCGAAAACGGGTGAACTGACCTGGACGCTGAAACTGTCGGGCAAAGAGAACGTGAGTCTGCCATTCTCTTACAGCGTGAAGTATCCGAAAGGTATGCCCCCTTCGGGAATGTGACCTTCACCAGATGGCTGAATGTGCAATCTGGCAAAAGATTAATGACGGCGTTGCCAGATCCACAGCGCCGTTATTGCCAGCGCAAACAGCGCACCAAAACCAATGCCAATGGGCACAACCGGAATTCCCACCATTACCGCCAGTGAATAAATCCCCAGCATCAGCAACATAGCACTATTTTCGCCCAGGTTCTGTACCGCAATGGCATTCCCCGCCCCGACGCTTTTTTTGCCTCGCTCCTGTAATAACGCATTGAGCGGTACAACAAAAAAACCACCCAACATGCCAATCAACATCAGCAAGGCATAGGCAGGCAGCAGATCGTGTTGCAGGGAGAAAATCAGCACCACCACGCCAATCAAAATTCCAGCAGGCATACAGCGTGAAACGGTTTCCAGCGTAACCAGCTTCGCTGCCGCGCCTGCGCCAACCACGATACCGATCGCCACCATCGCGTTGAGGTAGGTTGGTGTGGCGTTATCAGTAATGCCCAGCGCCACCGGCACCCACAGCACTAAAAGGAAACGCAGCGTGACGCCGGCTCCCCAGAACAAACTAGTGCCTACCAGCGAGAATCTCGTTTCGCCATTGCACCACAGTGAAGTGCAGGCCAGTAGGAAACTACGGGTCATGTTGATGAGATTCCACGACTGTCCCGGACGCGCCGCCGCCAGCTTCGGAATGTACAGATTTGCCGCGACCGCGCCAGCATAAGCCAAAGCACAAGCAGCCAGAGCAGCAAGAACATGCCAGTCAGCCAGCACACCACCAGCTACGGAACCGAGCAAAATTGCCGCAATGGTGGAAGCTTCCATTAAACCGTTAGCTTTCACTAACTTGCTGCCGGTGGTTAATTCACCAAGAATGCCGTATTTTGCTGGTGAATAGGCTGCCGCACCAACGCCCACCAGCGTATAACCGAGAAAGGGGTTGAGGCCAAAGCAGATACTGGCAGCACCCAGCAGCTTAAGACCGTTGGCAAACATCATCACCCGACCTTTGGCAAAACTATCGGCAACCTGACCGACAAACGGTGCAAAAAGAATGTAAGCACCTACAAACACCATTTGCAGGATGGGCTGGCTCCACTCCGGATAGAACTGCGCTTTCAGTAACGCCAGAGTGGCAAACAGCAGCGCGTTATCGCCAAACGCAGAGAGAAACTGCGCGACGATAACCGCTTTCATCCCTTTCGACCATAGCGAAGTGTTAGTTTGCACTGACTCACTCATCGTGTTTTTCCGCTTCGTCTACCCAGCTTTTCAACGTGACAAAGTCAGGTTTGCCGCTGCCCAGTAATGGCATCTGCTTCAGATAGCGAATGTCGCGCGATACGGCAAGTTCCGGCACACCGTGCTCGCGGGCATATTGTTGCAGCTTATCGCGAGTCAATTCATTGTCTGTGGTAAAGAGCACCAACGCCTCGCCTTTGCTGGCATCACTCTTAATGGCGGTGGCATGCATCTTGTCTGGTGAAACACCAATAGCCAGTTGCTCAACCATTTCCAGCGACACCATCTCCCCGGCAATTTTGGCAAAGCGTTTCGCTCGCCCCTGAATCTGCACAAATCCCTGCTCGTCGAAACGCACAATATCGCCAGTGTCATACCAGCCGCGCTCCATCTCGCCGTGGATATTCTCGGCCGCAGGTACTTCCAGCACGCCCGGCTTCTCCACTCGCAGGTAGCCGTTCATAATGTTCGGCCCCTTCAGTTGCAGGCGACCGCCGTCTTCGATACCCGGAACCGCCAGCAGTCGCGCATCCATACCTGGCAAAATACGCCCTACCGTACCGGGTTTCGCCGCCATCGGTACGTTGATGGACACCACCGGAGCACATTCCGTCACGCCGTAACCTTCAAGAATGCGCAGGCCAAATTTATCCTGCCAAAGCTGTTTGGTGCTTTCTTGCAGTTTTTCTGCGCCTGCCACCACATAGCGTAGACGATAGAAATCATACGGGTTGGCAAAGCGCGCGTAGTGACCGAGGAAGGTCGAGGTGCCGAAAAGCACGGTGCAACTGCGGTCGTACACCAGTTCCGGCACAATTCGATAGTGCAACGGGCTTGGATAAAGGAACACTTCCGCCCCAGTCAGCAGTGGCGTAAACAGGCCAACAGTCAGACCAAAAGAGTGGAACAGTGGCAATGCCGACATAAAGCGATCATTGGTGGTGAAGTCGGCAATAGTTTTAATCTGCTCGACATTCGCCAGAATGCTTTTATGGCTATGAACCACGCCTTTCGGATGGCCTTCTGAACCGGAGGTGAACAGGATCAGCGCCTCTTCTTCCGGCTGCTGTTTTACCTGTGCCAGGCGCGGCATCAGCAAATGCGCGAAGATCCACACTTTGTCGGCGGTAGTGACATCCGCTTTTAAATCTTCCAGATAGACCCAGCGTACCTGGGTAAGCTGTTCCGGCAAATGCCAGAGTTTGCCTTTATCGAGAAACTGACGGGAAGTGAAAATGGTTTTGATTTCAGCCGCGGTAATGGCGCTGGTCAGCCCTTTTACCCCGGCGGTGTAGTTCATCATTGCCGGGATACGGCGACGGGCGATAGCACCGAAAATTACTGCTGCGCTAATACCTGCGTTAGGCAGCATTAAGCCGATTCTTTCCCCTTCAGCAGTGTATTTTTCAAGTATACGCCCAACAAACAGTGTCTTAGTGAGTAATTTGCGATAGGTATCCGGGGTGAAGTTGACGTCTTCAACACACTTTTTTCCGGCCCCGAAACGGTACATCGCGCTCAGCAGCGATTCGTACAGCGTTTCACGTGGACGCACGGCCATACGCGCTTCCATCATAATTTGATGCAGCATTTCGCCTGCAATTTTGCGACGATCACGCGCGCGCGGCGCATCTGGCATCTGCACTTGTGTTGGCGGCAAAATATGCAGATGAATTGTCGGGAACAGGCGGCGTTTAACCAGCCCTTTCAGGCGGCTGAAGTGCGTAAGCTCCGCCCCTTCAATACGCAGCGGAACAACCGTCGCGCCTGACTTCGCCGCGACAAACCCCGCACCATCGTAGATTTTCATCAACGAACCGGTTGTCGTGATTCGCCCTTCAGGGAAAATCACCACCGGGCGGCCCTGTTCCACCAGACGCACCAGATGTTTAATCGCCATGGGTTGCGTCGGATCGAGGGGAACGAAGTCGATAAATGATTTCAGCCAACGCATATACCACTGCTGGCTAATGGAAGTATAAACGGCAAAAACAGGGCGAACGGGTAAAAACAGCGCCAGCAATATGCCATCACTAAATGAGACGTGATTGGGCGTGATAAGAACGCGCTCGCCCTTCAGTGCCTGGGTATCGCCTGTCACGCGAACGCGGTACAGAACACGGCACAAATTACGAAAAAAGCTAAAAAGCATTCCAACTCCCTTTGCTCATTCTTCAGTAATAATGAATGGTGCGAGATTACACCAGAAGGAGAACTCGAGCGACAGTAAAATAGGTATGAAAAAAAACCTGCGCATCCGCGCAGGTTGGTGCAAGAGACAGGGTACGAAGAGCGTACCGAATAATCTCACCAATCAATACCTCTGGGATCTTGATTGTGGTCTGCGCAAAGCATGTTCGCCAGCGAGAAAACGCAAAGGAATGAAGGGAAATGCAACGAGGTGTGTAAATTATCGGTTACTGTTACAGATTGATGTCAGGCGAAAAAAAACCTGCGCATCTGCGCAGGCTGGTGTAATTCATGTGCTCAACCCGAAGTTGACTTCACCTATCAATACCTCTGGGATCACCACTTTAGCAACCTGAAGCCAAACGCCACCAGCGGTCAATCGCAACAGCGTTTCGCAAAGTGTAACCAAAGGTTTGTAATCTCTTTTTTTGTCTTACTTATTCGCGTTTCGCTCACATTCCCCGCGCAGAAAACACCACACCCCTTGAACCAACGGGCGTTTTCCGTAACACTGACAGAATGTAAGCGTTTACCCACAAAGGTATTTTCATGGCGACCATAAAGGATGTAGCCCGACTGGCAGGCGTTTCAGTCGCCACAGTTTCCCGCGTCATTAATAACTCTCCAAAAGCCAGTGAAGCTTCTCGTCTGGCTGTGCATAGCGCGATGGAATCTCTTAGCTATCACCCAAACGCCAACGCCCGGGCGCTGGCACAACAGACAACTGAAACCGTTGGCCTGATCGTTGGCGATGTTTCCGATCCCTTTTTCGGCGCAATGGTGAAAGCGGTCGAACAGGTGGCTTATCACACCGGTAATTTCTTATTGATTGGCAATGGTTACCACAACGAGCAAAAAGAGCGTCAGGCCATTGAGCAGTTGATCCGTCATCGCTGCGCCGCACTGGTTGTCCATGCCAAAATGATCCCGGATGCCGATTTAGCCGCATTGATGAAACAAATGCCAGGCATGGTGCTGATCAACCGGATACTCCCTGGTTTTGAGAACCGTTGTATCGCTCTGGACGATCGTTACGGTGCCTGGCTGGCGACACGTCATTTAATTCAGCAAGGCCATACCCGTATTGGTTACCTTTGCTCTAACCACTCTATTTCTGACGCCGAAGATCGCCTCCAGGGGTATTACGATGCCCTTACTGAAAGCGGTATTCCAGTTAATGACCGGTTAGTAACTTTTGGTGAACCGGATGAAAGTGGCGGCGAACAGGCAATGACTGAACTGCTGGGAAGAGGCCGGAATTTCACCGCGGTGGCCTGTTATAACGACTCAATGGCGGCGGGCGCGATGGGCGTACTCAATGACAATGGGATCGATGTACCGGGCGAGATTTCGTTGATTGGTTTTGATGATGTGCTGGTATCACGCTATGTGCGCCCACGGCTGACCACCGTACGTTACCCCATTGTGACGATGGCAACCCAGGCTGCCGAACTGGCATTAGCGCTGGCGGATAATCGCCCCCTCCCCGAAATCACCAATGTCTTTAGTCCTACGCTGGTACGCCGCCATTCAGTTTCAACGCCGTCGCTGGAGGCAACGCATAACACCGCCAGCGACTAGCGGTGATTAAAGCAACTCTAGCGCCAGTAATTCTTCAATGGTCTGGCGGCGGCGAATCAACCGCGCCTGACCATTATCAAACAGAACTTCTGGCAACAGTGGGCGGCTATTGTAGTTTGATGACATTGACGCGCCATATGCCCCCGTATCATGCAGCACCAGATAATCACCCGCCTTCACTTCCGGCAAAGCGCGGGTTTCGACATTTCCCCCCTCCTGCTGGGTAAAAACATCGCCCGATTCACATAACGGCCCGGCGACAACGGTTTCCACCGTTGGTGCCTGTTCAAGAGAACGACCATCAGCCGCCAGGGCGCTAATATGGTGGTAACTGCCGTACATTGCCGGACGCATCAGGTCGTTAAATCCGGCATCAACCAGCACAAAGCGGCGACTGCCCATTTGTTTGACGCTCCGCACCTGAGTAATCAACACGCCAGACTGCGCCACCAGGAAGCGACCCGGTTCAATTTCCAGTTTCACGTGATGCCCCAAATGGCAAGCGATCTGCTCACGCGCGGCATTCCACAGACCATAATAATGTTCAGTATCAACCGACTCCTCTCCCTGCTGATAAGGAACAGAAAGCCCACCACCTGCAGAAATAGCCAGTAAATCCTGACCAAATTCGATGACCTGACGCACCATCGCCCCACACACCTGCTCCAGATGCGCGTAATCAACACCGGAACCAATGTGCATGTGAATGCCGACCAGTTGCAGATGATGACGTTGTATCACTTCCAGTGCGGCGGGAAGATCGGCATACCAGATGCCGTGCTTACTGTTTTCGCCACCAGTATTGGTTTTTTGGCTATGACCGTGACCAAACCCCGGGTTAACGCGCAGCCATACCCGATGCCCTGGCGAAACCTTCCCCAGTTGGTCGAGCATATCGACAGAGCCAGCATTCACTGGAATTTGCAATTCACTGACGCGCTCAAGCGTTGCCTGATCGATAACATCCGCGGTAAAGACGATGTCATCGGGATGCGTTTGCGGATTGTATCCCGCCGCCAGCGCACGCTCGATTTCACCCAACGAGACGGAATCTACTTTCACGCCCTGCTCACGCATTAAGCGCAAAATATGAATATTGGAACAAGCTTTCTGTGCGAAGCGCACCACATCAAACTGTTTCAACGCCGCAATCTGCCGACGAATAATTTGTGCATCGTAGACCCACACCGGGCAGCCAAATTCTGCGGGCAAGCGCAGCAGATTTTCGGCGCTGAGATCAGTATCAGTGCTGAACAGTGAATGTGGCATAACAAACTCCGAATAAGTGCTTTTTTATGATTACGCCACATCATAAAAAGAATAAAAAATATCGATTTATGCCGAGTCTATGCAAAAATGATATGGATTACCGGATTGCGAGAAAAAGTAGATGGCCGCCGTTAACTTACGTCATATTGAAATTTTTCATGCGGTTATGACCGCCGGAAGCCTGACTGAAGCCGCACAACTGCTGCACACCTCACAGCCAACTGTCAGCCGCGAACTGGCACGTTTTGAAAAGGTGATTGGGCTGAAACTGTTTGAGCGCATACGCGGAAGATTACATCCTACCGTGCAAGGACTGCGGCTATTTGAAGAGGTGCAGCGCTCCTGGTACGGGCTGGATCGCATCGTCAGCGCCGCTGAAAGTCTGCGCGAGTTTCGCCAGGGAGAACTTTCAATTGCCTGCCTGCCGGTCTTTTCGCAGTCTTTTTTGCCCCCGCTGCTACAACCTTTTCTGGCCCGTTATCCTGAAGTCAGTTTAAATATCGTGCCGCAGGAATCGCCGCTACTTGAAGAGTGGCTTTCGGCCCAGCGCCATGATTTAGGACTCACCGAAACGCTGCATACGCCTGCGGGTACGGAACGTACCGAATTACTGTCTTTAGATGAAGTCTGTGTTTTACCGCGGGCACATCCGCTGGCGACAAAAGAGGTATTAACGCCGGAAGATTTTCAGGGTGAGAATTACATCAGCCTTTCCCGTACTGACAGCTATCGCCAGTTGCTGGATCAACTGTTTAATGAACATCAGGTTAAACGCCGCATGATTGTGGAGACCCATAGTGCCGCGTCAGTCTGCGCGATGGTACGGGCGGGAGCGGGCGTTTCGATAGTTAACCCACTCACCGCTCTGGATTATGCAGCAAGCGGATTAGTCGTGCGGCGATTCAGTATTGCTGTTCCCTTCACCGTTAGCCTGATTCGCCCCCTGCACCGCCCGTCTTCAGCATTGGTGCAGGCATTTACAGAGCATTTACAAGTCGGTTTACCGAAACTGGTTGCCTCGCTTGACGCTATTTTGTAGTCAGTTACGACAGCATAAAGGCAACCGCATCCTCGGCATGGATCGCTGCAGTATCAAATACGGGAAGAACGCTGCGTTCTTCAGGCACCAGTAAACCAATTTCTGTGCAGCCGAAAATCACGCCCTGCGCGCCCTGTTCTGCGAGGCGAGCAATCACTTGCGCATAATAAGCGCGCGATGCTTCGGTAAATTGCCCCAGACACAGCTCTTCAAAAATAATCTGATTAATTTTCGCCCGTTCATCTGCTTCAGGCACCAGACAATCGATAGAAAATTGCTCCGCCAACCGCCCACGATAAAAATCCTGCTCCATAGTGTAGCGCGTGCCCAGTAGCGCTACGCGCGTCATTCCGGCGCGGCTGATTGCTCGTCCGGTGGCATCCGCAATATGTAAAAAAGGCAGCGAGCAACGGGATTCGATGACATCTGCCACTTTGTGCATCGTATTGGTACATAACACAATGCCCTCTGCACCCGCCCGCTGTAAGCCAATCGCCGCCTCTGCCAGAATCTCCCCGGTTTTATCCCATTCACCACGACGTTGACACTCTTCTATTTCATGAAAATCGACGCTATGTAGCAGCACTTGCGCAGAGTGAAGTCCACCAAGCCGCTGTTTAATGCCTTCATTTATCAGGCGATAGTAAGGGATGGTGGATTCCCAACTCATTCCCCCCAGCAAACCAATTGTTTTCATTCCTCTCTCCTGTCTTGTGAGTTACCGCAGCGAGGCAGAATAAAGGACGTAACGAACGCCTCAACGGCCAGGTGCCCGATCTCTATTAGCGAAAAAAAGGCCGGATGTACAGCACATCCGGCCAGTGAAATCAGACGCCGATATTTCTCAACTTCTCGCCAGACATCAGTTTACGTTCGATATGTTCCAGCGTGACATTCTTGGTTTCAGGAATGAGCCAGAAAGTGATGCCCACAAACGCAATGTTCAATGCGGTGTAGAGCCAGAACGTACCGGCAGCGCCAATGCTGTCGAGCAACGTCAGGAAGGTCGCGCCGATAATCATGTTCGACACCCAGTTGGTGGTGGTCGAGCAAGTAATACCGAAATCGCGACATTTCAGCGGCTGAATTTCGGAGCACAGGATCCACACCACAGGCGCGGCACTCATCGCATAACCGGCAATACACATCATCGTCATGCCAACAGAGAGCCAGGACAAACCACTGGAAGCCGTTCCGTTATCAAACTGCATCAGGCAATAACCCAACACCAGAGTTCCCAACGCCATCACGCTGAAACCAATTTTCAGCGCCGGTTTACGCCCCGCTTTATCGACCGTAAAGACGGCAATAAAGGTGGCGAACATAAAGGTCAACCCCACCACCAGAGTCGCAATCATCTGCTGTTCGGTAGTCGTAAAGCCCGCCATTTTGAAGATACGCGGCGCGTAGTACATGATGATGTTCATACCAGTAAACTGCTGCATCGCCTGCAACAACATACCGAGGAACACGGCACGACGGACGTTACGGTTGATCTTAAACAGCGCCCAACCGCCCTGTTTTAATTTCAGGCTTTCACGTATTTCGTTGAGTTCTTCTCGCGCTTTTTCCGATGTATCGCGCAGCATACGCAGCACTTCTTCCGCCTCAATATGACGCCCTTTCTCCGCCAGCCAGCGCGGACTATTCGGCAGGAAGACCACCAGAATAATCAACAGGACTGCAGGTAAGGCAAGAACACCTAACATTGCGCGCCAGTTACCGCTATAGCTGAAGGCTGTATCGGATAAAAACGCCAGCACAATGCCGAGTGTGACCATCAACTGGTACATACTGATCATCTTGCCACGAACGTTTTCACTCGCCATTTCTGAGAGATAGAGAGGTGCAGTATAAGAGGCGATTCCGACAGCAATCCCCAGCACCACACGGGCGGCAATCAGCATTTCAACGCTGGTCGCAAAAGCCGACCCTATCGAACCGAGCACAAAGAGGATAGCCCCCGCCATCAGACTGTATTTACGCCCCAGGCGGAACGACAGCCAACCGTTAAACAGCGCACCGATTGCCGCGCCAAGCATCATGCTGCTGACCACCCACTCCTGCAAACGACTGGTCAGCACAAAGTGATCGGTGATGAACGGCAACGCTCCGGCAATAACTCCGATATCAAGACCGAATAACAATCCCGCGACCGCAGCAGCTACCGAAACAAACATATTCATACGCCGCGTATCGCGCAGAGGGCGCGGCGTTAAAGCAGATTCCGTATTGATAGTAACCATTTTTTCCTGCCAGCACAGAGTAAGACATAGTGAAAAAATACGTGAACAATTAACTCAGGTGTCAGGTCGGAAATATCATAAATATGGATTAAACTGCTGCTACATACTGTTATGTGATGGACATTACACTTTTAAAATTAAGTGAAATTAATGACATTATAATTAAGCACATAATTTTAAAGCAGATAAAACTCATAAAGTTTATTAATTGATAATTCATATGGATTATTTCATAACCATGATATGGATTATGCTGATTATCAGAAATAAAAAACCCCGCCGTCATAAACTGCACCTTACTCAGTTGGGTGTCCAACTTTTGGGGGTCAGTTCATCAGGCAGGGTCTTAATAGCAAACTGAATAAATTAACGTGCCAGCCAGCCGCCATCCACAGCAACGGTATAACCATTCACATAGTCTGAAGCACTGGAGGCAAGGAATACCACCGGCCCCATCAGATCGCTCGGTACCCCCCAGCGTCCGGCAGGAATGCGCTCAAGAATTTCCGCACTACGTTGTTCATCAGCCCGCAATTGCTGAGTATTGTTGGTCGCCATGTAACCCGGAGCAATCGCATTAACGTTGATGTTATGTTTTGCCCATTCGTTCGCCATCAGGCGCGTCACGCCCATCACGCCGCTTTTTGATGCGGTATACGAAGGCACACGGATCCCGCCCTGAAATGAAAGCATTGACGCAATATTTATAATCTTGCCGCCGTTGCCCTGAGCGATAAAGTGTTTCGCCGCAGCCTGAGACATGAAGAACACGCTTTTGATATTCAGGTTCATCACATCATCCCAGTCTTTTTCGCTGAACTCGAGGGCATCTTCACGGCGAATCAATCCGGCGTTATTCACCAGGATATCAATATGACCGAACTCTGCTACCGCACGATCCAGCAGTGCTGGGATGCCATCAATCTTACGCAGATCGGCAGTCAGACTTAAAAAGCGACGCCCCAGCGCAGTAACCTGTTCAATAGTCTCTGTTGGCTCAACAATGTTGATGCCGACAATGTCACAACCCGCCTGTGCCAGCCCCAGTGCCATTCCCTGTCCCAGCCCGGTGTCACAACCGGTGACTACCGCAACTTTACCTTCAAGAGAAAATGCATTTAAAATCATAATAATACCTTATTCATTTATACTCGCGACTAGCGCAGATCTTTAACGGCAACGTGGTCCATATCATCAAAGACCTGGTTTTCACCGACCATGCCCCAGATAAAGGTATAAGCTTTGGTTCCTACGCCAGAATGGATAGACCAACTTGGGGAGATCACTGCCTGTTCGTTATGTATCACAATATGACGCGTTTCTTGCGGCTGCCCCATCATGTGGAAAACGCAGGCGTCATCGTCCATGTTGAAATAGAAATAAACTTCCATCCGACGTTCGTGGGTGTGGCACGGCATCGTGTTCCACAGGTTACCCGGTGCCAGCTCCGTCAGCCCCATACTCAACTGGCAGGTTTCCAGCACATCCGGCACAAAATATTTGTTAATCGTGCGGCGGTTGCTGGTGAGGTTATCGCCCAGCGTAACCGGAGACACTTCGGACGGAGTCACTTTTTTGGTGGGATACGTTGTGTGAGCAGGCGCACAGTTGTAGTAAAACTTCGCTGGAGTGGCACTATCGATGCTGGCAAAGACAACCTCTTTTGCACCTTTACCTACATACAAGGCATCGCGGTGACCGATTTCATAGCATTGACCATCGACAGTAATCGTTCCGGCACCGCCAATATTGATAACACCCAGCTCGCGACGCTCAAGGAAGTAGCTCACGCCCAGTTGTTTTCCGACTTCCCCGCCAACGGAAACCGTTTTTGCTACCGGCATAATACCGCCAACAATAATACGGTCAATGTGGCTGTAAACCATGGTGTACTCATCCGCGACGAATACCTTTTCAACCAAAAATTCATTGCGCAGCCCCTGGGTATCCAGCGTTTTCGCGTGCGCACTGTGGATGCTCTGTCTTACGTCCACATCAACCTCCGATAATCAGTGAAGCATGAAATTACAAACGATAGTGAAACATCGTTTCGTTTTCTCTTTAAAGGGATGATATGCCCATGGGATATGGTTTTCAATTAAAAATAAAACATTGTTTCATTTTCCGGAAAAGGATTGAAAAAAGTGTAGTACCGATCACGAATCAGCCAGGTAGAAGGAGAAAAGTCAGGTTTTATATGAAATGTGCATAGCGGTGCCAGCCATCATCATAAAGCAGATTGATGGCGGCAGATGTTTAACGGATAAGGAAGAAATACAGATCTAATCGTCACGCTCAATAGTTAATGCCACCCCCTGACCACCACCAATGCAGAGTGTAGCCAATCCTTTACGAGCGTTGCGTTTCACCATTTCATGAACCAAAGAAACTAAAATGCGGCACCCGGAGGCACCAATCGGGTGGCCCAACGCAATCGCGCCCCCATTGACATTGACCCGGCGTTCATCCCACTCGAGCATCTTGCCAACAGAAAGCGCCTGCGCGGCAAATGCTTCATTAGCCTCAATAAGATCGATATCGGCCAGTTGCCAGCCAACACGCTCCAGGCAACGGCGGGTTGCATACACCGGGGCAATGCCCATCAGTGCAGGATCGACACCAACGCTGGCAAAGGCGCGAATACGTGCGAGCACGGGTAAATTCAACGCTCGCGCTTTGGCTTCGCTCATCATCATTACCGCAGCAGCACCATCATTGATGGATGAGGCATTTCCCGCAGTAACAGAGCCGTGGCTATCAAATGACGGATTTAAACTGGCTAGCCCTTCTGCACTGGCATCAGTACGCGGCTGTTCATCGGTATCAACGATCAATAACTGCCCGTTGCTTTGCGTTCTGACCGGGACGATCTCATCTTTGAATCGTCCGGCGTCAATGGCCGCCCGCGCTTTTTGCTGCGAACTAAGTGCGTAGGCATCTTGTAACTGGCGGCTGATACCATATTCGCGCGCCAGATTTTCGGCGGTGACACCAATATGGTAATCATTGAATGCATCCCACAAGCCGTCATGCACCAGGCTATCAACCAATTGGCTATCGCCAAGCTGTGCTCCGGTGCGGCTATCAGTCAAAACATGCGGCGCGCGACTCATATTTTCCTGGCCACCGGCAATAACAATATCAGCCTCACCACACTGGATCGCCTGAGTGGCGAGATGCAAAGCTTTTAGTCCGGAACCACAAACATCATTAATGGTAATTGCCGAAACGCTGTTGGGAAGACCACCTTTAATCGCTGATTGCCGTGCTGGATTCTGCCCTGCCCCGGCGGTCAGAACCTGTCCCAGAATCACCTCATCTACCGCATGTGCTGCAACACCAGTGCGATCTAATAATGCTTTCACGACCAGGCTGCCTAATTCCACGGCGGAATGGCCTGCCAATGCTCCACGAAAGCAACCGATAGGTGTTCGTAACGCCCCGACAATCACAACGTCTTTCATCACAACCTCGCACCAATTAACCGCGTAATAGTAAATGATTGTTAACAACAATTATCTTAAATGTTTAAAAATAGTGATTTTTATCACAAAGGAAATTCGTCGGAATGAGGGATGGAGATACCAGGCTGGCACGCAAGGTTTGCATCTACTAACACACCAATCCACGGTTGATATAGCGTTAATCTCCCATGTCTGGCCTGGTTTATGGTAAATTGCCCTCCATTTTGTTTAATTTGTAGATGATACGTTCAAATAATGTCTAAGATTTGGTCAAAAGAAGAAACTCTCTGGAGCTTCGCACTCTACGGCACTGCCGTTGGCGCAGGCACACTCTTCCTTCCTATTCAGTTAGGTTCAGCGGGAGCGGTGGTCCTGTTTATTACTGCACTGGTCGCCTGGCCTTTAACATATTGGCCACATAAGGCCTTGTGCCAGTTCATCCTTTCTTCAAAAACATCAGCAGGCGAAGGGATCACTGGCGCGGTAACTCACTACTATGGCAAGAAGATTGGTAATCTGATTACCACTCTGTACTTCATTGCTTTTTTTGTCGTCGTGTTGATATATGCAGTGGCAATCACCAACTCACTCACTGAACAACTGGCGAAGCATATGGCCATTGATCTACGCATCCGTATGCTGGTGAGTCTTGGTGTTGTGTTGATCCTGAATCTCATTTTTCTGATGGGACGCCATGCCACAATTCGGGTAATGGGATTTTTGGTTTTCCCGCTGATTGCCTACTTTTTATTTCTTTCCATCTACCTGGTCGGTAGCTGGCAGCCTTCTTTATTAACAACCCAGGTAGAGTTCAATCAGAATACCCTTCACCAGATATGGATATCGATTCCCGTGATGGTTTTCGCCTTTAGCCATACACCGATTATTTCTACGTTTGCCATCGACAGACGTGAAAAATACGGCGAACACGCTATGGATAAATGCAAAAAAATTATGAAGGTCGCTTATCTCATCATCTGCGTGAGCGTGCTATTCTTTGTCTTTAGCTGCCTGTTATCAATTCCACCTTCATATATTGAAACGGCAAAAGAGGAAGGCGTCACCATTTTATCGGCACTGTCTATGTTGCCAAATGCCCCTGCATGGTTGTCAATTTCTGGGATTATTGTCGCGGTAGTTGCAATGTCTAAATCATTTTTAGGCACCTACTTTGGCGTTATTGAAGGTGCGACGGAATTAGTCAAAACAACGTTACAGCAGGTAGGGGTTAAAAAAAGCCGTGCATTTAACCGCGCACTGTCAATTATGTTGGTATCACTGATTACTTTCATCGTCTGCTGTATCAACCCTAACGCAATTTCGATGATCTACGCAATCAGCGGTCCGCTCATTGCCATGATTCTTTTTATCATGCCTACACTGTCTACGTACCTCATCCCTGCGCTTAAACCCTGGCGTTCCATCGGAAATCTAATTACGTTGATCGTGGGTATTTTGTGCGTTTCGGTAATGTTCTTTAGTTAATCTCTGAGGTGAATGGTTCAAAATAGTCATAATTTTGAACCATTCCAATTCTTACAATGCCTGCCCACCATTAATCCTCCCTCTGACTATTCATAGCATAAACAAGCATTATCAAGCTGTTATCATCAGTAAAAATCTGAACATCTTAAATAAGACTATTTAAGATGCTTCACTTAGATTTACAAGATATCTTCTGGTTATTCGAAAACAATTTGCAGTATAGATATTCCTAATGCATTAGGTAGTTATCTGATTTGCAATAAAATCAATATGGTTAACCAAGTGAAATCAAACCATATTTAAAACTTAACGACGTATTCTTAAATAGTTTATTGAGAATAATATCAAATACAGATTAAACGCAAATTTCTATTAAAAGCTTATTAAATCAGAGTGTATTGACATCATCAATAACCAATGAAATTATGCGATTATCTATGAATAGGGAGGTTATTAACATGAGACTTTGTAGTAGATATAAAAGTCTTACATGCAATAGTTGCTCAATGCATTGTCAAATAATGCCAGAAAAGTCACCACGTTTGCAGTATTGTGCAAACGCATGCTTTTGTATGTGGCCCGAAGATAGTTCGTATTTTAATCGTGGTGTGGTTGAAGGCATATTAAGTAAAAACCATAACGCACGATTAAGCGGATACATTTTTGTAGATTTTTCAGTAAGTTTTTTACGTCTTTTTTTAGATAAAGACTGGATTGACTATCTTACGAGTACTGATATGGGAATTGTATTGGTAAGCGACAGGAATATGCAATCTCTTGCTAATTACTGGAGAAAACATAACCCAGCAATATCAGCCATTATATATAATGATGATGGACTGGATGTTGCTAACGAAAAGATCAGACAGTTGTTTATCGGTCGTTATCTGTCGTTTACCAGAGGCAATACGTTAACTCAAATGGAGTTCACCATAATGGGGCATATGGTCTCTGGCTATAATCCATATCAGATTGCAGAAACACTCAACATGGATATCCGTAGCATCTACGCCTACAAGCAAAGAATTGAAAAAAGGATGGGTGGTAAAATTAACGAATTGTTTATACGCTCAAACTCAGTTCAGCATTGAAACGTAACTATCAATAATCATAATTATTGTATATACGGGCATTTATAAAGATGCCCGTATTTTATATCACGCACTTTTAACGCCATTTGTTAAATATTTAGTTTAATCATGTAAGTTTTGTGTGTTATCTCAAAAGATGAAGAGACATCATGAGAGAAAAATCATAAAAACGTCGTTACAACTGTTAAATTTGTTAATATATATAGAATTTTAAGTTACATTAACATATTGCAATCATGATTATCGGAATGAATATAAAATTAATATATATTTATTAGATAAATACTAATATACTTATCAAACTATTTAATTTCAATTTTCTTGATGCCGTATTTTATTGACGTATGTACTGGATTATTAACAATAATATTGAGTTCTGGCCGGAACACAGGAAATTAATTTCGGTACATGACGCCGAGCTGAACGTCGTTCTGACAACGCCAGCAAGCAGGTGTTTATCGTTGTTATTTGAAGCTTTTCCAGATGTGGTCGCCCAACAAGATTTTTTCTCCAGAGTCTGGGAAGAAGAAGGTATGCGTGTACCGGTCAACACGTTATACCAAAACATATCGATTATCAGACGCGGATTTCGTGCGGTTGGTGAGACTACGCATTCGCTTATTGCAACCGTGCCGAGAAAAGGGTTCAAGATCAATAATGATATAAACATAGGAAGTCATACCCTCCCCCCTTCAGTAGATGTTCAAAAGAACAATTCTCCTCACAGCCTGAACGTTACAGATGAGCTTAGAGACATAAATGTTGCTCCAGATAATCATGTCAGGAACATACTCTGGCGCTCTAAATTTTATTTACCAATGTTAAGTGCGTTTGGTGTAGGTTTGCTTACCGCATTTTTACTATGGAATAATAGTCAACCCAGATCATTTTTCAAAGATTACAGAACTGTTGCACAAATAAATGGTTGTCATTTTAATGTTGCAGAAGATAGCATCGATGGTTTGAAAGATTTCGATAAATATAAGAACCGTATATTAGGGTCAGGAATTGACTGTAAAAAATATCCGTGGCTATATTTTTCACTCTCCAGGTCGTCTCCGGGTTTGATTGTTATGGCATGCAAAAAAAACTACAGTAATAACGAAGTTGCCGGCTGTTTAACTCTGTCTTATCGTGAGGTTAATCGTGACTCGCTGTAAAAAAGTCCTGCTTATTGTTTTATGCTTTATCAGTGGGTTTATTTTATTCATTGCCTATCATTATTCTAAAGAACAAATCTCATATAATGAAAAATGTACGGCTAATTGGGTGATTTTTAATGACCAGGGGCAAGCCAATCTTACTCTTGATTTTATGTATAATAAAAACCAAAAGACTGGAACAGTTGCACTGAGTGGCACATGGAAACAAAACACAAAGGTTTATAAAGCAATTCGACGAGATATTGAATATACATGGAGTGAAAATTATAATACTTTGCATCTCATCTCCAACAAAATAAACAAATTTGATATTATTGATCAAGTTGAGGATGATAAACTTGCACTACTCCTTCCTGATTTTTATGTCTTTTCAGGAAAAATAATAAGCTATAATATACAAAAACAACGTAATCATGGATTTCTTTTTAATATTAGTAATAGAGCAATTATGTACTGTGCAAGATAATATAATATCACTATAGAAACAAAAATGTTAAAAATAACCATTTGAATATTATTGGTACTGAAACACGCCATAATTTTTCGAACTTTATAATTCTGTACATCTAAACTCTTATACATAACTCCCTCGCGCTATAAAAACACCAATAGTACATCCCTCCCCCGCATGACAATTACTTTACATAATATTTTTGTCAGAAAACATCAAAAACACTCTTTGGCGAAGATGCTACATTATAAAAACAGATGATTTAACGGTGCAAAAAGCAAGCGCATATGATTATCTTAAACTATTATATCAAAAACAATAGTTAGCTAATGAATAGAAGTGTTACTCATATTGTTTCTACAAACAGATTGTATCTCGACATATAGATTACCTTTTAGTATTTTATCTTTCTTAAATGAAATTAATGCTCAGTTAAGAAATGAAACACCCACTTTTTATCTATGTATTTCAATTAGTTATACACATACATGATTAACATGCATTACTTAAGAATATTTCAGATTACATTCAAAGCAATTCTGGATAAATTAATGCCAACAGTCATGGGAATTTTGTATATACAAAGTCATATACAGTTTAATGAAATATATATGAGTATCAGTCATATCTATTACTCATGCAGGACGCAAATAGCCATAAAATTCACAGAGGTTAGCTAATGGATTTAGAAATTAAATTTTCATATCATTTCCCTGATGGGATAATACTGACAGAAGATGGTATTCTTACTAAAGGGAATGAGCAATCTTACATTCCCCCCAAAGAGCTAGGTGTATTATTTGTATTGCTTGAATCTGCTGGCAATGTTGTATCAAAAGATATGATCATCGAATCCGTGTGGAAAAATGTAATTATAAGTGATGAGTCCCTTACACGTTGTATATATTCATTAAGATGTATTTTTGAACAAGTTGGTTATACCCGTTGTATAGAAACCATATATAGAAAAGGTTACCGATTCAGTGGACAAGTATTCAAAATAAAAGGAAATCAATATAATGAAGCAGGAAGCACTATTGCTTTATTCCCATTTACAACGTCTCACAGCCACCAGGATCCATTAACACTTAATCAAGAGCTTATACAGTTCATTTCAAATAAAAAAAACGATAACCTATATATATACCCAATGGCTGCAACCCAGTATTGTATAGATAATAAATCCCAAACAGCTTTTCTGGCCAGATTCAAACCAGATTATTTTATAACAGGAAGGATTAACCAACATGACACATCAAACAGCTTATATGTTGAGGTGATCGATGCAAAAAGTTTTTATCTTGTTGCCAGCACTCATCTTCAGGCTGATGATATACAAAAAATATCACAATTTATAATAAGTAACTTGTATATGGTCACGAAGGATCCTGAAACTGCACCAGGATTGATTAGCCAAAACGAATCATCTAATGAGCATGTTTTATCCAAAGAAATGTCTGCTGGGAAAAATGCACTAAATGAGTTCACACCAGAAAGCATTGTCAAAGCAATAACTATATTTGAAAACCTGATAAAAAAATACAATACTCAGTTACTAATAAATGAATGCTATTGTCTGTTAGCTGAATGCCATATGTCTCTGGCTCTTCATGGTATATATGAACATAAACATGCTACTCAAAAGGCATTAGAATTTATAGATAAGGTATCAGATAAAGCTATTTTTGATGGTAAGATATTAGGAATTATGGGGTTGATAACTGGTCTTTCTGGACAAGCAACAACATCACGTATTTTTTTTGATCATGCACAAATAAAAATATTAGATGTCGCTTCCCTATACTACTATAAGTCACTGGTAAACATATATAATGAAAGAATTGAGGATGCAATCTCTTGTATAGAACAATCACTGTTACTTGAACCAAAAACACATAAAACTGCGATAATAAAAAAATCCATTGATGCATATGTCTCTACAATGCAGAATAAAAAAAGCGTACTCTCTTATCACGGCACTGAGAAAGAACACCATTTAGCTATTATTAACAACATCCAAAAACTAAGGCAATTGACAAATTATAACAATACTATCGATTTTAATAATCAATATGCGGTAGCTTGATGTGTTATAAAGAAATAATATATGAGGGCGTAAAAAAACTGGAGCGGGCGAAGGGAATCGAACCCTCGTATAGAGCTTGGGAAGCTCTCGTTCTACCATTGAACTACGCCCGCTTTGAGATGCGTAAGGCATTATAAACCTTACGCTCTTCTTAGCAAGTGTCTTGCTACTGACTGCTGATTAATTCACCATCAACACTTTGGTTTGCTGCCCTGTGGCGGCAAGTAGCGCAAAGGATCAATTGCTGTAGCACGGTAACGAATCTGGAAATGTAACCGCACGGATTCTGCATCAGTACTACCCATCGTCGCTATCTTTTGCCCAGCCTTAACGCTTTGCCCATTGTTTACCAGCATCGTGTCGTTATGAGCGTAGGCTGTGATGTAATCTTCACTGTGTTTAATCATGATGAGATTACCGTAGCCGCGTAATTGGTTACCGACATACACCACCTTACCGGCACCGGCTGCGTATATTGGCGTCCCGCGCGCTGCAGCAATATCAATCCCTTTATTGCCGCCATCTGCCATTGAGTAAGGCATGATAACTTTTCCACTCGTTGGCCATAACCAGCAACGTTGTCCAACAGGTGGCCATGAAGATTTCGGAACCACTGGCGGCGGCGTTACTGACGCTGTTTTCGTCGTTGATTTGGCGGTATATTTCCGCGAACTGCGGTTGCTTTTTGCCCCACCAAGTTTCAACTTTTGGCCTACTTCGATGGTATAGGGGGGAGAAATGCCGTTGAGCCGGGCAAGTTCTTTTACGCTTGTTCCCGTGGTGCGTGAAATACGATAAAGCGTATCCCCCCGTTTCACGGTGTAAACGGAGCCGGAATACGTTCCTGTGTCTGATGATTTGCTACCCGAACAGCCAGCCAGAAGCAGTCCAGCCGATAACAGCATCACGATACCCAGCATTTTTTTATTCGGGCGTCCTGCGCTCAAAATCTTTCCTCGCTCAAAAAACAAGACGCTATATCATAGCAGTCACCTGTCAGATACCCAATCCATTGCTCGGAAAATGGATGTACAAATCAAGAATTGTTAATGAATCTATTAGGATAGGATAACCACCATTAGTACATCATAACGAAAAAGAAAGCATCCTGACTGCCTCCTAATATTCATTTATCACAATGATTTTTATCACACTCATATTGATACACAGCCCTCTCTTGCTTTGCTGATAAAAACCACATCATCCCTGGCGTTTTATTAACAACATCACACTTCCCTCCTCCCCTCATGCTTATAGTCGTTTCTGGCGTAATTCTTGCCTTCAAAGACTAAATCATTGCCATAAGAACCAAATGTTCAAATCAAGGGGATTTCTATGGAAGCGCGGGAAGCAACCGCTACAGGTGAATCATGTATGCGCGTAGATGCCATTGCTAAGGTTACCGGGCGGGCACGATATACTGACGATTATGTTATGGCGGGCATGTGTTACGCGAAATATGTACGTAGTCCTATCGCACATGGTTATGCCGTAAGTATTAATGATGAACAAGCCAGAAGTCTGCCTGGCGTACTGGCTATTTTTACCTGGGAAGATGTACCGGATATCCCATTCGCCACGGCAGGGCATGCCTGGACACTTGACGAAAATAAACGCGATACCGCCGATCGCGCACTGTTAACTCGCCATGTTCGCCATCATGGTGATGCCGTTGCCATCGTCGTGGCCCGAGATGAACTCACAGCAGAAAAAGCAGCGCAATTAGTCAGTATTGAGTGGCAAGAATTACCCGTTATCACCACACCAGAAGCGGCACTTGCAGAAGACGCCGCTAAAATTCACAGCCGCGGTAATTTGCTTAAGCAAAGCACGATGTCTACGGGCAATGTCCAGCAAACAATCGATGCCGCCGATTACCAGGTGCAGGGACACTATCAGACTCCCGTCATTCAACATTGCCACATGGAAAGTGTGACATCGCTGGCGTGGATGGAGGATGACGCGCGAATTACCATCGTCTCCAGTACGCAGATCCCGCACATTGTTCGCCGCGTTGTCGGTCAGGCGTTGGATATTCCCTGGTCATGCGTGCGGGTAATCAAACCGTTTGTCGGTGGAGGTTTTGGTAATAAACAAGATGTGCTGGAGGAGCCAATGGCGGCATTCCTGACCAGCAAGCTCGGCGGTATTCCGGTGAAAGTTTCCCTTAGTCGTGAAGAGTGTTTCCTGGCGACCCGTACCCGCCACGCTTTTACCATTGACGGGAAAATGGGGGTTAACCACGATGGTACGCTGAAAGGCTATAGTCTGGATGTTCTGTCCAACACGGGTGCTTATGCCTCTCACGGCCATTCCATTGCTTCCGCAGGTGGTAACAAAGTCGCGTATCTTTATCCTCGTTGCGCCTACGCTTACAGCTCAAAGACCTGCTATACCAATCTACCCTCGGCTGGCGCAATGCGTGGTTATGGCGCACCGCAAGTCGTTTTTGCCGTCGAATCAATGCTGGATGACGCCGCTACCGCGTTAGATCTTGACCCGGTAGAAATTCGTTTACGTAATGCCGCCCGTGAAGGCGATGCAAATCCACTCACTGGAAAACGCATTTACAGTGCCGGATTACCTGAGTGTCTGGAAAAAGGGCGGGAAATCTTTGAATGGGAAAAACGACGTGCAGAGTGCCAGAACCTGCAAGGCAATTTGCGCCGCGGCGTTGGCGTTGCCTGTTTTAGCTACACCTCTAACACCTGGCCTGTTGGTGTAGAAATCGCGGGCGCACGCTTGTTGATGAATCAGGATGGAACTATCAACGTGCAAAGCGGCGCTACGGAAATCGGTCAGGGTGCCGACACTGTGTTCTCGCAAATGGTGGCTGAAACCGTGGGTGTTCCGGTCAGCGATGTCCGCGTGATTTCGACACAAGATACCGATATTACGCCATTCGATCCAGGTGCGTTTGCTTCACGCCAGAGCTATGTTGCCGCGCCTGCGTTACGCAGTGCTGCATTGCTATTGAAAGAGAAAATCATCGCTCATGCCGCTGTAATGCTACATCAGTCAGCGATGAATCTGACACTGATAAAAGGCCATATCGCGCTGGTTAAAAGGCCGGAAGAGCCATTGCTGTCGTTAAAAGATCTGGCGATGGATGCTTTTTATCATCCTGAGCGCGGCGGGCAACTTTCTGCTGAAAGCTCGATCAAAACCACCACTAACCCACCGGCATTTGGCTGTACTTTTGTTGATCTGACGGTTGATATTGCGCTGTGTAAAGTGACCATCAATCGCATCCTCAACGTCCATGATTCGGGCCATATTCTTAACCCGCTGCTGGCTGAAGGTCAGGTACACGGCGGAATGGGAATGGGCATTGGCTGGGCGTTATTTGAAGAGATGATTATCGATGCGAAAAGTGGTGTGGTACGTAACCCCAATCTGCTGGATTACAAAATGCCGACCATGCCGGATCTGCCACAACTGGAAAGCGCGTTTGTCGAAATCAATGAACCACAATCCGCATACGGACATAAGTCACTGGGTGAGCCGCCAATAATTCCTGTCGCCGCTGCGATTCGTAACGCGGTGAAAATGGCTACCGGTGTTGCAATCAATACCCTGCCGCTGACGCCAAAACGGTTATACGAAGAGTTCCATCTGGCAGGATTGATTTGAGGATAACATCATGTTTGATTTTGCATCTTACCATCGCGCAACCACCCTTGCCGATGCCATCAACCTGCTGACTCACAATCCGCAGGCCAAACTGCTCGCCGGTGGCACTGACGTGCTGATTCAGCTCCACCATCACAATGACCGTTACCGTCATATTGTTGATATCCACAATCTGGCAGAGCTTCGGGGGATTACGCTGGCGGAAGATGGCGCGCTACGAATCGGTTCCGCGACGACCTTTACCCAGTTAATTGAAAATCTATTAACCCAGCGTCATCTCCCGGCGTTATGTGCTGCGGCTTCGTCAATTGCCGGGCCGCAGATCCGTAACGTCGCGACCTACGGTGGAAATATTTGCAACGGTGCCACCAGCGCAGACTCAGCCACGCCAACACTGATATATGACGCGAAGTTGGAGATCCACTCCCCGCGCGGTGTTCGCTTCGTCCCGATTAACGGCTTTCATACCGGGCCGGGCAAGGTTTCCCTTGAGCATGATGAAATCCTTGTCGCATTTCATTTCCCACCGCAACCGAAAGAACATGCAGGTAGCGCGCATTTTAAATATGCCATGCGCGACGCGATGGATATTTCAACCATCGGTTGCGCTGCTCATTGCCGCCTGGACAACGGCAATTTCAGTGAATTACGCCTGGCATTTGGTGTTGCCGCACCAACGCCGATTCGCTGCCAACATGCTGAACAGGCTGCACAAAACGCGCCATTAACTCAGCAAACGCTGGAAGCTATTAGCGAATCAGTCCTACAGGATGTCGCCCCGCGTTCTTCCTGGCGTGCAAGTAAAGAGTTTCGTCTGCATCTCATCCAGACGATGACCAAAAAAGTCATTAGCGAAGCCGTCGCCGCGGCGGGGGGAACATTGCAATGAATCACAGCAAAAGTATTACCATTGAATGTGTCATTAACGGTATGCCTTTTCAGCTTCACGCCGCACCAGGAATGCCACTTTCGGAGATGCTCCGCGAACAAGGACTGCTTAGTGTCAAGCAAGGTTGCTGCGTTGGCGAATGCGGTGCCTGTACAGTACTGGTTGACGGAACGGCAATCGACAGTTGTTTATACCTGGCCGCATGGGCTGAAGGAAAAGAGATCCGCACGCTGGAAGGCGAAGCAAAAGGTGGCAAACTTTCTCATGTTCAACAGGCTTATGCGAAATCCGGCGCAGTGCAGTGTGGCTTTTGTACGCCAGGGTTGATTATGGCCACCACGGCAATGCTGGCGAAACCACGAGAGAAACCATTAACCATTACGGAGATTCGTCGTGGCCTGGCGGGAAATCTCTGTCGCTGCACCGGTTATCAGATGATTGTGAATACAGTACTGGACTGCGAAGAAACGAAGTAAAACGAAATCCGGCCTGAATTCAGGCCGGATTTACCGTGGTTACACGCTTAACAACTCATATTTTTTAATCTTACGATAGAGGGTAGCAATGCCGATACCCAGTTCATCAGCGACTTGCTTCTTGCTGTTATGACGTGAAAGCGCCTCGCGTATCATCTGTTTTTCCATCTCCTCCAGCGCCGTGCCGCCAGTATCATCAAGTGCCAAATGTGCCTCGCAAGCTTCTGGCATCTCACTTTGCTCCATCGCACCGTTATTTACCAGATTGGGTGGCAAAAGCGTGCTGTCAATGACTTCACCAGAAGGAACAACGTTGACCAGATATTCCATCAGATTGCTTAACTCTCGCAGGTTCCCTGGCCAATAATGCTTACGCAGTAACTCCACAACATCTGGAGCAATACCTGGGTAAACCGATCCCAAACGACGGGTATGTAGATGTAAAAAGTAATGCACCAGCAGTTCAATATCTTCCTGACGTTCACGCAGCGGTGGCAAAGTTAAAGGAATGACATTGAGTCGGTAGAAGAGATCTTCGCGAAATTTACCTTCGGCAATGAACTGGGCTAAATTCTGGTTGGTTGCAGAAATGATGCGGATGTCGACCTGTATTGGACTACTGGCACCAATCGGCAGGATTTCACGCGCCTCAATAGCTCGCAGTAATTTAGCCTGCAACATCAATGGCATATCGCCAATTTCATCAAGAAACAACGTGCCTGTATTCGCCGCCTGAATCAACCCTATTTTGCCGTTGGCTGAAGCGCCAGTAAATGCGCCTTTAACATAACCGAACAGCTCACTCTCCAGAAGCTGCTCCGGAATCGCCGCACAGTTGATAGCAATAAATGGTTTGTTCCGCCGTCCACTCAGCTTATGGATTGCGCGAGCCACCACTTCTTTCCCGGTGCCACTTTCACCAACGACCATAACACTGGATGGGCTAGGCGCAATGCGGCTAATGAGTCGTTTTAATTGCCGCATAACCCGGCATTCGCCAACTAATTGTTCAATATGCGGTTCATCAGAGGCATTCGCCACGGAAAAACTGGTATGAGATTGGTGAAATGCCATTAAAAATAACTGTCGGCCCTGTATGTTATGCAACTGACCAATTATCAATTCACTTTTATCATCCCACGAAACGATATGCTGCATATGGCCATGAGTAAAATTACTCTCAAATGTTAATGGCCTGAAACGAACAGGTTTCCCAACCATATTATTTTGAGCAACACCGAGAGTTTTTAATGCAGTCTGGTTAACAAACTGAACACGATTGTCTTCATCAATAACTAATACTCCCTGATCCATATTATCAATCATGGTAGCGAATATTTTACTTATATTATCTCCTGGCCCCTGATCTTCCAGAAGCTTTGAAACAAAAATAGTCGATATATGGCGAACGTAATCTGAAAATTCGCGTAAATTATCACTGATATGTTCTTGTTGCTCATGAGTAACAGCAATCAAACTTATTACCCCGACACAGCGTTCCTGTAGAATAACAGGCGTGCCCAGAAATGCCTTTTCACGACAACTCTCTTTACTGTCGCAACCTTCACAAAGGGGATCGAAGCGAGATTGTGTCACAACCTTTTCGGTTTTGGTTTCGAGGACATAGCGGAGCAAGCGCGAGTTGCCACTCAACTGGCGACCAAGAAATTTCCCATATGCGCCAGTTCCAGCGACGCGGCACAAGTTTTCATCAACGATCTCAACCTCAAGCTGCAAAACGCTGGCTAGCATTCTGGCAAAACGCTGAATTGTTGGTTGAATTTGCATCAATACTGACTGCGTAGAAACAAGCTCCATAGCTTTACCTTCCAGAATCACTTAAAAGTCGATCATTGAAGACGTTGATGGTTCACAGGTCATGACGATATTAACTCAGACAAATATAGCTTTGCTAAAAACATAGGATTTTTATCATTTTCTAATGAAATTATGGAAGTGATATCACATTTCTATATCAATATGAGAATTACGGGAGTGCATTTATCAAACTGACGACGATTTACCTGCCTCTTTATCTTATTTCTGATGCTTAGCAGCAAATAAATAACTGCATAAAAAAAGCCAATCGTTTCCGTATATTTTGATGTTCCATAGCACATCAATAATTTGTGATCAAACCCACACATTATTCGTTAAATTAGCATTTCATAACCATGCAGATAATTCTGGCATGTTTATTGTTAGTTCCTGGTATAGCTGTGAAAACACCAATCACATTGGCATGTCACAGTGAAATAAACCACTTTGCCTGTCATTCCACTATCGGGACTTTATGATGAAAACTGTTAATGAGCTGATTAAGGATATCAATTCGCTGACCTCTCACCTTCACGAGAAAGATTTTTTGTTAACGTGGGAACAGACGCCAGATGAACTGAAACAAGTACTGGACGTTGCCGCAGCGTTAAAAGCACTGCGTGCTGAAAACATCTCGACCAAAGTCTTTAATAGTGGATTAGGTATTTCCGTATTCCGCGACAACTCTACCCGCACCCGTTTTTCTTATGCTTCCGCGCTTAATCTGCTCGGCCTGGCGCAGCAAGATCTTGATGAAGGTAAATCACAAATTGCGCACGGCGAAACCGTTCGTGAAACGGCCAATATGATCTCCTTCTGTGCCGATGCTATCGGTATTCGTGACGATATGTATCTGGGGGCAGGCAACGCCTATATGCGTGAAGTGGGAGCCGCGCTTGACGACGGCTACAAACAGGGCGTACTGCCGCAGCGTCCGGCTTTAGTTAACCTGCAATGCGATATCGACCACCCGACTCAGTCTATGGCCGACCTGGCATGGTTACGTGAACACTTTGGTTCACTGGAAAACCTGAAAGGTAAAAAAATCGCCATGACCTGGGCGTATTCCCCAAGCTACGGTAAACCGCTCTCTGTACCGCAAGGCATTATCGGCCTGATGACTCGCTTCGGTATGGATGTCACCCTGGCTCATCCGGAAGGCTATGACCTGATTCCGGATGTCGTTGAAGTGGCTAAAAACAACGCTAAAGCATCCGGCGGTAGCTTCCGTCAGGTCACCAGCATGGAAGAAGCATTCAAAGACGCAGACATCGTTTATCCGAAGTCATGGGCACCTTATAAAGTAATGGAAGAGCGAACTGAACTGCTGCGCGCGAACGATCACGAAGGCTTAAAAGCACTGGAAAAACAGTGCCTGGCACAGAACGCGCAACATAAAGACTGGCATTGCACTGAAGAGATGATGGAACTCACCCGCGACGGTGAAGCCCTGTATATGCACTGTCTGCCAGCCGATATTAGCGGCGTATCCTGCAAAGAAGGTGAAGTCACGGAAGGCGTATTCGAAAAATACCGTATCGCTACCTACAAAGAAGCCAGTTGGAAACCCTATATCATCGCCGCGATGATCCTTTCCCGTAAATATTCCAAACCTGGTGCACTGCTCGAACAACTGCTGAAAGAAGCGCAAGAACGCGTGAAATAACCCCTCGAGCCGATCGGCAGGTCGGCTCTCTATTTCCAGAGGCCAAAAGGATAGGATATGTCCGTTTTCTCATTGAAGGTTGATATCGTCGATAACAAATTTTTCAACGGCGAAACATCACCGCTCTTTTCGCAAAACCAGGCAAAACTGGCGCGCCAGTTTCACCAGAAAATTGCTGGCTATCGCCCAACACCGCTTTGTGCGCTGGACGATCTCGCAACTCTTTTTGGTGTAAAGAAAATTCTCGTTAAGGACGAATCAAAACGCTTCGGTCTGAACGCCTTCAAAATGCTCGGCGGTGCGTACGCTATCGCTCAGTTACTGTGCGAAAAATATCATCTGGATATCGAAACACTGTCATTTGAGCATCTGAAAAATGCCATTGGCGAAAAGATGACCTTCGCCACCACCACCGACGGCAACCACGGGCGCGGTGTTGCCTGGGCTGCTCAACAACTCGGTCAAAACGCGGTGATTTACATGCCGAAAGGTTCTGCTCAGGAGCGTGTAGACGCCATTCTGAACCTCGGCGCCGAGTGCATCGTCACCGACATGAATTATGACGATACCGTCCGCCTGACTATGCAACACGCTCAGCAACACGGCTGGGAAGTCGTACAAGATACCGCCTGGGAAGGCTATACCAAAATCCCAACCTGGATCATGCAGGGCTACGCCACATTAGCGGATGAGGCTGTTGAGCAAATGCGTGAAATGGGCGTTACGCCAACTCACGTCCTGCTGCAGGCTGGCGTCGGCGCAATGGCCGGCGGCGTGCTGGGATATCTGGTGGATGTCTATAGTCCTCAAAATCTGCACAGCATCATTGTTGAACCTGACAAAGCTGACTGTATTTATCGCTCTGGCGTCAAAGGCGACATCGTTAACGTTGGCGGCGATATGGCCACCATCATGGCGGGCCTGGCCTGCGGCGAACCGAATCCGCTGGGTTGGGAAATCTTACGTAACTGTGCCACCCAATTCATCTCCTGCCAGGACAGCGTTGCCGCATTAGGTATGCGCGTGCTGGGTAATCCCTACGGCAACGATCCGCGCATCATCTCCGGTGAATCTGGCGCTGTCGGTTTAGGCGTTCTTGCGGCTGTTCATTATCACCCGCAACGTCAAAGTCTGATGGAAAAACTGGCGCTGAACAAAGATGCCGTGGTGCTGGTTATCAGCACTGAAGGCGACACTGACGTGAAGCACTACCGCGAAGTTGTCTGGGAAGGCAAACACTCTGTAGCACCATAATCCCCCTATTGGAAATAGCTCCCCGCCAAACGGGGAGTCAAAAATCTGGAGAAAAATAATGGCTAAGAATATTCCATTCAAACTGATTCTTGAAAAAGCAAAAGATTACCAGGCAGACATGACCCGCTTCCTGCGCGATATGGTTGCGATTCCCAGCGAAAGTTGCGATGAAAAACGCGTAGTGCATCGTATTAAAGAAGAGATGGAAAAAGTAGGTTTCGATAAAGTTGAAATCGACCCGATGGGCAACGTTCTCGGTTATATCGGCCACGGCCCGCGTCTGGTTGCAATGGATGCTCACATCGACACCGTCGGTATTGGCAACATCAAAAACTGGGAATTCGACCCGTACGAAGGTATGGAAACTGATGAACTGATCGGCGGTCGCGGTACTTCTGACCAGGAAGGCGGCATGGCGTCTATGGTTTATGCCGGTAAAATCATCAAAGATCTGGGGCTGGAAGATGAATACACCCTGCTGGTAACGGGGACAGTGCAGGAAGAAGACTGCGACGGTCTGTGCTGGCAGTACATTATTGAACAATCCGGTATTCGTCCGGAATTTGTGGTCAGTACTGAACCGACCGACTGCCAGGTCTACCGTGGTCAGCGCGGTCGTATGGAAATCCGTGTTGATGTTCAGGGTGTTAGCTGCCACGGTTCTGCACCAGAACGCGGAGATAACGCCATTTTCAAAATGGGCCCAATTCTTGGCGAATTACAAGAACTGTCCCAACGTCTGGGCTATGACGAATTTCTCGGTAAAGGTACGCTGACCGTTTCCGAAATCTTCTTTACCTCCCCAAGTCGTTGCGCTGTCGCAGACAGTTGCGCAGTTTCTATTGACCGTCGTCTGACCTGGGGCGAAACATGGGAAGGTGCACTGGATGAAATCCGCGCGCTGCCTGCGGTACAGAAAGCCAACGCAGTCGTTTCTATGTACAACTACGACCGTCCGTCCTGGACTGGTCTGGTTTACCCAACCGAATGCTACTTCCCGACCTGGAAAGTAGAAGAAGATCACTTCACCGTTAAAGCGCTGGTGAATGCCTACGAAGGGCTGTTCGGCAAAGCACCGGTCGTTGATAAGTGGACATTCTCAACTAACGGCGTCTCCATCATGGGCCGTCACGGTATTCCGGTTATCGGCTTTGGCCCCGGTAAAGAACCTGAAGCGCACGCGCCAAACGAAAAAACCTGGAAATCTCACCTGGTAACCTGTGCCGCTATGTATGCGGCAATCCCATTAAGCTGGCTGGCAACCGAATAATTATTCATCACTTATTCCCCTCCGGTTCGCCGGAGGGTTTCTGGAGTTTGCTATGCGTGTATTGATCAAAAACGGCACTGTTGTTAACGCTGATGGGCAAGCAAAGCAGGATTTGCTGATTGAAAGCGGGATTGTTCGCCAGTTAGGTAACGATATTTCGCCGCAGCTCCCTTATGAAGAAATTGATGCCACTGGCTGTTACGTTTTCCCAGGCGGCGTGGATGTCCATACGCATTTTAATATTGATGTCGGCATTGCGCGCAGTTGTGATGATTTTTTTACCGGCACCCGCGCGGCTGCGTGTGGCGGTACAACAACCATTATTGACCATATGGGATTTGGCCCAAACGGCTGCCGGTTACGCCATCAACTGGAAGTTTATCGTGGTTATGCCGCCCATAAAGCGGTCATCGACTACAGCTTTCACGGTGTTATCCAGCATATCAATCACGCTATCCTCGATGAAATTCCGATGATGGTCGAAGAAGGGCTGACTAGTTTTAAACTCTATTTAACCTATCAATACAAACTCAACGATGACGAAGTGTTACAGGCGTTACGCCGTTTGCATGAGTCCGGCGCGCTAACCACCGTACACCCGGAAAATGATGCTGCTATCGCCAGTAAGCGGGCGGAGTTTATCGCTGCCGGGCTAACCGCGCCGCGCTATCACGCATTGAGTCGACCGCTGGAGTGCGAAGCGGAAGCCATCGCCCGAATGATCAACCTGGCAAAACTTGCCGGTAACGTACCGCTCTATATCGTCCACCTGTCTAACGGCTTAGGCCTGGATTATCTGCGCCTTGCCCGCGCGAACCGCCAGCCTGTCTGGGTTGAAACTTGTCCGCAATATCTTCTGCTCGACGAACGTAGTTATGACGCAGAAGACGGCATGAAATTTATTCTTAGCCCACCGCTGCGCAACGTTCGCGAGCAGGACAAGCTGTGGTGCGGCATCAGCGATGGTGCGATTGACGTGGTGGCGACCGATCACTGCACCTTCTCAATGGCCCAGCGCCAGCAGATTTCCAAAGGTGATTTCAGCCGTTGCCCAAATGGCCTTCCCGGTGTGGAGAATCGTATGCAGTTGCTGTTCTCCAGCGGCGTAATGACCGGACGTATCACACCGGAGCGTTTTGTTGAATTAACCAGTGCAATGCCCGCCAGACTGTTTGGCCTGTGGCCACAAAAAGGAACATTAGCGCCCGGTTCAGATGGTGACGTAGTGATTATAGATCCACATCAGAGCCAGCAAATTCAGCATTGCCATCTCCACGACAATGCTGACTACTCGCCCTGGGAGGGCTTTACCTGCCAGGGTGCAATTGTCAGAACCCTATCCCGTGGTGAAACGATTTTCTGTGACGGCACCTTTACAGGCAAAGCCGGACGGGGACGTTTCCTGCGACGCAAACCGTTTGTCCCTCCCGTGTTCTAACCACTGCCAGGGATCTATACACAATCAAGAATGATGAGTGAGGAAAAATGAGTAAGAAAATTGTTCTCGCCCTGGGCGGGAATGCGCTGGGCGATGATCTGGCCGGACAAATGAAAGCGGTAAAAATTACGTCTCAGGCAATTGTTGATTTAATTGCCCAGGGGCATGAAGTTATCGTCACTCATGGTAATGGGCCACAGGTGGGCATGATTAACCAGGCATTCGAAGCTGCCGCAAAAACGGAAGCGCATTCGCCTATGCTGCCGATGTCTGTCTGTGTCGCCTTAAGCCAGGGATATATTGGTTACGATCTGCAAAACGCCTTACGGGAAGAACTGCTTTCTCGTGGCATTAATAAACCCGTTGCAACGCTGGTTACCCAAGTTGAAGTCGACGCTAACGATCCGGCATTCCTCAATCCGACCAAACCGATCGGCTCATTCTTTACCGAGCAGGAAGCAGAACAACTGACAAAACAGGGTTACACCCTGAAAGAAGATGCGGGTCGTGGCTATCGTCGTGTCGTCGCTTCGCCAAAACCAGTTGATATTATTGAAAAAGAGACGGTAAAAGCTCTGGTAGATGCCGGCCAGGTCGTAATCACCGTTGGCGGTGGCGGTATTCCGGTGATTCGTGAAGGTAACCATCTGCGCGGTGCCAGCGCGGTTATCGATAAAGACTGGGCCAGCGCCCGTTTAGCAGAAATGATCGATGCCGATATGCTGATCATTCTTACTGCGGTAGAGAAAGTAGCAATTAATTTTGGTAAAGAGAATGAACAGTGGCTCGACCGCCTGTCATTGGCCGATGCAGAACGCTTTATTGATGAGGGGCATTTTGCTAAAGGTTCGATGCTGCCGAAAGTGGAAGCCGCCGCGTCATTTGCTCGCTCTCGCGCAGGCCGCGAAGCGCTGATTACCGTGTTAAGCAAAGCGAAAGAAGGGATTGAAGGTAAAACCGGAACGGTGATTTGCCAGTAAGTTAAAGGCCGGGTGGTGATGCCATCCGGCCGTTTTCATTTAAGCCACTTCCAGTACTTCTTTCGTCGCTTTAACGCCCTGGTGCATCAACATCATTAACGCCTCAAGTACACCACCACCAATCGCCCGGGCTTTATCAGAAACGCTGGTGAAATCAGCCGTTTCGCCACGAGGGTCGATATCACCGATTTTAAAACCGCCGACGACAGCCAGCCCATCGTTCAGCAAGCCTCTCACCATACCAGCCAACGGCGCTTTAATTTCATGATCGCCAACACAGGCAATAACATCACCCTCTTCTACCAGATCGCCTAATTTCACATTCGAGCGCATGATACCCGCCGCCGGAGCGCGAATAACCCGCCGGGTGGTATGCCCCATAATATTACCTGGAACACCGGTATTCTCCTGCGCACAACCGGAGTAGATCACCTGTCCCAGCCAGTGCCCACGGTTTGTTTCAATAACCGCATGGCAATCTTTTCCTGCGGTAAAACCAGGCCCGAGCGCAATTGTTACCGGTGCCATGTCCACACGCGTACCCAAATTCTGTTTCGCCAGAATGGCATCTACCACGCACAGCGGTTTCAGTTCATCAAGCAGCGAACAGGAAGGGTCCACCATTACCGGGATATATCCTCGCTCAGTCAGTTTCATCGCCTCCGCAGGGGTCGAAGCCAAATGAGCAGTAACACCTTCAACTGTCATTTCACCGTCGAACACGGCCTGGGCAAACGCTACGGTACAACGAATCACCGTCGGCTTTTCAACTTCCAGCATGATCACTTTAAAACCCGCATGATACAGACGTAACGCCACTCCACTGGCAATGTCTCCCGCGCCACGAATCACCACCAGTTGATGCCCGGAAGGATGCGAAGGTTTCATCATCAACCCGCCCGGCGCGTTATTTTTCACCTGTAATATTTCTGCCAACACGCTGATGGCGATCTCCTGCGGCGTTTCCGCACCAATGTTATAACCAACTGGTGCATGTAAACGGGCAATATGTTCTTCAGCCACGCCTTTCTCACGCAATTGACGCAGGAAAAGCTGAACCTTGCGGCGACTTGCCAGTAACCCCAACCATGCAATGGGCTGTTCAATGAGTTTATCGAGAGCTTCACGATCCTGATTATTCGTGGCAATGAGAACAAAATTATCAGGTCGAATTTCCAGCGCCTCTACCGCTGCACCAAACGAATCGGCATGTAGAAGCGTGGTTGCTGGCGGGAAAAGTTCAGGATTGAGGCTTTCGCGATAAATATCGGCAACAGCAATATCAAACCCTAATAGCGCAGCACTCTGGGCAATCGCCCGGTTAACATGCCCCGCGCCGATCAACACCAGACGTGGCCGCATACCATGCACGCTGATAAACACTGACATTGCGCCTCCACAGTCTGACCCGACGGCATCCGCGCCGTTACGGGCCATTCGTCCATGAAATAATCGCGGCTTACGTTCCTGCAATGCCTGTAGCGACTCTTCAATCACCTTACGCTCAACCATTCCTCCACCAATCGTACCAACGATGGAACCATCGGCACGCACTAACATTTGTGCAGAATGGCGGGGAGTAGAGCCTCGGCTATCCACAATTTGCGCCATAGCAAACGGACAATTTTGATCTTCGAGTTTTGCAGCCTCTGTGAAAATATTCATACCAACCTCAATCGATATCCTTTCAGTAACCCGGAATACCCAGGTCGCTAATTCACAAATCTGCGCGCGATTGCAGGATACTCTTGTATATCGCCCAGCCAGATTGCCTCTACGTCGTGGTGTTGCAGTGGTTTGAGTAGTTCGCTTTGCGCAATCGCATTCTCACATTGAGAAAAACGGTTAATAAACCAGACCCGCCGACACCCTGATGGCACGTTTTTAAACGCACCTTGCGGATGGCGAACCAGGGCAACAAGATCGCTAAGTTGCAAGGTCGCCCCCGGCGTCAGGCCAGTAATGTCGGCAAACTGCGGCCAGCGATGGACATTTTCCGCGCCAACTTTTGCGCCTAAAACATGCCCCCCCATCACAGCAATCACGCAACAACTGCTTCGTGGTATGCAAGGTTCGTGCTCATCCGGCGCTTTTAACGGCATTCCACGCGAGCCATCAGCCTCAATGAGAATTACGTCACATTCCGACCGTTGCGCCAGTGCATCAATGGCATCTGGCGAAAATCCCTGTGCTTTCCCCTGTATCGCTTTCCAACGATGAAAACAAAATAAAATGGGAGATGTGAGAGACGCATGAGGAAGTGTTGCAGGATCACGGCAAAAAACTACAGGCCAATGAGAAACTGGCATAAACATATGCGTAGTCGTAGTAATTAACACACGTCTGCCACTAGCCCGGAGTACCTCTGCCAGCCAAAAAAGCAGACTGGTTTTCCCCCCTGCGCCAACAACTGAAATCACAGCAGGACGTTTCTGCACGTCTAAGTCAATGAATAACGCTGATGGGTCAATTATACTTTTCACAAATCTTTATAGTCCTCTCAGGGATAAATTAACCCCACAAATTCATTAACCAGGAAGTAACGTAATCCCCAGACGTTATTACCCAATATAATTAATGGAACGACTATGCCAGCTATCGACTGTATAATTACCGCTGCCGGATTATCATCAAGAATGGGACAATGGAAAATGATGTTACCCTGGCAGCAAGGAACAATTCTTGATGCAAGTATCAAAAATGCGTTGCAGTTTTGTAGCCGAATTATTTTAGTCACAGGTTTTCGCGCCAATGAACTGCATCATCGCTACGCACATACTGCCAATATTACTCTTATTTATAATCCAGATTATGAGCAGGGTTTACTGACCTCGGTGAAGGCAGCAGCCCACGAAGTGCAAACAGAGCATTGCTTTATTACCCATGGTGACATGCCAACTCTAAATAGAGATATTTTCCTAAAAATCTGGCAGTTACGTAACAGCGGCGCAATACTCCCGCTACACAATGGTATCCCTGGCCATCCCATTTTAATCTCAAAATCGAGCCTGATGCAGGCAATACAACGCCCCAATGTAATCAATATGCGTCAGGCATTACGCATGGGTGAACATTATTCCGTCGAGATGGAAAATGAAGAAATAATTTTAGACATTGATACTCCGGATGACTTTATTAATGCGCAAAAATGGCATACTTAATTTTAGAAAATCAAGCTAAACGATTGCGTTCAAATATTTAATCCACCCTCCACTCCTTTATCATAATGATAAGGAACCACTGTTTTTGAGAAATGAGAAAAGATGATAAAAGCCATAAGAATAATAACGTTCAGGAGTGATTTTAATTCTCATTTGGCACCTGTGAGATCATTCACAAAAAACCATTAAGTTTCGAGGCGCTTCACATTTTTTTATATTTCCGGGCAAACCGGGCAAGAGTGGTGCGATTGTTGCTCTATCCCCTTAAACCACCGGATTTATCAATACCGGTCACTCAATGATATCTGTATAAGCTAAGGAGAGGGTTATGGGGGATATTATGCGTCCCATTCCGTTTGAGGAACTTTTGACGCGCATATTTGATGAGTACCAACAACAACGCTCAATCTTTGGTATTCCCGAACAACAGTTTTACTCACCCGTAAAAGGTAAATCTGTTAGCGTCTTCGGTGAAACCTGTGCTACCCCCGTCGGCCCAGCCGCCGGACCGCACACACAGCTCGCGCAAAACATCGTCACCTCCTGGCTGACCGGCGGACGATTCATCGAACTAAAAACTGTACAAATTCTTGACCGTCTGGAGCTGGAAAAACCCTGTATCGATGCCGAAGACGAGTGTTTTAACACCGAATGGTCTACCGAATTCACTCTGCTTAAAGCGTGGGATGAATACCTTAAAGCCTGGTTTGCCTTGCATCTGCTTGAAGCCCTGTTCCAGCCTTCAGAATCAGGCAAGTCGTTCATCTTTAATATGAGCGTCGGTTACAACCTCGACGGTATTAAGCAGCCGCCAATGCAGCAGTTCATCGATAATATGATGGACGCATCTGACCATCCGAAATTCGCTCAATACCGCGATACGCTTAATAAACTGCTTCAGGATGACGCGTTTTTGGCTCGTCACGATTTGCAGGATAAACGCGAACATTTACAGGCATTACCGGCACGCATCCCCACCAGCATGGTACAAGGCGTTACTCTCTCCACCATGCACGGTTGCCCTCCGCATGAAATCGAAGCCATTTGCCGCTACATGCTGGAAGAAAAAGAGCTGAATACCTTTGTAAAACTCAACCCAACTTTATTAGGTTACGCTCGTGTTCGCGAGATTCTCGATGGCTGCGGCTTCGATTACATCGGCTTAAAAGAAGAATCATTTGATCATGACCTCAAGCTGGCGCAGGCACTGGAAATGCTGGAACGCCTGATGGCGCTGGCAAAAGAGAAATCACTCGGCTTTGGCGTCAAACTGACTAACACCCTCGGCACTATCAACAATAAAGGCGCACTGCCTGGTGAAGAGATGTATATGTCGGGTCGCGCGCTGTTCCCACTCTCTATCAATGTTGCAGCCGTTCTGTCTCGTGCCTTTGACGGCAAACTGCCAATTTCTTACTCCGGTGGTGCGAGCCAACTGACGATCCGCGATATTTTCGATACCGGTATTCGCCCGATCACTATGGCAACCGACCTGCTGAAACCTGGCGGCTATCTGCGTTTAAGCGCCTGTATGCGCGAACTGGAAGGGTCAGACGCCTGGGGGCTTAACCACGTTGACGTTGAACGACTGAGCAAGCTGGCAGCAGATGCATTAACCATGGAATACACTCAAAAACACTGGAAGCCAGAAGAGCGTATTGAAGTGGCAGAAGATCTCCCGCTGACCGATTGCTACGTTGCTCCATGTGTCACTGCCTGTGCCATCAAACAAGATATTCCGGAATACATTCGACTGTTGGGCGAACATCGCTATGCCGATGCGCTGGAACTCATCTACCAACGTAATGCGCTGCCCGCCATTACCGGCCACATTTGCGATCATCAGTGCCAGTACAACTGTACCCGCCTCGATTACGACAGCGCACTGAATATCCGCGAACTGAAAAAAGTCGCCCTGGAAAAAGGCTGGGATGAGTATAAGCAACGCTGGCACAAACCTGCCGGTTCCGGTTCACGCCATCCGGTTGCCGTGATTGGCGCGGGTCCAGCAGGTCTGGCTGCCGGTTACTTCCTTGCCAGAGCGGGTCATCCGGTTACGTTATTTGAACGCGAAGCCAACGCAGGCGGCGTGGTGAAAAATATCATTCCTCAGTTCCGTATTCCGGCAGAGTTAATTCAGCACGATATCGATTTTGTTGCCGATCACGGTGTGAAATTTGAGTATGGCTGCTCACCGGAACTGACCGTCGAGCAGTTAAAGAATCAGGGCTACCACTACGTTCTGATTGCTACCGGCACCGATAAAAACAGCGGTGTGAAACTGGCGGGCGACAACCAGAATATCTGGAAATCACTCCCCTTCCTGCGCGAGTACAATAAAGGTACGGCGCTCAACCTTGGCAAACATGTAGTGGTTGTCGGTGCGGGCAACACCGCAATGGACTGCGCGCGAGCAGCGTTACGCGTTCCGGGCGTAGAAAAAGCAACTGTGGTTTACCGTCGTTCACTGCAAGAGATGCCCGCGTGGCGCGAAGAGTATGAAGAAGCGTTGCACGATGGCGTGGAGTTCCGTTTCCTGAACAATCCGCAACGTTTCGATGCTGATGGCACCTTAACATTGCGCGTCATGTCACTTGGCGAACCTGATGAGAAAGGTCGCCGCCGTCCGGTTGAAACCAACGAAACGGTAACGCTGCATGTAGACAGCCTGATTACTGCCATTGGCGAACAGCAGGATACCGAAGCCCTGAATGCGATGGGTGTGCCACTGGACAAAAACGGCTGGCCTGACGTCGACCATAACGGCGAAACCCGTCTGACTGACGTCTTTATGATCGGTGACGTACAACGCGGGCCGTCCTCAATCGTTGCCGCTGTCAGCACCGCTCGTCGGGCAGCCGATGCCATCCTTAGCCGGGAAAATATCCGTTCCCACCAGCGCGATAAATACTGGAACAACGTTAACCCGGCAGAAATCTACCAACGTAAAGGCGACATCTCTGTCACCCTGGTGAGCAGCGATGATCGTGACGCATTTGTCGCTCAGGAATCCGCGCGCTGCCTTGAATGTAACTACGTTTGCAGCAAGTGTGTGGATGTCTGCCCGAACCGCGCCAACATCTCAATTGCGGTTCCTGGCTTCCAGAACCGTTTCCAGACGCTGCACCTTGATGCCTACTGCAACGAATGCGGTAACTGTGCTCAGTTCTGTCCATGGAACGGTAAACCGTACAAAGACAAAATCACCGTCTTCAGTCTGTCGCAAGACTTTGATAACAGCAGCAACCCTGGCTTCCTGGTGGAAGATGATCGGGTAAGCGTACGTCTGAATAACCAAAGCTGGGTGTTGAACATTAATAGCGAAGGCCAGTTCAACAACGTACCGCCAGAGCTGAACGATATGTGCCGCATTATCAGCCATATTCACCAGCATCATCATTATCTGCTGGGCCGCGTGGAGGTGTAATCATGTTGATTCTTAAGAATGTCACTGCAGTACAGCTACACCCGGCGAAAGTGCAGGAAGGCGTCGATATCGCCATCGAAAATGATGTCATTATCGCTATCGGCAACTCCCTGACACACCGCTACCCTGAAGCCAGCTACAAAGAGATGCATGGCCGGATTGTGATGCCAGGGATCGTATGCTCGCACAACCATTTTTACTCGGGGCTTTCCCGCGGAATTATGGCGAATATTGCCCCCTGCCCGGACTTCATCTCAACGCTAAAAAATCTCTGGTGGCGACTCGATCGCGCCCTTGATGAAGAGTCGCTCTATTACAGCGGGCTGATTTGTTCACTGGAAGCGATTAAGAGCGGATGTACATCGGTTATCGATCACCATGCCTCTCCGGCTTATATCGGCGGATCGCTCTCGACGTTGCGCAACGCATTTCTAAAAGTTGGTCTACGTGCGATGACCTGTTTTGAAACAACAGATCGTAATAACGGTATTAAAGAGTTGCAGGATGGGGTAGAGGAAAACATCCGTTTCGCCCGTCAGATTGACGACGCGAAGAAAGCGGCAAGCGAGCCGTATCTGGTAGAAGCGCATATCGGTGCTCACGCGCCGTTTACCGTGCCAGATGTTGGTCTGGAAATGCTGCGCGAAGCAGTGAAAGCCACAGGCCGTGGTTTACACATACACGCTGCGGAAGACCTTTACGACGTTTCTTACAGTCACCACAGGTACGGAAAAGATCTGCTGGCACGCCTGGCGCAATTCGATCTCATCGATAGCAAAACGCTGGTCGCTCATGGGCTGTATCTGTCGAAAGAGGATATTGCCCTGCTTAACCAACGTGACGCGTTCCTGGTACATAACGCCCGTTCAAACATGAACAACCATGTTGGTTACAACCATCATCTTAGCGACATTCGCAATCTGGCACTGGGAACTGACGGCATCGGTTCAGACATGTTTGAAGAGATGAAATTCGCCTTCTTTAAACATCGTGACTCTGGTGGCCCACTGTGGCCAGACAGTTTTGCCAGAGCGCTGACTAACGGCAACGAACTGATGAGCCGCAACTTTGGTGCGAAATTTGGCCTTCTGGAAGCCGGTTATAAAGCAGATTTAACCATTTGCGATTACAACTCGCCAACGCCGCTGCTGGCAGACAATATTGCAGGCCACATCGCCTTCGGTATGGGTTCAGGCAGCGTTAACAGCGTGATGGTTAACGGCGTGATGGTCTACGAAGATCGTCAGTTTAACTTCGATTGCGATTCCATTTATGCGCAAGCCAGAAAAGCCGCCGCCAGTATGTGGCGTCGGATGGATGCGCTGGCATAAATGACCTATACCCTCTTCCTTCAGGGAAGAGGGTTAAATAAGGAAAGAAGATGATTGAACAATTTTTCAGGCCCGACTCTGTAGAACAGGCGCTGGAACTGAAGCGCCGCTACCAGGATGAAGCCGTCTGGTTTGCCGGGGGCAGCAAACTCAACGCCACGCCAACCCGTACCAATAAAAAAATTGCTATTTCCTTGCAGGATCTGGAACTGGACTGGATTGACTGGGATAACGGCGCACTGCGTATTGGCGCAATGTCGCGCTTACAACCACTGCGCGATGCGCGATTTATTCCAGTGGCACTGCGTGAAGCTCTCGGTTTTGTCTACTCTCGTCATGTACGAAATCAGTCGACTATCGGCGGCGAAATAGCGGCCCGGCAGGAAGAGTCCGTTCTTCTTCCGGTTCTGTTAGCACTGGATGCAGAACTGGTCTTTGGCAATGGCGAAACGTTGTCGATTGAGAGCTATCTGGCCGATCCGGGCGATCGCCTGCTAACCGAAATCATCATTAAAGATCCGTATCGCACCTGTGCGACCCGTAAAATTAGCCGTTCCCGGGCGGGGTTAACAGTGGTGACTGCAGCCGTTGCATTAACTGACCACGACGGACTGCGAATTGCGCTGGATGGCGTTGCCAGTAAAGCCCTGCGCCTGCACGATGTCGAAAAACAAAACCTGGAAGGCAATGCACTTGAACAGGCCGTCGCCAACGCCATTTTCCCCCAGGAAGATTTGCGGGGGAGCGTAGCGTATAAACGCTATATCACGGGAGTTCTGGTGGCCGACCTTTATGCCGACTGCCAACAGGCTGGGGAGGAAGCCGTATGATCATCCACTTTACTTTAAATGGCGCACCCCAGGGGCTAACCGTTAACCCTGGCGAAAACGTGCAAAAGCTGTTGTTTGGTATGGGTATGCACTCCGTGCGCAACAGTGATGATGGTTTCGGTTTCGCCGGTTCTGATGCGATTCTTTTTAACGGCAACATCGTTAATGCCTCCTTGCTGATTGCAGCACAGTTAGAAAAAGCAAACATTCGCACCGCAGAATCCTTAGGCAAATGGAACGAATTAAGCCTGGTTCAACAGGCAATGGTTGATGTTGGCGTGGTGCAGTCCGGTTATAACGATCCGGCAGCATCTTTGATTATTACCGATCTACTCGATCGCATTGCCGAGCCAACCCGCGAAGAGATCGACGACGCGCTTTCTGGTCTGTTCAGCCGCGATGCGGGTTGGCAGCAATACTATCAAGTCATTGAACTGGCTATTGCGCGTAAAAATAACCCGCGTGCCACGATTGACATCGCCCCCACTTTCCGTAACGACCTTGAAGTTATTGGCAAGCACTACCCCAAAACCGATGCTGCTAAAATGGTGCAGGCGAAACCCTGCTATGTTGAAGACCGCGTAACGGCTGACGCCTGCGTCATTAAAATGTTACGCAGCCCACATGCTCACGCACTGATTACTCATCTGGATGTCAGCAAAGCCGAAGCCTTACCGGGCGTCGTTCACGTTATCACTCATCTCAACTGCCCGGATATTTACTACACTCCTGGTGGTCAAAGCGCGCCAGAACCTTCACCGCTCGACCGTCGCATGTTCGGCAAAAAAATGCGTCACGTTGGCGATCGCGTTGCTGCGATCGTTGCCGAAAGTGAAGAAATTGCGCTCGAAGCACTGAAGCTCATTGACGTTGAATATGAAGTGCTTAAACCGGTAATGTCGATTGACGAAGCAATGGCGGAAGATGCCCCTGTCGTTCACGATGAACCGGTGGTGTATGTCGCTGGTGCGCCAGAGACGCTGGAAGAAGACAATAGCCACGCGGCCCAGCGCGGCGAGCATATGATCATTAACTTCCCTATCGGTTCTCGCCCACGTAAAAATATTGCCGCCAGCATTCATGGTCATATCGGTGATATGGACAAAGGCTTCGCTGATGCTGATGTGATCATTGAGCGAACCTATAATTCAACTCAGGCACAACAATGCCCGACTGAAACACATATCTGCTTTACCCGTATGGATGGCGATCGGCTGGTGATCCACGCCTCCACCCAAGTACCGTGGCACCTGCGCCGTCAGGTAGCGCGTCTCGTTGGTATGAAACAGCATAAAGTTCATGTCATTAAAGAACGCGTGGGCGGCGGTTTCGGCTCCAAACAGGACATCCTGCTGGAGGAAGTGTGCGCCTGGGCAACCTGTGTGACCGGGCGTCCGGTACTGTTCCACTACACCCGTGAAGAAGAGTTTATTGCTAACACCTCTCGTCACGTCGCGAAAGTCACTGTCAAACTGGGGGCAAAAAAAGATGGTCGCCTGACGGCAGTGAAAATGGATTTCCGCGCCAATACGGGCCCTTATGGCAACCACTCACTCACCGTACCGTGTAACGGACCGGCGCTGTCGTTGCCGCTGTACCCGTGCGATAACGTCGATTTTCAGGTCACCACCTACTACAGCAACATTTGTCCAAATGGTGCTTATCAGGGCTATGGCGCGCCAAAAGGTAACTTTGCTATCACCATGGCGTTAGCAGAACTTGCTGAACAATTACAGATTGATCAACTGGAAATTATCGAACGTAACCGGGTACATGAAGGGCAAGAGCTGAAGATCCTCGGTGCGATTGGTGAAGGTAAAGCGCCAACCTCCGTTCCTTCTGCTGCCAGTTGCGCACTGGAAGAGATCCTGCGTCAGGGTCGTGAAATGATCCAATGGTCTTCACCGAAATCACAGGAAGGTGACTGGCGCACAGGTCGTGGCGTCGCCATTATCATGCAGAAATCGGGGATCCCGGATATCGATCAGGCTAACTGCATGATCAAACTGGAATCTGATGGCACCTTTATTGTCCATTCTGGTGGTGCTGATATCGGAACCGGCCTGGATACCGTAGTGACAAAACTGGCAGCAGAAGTGCTGCACTGTCCACCTCAGGATGTGCATGTTATCTCCGGTGATACTGACCATGCATTGTTTGACAAAGGCGCTTATGCCTCGTCTGGTACTTGCTTCTCAGGCAACGCGGCGCGTATGGCGGCAGAAAATCTGCGCGAGAAAATTCTCTTTCATGGCGCACAAATGCTTGATGAACCACTGGAAGATGTCCAACTGGCAACGCCAGGTGTCGTTCGTGGCAAGAAAGGCGAAGTCAGTTTCGGGGATATTGCCCATAAAGGCGAAACCGGTACTGGTTTTGGTTCGCTGGTGGGAACAGCCTGCTACATCACGCCTGATTTCGCCTTTCCGTATGGCGCAAACTTTGCTGAAGTTGCCGTCAACACGCGTACCGGTGAAATCCGCCTGGACAAATTCTACGCATTGCTGGATTGCGGTACGCCAGTTAACCCAGAGTTAGCGTTGGGACAGATCTATGGAGCTACCCTGCGTGCTATCGGACACAGTATGAGCGAAGAAATCATTTATGACGCCGAAGGACACCCGTTAACACGTGATTTACGTAGCTACGGTGCTCCCAAAATTGGTGACATCCCGCGTGATTTCCGTGCCGTGTTGGTGCCGAGCGACGATAAAGTCGGTCCATTCGGAGCAAAATCGATCTCAGAAATTGGCGTAAATGGTGCAGCACCAGCAATTGCCACCGCAATTCACGATGCCTGCGGCATCTGGCTACGCGAATGGCATTTCACACCGGAGAAAATACTTACCGCGCTGAAAAAAATATAAGTAATTAATGGCCGCTTCGGCGGCCTGTTTCCCTTGTATTAAAGATAACTAATTAGTAACTGCGAAAATGAGATAAGCCGTTCTCAAGGCGTCCTGCGCCCCAAATTCGTGGGTATTTATTTTACTGATTCAGATGATCAAATTTACTTTAAAAGGAGTGAAGGGATGTCTGATATAAACCATGCAGGCTCCGACCTTATATTTGAACTGGAGGATCGCCCTCCCTTTCATCAGGCTATTGTTGGTGCCATTACCCATCTGTTGGCAATTTTTGTTCCGATGGTGACCCCCGCATTAATTGTTGGTGCGGCTTTACAGCTTTCTGCAGAAACGACCGCCTATCTGGTTTCTATGGCGATGATTGCCTCTGGCATTGGCACCTGGTTACAGGTAAACCGTTACGGTATTGTGGGTTCCGGTTTGCTCTCAATTCAATCCGTTAATTTTTCATTTGTTACGGTCATGATTGCGCTAGGCAGCAGCATGAAAAGTGACGGTTTTCACGAAGAATTAATCATGTCGTCGCTACTCGGCGTCTCCTTCGTTGGCGCATTTCTGGTTGTCGGTTCTTCTTTTATCCTGCCCTATTTACGTCGGGTTATCTCCCCCACCGTCAGCGGTATTGTGGTGCTGATGATCGGCTTAAGTCTGATTAAAGTCGGCATTATTGATTTTGGTGGTGGATTTGCAGCCAAAAGCAGCGGTACGTTCGGCAATTACGAACACCTCGGCGTTGGATTATTGGTTCTGATTGTGGTGATCGGCTTTAACTGCTGCCGCAGTCCGTTGTTACGCATGGGCGGGATCGCCATTGGGCTATGTGTCGGCTATATCGCATCCTTATGCCTGGGAATGGTAGATTTCAGCAGTATGCGCAATCTGCCGTTAATCACCGTCCCGCATCCCTTCAAATACGGATTTAGTTTCAACTTTCATCAGTTCCTGGTGGTCGGCACGATTTATCTACTTAGCGTACTGGAAGCAGTAGGCGATATCACCGCCACGGCAATGGTTTCCCGCCGCCCCATTCAGGGGGAAGAATATCAATCACGTCTGAAAGGCGGCGTGTTGGCTGATGGTCTGGTTTCTGTTATCGCCTCCGCAGTCGGCTCATTACCATTAACTACCTTTGCGCAAAATAACGGTGTTATTCAGATGACCGGCGTCGCCTCACGTTATGTCGGGCGAACCATCGCGGTAATGTTGGTTATCCTCGGGTTATTTCCGATGATCGGCGGCTTCTTCACTACCATTCCCTCAGCAGTTCTGGGTGGGGCAATGACGCTGATGTTTTCCATGATTGCCATCGCCGGTATCCGCATCATTATCACCAACGGATTAAAACGCCGTGAAACACTTATTGTCGCCACTTCTTTAGGTTTAGGGCTTGGCGTCTCCTACGACCCCGAAATTTTTAAAATATTACCTGCCTCAATTTATGTATTAGTTGAAAACCCTATTTGTGCAGGCGGGTTAACTGCGATTTTATTAAATATTATCCTCCCTGGTGGCTACCGACAGGAAAGCGTTCTGCCGGGTATTACCTCAGCGGAAGAGATGGATTAACAATAAAGGAGTCAATGATGTCAGGAGAACACACGTTAAAAGCAGTACGAGGCAGTTTTATTGATGTCACCCGTACAGTCGATAACCCGGAAGAGATTGCCTCTGCGCTGCGTTTTATTGAGGACGGTTTATTACTCATTAAACAGGGGAAGGTGGAATGGTTTGGCGAATGGGAAGACGGCAAGCATCAAATTCCTGACACCATTCGCGTTCGCGACTATCGCGGCAAACTGATAGTACCGGGCTTTGTCGATACGCATATCCATTACCCGCAAAGTGAAATGGTCGGTGCCTATGGCGAACAATTGCTGGAATGGTTGAATAAACACACCTTCCCTACTGAACGTCGCTATGAGGATTTAGAGTACGCCCGTGAAATGTCGGCGTTCTTCATCAAGCAACTTTTACGTAACGGCACAACCACGGCACTGGTGTTTGGTACGGTTCATCCGCAATCCGTTGATGCACTGTTTGAAGCCGCCAGTCATATCAATATGCGCATGATTGCCGGTAAGGTGATGATGGATCGCAACGCGCCGGATTATCTGCTTGATACCGCCGAAAGCAGCTACCTGCAAAGCAAAGAGCTGATCAAACGCTGGCACAAAAATGGTCGTCTGTTGTACGCCATTACGCCACGCTTCGCCCCCACTTCATCGCCCGAACAGATGGCAATGGCGCAACGCCTGAAAAAAGAGTACCCCGATACGTGGGTACATACCCATCTCTGTGAAAACAAAGATGAAATTGCCTGGGTGAAATCACTTTATCCTGAACATGATGGTTATCTGGATGTTTACCACCAGTACGGTCTGACCGGTAAAAACTGCGTCTTTGCTCACTGCGTCCATCTGGAAGAAAAAGAGTGGGATCGCCTTAGCGAAACTCAATCCAGCATCGCTTTCTGTCCGACCTCCAACCTTTATCTCGGTAGCGGCTTATTCAATCTGCAAAAAGCATGGCAGAAGAAAGTCAAAGTGGGCATGGGAACCGATATCGGTGCCGGAACCACCTTCAACATGCTGCAAACACTGAACGAAGCCTACAAAGTGTTGCAATTACAGGGCTATCGTCTCTCAGCCTATGAAGCGTTTTACCTTGCCACGCTCGGCGGCGCGAAATCTCTGGGCCTTGACAACCTGATTGGCAATTTTTTACCAGGCAAAGAGGCTGATTTTGTGGTGATGGAACCCACTGCCACACCGCTACAGCAACTGCGCTATGACAACTCTGTATCTTTAGTCGATAAATTGTTCGTGATGATGACGCTGGGCGATGATCGTTCGATCTACCGCACCTACGTTGATGGTCGTCTGGTGTACGAACGTAACTAATAATAAACCTCGTGAGGACATCATTATGTCTGGAGACATCCTACAAACACCGGACGCATCAAAGCCACAGGGCGCCCTGGATAATTATTTTAAAATTACCGCTCGTGGCAGTACCGTTCGCCAGGAAGTTCTGGCAGGCCTGACCACATTCCTGGCGATGGTTTACTCCGTTATCGTAGTGCCGGGAATGCTGGGTAAAGCAGGTTTTCCTCCCGCAGCGGTCTTTGTTGCCACCTGTCTGGTCGCAGGCTTTGGCTCCCTGCTGATGGGGTTATGGGCTAACCTGCCAATGGCGATTGGTTGCGCCATTTCCTTAACGGCATTTACCGCATTCAGTCTGGTGCTCGGGCAACAAATTAGCGTTCCGGTAGCACTGGGTGCGGTCTTTCTGATGGGGTTGATATTCACCGCCATCTCCGTAACAGGTATTCGTACCTGGATCTTGCGTAATTTACCGATGGGTATTGCACACGGTACAGGTATCGGTATTGGTCTTTTCCTGCTACTGATTGCCGCTAACGGTGTTGGTATGGTTATCAAAAACCCGATTGAAGGCTTACCGGTTGCGCTCGGCGCGTTTACCTCCTTCCCGGTACTAATGAGCTTGCTGGGATTAGCGGTGATTTTCGGTCTGGAAAAATGCCGCATACCAGGCGGGATCTTGTTGGTCATTATCGCCATCTCGATCATCGGCTTAATCTTTGATCCGGCGGTGAAATACCACGGTCTGGTGGCAATGCCGAGCCTGACTGGCGAAGATGGTAAGTCTCTGATTTTCAGTCTGGATATTATGGGCGCGCTCCAGCCAACCGTACTTCCGAGTGTACTGGCGCTGGTGATGACCGCCGTGTTTGACGCCACCGGCACCATCCGTGCCGTAGCCGGCCAGGCGAATCTGCTGGATAAAGACAACCAGATTATCAACGGGGGCAAAGCCCTGACCAGTGACTCGGTAAGTTCAATATTCTCCGGTTTGGTGGGTGCAGCACCTGCGGCAGTTTATATCGAATCAGCGGCCGGGACCGCAGCCGGGGGTAAAACCGGTTTAACCGCAACCGTGGTTGGCGTTCTGTTTCTGTTGATTCTGTTTTTATCTCCGCTGTCGTTTCTGATCCCTGGTTATGCCACCGCCCCCGCGCTGATGTACGTTGGGCTACTGATGTTGAGCAACGTCTCAAAGCTGGACTTCAATGACTTTATTGATGCAATGGCAGGGCTGGTTTGCGCGGTATTCATCGTCCTGACTTGTAATATCGTCACCGGTATTATGCTGGGGTTTGTGACGCTGGTCGTAGGTCGCGTCTTTGCTCGCGAATGGCACAAGCTGAATATCGGCACTGTTATCATTACCGCCGCGCTGGTCGCGTTTTACGCGGGTGGTTGGGCAATCTAAACGATTCTCCGCGCCTTTCAGCGCGGAGGTTTTTATCAAAGAGGATTCGCACCGCTGGCTGCAATACGCTGCTGGCGAACTCGCTTGAGTTCTCTCTCGGTCAGCAACTGCAAAGCCTGCGTCGGGCAAGATTCAACGCAGGCTGGCCCCTCTTCCCGCTGTTCACAGAGATCACATTTCACGATTTGTTGCCGTGTATGACCGGACAACGACTGAATAGTGATCATCCCAAATGGGCATGCACTAACACAACTCTGACAACCAATGCAGCGGGCAGAGTTTGCCTGCACCATCAGCTCCCCTATGCTCAACGCCTGCACGGGACAAGCGCCAACACAAGGAGCGTTTTCGCACTGGTGGCACATCACTGGCGTACTAATGCTGTCCAGCCGCTGTACCTTCAGCCGGGGTAAAAAGACATCGGCATTCAACTCCTGTTCAGACGGATGAGCGACTACACAGGCAACTTCACAGGTACGGCAGCCAATACAGTCAGCCGGATTAGCGATAATTAACGATTTCATCACGATACCTTTGTATCAAACAGAGTTAACATATCGCGCGCCGCCTGCCTTCCTGCGGCCATTGCGGTAACAACCAGATCCGCGCCGTGAACGGCATCACCACCCGCAAAGACTTTTTTCAGATGCGTCTGAGTAGATAAGTATCCCGCGTCGCCGGTTTTAATCAGGCCCCATTTATCAAGTTTAATTCCGCTGCCCTGCAACCACGGCATCGCATGTGCCTGGAAACCAAAGGCCATAATCAGAACATCGGCGGGCAGCTCAAACTCCGACCCCGCCACCGGACGTGGACGACGGCGACCATCTGGCCCAGGCTCCCCCATTGCAGTACGAATCAGACCCACCGCAGTTAAACGCCCATCGTCATCACAGGCGATATATTGCGGCTGAACATTGAACTGAAACTCAACGCCTTCCTCGCGCGCGTTGACCACCTCTTTGCGAGAACCCGGCATACTGACTTCATCACGACGATAAGCACAGGTCACACTGGCGGCATTCAGACGGATGGAAGTACGCAAACAATCCATAGTCGTATCGCCCCCGCCCAATACCACGACTCGCTTACCTTCAACTTCCGTCAGCGGATACTCTCCAGACTCCGGCAATCCCATAAGCTGGCGGGTATGAGCGGTCAGGAACGGTAGCGCCTGAATGACACCAGGAGCGTCTTCATGCGGCAGATCTGCACGCATCATCCCGTAAGTCCCCACACCGAGGAAAACTGCGTCATATTCCACCGTTAATTCGTTGAAAGAGATATCGCGGCCGATTTCACAGTTGAGATGAAAGTCGATTCCCATTGCGGTGAATATCTCACGCCGCTGGCTTAATACCCTTTTATCGAGCTTGAACGGAGGAATGCCAAACGTTAGCATACCGCCAATTTCTGGATGACGATCAAAGACATCAACGTGAACGCCCGCGCGTGCCAGAATATCAGCACACCCCAGCCCCGCTGGCCCTGCGCCAATCACCGCCACTTTTTCCACGCGGGGAGCAACCAGGCTGACATCGGGACGCCAGCCCATCGCCAGCGCGGTATCGGTGATGTAGCGTTCCAGATTCCCGATCGATACAGCGCCAGAGTGATCTTTTAACGTACATGCGCCTTCACAAAGCCTGTCCTGTGGACATACCCTGCCGCAAATTTCTGGTAAGGAGCTGGTCTGGTGACAGAGTTCTGCCGCTTCAATAATCTTCCCTTCCTGTACCAGATGAACATAGTCGGGAATCGCATTATGCAGTGGGCAAAACCAGTTACAGTTGGCTTTCCCGGCACAATAAACACATCGCTCGCTTTCATAAGCCGCTTGTTGATGATCCAGCCCGCAATAAATTTCGCCAAAATGTTTTTTCCGCTCATTCGCTGGAATTTTATCTGCGCCTTTGCGTGGGTTAACAGGAAGCAACGCCGCGTGGCGGGATGGAGGAGTTCCCTCTGACGCTTTTCCTTCTGCCGTTTTGCGCTGGCGGGTCATTTTTATCTGCTGTAACCCTTTATCATCCATCAGCCGTAACGCCTGTGTTGGGCAACTCTCAATACAAGCTTGCGTGCCGGAACTGCGCTGGTTACAAAGGTCACATTTCTGCGCAATAGTATCGGCCATCTCAATGACCCCAAAGGGGCAAGCGATTGCGCATCTTTTACAACCAATACATTTTTGTTCGTCCAGTTGTACGCTATCGGGCTGAAAAGTCAGAGCGTTTACCGGACAAGCCGTAACGCAGGGAGCATTGTTGCAATGATGGCAGGCCACCGGATTAGCCGCCAGCCCTTTCCCAACAACGTGGATACGGGGTCGAAAGTCACGATGACTCAGCGGCCAGAGTTCTTGATTGTGTGCCACCGCACAGGCAATTTCACAGGCATGGCAGCCTATACATTCCGCAGCATCAGCAGCGATAAACTTATTCATTTGCATCCCTTTCATTTGATGAGTTATGTCTTCTCAAATGTCGCGATGCAATAAACGGGCATATATTATAGAACATGCCCGATTTAATAATCATTTTGCTACTGAGATCAAATTATTGCCCCCCAATATATGCTGCTTTCATTCATTAAACATCATTACAAAAAACAGAAGTATCCGACTCAAAAACATTAAATGCGAGAGTCCGACATGCCAGAATGATTAAAGAAATATCAATATGAGAAAATTAGAGATAATTTCACTGCCCATTTATTTTCTCACTTTTTCGGTTTAACCGCGATTATGTGATTGCCTCCGCATTTCCATTCTATAACTCCCTCTCATCGCTAAAACTGGCATCCCACGAGCATGTCATTAGACAGTTTTATTAACGTAAACGGTTGCTTTTTACTCTGGCGAGCGAAAGGAGAATGACTGATGAGCGCCATAGATTCCCAATTACCCTCATCTTCAGGGCAAGACTGCCCCACTGATGAGGTTGACCGTATATTATCACCAGGAAAGTTGATCATACTCGGTCTGCAACACGTCCTTGTTATGTACGCAGGCGCGGTCGCTGTACCACTGATGATTGGTGACAGACTCGGCCTCTCCAAAGAAGCAATAGCAATGCTTATTAGCTCGGATCTCTTTTGCTGCGGGATCGTCACGTTATTGCAATGTATCGGTGTCGGCCGCTTTATGGGGATCCGCCTGCCGGTGATTATGTCGGTGACCTTTGCGGCTGTAACGCCAATGATTGCCATTGGGATGAACCCCGATATCGGCCTGCTGGGGATTTTTGGCGCGACTATCGCAGCAGGGTTTATCACAACATTATTAGCACCACTTATTGGTCGCTTAATGCCTTTGTTCCCACCGCTGGTTACCGGTGTAGTTATTACCTCTATCGGGCTGAGTATTATTCAGGTTGGTATTGACTGGGCTGCTGGTGGTAAGGGCAATCCGCAATATGGCAATCCCGTTTATTTAGGCATCTCTTTCGCAGTCTTAATTTTTATCTTGCTCATTACTCGCTATGCGAAAGGATTTATGTCCAACGTCGCCGTATTACTGGGGATTGTATTTGGCTTCTTCCTTTCATGGATGATGAACGAAGTAAATCTGTCCGGATTATATGATGCATCGTGGTTTGCCATTGTCACGCCAATGTCGTTTGGTATGCCAGTTTTCGATCCTGTTTCCATTCTGACCATGACCGCCGTGTTAATCATCGTATTTATTGAGTCGATGGGGATGTTCCTGGCTTTGGGGGAAATTGTTGGTCGAAAACTTTCTTCACAAGACATTATTCGCGGGCTGCGCGTAGATGGTGTCGGAACAATGATTGGCGGTACATTTAACAGCTTCCCGCATACCTCATTTTCGCAGAACGTCGGTCTGGTCAGCGTAACACGCGTTCACAGTCGCTGGGTGTGTATCTCTTCCGGGATCATTCTTATTCTGTTCGGTATGGTGCCCAAAATGGCAGTGCTGGTAGCTTCCATTCCGCAATTTGTACTTGGTGGCGCAGGGCTTGTCATGTTCGGCATGGTGCTGGCGACAGGGATCCGTATTCTGTCGCGTTGTAACTACACCACCAACCGTTACAACCTCTATATTGTGGCAATCAGCCTTGGCGTGGGCATGACCCCAACGCTTTCTCACGATTTCTTTTCTAAGTTACCAGCCGTACTACAACCATTGCTGCATAGCGGCATTATGTTGGCAACCCTTAGCGCTGTTGTGCTGAACGTTTTCTTTAATGGCTATCAGCATCATGCCGATTTGGTGAAAGAATCTGTCTCTGATAAAGATTTAAAAGTCAGGACAGTACGCATGTGGCTTCTGATGCGCAAGCTGAAGAAAAATGAGCATGGTGAATAATATGAATCTTGTAATGCGCGCTATATTCAGCCTGTTATTGCTCTTTATGATCTCCATTCCTGTCATTTCTGACTGTGTTGCAATGGCTATTGAAAGTCGCTTCAAATATATGATGCTGCTTTTTTAGCTGACATTCCTCTGTCGGCATCCGCTCAAAACGGGCGGTTGCCGATAACACTCACTTGGTTAATCATTTAACATTTTAGTTATCTATAATGACGAATGATTAGAATTACATGTGAGAAATTATGCCAACGGAACACGTCATTTTACTGAATACACAGGGAGTCCCTTCGGGAACACTGGAAAAATATGCTGCACACACGGCTGATACCCCCTTACATCTCGCGTTCTCCTGTTGGCTATTTAACGCCAAAGGACAATTGCTGGTTACTCGCCGTGCACTAAACAAAAAAGCGTGGCCAGGTGTGTGGACCAACTCGGTATGCGGACATCCGCAACTGGGTGAAAGCAATGAAGAGGCGGTGATCCGCCGTTGCCGCTATGAACTGGGCGTAGAAATAACACCACCCGAACCGGTTTATCCAGACTTCCACTATCGCGCCACTGACCCGAATGGCATTGTCGAAAATGAAGTATGCCCGGTATTTGCCGCACGAATTACCAGTACGTTACAGCTCAACGATGATGAAGTGATCGATTATCAATGGTGTGATTTAGCGGAAGTATTACGCAGTATTGATGCCACACCGTGGGCGTTCAGTCCGTGGATGGTCATGCAGGCGACAAACAGCGAAGCCAGAAAAATGTTGTCAGCCTTCGCGCAACAAAAATAAAAAACCCCGACAAATGCCGGGGCTGTGTGCTTACGCGTAAGGCTTATTTTACCGGACGCATCGCCGGGAACAGAATCACGTCACGGATAGTGTGGCTGTTGGTGAACAGCATAACCATACGGTCGATACCAATACCCAGGCCTGCTGTCGGCGGCAGACCATGTTCCAGTGCAGTAACGTAATCTTCATCGTAGAACATTGCTTCATCGTCGCCTGCATCTTTTGCTGCAACCTGATCGAGGAAACGCTGTGCCTGATCTTCAGCATCATTCAGTTCGCTAAAGCCGTTACCGATTTCACGACCACCAATGAAGAACTCAAAGCGATCGGTGATTTCCGGGTTGACGTCGTTACGGCGCGCCAACGGAGAAACTTCTGCCGGATATTCAGTAATGAAGGTCGGTTGAATCAGATTCGCTTCTGCCACTTCGTCGAAGATCTCAGTGACGATACGACCCAGACCCCAGCTCTTCTCCACGTGAATGCCGAGAGATTCAGCAATCGCCTTCGCAGAGTCGAAGTTATCCAGATCCGCCATATCAGTTTCCGGACGATATTTCTTAATCGCTTCACGCATGGTCAGTTTTTCGAACGGCTTACCGAAGTCCAGCTTCACATCACCGTAAGTCACTTCAGTCTTACCGAGAATATCCTGCGCCAGAGTGCGGAACAGCGATTCGGTCAGTTCAATCAGATCTTTGTAATCCGCGTAAGCCATATAGAGTTCCATCATGGTGAACTCTGGGTTATGACGCACGGAAATACCTTCGTTACGGAAGTTACGGTTGATTTCGAACACACGTTCAAAGCCACCAACCACCAGACGCTTGAGGTACAGTTCCGGCGCAATACGCAGGTACATGTCGAGATCCAACGCATTGTGATGGGTAATAAACGGACGCGCTGCCGCACCGCCAGGGATCACCTGCATCATCGGGGTTTCAACTTCCATAAAGCCGCGGTTCACCATGAACTGACGGATGCCAGCGAGGATCTGCGAGCGAACTTTAAAGGTGTTGCGGGATTCATCGTTAGAGATGAGGTCCAGATAACGCTGACGATAACGCGCTTCCTGATCCTGCAAACCGTGGAATTTGTCCGGCAGTGGACGCAGTGCTTTGGTCAGCAGACGCAGCTCGGTGCAGTGGATCGACAGTTCGCCGGTCTTGGTTTTAAACAGCTTACCTTTTGCGCCGATAATATCGCCAAGATCCCATTTCTTAAATTGATCGTTATAAACGCCTTCCGGCAGATCATCACGAGCGACATATAACTGAATGCGGCCACCGACGTCCTGCAGGGTAACGAAGGAGGCTTTACCCATGATTCGACGAGTCATCATGCGACCAGCAACAGCCACTTCGATGTTCAACTCCTCCAGCTCTTCGTTCTCTTTGTCGTCGAAGTCTGTATGCAGTTGGTCAGAAGTATGGTCGCGACGAAAATCGTTCGGAAAAGCAACCCCCTGCTCACGCAGGTTCGCCAGCTTTTCGCGACGGGTTTTCAGTTCATTGTTAAGATCGGTTACCGCGTCAGTGCCTTGTACGTGTTGTTCAGACATGTTGGTTCCTTATAACCCAGCTTTCAAACTTGCTTCGATAAATTGATCCAGGCTGCCATCCAGCACTGCCTGCGTATTGCGGGTTTCCACCCCGGTGCGCAGATCTTTAATGCGGGAGTCATCAAGGACATAAGAACGAATCTGGCTGCCCCAGCCGATGTCAGATTTATTGTCTTCCATCGCCTGTTTCTCAGCGTTCTTCTTCTGCATCTCCAGCTCATAAAGCTTCGCTTTCATCTGCTTCATGGCCTGGTCTTTGTTCTTGTGCTGGGAACGGTCGTTCTGGCACTGAGTCACAATCCCTGTCGGGATGTGGGTAATACGCACCGCAGATTCGGTACGGTTAACGTGCTGACCGCCCGCACCGGATGCGCGATAAACATCAATGCGCAGATCCGCTGGGTTGATTTCGATATCGATATCGTCATCTACTTCTGGATAAACAAATGCGGAACTAAAGGACGTGTGGCGACGGCCACCGGAGTCAAACGGGCTCTTACGCACCAGACGGTGAACGCCGGTTTCTGTGCGCAGCCAACCGTAAGCGTAATCACCGGAGATCTTGATAGTCACGGATTTAATACCCGCCACTTCACCTTCCGACTCTTCGATAATTTCAGTTTTAAAACCACGTGATTCTGCCCAGCGCAGATACATACGCTCAAGCATGCTCGCCCAATCCTGCGCTTCTGTGCCGCCGGAGCCCGCCTGGATATCGAGGTAGCAATCGGCGCTGTCATATTCGCCGGAGAACATGCGGCGGAACTCAAGCTGCGCCAGTTTTTCTTCCAGGGCGTCGAGTTCAGCAACGGCTTCATTAAAGGTTTCTTCGTCGTCGGCTTCTACTGCCAGTTCCAGCAGACCGGAAACATCTTCCAGCCCTTGTTTCATTTGGTCGAGAGTATCGACAACAGCCTCGAGGGAGGAACGCTCTTTACCCAGCGCCTGCGCACGCTCAGGCTCGTTCCAGACATCCGGCTGTTCCAGCTCGGCGTTTACTTCTTCCAGACGCTCTTTCTTGGCGTCGTAGTCAAAGATACCCCCTAAGAACGTCGGAGCGTTCCGTGAGGTCCTGAATGCGATTCTTTACCGGATTAATTTCAAACATGGTCTGATTTCTTTTATTGAGCTAGTCAAAATGCGGTGATAAGAGCGGGATTGTACCCAATCCACACTCTTTTTTATAGAGAAGATGACGCTAAATTGGCCAGATATTGTCGATGATAATCTGTAGATTGCGGTTGCCGCGAAACTCGTTGATATCCAGTTTGTAAGCCAGTTGCACTTCGCGCACGCCGTTATCTGGCCAAAGAGCCGTATCAACGTTAAACGCAATACCATCCAGTAGCGGGCCGCCGCCGACCGGTTCAACCATAACCTTCAGATGGCGCTCCCCCACCAGGCGCTGTTGCAGCAGGCGGAAATGGCCGTCAAACAGCGGTTCCGGGAACATCTGCCCCCACGGACCGGCATCACGCAGCAGTTGCGCGACTTCCATTGTCATCTCCGCTGCACTTAACGGGCCGTCTGACACAACTTCGCCTTGCAATAAAGAAGGATCAAGCCACTCGGTAACCAGCTCGCCAAAGCGTTGCTGAAAGAGTTCAAATTTATCCTCTTCCAGCGACAATCCTGCCGCCATCGCATGACCGCCAAACTTGAGCATCATGCCAGGGTAGAGCGTGTCTAACCGCTCCAGCGCATCGCGCATATGCAGTCCCTGAATGGAGCGACCGGAACCTTTCAGCGTACCATCACCTGCAGGCGCAAAGGCGATAACCGGACGATGAAAACGCTCTTTGATGCGCGAAGCCAGAATACCAACGACGCCCTGATGCCATTCAGGGTGATACATTGCCAGCCCGCCGGGCAGTGTATCGCGACTACGCTCCAGTTGCTCACACAGGGTCAATGCTTCGACCTGCATTCCCTGTTCGATCTCTTTACGTGTCTGGTTTAACGCATCAAGCTCATTGGCCAGAACGCGCGCTTCACCGATGTTGTCGCAAAGCAGCAACGCCACGCCAACGGACATATCATCCAGTCGCCCGGCAGCATTGAGACGCGGCCCCAGCGCAAAACCTAAATCGCTGGCAGCGAGTTTTTGCGGATCGCGATTTGCCACTTCCAGCAGAGCTTTAATCCCCGGTCGGCACTTCCCGGCACGAATACGGCTCATCCCTTGCCAGGTCAGGATGCGGTTATTGGCGTCCAGTGGCACAACATCCGCCACAGTCCCCAGAGCGACCAGATCCAGCAATTCCGCCAAATTGGGGATTGCGATGCCACGCTCATCAAACCATCCCTGATCACGCAAAAAGGTGCGTAACGCCAGCATCAGATAAAAGGCCACACCAACGCCTGCCAGTGATTTTGACGGGAACTCGCAGTCACGCAAATTGGGATTAATAATGGCTTCCGCCGCGGGTAACGTTTCGCCGGGTAAATGGTGATCGGTAACAATAACCGGAATGCCCAGCGAGCGAGCGTGTTCAACACCTGCGTGGGAAGAAATACCGTTATCAACCGTTACAATCAACTGCGCACCACGCGCATAAGCTTGATCGACCACTTCCGGACTTAAACCATAACCGTCTTCAAAACGGTTTGGCACCAGATAGTCGATGTTGTCACAGCCGAGAGAACGCATCGCCAGCACGCTAAGGGCTGTGCTGGTGGCTCCGTCGGCGTCGAAATCCCCGACCACAATAATCCGCGTTCCTTCACGAAAAGCGTTGTAAAGGATCTCAACAGCCTTTTCGACACCGCTCAGTTGCTGCCAGGGCAACATACCTTTAACACTGCGCTCCAGTTCCTGCGCGCTGCGCACGCCCCGACTGGCGTATAAACGGCGCAGCAAGGGGGGCAGGTCAGCGGGCAAGTCTGCCGTTTCGTCGACTTCACGACGACGAAGTTGTATCTGTTGTTTCACGCGAATTATTTACCGCTGGTCATTTTTTGATGTTCGTCGAGGAATGCTTTCATCTCTTTCGGCGGCTGGTAGCCCGGCACCAGAGTACCGTTATTCAGCACAACCGCCGGAGTACCACTAACACCAAGCTGTACGCCAAGTGCGTAATGGTCGGCAATATCGATATCGCAACTTGCCGGAGTAACAGCTTTGCCTGCCATTACGTCATCAAAGGCTTTGTTTTTATCTTTTGCACACCAAATGGCTTTCATTTGTTGCTCCGCCTGGCTTTCCAGCCCCTGACGCGGGAACGCGAGATAACGCACGGTGATCCCCAGCGCGTTGTAGTCAGCCATCTGCTCATGCAGTTTGTGGCAGTAACCGCAGGTAATGTCGGTAAACACGGTGATAACGTGCTTTTCTTGCGGCGCTTTGTAGATAATCATCTCTTTTTCCAGCGCATTCAGTTGCTTTAACAGCATCTGGTTGGTGACGTTGACCGGTGCCACGCCGCTAACATCATACATTGGCCCCTGAATGATGTGTTTACCGTCATCGGTGATATACAGCACGCCGCTGTTAGTTAGCACTGTTTTCATACCAGCAACGGGCGCGGGCTGAATATCGCTGCTTTTGATGCCCATTTTAGCTAACGTTTGTTGTATTGCCGCGTCATCCGCCTGAACAAAGCCAGAAAACGTCGCCAACAAAGTAAACAACATAAAACCTTTCTTCATAAATCATCCTGTTCTTTTCAGCTATCACGCCCGCGGGTGATGCTGTTGATGAAGTTGCCGCAGACGCTCAGTGGCGACATGCGTATAAATTTGAGTCGTGGAGAGATCACTGTGACCCAGCAACATCTGCACCACACGTAAATCCGCACCATGATTTAACAAATGGGTGGCAAAGGCGTGACGCAACACGTGCGGCGATAACTTTTCGCTGTCGATCCCCGCCAGCACAGCATAGTGTTTAATGCGATGCCAGAAAGTCTGCCGCGTCATTTGCTGCGCGCGCTGGCTGGGAAACAGTACATCAATCGACACACCGTTTAACAACCACGGTCGCCCATGTTCCAGATAGGTTTCCAGCCAGTAGACCGCCTCTTCACCTAACGGCACCAGTCGCTCTTTGTTGCCTTTACCTATTACCCGCACCACCCCCTGACGCAAGCTGATATCACTCATCGTCAGACCGACAAGTTCAGAAACGCGCAACCCGGTAGCATACAACACTTCGAGCATCGCTTTGTCACGCAGTTCCAGTGGCTGATCCACCAGCGGTGCCTGCAATAACCTTTCGACCTGCGCTTCACTTAAATCTTTCGGTAAGCGCTGGGGTAATTTCGGTGAAGCAAGATGCGCACTGGGATCGTCTTCACGAAACTTTTCGCGGTAAAGATACTGGAACAATCGGCGCACCGCACTCAATAAACGGGCTGAACTGGTGGCTTTATACCCGCCCTCCAGCCGTTCTGCCAATAATGCCTGTAAGTCACCGCTTTGCGCCGTTGCCAGCGTTAGCCCACGATGATGCAACCACTCCACCATCATTGACAGATCGCGGCGATATGCGTTCAACGTATTTTCTGCCAGATTTTTTTCCAGCCACAGGGCATCAAGAAATTGCTCGATGCGTGCCAAATCTTGTTTCACTTGCGCCCCTTACATTTCTCGTTTGATGCATTATGCCTTATTGTGCCGTGACTAAAACGATTCTGATACACTAGCCGCAAAAGCCACAGCAGAATCGAGAAGCTTACGTTATGAATATGGGTCTTTTTTACGGTTCCAGCACCTGTTACACCGAAATGGCGGCGGAAAAAATCCGCGATATTATCGGTCCAGAACTGGTGACCTTACATAACCTCAAGGACGACTCCCCTAAATTAATGGAGCAATACGATGTGCTCATTCTGGGAATTCCGACCTGGGATTTTGGTGAAATCCAGGAGGATTGGGAGGCCGTCTGGGATCAGCTCGACGACCTGAACCTCGAAGGTAAAATTGTTGCGCTGTATGGGCTGGGCGATCAACTCGGGTATGGCGAGTGGTTCCTCGATGCGCTCGGAATGCTGCATGACAAACTCTCAACCAAAGGCGTGAAGTTCGTCGGTTACTGGCCAACGGAAGGATATGAATTCACCAGCCCGAAACCCGTTATTGCTGACGGACAACTGTTTGTCGGCCTGGCGCTGGATGAAACCAACCAGTATGACCTCAGCGATGAGCGTATTCAGAGCTGGTGCGAGCAAATTCTTAATGAAATGGCGGAACACTACGCCTGATTTCCCTGACGGCTTAGCGTATTTGCTTCGCCGTCATCGTATCTCTTGCTGTAACAAAATTCGCCGTAAATCACGCCATTCGGCTTCGTCCATGCTGTCTGCTGCCAGCCACAAATGCTGACGTTTGCCGCTATCAGAACGTAAACGTAACATCATGCCGCTTTTAATCATCCACGGCGTTTTGACGATGCTCCATTCCTGTCCTTGCCAACGTAAACGCCCATCCATCAGCAGGCGAATCTCTCCCTGACGGGAATTAATGCGTCGCTGGCTGCGAACGCAATCAAACACCACCAGCGAAAGCAACACCAGCCATAGCGGGGTGTAACTAAGTGGCCATGGCATGAGTAAAATAACTGCGGCAACCAGCCCATGAATCAGCAGGGAAAGCCACTGCGCGCGCCAGGAGACGCGTAATTCAGATTGCCACAGGACCACGATCCCGGTTCCGTGTCTGAATGAGTCTGACCATCATTTCCAGTTCTGCATCGGCAGGTTTACCATGATTCATCAGCCAGTTGAACAGGTCCGGATCGTCGCATTCCAGCAGACGAATAAAGATGCGTTTTTCGTCATCGCTTAAGCTGTCGTACTCATGTTCGAAAAACGGCATGATTGAAATATCGAGTTCACGCATACCGCGGCGGCATGCCCAATGAATGCGGGCTTTGTTGTTAATATCCATTTTCTTCCTGTCTCACGAAAATCCAGTACCAGGATATTGTAACGTGTTTTTCGACTTCTTTTGCGGGAATATCGGTAAACACAATCGCGATCGCGAAATTAATCCACAACAATTCAATGGCTTCATTTTTTTGGAAGTCATCTCGCAAAGCGAATCAGAAGGCACGGATCGCGTAGTGAAAGCACTTGCAATGCCCCATAGCTCTTTTACCATTAGTCATTAATTACGCCGTTTGTAAAACAGGACTCCATTATGGCTTTTACACCTTTTCCTCCCCGTCAGCCCACGGCTTCTGCCCGTTTACCGCTGACGTTGATGACGCTTGATGATTGGGCGCTTGCCACCATTACCGGCGCAGATAGCGAAAAATATATGCAGGGCCAGGTAACGGCAGATGTCAGCCAGATGACCGAAGACCAGCATCTGCTTGCCGCGCACTGCGATGCCAAAGGTAAGATGTGGAGCAATTTACGTCTGTTCCGCGACGGCGACGGTTTTGCCTGGATTGAACGTCGCAGCGTGCGCGACAACCAGCTTACCGAACTGAAAAAATATGCGGTCTTCTCTAAAGTGACTATCGTCCCGGACGATGAACGTGTACTGCTCGGTGTTGCCGGGTTCCAGGCGCGCGCCGCGTTAGCGAATCTTTTCAGTGAGCTGCCGACTCAGGAAAAACAGGTAGTCAGAGAAGGCGCGACAACCCTACTTTGGTTTGAACATCCGGCAGAGCGTTTTCTGATCGTCACCGATGAAGCCACCGCCAATATGCTGACCGATAAACTTCGCGGTGAAGCGGAGTTGAACAATAGCCAACAGTGGCTGGCGTTGAATATTGAAGCGGGTTTCCCGGTGATTGACGCGGCCAACAGTGGGCAGTTTATCCCACAAGCGACGAATATTCAGGCGCTGGGTGGGATCAGCTTTAAGAAGGGTTGCTACACCGGACAAGAGATGGTGGCACGAGCTAAATTCCGCGGGGCCAACAAACGTGCACTCTGGTTGCTGGCGGGTAGTGCCAGTCGTGTGCCGGAAGTGGGTGAAGACTTAGAACTGAAAATGGGCGAGAACTGGCGTCGTACCGGAACCGTACTGGCGGCGGTAAAACTGGACGATGGTCATGTCGTGGTTCAGGTAGTCATGAATAACGATATGGAGCCGGACAGCATCTTCCGCGTTCGTGACGATGCGAATACGCTGCATATCGAGCCGCTACCTTATTCGCTGGAAGAGTAAATCTCTGTATCGCTCCTGGCATCTATTGCCTGATGCGGCGCTGACACGTCTTATCAGGCATGGGAGTGGGTATCTGTTTTCACAATGGGCACGCTACCCGTAAGCCGGATAAGGCGTTTTCGCCGTATCCGGCGGTTGTGCGCCAATTACGCCTGCCCAATATACAAATAGATCGCCAGGAAATGGCACACGCTGCCGCCGAGCACAAATCCGTGCCAGATGGCATGGTTGTATGGGATGCGTTTGCAGACGTAGAAAATTACGCCAAGCGAGTAAACCACGCCGCCTACCGCCAGTAAGGTAACGCTGCCCGCCGCGAGCTTCACTGCCATTTCATAAATAACCACCAGCGACAACCAGCCCATAGCCAGATAGGTCACCAGCGATAATATTTTAAATCGGTGCGCGATGGTCAGCTTGAACAGAATCCCCAGCAGCGCCATGCTCCAGATAACAATCATCAGCCCGCGCGCCAGCGGTGAATCCAGCCCCACCAGCAAAAAAGGTGTGTAAGTTCCGGCAATCAACAGATAAATGGCGCAGTGGTCAAATTTCTTCAGCCACATTTTTGCCCGTTGATGGGGAATAGCGTGATACAGCGTCGAGGCCAGAAACAGCAGGATCATACTACCGCCATAGAGGCTATAACTGGTTATCGCCGTGGCGCTGGCGTTGAGATCAACAGCCTGAACCAGTAGTAACACCAGCCCGACAATGCCAAACACCAGTCCGATACCATGACTGACACTATTGGCAATTTCCTCTGCCAGCGAATATCCCTGTTTAGAGAGGGGCTTCTGAACCATAACTTACTCCGGAGAACGTCCACGCGCGTGATTGCAACTCCAGCGTAACTGAGAATAGTTCCAGTGAACACCTGTTAGCTAAAATAAATTCTGATTTGAGAGTAATCTCCGAAAAATCATGAAATTAAATATAAAGTTTCAGCTAACAGGCGTTAGTTCAACTTAAAGGCATTTAAATTCAATTACATAAAACTGCGTCTGACCGGGATAGATGTCAGCAATGACCTTTTTCAGTTCAGCCAGAGTCATATTTTCCTGTTGCGCATGTTTTTCTGTGAGAGTATCCAGCGTCACTGTTGAAGTTGCGGTGACTTCAATAGTGCAAAAATAGCCATCATCTTCAAAGCGCCCGACGCGAAGTACATCGCCCGTTTTAAAGTGCGATTCAGATTCGTCACGGATGGTGATGGTTTTACGCCCAGCCAGAATGTCATCCTGGAAACGTTGAAAAAAAGTGATGTCGTTTGGCTGCATGGTAATATTTCCTGTAAGAATTGACTCATTTGGAGCCTATGATAGTGAAAAAACTCACCTTACCGAAAGATTTCTTATGGGGCGGCGCAGTTGCCGCCCATCAGGTCGAAGGCGGCTGGAACAAAGGCGGCAAAGGGCCAAGCATTTGTGACGTTCTGACCGGCGGCGCACACGGCGTACCGCGCGAAATCACCAAAGAAGTCTTGCCAGGCAAATACTATCCGAACCATGAAGCGGTAGATTTTTATGGTCACTATAAGGAAGACATCAAGCTGTTTGCCGAAATGGGCTTCAAATGTTTTCGTACTTCCATCGCCTGGACGCGCATTTTCCCGAAAGGCGATGAAGCCCAGCCTAATGAAGAAGGGCTGAAGTTTTACGACGCCCTGTTCGATGAACTGCTGAAATACAACATTGAACCGGTGATCACCCTTTCTCACTTTGAAATGCCGCTACATCTGGTGCAGCAATACGGCAGTTGGACCAACCGTAAGGTGGTTGATTTCTTTGTACGTTTTGCTGAAGTGGTGTTTGAACGCTATAAGCACAAAGTCAAATACTGGATGACCTTCAACGAGATTAACAACCAGCGTAACTGGCGCGCACCGCTGTTTGGCTATTGCTGCTCTGGCGTGGTTTATACCGAACATGAAAATCCAGAAGAGACGATGTACCAGGTGCTGCATCATCAGTTTGTTGCCAGCGCCCTGGCGGTGAAAGCGGCACGTCGCATCAACCCGGAGATGAAAGTCGGTTGTATGCTGGCAATGGTGCCACTTTATCCTTACTCCTGTAACCCGGACGATGTGATGTTCGCCCAGGAATCGATGCGCGAACGTTATGTCTTTACCGATGTGCAACTGCGCGGCTATTACCCGTCCTATGTGTTGAACGAGTGGGAGCGTCGCGGATTTAACATCAAAATGGAAGATGGCGATCTGAATGTACTGCACGAAGGTACCTGCGATTATCTCGGCTTCAGCTATTACATGACCAACGCGGTAAAAGCCGAAGGCGGCACCGGTGATGCGATTTCTGGTTTCGAAGGCAGCGTGCCGAACCCATATGTGAAAGCCTCTGACTGGGGCTGGCAGATTGATCCGGTGGGTCTGCGTTACGCGCTCTGCGAACTGTATGAGCGTTATCAGAAGCCTCTATTTATCGTCGAAAACGGTTTTGGCGCTTACGATAAAGTAGAAGAGGACGGCAGCATCAACGATGACTACCGCATTGATTACCTGCGCGCCCACATTGAAGAGATGAAAAAAGCGGTGACTTACGATGGCGTCGATCTGATGGGCTACACGCCGTGGGGCTGCATCGACTGCGTATCATTCACCACCGGGCAGTACAGCAAACGCTACGGTTTTATCTATGTGAATAAGCATGACGACGGTACTGGTGATATGTCGCGTTCACGTAAGAAGAGCTTTAACTGGTACAAAGAGGTGATCGCCAGCAACGGCGAGAAACTTTAATTAGCCGATGTGCCTGATGCGCCCCGCTCATCAGGCCTGGAGCTCCTGTCATATATTGAACTCCAAGATTTTGTATTTACGCTTCATCCGACACACAAAGCGCACCTTATTAACAAACTAAAAAGGCGCCGAAGCGCCTTTAGAAGATAGTCAAATCAGTTAATTACTGGTATTCGCTAATCGGTACGCAGGAACAGAACAGGTTACGGTCACCGTAAACATCGTCCAGACGTTTCACCGTCGGCCAGTATTTGTCTGCCACGCCTGCCGGGAACACCGCAATTTCACGGCTGTACGGATGCCCCCACTCAGCAACCAGTTCGTTCTGAATGTGCGGCGCGTTTACCAACGGGTTATCTTCCAGCGGCCAGACTCCGGCTTTCACCTGGTCAATTTCCGCACGGATAGCCAGCATCGCGTCAATAAAGCGATCCAGTTCCACTTTGCTTTCGGATTCAGTCGGTTCCACCATCAGCGTCCCCGCAACCGGGAATGACATTGTCGGCGCGTGGAAACCGTAGTCGATCAGACGTTTGGCTATATCCAGCTCGCTGATGCCGGTTTCTTCTTTCAGCGGACGAATATCGAGAATACATTCGTGCGCCACGCGACCATCGCGACCGGTATACAGCACCGGGAAGGCATCCTGCAGGCGGCTGGCAATATAGTTGGCGTTAAGAATTGCTACCTGGCTTGCTTTTTTAAGCCCTTCTGCGCCCATCATGCGAATGTACATCCAACTGATTGGCAGAATGGATGCACTACCGAACGGTGCCGCAGAAACCGCGCCCTGACGGGTTAACATGCCTTCGATTTGTACCACGCTATGACCCGGCACAAACGGTGCCAGATGCGATTTCACGCCGATCGGCCCCATACCCGGGCCGCCACCGCCGTGCGGAATACAGAAAGTTTTATGCAGGTTGAGGTGCGAAACGTCCGCACCAATAAAGCCCGGTGAAGTGATGCCGACCTGGGCGTTCATGTTTGCGCCATCAAGGTAAACCTGACCGCCAAACTGATGCACGATTTCACACACTTCACGGATTGTTTCTTCGTACACACCGTGGGTGGATGGATAAGTCACCATGATGCAGGAGAGATTATCGCCAGCCTGTTCCGCTTTCGCGCGCAGGTCAGTCAAATCGATATTGCCGTTTTTATCACATGCCACGACCACCACCTGCATTCCCGCCATATGCGCAGAAGCTGGGTTAGTCCCGTGGGCAGATGCCGGGATCAGGCAGATATCACGATGCCCTTCGTTGCGGCTTTCATGGTAATGACGAATCGCCAGCAGGCCCGCGTATTCACCCTGAGCACCGGAGTTCGGCTGCATACAGACGGTGTCATAACCAGTCAGTTTGACCAGCCAGTCAGCCAGTTGCGCAATCATCTGCTGATAACCTTCGGCCTGCTCCGGTGGGCAGAACGGGTGCAGTTCAGCAAACTCCGGCCAGGTGATCGGGATCATCTCGGCGGCGGCGTTCAGTTTCATGGTGCAGGAACCCAGCGGGATCATCGCCTGATTCAGCGCCAGATCTTTACGCTCCAGCGAATGCATATAGCGCATCATTTCGGTTTCGCTGTGGTAGCGATTAAATACCGGGTGCGTCAGGATTTCATCGTCGCGCAACATTGCAGGCTGGATAGAGCGACTGTCGTGAGCCACGTCTTTGTCCAGCGTGTCGATATCCAGCCCGTGATTATCGCCCAGCAGCACGCTGAAAAGCTGCATCACGTTTTCACGCGTCGTGGTTTCATCAAGGGTGATCCCCACGGCGTTCAGAATGTCGCTACGCAGGTTGATTTCAGCCGCTTCGGCACGCGCCAGCACGCCTGCTTTGTCGGCTACGTCTACACACAACGTGTCGAAATAGTACGCATGGCGCAGCTTCAGACCTTTTTGTTGCAAGCCAGCAGCCAGAATATCGGTCAGACGATGAATGCGGTTAGCGATGCGTTTCAGGCCAACCGGACCGTGATAAACGGCATACAGGCTGGCGATGTTTGCCAGCAGTACCTGGGAAGTACAAATGTTGGAGTTCGCTTTCTCGCGGCGAATATGTTGTTCGCGAGTCTGCATCGCCATTCGCAGCGCGGTATTGCCTGCGGCATCTTTCGATACACCAATAATACGGCCCGGCATAGAACGTTTATATTCATCTTTCGCCGCAAAGAAGGCCGCGTGCGGGCCACCGTAGCCCATCGGCACACCGAAGCGTTGCGCCGAACCAAAGACAATATCCGCGCCCTGTTTGCCCGGTGCAGTAAGCAGCACCAGTGCCATAATGTCAGCGGCAACACTGACCACAATTTTGCGTGATTTCAGTTCGCTGATAAGCGTTGTGTAATCGTGGATTTCACCGGTAGTGCCAACCTGCTGTAACAGCACGCCGAACACTTCCTGATGATCGAGCACTTTTTGCGCGTCATCGACAATCACTTCAAAACCAAAGGTTTCTGCACGGGTGCGAACCACATCCAGCGTTTGCGGATGAACGTCAGAAGCAACGAAGAAGCGATTGGCATTTTTCAGTTTGCTGACGCGTTTAGCCATCGCCATTGCTTCAGCGGCAGCAGTAGCTTCGTCCAGCAGAGACGCCGAAGCCATATCCAGCCCGGTCAGATCCAACGTTACCTGCTGGAAGTTGAGCAGGGCTTCGAGGCGGCCCTGGGAGACTTCAGGCTGATACGGGGTATACGCGGTATACCAGCCCGGATTTTCCAGCATGTTGCGCAGAATAACCGGCGGCAACTGCACGGCGGTGTAACCCATGCCGATGTAAGACGTGAAGCGTTTATTGCGACTGGCAATAGCCTTGAGTTCCGCCAGCGCGGCGTATTCGGTCGCCGGTGCGCCAACCTGCGGCGGGGTCGCAAGCTGAATATCTTTCGGCACAATCTGGCCGATCAGCGCGTTTAACGATTGTGCGCCAACGGCATTCAGCATTTCTTGCTGTTGCGCGGCGTCCGGTCCGATATGGCGTTCAATAAAAGCGCCGCTGTTTTCAAGCTGGCTTAACGTCTGTGTCATGAGCGATGGTTCCTGAAACGTGCAGTGAATTGTGAACCTCCCTTCTTGCGAAGAGAGTAAGGGTGAGGCGTAAATTTTCCTCACCCAGCCCCTCTCCCAAAGAAGAGGGATAAAGCTGTTACTCGTCTTCTAACAATGCTTCGTATGCGGTGGCGTCCAGCAGTGATTCCAGTTCGCTTTCATCGCTGGCTTTGATTTTAAAGATCCAGCCGCCAGTGTATGGCTCGCTGTTTACCAGCTCCGGGGAGTCGCTCAGTGCGTCGTTCACCGCTACGATTTCACCACTTACTGGCGCATAAATGTCTGACGCCGCTTTTACTGATTCGGCAACCGCGCAGTCATCGCCCGCGCTTACCGTTGCGCCCACTTCCGGCAGGTCAACAAACACCATATCGCCTAACAGTTCCTGAGCATGCTCGGTGATGCCAACGGTGTAAGTGCCGTCAGCTTCTTTACGCAGCCATTCGTGTTCTTTGCTGTATTTCAGTTCTGCTGGTACGTTGCTCATCAATCAATCTCCAAAAAAGTAAATCACGCGACGGCTTTGCCGTTACGCACAAAAACAGGTTTAGTCACTTTTACCGGCATTTCACGGTTGCGAATTTGCACAATCGCCGTTTCGCCAATGCCTTCCGGCACACGCGCCAGCGCAATGCTGTAACCCAGCGTTGGGGAGAAAGTCCCGCTGGTAATAATGCCTTCATGCTGATTACCCTGCGCGTCGGTAAAACGCACCGGCAGTTCATTACGCAGCACACCTTTTTCGGTCATCACCAGACCAACCAGTTTCTCTGTGCCATGTTCACGCTGCACTTCCAGTGCTTCACGACCGATGAAGTCACGGTCAGTCGGTTCCCAGGCGATGGTCCAGCCCATGTTGGCTGCCAGCGGCGAGATGGTTTCGTCCATCTCCTGACCATAAAGATTCATGCCCGCTTCCAGACGCAGCGTATCACGCGCACCCAGACCGCATGGCTTAACGCCCGCTTCCACCAGCGCACGCCAGAAATCTGCTGCTTTTTCATTTGGCAGCGCAATTTCATAGCCCGCTTCGCCGGTATAACCGGTGGTGGCAATAAACAGATCGCCCGCCTGCACGCCAAAGAACGGCTTCATGCCTTCCACCGCCTGACGCTGGGCGTCATTAAACAGTGTGGCAGCTTTTACCTGAGCATTCGGCCCTTGTACGGCAATCATGGAAAGGTCATCACGAACGGTAATTTCAATGCCGAAGGGTTCAGCGTGTTGGGTTATCCAGGAGAGGTCTTTTTCGCGGGTGGCGGAGTTAACAACGAGGCGGAAGAAATCTTCAGTGAAGTAGTAAACGATCAGGTCATCTATCACTCCGCCAGAGGCATTCAACATCCCGGAGTAGAGCGCTTTGCCACTTTTGGTGAGCTTCGCCACATCGTTCGCCAGCAGATAACGCAGAAACTCCCGGGTGCGGCTGCCGCGGAGATCGACGATGGTCATATGCGACACATCAAACATTCCGGCATCGGTTCGTACCGCATGATGTTCGTCGATTTGCGAACCGTAATGCAGCGGCATCATCCAGCCATGGAAATCCACCATGCGTGCGCCGCAAAGCGTGTGTTGTTCGTACAAAGGAGTCTGTTGTGCCATCTTGTCCTCATTGAATAAGCGGGGCTGACAACTTTTTCACAGTGAAATTATCACCACGAAACCCAGCATCGGAGCCACTCCCGGTCCCCAACGCAATCGTTCTCTTTTCTCTGAACTTACCACCGAAATAGACGGTTAACCATAAGGTAAAATTGATCATCACATTAGCTTATGGTTAAAAAACGCAAAAATCTCAACAGAATAAAAAACCAAAAATTGATTTTATTTTTATATAAATACAATGCATTAAGAAATTGAATTTGGATAAAGCAATATTAAGAACTGAAAATATGTCAAAAATCACTAAATCAAAAAATCGTAACATTAGAAAATATAATGCGAAATTGAAGGTGAAATTAGTTTATTTCAAATGAGGAAAATCTCCCGACAGAAAAACCGGGAGATTAAAGTGTGATGGGTATCAAATAAACAACAGAGGAGAAATTTTTAACGCAACCATTCAGGCAAATCATTTAACCCCATTGCCTGACGAATAAGCTGCGGCTTAACGCCAGGCAGCGTGTCGGCCAGTTTCAAACCAATATCGCGCAGCAGTTTTTTCGCCGGATTAGCTCCGGAAAAGAGATCGCGGAATCCTTGCATACTTGCCAGCATCAGCACCGCACTGTGCTTGCGGCTGCGTTCATAGCGACGCAAGTAAATGTACTGCCCGATGTCTTTGCCCTGACGGTGCAGACGTTTCAGTTCGGCAATCAGCTCTGCGGCATCCATAAAGCCGAGATTCACCCCCTGCCCCGCCAGCGGGTGAATGGTATGTGCGGCGTCGCCCACCAACGCCAGACGGTGAGCGGCAAACTGGCGGGCATAACGCCCCGTCAACGGGAACACCTGACGCTCGCTCTCAACCTTGCATAAGCCCAGGCGATTATCAAAAGCGATATTTAATGCGCGATTAAATTCATCTTCGCTCGCCTGCTGCATCCGCTGCGCCTCCTGAGGAGGTAATGACCAGACAATCGAGCAAAGATGCGGATCGCTCAGCGGCAAAAAAGCCAGAATACCTTCACCGTGGAAAACCTGGCGCGCCACCGCTTCATGTGGTTCTTCAGTACGAATGGTCGCTACCAGCGCGTGATGCTGATAATCCCAGAAAGTCAGCGGGATATCGGCTTTGTTGCGCAACCAGGAATTTGCCCCGTCCGCACCAATCACCAGACGCGCCGTTAACATTCTGCCGTCTTTCAGCGTCAGGAAGGTTTCGTTTTCCCCCCAGGCGACCTGCTGTAATTCTGCAGGGGCAAACAGGGTGATATCTGACGACTGTTGCGCTTTGTTCCACAGCGCGTAGTGAATCACTGCGTTTTCAACAATATGCCCAAGATGGCTATAGCCCATGCTTTGATCGTCAAAAGAGATGTGACCAAAACTGTCTTTATCCCACACTTCCATACCGTGATAGCAACTGGCTCTACGGGAGAGAATGTCCTGCCAGATGCCAAGACGGGTGAGTAATTTTTCGCTGGCGGCATTGATAGCCGAAACGCGCAGTTGTGGTGGTGCATCCGCCGCCAGAGGTTCCGGTACACGCTGTTCCAGTACGGCGACGCGTAAGCCGCTCCCCTGTAAGCCGCAGGCAACCGCCAGCCCCACCATGCCGCCGCCAACAATGGCTACATCAACACTTTGCATTGTTTATTCCTTAAAACCGCCTTCAACGCGCCACCCAACCGAGGGTGCGCTGCGTCAGCACATCGCGTGCCGGAGTGAATAATTCCATCGCCATCAGCCCGAGGTTGCGCCCGACAACCAGCGGCACCCAACGGTTGGCAAAAAGATGCACCAGACTGTCCGTAACGCCGATAGTCGCTTCGCGATCGCTCTGCCGACGCTGCTGGTAGCGGCACAATACGCCGTAATCACCAATGTCTTCACCACGTTCTTGCGCCTGAGTCAGGGTTTCTGCAAGGCTCATAACATCACGCATACCGAGGTTAAATCCTTGTCCGGCAATCGGATGCAGGGTTTGCGCTGCATTACCCACCAGCACGGTGCGATGGGTAATGGGTTTAGCGGCGCGGGTTAACGCCAGCGGATAAGCACTGCGTTTACCGGCGTGGGTAATTTGCCCCAGACGCCAGCCAAAAGCGGACTGGAGTTCACGGCAAAACGTCTCGTCGCTCCACGCCATGACCTCATCGCCCCGTTCCAGCGGGTGACACCAGACCAGCGAACAACGTCCGCCAGACATCGGCAACATCGCCAGCGGGCCATATTGCGTAAAGCGCTCAAAAGCACGGCCTTCATGCGCAACAGAGGTAGCAACATTAGCAATCACTGCCAGTTGTTCGTAAGGCTCTTGCTGCCAGTCAACGCCGCAGGTGGTCGCTAATGCTGAATGCGTACCATCAGCCGCAACCAGCACACGCCCCGTCAGCGTCTCGCCACTCTCCAGCGTTACGGCAACGTTATCCTGAGTACGAGAAACGTTAGCAACGCGATCCGGACAGTGCAGCGTCACGCCAGGCGCTTTGCGCAACAATGTAAACAGCCGTTGCCCGACATTGTGCAACTCAACAACCTGCCCCAGTGCCGCCAGTTGATAATCTTCTGCGGCGAGGGTGACGAATCCAGCATGACCGCAATCGCTGACATGAACAGTGGTGATGGCGGTTGCGCAATCAGCCAGAGATTGCCAGACGCCGATGCGCGCCAGTTGCTGGCAGGTGCCCGCCGCCAGCGCAATAGCTCGGCCATCAAAGCCAGGATGAACATGTGATTCCGGTGCAGTCGCTTCAATCAGATGTACCGGCAGCGCCCCGTGACTTAACCGGGAAATAGCCAGCGCCAGCGTCGCGCCAGCCATGCCGCCACCGACGATGATTACGCTCATTGCTTTCTCGCGGCCGCCATCAATGCTTCGATTTCTTCCGGCTTTTTCACCACGCTGGCGGTGAGGTTTTCGTTACCGGTTTCAGTAATCACAATATCGTCTTCAATACGAATGCCGATACCGCGATATTGTTCCGGCACATCTGCATCCGGCGCGATATACAGCCCCGGCTCTACGGTCAAAGCCATACCCGGTTCAAGAATGCGCGAGCGCTCCTGACCATAAACACCCACATCATGAACATCCAGACCTAACCAGTGGCTAAGGCCATGCATAAAGAAAGGACGATGGGCATTTTGGGCGATCAGTTCATCGACGTCACCTTTCAGGATCCCCAGTTTTACCAGGCCGCTAATCATGATACGCACCACTTCACCCGTGACTTCCTGAATGGAGGTTCCCGGACGATACAGGCGCAAACTGGTTTCAAGAGACTCCAGCACAATGTCGTAGATTTCACGCTGTGCCTGAGTGAATTTGCCATTGACCGGGAAGGTGCGGGTAATATCGCCAGCGTAACCTTTATATTCACACCCCGCGTCAATCAACACCAGGTCGCCGTCGCGCAGTTCACACTCGTTTTCGGTGTAATGCAAAATGCAGCCATTTTCACCGCTGCCGACAATGGTGTTGTAGGAAGGATAACGTGCGCCGTGGCGGTTAAATTCGTGGTGAATTTCGCCTTCCAGATGGTACTCAAACATTCCTGGACGGCATTTTTCCATCGCCCGAGTGTGCGCCAGTGCGGTGATTTCACCAGCGCGGCGAAGTACGGCAATCTCTTCTGGCGATTTGAACAGGCGCATTTCATGAACAACAGGGCGCCAGTCGATCATCGTTGCCGGAGCGGTGAGATTTTGCCGCGAGCCTTTACGCAGTTTTTCCAGTGCACTGTTCACTATTTCATCAGCATACGCATATTCGCCCTGGGCATGGTAAACCACATCCAGACCGTTAAGTAGTTGATAAAGTTGCTGATTGATTTCGCTGAACGCCAGTGCGCGGTCAACGCCTAGTTTTTCCGGTGCGGCATCTTGCCCCAGGCGACGGCCAAACCAGATCTCTGCCGTCAGGTCGCGAACGCGGTTAAACAGAACGCTGTGGTTATGAGTGTCATCGCTTTTAATCAGCACCAGCACTGCTTCTGGCTCATTAAAGCCAGTGAAGTACCAGAAGTCGCTGTTTTGACGATAGGGATATTCGCTGTCGGCGCTACGGGTCACTTCTGGCGCTGCGAAAATCAGCGCGGCGCTGGCAGGTTGCATTTGCGCCAGTAAAGCCTGGCGGCGGCGCTGAAATTCTTGCTGAGATATCTCACTCATAACACTCTCCTTACGTTTTTTGTTTTTAGTGTAGAGTCGGCTTTTGTACTTCTGGCGCGGTCGGTTGCGGATGGGTAAAGGTGTCGTGACATAACAGCGCAGCAACACGAACGTATTCAATGATCTCTTCGAGGGACATTTCCAGCTCTTCCTGATCTTCGTCTTCGTCGTAGCCCAGTTGTGCAATGTTACGCAAATCGTCAATAGCTTCACCGGTTTCACCGGTCACTTTGTCGAGCTTCGGTTGTGTGACGCCAAGACCAAGCAGGAAGTGATTTACCCAGCCTGCCAGTGCATCAGCGCGATCGAAAACGCTGACATCATCGCCATCAGGCAGATAAAGCTGAAAAAGGAAGCCGTCATCTTGCAGGGCATCGCTGGTAGCAGAGTGCATTTTACGCAATGCCTGTGCCAGCTCATGACCGAAAGCCATGCCTTCGTTCGTCAGGTCATGAAGCAGCGGCAGCCATGAGCTGTCATCATTGCCACCGCAAAGCATCCCGCTGATTAAACCATGCATTTCAGCAGGGGTCAGACCTGTCCCTTGTTGGTTCAGATACTGGTTCATCTCGTTGTAACCAGGCATTTCGTTCTGTATAGACATAAGCATTCGACATCAAAGGGAGGAAGATTCATGATATGCTATCACTTTGGACCCTGGTGAACCAGAAAAGGGCTTGTCTCATTGCACCAGGGTAGCTATAGTTTCGCCCCTTCGCAGACCAAAGGTCTGAAGGCGAAGGCAGCGCAGTCAATCAGCAGGAAGGTGGCATGTCTGCACAACCCGTCGATATCCAAATTTTTGGCCGTTCACTGCGTGTGAACTGCCCGCCTGACCAAAGGGATGCGTTGAATCAGGCTGCGGACGATCTGAACCAACGGTTGCAAGATCTGAAAGAACGCACTAGAGTCACAAATACAGAACAGTTGGTTTTCATTGCTGCATTGAACATCAGCTATGAGTTAGCGCAAGAAAAAGCGAAGACTCGTGACTACGCGGCAAGTATGGAACAGCGTATTCGGATGCTGCAACAGACCATAGAACAAGCGTTACTTGAACAAGGTCGCATCACCGAAAAAACGAACCAAAACTTTGAATGACACTTTTCGGTTTACTGTGGTAGAGTAAACGTGAAGACAAAATTTCTCTGAGATGTTCGCAAGCGGGCCAGTCCCCTGAGCCGATATTTCATACCACAAGAATGTGGCGCTCCGTGGTTGGTGAGCATGCTCGGTTCGTCCGAGAAGCCTTAAAACTGCGACGACACATTCACCTTGAACCAAGGGTTCAAGGGTTACAGCCTGCGGCGGCATCTCGGAGATTCCCTTCTTATCTGGCACCAGCCATGACACAACTACCAGAACTTCCACTTACATTATCCCGACAAGAAATCCGTAAAATAATTCGGCATCGCCGTCGTGCCTTAACGCCGGAGCAACAACGCGAAATGGGTCAGCAGGCCGCAACCCGGATGATGAACTACCCCCCTGTTGTAATGGCGCATACGGTTGCCGTTTTTCTCTCATTTGATGGCGAACTCGACACCCAACCGCTCATAGAACAGCTCTGGCGTGCCGGTAAGCGCGTATATCTTCCAGTTTTGCATCCCTTTAGTGTCGGTAACTTACTGTTCCTGAATTACCATCCGCAAAGTGAACTGGTGGTGAACAGATTAAAAATCCACGAGCCGAAACTGGACGTGCGCGATGTACTTCCCCTTTCCCAATTAGATGTCCTCATAACGCCGCTGGTAGCCTTTGATAAGTACGGTCAACGCCTGGGAATGGGTGGCGGTTTTTATGATCGGACATTGCAAAACTGGCAGCACTATAAAATGCAGCCAGTTGGTTATGCACATGATTGTCAGTTAGTAGAAAAACTTCCTGTCGAAGAGTGGGATATTCCGCTACCTGCGGTGGTTACACCGTCGAAAGTCTGGGAGTGGTGAGGTCGACACACCTGCATCGCCCTGATTGATATCGTTTATTTTTTAACCTAATTTAGTGAGTAAGGGTCCTGAGACTGACTGTTAATAAGCTGGCAAATTTATCAGTAACAGTACAATCAGTATGATGACAAGTCACATCATACCCCTTCTCCTTTAAGCCCTCGCTTCGGTGAGGTCTTTACCGTTACAGCGCCATGCTGCACCGCCATCGTAAATCTTCTTCGAGTAAACACAACGTATTGATCTGGCTTTGATTTCTTTCTTCGAGCAGGCTCACAAAGGCGATTGCACAACCCTGCAAATGTGGTGAGAAGCATGGGGAAAAGGGACAAAAAAACGGGCAAGTCAGCGACCTGCCCGTTGTTTGTCAGAGAAGGGGAATCAGTACAGCAAACGGGCGCGAATGGTGCCAGGAATAGCTTTCATGGCCTGCAATGCTTTTTCGGCAACGTCTTCATCGGCTTCAATATCAATAACTACGTAGCCCATCTGAGCAGACGTTTGCAGGTACTGCGCGGCGATGTTAACGCCCTGCTCGGCAAATATTTTGTTCAGCGCAGTCAGCACGCCCGGACGGTTTTCATGGATGTGCATCAGACGACGACCACCGTGCAACGGCAGCGATACTTCCGGGAAGTTCACCGCAGAAAGCGTGGAGCCATTGTCAGAGTACTTGATCAATTTTCCTGCAACTTCCAGGCCGATATTCTCCTGCGCTTCCTGAGTCGAACCGCCAATGTGTGGCGTCAGCAGGACGTTGTCGAATTCGCACAGCGGAGAGGTAAACGGATCACTGTTGGTCGCCGGTTCCGTCGGGAATACGTCAATTGCCGCACCAGCAAGGTGTTTGCTCGCCAGCGCGTCACACAGTGCCGGAATATCGACTACAGTACCGCGCGAGGCGTTAATCAGTAGCGAACCGGGCTTCATCAGCGCAATCTCTTTCGCGCCCATCATATTTTTGGTGGACGGATTTTCTGGCACATGCAGACTTACCACGTCGCTCATATTCAGCAGGTCGGAAAGATGTTGCACTTGAGTCGCGTTGCCCAGTGGCAGTTTGTTTTCAATATCATAGAAGTAAACATACATCCCCAGCGACTCCGCGAGAATGCCAAGCTGCGTACCAATATGACCATAGCCAATGATACCCAGCTTTTTGCCGCGAGCTTCAAAAGAACCCGCCGCCAGTTTGTTCCACACGCCACGGTGCGCTTTAGCGTTGGCCTCCGGCACTCCGCGCAATAGCAGCAAAAGTTCGCCAATCACCAGCTCAGCAACGGAACGCGTATTCGAAAACGGTGCGTTAAATACCGGGATCCCACGTTTTGCCGCAGCATTTAAATCAACCTGGTTTGTGCCTATGCAGAAACAACCAATAGCGACCAGCTTTTCTGCGGCATTGATCACGTCTTCTGTCAGATGGGTACGGGATCGCAGGCCGATGAAGTGGGCATCGCGGATGGATTCTTTTAATTGTTCATCATCCAGCGCGCCTTTGTGAAATTCGATGTTGGTGTAACCCGCCGCGCGAAGGCTTTCCAGCGCCTTTTGGTGCACGCCTTCTACCAGCAGAAACTTAATCTTGTCTTTCTCCAGCGATACCTTTGCCATTTACCCAATCCTGTCTTTGAAATGTTGTGTGTGGATTTACATCCGCCTTTCAACATATCAAAAAATAATATTGCGGCAATATGAACGTTTGCGTCGCGATGTTGAGGAAATATCACGCAAGGTTGATTAACAGAAGAAAATGCTGGAGATAAGACTTTGTTTAGAGCGTTAGGTAACAGAGGGTTAAAAACGTGACAGATGTCACCAAATTTAACAATGAAAAAAATTTTTAACGGGGGAGAGAACTCCCCCGTCAGATCATTTCACAATGGTTTTGACGCCGTCAGGTGTGCCAATCAGCGCGACATCCGCACCACGGTTGGCAAACAGACCAACAGTAACCACGCCAGGGATAGCGTTAATTGCGTTTTCCATCGCCACCGGGTCAAGAATTTCCATGCCGTGAACGTCGAGGATCACGTTGCCGTTATCAGTCACCACGCCCTGACGGTATTCCGGACGGCCGCCTAATTTCACCAACTGACGAGCTACTGCACTACGCGCCATCGGGATAACTTCTACCGGCAGTGGGAATTTACCCAGAATATCGACCTGCTTGGAAGCATCTGCAATACAGATAAACTTCTTCGCGACTGAAGCGATGATTTTTTCACGGGTCAGCGCCGCGCCACCACCTTTGATCATCTGCATATGGCCGTTGATTTCATCTGCTCCGTCGACGTAAATTCCAAGGCTGTCCACTTCATTGAGGTCAAAAACGTGAATGCCAAGGCTTTTCAGTTTTTCAGTGGATGCATCGGAGCTGGAAACTGCCCCTTCAATCTGACCTTTCATCGTGCCGAGTGCATCAATAAAGTGTGCGGCGGTGGAACCTGTACCTACACCAACAATGGTCCCGGGCTGAACATACTGAAGTGCCGCCCATCCTACTGCTTTTTTCAATTCATCCTGCGTCATGATCGTTTCGCCTGTGGTATGAAATTTCACACGCATTATATACAAAAAACGCGGTTCAGACCCCGTCAGCAAGTCGTGCGACTAACTCATCCATGAATAACAGGCAATAGGGGGAATTCTCTTTCGTCCCTGCAAGCCTGGATATCAGCAGGCATCGGGTGACCCCTTTTATCAACCAGCGTGCATATCTGAAGCTGCACCGATAAAAGTGAAGCTCTACAGAACTTTTCCCGGGTCTCCACAAAGACAAAAAGACACGGTAACGCCACCCAAAATTTCCATTATAGCTACTTTTTCATACGCTAAATGCTCTGTACCCAAAGCAAAATTATGTCATAGTTCGGCATAAGAAAATTTGAGGAGTAGGTTAAAGCAATGAAACGCCCGGACTACAGGACATTACAGGCACTGGATGCGGTGATACGTGAACGAGGATTTGAGCGTGCGGCACAGAAATTGTGCATTACGCAATCAGCCGTCTCACAGCGCATTAAGCAGCTAGAAAATATGTTCGGGCAGCCGTTACTGGTGCGCACTGTCCCGCCGCGGCCTACTGAGCAAGGGCAAAAACTGCTGGCACTGCTTCGCCAGGTTGAGTTGCTGGAAGAGGAGTGGCTGGGCGATGAACAAACCGGTTCAACCCCGCTACTGCTTTCGCTTGCAGTCAACGCCGACAGTCTGGCAACCTGGCTGCTTCCGGCGCTCGCTCCTGTGCTGGCTGACTCGCCTATCCGTCTGAATTTACAGGTGGAAGATGAAACCCGTACCCAGGAGCGCCTGCGTCGTGGCGAAGTGGTCGGCGCGGTGAGTATTCAACATCAGGCGCTACCAAGCTGTCTTGTCGATAAACTTGGCGCGCTTGACTATCTGTTCGTCAGCTCCAAACCGTTTGCTGAGAAATACTTCCCCAACGGAGTAAGCCGCTCCGCGCTGCTCAAGGCACCGGTGGTGGCGTTTGACCATCTTGACGATATGCACCAGGCATTTTTGCAGCAAAACTTCGATCTGCCGCCAGGTAGCGTTCCGTGCCATATCGTTAACTCGTCAGAAGCCTTCGTTCAACTCGCTCGCCAGGGAACAACCTGCTGTATGATCCCACACCTACAAATTGAGAAAGAACTGGCTAGCGGCGAGTTGATAGACCTGACACCGGGGCTGTTTCAACGGCGAATGCTCTACTGGCATCGCTTTGCCCCAGAAAGCCGCATGATGCGTAAAGTCACTGATGCTTTGCTCGACTATGGTCACAAAGTACTTCGTCAGGATTAATCAATCAATTAATGCCTGATAGCACATATCAGGCATTTTCCTTCTTTCTTTTTACCTTCTTTGAACAACGTCACAAAAGAGACAAATCTCACACGGCAAAAAACGACGCCTCAATGCATTTTTTTTGCTGGCGACAAACCCGTTTAAAAAGCTCACCGTAAGCGCAAATCCCCTATTTTTATTGCGCTTTATGGAGCAAATAATGTCAAACGTGCAGGAGTGGCAACAGCTTGCCAACAAGGAGTTGAGCCGTCGGGAAAAAACCGTCGACTCACTGGTACGGCAAACGGCGGAAGGGATCGCCATCAAGCCGCTGTATACCGAAGTCGATCTCAACAATTTGGAAGTGACAGGCACCCTTCCTGGCTTGCCGCCCTACGTTCGTGGCCCCCGCGCCACCATGTACACAGCCCAGCCATGGACCATCCGCCAATATGCCGGTTTCTCAACGGCCAAAGAGTCTAACGCCTTTTATCGCCGTAACCTCGCGGCCGGGCAAAAAGGTCTTTCCGTTGCCTTTGACCTCGCCACCCACCGCGGTTACGACTCCGACAATCCGCGTGTTGCTGGCGATGTCGGAAAAGCGGGCGTTGCTATAGACACCGTAGAAGATATGAAGGTGCTGTTCGACCAAATTCCACTGGATAAAATGTCGGTGTCAATGACCATGAACGGCGCAGTCCTGCCAGTACTGGCGTTTTATATCGTGGCCGCTGAAGAGCAAGGAGTTCCCCCCGATAAACTTACTGGCACCATCCAGAACGACATCCTGAAAGAGTACCTCTGCCGCAATACCTATATTTACCCGCCGAAACCGTCTATGCGCATTATCGCTGATATCATCGCCTGGTGTTCCGGCAATATGCCGCGCTTTAATACCATCAGTATTAGCGGCTACCACATGGGCGAAGCGGGTGCAAATTGCGTGCAGCAGGTGGCATTCACCCTGGCTGATGGGATTGAATACATCAAAGCTGCACTCTCTGCTGGTCTGAAAATTGACGACTTTGCCCCACGTCTGTCGTTCTTCTTCGGTATTGGCATGGATCTGTTTATGAACATCGCCATGCTGCGTGCCGCACGTTATCTCTGGAGCGAAGCGGTAAGCGGATTTGGAGCCAAAGATCCGAAATCACTGGCGCTGCGTACCCACTGTCAAACCTCCGGCTGGAGTCTCACCGAGCAAGATCCCTATAACAACGTTATCCGCACCACCATTGAGGCACTGGCCGCGACTCTGGGCGGTACTCAGTCGCTGCATACCAACGCTTTTGATGAAGCTCTTGGTCTGCCGACCGATTTCTCGGCACGTATTGCCCGCAACACTCAGATCATTATTCAGGAAGAGTCAGAACTCTGCCGCACCGTCGATCCGCTAGCCGGTTCTTATTACGTTGAGTCACTAACTGATCAGATCGTGAAACAGGCCAGAGCCATCATTGATCAGATCGACGAAGCCGGTGGCATGGCGAAAGCGATCGAAGCGGGCTTGCCAAAACGAATGATCGAAGAAGCATCTGCGCGTGAACAATCGCTGATCGACCAGGGCAAACGGGTGATAGTTGGCGTGAACAAGTACAAACGGGATCACGAAGACAAAACCGATGTACTGGAGATCGACAATGTGATGGTTCGTAACGAGCAAATTGCTTCGCTGGAACGCATTCGTGCCACCCGTGATGATGCAGCCGTAACCGCCGCGCTGAACGCCCTGACTAACGCTGCGCTGCAAAACGAAAACCTGCTGGCTGCCGCTGTTAATGCAGCACGCGTTCGCGCGACATTGGGTGAGATTTCCGATGCACTGGAGGCCGCTTTTGACCGTTATCTGGTGCCGAGTCAGTGTGTTACCGGCGTGATTGCGCAAAGTTATCACCAGTCGGAAAAATCAGCCTGCGAATTTGATGCCATTGTTGCGCAAACGGAGCTGTTCCTCGCCAACAATGGTCGTCGCCCACGTATTCTGATCGCAAAAATGGGTCAGGATGGGCACGATCGCGGAGCGAAAGTCATTGCCAGCGCCTATTCCGATCTGGGTTTTGACGTTGATCTCAGCCCGATGTTCTCGACGCCAGAAGAGATCTCCAGACTGGCGGTAGAAAACGACGTTCATGTGGTGGGCGCATCCTCTCTCGCGGCTGGACACAAAACGCTGATCCCGGAACTGGTCGAAGCCCTTAAAAAATGGGGGCGCGAAGATATCTGTGTAGTCGCTGGCGGCGTTATTCCACCGCAAGATTATGCCTTCCTGCAAGAGCGTGGCGTGGCGGCGATTTATGGCCCGGGTACTCCCATGCTCGACAGTGTACGTGATGTGCTGAACCGAATTAGCCAGCATCATGATTAACGAAACCACACTAGCAGACAACATTCGCCGCTTACGTGAGGGTGAACGAGCCACACTTGCCCAAGCCATGACGCTGGTAGAAAGCCGCCATCCGCGTCATCAGGCGCTAAGTAACCTGTTGCTCGATACCATCATGCCATTCTGTGGAAATGCGCTGCGGCTGGGCGTTACCGGTACACCCGGCGCGGGGAAAAGTACCTTTCTTGAAGTCTTCGGCATGCAGCTAATTCGCCAGGGGTTGAAGGTCGCGGTGATTGCCGTTGATCCCAGCAGCCCGGTAACCGGTGGCAGCATCCTTGGTGACAAGACACGTATGACCGAACTGGCTCGTGCCGATGCGGCGTTTATTCGCCCGGTTCCGTCATCTGGTCATCTGGGCGGTGCCAGCCAACGAGCACGGGAGTTAATGCTGTTATGCGAAGCGGCGGGTTATGACGTGGTGATCGTTGAAACCGTCGGCGTCGGACAGTCGGAAACGGAAGTAGCCCGCATGGTCGACTGTTTTATCTCACTACAAATTGCCGGTGGTGGTGATGATCTCCAGGGCATTAAAAAGGGGCTAATGGAGGTGGCAGATCTGGTTGTCATCAACAAAGACGATGGCGATAACCACACGAATGTCGCCATTGCCCGCCATATGTACGAAAGCGCCCTACATATTCTGCGTCGCAAATATGAAGAATGGCAACCACGAGTCCTCACCTGTAGCGCACTGGAAAAATGCGGTATCGATGAGATTTGGCACGCGATTATCGATTTCAAAACCGCGCTTACCGCCAGCGGTCGTTTGCCCCTGATGCGGCAGCAACAATCGGTGGAATGGCTGCGTAAGCAAACCGAGGAAGAAGTGCTGCACCACCTGTTCGCTAATGAAGATTTCGATCGCTATTACCGCCAGACGCTATTAGCAGTCAAAAACAACACGCTTTCGCCGCGCACCGGCCTGCGGCAACTCAGTGAATTTATCCAGACTCAATATTTTGATTAAAGGAATTTTTATGTCTTATCAGTATGTTAATGTTGTCACCATCAACAAAGTTGCGGTAATTGAGTTTAACTATGGCCGCAAACTCAATGCATTAAGTAAAGTCTTTATTGATGACCTGCTCCAGGCATTAAGCGATCTCAACCGTCCGGAAATCCGTTGTATCATTCTGCGTGCCCCGAGTGGTTCCAAAGTGTTCTCCGCAGGTCACGATATTCATGAACTGCCATCAGGCGGCCGCGATCCACTCTCCTACGATGATCCGCTACGCCAAATCACCCGCATGATCCAAAAATGCCCCAAACCGGTAATTTCGATGGTTGAAGGGAGCGTCTGGGGAGGCGCATTTGAAATGATCATGAGTTCCGATCTGATCATCGCCGCCAGCACCTCCACCTTCTCAATGACGCCAGTTAACCTCGGCGTCCCATATAACCTGGTCGGCATTCACAACCTGACCCGTGACGCGGGTTTCCACATTGTCAAAGAGCTGATTTTTACCGCTTCGCCAATCACAGCCCAACGCGCGCTGGCTGTTGGCATTCTCAACCACGTTGTTGACCTCAACGAGCTGGAAGATTTCACCTTACAAATGGCTCACCACATTTCCGAAAAAGCACCGCTGGCGATTGCGGTAATCAAGGAAGAACTGCGCGTGTTGGGCGAAGCACACACCATGAATTCAGATGAGTTTGAACGTATTCAGGGGATGCGCCGGGAGGTTTATGACAGCGAGGATTATCAGGAAGGTATGAACGCCTTCCTGGAAAAACGTAAACCTAATTTCGTCGGTCATTAATGATCTGCGAACAAAGGAGTAAAGGATGAGTATGACCTGGGCAAGGATGACCGCCGATGAAGCGGCGGAAATTATCCGGCACAACGATATGGTGGCATTCAGCGGCTTTACCCCTGCGGGTTCACCTAAAGCCCTGCCTGCTGCTATTGCCCGTCGTGCCAATGAACAGCATGAGGCGAAAAAACCGTACCAAATTCGCCTGCTAACCGGAGCGTCAATTAGCGCCGCCGCCGATGATGTACTCTCTGAAGCTGACGCTGTTTCGTGGCGCGCTCCGTATCAAACATCATCTGGATTACGCAAAAAGATCAATCAGGGTGCGGTCAGTTTTGTTGATCTACATTTGAGCGAAGTAGCGCAAATGGTCAACTACGGCTTCTTCGGTGACATTGATGTTGCGGTAATTGAAGCTTCAGAGATCGCACCGGATGGACGTGTCTGGTTGACCAGTGGGATCGGTAACGCGCCGACCTGGTTACTGCAGGCAAAGAAAGTGATCATTGAACTCAATCACTATCACGATCCGCGCGTTGCGGAACTGGCAGATATTGTGATTCCAGGAGCACCACCGCGGCGCAATAGCGTTTCGATCTTCCATGCAATGGATCGCGTCGGTACTCGTTATGTGCACATTGATCCGAAAAAGATTGTTGCGGTCGTGGAAACCAACTTACCTGATGCAGGTAATATCCTGGATAAGCAAAATCCCATGTGCCAGCAAATCGCTGACAATGTAGTCACCTTTCTGTTACGTGAAATGGCACAGGGGCGTATTCCACCGGAGTTTTTGCCATTGCAAAGTGGGGTTGGCGACATCAATAATGCGGTAATGGCACGTCTCGGAGATAACCCGGATATTCCACCGTTTATGATGTATTCGGAAGTGCTACAGGAATCGGTGGTTCATCTTCTGGAAACCGGCAAAATCACCGGTGCCAGCGCCTCCAGTCTGACAATCTCTGCCGATTCACTGCGTAAGATTTACGACAATATGGACTACTTCTCCAGCCGCATTGTGTTACGTCCGCAGGAGATTTCCAATAACCCGGAAATTATCCGCCGCCTTGGTGTTATCGCTCTGAACGTGGGTCTGGAGTTTGATATTTACGGACATGCCAACTCAACGCATGTTGCCGGAGTTAATTTGATGAACGGTATCGGCGGCAGCGGCGATTTTGAACGCAATGCTTACCTGTCGATCTTTATGGCACCGTCGATCGCCAAAGAAGGCAAGATATCAACTATCGTGCCAATGTGTAGCCATGTCGATCACAGCGAACACAGCGTGAAAGTGATCATCACTGAACAAGGGATTGCCGACCTGCGCGGCCTCTCCCCACTTCAGCGCGCACGCGCTATCATCGATAACTGTGCCCATCCCATGTACCGTGACTATCTGCATCACTATCTGGAAAATGCACCTGGTGGGCATATTCACCACGATCTTAGCCACGTTTTCGATCTGCATCGTAACTTGATCGAAACTGGCTCGATGCTGAGTTAATTGCTCGTACCGTCACGATCTTCAGAAATTTGCTGTAGCATCGTGGCGGTATAGCGATGGTTTTTCAGTGAATAGAGGTATTCCTGCATATACATTGGCGTATGCGGCGCATCAAAATATTTCAGCGTTGCCGGGTTCACCAGCCGCCAGGCAAAATGTGGAATGACTGTCAGGAAATGTCCGCGCTCAACGGCGCTTATTTTGGCCATAAAACTGTAGGGACGATAAATGATTGTTGGATTAATCCCACAAGGACGCATGTTCGCATCAATCATCGCTTCATAGTTAGCGCGGTTCTGAAAGCGCATCTGTAACCACGGCAGCTCCTGTAATAACTCCTGCTCCTGGCGTTCTTCAAAACGGCGAGAAACGAGAAACCCCAGTCGCAGCGGCGAAAGTTCGCTGATAGTCAGGCTCTCCAACCCCTTTACACGCCCGGAGACATGCTGCGGAGAGATAATAAAATCAAACTGGTGGTGGAAGAGATTATCAATAACCCCATTCTCACTAAACTCAACCGGCTGGGCTGTCACCCCTTCATATTTATCACCAAGGCTGATTAGCTGATCAAAAATAATCGTCGGATAGGTATTATCTATACCAATTACAATTTCACGAGAACGACGCCCGGAATTATGAATTTCATTATCAATAGCAGAAATTCGTTGGTAAACCGGAAAAAGTTTTTGATAAAGTTCCTGTCCAGCTTTATTAAGACTAATATTGTTATCTTTACGGGTAAACAATGTATAACCAATTTGCTCCTCCAGCGCGGCAATACTTTTGCCGAACGGCGACGCCGTCATATGTATTTTTTCTGCTGCCCGGGCAATATTATTAGTTTGCGCTAATAAAATAAAATTGCGCATCTTTTTTGAAATAAAAATATCCATACCCTCTCCCCAAACATCACTGTCCGCTTAACCGTTTCAGTTATTCAATCTTTGATGAAATCGCGTGCAAAGATAGGTGATTGCATCATGGTTTTACAGAAAATTACAGAAAAAGGAGGCGATATCAGGTGAAGACATTAGCCCGACAAAGGCGTCGGGCTAAAAGTATTATTGTGCGGTAGGTGTTTTTGCAGGTTGCTGATCAACAGGTTCTAACTGGAAGACCACATCAACCTGATCATCAAACTGAATAGCAGCCTGCTCGTAAGTTTCCTGAGTGGAAACCGGCGCGGCATCAGCTTTCATCATTCGAACCATCGGGCTGGGCTGATAGTTGGAAACATGGTAGCGCACGCTATATACCGGACCCAACTTGCGATTAAAGCCGTTCGCCAGCTCCTGTGCCTGATGAATCGCATTATCAATCGCCGCCTTACGCGCTTTATCTTTATAGGCATCAGGTTGCGCCACACCCAAGGAAACAGAACGAATTTCGTTAAGCCCGGCCTTCAGCGCGCCATCCAGCAAAGAATTCAGTTTGTCTAACTGACGAAGCGTTACTTCCACCGTTCTCACCGCCCGGTAGCCTTTCAGAATACTTTTACCATCCTGGTAATCGTAATCAGGCTGGGTGCGTAAATTTGCAGAGCTGATATCTTTTTTCGCGATCTGATTGAGTTCAAGGAAAGAGATATATTGCGCCACACGCTCATCCGCCTGCTTCTTGGCGGTCGCGGCATCCTTCGCTGCCACGTTGACTTCAATCGCAAGGGTGGCAATGTCTGGCACCGCATCCACGCTTGCTGTTCCTGAAGTGACAATATGCGGACCATCCGGTAGTTCATTGGCCTGTACTGCCATTCCGCTGAAACCCATCAATGCCGCCAGGGCGATAACTTTGAACTTCACGTTAGTCTCTCCGTGTTAATTGACTTGCCCAAAATTCAGGACCTCTGGAGGCAAGCTTAGCGTCTCTGTTTTAATTTTCCATCAGATAGCACCTAACTGAACAAGGCTTGTGCATGGGCAATCCCCTCTTTCGCCAGTTGTAGAGCGATAAACCACATCACGCAGCCCACCACGAAATTGATAATGCGCTGCGCTTTGGCGGTACGCAAACGCGGTGCCAGCCAGGCGGCTAATAACGCCAGGCCAAAAAACCACAGGAAAGAGGCGCTAATCGTCCCGAATGCAAACCAACGTTTTGGGTCAGGATCAAGTTGACCGCCCAGGCTGCCCAGTACCACAAAGGTATCCAGATAGACATGCGGATTCAGCCAGGTCACCGCCAGCATGGTGGCGATAATTTTCCATCGCCCCTGTTTCATCACTTCGGCACTCGCCAGTTCAATATTACTGCCCATCGCAGTTTTAAAAGCGCCAAAGCCATACCACAACAAAAAGGCAACACCACCCCAGGTCACTAATGCCAATAACCACGGAGACTGCATCAGTAACGCGCTACCACCAAAAATCCCGGCGCAAATCAGGACTAAATCGCTGATTGCACAAAGTAAGGCAATCATTATGTGGTACTGACGGCGAATGCCCTGATTCATCACAAAAGCATTTTGCGGACCGAGCGGCAGGATCATAGCCGCACCAAGCGCAAGACCTTGAAAATAATAAGAAAACACGTTAAAAATTCCGAGTTAATTACCTGATGCAGAGACTATAGCGCGGGATTGTTATTAGATAAAATTGATAATTCTAATAGCATATAAATAATTTTAATATTAATTTAAATAATTCTACTCGGTGACTGATTTTAGAATAACAATCTCAACATTCCCCATGGCGTAAACGACGTTATGGCTCGCTTCCCTGCTCGCGTTGTAAAGGACTAACACAATGCAATCATATGATCTCACTCTGCTCCCCTACCCTATCCGCGAAAATATGCCGCGACAACAAGGTTGGTGCTTTGGACTACCACCAGGCATAACACCCGAACAGTGGCCGCTGGATCCAAATAATGGTTTCCCATTGAATCATGGATTTACCCTACTATTGCCAGAGGACTATCGGATTTATGGACCAGAGGTTGTCGCGTTATCTTTCTTTGCAGTTGCGCCAGAACACAACGATGGCGGAACTCCGTGTACAGAAGAAATATTGGATGTGTTTGAAAATTTTGAATCCTGCACGCTCCCAGAAGATCCAAATCTTTATGTTTTTTGGCTGGCAGAAAAGCAACGACATCCACGGCTATTTCGGATGGCAGATATATTAGGTTGTTCTTATGCGGTAATTTTACTAACCCAGTACGAGTTCAACGGCCCATTTTGCGAGCCACCTGAACTTATACCTGACCACTATCGCGACCAGCAAGATACGCCAGAATGGATGGCTATTGGCAGTGCATTTAGTTATTTTCAGGCTAACGTCAGACCAAAAGATACGCCTGAAAGCAATTTTATTTACCGTAAATTGAGCACCATTCCTGAGCAGTCGCTGGCGTTCAATCTGGCGATTTCATGCGAGCCGCGCGCTTTTGATCCTAATGCGGGAATTAGCCCCTCAGAAAGAAATGATACGGAATATCAGTCCATTCATTATTTTTCTAAAGATGCAGAGGGAAAGAGTAAATGTGAACCTCTCCAGTGGCATAGCGCACATCTGCCCGATCATCTCGGTGGTTCGATGGCGCTCGTGCAGCCTATACCAGACGGAATGTCGCCTTATTATATTGAGTTTGAAGAGTATTTCGACGGGTATAATTTTGGCACAGGTAATGCCTGGCTGGACTTTAAAAATATGAAGTTTGATTTTAGTTGTTAAAGTTCACTGCTTTTAATATTAACGACGATCAACAAAATTACAGAAGGAACTGATATGACATTCAAACACTTTTTATTTTCTCTGATATCAGGGTTACTTCTGGTATCTTTCCCCAACATTGCTGCTGAAAAAATACTTCGCTATACCGATCATGAACCTTATGGTGGAATGCGTACACAACTCATTAAAGAGGTATTATTTGCAGAAATTGGAAAAGAGTCACAAGGACGTTTGAAAATTGAACCTCACTGGAACGGTGAAATCGCCATCAGCTATGACGCACTGGCGACGATAAGTGATGGCAGCAAAGCTGATATGGGTATAGTGGTGCCAGAATACACAGCGAAACAATTACCGCTTCATCAAATATTCAAGAGCTTTGCTATTGGCCCGGAGCATGGAGCCAGTCAGGTAGAATTCTTTCGTCGCGTATATGCAGAAATTCCCGAACTTAACGCTGAAATTGAGCGTAACAATGTCGTGAACTTACAATTTTTCCTTGGCTATCCGGTAGGCTTTTTTTCTACCAAACCCATTATGAAATTAACCGCTCTTTAGGGAACTTCCTGGCGAACAGCCAGTTTCTGGCATCGGGCTTATTTAGTTAATACAGGAGCAAAAACCGTAACCTTACCGTGGAATGAGCAAATTACGACAGCACTCCGCGACGGGAAACTCGATGGCTTAATGGTCAATCTCGATAGCGGGTATGACATCCATGCTGAACGTGCTGCGCCGAATGTGTTGCTCTCTCCTTCGCTCTGGCTCGGCCATGTTTATCTTTTGACGATGAATAAACACACCTGGGAAAGCCTCAGTACTCAAGATCGCGAGGCGATTCAGCGAGCTGCTATTACAACCCAGAAGGCGCTGGGCCAGGCATTAGATAACAATCTGATCAACATGGTAAAAACGCTTGAACAGGAAGGCACACATGTTCGCTATCTGACAAAAGCAGAACTGGAGGCCTGGCGGAAAGCGATTGGTTATCAGCAAGAACAAGCTCAGTGGGTAGCAAAGCAGAAAGCTGAAGGTATAGACAATGCCAGGGAAGTGATGCAAAAAGTTGCCAATCTTCTTGATAGAACAATCCATTGAATTGTTAGTGCGCCCATGAATCTTATGGGCGCTTTACATGATTAACGCGTTACCGCATCGCTCTCTTTATTCTCTTTCACCCGCTTGAAGTTCACATCCATTTGCGGATATGGGAAGCTGATACCAGCAGCATCAAACTCGCGTTTAATACGTTCCAGCACGTCCCAGTACACGTTTTGCAGATCACCGCTGTTGCTCCAGGCACGAACGATAAAATTAACCGAGGATGCGCCAAGTTCATGCAGACGCACGGTAATTTCACGATCTTTTAAAATACGATCTTCGGACTGAATAATATCAGTCAGGATCTGCTTAACCTGATCGATATCAGAATCATACGCCACGCCAATGATAAATTCGTTACGGCGCGCCGGCTCGCGAGAGAAGTTAATAATATTACCGGCAATAATTTTACCGTTCGGAATAACGATAATTTTACCGTCTGCGGTGCGCATAGTCGTAGAGAAAATCTGCACGCTCTGCACAGTACCGGCAACACCGCCGAGGTCAACATATTCACCGGCACGGAACGGGCGGAACATTACCAGCAACACGCCAGCGGCCAGGTTAGACAGCGAACCCTGCAACGCCAAACCTACAGCTAAACCTGCGGCACCCAGTACGGCGATAACCGATGCGGTTTGTACGCCCACGCGACCCAGTGCAGCAATTAGCGTAAAGGCAATAACTGCGTAACGGACTAATGCAGAAAGAAAATCAGCAACGGTGGCATCAATTTTACGGGAGATCATCAGGCGATTCACCGCATTGGAAATCATCCGCGCGACAATCAAACCAATGATGATAATCGCGAGAGCCGCCACGATGTTTACAGCATAACTCAGCAACAGCGCCTGATTATTCACCAACCAGGAACCTGCACCGTGTATGCTATCGACAACATTCAAATCTTCCATTCAATATTCCTTTTCAACTGACTCAAAATGGAGAAATACACTCCGCCGCCTTATGACGGGCAGTCTGACAAGGGTAAACAATAAAGTATAATTTTGCCAAATAGATCACAAATTTCTTAAGTACATCACCTTGTTTTTGGCGAAAAAAAGCCCCGCAGAGTGGGGCTCAGACATATGACAATGTGCGCTTTGTCATGCCGGATGCGGCGTGAACGCCTTATCCGGCCAACAAAAACCTGCAAATTCAATATATTGCAGGATACGTGTAGGCCTGATAAGCGTAGCGCATCAGGCAATTTTGCTTTTGGCGAAAAAAAGACCCGCAGAGCGGGCCTTGAGATAAGCAGAAAGGAATATCTTACAGAACGTCGATTGCGTTCAGTTCCTGGAATGCTTTTTCCAGACGAGCGATCATCGAAGTCTGACCAGCACGCAGCCATACGCGCGGATCGTAGTATTTCTTGTTCGGCTGATCTTCGCCTTTCGGGTTGCCCAATTGACCCTGCAGGTAAGCTTCGTTTTCTTTGTAGTAGTTCAGAACACCTTCCCAGGTTGCCCATTGGGTATCGGTATCGATGTTCATTTTCACTACGCCGTAGCTTACGGAGTCTTTGATTTCCTGAGCAGTAGAACCGGAACCGCCGTGGAATACGAAGTTCAGGCTGTTGTGCGGCAGGTTGTGTTTCTTAGAAACATATTCCTGAGAATCACGCAGGATAGTCGGGGTCAGAACCACGTTACCCGGCTTGTAAACGCCGTGTACGTTACCGAAGGAAGCCGCGATGGTGAAACGCGGGCTGATTTTGCTCAGCTCGGTGTATGCGTAATCAACGTCTTCCGGCTGGGTGTACAGTGCAGAAGCGTCCATGTGGCTGTTGTCCACACCGTCTTCTTCACCACCAGTGCAACCCAGTTCGATTTCCAGAGTCATACCGATTTTGGACATGCGCTCCAGGTATTTAGAGCAGATTTCGATGTTCTCTTGCAGAGATTCTTCAGACAGGTCGATCATGTGAGAAGAGAACAGCGGCTTACCGGTAGCTGCGAAGTGTTTTTCACCTGCGTCCAGCAGACCGTCGATCCACGGCAGCAGTTTCTTCGCGCAGTGGTCAGTGTGCAGGATTACAGGAACACCGTAGTGTTCAGCCATCTGGTGTACGTGATGCGCACCAGAGATAGCGCCCAGGATTGCAGCCCCCTGCGGAACATCAGATTTCACGCCTTTACCAGCGATAAAGGAAGCACCGCCGTTGGAGAACTGAACGATAACCGGCGCTTTAACTTTAGCAGCGGTTTCCAGTACGGCGTTGATGGAGTCAGTACCGACGCAGTTTACTGCTGGCAGTGCGAAGTTATTTTCTTTTGCTACCTGGAAAACTTTCTGTACGTCATCACCAGTGATTACGCCAGGTTTTACGAAATCAAAAATCTTAGACATGTTTCTTTGTCCTGTATCGTCGGGCTTGAGAAAAAGTGCGTGCTACATGAGCGCGCTGAAACAAGGGCAGGTTTCCCTGCCCTGTGATTTTTTACTTCTTAGCGCGCTCTTCGAGCATCGCTACTGCAGGCAGTACTTTACCTTCTACGAATTCAAGGAATGCGCCGCCACCAGTGGAGATGTAGGAGATTTTGTCAGCAATGCCGAACAGGTCGATTGCTGCCAGAGTGTCGCCGCCGCCAGCGATGGAGAACGCTTCGCTATCTGCGATAGCGTTAGCCACGATTTCAGTACCTTTGCGGAAGTTCGGGAATTCGAACACGCCAACCGGGCCGTTCCACAGAATAGTTTTCGCATTCTTCAGGATTTCAGCCAGTTCCTGTGCGGAAGCATCACCGATATCCAGGATCTGCTCGTCAGCTTTCACGTCGTTAACAGATTTCAGGGTAGCCGGAGCAGTTTCAGAGAACTCAGTTGCTACGCGAACATCAGACGGAACCGGGATGTTGCAGGTGGTCAGCAGACGTTTTGCTTCGTCAACCAGGTCTGCTTCGTACAGAGATTTACCTACATCGTGGCCTTGTGCCGCGATAAAGGTGTTTGCGATACCACCACCAACGATCAACTGGTCAGCGATTTTAGACAGGGAATCCAGAACGGTCAGTTTGGTAGAAACTTTAGAACCACCAACGATAGCCACCATCGGACGAGCAGGTTCTTTCAGTGCTTTACCCAGCGCGTCAAGTTCAGCCGCCAGCAGCGGGCCTGCGCACGCAACGTCAGCAAATTTACCGATACCATGAGTAGAAGCCTGCGCGCGGTGAGCAGTACCGAATGCGTCCATTACGAATACGTCACACAGTGCAGCATATTTTTTGGACAGGGTTTCGTCGTCTTTCTTCTCGCCTTTGTTGAAGCGAACGTTTTCCAGAACAACCAGTTCACCTTCAGCAACGTCAACGCCGTCGAGGTAATCTTTAACCAGACGAACCGGGTTAGACAGTTTATCTTTCAGGTAGTTAACAACCGGCAGCAGAGAGAATTCTTCGTTGTACTCGCCTTCGGTAGGACGACCCAGGTGGGAAGTTACCATCACTTTCGCGCCTTGTTTCAGGGCCAGTTCAATGGTCGGCAGAGAAGCACGGATACGTGCGTCGCTGGTTACTTTCCCGTCTTTTACTGGTACGTTCAGATCCGCACGGATAAATACACGTTTCCCAGCAAGATCCAGATCGGTCATCTTAATTACAGACATGGTGAATCCTCTCGTTGATTCTAAAAGTTTTGCAGACGCTGCTTGCGTCTTACCTGAAAGCAACAGCGGCCATTGCTAACGTCGTGTCGATCATTCGGTTAGCAAAGCCCCATTCGTTATCGCACCAGACCAACGTTTTGATCAGGTGTGCGCCACTGACCCGGGTTTGGGTGCCATCGACAATGGCACTGTGCGGGTCGTGGTTAAAATCTACAGAGACCAACGGCAATTCCGTATAGTCAACTATACCATGAAATGCACCTTGTGCTGCCTTTTGCAACAACTGGTTGACTTCATTGGCTTTTACAGGTTTCTTCACCGTCACGCTCAGGTCGATTGCCGTCACATTAATGGTTGGCACACGTACCGCAATCGCTTCAAAGCGATCGTTAAACTGCGGGAAAAAACGCGTGATACCGGCGGCCAGTTTAGTATCGACCGGGATGATCGACTGACTGGCGGCCCGAGTGCGGCGCAGGTCGGGATGGTACGCATCAATAACCTGCTGATCGTGCATGGCGGAGTGAATTGTGGTCACAGTGCCGGACTCAATGCCGTACGCATCATCTAACAATTTGATGACGGGAATTATGCAATTCGTGGTACAGGAAGCGTTAGAAACAATGCGATGTTCCGCGCGAAGTTGATCCTGATTGACGCCATAAACAATAGTTGCGTCGAGATCGTTGCTACCAGGATGTGAAAAGAGCACTTTTTGGGCCCCGGCGGCAATATGCGCTTCGCCATGCTCGCGGGTGCCATACACGCCGGTGCAATCGAGCACCACATCGACGCCAAGTTCACGCCAGGGGAGCGATTGCAGTGAACGTTCATGCAATACGCGGATGGCGTCATCACCAACAAAAAGTTGATCGCGTTCCTGACGTACTTCCCATGCAAAACGGCCATGACTGGTGTCATATTTCAACAAATGCGCCATGCCCGCAGCATCCGCCAGTTCGTTGATTGCCACCACGGTGATTTCCGCCCGGCGTCCGGATTCATACACAGCACGAACCACATTACGCCCGATGCGACCGAAGCCATTTATCGCTACGCGTACGGTCATAGGTCTCCTGCAAGGCTTTCTCAAAGCAAATTTGCCAGACAGAGTAGTCCAGCAAATCGTTCGGGAAAACCTTACCTGTCGCAAATTGCGACTGATTGGTTAATTGTCGAACATTTAATCGACTGAAACGCTTCAGCTAGGATAAGCGAAACGCGGAATAAAAGGAATGATTGTCCAGTCAAAGAAGACAATTATCTGACTTACGTCACGTTTTTGGCCATGGTATGCCAGGAATTATTCCACTTTGCAGAATCACGAATAAGCGTAGCAAAATCTTTTCGCTGTGCCGTCATAAACCCTGATTTATATCAGAATATGACTGATGTCGCGTCGATATCATCCGCAATACGTCCGAGTTTCGGAGTACTTCAATGATGACATTGCCCCACCTTTATTCTTCAACTGCGCGCTTTTACGCGCTGCGCCTGCTTCCCGATCAGGAAGTTTTCTCTCAATTACGCACCTTCGCGCGACAGCAACAACTTCACGCCGCGTGGATTGCGGGTTGTACCGGCAGTCTGACTGACGTCGCCTTACGCTATGCCGGGCAAGAAAACACCACTCATCTTCGCGGTAAGTTTGAAGTAATCGCACTGAACGGCACACTGGAACAGACAGGTGAACATCTTCATCTCTGCATTTCAGACCCACACGGCGCAATGCTCGGCGGTCATATGATGCCTGGCTGTACCGTGCGCACCACCCTTGAACTGGTGATCGGTAGCCTGGAAGAACTGGCATTCAGTCGCCAGCCTTGCGCGCTTTCTGGTTACGACGAGTTGCATATTTCCCCTGTTAAATAACACCCTTTAGAGAGGTTTTCTTATGGCGCGTCGCCACTTTTCCAGTCAGGCTTTGGTGCTGATCGTTATCTCTATCGCCATCAATATGATCGGCGGTCAACTGGCCAGCATAGTCAAATTGCCTATTTTTCTCGACTCCATCGGCACGCTTATTAGCGCGGTACTGCTTGGTCCAGTGATCGGTATGCTGACCGGCTTACTGACCAATTTACTCTGGGGGTTACTGACTGACCCGATCGCCGCCGCTTTTGCCCCCGTGGCGATGGTCATCGGTCTGGTCGCGGGTTGGCTGGCGCGAGCGGGTTGGTTCCGTACTCTGCCGAAAGTCATTGTCAGCGGGGTGATTATTACTCTTGCGGTGACAATTGTTGCCGTGCCGCTGCGTACAGCCTTGTTTGGCGGAGTAACCGGTAGCGGAGCGGATTTGTTCGTCGCCTGGATACATTCAATGGGGCAAAACCTGGTGGAATCAGTGGCGATTACGGTGATAGGCGCTAACCTGGTCGATAAAATTCTCACGGCAGTGATTGTCTGGCTTTTACTGCGACAACTACCGATTCGCACCACACGCCATTTTCTAATGATGGCCGCCGTGCGCTAAATGCATCCGTTTACCTCATTAACATTGTGGGCGCTGGCTGCCTGCACCACGCTTATCCTGCCCGCGCAGACCATTTTGCCGATCTATAGCGCGGCGACCTTTTTCTGCCTTATCGCGCTAAAGGCCACGCGGCGGCGGGCAAAATATGTCACCTGGCTGATGTTTTCGCTGGGCGTCGGTCTGTGGCTGGTGCACGGTGGCTGGCTGACAGAATGGATAAGTGACGCGCCACGCTCTCCAGAACGGTGGGCACATGCCATTACGCTCTGGTTGCGTATTCTGGCTATTGTTTCAACTTCACAGTTGTGGATGCAATTCGTCCCCGTGCAAGGTTTTATCCGCGCTTTGTTTGCTTCTCGCCTGCCGCCGGGCGTCGCTTATCTGTTTGCCGGGCCGTTATTGGTCGTTGAGCAGTTAAAACGACAATTAGCGATTATTTATGAAGCACAACGCGCTCGCGGCGTGCCGCTGGATGAAGGCTGGTATCAACGTTTACGTGCGATGCCCGCGTTAATTATTCCGCTAACTCATAATGCGCTTAACGATCTGGCGATCCGCGGCGCGGCGCTGGATATGCGGGCATTTCGACTCCACAACCGGCGCACTACGCTGTGGGCACCACCTGACAGTAACCTGGAAAAAGTGGCGCGTTACACCATGATCTTGCTGATGCTGGCAGAATTCGGAGCGTGGATATGGTTACGTTAGAACAGTTTCGCTATTGCCCGACACACTCAACAATTCCTCCGTTCTGTTATGACTTTTACTATGACGAACCGGGGATGATCGCCATCTTTGGGGACAACGGCAGTGGCAAAAGCACGCTGGCGCAACTGATGGCGGGTTGGTATCCCGACTTCTTGCCGGGTGACATAGCTGGTACGGGAATGCTCCTCGATACGCCCATTGGGCAACGCTCACTCAACGAACAATCTGCGACCATTCAACTCGTCCAGCAATCCCCCTACTTGCAGCTTTCTGGCTGTACCTTCAACGTGGAAGAAGAAGTCGCGTTTGGGCCAGAAAATCTGTGTCTTGCTGAAGCAGAGATTATGGCGCGTATTGACGCCGCTCTGACTCTGACCGGGTGCCAGCCATTGCGTCATCGCCATCCGGCAACACTCTCCGGCGGGGAAACCCAACGCGTGGTCATCGCTTGTGCTATCGCGATGCTACCTAAGATTTTAATTCTCGACGAAGCCTTTAGCCGACTGACGTCGCAGGCCAGCGAAATGCTGTTGCAGCGCTTACAACACTGGGCGTTGAAACGTGATTCGCTGATTATTCTTTTTGAACGCCATCAAACACCTTTCCTGAACTACTGCCAGCAAGCGTGGCAACTGCAAAACGGAGCACTCCAGCCATTATGTTAACGTTAAATCAGGTAACTTATCGCTGGCCTGACGCAGCAACGTATTGTCTTTGCAACATTTCTCTACAACTCAAAAAAGGTGAATGGCTGGCGCTGACCGGCGACAATGGCGCGGGAAAATCGACCCTGTTGCGTATCATGGCGGGTCTTCTACCCCCTTCGTCCGGCACGGTAATGTTGCAACATCTGGCGCTACATACACTCAAGAACCGCCAACGCGCGGCAAACATTGGTGTGCTGTTTCAGGAAGCGGAAAACCAGTTATTTCACAGTACCGTCGCGGAAGAGATCGCATTTGGTTTGAAACTGCAAAAATGCCCAACTGATGAAATTGCTCAACGCACCGACGCTGTCCTGAAATGCTGTCAGTTAACAGATGTTGCCAGCGCTCATCCGTTAGATCTGCATAGCGCCCAGCGACGGATGGTGGCCGTCGCCTGCCTGGAAGCTCTCGCCCCGCCGCTGATATTACTTGACGAACCGAGCCGGGATTTTGACGCCCAATGGCTGGCAGTATTTGAAAGTTGGCTGGAAAAGTGCCGCCTTCGTGGCACGAGTGTGGTGGCAATCAGTCATGACGCCGCATTTACCCGGCGTCATTTTTCTCGCGTCATGCGACTGGAAGGTGGTGTAGTGAGGGAGGTCAATCTGCCAGACAGTATTCACCGTTAGGCGTCATCATTAAGGTCAAATTTGCAGGTCGACTCTGTTCCAGCACCCGACGAACATTCGGCCCGTCGGTACGTTCATAAAAAGCTTCAGCATCTGCCTGCGATAATCCCCCCGCCAACTTGCGCCCCACCAGTCGTTCCCTTAACGCAGATGCGGGCGCGTTGATAAATATCGAGAAATCACAAAATTGCGCTAACGTGCGCCACTGCTCGTCATCCAGCAATAGCCAGTTTCCTTCGACGATGACCAGCGGCGCGGTAACGTGCAACGCATCTTCTACCGGATCATGTTTTTGTCGATCATACTGCGGCCACGTACAGTCGCCTTGCACGGCCTGACGCAGATTTTCCGCCAGTTTCGCCACGTCAAACGTTTGCGGCGCGCCTTTATAAGGGCGAAGCTGATGCTCATCCAGCCAGATGTTGTAATGGTGAAAACCATCCATCGGGAGCGTCTGAATAGCGGGTAATTCGGGATCTTGTTGTGCGAGATATTCCCAGAAGGTAGTTAAGGTAGATTTACCCGTCCCTGGTGGAGCACTCAGAAATACCACCGTACGCCGCTGCGGGTTTACCGCCTGTAAGGCCGCCAGCATACGCAGTAGCGGTTTATGTACATTTTCAATTTCATCATCAGAGTACTGCGCCTGTACCTTTAGTCCATTCACCGTCAGTTCGATTTTCACGGCGTTAATTCCTTTAAAGTTGTCGTTACTGCCAGCGTCAGCGCCGTTTTGACCATTCCGCTAAAACGCGCCTCTGACCAGACCGCGAAATCAGCGAACTTCATCGCTTTCAACGCATCATAGAGGGAAGTATTACGGGTTATGCTATTAACGTTGCTGATAAAATCCCAGGTAATGTCATCGACAAATCCGGGCGTTTCATTCTGCTCGTTCAGGTAATGCCAGAATTGAGAAAAGTGCGTAATATCGGCGTACAGCCATTTATCCATTTTCCCCAGCGCATAAATCAAACGCAGCGCAACATCAATATCATCAAGCGGGCCGCTTTGGGCGAGCAACGGCTTCACTGCATATTCCACGATCTCTTCATCGTTATCGACAAACAGCGACGGCAGAAACTGGCGTATCCCCTGGAGCAAAATGGCATGCGCAGTTTTCATAAATGACAATAAATTGTCCTGTGCATCCAGTTGCTCAAGCACATCATCTTCTGTCAGCGTCGCCATTCGTCTTCCGATAGATCACCATCAATGCAGGGAGTCTATTATATTACACGTTTGGTCTGCGCCACCGATCAGTAATGTCTGCGTCCGCACCCCATTCGCCGTCTGTTGTATACCGTTCACCAGCTCTCCGCCCGTCACACCCGTGGCGCTAAAGAGGATATTTTTATCTCTCACCAGTTCGTCGAGCGAGTACACACGGTTGACCTCACCCCCCATTTCCTTGCAACGCTGGCGCTCCTGTTGTGCAATCTGCCGATTTTCCGTGTAATCACCTTTGGCCTGACAAAAATCAATAAGCTCTGCCTGCATATCTCCACCTAACGCTTTGACTGCACAGGCAGAAATAACGCCTTCTGGCGCACCACCGATGGTGTACATCACGTCGTAAGGATTATCCTGCCAGCAAGTCAGCACACTGGCAGCAACATCGCCATCCGGCAGGGCGAATACTTTCACGCCCAGTTGCGTCGCTTCTTCAATCGCGGCATGAAGACGGGGTTTATCCAGCGTAACCATGCGTAATCGATCCAATGGTTTGCCCAATGCTTTTGCCACATTGCGCAAGTTATCCGTCAGGGGCAAAGACAGATTAATCACTCCTGCAGCCAGTCGGTTAACGACCAGTTTTTTCATATACATATCGGGCGCGTGTAACAGGCTATCTCGTGGGGCGAAGGCCATTACTGCCAGGGCATTACTCTGCCCCATCGCCACCATCCGGGTGCCTTCAATCGGATCAACCGCGATATCGACTTCTGGCCCATCACCTTTGCCAACCTCTTCGCCAATCCACAGCATCGGCGCATGGTCAATTTCCCCCTCACCGATAACCACTCTCCCACGAAAAGCGACGTCGTTTAATGCCTGACGCATCGCGGTAACCGCCAGGCCATCAATTTTATTTTTGTCGCCACATCCGGTTTGCGGCCAGGCAGCCAACGCGGCCTGTTCCGTAACGCGAAATAATGGCCACGCAAGGGACATCATTGCGCGGCCTCCCCGATATCAACGCCAAATTGTGCCAGCAGATATTTCTCGGCCTGTTCATTCCAGATGCCGTGCGTTTCCTCAACCCGTCGCGCCAACTCTTTAAACAGCGGATCTGTTTTCCCTTTTTCGGCAAAATCGGCAATGGCGGTCAGCGGCATGGTGACGCCGTTATAAATGAGTTTTTTGCCGCCGGGAATATCCGGCAAATTGAGTACGGTTTCTGGCACCGCATCCAGGCCACCGATATGGGTCACCATAAACGACGGCTGCAACTGCCCCGTGGCGCTAAGGGCAATCGCCTCTTTCATATCATCCGTAGAACCACCGGACGTCCCAACGACGTGAGTGCTGTTGTAATGCACGTTGTAAAAGTTAAACGGCACTTTGAAGTTTTTATCCGTTGGCCCGGCAAAGAAGTTCAGACAACCATCTTCCGCCAGCAATTCATCAGCCATCTCAACGACCGAAGGCACCGCCGCATAGACAAAAACATCATCGAACCCGACATCTCCTGTCAGCGACCGCAGCATCTGTACCGGATCGCTCATCCCTTTGGTATTCACGTATACCAGCTCAATCCCTTTGCTGGCCGCCATCTCCACCGGCAGCAGCTTCTGTACTTGTGCCAGCCGTTTTTCATCGATGTCGACCACTACCACCCGTGATGGTTGAATGCCGCCGTTAATGGCGTAATCGATAGCGCCAATTCCCATCGGGCCAGCACACGCCAGTAGCGCAATATTGCCGCCAGATTTGACGCCCATTCGATGCTCATAAACATATTGCGTAGTGTGATAATTAGCATGATAAGCGCCAATAATGCAGCACATCGGCTCCGCCAGCGACGCCGCAGCAAAATAAGAGCCGTGATACGGTAATACGCAGCCTAAATTAATCGCGATTTCAGGAATAATCATATAGGTGGCATTACCACCAAAATATTCGTAGCTGTATCCCGCAGAATATCCGCTGGGTAACCCCATCGCAGGCTGTAAAACAAATCGCTGACCTTTTTTATATTTGTCGGTAAGATTTTTACCCACTTCAACAATGACTCCGGCACATTCATGCCCGGTGATCGCCGGGTGATTTTCTAAATCGTCCGGCACCCGTTTATGTTCGCTACCAAGCAACGCCGCTTTCCAGGTGGATAAACAAACACTATCAGAAATTACACTGACCAGCAGTTCATTATCAGTAATTTCGGGTAACTCAAATTCACGCAGACGGATATCCCGCTTGCCATAAATAGCAGCAACTTTGGTTTTCATTTTTACCTCTGCAATCAGTTTTTATGTTCGGCGGTTAATTGATTAAATAAAGTGTCGAATTTTGGATCGCCAATGTAGTTATTAATCAATATCAGCGGTTTATCCGTCACACGTTTCACTCGTCCTTCCAGACTGGCGTGAGTGACGACGATATCAGCATCCGAAGGCACGTTTTCTATGGCGTAATGTTTTACTTCAATGGTCAGTCCGGCTTTTTCCAGACGTTTGCGGAAGGTGGTTGCCCCCATTGCGCTGGAGCCCATTCCCGCATCACAAACAAAGGCAATACGTTTCACACGACTTAATGAAAATGCACCTTCCTGCTTCATAGCTTTTACCGCATTGGCTGACTCGGTGAACTCATCTTCGCTCTCCGTTTCCACCGTTTTTTCCATCTTCAGTATCAGGGATGTGATGACAAAGGACACCAGAGTACCGACCGTAACACCGGCAATTGTCGCCAGGAACGAGCCTTTCGGCGTCAGTGCCAGATAAGCAAAAATAGAACCCGGGCTAGGACCTGCCACCAGGCCGCCATCCAGCAAATTGAACATCCAGGTGCCAGACATACCGCCTGCAATCATGGCGATAATGGTCAACGGCTTCATCAATACATACGGAAAATACAGCTCGTGGATGCCACCGAGGAAGTGAATAATCATCGCACCAGGCGCAGAGCGTTTGCTCATCCCTTTACCAAACAGAGTGAATGCCAGCAGCAAGCCTAAACCCGGCCCAGGATTGGACGCCACCATAAAGAAGATAGATTTACCGTTAACCGATGCCTGCTGCATTCCCAACGGGTAATAGACGCCCTGATCGATCGCATTATTAAGGAAAAGCACTTTTGCCGGTTCATTGATGACTGACAGCAGAGGTAGATAACCCGCATGTACCAGCGCCTCAATACACTCTTTGACGAAAGTATTGGCAATTAACACTGCCGGACCGATGACTTCAAAGCCCAACAGGCAGAGGATCATCCCGGCAATACCTAATGAGAAGTTATTGATAACCATCTCAAAACCAGCAGGTATGCGTTTTTCCAGTGCTTTATCGACATATTTTATGACCAGACCACCTAACGGCCCCATGCTCATCGAACCGAGAAACATCGGAATATCCGCACCGACGATCACACCAATCGTCCCTATTCCCCCCATGACCGCACCGCGTTTACCGCCGACCAGATGACCACCGGTAGAACCAATCATCACGGGCAATAAATAGGTAATCATGGGGCCAACAATTTTGGCGAAGTGTTCGTTAGGCATCCAACCCGTAGGAATAAATAAAGCAGTAATAAAACCCCAGGCAATGAAAGCACCGATATTGGGGATGACCATTGCAGTCAAAAAGCCACCAAAAGCCTGGACCTTTGCACGAGCAGACTTGTTTTCCATAATGTTATCCTGTAGAGGAGAGAGTAATTATCCGCGGCTGATAATGTCCGCTAATTGTTTTTTTGATGTTGCTGTTAATAGTTGTTCGAGTATTTCTTCTTCGCACAGTAATTCACTTAACGCCTGAATAGCACCAATGTGCGAATCAGCATCGGCAGCAGAAAGCCCGATGAGTAATTTGATCGGTTCATCACTTCCGGGGAAACAAACTGGCTGTTCGAGTAATGTCAGTGACATCCCGGTTTTAAGCGCCCCACATTCCGGTCGTGCATGGGGCATTGCTACGCCCGGCGCGAGAATATAATAAGGCCCGTTGCGGGTAGTTGAGTCTTTAATAGACTGAATGTAATTCTCGTTGATATAATTTTTTGCTAACAATGACGCCATCGAAAAATCGATAACATCCTGCCAGTCTTTTGCTGAAGATATAACTGAGATTGATGATTCCGGGAAATAATCAATAAGCCGCATAAATTATCCTTATTTTATTTTTAGGGTGCTGTCCGGCGGTAAAAATAAAATACTCGTGCGACTTAATGAAAGCAATTGTGCACGTGAAAACACAAACTCCACGAGCCAAAATAGCAAAGCATTAAATAACAATGACATAAAAATGATTTTACGTAAGTCAACTATATATTTGCCGTGTATGTCACATAATAGATATTTTATACGTTATTACATTCGTGATGCATATCACCATTTGTTTATTGAATGTTCGAAAACATACTTATTTCATTCGTTGGTTTTCCGCCATTCCCCCTTTATAGATTCTGAATTCTCGATTGTTGGCTGTTTTCTTCTCACCTCATGTGACATATTTCCACACATCACTCAAGGAAGACTCACATGAAAGCACCTGTTTCAATAACCTCATTCCGCCCACAAAAATCGCTTGCCATCGCCATTGGCGTACTTGCCGTTATTGTGCTGCCATTTCTGTCGTATTACACCGTGAATGAAGGTGAACGTGGTATTTTGTTGCGCTATGGAAAAATAGTAAAAGTTGCCGATCCGGGGCTGGGTTTTAAGATCCCGTTTATGGAAAGCGTAGAGAAAATTTCCACGCGTAATCAGGCTGTTGTCTATCAGGGATTACAGGCATACAGCCGCGACCAGCAACCCGCACAAATGACTGTGTCAGTCAGTTTCCATATTAAGCCTTCGGAAGCAGGCGCGGTTTATACCACCTACAACACCATTGAAGCATTAAAAGATCGCCTGATTGTTCGCCAGTTGCCAACCCAACTGGAGAACGTTTTCGGTCAATATACGGCCATCAGCGCTGTACAGGATCGCACGAAACTGGTTCAGGATCTGCAAAATGCAATGCGCAAAGCCGTTGTTGGTCCGGTGGTGATTGACGGGGTCCAGATTGAAAATATTGATTTTTCGGACGCTTATGAAAAATCAATTGAAGATCGTATGAAAGCGGAAGTCGCCATTGCCACACGGAAACAAAATCTGGAAACAGAGAAAATCCAGGCACAAATTGCGGTAACTCAGGCGCAGGCAGAAGCAGACAGTAAACTGGCGGCAGCCAAAGCAGAAGCAGAGACGATTCGCGTAAGAGGCGCGGCAGAAGCAGAAACTATTCGTTTAAAAAGTGGGGCTGAAGCAGAAGCTATCCGCCTGCGCGGTGAAGCTCTGCGAGATAACCCAGGGCTTGTTGCCCTTACCACTGCCGAACGCTGGGACGGAAAACTGCCCGATACCATGATCCCTGGCAGTACCGTTCCGTTTATCTCAACCAAATAAAAAAGAGCCGCATTTGCGGCTCTTCACACACCATAGTGTTAATTACAGCAGTTCTTTCGCTTTCGCTACCACGTTTTCAACGGTGAAGCCGAACTCTTCGAACAGTTGCTCTGCCGGAGCAGATTCACCAAAGGTGGTCATACCGACGATAGCACCGTTCAGGCCAACATACTTGTACCAGTAGTCAGCAATACCTGCTTCCACTGCAACGCGTGCGGTGACGGCTTTCGGCAGTACGGATTCACGGTAAGCCGCGTCCTGTTTGTCGAACACGTCGGTAGACGGCATGGAAACTACGCGCGCTTTCACGCCTTCAGCAGTCAGTTTTTCGTATGCTGCAACCGCCAGCTCGACTTCAGAACCGGTGGCGATGAAGATCAGTTCCGGTTGACCGGCACAATCTTTCAGCACGTAACCACCGCGCGCGATGTTTGCCAGTTGCTCTTCCGTACGTTCCTGCTGCGCCAGGTTCTGACGGGAGAGGATCAGCGCGGTCGGGCCGTCCTGACGCTCAACGCCATATTTCCACGCAACGGCGGATTCAACCTGGTCACACGGACGCCATGTAGACATGTTCGGGGTCACGCGCAGAGAAGCAACCTGCTCAACCGGCTGGTGAGTCGGGCCGTCTTCGCCCAGACCGATGGAGTCGTGGGTATAAACCATCACCTGACGCTGTTTCATCAGTGCAGCCATACGTACAGCGTTACGTGCGTATTCCACGAACATCAGGAAGGTGGAGGTGTACGGCAGGAAGCCACCGTGCAGGGAGATACCGTTGGCAATCGCGGTCATACCAAATTCGCGAACACCATAATGGATGTAGTTACCAGCAGCATCTTCGTTGATTGCCTTAGAGCCAGACCACAGGGTCAGGTTAGACGGAGCCAGGTCAGCGGAGCCGCCAAGGAATTCCGGCAACAGCGGACCGAATGCTTCGATGGCATTCTGAGACGCTTTACGGCTGGCAATTTTAGCCGGATTAGCCTGCAGTTTAGCAATGAACTCTTTCGCTTTCACGTCGAAGTCAGACGGCATTTCACCTTTCATACGACGGGTAAATTCAGCCGCTTCTTGCGGGTAAGCTTTCGCGTAAGCCGCAAACTTCTCGTTCCATGCAGACTCTTTCGCCTGACCGGCTTCTTTCGCATCCCACTGAGCATAGATTTCAGACGGGATTTCGAACGGCGCGTATTTCCAGCCTAGCTGCTCACGAGTCAGTGCAATTTCCGCATCGCCCAGCGGCGCGCCGTGGGAGTCATGCGTACCGGCTTTGTTCGGGGAACCGAAACCAATGATAGTCTTGCACATCAGCAGAGACGGTTTGTCAGTCACTGCACGCGCTTCTTCTACTGCGCGTTTAATAGCGGCAGCGTCGTGACCGTCAATACCGCGGATTACGTGCCAGCCGTAAGCTTCGAAACGCATTGCAGTGTCATCGGTGAACCAGCCTTCAACATGGCCATCGATAGAGATACCGTTGTCATCGTAGAACGCAATCAGTTTACCCAGCTTCAGCGTACCCGCCAGAGAGCAAACCTCGTGGGAAATGCCTTCCATCATGCAGCCGTCGCCCATGAAGGCGTAGGTGTAGTGGTCGACAATGTCGTGACCTGGACGGTTAAACTGCGCCGCCAGCGTTTTTTCTGCAATCGCCATACCGACTGCGTTAGCAATACCCTGACCCAACGGACCGGTGGTGGTTTCTACACCTGCGGTGTACCCCACTTCCGGGTGGCCCGGAGTTTTGGAGTGCAACTGACGGAAGTTCTTCAGCTCTTCCATTGGCAGATCATAACCAGTGAGGTGCAGCAGGCTGTAGATCAGCATGGAGCCGTGGCCGTTGGACAGCACGAAGCGGTCACGGTCAGCCCAGGACGGATTCTGCGGGTTGTGTTTCAGGAAATCACGCCACAGGACTTCGGCAATGTCAGCCATACCCATCGGGGCGCCCGGGTGACCGGATTTGGCTTTCTGTACTGCGTCCATGCTCAGCGCACGAATAGCATTGGCAAGCTCTTTACGTGAGGACATTTTGACTCCAGATCGGATGATGAAGGGCACGCCCTTAACGACTTGACGACAGCGCGTTTTGGGCTACGCCGGAAAATTTGCCAACAATTTACCGCAAGCCACGCGTCATGTACATGGAACATCCTTTTGCCGGTTCAGAAATCTCTGGATCATGCTCGCATGTTGCGCAATCTGCTCGCCCGTCCGCTGCGCTTTTCCTTATACTTAGACTGAGCGTCGATTCACCTGCAAACGGCGCATTTTTAGAATAATCCTGACTTTGTGCGGAAGAGAAAACATGAAAATTCGCGCCTTATTGATAGCAATGAGCGTGGCAACGGTATTGACCGGTTGCCAGAATATGGACTCCAGTGGGCTGCTCTCATCAGGAGCGGAAGCTTTTCAGGCTTACACTCTGAGTGATGCGCAGGTCAAAGCCCTGAGCGATCAGGCATGTCAGGAGATGGACAGTAAGGCGACGATTGCGCCAGCCAGTAGCGAATATGCTAAACGTCTGGCCACTATTGCCAACGCGCTGGGCAACAATATCAACGGTCAACCGGTAAATTACAAAGTGTATATGGCAAAGGATGTGAACGCCTTTGCGATGGCCAACGGCTGCATCCGTGTTTATAGCGGACTGATGGATATGATGACTGATAACGAAGTCGAAGCGGTGATCGGTCACGAAATGGGACACGTGGCGTTAGGCCATGTGAAGAAAGGGATGCAGGTCGCGCTTGGAACAAACGCAGTGCGAGTAGCTGCGGCATCGGCGGGCGGGATTGTCGGTAGTTTATCTCAATCACAACTAGGCGATCTGGGCGAGAAATTAGTCAATTCGCAATTCTCCCAGCGTCAGGAAGCTGAGGCGGACGATTACTCCTATGACTTGCTGCGCCAACGCGGCATCAGTCCGGCAGGCCTTGCCACCAGCTTTGAAAAACTGGCGAAGCTGGAAGAAGGCCGTCAAAGCTCAATGTTTGACGACCATCCAGCATCCGCGGAGCGCGCCCAGCATATTCGCGACCGTATGAGCGCTGATGGGGTTAAGTAAGACCTGGTGGTGCCGAACGTAGGTCAGATAAGGCGTTTAGGCCGCATCTGACATATATGGCCAGAGCACATCGCCGGATGCGATGCTGGCGCATCTTATCCGGCCTACGGATGGCATCACATCCGGCGCTTACTCGCCCTTTTTCGCTGCCTGAATATACAGCATCTCCAGCGCCAGCGTTGCCGCTGCCAGAGCAGTGATTTCCGACTGATCGTATGCCGGAGCCACTTCCACTACGTCCATCCCAACGATGTTGAGATCTTTCAGGCCGCGTACCAGTTTAATGGCGCGATCGGAGGTCAGGCCGCCAATTACCGGCGTACCCGTTCCCGGCGCAAACGCAGGATCCAGGCAATCGATATCAAAAGTCAGGTAGACCGGCATATCACCAACAATCTGCTTCACCTGGGCGATAACGTCATCCACGCTGCGATCGTTCACCTGGCAGGCGTCCAGCACGGTAAAGCCGTTGTCTTTATCGAACTCAGTACGAATACCAATTTGCACGGAATGATTCGGGTCAATCAGACCTTCTTTCGGCGCGGTATAAAACATAGTGCCGTGGTCAAACTCACAACCGTTCGCGTAGGTATCGGTGTGGGCGTCAAAGTGTACCAGCGCCATTTTGCCAAAATGTTTAGCATGAGCACGCAGCAGCGGCAGCGTAACAAAGTGGTCACCACCGAAGGAGAGCATACGCTTACCGGCAGCCAGCAGCTTCTCAGCGTGCGCCTGCAGTTTCTCGCTCATTTCACGGGCATCACCGAAGGCATATACCAGATCACCACAGTCGACGACATTCAGACGTTCACGCATGTCGAAATTCCACGGGAAGCGGTTGTGTTCCCAGGCCAGATTAGTCGAAACCTGGCGAATAGCTGCCGGACCGTGACGCCCCCCCGCACGACCAGAAGTAGCCATATCGAACGGCACGCCGGTAATTACCCAGTCAGCATCGCTGTCATACGGCTGGAAGTTCATCGGCAGGCGTAAAAAACCAAAGGCGTTGGAAACCAGTGAGTTATCGTATTGATGACCTAAGGTGCTCATGGATGGACTCCTTTTACAAAGTCGATATAAAAAAACCCTTCCGCGTCGTTAGGCCCGACGAGGAAGGGTTGGATTTGCGAAACACAAGTTTGTGCTAATTATCGCCCTAAATGGGTGAAGCATCAAGCGGGGTTGCTATTTACGACACGGTGGTGGCGCATAGCCATTGTTGTCTGCCGGAAAGGCTTGTCCAGAGCACGGCGGTAGCGCATTTTTCGCTGAGCCTTGTAATTCAAAAGCGGCAAAACCAATCACCCCTGTGTTACGTACATCGCCTTGCGCCGAATTGGCGGCGTAGGAATCAGCAACGTTGGCAAACTGAAAAGCAGCTTCGGTATGTTTATCTTTACGGAAACCTTTAATCGCTAACGAATCACCGGCATTCACAATATAGCCATTGTTATTCAGCGAACCTTGCTTGCCGTTCAGAACATCCAGCCCATCAACTGTGGCAACGATCTCATAGTTAGTGTTACGGCTATAGTTACGAACATATAATTGATAATTCATTCCCACTCTGGCATGAACAATATATCGAGGTTTATTATTCGATGAATCATATACCCGAGTAATAGGAAGCGAATTAAAATTAGCATCGCGAATAGCATATTCCAGTTCGTTAATCCGAATGCTATAAACGCGGTCGTATCCGGAAGGAATGTTAGTCGAATAACTAATAACGATCATCTCTGCCGGATCGCGCCAGGCGCGTTCAGCAGATACGCCTTGAACCGTTGAGTGCACATCCCCGCCCCAGGCAGTGCCGACATTGCCAGATGCACTACTATTATACTGCGCATTACTGGAACAACCAGCAAGCAGTACGAACAATCCCACCAGCGCAACGCGTACTTTCCATTTTTTCATAACCGATCCCTCTGCATTTAATTAATGCAGCGATTGTAGGGAGATTATATTAGAAGGAAAGTAACCAGATTATTTTTAAGAATATATAAATAAAAAGCGGGCCGAATTAATCAATTAAATCGGCCCGCCAGCAGAATAATCTTAATTATTCATCTTCAAGGTAGGTATAACCGTACAAACCTGCCTCGAACTCTTCAAGGAACTGTTGTTGCAGTTCGGCATCAAGATCGGTTTTCTTCACCTGGTCACGGAACTGGGTTAACAACGTTTTTGGATCGAGCTGCACATATTGCAGCATATCCGCAACGGTATCGCCCTCGTCAGACAGCTCCACTTCTACGCTGCCGTCAGGGAAGACGAACACGTCAACCGCTTCGGTATCACCAAACAGATTGTGCATGTTGCCGAGGATCTCCTGATAGGCACCGACCATAAAGAAACCGAGCATCGGCGGATTCTCCGGATCGTACTCCGGCATTGGCATTGTCGTAGCAATGCCGTCACCATCGATATAGTGGTCGATGGCTCCATCAGAGTCACAGGTGATATCCAGCAGCACAGCGCGGCGTTCCGGCACTTGATCCAGCCCTTCCAGCGGCAGAACCGGGAACAACTGGTCGATACCCCATGCATCCGGCATCGACTGGAATAGCGAGAAGTTGACGTACATTTTGTCCGCCATACGCTCCTGTAATTCGTCGATAATCGGGCGATGGGCGCGGTTTTGCGGATCCAGTTGCTTCTGCACTTCATGACACATGCTCAAATAGAGCTGTTCTGCCCATGCACGTTCTTGCAGATTGTAAGTGCCAGAAGAATAACCAATATGGATATCGTGCAGATCCATCTGGCTATCATGCAGCCATTCACGCAGAGAGCGGCGAGTTCCCGGTTCGTGCATCTCCTGCCAGGTTTCCCACATGCTTTGCAGTGCGCGCGGCGCATCCTCTGCTGGTGCGGTTGGAACGGTGTATTCGTTACGTTCCACACCGATAATATTGGAAACCAGCACAGTGTGATGCGCAGTCACCGCACGACCCGATTCGGTGATCACCGTCGGATGTGGCAGACCATTCTCTTCACAGGCATCGCCAATTGCCCAGATAATGTTATTAGCGTATTCATTGAGGCCGTAGTTCACCGAACAATCGGATTGCGAACGGGTGCCTTCATAATCCACGCCCAGACCACCGCCAACGTCAAAGCACTGAATGTTGACGCCCAGCTTATGCAGCTCAACATAGAAGCGCGCAGATTCACGAACGCCTGTCGCGATATCGCGAATATTCGCCATCTGCGAACCGAGGTGGAAGTGCAGCAGTTGCAGGCTATCGAGACGTCCGGCTTCACGCAGTGTCTCAACCAGTTGCAGTACCTGGGTTGCCGCCAGACCGAACTTCGATTTTTCACCACCGGAAGACTGCCATTTACCAGACCCCTGCGAGGCCAGACGCGCACGTACGCCAAGACGAGGGATCACGTTCAGACGTTCCGCTTCATCCAGCACAATGGCGATTTCAGACATCTTCTCGATAACCAGATAAACCTTATGGCCCATCTTCTCGCCAATCAGCGCCAGGCGGATATATTCGCGGTCTTTATAGCCGTTACAGACGATGACGCTGCGGGTCATGCCAGCATGCGCCAGCACCGCCATCAACTCAGCTTTTGAACCTGCTTCCAGCCCCAGCGGTTCACCAGAATGAATCAGGGACTCAATCACGCGGCGGTGCTGGTTAACCTTGATCGGGTAAACGAGGAAGTAGTCACCGTTATAGCCATAGGATTCCCGCGCACGTTTAAACGCGGCGTTAATAGAACGCAAACGGTGCTGCAGGATCTGCGGAAAGCAGAACAGTGCAGGCAGGCGCTGGCCCTGCGCTTCGCGGGTCTTCACTAACTGCGCGAGATCAACGCGAGCTTCCGGGACGTCCGGGTCAGGGCACACGCTAATGTGACCCAGCTCGTTAACGTCATAGTAGTTATTGCCCCACCAGGCAATATTGTAAGTACGCAGCATCTTGCTGGCTTCCTGGGAGCTCATTGCAACCTCCTGCATGGAGCGTAGTACACCGTGTTCGCCCGCTGACGAAGGCAAACTCATAGACATGTCGTCAGACATAGCGAACCTCAAATTATTTTATTAAGTGTAAAACAGTTAACCACTATCGCAGCCTGAAACTGCGATAACAACCCATAAGCACACGGATTTTCCAGCAGCGTATGCTGACGCTCCGACTGCGCAACCGGTTTCTTTTTCATAACATTATTAAGCACATAACCGAACGTAAGTGTGACAGTCCGGCGAAACCACGAGAAAACTCTTGTATTTACAAGAGCGCCCTTGTTCAGTCATCAGTAACTGTTGCCAGCTCTTGAATCCTGAGAAGCGCCGAGATGGGTATAACATCGGCAGGTATGCAATGCAGAGATGCAGAGTGCGGGGAACGAATCTACACCAGAACGGTGCGACAGATTAAGCAGCAGACAACGATTCATTATTTCGTATCACCTCCACGGCCGCCTGCGAAGACGAACCAACAAGCTAAAACACTGATTTCAACCCGGCTGGAAGTGGCAACACGAAAGGAACGTCGTGTGCTTTTTATTTAAGCCGCGCGCCGCGTTTTATACCCCACAATGGCAGAAAATTGCAAAAGATAAATACACAGAATGCCAGCATTGTCAGGAAAAATTTCCAGCTACGTTTTTAACGGAATGAGATACGCTTCAAAAAAAAGTGGAAATCGGATGACGTCTTGACCTAAAATAGCCATCCAGATGTTAATCCATCCATACTGATTAACACTCAGACTGCCAGTGTTTTTAACCTGCAGAGTCGTGGAAGGAGCCACTACCACAGAAAATTCACACAACAGTTTGAGCTAACTAAATTCTCTTTAGGTGATATTAAATATGGCAAAACACCTTTTTACGTCCGAGTCCGTCTCTGAAGGGCATCCTGACAAAATTGCTGACCAAATCTCTGATGCCGTTTTAGATGCGATCCTCGAACAGGATCCGAAAGCACGTGTTGCTTGCGAAACCTACGTAAAAACCGGCATGGTTTTAGTTGGCGGTGAAATCACCACCAGCGCCTGGGTGGACATTGAAGAGATCACCCGTAACACCGTTCGCGAAATTGGCTATGTGCATTCCGACATGGGCTTTGACGCTAACTCTTGTGCGGTTCTGAGCGCTATCGGCAAACAGTCCCCTGACATTAACCAGGGCGTTGATCGTGCTGATCCGCTGGAACAAGGCGCTGGCGACCAGGGTCTGATGTTTGGCTATGCCACCAACGAAACCGATGTGCTGATGCCAGCGCCAATCACCTATGCACACCGTCTGGTACAACGTCAGGCTGAAGTGCGTAAAAACGGCACTCTGCCGTGGCTGCGCCCGGACGCAAAAAGCCAGGTTACTTTCCAGTATGACGACGGCAAAATCGTTGGCATCGATGCAGTAGTGCTTTCCACCCAGCACTCTGAAGATATCGATCAGAAATCCCTGCAAGAAGCGGTAATGGAAGAGATCATTAAGCCGATCCTGCCAGCAGAATGGCTGACTTCCGCAACCAAATTCTTCATCAACCCGACCGGACGTTTTGTTATCGGCGGCCCGATGGGTGACTGCGGTCTGACGGGGCGTAAAATTATCGTTGATACCTACGGCGGCATGGCTCGTCACGGTGGCGGCGCGTTTTCTGGTAAAGATCCATCCAAAGTGGACCGTTCCGCAGCTTACGCAGCACGCTATGTTGCGAAAAACATCGTGGCAGCGGGTCTGGCTGACCGTTGTGAAATTCAGGTTTCCTACGCGATCGGCGTGGCTGAACCGACTTCCATCATGGTAGAAACTTTCGGTACTGAGAAAGTCCCTACTGAACAACTGACCCTGCTGGTGCGCGAGTTCTTCGACCTGCGTCCATACGGTCTGATTAAGATGCTGGATCTGCTGCACCCAATCTATAAAGATACCGCTGCATATGGTCACTTTGGTCGCGAGCATTTCCCGTGGGAAAAAACCGACAAAGCGCAGCTACTGCGCGATGCCGCCGGTCTGAAATAATCTTTCATCCCCGCTTTCTAAGGCCAGCCTCGCACTGGCCTTTTTCTTTTCTAAAAAATGCCCGATGCGCTACGCTTACCAGGCCTACAACCATTGCTACATGTAGGCTGGCTAAAACGTTCACGCCGCATCCGGCAAAAGCCGCCCACACGATAGCAACATTCCGTTGCTGAACACGTTTATCCGTAGTTCATCACAACAACTGAAACCGATTACACCAACCACATCAACCCAGTATTTATAATATTTTCATCATATTATTCAGTTTTCATGATTGTTACATTTCTTTTCAGCAAAGTCTTAATTGCAGATAACTTCGCTTAATCTATGATGTTATAACTCAATTGTTTTCATGTACTTAAATTATAACCACTATAAATGTTAGTGTAAGCGATTACACTGATGTGACATGCTTCACATCTTTTTGCGTCGTACTCACCTATCTTAATTCACAATAAAAAATAACATATTGGAGGGCATCATGCCTGACGCTAAAAAACAGGGGCGGTCAAACAAGGCAATGACGTTTTTCGTCTGCTTCCTTGCCGCTCTGGCGGGATTACTCTTTGGCCTGGATATCGGTGTAATTGCTGGCGCACTGCCGTTTATTGCAGATGAATTCCAGATTACCTCGCACACGCAAGAATGGGTCGTAAGCTCCATGATGTTTGGTGCGGCAGTCGGTGCGGTGGGTAGCGGCTGGCTCTCTTTTAAACTCGGACGTAAAAAGAGCCTGATGATCGGCGCTATTCTGTTTGTTGCTGGTTCGCTGTTCTCAGCCGCAGCGCCAAACGTTGAAGTACTGATTCTTTCTCGCGTTCTGCTGGGTCTGGCGGTGGGTGTTGCTTCCTATACCGCGCCACTATACCTCTCCGAAATTGCGCCAGAGAAAATTCGTGGCAGTATGATCTCGATGTATCAGTTGATGATTACCATCGGCATTCTCGGCGCTTATCTTTCTGATACCGCCTTCAGCTACACCGGCGCATGGCGCTGGATGCTGGGTGTGATTATCATCCCGGCAATTCTGCTACTGATTGGTGTTTTCTTCCTGCCAGACAGCCCACGTTGGTTTGCCGCCAAACGCCGTTTTGTTGATGCCGAACGCGTGCTGCTGCGCCTGCGCGACACCAGCGCGGAAGCGAAACGCGAACTGGATGAAATCCGTGAAAGTTTGCAGGTCAAACAGAGCGGTTGGGCACTGTTTAAAGAAAACAGCAACTTCCGTCGTGCGGTATTCCTTGGCGTGCTGTTACAGGTGATGCAGCAATTCACCGGGATGAACGTCATCATGTATTACGCGCCCAAAATCTTCGAACTGGCGGGTTATACCAATACTACCGAGCAAATGTGGGGGACAGTGATCGTTGGTCTGACCAACGTACTCGCCACCTTTATCGCTATTGGTCTGGTTGACCGCTGGGGACGGAAACCGACGCTGACGCTGGGCTTCATGGTAATGGCTGCTGGCATGGGCATACTGGGTACGATGATGCATATCGGTATCCACTCACCGTCGGCGCAGTATTTTGCCATTGCCATGCTGCTGATGTTTATTGTCGGTTTTGCCATGAGCGCAGGTCCGTTGATTTGGGTACTGTGTTCTGAAATTCAGCCGCTGAAAGGCCGCGATTTTGGCATCACCTGCTCCACCGCCACCAACTGGATTGCCAACATGATCGTCGGCGCAACGTTCCTGACTATGCTCAACACGCTGGGCAACGCCAACACCTTCTGGGTGTATGCGGCTCTGAACGTGTTGTTTATCCTGCTGACATTGTGGCTGGTACCGGAAACCAAACACGTTTCGCTGGAACACATTGAACGTAATCTGATGAAGGGTCGTAAACTGCGCGAAATCGGCGCTCACGATTAATCGTCTCTGGCTTCCTCCCGTCGCGGAGGAAGCCACCTCTTGCAGTCATCTTTTCTTCGCTTTATCCTCAGCCGCTATGAAAACGCCCCGTCTCCCTATCGCCATCCAACAGGCCGTTATGCGTCGTCTGCGGGAAAAACTCGCCCAGGCCAACCTGAAGCTGGAGCGTAATTACCCGGAGCCAAAAATCGCTTACACCCAGCGTGGTACATCCGCCGGTACTGCCTGGCTGGACAGCTATGAAATTCGTCTCAATCCGGTGCTGTTGATGGAAAACAGCGAAACTTTTATAGAAGAAGTCGTACCGCACGAGCTGGCGCATTTACTGGTGTGGAAACACTTTGGTCGCGTGGCACCGCATGGCAAAGAGTGGAAATGGATGATGGAAAGTGTGCTGGGTGTTCCCGCCCGCCGCACGCATCAATTTGAGCTACAATCCGTACGCCGCAACACCTTCCCCTACCGCTGTAAATGCCAGGAGCATCAGCTTACCGTGCGCCGCCATAACCGTGTGGTGCGTGGAGAGGCCGTCTATCGCTGCGTTCATTGCGGCGAACAACTGGTTGCGAAATAACCATCTGAACTATCAGGAACTTTCCTGATCTGGCTGATTGCATAGTAAAACAACTTTCGCTACGTTGCTGGCTCGTTTTAACACGGAGTAAATGATGTACCGTTATTTGTCTGTTGCTGCGGTGATACTGAGCGCAGCATTTTCCGGCCAGGTATTGGCCGAAGGCATCAATAGTTTTTCCCAGGCGAAAAATGCGGCAGTAAAAGTCTATGCTGACGCACCGGGAACATTTTACTGCGGCTGTAAAATCAACTGGCAGGGTAAAAAAGGCGTTGTGGATCTGGAGTCATGCGGATATCAGGTACGCAAAAATGAAAATCGCGCCAGTCGTGTGGAGTGGGAACACGTGGTTCCCGCCTGGCAGTTCGGCCACCAGCGTCAATGCTGGCAAGACGGCGGACGTAAAAACTGCGCCAAAGATCCGGTTTATCGCAAAATGGAAAGCGATATGCATAACCTGCAGCCCTCGATAGGCGAAGTGAACGGCGATCGCGGCAACTTTATGTACAGTCAGTGGAATGGTGGCGAGGGTCAGTATGGACAGTGCGCCATGAAGGTGGATTTCAAAGAAAAAGTGGCGGAACCACCAGCTCATACGCGAGGCATCATTGCCAGAACTTATTTCTATATGCGTGACCAGTACAACCTGACACTCTCACGCCAGCAAACGCAACTGTTTAACGCCTGGAACAAGATGTATCCGGTCACCGATTGGGAGTGTGAGCGCGACGAACGCATTGCAAAGGTGCAAGGCAATCATAACCCGTATGTGCAACGCGCTTGCCAGGCGCAAAAGAGCTAACCTACACTAGCGGGATTCTTTTTGTTAAACCCCTACCCCACGCAGGCAACTGCGTGGGGAGACGACGCGGATTTTTAACCATGCGTATCCCCCGCATTTATCATCCTGAACCATTAATCAGCAACTCGCACATTGCTCTTTGCGAAGATGCCGCTAACCATATCGGCCGTGTACTGCGTATGGGGCCTGGTCAGGCGTTACAGTTATTTGACGGTAGCAACCAGGTCTTTGACGCAGAGATTACCAGCGCCAGCAAAAAAAGCGTGGAAGTTAACGTGCTGGAAGGTCAGCTCGACGATCGTGAATCGCCTCTGCATATTCATCTCGGTCAGGTAATGTCACGCGGTGAAAAAATGGAATTCACTATCCAGAAATCGATCGAACTTGGAGTAAGCCTCATTACGCCACTTTTTTCTGAACGCTGCGGCGTTAAACTGGATAGCGAACGTCTGAACAAGAAGCTCCAGCAGTGGCAGAAAATTGCGATTGCCGCCTGCGAGCAGTGTGGTCGTAACCGGGTGCCGGAGATCCGTCCTGCAATGGATCTGGAAGCCTGGTGTGCAGAGCAAGATGAAGGACTGAAACTGAATCTTCACCCGCGCGCCAGTAACAGCATTAACACGCTGCCGTTGCCGGTCGAACGCATCCGCCTGCTGATTGGCCCGGAAGGCGGATTATCAGCAGATGAAATTGCCATGACTGCCCGCTATCAATTTACTGATATCCTGCTGGGACCTCGCGTTTTGCGTACAGAGACAACTGCGCTCACCGCCATAACTGCGCTACAAGTACGTTTTGGTGATCTGGGCTAACGGAGAAAAATAATGATCAAGCTCGGCATCGTGATGGACCCCATCGCAAGCATCAACATCAAGAAAGATTCCAGTTTCGCTATGTTGCTGGAAGCACAACGTCGTGGTTACGAACTTCACTATATGGAGATGGGCGATCTCTATTTGATCAATGGTGAGGCTCGCGCTCGTACCCGTACTTTGAGCGTCGAACAGAACTACGATAAATGGTACGAGTTCACGGGTGAGCAGGATCTGCAACTGGCCGATCTCGACGTGATCCTGATGCGTAAAGATCCGCCGTTTGATACCGAGTTTATCTACGCCACTTATATTCTGGAACGTGCTGAAGAGAAAGGAACGTTGATCGTTAACAAGCCACAGAGCCTGCGCGACTGTAACGAAAAACTGTTTACCGCCTGGTTCTCTGACTTAACACCAGAAACGCTGGTCACGCGTAATAAAGCACAGTTGAAAGCGTTCTGGGAAAAGCACACTGACATTATCCTTAAACCGCTGGACGGCATGGGTGGCGCGTCGATTTTCCGCGTGAAAGAAGGCGATCCGAACCTCGGCGTGATTGCCGAAACCCTGACTGAGCACGGTACTCGCTACTGCATGGCGCAAAATTACCTGCCTGCCATTAAAGATGGCGACAAACGCGTTCTGGTAGTGGATGGCGAGCCCGTACCGTACTGCCTGGCGCGTATTCCGCAGGGTGGCGAAACCCGTGGCAATCTGGCTGCCGGTGGTCGCGGCGAACCTCGTCCGCTAACTGAAAGTGACTGGAAAATCGCCCGCCAGGTAGGGCCGACGCTGAAAGAAAAAGGGCTAATTTTTGTTGGCCTGGATATTATCGGAGACCGCCTGACTGAAATTAACGTCACCAGCCCAACCTGTATTCGTGAGATTGAAGCAGAGTTTCCGGTCTCGATCACCGGAATGCTAATGGATGCCATCGAAGCACGTTTACAGCAACGATAACCCAGCTTAACGAGAGGGATCTCGTTGAGACTATGAGTGACAGCGCCCGTCTTTCCACGCATACTGGGCGCTGTTGCTTTTTTGAACCAGGAAACAGAACCTCTGACAATGAATTTACAGCATCACTTTCTTATTGCCATGCCTGCTCTCCAGGATCCGATTTTCCGTCGTTCGGTGGTCTACATTTGCGAACATAATCCAGAGGGTGCAATGGGGATTATCATTAACAAGCCTCTGGAAAATCTTAAAATTGAAGGGATTCTGGAAAAATTAAAGATCACGCCGGAGCCGCGTGATGAGTCAATCCGTCTGGACAAGCCTGTTATGCTCGGTGGCCCACTGGCTGAAGATCGTGGGTTTATTTTGCATACTCCACCATCAAATTTTACTTCCAGTATTCGCATTTCAGACAACACGGTGATGACCACTTCCCGTGATGTGCTGGAAACGCTCGGCACCGATAAACAACCCTCTGACGTGATGGTTGCGTTGGGTTACTCCTCCTGGGATAAAGGCCAACTGGAACAAGAAATTCTCGACAACGCCTGGCTAACCGCTCCGGCAGATCTGAATATTCTGTTCAAAACACCGATAGCCGACCGCTGGCGCGATGCGGCAAGGCTGATTGGTGTTGATATTCTTACCATGCCTGATGTGGCGGGACACGCCTGATGAGCGGGACTTTACTTGCCTTCGACTTCGGCACCAAAAGCATTGGCGTAGCGGTTGGTCAACGCATTACTGGCACCGCTCGCCCTTTGCCTGCGATTAAAGCGCAGGACGGTACGCCGGACTGGAATATTATCGAGCGTTTGTTGAAAGAGTGGCAGCCAGACGAAATCATCGTCGGTTTGCCGCTGAACATGGACGGCACCGAACAACCGCTAACCGCCCGGGCGCGTAAATTCGCCAACCGTATTCATGGTCGTTTCGGTGTTGAAGTAAAGCTACATGACGAACGTCTTAGCACCGTGGAAGCGCGTTCCGGCCTGTTTGAACAGGGCGGTTATCGGGCGCTCAACAAAGGCAAAGTCGACTCTGCCTCTGCGGTTATCATTCTCGAAAGTTATTTTGAGCAGGGATATTAAGGCGATTTGCAAGCCTGGCAAATTGTAGATAGCGTCATCGCCCGTCTTGCCGGATGCGGCGTAAACGCCTTATCCGGCCTACATTTGGCAACGATTGTAGGTCTGATAAAACGCGTCAGCGTCGCATCAGGCATATTTACGATGCTAATCAGCCGCTTTAGCCTCACAAGCGCCCTTCTTTCACCCGCTGCTGATAACTCTGCTGAAAAGTTAACATCCCCACCTGCTGCCCGGTTTGAATAACATGTGGCAACTGGTGGGTTTTCCCTTCGCGTATCAAATTCCCCACCGCTGGCGTGTTAATCAACAATTCAAACAGCGCCACGCGCCCTTCCTGCTTATCCACTTCCAGCTTTTGTGACAACACCGCCCGCAAACTACCGGCCAGTTGATTACGCACGGGATCTTTTTCCTGTGCCGGAAATGAATCTACCAGCCGCTCGACCGCCTGCGCTGCACCGCGCGTATGTAAGGTTGCCAGCACCAGATGCCCGGTTTCTGCCGCCGTCAGCGCCAGACGGATTGTCTCGCTATCACGCAGCTCTCCGAGCAATATCACATCGGGATCTTCCCGCAATGCCGCACGTAATCCCGATGCAAACGTCATACAGTGCAAACCAATCTCTCGCTGCTGGATCAAGCATCGCTGGCTGGCATAGAGATATTCAACAGGATCTTCCAGCGTCAGAATATGCGCATCGGCATGTTGATTGAGATAACCAACCATCGCCGCCAGTGTGGTCGATTTGCCGCTCCCCGTCGCTCCCGTCACCAGAATCAGGCCATTCTCGCTATTGAGTAATTCCGGCAATACCGGCGGCGCGCCAAGTTGTTCGAGCTGCGGGCAATGCGCAGGTAACAACCGTAACGCCAGAGAAATGCCTTGCCGCTGCGCAAACGCACTGCCTCGTAGCCGCTGGTTTTCAGCCAGCGATACCGCAAAATCAAGCTGGCCATTCTCAAGCAATATCGCCCGTTGATCGTCATCCAGCCACTCCCGCAACAACTCTTCGACGTCTGGCGCGTCAAACGGCGCGACCTCCATTCTCCCTCGAATGCGCCATCGTGCTGGCCAGGCGCTGCACAGGTGTAGATCCGAGACGTTATGCTTTACACTAAGGGTCACAATTTCTTCCATATTCATACTAAGATCCTCGGAAAATGAACGATATTGCGCATAACCTGGCACAGGTTCGGGACAAAATCTCAACGGCTGCAACGCGTTGCGGCCGTTCTCCAGAAGAAATTACGCTGCTTGCAGTCAGTAAAACAAAACCTGCGAGCGCCATCGCAGAAGCCATCGACGCCGGGCAGCGTCAATTTGGTGAAAACTATGTTCAGGAAGGGGTAGATAAAATTCGCCACTTTCAGGAACTGGGCGTAACAGGATTAGAGTGGCATTTTATTGGCCCGTTGCAGTCTAATAAAAGCCGCCTGGTGGCAGAGCATTTCGACTGGTGTCATACCATCGACCGTTTGCGTATCGCCACCCGTCTTAACGATCAGCGTCCGGCAGAACTTCCCCCTCTTAACGTACTGATTCAAATCAACATTAGCGATGAAAACAGTAAGTCAGGCATTCAACTGGCAGAGCTGGACGAGCTGGCAGCAGCGGTCGCAGAACTACCGCGTTTACGCCTGCGCGGGCTAATGGCGATCCCCGCACCAGAGTCAGAATATGTAAGGCAGTTTGAAGTTGCACGCCAAATGGCTGTAGCATTTGCCGGACTGAAAACGCGCTACCCGCATGTCGACACCCTCTCTCTGGGGATGTCAGATGATATGGAAGCCGCCATTGCGGCAGGTAGCACGATGGTTCGCATCGGCACTGCTATCTTTGGTGCACGTGATTACTCTAAAAAATAAGGAATTAAAGGAACGCCATGAATACGTTGACTTTCCTGCTTTCAACGGTCATTGAGCTGTATACCATGGTGCTGTTATTACGCATCTGGATGCAGTGGGCTCATTGTGATTTTTATAACCCCTTCTCACAGTTTGTGGTGAAGGTGACGCAGCCGATTATCGGGCCACTGCGCCGCGTTATTCCGGCAATGGGGCCGATTGACAGCGCCTCACTGCTGGTGGCGTACATTTTGAGTTTCATCAAAGCCATCGTCCTGTTCAAAGTCGTAACCTTCCTGCCGATCATCTGGATTGCCGGTTTGCTGATTCTGCTGAAAACTATCGGTCTGCTGATCTTCTGGGTACTGCTGGTGATGGCGATAATGAGCTGGGTAAGTCAGGGTCGCAGCCCAATTGAATATGTGCTGATCCAGCTTGCCGATCCGCTACTGCGTCCGATTCGCCGCCTGCTACCGGCAATGGGAGGGATTGATTTCTCACCAATGATCCTCGTACTGCTGCTGTATGTCATCAATATGGGTGTCGCAGAAGTATTACAGGCAACCGGAAACATGCTGCTGCCGGGGCTGTGGATGGCGTTATGAGTGCCGTAACAGTAAACGATGACGGTCTGGTATTACGGCTTTATATCCAGCCGAAAGCCAGCCGTGATTCTATTGTCGGTTTACATGGCGACGAAGTAAAAGTCGCCATTACCGCACCGCCGGTCGACGGCCAGGCCAACAACCATCTGGTGAAGTTTCTCGGTAAGCAGTTCCGGGTCGCGAAAAGCCAGGTGGTGATTGAAAAAGGCGAACTTGGCCGCCACAAACAAATTAAAATCATTAATCCGCAACAAATCCCGCCAGAAATCGCGGCGTTAATTAATTAGGTATCCTATGCAAAAAGTTGTCCTCGCAACCGGCAATGCCGGTAAAGTGCGTGAGCTGGCGTCGCTGCTTAGCGACTTCGGTCTTGATATCGTGGCCCAAACGGAACTTGGCGTCGATTCCGCCGAAGAGACCGGCCTGACCTTTATCGAAAACGCGATCCTGAAAGCGCGCCACGCGGCCAAAGCGACCGGTTTACCGGCGATTGCCGACGATTCCGGTCTGGCGGTTGATGCGCTTGGCGGAGCGCCGGGTATTTACTCCGCTCGTTATTCCGGTGAAGACGCAACCGATCAAAAGAATCTGCAAAAACTGCTGGAAACCCTGAAAGACGTACCGGACGACCAACGCCAGGCACGTTTCCACTGCGTGCTGGTGTATCTGCGTCATGCGGAAGATCCGACTCCGCTGGTGTGCCACGGTTGCTGGCCTGGCGTGATTACCCGTGAACCTGCTGGTACTGGTGGCTTTGGTTATGATCCGATTTTCTTCGTGCCTTCTGAAGGCAAAACCGCTGCCGAACTGACTCGCGAAGAGAAGAGTGCCATTTCCCACCGTGGTCAGGCGTTGAAACTGCTGCTGGACGCGCTACGTAATGGTTAAGTTACCGCCGCTCAGTCTCTACATTCACATCCCGTGGTGTGTGCAGAAATGCCCGTACTGCGATTTCAACTCTCACGCGTTGAAAGGAGAAGTGCCGCACGACGATTATGTTCAGCATCTGCTTAACGATCTGGACAATGATGTGGCTTATGCTCAGGGTCGTGAAGTGCAGACAATATTTATTGGCGGTGGTACGCCGAGCCTGCTTTCTGGCCCGGCGATGCAAACGCTGCTGGACGGCGTGCGTGCGCGTTTGCCGCTGGCAGCGGATGCAGAAATTACTATGGAAGCGAATCCTGGTACGGTAGAAGCCGATCGCTTTGTTGATTATCAGCGTGCCGGTGTGAACCGCATCTCCATTGGTGTGCAGAGTTTTAGCGAAGAAAAGCTGAAACGACTTGGACGCATTCATGGCCCGCAAGAAGCGAAACGGGCAGCGAATCTGGCAAGCGGGCTGGGGCTGCGTAGTTTTAACCTTGATTTGATGCACGGGTTGCCTGATCAATCACTGGAAGAGGCGCTTGGCGATCTGCGACAGGCCATTGAACTGAATCCGCCGCATCTTTCCTGGTATCAGTTGACCATCGAACCCAATACGTTGTTTGGTTCGCGGCCACCGGTGCTACCGGACGACGACGCACTGTGGGATATTTTCGAACAGGGGCATCAGTTATTAACCGCAGCGGGTTATCAGCAATATGAAACCTCCGCTTACGCCAAACCGGGTTATCAATGCCAACACAATCTCAACTACTGGCGATTTGGTGACTACCTCGGCATCGGCTGCGGCGCGCATGGCAAAGTGACCTTCCCGGACGGGCGCATTCTGCGCACCACCAAAACGCGTCACCCGCGTGGTTTTATGCAGGGGCGTTATCTGGAAAGCCAGCGTGATGTAGAAGCCGCTGATAAGCCGTTCGAGTTCTTTATGAATCGCTTCCGTTTGCTGGAGGCCGCGCCACGCGTGGAGTTTAGCCAGTATACCGGCCTTTGCGAAGAAGTGATTCGCTCTCAGTTAGACGAGGCTATCGCTCAGGGTTATCTCACCGAATGTGCGGATTACTGGCAGATAACGGAACATGGGAAGTTGTTTTTAAATTCACTGCTGGAACTGTTTCTGGCCGAGTAAACTTGTTCTGCCGGATGCGGCGTAAACGTCACATCCGGCTACAAGCCATGCATCATCGCAAAAATCACTTAATCACCCCATTACGCCGCAGTTGTTCGGTATCTTTTTTCCAGCGTTCATTAGCCTGGTTGATATCGTCAATCTTCATCAAAATCGCGACTTTTTTACTGTTTATTTCCGAAACTTTCATCGTTAACGGATATTGCCCTTTTTCAAGCTTTATCCAGTCATCCTGCAATTTACGGCTGAGTTTTTGTGATTGCAGAAAAGTCTGTCGCCGCTGCTCGTTGATATCAAAATCCCGTTTCTGCTGAATCGGCACTTCATAACACTCTTCACTCTGTTTATGACATGCCGCAATCGCCGGTTGATAGACCTCTTTGTCATATTTAGCCGCGAACACCTCGCTATCATTCTGTTTATTAAACGCATCCCGTTGCTGGTGTATTTTTTTAAAAGCGTCTTCACGAGTCATTTGCTTGCCATCTGCCCCTTTTCCCCAATAAGCATTCGCCGCTTTCTGTGCCGCAACCATTTGCTTATCAAGCTCTTTCACTTCCTTTTCCAGCCCCGAAATCGAATTCATCTGCACATTCAGCGCTGACTCAAGCTGACTAAAGCGATAATTGAAATCTTCGCTATTCACAATCAGGTACTTATTATTCGTTTTGATATCATCAACAAACCGCCCACTATCGCTGGCTGCTGCCTGAAAAGAGTAAAAATTCACCGTCCAGCCAGACGCGGGCGTTCCTTTACTGGTTAACATCGCTGAGAATTTTACGGGTTTATCTTTCACCCAGGTCTGTTCCAGAAGTTGATAATCTGCCAACTGACCGATCCAGGTATAGAGATCATCGTTAGAAGAGACATCACTTTCCGCAGACCAGGTGGCCTGATTCCCCTTCGCATCAAGGTTTTTTAAATTGATGGCATCCAGTTTGAGAATGCCGTGATATTGCTTTTTGAATTGATCTTTTAAGACATTTTCAGTTGGCGGTTCACCATCGGCCCAGCCATAACCTGACATCAACACAAACAACGCCGTACCTACAATCCATTGTTTTTTCACAGTGAAAGTCTCGTGTGGAATAATTTATTCCTGTGATTATCATCATGATAATTATGATTGACAATGGACGTGAGTCTGAAGTGAGAAAGCCCCGGCACGATACCGGGGCGAGGCGATTAGTACTGATTGAAAATCTGCTGGATCTGCTGTGGATCTTTAGTTTGCGTCAGCGCCAGTTGCAGCAGAACGCGCGCTTTTTGCGGGTTCAGCGTACCAGAGGCGACGAAACCGTATTTCGCATCATCCACTTCGGCATCCTGAGTGGTTGCGCCCGTCGGTACGCGAGAAGAACGCACTACCGCAGTGCCGTTTTTCGCCGCGGTTGCCAGGGTGTCGAATACGGTTTTATACAGGTTACCGTTACCCACACCGGCGCTAACGATGCCGTCATAGCCCGCATCTACCAGTGCTTTTGCCGGAAGATCGGATGCGTTAGCATAGTTATAAACGATACCAACTTTCGGCAGTTCATTCAGCTTAGAGACATCAAACGGCGTATCGCTGGTGTGCTTACGCGCCGGAGTACGCTGATAGTCGATTTTACCGTTGTGAATGTAACCCAGTGGACCGAAGTTAACAGACTTGAAGGTCGCTACATCGGTAGTGTTGGTTTTGGTCACGTCACGACCATCCAGCACGGTGTCGTTCATCACTACCAGCACGCCACGGTTAGCGGAGGCTTTATCTGCTGCGGTCACTACCGCGTTATACAGGTTGAATGGACCGTCTGCGCTCATGGAGGTGGACGGACGCATTGCACCGACCATCACTACTGGCTTATCACATTTTACGGTCAGATCGAGGAAGTAAGCGGTTTCTTCCATCGTGTCTGTACCGTGAGTAATGACGAAGCCGTCAGTTTTATCGCAGTCGGTATTAATTTTTTTCGCCAGTGTCAGCCAGACATTATCATTCATGTCCTGGGAGCCGATGTTAACGACCTGCTCGCCTTTAACGTTCGCAATGTCCTTCAATTGCGGCACCGCATTGACCAGGTTTTCTACGCCAACTTTACCCGCTGTGTAGTTAGATTTGGTTGCGGAGTCACCACCACCGGCAATCGTCCCGCCGGTCGCTAAAATGGTGATATTCGGTAATGCTAATGCTGCACCACTAAAACCCATAACCAGTGCGGCAAGTGCCGTCTTTCTGAAAAACTCCATTTCATTCCTCCAGTTACGTGAACGCTACGTATTATCCCTTAGCTTTGTATAGGAAATTTGACGTTAAACAATTTACAACGTGAATGGATTTTGGAGATCTATAAAGTTAGAGGCAGGTAACAAAACGAAGAATTAAACGGCATAAAAAAGTATTATGCCGTCTTAAAATAGAGGATTATTTCAAATTCCCGACCAGGGCTTTGCGGCTATCTTCCAGGGTCACCACACGGCTACAGACATCTTTGCCAAACTGCTGGAAATCTTTTTCCTGCTTTTTCCACTCGGTTTGGATGGAGGATTGCAAACCGCCCAGGCTTCCCAGCACATTCTGTAACGGATTACCGCCGCTTTTCAGTACCGCTTTCGCGCCCATTTCATTAATGCTGTCCTGCAAAATTCCACCCATCGCCTGATTCACTAGTTGCTGGCCTTCGGCGCGAACCTGATCAATGGCTTTATAGTGGAACGTCAGGCCATCGCTGCGCGTTTCAATAATGCGATTCATCTGTTCTTTCAACTGCGCATCGAGCTTGGTCAGACGGCTGCGCATTTTACTGCTTTCACCCATCTCCTGAACGATAATTTTATCCAGTGCGACGCGGGCTTTCTCAACGCGGCTCTTAGTCCCTTCATCAATCCACGGCAACGTGCTGCGCAGTTCTGCCTGATAATCCTTCGCCTGCTCGCGCTGGGCGGCACTCAGAGAATATTGCTTGCCGTTGTACATCACATTGCCGTCTGGCGTGATCACCAGATTGCCGTTTTCGCCCTTCACCTGTACGGTTTGCGGGCTGACAATCACATCGTCACGCGGTGTGACGCTGCACTGGTAGTCGGCGTGAGCAGTCATTGCCGTTACTGAAAGTGCTGCCGCCAGCAGCATTTTGCGCATCATAATCTTCCCTCAAGAACAAATCAGGCCAGCATTTGCTGGCCCGGATTGATAACAAAGTGCGCATTGTCCATGCCGGATGTAGCGTAAATGCCTTATCCGGCCTACTCAATCGTGCAACCTCAATATATTGCATACCCATTGTAGGCCTGATAAGCGTAGCGCATCAGGCAGTTTTGCGTTTGTCATCGCCCGTATGCTTTCTTAGTCCCACCAAACGTCGAAAAGTTCGCTGGTGCGTACCTCATCCAGTTTGCGCTCTTCCAGCCACTTACGCACAATCGCCTGATGTTCTTCGGTACATTTGCCAATTTCCTGCATGCAGATCAGACCTTCCCAGGCCAGATAACCGCTGCCGTCAAAAGCCAGCTTGTTCGGTTCGACAACCTCGTTAATAAAATCATCAACGGTTTTATCAATCTGTTCTTCCGATGTACCTTCCGGGAATCGCCATGCCACCGAGAATCCTAATTCCTGGAATTCGTCGATGTGCATTTTTTTACGCAGACGACGGCTACGGTTCTTTGCCATTATTTCACCCTCTCGAACATTAAGTCCCATACTCCGTGACCAAGACGATGACCACGTTGTTCAAATTTCGTCACCGGACGTGATTCCGGGCGCGGTACGTAATCGTTACTTTCTGACAGGTTTTTATAACCGTCAATGGAAGACATCACTTCGAGCATATGTTCCGCATAAGGTTCCCAGTCGGTCGCCATATGGAATACGCCCCCCAGTTGCAGTTTGCTTTTTACTAGTTCAGCAAACGGCACCTGAACGATACGGCGTTTATTATGACGTGCTTTGTGCCACGGGTCAGGGAAAAAGAGCTGAACCATGCTCAATGAATTGTCAGGAATCATTTTATGCAGCACTTCGACCGCGTCATGACACATCACGCGCAGATTGCTCAGCCCCTCTTCATGCGCGGAAGCCAGGCAAGCGCCAACGCCCGGCGAATGCACTTCAATGCCGAGGAAATCCTGCTCCGGACGCTCTTTCGCCATTGCCACCAGCGAAGCACCCATGCCAAAACCAATCTCAAGCGTCACCGGCGCTTCACGGCCAAACAGCGTCGGGAAATCCAGCATATCTTCGCTGAACTCAACGCCCATCACCGGCCAGTAGTTTTCCAGCGCATGTTCCTGGCCTTTGGTCAGTCGCCCCTGGCGGCGTACAAAACTACGGATACGGCGCAGAGGACGGCCGTTTTCATCAAATTCCGGTGAGATGACGTCGTTTTTCATAAAGATTTAGTCGCTTGTGAAAGTGTTCTGAAAACGGGCATTATCCAAAGTTAGTTGCCGGATGCAAGCATGATAAGGCCGTGGCTGCGGAAAGTTCCGGTTTACACCCTGTCGTCGCTGTGCTGCAATCTTGCCCCCAACAACTGTGAATTTGGTGACCATGCAAGCGTCGCAATTTTCAGCCCAGGTTCTGGACTGGTACGATAAATACGGGCGGAAAACCCTGCCCTGGCAAATTGACAAGACGCCCTACAAAGTATGGCTCTCAGAAGTGATGTTGCAACAAACTCAGGTTGCGACTGTTATCCCCTATTTTGAACGCTTTATGGCGCGCTTCCCGACGGTGACCGATCTCGCCAATGCGCCGCTGGATGAAGTTCTCCACTTGTGGACCGGGCTTGGCTATTACGCCCGCGCGCGCAATCTACATAAAGCGGCACAGCAAGTTGCCACCTTACACGGCGGAAAATTCCCGGAAACCTTTGAGGAAATCGCCGCACTACCGGGCGTCGGGCGTTCCACCGCGGGCGCGATCCTCTCACTTTCTCTGGGTAAGCACTTTCCGATTCTCGACGGTAACGTCAAACGCGTGCTGGCGCGCTGCTATGCTGTAAGCGGCTGGCCAGGGAAAAAAGAGGTCGAGAATAAACTGTGGAGTTTGAGCGAACAGGTGACGCCCGCCGTCGGTGTGGAGCGGTTTAATCAGGCGATGATGGATTTAGGCGCGATGATCTGCACGCGCTCGAAGCCAAAGTGTTCGCTCTGCCCGCTACAAAACGGCTGCATTGCCGCGGCCAATGATAGCTGGTCACTTTATCCAGGCAAAAAACCGAAACAGACGCTGCCGGAGCGCACCGGCTACTTTCTGCTGTTACAGCACGAAAATGAAGTATTTCTGGCGCAGCGTCCGCCAAGTGGGTTGTGGGGCGGTTTATACTGCTTCCCGCAGTTTGCTGATGAAGAAAGTATGCGGCAATGGCTGGCGCAACGGCAGATCAACGCCGGTCACCTGACGCAACTCACCGCGTTTCGTCATACCTTCAGCCATTTCCATTTAGATATTGTGCCTATGTGGCTTCCCGTGTCGTCATTCACCGGTTGCATGGATGAAGGCAATGCGCTCTGGTATAACTTAGCGCAACCGCCGTCAGTTGGCCTGGCGGCTCCCGTGGAGCGTTTGTTACAGCAGTTACGCACTGGCGCGCCGGTTTAGCGCGTGAGTCGATAAGAGGATAATTTATGAGCAGAACGATTTTTTGTACTTTCCTGCAGCGTGAAGCAGAAGGTCAGGATTTTCAGCTATACCCCGGCGAACTGGGAAAACGCATCTACAACGAGATTTCCAAAGAAGCCTGGGCGCAGTGGCAGCACAAGCAAACCATGTTGATCAACGAAAAGAAACTTAACATGATGAATGCTGAGCACCGCAAGCTGCTGGAGCAGGAGATGGTCAATTTCCTGTTCGAAGGTAAAGAGGTACATATCGAAGGCTATACGCCGGAAGATAAAAAATAAAAAGACATTGCCGGAGCACGCCTCCGGCAACTTGCATAAAAACAAACACAACACGCACCCGGAATGATGAAAAAATATCTCGCGCTGGCTTTGATTGCGCCGTTGCTCATCTCCTGTTCGACGACCAAAAAAGGCGATACCAATAATGAAGCCTGGGTCAAAGATACCAACGGTTTTGATATTCTGATGGGGCAATTTGCCCACAATATTGAAAACATCTGGGGATTCAAAGAGGTGGTGATCGCCGGTCCTAAGGACTACGTGAAATACACCGATCAATATCAAACCCGCAGCCACATCAACTTTGATGATGGTACGATCACTATCGAAACCATCGCCGGGACGGAACCTGTCGCACACCTGCGCCGGGCAATTATCAAAACGTTACTGATGGGTGACGATCCGGGGTCGGTCGATCTCTATTCCGATGTTGATGATATTACGATATCAAAAGAACCTTTCCTTTATGGTCAGGTAGTAGACAACACCGGGCAGCCAATTCGTTGGGAAGGTCGCGCGAGCAATTTCGCGGATTATCTGCTGAAAAACCGCCTCAAAAGCCGCAGCAACGGGCTGCGTATTATCTACAGCGTAACCATTAATATGGTGCCGAACCACCTTGATAAACGTGCGCATAAATATCTCGGTATGGTTCGCCAGGCGTCACGAAAATATGGTGTCGATGAGTCATTAATTCTGGCGATTATGCAAACCGAATCCTCATTTAACCCGTATGCGGTCAGCCGTTCCGATGCGCTGGGATTAATGCAGGTAGTACAGCACACCGCCGGGAAAGACGTGTTCCGCTCACAGGGGAAATCCGGCATACCAGGCCGCAGTTTCTTGTTCGATCCTGCCAGCAACATTGATACCGGCACCGCATATCTGGCGATGCTGAATAATGTTTATCTCGGCGGCATTGATAACCCAACGTCGCGCCGTTATGCCGTCATCACCGCCTATAACGGCGGCGCAGGCAGCGTGTTACGTGTTTTCTCGAATGATAAAATTCAGGCAGCTAATATTATTAACACCATGACGCCAGGTGATGTTTATCAGACTTTGACGACCCGCCATCCTTCTGCGGAATCTCGCCGCTATCTCTATAAAGTGAACATGGCGCAGAAATCTTACCGCCGTCGATAATTTCACCTTTGCCTCTAACATTACTTCGAGGCAAAGTGTTACACGCTTCACAATTTCGCCTTGCAAATTGAGATTATTTGCAATTATTTGCTACGGATAACAAAAAAACAGTCAGCGAAGTTGATAGAATCGCATCATCTTGCACGGTCAAATGTGCTTTTTAAAACACTCATCCGCATCACGATGTGAGGAAATTAACATGAATCTTAAGCTGCAGCTGAAAATCCTCTCTTTTCTGCAGTTCTGCCTGTGGGGAAGTTGGCTAACGACCCTCGGCTCATATATGTTCGTTACCCTGAAGTTCGACGGTGCTTCTATTGGCGCAGTTTATAGTTCACTAGGTATCGCCGCGGTCTTTATGCCTGCTTTGCTGGGGATTGTGGCCGACAAATGGTTAAGTGCGAAATGGGTATATGCCATTTGTCACACCATCGGCGCAATTACTCTCTTCATGGCGGCGCAAGTTACCACGCCGGAGGCGATGTTCCTCGTTATCCTGATTAACTCGTTTGCCTATATGCCAACGCTTGGGTTAATCAACACCATCTCTTACTATCGCCTGCAAAACGCGGGGCTGGATATCGTTACTGATTTCCCGCCAATCCGTATCTGGGGCACCATCGGTTTTATTATGGCGATGTGGGTGGTGAGCCTGTCAGGCTTCGAACTAAGCCACATGCAACTGTATATTGGCGCAGCCCTTTCCGCCGTTCTGGTGCTGTTTACCTTTACGCTGCCGTATATTCCGGTTGCTAAACAGCAAGCGAATCAGAGCTGGACGACTTTGCTGGGGCTTGATGCATTCGCGCTGTTTAAAAACAAGCGTATGGCGATTTTCTTCATCTTCTCGATGCTGCTGGGCGCAGAACTGCAGATTACCAACATGTTCGGTAATACCTTCCTGCACAGCTTCGACAAAGATCCGATGTTCGCCAGCAGCTTTATCGTGCAACATGCGTCAATCATCATGTCGATTTCGCAAATCTCTGAAACGCTGTTCATTCTGACTATCCCGTTCTTCTTAAGCCGCTACGGTATTAAGAACGTAATGATGATCAGTATTGTGGCGTGGATACTGCGTTTTGCGCTGTTTGCCTACGGCGACCCGACTCCGTTCGGTACTGTACTGCTGGTGCTGTCAATGATTGTCTACGGCTGCGCATTCGACTTCTTCAACATCTCTGGTTCGGTGTTTGTGGAAAAAGAAGTTAGCCCGGCAATTCGCGCCAGTGCGCAGGGGATGTTCCTGATGATGACCAACGGCTTCGGCTGTATCCTCGGCGGTATTGTGAGCGGTAAAGTGGTTGAGATGTATACCCAAAACGGCATTACCGACTGGCAGACCGTATGGCTGATTTTCGCAGGTTACTCCGTGGTTCTGGCCTTCGCGTTCATGGCGATGTTCAAATACAAACACGTTCGTGTCCCGGCGGGCACACAGACGGTTAACCACTAATTACACCAAGAAAAACGGGCTACCAGATGGTAGCCCGTTTTTTTGTTCTCACTTCAACACATAACCGTATAAACGTTTCATGCCGTCGGCATCGGTTTCGCTATAGACACCTTGTAGCTCCGGCGAAAACCCCGGCAACAAATTCACGCCTTCTTCCAGTGCGAGAAAATAACGCTGTACCGCGCCTCCCCATACCTCCCCCGGCACCACGCAAAGCACGCCAGGTGGATACGGCAGCGCGCCTTCCGCCGCAATCCGCCCTTCGGCATCACGAATACGCACTAACTCCACTTCACCACGAATATAGGCGCTATGCGCATCCTGGGGATTCATCACTACAGGCGGGAAACTCTGTTGGCGGAACATCGCTTTTTGCAGGTCTTTGACGTCGAAACTGACATACAGATCGTGCATCTCCTGACACAACTGGCGCAGGGTATAGTCGCGATAGCGCACCGGATATTTGTTATAAACGCTCGGCAACACCTCAGCCAGTGGCGAGTCATCCTCAATATGCTGTTCAAACTGTGCCAACATTGCGACCAGTTGTGCCAGCTTCTCGTGGCTCTCCGCCGGGGTTAATAAGAACAGAATAGAGTTGAGATCGCACTTTTCCGGCACAATGCCATTCTCACGCAGATAGTGCGCCAGAATCGTCGCAGGAATACCAAAGTCGCTATATTCACCGGTTTCGGCATCGATACCGGGCGTGGTCAGTAGCAGCTTGCACGGATCAACAAAATACTGATCTGCGGCATATCCCTCAAAGCCGTGCCAATTCGCCCCCGGTTCAAAACTGAAGAAGCGACGGTCGCTGGCCAATACTGACGTCGGATAATCCTGCCACAATTTGCCACCAACAACGGGCGGGATAAACGGGCGAAACAGCTTACAGCGTGCAAGAATCGCCTTGCGCGCTTCAATGCCCAACTCAACACACTCCGCCCACAGTCGACGACCGCTCTCCCCTTCATGGATTTTGGCGTTAACGTCCAGCGCAGCAAACAGCGGATAGAACGGACTGGTGGAGGCGTGGAGCATAAAGGCATTATTCAACCGCTTATGCGGGCAAAAGCGCGCCTGCCCGCGAATATGGTTATCTTTTTTGTGGATCTGCGAAGTCTGTGAGAATCCCGCCTGCTGTTTGTGCACCGACTGGGTAACAAAGATCCCCGGATCGTTTTCGTTAAGTTCTAACAGTAACGGCGAGCTATCTGCCATCATCGGAATAAACTGCTCGTAACCGACCCACGCGGAATCAAACAGAATGTAATCGCACAAATGCCCAATGGTCTCGATCACCTGGCGAGCGTTATAGATAGTACCGTCATAAGTTCCTAACTGAATAATTGCCAGGCGAAACGGGCGCGGTAGTTCGGCTTTTTCTGGTGCCACTTCACGAATTTGCTGGCGCAAATAGTCTTCATTAAAACAATGCGCATCAATACCGCCGATAAAACCGAACGGGTTACGCGCGGCTTCCAGATACACCGGCGTCGCCCCAGCCTGAATCAATGCACCGTGATGATTCGACTTATGATTGTTACGATCGAACAGTACCAGATCGCCACGCGTTAACAGCGCATTGGTAACCACTTTGTTTGCTGCCGAAGTGCCGTTAAGCACAAAATAGGTTTTATCAGCATGAAACACTTTGGCCGCAAACTTCTGCGCATCCTTCGCTGAGCCTTCATGAATAAGCAGATCGCCCAGTTTCACATCGGCGTTGCACATATCGGCACGAAAAACGTTCTCACCGAAGAAATTGTAAAAATGACGCCCCGCAGGATGCTTTTTAAAGAACGCGCCATGTTGATGACCCGGGCAAGCAAAAGTGCTGTTGCCCATCTCAACATATTGCGTCAGCGTGTCATAAAACGGCGGCAACACGTTCTCTTCGTACTGGCAGGCTGCAGATTCCAGCTCCAGCCACTGCTGCTCGTTGCCATTGATTACCGCCGCGACGCCCGCAGGCAATTCAACAATCTGTTCGGAATACAAAAACACCGGTAGATGAAAACCAGTGCGTTTAAGTAACGCAAGAATGCCACTGCGGCTATCCGCAGCGGTAATGACGACTGCCGCGACGTCCGTAAAATCAGTATCTTCCAGCGCCACCACGCGACGATGGGTAGAAATTCGGGAAACCAGTTCACTACTGGCGGCAATACTCATTGATTTCATAAATGTAAAACCCGTTTCGGGGAGGTAAAAATACCGGGCAAGGTGTAAAAACCTGCCGCATGAGATGTGGGTCAAACTGGTCACCAGCTCCGACCGCCAGACATCAGTAAAAGCAGAATGGCTCTGATTTTACTGTTGTCCTACAGTGAGCGTGCGTTAACTTCACCGCATGAGCAGTAATATGGAAAGGGAAGCGTTTCGCGCAAAACGGCGATAAACAAGAGAATGTAAGGAGGTGGCGTGCATCGGGCAAACTCCGTACAACAAGGAGAAAATTCGCGCAATCATGGCACCTTTCACCAGAGCGTGCAAGCCAGGACTTTGCGGTCAGACAAGCAATCGGCGGGACAAAAAGTTCATAATAAAAACATCAAACAACACAATTAACAGGAACTCTTGTGGTCATCGGCCCTTTTATCAACGCTAGTGCAGTATTACTGGGTGGCGTCCTCGGCGCACTGCTTAGTCAACGCTTACCGGAACGGATCCGTGTCTCTATGACATCCATTTTTGGTCTGGCATCGTTGGGAATTGGTATTTTACTGGTGGTGAAATGCGCCAACCTTCCGGCGATGGTTTTAGCGACGCTACTCGGTGCATTAATTGGTGAAATTTGTTTGTTGGAAAAAGGTGTTAATACCGCAGTCGCTAAAGCGCAAAATTTGTTTCGTCACTCGCGTAAAAAGCCAGCGCATGAATCTTTTATTCAGAATTTTGTCGCGATTATTGTCCTGTTTTGTGCCAGCGGCACCGGGATCTTCGGCGCGATGAATGAAGGGATGACCGGCGATCCGAGCATTTTAATCGCCAAGTCATTTCTGGATTTCTTTACCGCGATGATCTTCGCCTGTTCACTTGGCATTGCGGTATCGGTGATTAGTATTCCATTGCTGATCATCCAGTTAACGCTGGCCTGGGCTGCTGCGCTGATATTACCGCTGACAACACCATCGATGATGGCAGACTTCAGCGCCGTAGGTGGTTTGCTGCTGCTAGCAACCGGCTTACGCATCTGCGGCATTAAACTATTTCCGGTGGTAAACATGCTTCCAGCACTACTTCTGGCAATGCCTCTTTCCGCCGCCTGGAGCGCCTGGTTTGTCTGATGATGCGTGTAGTAACGGCAAAGTGATGATAGATTGTGCAGTCTGCTATAAATTGAAGAAATTTAATTGACGAGACGAGGCGAATCAGGTTTAATGCGCCCCGTTGCCCGGATAGCTCAGTCGGTAGAGCAGGGGATTGAAAATCCCCGTGTCCTTGGTTCGATTCCGAGTCCGGGCACCACTATTCATAAGGCCTCGCTGAAAAGCGGGGCTTTTTCTTTTTCTGGCTACGGTAAATTTCTGGCCGTTGCTACACGTAATTTGCGTGCTGTATTTCTCGCCATTTTCGACGATGTTTGTTGCTTTATACACACCAATACATGCAGGCGCTCACAGTGATATTCTGTTAATTATCACTCCCTGACGTTCCCCCTGATTGTGCGGCAATCGGCTCGCCACCAGCGGCATTCTCATTTTTTACAGACGTCAACATTTTCCTTATTAATCCATTAAATCGTCGTGACCGTTACGGCTGTTTAGGTGCCAAAGCTGAAAGTTCTGCTTTGAGTTCTGCACTTAATGCCGGGTCCAGCAAAATGTTTTCCAGTTCTTTACGGAACGTCTGGTTATCCAGAAGGTTCGCTTTTAAATCACGAAGTAAATTACGCATGGAAAGCATGGCTTTTAGCTGAGGTATTTGTCGGGATACCTGTTCCGGGGAGAAATCCTTTATGCTCTGAAATGTCAACCTGATGCTGTCTTCGCTACCGTCATCAGCAAGTGTGTTATTAACGATAAGATTTACTTTTGGGGAATAGTCTGAAAGGAGTGCATCAAGATTATTTTTGTTAAGATTAACTTTTTTACGCTCAGATAATGGCGCGGATTCCTGACCATTACTAAAATCACCCGCAACCAGTAACTTCAGGGGTAATTCTGTTTTTTTACTCGCCCCCCTGTATGCAGTTCTAATTTCAGATTAATACGGGCCTTTGGTATCTCCCGCTGGAAACTGTCACTCATAATCCCCTCACGTAATTCAGTTAAAGTCAAATTAATCATAATACTTATTTAACCGGATACTAAGGCAATGGCGAAATCAAAAAAACAATACAGATCAATACATTGAGAATAAAAACAATGGGAATGTTGCCAGACAATAAAAATAAGCACAGCGATATCAAGCAATTAAAAACGTCTTTATAAATATTCCTAATTGTATTTTTATTATGTGCTTTTATTTTTTCATTACCCGCACAACCTGTTAACAGACAGGCGGTACATCGTGCGAAACGTTGACTTACCTGGCTTCATACTACTGGCAAAGTTATTCTGATAGCCCCGCTTACTTTGCCTTACTGATTCATAAGCATTCACCGCCATCCTTATCCAACACTCAGACCATCCCAGTTTCTACAGGCCTCACCATTGGCGGAAGAGATTTTATTTTAGGTAAGCGCAAATTTGCATTACAGCATATTCAGGCCTACACCCGAATAGCCTGATTAACCATAAAATATTGACGCAGCGCAGCATATTGACTATTCCTTGAACTTATATTCATACATTGTAATAGCACAGTAAATGTAGGATCTTATGCATAACGGAGTATTTATGACTTTTAAGCGTTTGGTTGTTATTACCGCTATATCCTGTATGTATACCGGATTTGCATTTGCAACGAATGTCTCGTTGAATCCTGCCCAGGTAGAACATCTGAATAACGTCATTCATCGTGAGGTAAAAGGGAAGAATGACCGTAATTTTGCCTATACAAACTGGACTGAAGCTCAACGCGTAGCCGAATTTATTTGCCGACCGCTGGCACTGAAAGAACTACAGAAGCAGTACACCGACGTAGATAAGGTTATTCTCGATCAGGGAAAACATAATATGCAGCGCCTGGTCTCACCTGCGCTCCTGACGGGCAATGGTCAGTACCGTCGGGGGATTAACTGGACGACTTTTCACTACGCATGTGAACTGTCAGTGAAAACCGGAGAGGCTATAGGGTTCAGATTGTTGAACAACAAAACCCTGACCATGGCTCCGGGACCCGTTATTCGTCCCGGGAGGCTAAGCCAGTGAAAAATATTCTTACCGCATTTCTCATCATCACTCTCCCGGCGTTCTCTGCCACGGCGGCCAGTTTTGATTGTCGGCAGTCCCACAGTGCGGATGAAAAAGCAATTTGTTCATCACATAGCCTGAATGATTTGGACGTGGAGTTGAGTGTTAAATATCAATTCCTTCATGGACTTTACGCGATGGGAGCCGCCGGGGAACTGCATGACTCACAGGTACTGTGGCTGGCTGAACGACGCCGGTGTGGTAGCGATACAACCTGCCTGAGAAAAGCATACAAACAGCGATTAAAAACTTTAAACCATCTTTATGACGCGATTAATAAACCACTCTGAATCTGAAGTGGACTGTTGGTTGCCGGAGGTGCCTTTCTGCGAGGCATCTCCTTACCCGCGAGTATGGCCAAAAGGGCCTGATGCTTGTCTCTCTATCAGCCCTTTCACTGAGCAAAATGTACGCTACAAAAATGAAGGATGGCCGGACGGAAGTGCTCTCTGGCATATGTGCAACCGATTCATCACGTGATAATCCCAATAATTATTTTTTATTTGGTAATAGTTTCCTTGAAAATATATGTACCAATAAATGCAATCTGGTCTGTTTTAATTCCACTGCCACCTGCAGAAATAATCAACCAGAAAACAATCTTGATATTTAATAGTCACTAATAAAACTTTATCACTCCCTTCTGCTTTATATGGAAATTGTCAATTGGTTAACTATACATAGCTTAAATAGTTGAATGCGGAATATCACCACCATTACCGAGGTGTTTTATTTATAAATAACAGTGTCATGCGTCTCTTTTTTTACAATGAAACAATCAACCTCTGAATTGTTTTTTGATTCAATAGTTAAGCGCGAAACATTTTAATCATTGATAAAAATCCTAAACTCCTTGTTCATAATGTAGGGCTGTGTTAAATAGGTGGGCAAAATTTGGTTCCCCCTTCTCGCCTGTAATATTGCAGTATCTTCGCACTTCCATGAGACATTGCGACTTAATAAGAGGGTGATAAGTCCTGGATAAGAGCATGGACTAACCATATTTTTATATTTATTAAATAATTTGTTATAACCCATTGATTTAATATTAATAATTTATTATGGGTTCGGGTTTGTTGTGACTGTGGCACTATTTCCGTGCAAAGGAGCTGATATGTCTGAAAGACATTTACCTGATGACCAGAGCAGTACTATCGATCCATATTTAATTACCTCTGTTCGCCAGACTCTGGCAGAACAAGGCGCAGCATTACAAAACTTGTCTAAGCAACTGGATCCCGTACAGTACCAACGAGTCCTTAATTTGATAATGAACTGTAAAGGACACGTTATTCTTTCGGGAATGGGTAAATCAGGGCATGTTGGTCGTAAAATGTCAGCGACACTGGCCTCTACTGGTACGCCGAGTTTCTTTATTCATCCGGCAGAGGCTTTCCATGGCGATCTCGGTATGATTACGCCTTATGATCTCCTGATCCTTATTTCCGCCAGCGGTGAAACTGATGAAATTCTGAAGCTAGTCCCTTCACTGAAGAATTTCGGCAACCGAATTATCGCCATTACTAATAATGGAAATTCCACGCTGGCGAAAAATGCTGATGCCGTGCTGGAACTTCACATGGAGAATGAAACCTGCCCGAATAACCTTGCACCAACAACGTCCACCACGCTGACCATGGCGATCGGAGACGCGCTGGCTATTGCCATGATCCACCAGCGTAAATTTATGCCGAATGACTTCGCGCGTTATCACCCGGGCGGTTCATTAGGTCGTCGCCTGCTGACCCGTGTTGCTGATGTTATGCAGCATGATGTTCCTGCGGTGCACCTGGATGCGTCGTTTAAAACCGTGATTCAACGTATCACCAGCGGTTGCCAGGGTATGGTGATGGTAGAAGACGCAGAAGGCGGGCTGGCGGGTATTATCACCGACGGTGACCTGCGTCGCTTTATGGAAAAAGAGGATTCTCTGACATCCGCCACGGCTGCGCAGATGATGACGCGTGAACCACTGACTCTACCGGAAGAAACCATGATCATCGAAGCGGAAGAAAAGATGCAAAAGCATCGAGTCTCAACGTTATTGGTGACCAACAAGGCGAACAAAGTCACTGGTCTTGTACGAATTTTCGACTAATGAAGCAACGGGAGGCGAGAGGCCAGCCCCCTCGCCTCCACTGAAACTCTGATAATCGTTACATGTTGATAAAATTGAAGTCTGCCGTATCCTGGATGCGTGCTCGTCTGTCTGCCATCTCACTGACAGATATCCAAAAACACCTGGCGAAAATCATCATTCTGGCACCGATGGCTGTGCTACTGATCTATCTGGCTATCTTCAGCCAGCCTCGTTATATGAGCGAGTCGAAAGTCGCCATTAAACGCTCGGATGATTTAAATAGCGGCAGCCTGAATTTTGGTCTGCTTCTGGGTGCCTCTAACCCCAGTTCCGCGGAAGATGCGTTGTATCTGAAAGAGTATATCAACTCGCCGGATATGCTGGCGGCGCTGGATAAGCAACTGAATTTTCGTGAAGCATTTAGCCACAGCGGGCTCGATTTTCTTAATCATCTTAGCAAGGATGAAACCGCAGAAGGCTTCCTGAAGTACTACAAGGACCGTATCAACGTTTCGTATGACGATAAAACCGGATTGCTGAATATTCAGACACAGGGCTTTAGCCCGGAGTTTGCGCTTAAATTTAACCAGACCGTGTTGAAAGAGTCAGAACGCTTTATCAATGAGATGTCGCATCGCATTGCGCGTGATCAACTTGCCTTTGCAGAAAGCGAGATGGAAAAAGCGCGCCAGCGTCTGGATGCCAGCAAAGCGGAACTGCTCTCTTATCAGGACAGCAATAACGTCCTGGATCCACAAGCCCAGGCTCAGGCGGCGAGCACGTTAGTAAATACGCTGATGGCTCAGAAGATCCAGATGGAAGCAGATCTGCGTAACTTGCTGACATATCTGCGTGAAGACGCCCCCCAAGTGGTGAGCGCGCGTAACGCGATTCAGTCATTGCAGGCACAAATCGATGAAGAAAAAAGCAAAATCACAGCGCCACAGGGTGACAAGCTAAACCGTATGGCGGTGGATTTTGAAGAAATCAAATCAAAAGTAGAGTTCAACACCGAGCTGTACAAACTGACCCTGACCTCCATTGAAAAGACCCGTGTAGAAGCGGCTCGTAAGCTCAAGGTGCTGTCTGTGATCAGTTCGCCACAGTTGCCGCAGGAATCGTCTTTTCCAAACATCCCTTATTTGATCGCCTGTTGGTTACTGGTGTGCTGCCTGCTGTTCGGCACCCTGAAACTGTTGCTGGCTGTTATTGAAGATCACCGAGATTAACGCTGTCGCTGAATGAGTTTGTGATGAAATTATTTAAATCAATTTTACTGATTGCCGCCTGTCACGCGGCGCAGGCCAGCGCGGCCATTGATATTAACGCTGACTCAAACCTTACGGGGGCAGCACCACTGCCCGGTATTCTGAGTGGGCAGCAGTCGGATACACAAAACATGAGCGGCTTCGACAACACCCCACCGCCAGCACAGCCGGTGGTGATGAGTCGTATGTTTGGTGCTCAACTTTTCAACGGCACCAGCGCGGATAGCGGTGCGACGGTAGGATTCAATCCTGACTATATCCTTAATCCGGGCGATAGCGTTCAGGTCCGTTTATGGGGTGCGTTCACCTTTGATGGTGCGTTACAGATTGATCCCAAAGGCAATATTTTCCTGCCGAACGTTGGTCCGGTGAAAGTTGCTGGGGTTAGCAATAGCCAGTTGAACGCCCTGGTTACATCAAAAGTAAAGGAAGTGTACCAGTCCAACGTCAACGTCTACGCCTCCTTATTACAGGCGCAGCCAGTAAAAGTGTACGTTACCGGCTTTGTACGTAATCCTGGTCTGTATGGCGGCGTGACGTCCGACTCTTTACTGAATTATCTGATCAAGGCTGGCGGCGTAGATCCGGAACGCGGGAGCTACGTTGATATTGTGGTCAAGCGCGGCAACCGCGTGCGCTCCAACGTCAACCTGTATGACTTCCTGCTAAACGGAAAACTGGGGCTTTCGCAGTTCGCCGATGGTGACACCATCATCGTTGGGCCTCGTCAACATACGTTCAGCGTTCAGGGCGATGTCTTTAACAGCTACGACTTTGAGTTCCGCGAAAGCAGCATTCCTGTAACAGAAGCGTTGAGCTGGGCACGCCCTAAGCCTGGCGCAACTCACATTACGATTATGCGTAAACAGGGGCTGCAAAAACGTAGCGAATACTATCCGATCAGTTCTGCGCCAGGCCGTATGTTGCAGAACGGCGATACCTTAATCGTGAGCACTGACCGCTATGCCGGCACCATTCAGGTACGAGTTGAAGGCGCGCATTCCGGCGAACATGCCATGGTGCTGCCTTATGGTTCCACCATGCGTGCGGTTCTGGAAAAAATCCGTCCGAACAGCATGTCGCAGATGAACGCGGTTCAGCTTTATCGCCCATCAGTAGCTCAGCGTCAGAAAGAGATGCTGAATCTCTCGCTGCAAAAACTGGAGGAAGCGTCACTTTCTGCCCAGTCCTCCACCAAAGAAGAAGCCAGCCTGCGTATGCAGGAAGCGCAACTGATCAGCCGCTTTGTGGCAAAAGCACGTACTGTGGTCCCGAAAGGCGAAGTGATCCTCAACGAGTCCAATATTGATTCTGTTCTGCTTGAAGATGGCGACGTCATCAATATTCCAGAGAAAACGTCGCTGGTTATGGTTCATGGCGAGGTGCTGTTCCCGAACGCGGTGAGCTGGCAGAAGGGGATGACCACCGAGGATTACATCGAGAAATGTGGTGGCCTGACGCAGAAATCGGGTAACGCCAGAATTATCGTCATTCGTCAGAACGGCGCTGCCGTCAACGCGGAAGATGTGGATTCACTCAAGCCGGGCGATGAGATTATGGTTCTGCCGAAATATGAATCGAAAAACATTGAAGTTACTCGCGGTATTTCCACCATCCTTTACCAGTTGGCGGTGGGTGCAAAAGTGATTCTGTCTTTGTAAGGAGTTGAAATGAGCAAAGCAGTTATTGTCATTCCGGCTCGTTATGGTTCATCGCGCCTGCCGGGTAAGCCGCTACTCGATATTGTCGGCAAACCGATGATCCAGCATGTTTACGAGCGTGCGTTACAGGTGGCGGGCGTTGCAGAAGTTTGGGTGGCAACAGACGACCCGCGCGTTGAACAGGCCGTGCAGGCGTTCGGCGGGAAAGCCATCATGACGCGCAACGATCATGAATCCGGCACCGATCGGCTGGTCGAGGTGATGCATACGGTGGAAGCAGATATCTACATTAACTTGCAGGGCGATGAACCAATGATTCGTCCGCGGGATGTAGAAACACTGTTACAAGGAATGCGTGACGATCCCGCGTTGCCGGTGGCAACACTATGCCACGCGATTTCTGCCGAAGAAGCGACGGAGCCAAGCACAGTAAAAGTGGTTGTGAATACCCGCCAGGATGCGCTTTATTTCAGCCGCTCACCGATCCCGTATCCGCGTAATGCTGAAAAAGCGCGTTACCTGAAACACGTCGGTATTTACGCTTATCGTCGCGATGTGCTGCAAAACTACAGCCAGTTGCCGGAGTCCATGCTGGAGCAGGCGGAATCACTGGAGCAGCTACGGTTGATGAACGCGGGGATCAACATTCGCACGTTTGAAGTTGCCGCAACAGGTCCGGGCGTCGACACCCCAGCATGCCTGGAAAAAGTGCGCGCCCTGATGGCACAGGAACTGGCTGAAAACGCATGATTGGCATTTTCTCGTCCGGTATCTGGCGTATTCCGCATCTGGAGAAATTTCTGGCGCAACCGTGCCAGAAACTTTCTCTGCTGCGCCCTGTTCCGCAAGAAGTTGATGCTATCGCCGTGTGGGGACATCGTCCCAGCGCGGCGAAACCAGTCGCCATCGCCAAAGCAGCGGGAAAACCCGTCATTCGTCTGGAAGATGGATTTGTGCGTTCGCTGGATCTTGGCGTCAATGGCGAGCCGCCGCTTTCTCTGGTGGTGGATGATTGTGGCATTTACTACGATGCCAGCAAGCCTTCAGCACTGGAGAAACTAGTACAGGATAAAGCCGGAAATACAGCTCTGATAAGCCAGGCCAGAGAAGCGATGCACACCATCGTGACCGATGATTTGTCGAAATATAATCTGGCGCCTGCGTTTGTGGCTGATGAGTCAGAACATTCAGACATCGTTCTGGTTGTCGATCAGACATTTAATGATATGTCAGTGACGTATGGTAATGCGGGTCAGCATGAGTTTGCCGCCATGCTGGAGGCCGCGATTGCGGAAAATCCTCAAGCGACAATTTGGGTGAAGGTGCACCCAGATGTACTGGAAGGAAAGAAAACAGGTTATTTCGCTGATCTGCGCGCCACGCAACGAGTACGTTTAATTGCCGAGAATGTCAGCCCGCAGTCGCTGTTGCGACACGTTTCCCGAGTTTACGTCGTGACCTCCCAGTACGGCTTTGAAGCCTTGCTGGCAGGAAAACCGGTGACATGCTTCGGCCAGCCCTGGTATGCAGGCTGGGGCTTAACGGACGATCGTCATCCGCAGTCGGCGTTGTTATCTGCCCGACGCGGTTCAGCCACACTGGAAGAACTTTTTGCCGCTGCATACCTGCGTTACTGTCGCTATATCGATCCGCAAACGGGAGCAGTAAGCGATCTGTTTACCGTGCTGCAATGGCTGCAATTACAACGCCGACATCTGCAACAGCGTAATGGCTATTTATGGGCGCCAGGCTTAACGCTGTGGAAGTCAGCGATCCTGAAACCTTTCTTGCGTACCGCGACAAACCGGCTGAGTTTTTCACGTCGCAGCCCTGCGGCGACCGCTTGCGTGGTATGGGGTGTAAAGGGAGAGCAGCAATGGCGAGCCGAAGCGCAGCGAAAATCACTGCCGTTATGGCGAATGGAAGATGGTTTTCTGCGTTCATCCGGACTTGGCTCTGACCTGCTGCCACCGCTATCGCTGGTGCTGGATAAACGCGGGATCTACTATGACACCACGCGCCCCAGCGACCTGGAAGTGCTGCTGAATCATAGCCAGCTAACGCTGGCGCAGCAGATGCGAGCTGAAAAATTACGCCAGCGACTGGTTGAAAGCAAACTGAGCAAGTACAACCTGGGAGCCGATTTCTCTCTACCAGACGAAGCTAAAGGTAAAAAAGTTATCCTGGTGCCGGGTCAAGTAGAGGACGATGCCTCTATTAAAACAGGCACTGTCTCGATTAAGAGCAACCTTGAGCTATTACGCACAGTACGCGAGCGTAATCCGCACGCCTACATTATTTATAAACCGCACCCGGATGTACTGGTGGGGAATCGCAAGGGCGATATTCCGGCAGAACTGGCTGCTGAACTAGCTGATTATCAGGCACTGGACGCAGATATTATTCAATGCATTCAGCGCGCAGATGAAGTGCACACCATGACGTCGCTGTCGGGATTTGAAGCGTTATTACATGGTAAGCACGTACATTGTTACGGCCTGCCCTTCTATGCCGGTTGGGGTTTAACCGTCGATGAACATCGCTGCCCGCGTCGCGAACGAAAATTAACGTTAACGGATCTGCTATATCAGGCGCTGATTGTTTATCCAACCTATATCCACCCAACACAGCTACAACCTATTACGGTTGAAGAAGCGGCGGAATATTTGATCCAGACGCCGCGCAAGCCGATGTTTATTACCCGAAAAAAAGCGGGGCGAGTAATACGCTATTACCGCAAATTAATTATGTTCTGCAAGGTCAGATTTGGCTAAACAATTTCATAGTTGACTATTACGCAAATCATTTATGCAAGGTAATGCACTAACCGTTTTATTATCCGGTAAAAAATATCTGCTATTGCAGGGGCCGATGGGACCCTTTTTCAGTGATGTTGCCGAGTGGCTAGAGTCATTAGGCCGTAACGCTGTGAATGTTGTCTTCAACGGTGGGGATCGTTTTTACTGCCGTCATCGACAATACCTGGCTTACTACCAGACACCGAAAGAGTTTCCCGGATGGTTACGGGATCTCCACCGGCAATATGACTTTGACACCATCCTCTGCTTTGGCGACTGCCGCCCATTGCATAAAGAAGCAAAACGCTGGGCAGAGTCGAAAGGGATCCGCTTCCTGGCATTTGAAGAAGGATATTTACGCCCGCAATTTATTACTGTTGAAGAAGGCGGAGTGAACGCATATTCATCGCTACCGCGCGATCCGGATTTTTATCGTAAGTTACCAGATATGCCAGCGCCGCATGTTGAGAACTTAACACCTTCAACAATGAAACGTATTGGTCATGCGATGTGGTATTACCTGATGGGCTGGCATTACCGTCATGAGTTTCCTCGCTACCGCCACCACAAATCGTTTTCCCCCTGGTATGAGGCTCGTTGCTGGGTTCGTGCATACTGGCGCAAGCAACTTTACAAGGTAACACAGCGTAAGGTATTACCGAGGTTAATGAACGAGCTGGATCAACGTTATTATCTTGCCGTTTTGCAGGTATATAACGATAGCCAGATTCGTAACCACAGCAATTATAACGATGTGCGTGACTATATTAATGAAGTCATGTACTCATTTTCGCGTAAAGCGCCGAAAGAAAGTTATTTGGTGATCAAACATCATCCGATGGATCGTGGCCACAGACTCTATCGACCATTAATTAAGCGGCTAAGTAAGGAATATGGCTTAGGTGAGCGAGTCATATACGTGCACGATCTCCCGATGCCGGAATTATTACGCCACGCAAAAGCGGTGGTGACGATTAACAGTACGGCGGGGATCTCTGCACTGATTCATAACAAACCACTCAAAGTGATGGGCAATGCCCTGTACGACATCAAAGGATTAACGTATCAAGGGCATTTGCACCAGTTCTGGCAGGCTGATTTTAAACCGGATATGAAACTGTTTAAGAAGTTTCGGGGGTATTTATTGGTGAAGACGCAGGTTAATGGGGTTTATTATGGGGATAGATTTTTTATTACAAAGAAGGATTTTATAAAAGAAAAACATTATATGTATTAGCTCAGACCTGAGCTGACAGTTACCGGTTATTTATACAGGTATCTGCCAGATTACATCTGGCTTAAATTTTTCTCGGCCCAGATGCGCTTTCCATCAAGTAACGTTTCCATTGGCGTCCGCCCATTGCACATTTTTCCCTGATGGGTTCGCTCATTATTATAGTGAGTGAGCCAGCCATTCATCAAGATCCGACTGTAATGTATCGAGATCGCCGTACAGTTTTTTACGGAACGTTACCTGATAAAATTCGTTCAGGATTGTTTTATGGAACCGCTCGCAGATGCCGTTGGTCTGCGGGGACATCGCCTTTGTTTTCGTGTGTTCTATATCGTTTATTGCCAGATAAAGCTGATAATCATGCTGCTCTACTTTGCCACAGTACTCCGTGCCTCTGTCGGTCAGTATTCTCAGCATCGGCAGGCCCTGAGACGCATAAAACGGCAGTACACGATCATTCAGTAAGTCAGCCGCGGTAATCGGTGTTTTGGTGACGTAAAGCTTACAGTGAGCCACTTTCGAGTACGTATCAACGAACGTCTGCTGATAAATACGCCCGACACCTTTCAGGTTGCCTACATAGAACGTGTCCTGCGACCCCAGATATTCCGGATGAGCCGTTTCGATTTCGCCACAGGCCTCGTCATCACTGGCTTTACGCTCCAGTGCTGCGATCTGGCTGGCTCAATGCCATCACGGGCTACTTTTTCTTCCAGTGCTTTCAGACGTTTTTTGAAATTCTCAAGGTTATGGCGTAACCAGACAGAACGGACACCACTGCCGGAGATAAAAACGCCCTGTTTACGCAGCTCGTTGCTGGTCCGGTGCTGACCGTGTGCCGGGAAAGCGACGGCGTAATCAACAACAGCCTGTTCAGTTGCCTCATCGGTACGGTTCTTAAGGTTAGGAGCGCGGCGACTACAATTAATCAGCGCATCCACACCGCCTTCATCGACCAGTTCGCGGTAACGATAAAACGTATCACGCGAAACTCCCATGATTTTACAGGCTTTTGATACGTTGCTGAGTTCTTCAGCCAGATTGAGCAAACCGGCTTTGTGTTTGATAACGGGATTGGTAGTATGAAGCATGAGAGTTACCTCGTGTTTTGTATAAGGATTCGACACCCATATCAAAACCGGTAACTCTCAACCTTTCAAGGCTCAGTGTCAGATCAAGTCGCGACTAATACACATTATAAAATAACCATGTGAGATAAAAAGGATTTTTGTTTTATAATTTTTTAAACATATCCAGTTGGATTCTTTTGTTGCCAGTTCCATGTATCAAAAACCATTTTTTGAATGTCATATTTTGCTTTCCACCCAAGATCTCTTTCCGCTGCCTTTGGGTTAGACCAACATTCCCCAATATCACCACATCTTCTTTCTGAATAATTACAAGCTATTTTAATACCAGAAACCTGTTCAAACGTATTGACTAATTCTAAAACAGAATACCCCTTGCCTGTACCTAGATTATAAATTCGAAAAGATGGAGTTGACCATTTTTTTCGCAATGCACATAAGTGTCCTTCCGCCAAATCCATTACATGAATATAATCTCTAATACCAGTACCATCAGGTGTATTGTAATCAGAACCATATATATTTAGCTGTTTATATTTTCCAATAGCAACACCAGAAATATATGGCATAATATTACTTGGGACTCCATTTGGATTTTCACCTATTTCTCCTGAGGGATGTGCTCCGACAGGATTGAAATACCTTAGGCAAGTAACATTAAAGTCATGAGAAGACTTCACCAAGTCTCTCAATATATTCTCCACTACTAATTTCGAATATCCGTAAGGATTTGTAGGTTTCTCTGTCTTACAGTCTTCAGTTAAAGGGATTATCTCTGGTTGACCATAAACTGTAGCAGAAGAGCTAAAAATAATATTGGTAACTTTATGTTTAACCATTTCACTTACCAAAGTTAAACTTCCTACAACATTATTTTTATAATATTTTATAGGATCGTTAATTGATTCACTAACAGATTTTAAACCGGCAAAATGAATCACATCGGTTATATTATTTTCACCAAAAATTCTATTTAAAAGTTCTGAATTTGAAATATCACCTGTATATTGTTTTATTTTTTTATTTGTCAGCCTTTCAACCCTTTTCAAAGATTCATTAGTTGAATTGCTAAGGTTATCTAATGTTATTACATCATAACCATTTTCTAACAATAATAAAGTTGTGTGAGAACCTATATATCCAGCGCCGCCTGTAACTAATACTGACATATTAATCCTTAAATTATGTTTCTCAAAACTTCTCGTGAGTAATTTAAATAACACTTATCAGTAAAATGATAAATATCCGAATGAGTTACTAAATCATGTATCGATATATCTCTTCTTGGTAATACATATAAATTTTTATGATTATTTTTAAGTTTGCAAATCTGCAAGTGTTGTGATGAACTTCTTTCTGTTAGATTTTTGTTGTTTTTTAAATTGATCGGGAATGGTATAAACACAATTTTACACAATGGGTTTTTACGTGTTAAAAAGTCAAACACATTATCATAACTGTTATATAATTTATCATCATCTATAAACTTATTTACAAATTGAAATTCAACAGCCTTATTTGTAAGGTAATTCTCATTTATAAACATAGGAGTGCCAAACTCTCTATGTTTATAAATCTTAAATAATAATTCAGCAAAATTATCAAATATAAAAAGATCTATTTTTCCAAAATTTATTGCGTCAAAGAAATTTATAAGCGGAAGTTTATCTTCTTTCTTCGGTAATGCTTTACCTAAACCTACATCATTTAACTGATTATCGATCGTGTTTACATAGCTATATTGTTTACTTAGCTCGAACTTTAGATCTGTTTTTTTTAACTCTGGATACTTTTTATTTATGTAAATATCACAGAATTGATCTATACGATTATGTTGAACACTGCTTAACCTATACCATTCTGAATATATTTTTGATAAATTTGTAGCTACATTTGCGGAGAGACAACTACCGAAAGAACATACAATTTTCATTATCTTGCAATATTCCTATTATTATCTTTAATATTTTTTATCAAATCTACAAAAAATAATTTTGGATTTCTTATTAATTTATTAGTTTTTCTCTTTATTGCTCCTCTATTATTTTTTACCTCATTATTTTTTGGCATCAATACTCTATTACCAAAGTTAGTTGATTCTTTTTGTGATTTTTGTTTATTAATCAAATGAGTGAAATCACAAATATAGTTTTCAGTTAAAGGTAATGATGCTGCCATAGAAGGAGTATTTCCAGCCCTAATATCTATTAAATTAATTTGCCTTTCCATAAGTGCGTTAACAATAGCATCTCTTTTCTGTCTACTTCCTTTCATTATATTGGTCCATACTGTATCTATAGAATCAGTAGAACAATCAATTGCCACGCCTTTATTATCCAAAATAGAACGACCAAATGAATAAATATTAACATTGAACTTGAGAGATTGTAATAATACAGTGGAGTTAATCCCAATTACTGAATGCGCATTTTTTAAAAGAGTATCGGTATCAATATCGGTAACGAGTTTCACATTTTGTGATTCAAATATTTTATATCTTTCAATATTTTTGTCTAATGGGTGTGGTTTTATTATTATATTAGTTTTGTTACCAATATTAGAAATGACATGATTAATGAAATTGATGTTATTTTTAAACCTTGGGGAATTAACAATAAGATTTGTATCATTTTCCAATTGAGTAATAATTAATGCGTAATCACCCTTGATTTGTAAAGTACTTTCATCTCCATCAAAATTTCTTTTGCATAGCTGCTCTGCTGTTAAACTTGCAATATATGATTGCCCATTAGTACCCCATTTATCGAAGTATACATGATCCTTTTGAGGAAACCACCCTAACTCTGAATATACAATTGGTATTTTCAGTTCCTTCACTTGTTCTAAAACTTTTCGGTAAATTGGATGCGATCCATTGTGAAAAAGAATAAAGTTAGGCCGATAATTTACTATTTGTTTTAATAGTCGATCATGATCTTTTATCCAATCAAACTGGCAAAACCAATTTTTATTTATTTGATATGGAGTGTGTTTAAAGACCGTATGATAACCTAATTTTTGGCGGCATACATATCTGTATTCATACCCAAGTTTATCAATAACTGGCGCCCATATTTCTTCAATGTGTTCATTAGAAAAAGCTATTCCAAAAACACGAAGCTTTTTTATAGGCTTAGTATAAACCGCAACTGTTTCGTTGCTATATTTATGATATTTTTTGTTATTCATCCCTCTATAAACTGAAGGTATTTCATTATTTATCTCATTGATGGTATTTTGTATACCATTTGAAAAATCTGTGTTTATATTAGCTATAGCTTCTTGAAAAAACTTTATTTTAGGAGGTGTTGAAATCAACTCATTTACTTTATAAGCGAAATCGTCATAATCTCCAAATTTTGCGCATTTTAATATATTTGGCTTAGCTATTTCAGCATTACCACCAACATCCCATGCGACTACAGGTACATGACATGCTAACGATTCAAGGATCACCATACTACAGTTTTCGAATTGGCTAGGCATAATTAAACACTTTGCTTTTTTTACTAATTCAAATCGTTTATCTCCAATAACCTCGCCTTTCTTCTCAACGGAGCATTTTACACTAGGGTCCAATTTAAATAAATTTGATTTTGGCCCAATAAGTAATACTTTGAAATTAGCTGGCAGTCTCTCAAGAATTTTATTAATATCTTTAGTACCTTTTAATTCTTGAAAGCGCCCATAAATACAATGTCATATTCTTTATCATATGATTGATTGTGATTGATTATGATTGGGTTTTTAAAATAACTTACATTATCTATTTTAATTTCGCTACTTAATTCTTCAGCCAATGCATATGACGGAGATGATACTATTTTTGCTTTATTGATTACTCTCAACTCATTGGAAAACTCTTGTTGATTTGGTTTTTGACCATCATATTTCTGAGCAATTGCAAGTGGACAATGCAATCGAATATGCACATTGTACCTTGAAGACAATAGTAATGTTGAAGCTTTAGCTTCAGGTGCTTCAATTATAACGTCATCATATCCAAAATTCTTAGTGACATAATCATACACCTCTTCACGAAATGCAATAGCATTCAAGTTTCTTTTATTTTCAAACGTTATTATTTCTACCCCAACCAACGCATTTTCAAGATTTTTTATATAGTTGGCAATTCCATGAGATGCATTATGATAAGGATTTATTATAAGATATTTCATATTATCCTCTCTATTTCTTTAAATTTTCTTCAGTTATATATGATGATATAGCTGTATCCAAGCAATCAAAGTAACTTACATATTTCCTATCTGATATGTAAATCGCCACATCACAAAACTCTTTCAATGAATTCAAACTATGTGACACCATTAAAAAACTAGATTCTTTATGCCTTTCTTTAAACAATTGAGCGCACTTCTCTTTAAACCTTGCATCACCGACTGCGGTTACTTCATCGACGATATAATAATCAAACTTAAATGCCATGCTTAAACCAAAGCCTAAACGCGATCGCATACCCGATGAGTAAGTTTTAATCGGCATATCAAAGTACTTACCGAGTTCGGCAAATTCTTCGACAAACTCAATTTTCTCTTTCAGTTCTTCTTGCTTTGCATATAACCGCGCAACAAATTTTACGTTCTCGCGTCCAGTTAAACTTCCCTGAAATCCACCGGCGAGGCCGACTGGCCATGATATTGTTTTATTGGTGATGATCTTTCCACTGTCGGGGCGGTCAATACCACCAATCATTCTTAGCAACGTTGATTTACCCGCACCGTTGCGACCAATAAAGGCAACGCTTTTTCCTGAAGGGATTTCGAGGTTTAAATCCTTAAACACATAGTGTCGCCCCGTTGGGGTACGATATGACTTTGTCAAATTCTCAATCTTAATCATGATGTCAGCATTGCCTCCTCACGAGTTCGGTATAAAGCCAGACCAATGAACAGAGTTATCAATGTGAACATTGCCAGGTAGTTCAGACTTACGCCTTCGCTGATATAGCCAGGCATAACAGCCTCGCGGCTTAGCTCCACCACATGCACTAATGGGTTCCAGAGTAGATAAGACCAATATTGCTTAGGAATTGAGTGCAGAGGGAACATGATGCAGGAGATGAAATACAGCGGCTTAAGCAGTATCGGCAGGACCTTTTGCATTTCGGGGAAGGTTTTACCAACGACCATGAATATTAAGCCGACGCCACATGAAAGAATGATTAACAAACTCCAGGTGAGCACAAGTTGTAAAAAGTTTGTTATTTCGAAATATTCGCCTGCCATCCAGACGATAAGCATAAGCAATATATAAACAGCAACATAAATCAGTGTCTCAAGCAATGCACGCGCAATGATCGTATCGATGGGTTTTACTGGTCGATAATTAAACAGCCCCTGATTCGCTTCAATAGCACCTACAGAACGATTGCTGATACTGCTAAAGATAAAAAAGGGAATCAGGCCATTAAGTAAAAACACCGGGAATGAGATGTCTGGCATCGTGCGGTGCATAATGTAACCAAAAATGCCCAACAGTATCAGCAAATGCGCAGAGGGTTCGAGAATCGCCCACAAATATCCCAGACGGAACTTACCAAAGCGTGTTCGTATTTCTCGTAGAAATAATGCCTCTACGGTGACTTTCTGGACTTCAAATCCACTTCTTGCCATTTGATGATGTGATCCTAATCTCTTCAGGTACGCTACCGCCCCTGGCTTAACAGCTACCAATACACTGGAGGTAATACTTGTTTGTAACTGGATAAATTTTATTCAGACCAATCAGGCACTTTGTAGCACCCGCGACCAATTTCGCCGGAAATTATTTCGGCAGGGATAAATTGGTTTATTTCTGTCTCTTTTCTCTATCCTATTCTTCAGGCATGAATGTATTCGGTCTTCCTGGAATGTCAGGAAAACAAGCCATTTCAGAATGTAGAGTTAATTCCCATGAAAATGCCCCATCGTTATTTCTACCTCTTTGTGACTACTCTTTATGGCTAAAAAAAGACACAAAGCTTCATGCATCCTGGATTACACCGGAACACATATCTTCATAAAGATTTGTTAATTTCGCGAGAAATTATTATTTATTACCAATATTAACTACTTGATTATAAATCCTCATAAGAATTTGGTGTGCAACAACACCTGCAATCTGCCTTATCTCAGAACGCACGCGATTTATTACCCTTAAATTGTTTTCTGCGAAACTATTTCCCTATTTAAAATTCACTCATTCACTGCTTGTTTATATCTCCTATATACCTGATACAGTAATATTTGTGATTAAGATCACACTGAAATAGTTTTATTTAGCTCACGCGAAGTAATACCTACAGAAACTATTTCTATCAATTAAAATATACAACATGATTATTTGCTGCGTGCATTTTGACCTGTATTATGACCAGCACTATCCTCAGATTGATATATCAAACGGGATAATGTTTAAAATTGATTAATAATTTCTGTGGAAATTGTTTTTTTATTTAAAATTTACTTCCTGATTGTCTCCAGGAATTTTATCAATTTCCAGGCTACACAAAATACAGATCAGTTAATAATTATCCTATATGTTTTGCCCTATCAATTACCACTCAATGATTTATGAAATCTATTAATACTGGTAATATATCACCACTCTTAAGCGTATTTGCAGTCAGGAAAAGTATTGATTAACGGGGGTTAAATAGTGAGAAACGGATTTCTGCAGTATTGCTGAACACTCCATGATGGTATGGAAGGAGGACTCATTCTTACGACATCAATACTCAGCCCGGTGAGCGAGTTTGACAGTTCCGCACTCACCATTGGGCTAAGGGTTATCAGGTGGAGTTAAGGGGATGACTATGACAAGGATGGCAACACCTACCCCCGCCTAAACTCCAGTCGCTGCACATTCACCATTCCTGGCTTCTCACCTGCGCTGACATCAATTTGTGTCACCCGCAGCGCATACTTTTCATCCAGCGCGTTTAACCAGTTCAGCAGGTCATTAAACACCACAGGATCTATCCAGACCTGGATATTCTCCCCACGCTCGGCTATCCGCTTGATGATCACAGAATGCGCGGAAGCGCTGTCACTGATAACCCGCGATACCTGTGCAGGCGTTGTCGTGGCGGATTTTCGCGCTGCGATAATATCCGGTGCGGCGCGTTTCAGTCGGGTGTTCATCACCTCCAGTTGCTGCAACATCGTCTCCTGTTGCTCTATCCGTTCGCTCAACGGCTGCCAGATGAGGACGTAATATCCGGCGCTAAACAGGAACGCCGCCGCGGCCAGTAACATGCCCTTTTCGCGCGGCGAACGCCCCGCCAGGTGTTGTGCCAGCCAGTGTTCGCCACGGCTTAACTGGCGCTCACGCCATTGCTGAAAATAGTGAATCAATTTATCGCGTAACATGTTATTTCCTCCGCAACGTTACGCCGCCGGAAACCGCATCACCCTCTTTCTGTAACGCGTCCTGTTGCACAACATAATCTGCCGCCAGTGCGCTACGCAGTTTGTCGAAACTGGCAAAGCTCGCTGCCCGCAACTGAAGGTGGAGCGTCTGGCGTTTTTGATCAAAGGTGAAACCACGCATCTCAATGTCGGAAAGTGACGCCGATTTCAGGGTGCTGGCGATCGCTGACAACTCGGCAAGTAGCCTGGTATCGTCAGTCTGTGGGCGATATTTTTTCATCGCCATCGTCACCTGAGAGCGCAAATTCACAATCCGCTTCTGCTCCGGGAACAACGTTAAGAACTGTTTCTCTGCCTGGGCGCGGCTTTGCGCCACCTGTTCGCTGACGCTCCATAATGTCACGCCCCGTTCCACTGCCAGCACAACCAGAATCAGCAATACAGGCAGAACCATCACCCGCCAGCGCGCCCACTGTTTTCGGTAGCTGACGCGAGGTTGCCACTGCCCTGTCAGCAGGTTCCCTTCTGGTTCACCGCAGGTGGTAATAGCGGGCAGAGACGTGATCGTCAGGCGTCCGGCGTCTGCGCCAGCCCATGCAGATAGCTCTTCCGGTGCAATGCCGACCACGGTTAACGAAAGCGGTGATTCCTGCTCATTGAGCTGTGTGCGGAACATGACCGGAGCCAGCGCCCACCCGGCACTCCATCCCCGACATTCATCGATGCGGCAGATAACCCGTTGCGCATCGCCAGCCATAGAGCCACAAGGAATGGACATCCAGTCCGGCGCGACGGTAGCGCGGGTGATGCCGTTTGCCTGCAACCACTGCGCAATGTTGCGCATATGCTGTTGGTGAATCACTGCTACGGTTGCCAGTTGCTGGTCGATTTTCAACGGGGCGAAATGCAGTTCATCAATATCCTGGTTCAGCTCTTCTTCCAGTAAGGCGGGCAGAATAGTCGGTATCTGCTTACGGGGAACATCAGGCAGTTCAACCTGCCAGATGCTGATCCATTCGCCGGGAATGTAGAGCCGAATCGTATCAGTTTGCAGCCATTGCTGAAGCTGTTCGTCGGCAATGTCAGGCCAGATGCCGTGCTCCACGTCGGCGGAACGGCGCTGCCAACGAATGGAGTCAGAGGCGCAAAGCGGGAAAAAAATCTCAAGCATGGAACTCACTCACTTTCTCCTGTCTGATGCCAGAGAACCGAAAAGTGTTGTGGCCCCATGCGGACAATTAACGAATTCATCGTCAGTTCAATCTCATTCACGGTGATATCTGAACGCAGCCAGAAGTAGTTGCTGTCCACGCTCAGGACGGTTTTTAGCTGTTTTTTTGTACGCTCATCGACGTCAGCGAGTAGCGGCTGTGCAAGAAACTGATCGACATCTTCCCAGCCCTTCGCCGGACGTTGTTGTAATAATGCCCGCGCCTGAACAGGGCTTAACCACGGGTCGAACAGCGCCTCAAGAATCACGCTTTGCGCGACCTCTAAGGTGTTGATGTTGATTTGTTGGTGGGTCATCGGTAGCGCACAGACCAGCGGTTTGAGTTTTTGATAAAGTCCGGCGTCCATTCCCTGCACCACACGCATTTCGCTGATATCCGCCAGCGGTTGATTCGCGGCGTAGAACGGCACCGAGCGGGCGAGATACTCACTGTCTTCACGACCCAGCCGCGTTTGCACGCTGCGATCTTCGTCAATAAACTCCCACAGACTTTCGGCTATCAGCTCAGCCCGATAAGCAGGCACATCGAGACGCGTGATCAAGGCAATCAACTGTTGCACCGCAAGCGGACGCGTCGCCGTCGTCGACTGTGCGAGAGCATTCAGATTAAAGCAGGCCTGTGCGTCACGCAGGGTGACGGCAATTTGCCCCTGCGGCAGTGGGAAAAAACGGGGGCCGGAAGCCCACGGCTGTGCCAGATACACGCGTTGTTCATTTTTCAGGCTCAGGCTGAGCGCGCTCAGCGCCAGGCTTTCTGCACTGGCGCTGTACCACAGTGCCTGCTGGTACTCCTGCTGGCTGCGCGTTCGCCCAAGTTGTTGCTGCATCCGCCCGGAAAGTGTGATGGTTACCAGCATTATGAGCGCCAGCAATACCAGCACCACGACCAGTGCCATTCCGCGTTTTGGTGGTGAGGTGATCATGATAATTGCGGCCCACGTAACAACCAGATGCGTTCAATCTCGCCCCATTGCGGCGAATGCAGAGTCATGCGCACCGCCACAGGGATCGCCTGCCCTGACGACCAACTCGCCTGCCAGCGCGTGCCGTCGTAGAACTGCAAACGGAGCGAATCTGCCGGAATTAATTTTTGCGTTGTTGGCTTCACGCTGCCCGCTGCATCGGTCAGCGGCCAGGCTAACCGTTCAAGGTAACCGTCATGAATGCGGTAACCGACAGTGAGCAGATTACTGCGCGGCAGGCGCATCAACGGATTAACCACGCCGCCACGTACAAAGCGCATCCCTTCACTCTCAGACGCCAGCACGCCTGCGCCCGCCAGTAACGCCGGTTCCCTCTGGCCCTGCTCGCCTCTTACCAGACGCGGCATCATTTGGGTCAGATCGTGGGTCAGAAAACTCATCGTTTGCTGCATGAGGTTGAGTTTTTGATCGTGCTCCGCGACGGCGCTATTCACGCGCGTGACACCGTTTGTCACCTGCTGCGCCATCAGTGCCAGTGAGGCAAAAATGGCAATTGCCACCAGCATTTCCAGTAACGTAAAACCAGGGCGAATCCTTTTCACTGTTGGCCTCCCACGGCGCTAAACCAGGCGCGCCGTGACTGAACCACCGGCGAAAAGTCTTCGTGAAGGCTGACTTCAATATCCACCGCCTGGAGCAACGCGTTGCCTGTATTCAGTGGGATCGTTCGCCAGTACCAGCGGTTTCCTGCCATGTCGCTCTCGCCCTGATGCCTGACCGCCCGCTGTTCGCGGGTCATCAGGTAGAGCAGTGCGATCTGGTTTTCGGCCACCCAGCCAGCTACCGTTTTCTCCTCAAGAACCTGCTGATTGTTTAGCGCGCCGCTGGCGATCTGTAATACCGCCGTGGCAGCCAGCGCAAAAATCGCCAGTGCGATCATCACTTCCAGCAACGTAAATCCGCGCTTCATGGCACCCTCTCATCACATTGATTGAGGGATAACGCGCCATCGTGCGCCAGTTTTACCGCCCAACATGCGTTTTGCGCCGCCGAATAGAATCGCAGCGTAAACGGCGTGGCGGGTTCAAAAGGCGAAAAACGGATCTGCGGTGTCTTCTTTTTCGCCTCTTTTTGCAGCTCCAGTTCAATATCATGCAGCGTCAGGCGACGACGTTGCAGCTCCAGCGCATACTCCTTCTGCCAGATATCACTGCCGGGTTGTAACAGCATCTGCACCTGTTTCGGCACCGTAACCTGTGCCGATAACCGGGGCGCGGAAACGGGCAACCACTGCCCCTGACGACGCTGCATAAACTGGTAGCCAGGCGGGTCGATTAGCACACCGAGTGTTTGCCCTTCGATCACTGCCTTGTCCTTAAACTGCGCAAAGCGAGTCAGAAAATCCTGCGCCGCTTTTTTCGCAGGCGATTCAGAATCGGTCGCAAAAGTCTGTACCACGCCTGCACTGGCAAGGCCGATCAGGAAAATCACCAGCATGATTTCCAGAAGAGTGAATCCGCGTCCAGGCACTGATTACTGAAACTCCTGTAAATTCCAGTTACCGATATCTGCGGCAGCCCCTTCTCCGTTTTCCTGACCATCCGCCCCTAAGGTGTAAACATCAAACATCCCTTTTTCACCCGGGCTGAGATACTGATAATCATTGCCCCACGGATCTTTTGGTAGCCGTTTAATGTACCCACCGGTACGGTAGTTGCGGGAGTCCGCCATATTGGCCGGTTGCTGGATCAGCGCCTCAAGCCCCTGCTCGGTGGTTGGATAACGCCCGTTATCCAGCCGGTACATGTCCAGCGCGTTTTCCAGCGCCACGATATCGCTGATGGCTTTTTGCCTGTCCGCTTTCTCTTTGTTGCCCAGCAGGTTAGGCACCACCAGACTTGCCAGGACGCCAAGAATAACAATCACCACCATCACTTCCAGTAGGGTAAAACCTGCCCGTGGTTTTTGCGTGCGGGATAACGAATTCATGTGATAACTCCGTAAATTACATTCCAACCATATTGTTCAGTTGCAGCATCGGTTCGAGGATGGCGATGACGATAAACAGCACCACGCCCGCCATCATCACCACCAGCGCCGGTTCAAACAGCCCTAACGCCAGCCCCACCTGGGTATCAAACTCTCGTTCCTGGTTGACCGCGGCCTGTTCAAGCATGGTTTCCAGCTCTCCGCTCTGTTCACCAGAGGCGATCATGTACAACATCATCGGCGGGAACAGGCGCAGATCCGCCAGCGCGGCGCGCAGACTGCTTCCTTCGCGGACGCGATCTGCCGCCAGTAGCAGTTGCTGCTCGACATAGCGATTTGCCGACACGGCGGCAGCGGTCTGAATGCCTTCCAGCAGCGGAACACTGCTGGCGGTGAGGATGCTTAACGTGCGGGAAAAACGCGCCGTATTCAGCCCGCGAGCAACCCGCCCCGTCACGGGCAAGCGCAGCAAAGTTTTATCCCAGCGCAGCCGCATAGTCGGCTTTTTGAGTAGCCGTTGCCCCAGCACCAGAAGCCCCAGCAATCCCGCCAGCCAATAAACGCCGCTGGCTTGTAAGGCGTCGCTCATGGCGATAAGGGTGCGGGTGGAGGCGGGCAGCGCGTGTCCGAGGTGATCGAACTGTTCGATAATTTTCGGCACCACCGCCGTCAGCAAAATAGTGACCACACCCGTTGCCACCACCAACAGCACCAGCGGGTAGAGCATGGCCTGCAGCAGTCGTGATTTCAGGCGCTGGCGCTGTTCGGTGTAATCCGCCAGGCGATTGAGCACCACATCGAGATGCCCGGATTTTTCTCCGGCAGCCACCATCGAACAAAACAGGGAATCAAAGACGCGGGGGTGTTCGCGCAGGCTGTCCGACAGGGTATAACCCTCCTGAATCCGGCTGCGCAGCGCCATTCCCAGACTTTTCACATGCAGTTTTTCGCTTTGCTCACTGACCGCCTGTAAGCAGGTTTCCAGCGGCATTGCTGCCTGAACCAACGTTGCCAGTTGGCGGGTGAACAGCGCCAGATCTGCCGCCGCCACACGACGATGTGCGTGCCGCCGACGCTGCAACATTCCCCCTGACGAAGCATTCAGCCGGGCTTCAATGTGCACGGGAATGAGGTCTTTAGCGCGCAACAACTGGCGGGCATGACGCGCGGAATCCGCCTCAATCATGCCTTTGGTTTTGCGGCCATTACGCTGTAGCGCCTGATAGTAAAACAGTGCCATTACGCCTCCATCGTTACCCGCAGCACTTCATCGAGAGAGGTTTCTCCGGCGAGTACTTTCTCAATGCCGTTGCTGCGGATACCCGCAGAGTGTTGCCGGACATAACGTTCCAGCTCCAGTTCCCCGGCCTGACGGTGGATCAAATCACGCAATGTGGCGTCCACCACGATCAGCTCATGGATGGCGGTTCGCCCACGAAAACCTTTGTGATTACAGGCGGGGCAGCCCTGCGGATGGTACAGAGTGACGGTTCGCGCATCGGTAATCCCCAACAGGCGTTTTTCTTCGTCGGTAGCAGGTGCGGGCTGGCGGCAGTCGGGGCACAGCGTGCGAACCAGTCGCTGCGCCATCACGCCCGTCAGACTGGAAGAGAGCAGGAAAGGCTCTACGCCCATATCCTGCAAACGCGTGATTGCCCCCACCGCCGTGTTGGTATGCAACGTGGAAAGAACCAGGTGCCCCGTAAGCGACGCCTGAACGGCGATTTCTGCGGTTTCGGTATCGCGGATCTCACCGACCATCACTACATCCGGGTCCTGACGCAAAATCGCACGCAGGCCACGGGCGAAGGTCATGCCGACACGGGTGTTGACCTGCGTCTGACCGATCCCTTCAATCATGTATTCGATGGGGTCTTCAACCGTGAGAATGTTGCGCGAGTGGTTGTTCAGCTCCTGCAATCCGGCGTACAGCGTGGTGCTTTTGCCAGAACCCGTCGGCCCCGTCACCAGAAAGATGCCGTGCGGTTTGTGCAGTAGCTGGCGCAACTGCGCGGTCAGTTCATGACTCAGCCCCAGACGCTCCAGCGTCAGGCGGGCCTGGTTTTTGTCCAGCAGTCGCAGCACCACGCGCTCACCCCAGGCAGAAGGCATGGTGGAGACACGCACGTCAATCGCCCGACCGCCCAGCAGCAGCGCAATACGTCCATCCTGCGGCACGCGCTTTTCGGCAATGTCCAGCCGCGCCATCACCTTGATACGCGACACCAGCAGCGAGGCCAGTTTGCGCCCGGGACGCAGCATTTCATGTAGCGTTCCGTCTACACGAAAACGGATCACCAGACTCTTTTCAAACGTCTCAATGTGGATATCCGAAGCGCCTTCTTTAATTGCCTCTGCCAGCATGGCGTTGATCAGTTTGATGATCGGCGCATCGTCGTCACTTTCCAGCAAATCTTCCGTTTCCGGCAGCTCTTCTGCGAGGGTAAAGAAGTCCTCGGCGGAACCGAGATCTTCCATCAACTGGCGAGCTTCGGAAGAGTCCCGCTGCCAGACCGCATTCAGCCGCTGTTCAAATTCGGCCTCGTCGATTTGCCGCAGCGTAAAGGGCGCGTTCAGCCCCCGTTGCAGCTCCTGCAAAACAGAGAGCGACAACGGATGAACATGGAGGATCTCCAGCGACGCTTCGCACCATGCCACCAGGCTAAACCGACGGCTGAAACTGTAGGGCAGACGCACGGTGTTAGCGGAGGTTTCCTGTGCTACAGGCACCATTAACGCGTTCTCCCGGCATTGAGGAACGCGCGAACTTCCGGCGGTAAGGCCTGGTTTTGCGCTGGTAGTACCGGCTGCGCAGTGTTCGGCATCAGGCTTAAGCCTTGCTCATCGCGATAGATCTGCTCGGCGCGCATATAGTTATATTTGCGCTGCGAAACGCCGTCTGCCGCCATACCGTCACGCAGAATGGTCGGGCGGATAAACACCATCAGATTACGTTTTTCTTTTTTATCTGCCGTGGACTTAAACAGGTTGCCAATCAACGGGATATCGCCCAGCAACGGCACTTTCGCCACGCTTTCTCCCGCCTGGTCGTCCATCAGACCGCCAAGCACAATCAGCTCACCATCGTTAGCCAGCACGGTAGTCTTCAGTTTGCGCTCGCCAAACACCACATCGAGGCTGGTCTGTCCTTCCACCTTCGACACTTCCTGCTCAATCACCATCTGTACCGCGTTACCTTCGTTAATCTGCGGCGTGACTTTCAGCATGATGCCGACTTTTTTCCTTTCTACCGTGTTGAAAGGATTGCTGTTATTGGAGCCAACGGTAGAACCGGTTAATACCGGAACGTCCTGACCCACCATGAAGAAGGCTTCCTGGTTGTCCAGCGTGGTGATGCTCGGCGTAGAAAGGACGTTAGAGCTGGAGTCGTTTTTAACCGCCTGCACCAGCGCCATCCAGTCGCCTTTCACCACGCCAACCGCCGTACCGCTAAAGCCGGAAAGTAGCTGGGCGAGCGTGGAGAGGTCACCGTTGGTATCCGGGTTAATGGTGGTGGCACCGTTTTCGCTGATCACCGTGGAACCTTTCTGCGGCTTCGCCTGAGAAATCGCCGCCCCCAGCGTACCGATAGGGATCTGCGTGCCGTTGGCAAACTGCATTAATCCGGCATCTTTCGACGCCCACTGCACGCCGAAGTTGATATTGCTGCCTTCGGCAACCTCCACGATCAACGCCTCGACATGCACCTGAGCACGGCGGATATCCAGTTGTTCAATCACGCTTTGCAGCGACTGCATGATGTCCTGCGGCGCGGTCACAATCAGGGCATTACTGTGTTTGCTGGCGGCAATAGAAACAACCTCACGTCCGCTACTGACCGTGCCTTCCGCCTCTTCTTTAGCGGCGGTGAGCGTGCCGCTGACCTGTTTCAGAACATCGACCAGATCTTCCGCTTTGCTGTATTTGAGATAGAACACCTGGCTGTTGCCGCTGCGTTCCATTTCTGAGTCCAGGCGACGGATCAGACGGCGCATTTTGTCTCGCGTAGCGGGATCGCCGCTGACAATGACGCTGTTAGTGCGTTCATCAGCAACAATCTGTGATTTCAGCGTTGCTGGTTGGTTCTCGCCGCTGTTTTTGGTCAAGCTTTCCAGCACGCGGGCAATTTCCGAGGCCGAGGCGTTATCCAGCGGGATCACCTCTTCGGTGCGGTTTCCCGCGTGATCCACGCGCTGAATCACTTCCGTCAGCCGTTCCACAACCGAGGCGCGTCCGGTAAGCATAATCACGTTGGAGGGATCGTAATTAACGACGTTGCCAGAACCCGCGCTGTCGATCATCTGGCGCAGAATCGGTGCCAGTTCGCGTACAGACACATTACGTACCGGCACCACTTTAGTGACCATTTCATCGCCCGCATAATTGTCGCTGCCTTCACCGACCAGCGGCAACGGCTCGACTTTTGCGGCGCTGGATTTCACCACCTTCAGCACGTCGTTTTCCATCGGTACGACGGCATACCCCTGTGCTTCCAGCAGGTTAAGGAATAGCTGGTAATACTGGCGTTCATTGAGCGGGGTCATAGTACGAATACTCACTTTCCCCTGAACGCCCGGCCCCATAATGATGGTTTTATTGAGGTTAGCGCCGACGGTTTCGATAAACGATTTCAGGTCGGTATCTTTAAAATTGGCGGTAAAAGTGGCTTCTTCCGCCCAAACTGGTGAACTGCATAATGCCGCTGCCAGCATCAGCGGCAGTAAACGCTTTTTTGTTTTGAGGCCAGTTGTCTTCTTACGCCAGACCGACAACGTAATATCACGCCAAAACACGATGAATGATTCTCCTGGATTAAATGCGGTTAGCGCAGCGCGATGGAAATGTCGTAGCGCGCACCCTTGCGTAAAACCGTGAGTTGAATGGAATCCATTGAAGGTAACTGCCGCATCAGAGCAATCATTGCTCGTGGATCAGTGAAATCCTGCTGATTTAACGCAATGGCGATATCGCCTTCCTTGAAACCGCTGGCATCGAACAGAGAACGATCTGCCCCCGGTTTCACTGCATAACCGACAATCCCCTCCTTACGCACAGGCGTAAGCTGGATATAGTTAAAAATTTTCTGCGGGTCTTTCGCCAGTGCCTGGCGCACGGCAGCCGGGATCTCAACTGGCGTGCTGGCGGCAGGTTCAGCGGCTGTTTGCTTTGCTTCGTCACTGACGGTTTTTTCATTGGTCACGGCAACGGTGGAACGCTCCTCTTCTGCCAGACTCAGGCGCTCCATTTTTCCCTGATAACGCAGCACCACATGATCGCGATAAATCTCTTCGATCACCGCGTTGTGAGAGTCAAGCCGTTCGCCCAGCAAATAGACCTGCTGTTTGCCGCCTTCTTCAATAACCGCGCCGGGTCTGGCACCAAAGGCGATCCCGCGCAGTACCACGTTAAGACGTGTTTCTGCCACCGGAGCCGGTTCGGGTTGTTTTACCAGTGCAGCAACGGGCTGATATTTGCCAAACCAGTTTTGCTGGCTGATTAATTGCACGTCTTTTTTATCGAACGTTTTTACATCCGCACGGGTCGATTTATTCACCGATGGGGAAATCGCCGTATATTCCGCAGAAAAGGAGATATAGCGCCAGAGTGAATGCGCCATTTTTGCAGAAATAATAAGCAACATCAGCCAGAACATCCCGCGTGCAATTTTGCGCAGATGCTCTTTGTCTGTATTAAGAGATTGTCCCTGGCTAAGAGTGTAACGAATTTTAGTCAGCCATTGATTGAGATAAATTCGTGCGTCACGAAAAACAACCCGCGCCAATTTATATATACCCGACGTTATGCTTTGACTATTCCACAGGTGGTACGATCCAGTTTCCGCTGATACTGGTTGCCTGTGCGTGTATCATTAATCGTTATGCTGTAATTAATCCCCTCAGTGATCATTAATTTCACCGTTGGGTCAGCGCACATTTGTCGTTGATAGCTGGTTAAAAACGCGTCCGGCGTTTGCGTGGTTTGAGCACCCGCTTCGCTGATAATGGTCATTTTTACCGTCGTGCCGCTACTTTGCGCCAGCACTAAGGTATATCCCGCAGATTTAATCGGCAGGTTTTGGCTGATATTTTGCGCCTGTTTTTTCGCCAGCAAACTGGCGTTTTCATTATGGCTTGCGCAGCCACTTAATAATCCTGTAACGCTTAACAATAGCGATATTAATACCCTCCCTGGCATTTGTTTTATCGACATAGTAAATAATCTCTAAGGTTATTAATGAGAGTAAAAATGTCACTTCGATAATGACGTGGTTATCATTAAAACAATGCCTGTAGATAAAGTGTTGCTATACCGCCCAGACTTAAACACGGTCCAAAAGGCAGCGTCGTTGATCCTTTTTTTGTAATAACGGCATATATCAGCCCGCAGCATGATGCAATTAAAGCAACATGGGGTAGCGACAATGCCCCCACCCAGCCACCTAAAGCGGCGAAGAGTAATACATCGCCCATGCCTAATGCTTCTTTACGCAGAATTATTCCGGCCAGCCAGCGAAGGGAGTAAAAAGTGACAAACCCCACCAGTACGCCGGTGACTGCGTCTTGTAACGTTAGCGGACTCTGCTGTGCCCATGCCGCAATCAGCCCCGTCCACAATACTCCCTGAGTAAAGACATCGGGCAGCCATTGATTATCGAGGTCGATGATACTCGCGGCAATCAGCCAGGCGGATAATATCATCACCGCCAGCCCCCATCCACTTTCCGGCCAGACCAGACTCGCCAGCAAAAAAGCGAGTGCCGTCAATAACTCGACCAGCGGATAACGCTTGCTGATTTTCGCCTGACAGTCGCGGCAGCGCCCTTTGAGCATCAGCCAGGAGAGCAGCGGAATGTTGTCACGAACGCGGATGGTCTGCTGACAATGCGGACAATGCGAGCGTGGCAGCGCCAGGCTTATTTTTAGCTGCGTGCTCGGCGTTTCACCGTGAAACTCCGCCATTTGTTGGCGAAGCATGATGGGGTAACGCCAGATCACCACATTCAAAAAACTGCCGATGATTAATCCTCCGACGGTTGCCAGGACAGGTATCGCAGCAGGATATTGCTGAAAAACATCAAAAAGCATGGTTAAAGGTTATTTGTTGTAACTTGCCGGATGCGGCGTGAACGCCTTATCCGGCCTACAGGTGTCTGCCAACGCAAGTAATCGCGGCTTCTTCCCTCCAGGCCCGATAAGCTGGCGCATCGGGCATATATGTTGACCCGGTGCGCCTTATTTCATGCCGGATGCGGCGTGAACGCCTTATCCGGCCTACAGGTGTCTGCCAACGCAAGTAATCGCGGCTTCTTCCCTCCAGGCCCGATAAGCTGGCGCATCGGGCATATATGTTGACCCGGTGCGCCTTATTTCATGCCGGATGCGGCGTGAACGCCTTATCCGGCCTACAGGCTTATTCGGCTGGCATCGAATACTCGGTAACCTTATTAATGGTTTCCGGCCCTTTTTCCGGTTTCGACAGGTGCATCGCCGCGAGCGTGTTGTAAGCCGACTGGCTCACGCCGCCTTCGAAGCTCATCTCACTTGCCCCCGGAAGCTGGTAAGCATTTGCGCCCGGATTCCATTTCTTAAAGAATTCCGAAAGATCCGCCTGAGCGACCCAGGATGCACACAGCATCAGCGTGTCAGCAGCGTTACCGTTTGACTCAGCACAGTAATTTCTTTCGCCAAACTTGGTTTTGCCTGCCTCATCGCCGCGCGCTTTACGGTGCATCAACTGGAACAGGTTCCAGCCCTTCATCCCTTTACGATCGCTGTAGAACTTAGGCAGGTCACCATCTGGATACCACTGTTTGATATCAAAGTTTTCCTCTGCCCACTCCTTCAACTGTGCGTACATCAGCAGACGGTCACCCGCACCGCCGCGCGCCCAGGCCTGACCGTTGCTCTCGTCCAGATATTCCGGCGCGACGGTAATGTCGTCAGCGACACGGTTCATCTTACCGAGATAGCGATCCTGCATGTACAGCGCCAGCACGTTGTTCGCCACTTCAGTTGCACCCGGTACGTTCAGCGGTGTTTCTGCAGCGTTATGACCGACTTCGTGCCAGATCAACCAGTCGTTCAGCGGCGTCGTCGGCAGCGTGGTGCTGTTCGTCGAGAAGCTGCTGTTCATTACCGGATAACCCGAGTGCGCATCACCGATGGAGATCTGCACATCGTTGGCGAAACGATGCTTGTGACCTGTCAATGCTTTATAGGTAAACATCCGGTGGTTACCACTTTCGCCATCACGACCGTAGAAGTCATTCATCGAGCTGGCAAAGGTATCCAGTTCCTCTGCGAATTGTTTCAGGTCACCCTTGTAATTGCTGGCGTTCAGGTTGTTCTTCGGTGCGGTGTAGACGAAAGAATCTGACTCCAACTCGCCCAACGGCGCAGGAGATTTCAGATCGTTTTTCCATGCGCCGTCTTTATAGAACGGTGCTTTTACCACACCGGTAAAGGTGAAGCTGGCAGATTTATTATTCTCCTTGCTGTCGCCCTTGATATAAATCAGACCACCATAAGGAGCCGTAAACTTCACCGTACCATTAGCCTCCAGAGTATACGTTTTAGTCACTCTCGGCGGACGGTTCAGCGCAACTTCATGCTTTTCACGTCCGGTCAGGTCGTCAGCCAGCGCCACGGTGACAGTCACAGGAACGTCCGCTGTAGACTCAATGGTGACCTCTTTCTGAGCCGGAGCCCACAGGCCGGTTGATTGCATGTTACCTGCAAACCATTTAGTCGGATTCGAGTACAGGCTGATGGTTTCCGTAACATTCTCACCCTCTGCCGATACTGCTCCCGGATACTTCTCAACATCAACTTTAATGTTCAGATCCCACCAGGAACGCCCCAGCATCAGACGCGTCAGCGGTTTTTCCATATAGTTGAGCGGATAGCTCGGGTTCATCATGCCCGCTTTGGTAGTATTATCTCCGTAGATCATGTTGTTATCGACCAGCGATTTCTTCAGTTCCGCGGAGCACTCGGTGCCGCCCTCGTAAGCATTGTTGGCGTAGCAGTTCAGGAACTCGGTGAACGTTTTAAAGCCCAGCTCGTCATTTTTGCCTTCTTCATAACGATAAGCCGTGTCGTTCCACAGCCAGACCGACATGTTCTGGTACAGACGTTCGAGATCGACGCTGTTCAGACGTTCGCCTTTACTGCCTTTAGTACGGAAATAAAGCTCATGTTGATACAGGCGCTGAATGTTGGTGCCTAAATCCGCAGCCTGCACCATCGCTTTCGCAGTGTCGGCGTCAAGATTCAGTTGCGTATACTGCGGAACATACATTGTCCCCGTCACAGGAACACCCGTACCAGGACGATATTCCAGGCAGTTGACCTCATAGTGATATGTCGAGTCCTTACACTCCTGTAATCCAGGAAACTTTTCAAAGATTTTTGCCTTTGCCGCCTCCAGAGACTCTTTTGTTTTAAACTCCGCCTCATCGATAAAGGCATAGCGCTTGACCTGTTCGCCATCGACATCTTCCAGCCAACTGGCCACTTCCAGTTTCGGCTTGTCATCAGGCTTACCTTCTTCCTGATATTTCCAGGTCACTTCCCCTGTAGTTGTGTCGATGGTGTACGGCGGCTGCGCACCGTCTGCGGCAGGATAACGTTCATAAACCCAAATGCCATTCGCTCGGCGCTGGCGTACGCGATCCGGATAACCCTGCGGATCGTTGTTCACCACCGATTTGTTCAGAGCCATTGACAGACCCGCGGCATCCAGCAGACGCACAAAGCCAGACGCGCTCTCTTCCTTAAGATTGCTCATCACGTTTTCCATGATCAGCACTGATCCGCCTTTGTTCAGATAGGCGATCAGATCGGTCACATCCTGCTGAGTCAGCTTCGGTTTGCTGGTATCTGCACGCAGAGGCACTGCATAGGGATCGCCAGACCACTGAGTCACATATTCAAAACCGTTGAGGATCAGCAACGGAACTTCTTCCGGATTCAGATCGCCATAGCTGGTCAAATGTTTAACAGAAATACCTGCAAAATCCGGATGGAAGCCAAATGGAGCACTGTTCCCAGTGACCTGGCCATGACGTTTGAAATAAACGTTTTCCAGGTTCGTACCCACGGTCATTGTGCTCTTGGTATTCGGCTGCCAGATGTCGTTTGACAGGTAGCGCAGTACGTTCTGCATGAAGTGCTTCATATCATCTGAATCACCGCTGAGCGTACACTCACCTTTATCATTGACACCACCGGCCCAACTGTAACCATTAGGGCAACGCAAAATGCTGTTGTAGTGCGGGTTACCGATAACCATCAGCTTGCCATCACCGACTTGCCCCAGCGAAATAAACGGCAGGTTGAAGGTCGCGGTATCGCGCGTCACGTTTTCCGGCACAACAAGAGAAGGCGCTTCAGTAATGTACGCCAGCTCGTTTTTATCCCAGGCGCGTTTTTCACCAAAGGCCAGCCAGTAGTTTTTATCATTACGCGCCATCAGAATCGGGAAGGCCGCGTTGGAGATATTCACCACCGCCTGACCGCGCGCATTACCGGTGCTGCCATAGAAGTTGGTGGAGTCATGGAATACATGGAACTTGCTGACAGATTGGTAGTTCGTATCCACACCCCACAGTTTGTTGATAACGCCCTGAATCTGACCGTCATTAACATTGCGTGTCGTCAGCGAGAACCAGCGTGCAGAGTTGCAATTGTTGGTTTTGCCACAAATCGCAGTATCGATCTCTTTGGCCTGCCCCATTTCAAACTGCTCGATAAATTCGTTTGGCAGCACAACGGTTTGATCGCCTTCATCCAGCGTCGCGCCATTGGATAACGAGAGATTGATAATCTCGTTAATCACGTTGGGATATTCAGCAAAGACCTTGCGTACATCGTCCGGAACAACACGGGTATTATTTTGCCCGGTCGTCGAATAGCGATGAATCAGTTGATCGACATTCGCGCCGCGAACTTCATCACCCAGTTCAGTCAGCGCAATGGTCGACTTGTTGCCGCGTACTGAGCCAAGTTCAAAGGTATCGATACCAAAGGAGATGGTTTCGCCCCAGCTAAAGGAAAATTCACCATTTTCCCCTGTCACACCACGGCCTGAATTGGTGTAGTAGTCAACACCAGCAACACCATATCCCTGGCTATCCACCAGGCGGCCTTCGGAGAGAATAATTTCAGTAGGTTGATACTGATAAAACTGTTCCGCATTAGCTGACACAAATTTGGCGTTCAGATCCGGCGTTGTTCCCTCTGTCGTGACGGGCACGACCGGTGAGGTATGGGTGGATGGCGCTTTATCGGTCGCGACATTGTTTTCCACTTCCTCATTTACCAGCTTTTTGAATTCTTCCGGTGCCAGATCGATTTGCTTATACAGTTTTTCAAAGCGTGCGCGATCGACCACTGACGAGAAGGTCAGACAAAGTTGTTCTGCATCCGCCGGGCAACTGTCGCTGGAAGTTAACAGAGAGATAGCGTTGGTTTTCTCATTTTCAGAATCCGCCAGCTCCTGCGCGTCCTCGAGGCTAAACGACACTTTGTCAACCGCACGCAGGCTACGCGCAGCTTCTGACTGGGTGTTGAAAGTTGCAATGGTCGTACTACCAACCACACAACTCACGGTGTTGCCAGGTGTAAAAGTAAAGCCATCGCTGGATTCACCATTACAGGTAGCACCAGTTACCCGCTGGCTTCCGCCCAGGGTCAGATAACCCGTTTTCGTGGGAACAGGTTCTGGCTCTGGTTCTGGTGTCGGCTCAGGATCAGGGGTTGGATCCGGCGTAGGTTCTGGGTCCGGCGTCGGCTCAGGCGTCGGCTCCGGGTTTGGTGTTGGATCAGGTTTCACTTCCGGCAAAGACCCTGTTCCAGAATCTACAGGCGGAGTATCGGAGGACGAGCCTGAACCACCGCCATCACAACCGGCTAACAGGGTTGCGCTTAAAATAGCCGCTAAAAGCGATTTCTTATATTTAAATTTCTTATTCATTAATAACGCAAGTGACAAAACAAAGTTAAAAAATTCGTAACTGTGGAAATAGTTTTATGTTTTACCTTCTCTAAAAATAACCTCCATTCTTAAGAAATCTGCATTATTGATAACGAAATAGATAAAATTTATAGGAATATCCCCTATACGATGTCAGAGGGGTGATTTATAAAAATTTTTAACAAACAAAAAAGTAACAATCATTCACAATATTACTATCTCAAGTCATTGATAGTTTTAACGATTGCGATTGCAAAAGCAACAGATAGCACGCTACTTGCTCATCAAGCGAACACAATTAATACAGCTTGTTTTGCGTGGTAAAAAAACACAGATTTTCACGCCATTAATTATTTACCGGGTTATCTAATCATCAAACATTATTGATCTGATGATAATAAATAGAGAAATAATCTTGCTATTGTTTAGCCGGAATAACGAAACAGATATGAAAAAAGCCGGATGATATTTACAGCCATCCGGCTCTATTGAATTACGAAACCAACATTCCGGTAAACACATATGCCTGCAGCAGCGTGATAATGCCAATAACGCTGGCAAAGATCAGACTGTGCTTCACGGTGTAACGGAACAATTCAGATTCTCTGCCCACCATGCCCGTCGCGGCGCAGGCCACGGCGATAGATTGCGGGGAGATCATCTTGCCGGTCACGCCGCCGCTGGTATTTGCTGCCACCAGCAGAGTGTCCGAGACGTTGATTTGCTGCGCGGTGGTTGATTGCAGTGAACCAAACAGGGCGTTCGAGGATGTGTCAGAGCCGGTAAGAAATACCCCCAGCCAACCAAGGAACGGCGAGAAGAACGGGAACATCACGCCAGTACCCGCCAGTACCAGCGCCAGCGTAGTGGACATGCCGGAATAGTTGGTCACGAAGGCAAATGCCAGCACCATGCCAATCGACAATATCGGCCACTTCAGGCTAATTAGCGTTTCTGCGAAAACGCCAATACCTTTCTTGATCCCGACACCAAGAATGAAGATAGAGATAATTGCCGCGATAAAAATCGCAGTTCCACCAGCGGAGAGTGGATCAAATTTAAACACCGCATCCATTGGCGTCGGTTGGGCGACAATGGGTGCCGCTTTCAGTACCTGTTGATGCAAATGGGGGATCTGGAAGTTAATCACCAGCGAATAAAACGCGCCGCCCGGAGCGAATAACGCTTTAAACGGCTTCATGGTCCAGATGGTGACCAGCACCGTTAAGATTAAAAACGGTGACCACGCACGAATGATTTGCCCAAGGCTGTATTCTGACGGTACTGGGCCGCCAGAAGACGGTTTATTCACCACCATCGCACCTGCGGATTGCCCCATGCTGATTGCCGTTTCGGTATTTTTCGGCCGCCAGACTTTGAGGAATAAAGAGAGTGAGACGATACTCACCAGCGCCGAAGTAATATCCGGCAGTTCCGGGCCAATGTAGTTAGAGGTAAAGAACTGGGTAACTGCGAAGCTACCACCCGCCACCAGCGCCGCTGGCCATGTCTCTTTCACCCCTTTCCAGCCGTCCATCATCGCCACCAGCCAGAACGGCACCAGTACCGACAGGAACGGCAACTGACGTCCCGCCATTGCGCCAATGTCGAACGGATCGATGCCAGTCACCTGACCGGCAACCAGAATAGGCACGCCCAACGCACCAAACGCCACCGGCGCGGTGTTGGCAATCAGACACAGCCCCGCCGCGTATAACGGTTTAAAGCCCAGTCCCACCAGCAGCGCGCCAGTAATCGCCACCGGCGCGCCAAAGCCCGCAGCTCCTTCTAACAGTGCGCCAAAAGAGAAGCCAATCAGCAACACCTGCAAACGTTGATCGTCGGTGATGGAGATAACCGAGCTGCGGATAATATCAAACTGGCCGCTGGCAACGGTTAATTTATAGAGGAATACCGCCGCGACAATAATCCAGGCGATTGGCCATAAACCATAAATAAAACCATATCCCGCAGCAGCAAATGCCATATCAATCGGCATTTTAAAGGCGAATATCGCAATCAATATCGATAATATAAGGGTTATTGCTCCGGCGACATGCCCTTTCAGACGTAATATCGCAAGCGCAACGAAGAAGAATATTATCGGGATCAGGGCAACCAGAGCGGATAGCCCCAGCCCTCCCATCGGCATATACATTTGGGTCCAGGTAACCATATTGTTCAGTCTCTTATTATCTTTATATGCTTGATATGCTTAAGGTTGTAATAAGCAAAAGAGGACTGAACTGTAAAATATAGGCGTTATACTTTACAGCAACAGCACGCCGCTAACGCAATTGCTACCTCAGGCATAACAAGTATATCGGGTAAGGGGTTCTGTTCCGCACCCGCAGGCGCAGAGTATCGTTAAGATGTCCATATTGTTGTTTTAACCCGCTAATGATGCGCTACGGGTATTTAATTTTATTAAACCCTGATAATCGCTCCGGTTATTTCCGGGATAAATGTACTACCGCAGTAACTATAATAGCCCCAGCGGTAAAACTTGCCGGGGCTTTTGCTATTGCTATTAATGACTTTCTTTTTCGCGTAAACGCCAGGCATGTAATAACGGTTCGGTATAACCGTTTGGCTGTTTCACACCGAGGAAGATTAAATCGCTGGCGGCTTTAAACGCACACGAGTTAGCAAAATTCCCCACCATCGGACGATACGCCGGATCGCCAGCGTTTTGCTGATCAACCACTTTCGCCATATTCTCCAGCGACGCCTGCACCTGTTCTTTGGTCAGAATACCGTGACGTAACCAGTTGGCGATATGTTGGCTGGAGATGCGCAGCGTTGCACGGTCTTCCATCAGCGCCACGTTGTGGATATCCGGCACTTTTGAACAACCAATCCCCTGCTCTACCCAACGCACCACATAACCCAGAATCCCCTGCACGTTGTTATCCAGCTCTTGTTGGATCTCTTGTGCCGACCAGTTTGCGTTTTCAGCAACCGGAATGGTCAGCAGATCGTCCAGCAGAGGCTCAAATTCTGCATTGAACTCTGTGTTGGCAATGTTGGCTTGCACGCTCTGTACGTTGGTTTGGTGATAGTGCAACGCATGCAACGTGGCTGCGGTCGGTGACGGAACCCAGGCCGTGTTCGCCCCGGCACGTAACTGATCGCCCTTTTGGCTGTACATGTCTGCCATCAGATCTGGCATTGCCCACATCCCTTTACCGATTTGCGCTTTACCGCGCAGCCCACAAAACAGGCCGGAAAGCACGTTATTGCGCTCGTAGGCTTTGATCCACGGTGTCGATTTCATCTGGTTTTTACGCAACATCGGGCCCGCTTCCATCACCGAATGCATCTCATCACCAGTACGGTCGAGGAAGCCGGTGTTGATGAACGCCACGCGGTTGCGTGCCTGGGCGATACAACTACGCAAGTTCAGCGAGGTCCGGCGTTCTTCATCCATAATGCCCATTTTCAGGGTATTTGGTTCCATACCAAGCATGGTCTCAACGCGGGTAAACAGTTTGTTGGCAAACGCCACTTCCTGCGGACCGTGCATTTTCGGTTTCACAATATAGACGCTGCCAGTACGCGAGTTTTTCTGCACTTTTAAGTCGTAGAGGGCAATCGCACCTGTCATGACGCCATCAAGAATACCTTCCGGAATTTCATTGCCTTCGCTGTCCCAAATTACGGGGATAGTCATCAAATGCCCCACGTTGCGGATAAACAGCAGCGAGCGCCCGTGCAAAGAAATTTCAGAACCATCGGCGGCGGTGTACTGACGATCGTCATTCAGTTTACGCACGATTTGCCGACCGTTTTTCTCCATTTTCTCTTGCAGAGTGCCCTGCATCAGCCCCAACAGATTGCGGTACAGCAGGATTTTATCTTCAGCATCAACCGCAGCGACCGAGTCTTCACAATCGAGAATGGTACTGATGGCGGCTTCGACGATAACGTCGTTGATATGCGCCGGATCGTCTTTGCCAATCCGTCCGTTGGCATCGATTTGCAGTTCGATATGCAGACCGTTATTTTTCAGCAAAATGCAGGTCGGTGCAGCAGCATCACCACGGTAGCCGACAAACTGCGCCGGGGTACGTAACGTGGTTTCTGAGCCATTTTTCAACAGAATACGTAATTGTTTGTCGACCACCTTAAACGCCGCCACATCCTGATAGCTGCCGTTTTCCAGCGGTAGTGATTCATCGAGGAAGCGGCGAACCCAGGCGATAACCTGCGCACCACGCTGCGGATCGTAGCCGCTGACCATCGCCCCTTCCTGCGGGATGATGTCGCTGCCGTATAGCGCATCGTACAGTGAACCCCAGCGAGCGTTCGCCGCATTCAACGCGTAGCGGGCGTTCATTGCCGGAACCACCAGTTGCGGCCCCGCCTGGCTGGTGATTTCGCTGTCGATGCCGGTGGTTTCCACCGTCACATGGCCCGGTTGCGGCACCAGGTAGCCCAGTTCACGCAGGAAAGATTTATAGGCTGCTTTATCTTTTACCGGCCCCGGATTGCGGCGATGCCATTCGTCGAGCGCCGCCTGAATGCGATCGCGCTCTGCCAGTAACTGACGATTCTCTGGCGACAGATCGTGAACAATATCATCAAAATTGTGCCAGAACGCCGTAGAGTCCAGCCCTGTTCCGGGTAAAACTTCTTCATCAACAAAACGTTTAAAGTTGGCGTCAATGCGTAAACGGCCCTGGGTTATGGTTTCACTCATTGTTAATCTCCTCGTTTTCGCTTATTTCGCCAATACCGCTGCTGCCGCTTTCGCGACCTGCGCATCCTGTGCCCCGGTTAAACCAGACACACCCACAGCGCCAATAATCTGCCCATCAACAACAACCGGTACGCCGCCTTCCAGCGACGTCAGTAACGGTGCCGTCACAAACGCCGTACGTCCGTTGTTCACCATCTCTTCATAGCCCTTAGTTTCGCGGCGCCCCAGCGCGGCGGTACGCGCTTTCTCCTGGGAGATGTAGGCCGCAATCGGCGCGCAATCATCCATACGACTTAACGCCAGCAGATGACCGCCGTCATCGGCAACAGCAATGGAAACGGACCAGTTATTTTTCTGCGCCTCTTCCTGACCTGCGGCAATAATTGCACTCGCCATTTGCTGGCTAAGAATGACTTTAGTTTTCATTTTGTTATTCCTTTTCAAGGGCTTGTTCTACAATTTCAATCCAGTGACGCACAGAGGTACGACCGGCGCTCGCCAGATGCGTCTGGCAACCAATGTTGGCGGTAACGATCATTTCCGGTTTGCCGCTTTCCAGCGCATTCATTTTGTTATCCCGCAACTGGCGCGCCAGATCGGGATGCGTTAACGCATAAGTTCCCGCCGAACCGCAGCACAGATGGCTGTCGGGAACGTCGGTTAAGGTAAATCCCAGCCGCAGTAACACTTTTTCTACTTCGCCATTCAGTTTTTGCGCATGTTGCAGGGTACACGGACAGTGGAAGGCCAGTTTTTTATCGCCGCGAATCGCCAGCTTTTCCAGCGGCTCCTCACGCAAAAGCTCGACTAAATCAACCGCCAGTTCGCTGACCTGACGCGCTTTATCGGCATACAACGCATCGTTTTTCAGCATCTGCCCATACTCTTTAACGAACGCCCCACAGCCGCTGGCGGTTTGCAAAATTGCCTCGGCGCCTGCTTCAATCGCCGGCCACCAGGCATCAATATTATTTCGCGCGCGCGCTAACCCTTTCTCTTGCGCATTAAGATGATAGTCCACCGCGCCACAACAGCCTGCTTCGTTAGCTGGCATGACGCTGATCCCCAGACGATCCAGCACCCGCGCGGTTGCCGCGTTGGTGTTGGGCGAAAGCGTAGGCTGGACGCAACCTTCCAGCATTAAAACCCGACGCTTATGACGCAACGGCGGACGCGGTTTGGCTTTCACGATCCCGGCGGGGAGTTTTGCTCTAATCTGCTCTGGCAAAAACGGTCGTAGCACCAGGCCTACTTGCGTCAGCGCACGGAAGACCGCCGGACGCGGCACTACCTGACGCAGCCCTTCGCGTAGCATTCGATCCGGCAGTGGACGTTTCACTTTTTGCTCGACGATATCACGCCCGATATCCAACAGAGTGTGATAGCGCACACCAGAAGGACAGGTGGTTTCACAGTTGCGGCACGTGAGACAGCGCTCGAGATGCTCCTGCGTTTTAAGTGTAACTTCGTTACCTTCCAGCACCTGTTTAATCAGATAGATGCGCCCACGCGGCCCGTCCAGTTCATCACCCAGGAGCTGATAGGTCGGGCAGGTTGCGGTACAAAATCCGCAGTGCACACAGGCGCGCAGAATGCTGTCAGCTTCCAGCGCCCGCGTATTCTGGCGCATCTCTTCGGTTAACCGGGTTTGCATAGTCTGCTCCTTAAAGTTCCGCGTACATGCGACCGGGGTTAAACACACCGCAAGGGTCGAGCTGCTGTTTAAGCTGCTGGTGATAGCGGAATAAAGGGGCAGGCAACGGAGCAAAACTGCCATCACCTGGACTAAAGCGAGTTGCGTGACCACCAGCGTTGCGGGCGATACGGTGGATTTGATTGTCATCGGCTGTCGATTTCAGCCAGCGTAACGCGCCCCCCCAGTCGATCAGTTGCTCGCCGGGTAAATCCATCATCGGTGCATCGGTGGGTAATGAAATGCGCCACAAAGTCCCTGGTAACGAGAAGAATGGCAGTTGTTGTTCACGCAATTGCTGCCAGAACTGACCCGCAACCTCTTCGCCCCCCAGCAGTTCACGCGCCGCTTTTACCGAGCCTTCACCGCCTTCAAGGCGGAGCCACAAGCCGTTGTCGAAGTAACATAAACCGCTAATGGGTAATGGCTGGAGTTGCCACTGGGCGATTTCGTTCATGGCTTCTTGCAGGCTGATTTCCCGACGCAGGCTGATAGTGGCGCGCGGTCGAGGCAACACTTTCATTGAGATTTCAGTAAGTACGCCAAGACAGCCATAGCTTCCGGCCATTAGCCGTGAGAGATCGTATCCGGCAACGTTTTTCATCACTTCGCCACCAAAACGCAGATGTTTTCCACTGCCGGTAATAATGCGCGTACCGAGGACAAAATCGCGTACCGAACCGCTCCACGGTCGACGCGGCCCCGCCAGACCGCAAGCGACCATGCCGCCCCAGGTGGCTTCTTCACCATAATACGGTGGCTCGCAGGGCAGCATTTGCCCCGCACTTTCCAGCGCCGCTTCAATCGCCATCAGCGGCGTTCCGGCACGAGCGGTGATCACCAACTCGGTCGGGTCGTAATTCACAATGCCGCGATGACAACGCACATCCAGCGTTTGCCCGGTGACAGGGCGACCTAAAAAGGCTTTGCTATTGCTTCCCTGAATCACCAGCGGCGTTTTATTACTAATCGCCTGATTCACCTGTTCCAGCAGCGCCTGGCTGTAATCACACTCACGTAGCATCAGAAACGCTCCAGTTCAGGGAAAGGTAAATGACCGTGGTGCACGTGCATGGCACCAAATTCAGCGCAGCGGTGTAGCGTGGGAATGTTTTTTCCAGGGTTCAGCAAACCATCGGGGTCAAATGCCGCCTTGACCGCATGGAAGGTCGTGATTTCATCGCTGTTGAACTGGGCGCACATTTGATTGATTTTTTCGCGCCCAATGCCATGCTCCCCACTGATGCTGCCGCCCACTTCCACGCAGAGTTCGAGGATCTTCCCACCCAGCGCTTCCGCGCGGGCAAATTCGCCGGGTTCATTGGCATCGAAAAGGATTAACGGGTGCATGTTACCGTCTCCGGCATGAAAGACGTTGGCGACGCGTAAATCATATTGCTGCGATAAACGAGCAATGCCTTCCAGTACGCCAGGCAGCGCGCGGCGTGGGATGGTGCCGTCCATGCAGTAGTAATCGGGAGAGATGCGCCCCACCGCCGGAAAGGCGTTTTTACGACCGGCCCAGAAACGCACACGCTCCGCTTCGTCCTGCGCCAGACGGACGTCAGTCGCGCCCGCTTTCCGTAAGATGTCGTTAACCCGTTCACAATCTTCCTGTACGTCAGACTCCACGCCGTCCAGCTCGCACAATAAAATCGCTTCGGCATCAACGGGATAACCGGCATGAATAAAATCTTCTGCCGCGCGAATCGACAGGTTATCCATCATCTCCAGCCCACCAGGGATAATGCCATTGGCGATGATGTCACCGACGGCGAGTCCGGCTTTTTCTACCGAGCCAAAGCTGGCTAACAGAACCCGTGCCACGGGGGGCTTCGGCAGCAGTTTTACCGTCACTTCGGTGGTCACGCCGAGCATACCTTCTGATCCAGTAAACAGCGCCAGCAGGTCAAAACCCGGCGAATCCAGCGCATCCGATCCCAGTGTCAGCGTCTCTCCGTCCAGCGTTTGCACTTCAATTTTCAGCAGGTTATGTACGGTAAGCCCATATTTCAGACAGTGAACGCCACCGGCATTTTCCGCCACATTGCCGCCAATGGAACAGGCGATTTGTGAAGAAGGGTCCGGCGCGTAATAGAGATTATGCGGCGCTACGGCCTGGGAGATAGCCAGATTACGCACGCCCGGCTGCACGCGCGCACGGCGACCGACGGGGTTTATATCGAGGATCTCTTTAAAGCGCGCCATCACTAACAACACGCCTTTTTCCAGCGGCAACGCGCCGCCAGAAAGCCCGGTGCCCGCGCCACGAGTCACCACCGGCACACGCAGACGGTGGCAGACAGCCAGAATCGCCGCCACCTGTTCTATCTGCTTAGGCAGAACAACCAGTAATGGACGCGTGCGATACGCGCTCAACCCGTCACACTCGTAAGGAGTGATCTCCTCATCGGTATGCAGGATCTCGAGTCCGGGGACATGCTCACGCAGTGCCATCAGTACCGATGTTTGGTCGACATCGGGTAAAGCGCCATCAAGACGCTCTTCGTACAAGATGCTCATGAGTAGGGTTCGCTTTGTTGTGTTGTGTGGTAGCTGATTTTTGCGTGCTGCTTCTGTGAACAGTTATTAAGCGGGCTTTTTGTTTTCGTCTATCTCTTTAGTTACCGGTCAGACCATTTTTTTTCCAGCTCTGTGACCACGCATAGGTTAATTCAATGTTAAATTGATGTAACATAATCACTTGCATGATGTGCGTGTTTCGCGAATTAAGAACAGAAAAATTGGTCCTACCTGTGCACGAGGTCCGGGAATGAAAGATGAACGTCGCCCTATTTGCGAAGTGGTTGCAGAGAGTATCGAACGGTTAATTATCGACGGTGTGTTGAAGGTCGGGCAGCCGCTTCCCTCGGAACGTCGACTGTGCGAAAAGCTCGGCTTCTCGCGTTCCGCACTGCGTGAAGGGCTGACGGTGCTGCGCGGGCGCGGGATTATTGAAACGGCGCAGGGGCGCGATTCTCGGGTCGCGCGACTTAATCGGGTACAGGACACCAGTCCGCTGATCCATCTGTTCAGCACGCAGCCGCGAACACTGTATGATCTGCTCGACGTCCGGGCATTACTGGAAGGCGAATCAGCAAGGTTGGCGGCAACGCTGGGAACCCAGGCTGATTTTGTATTGATAACTCGCTGTTATGAAAAAATGCTCGCCGCCAGTGAGAACAACAAAGAGATTTCACTGATCGAACATGCGCAGTTGGATCACGCTTTCCATCTCGCTATTTGTCAGGCTTCCCACAATCAGGTGCTGGTTTTCACTCTGCAATCATTGACCGATCTGATGTTTAATTCGGTGTTTGCCAGCGTGAATAATCTCTACCATCGCCCCCAGCAAAAAAAGCAGATCGATCGCCAACATGCGCGGATCTATAACGCGGTTTTGCAACGACTGCCGCATGTGGCCCAGCGCGCGGCCCGCGATCATGTGATGACCGTGAAAAAGAATCTCCACAATATCGAACTGGAAGGTCACCACTTGATTCGCTCGGCGGTGCCGCTGGAGATGAGCCAGAGTTAGCGGGCGTTAAATCTGCTTTTCATACAAGCGGTAACGCTTATATGGCTGTGCGCCAATACGTTCCAGCATGTTATTCATGCCCGTATTGGTTTCGAGGATCCATGACATCTCCAGCGCGTCGATCTTCCTGCGGGTAAAGGGATCGCGTAATGCTTCAATCAGCAACAGCGCGATTACCGGTCCGATACGACTAAACTGATATTCGTCGCGCACACCCATTAGCGGCACTCGCGCAGTTCGCATACCACTGACTTTTAAGCGCCACAGCAATTTTGCCCAGCCGAGGGGAAAGAGCGATCCATTCAGATCAGCAATCGCCTCGTTGATGTTCGGTAAGCCGACAACAAACGCGCAGGGTGCAGAGTCTATCTCAGCAATGTAGATCATATCGTCCGGCACCAGGTATTTAAGCTGATCGCCCATGATGGCAAATTCGCGTTCGGTAAACGGCACAAAGCCCCAGTTGTGCTGCCAGCCAGAGTTGAAAATCTCACGCAGGATCTGCATCTCTTCAGCAAACCGCTGGCGATTGATGCAGCGAATGGTCACCTTTTTGCGTACCTGATCCATCAGTTTTTTTAGCGCCGGAGAGAAAGTGAGATCGGTTCGCTGCATCCACCACGCCAGTAAATCAATGCCTTTCTGATAGCCCAATTGCTCGAGATGCGCGGCATACCACGGTTTGCCGTGCGGCATCATCGCGCAGGGCGGCGTATCAAACCCTTCAATCAGTAACCCACTCTCCTGATTGATATTCAGGCTGAAGGGGCCAGTGATGTTGCGTGCCCCTTGTGACTTCAGCCACCCTTCCGCTGCGTCAAATAAGGCCGCAAATACCTGTGGATCATCAATGGCGTCAATCATGCCAAAATGCCCCGTATCTTCGCCGTATCGCTCGCGGTGCAAGGTATCGATTTGCGCCGTAATGCGCCCGACTATCTGCCCCTCTTTTTTTGCCACCCACGCCTGCCAGATAATATGGTCCGTTCCCGGATTCTTTTGTGACAGATGCTCACTGCGTTCAATGCATAAAGGGGGGATCCAGTTTGAATCATTGGAATAAAGTGACGACGGAAAAGCGATAAATGCCTTTAAGTCATTTTTATTTATTACTTTTTCAATTTTAATCATCAGCAGATCGCATTCCATATTTACGTGGATAACAAATAATTAACGGTGAAAAACAGGCTGCAACTGCAACGAACGGCACCTTCATAATCCACCCAATGAATACAAACGAAGATAAAATAATATTTATTAATAATTACGGTAAAACCAGAGCCTGCGTAAGACGGTTAATAATGCCTTTTATAGACTTAATGCGACCAGACAAGGCATTACTTAATACATTCATAAATTAAATATCATTCACAATAAGAAACAAAAAACAGAACTTATTATTTTAATCAATGTTCAATATCGCACCAATGAAAATACTATCTCATTTATCTTTTATGCATATATAATCCACCGCATTATTGTCATTTTATTTTTGATATCCAATTTTCTTGTGGTGTATATGTCCAATAAAATCTTTACGCATTCCCTGCCTATGCGCTATGCCGATTTTCCAACGCTGGTTGATGCTTTGGACTATGCCGCTCTGGGTAACGCCGGAATGAATTTTTATGACAGGCGTAGCCAGCTTGAAGATGAACTGGAATATCACACTTTAAAAGCACGTGCGGAAACAGGAGCCAGGCGACTGTTATCGCTAAACCTGAAAAAAGGCGATCGCGTGGCGCTGATTGCGGAAACCAGTAGCGGGTTTGTCGAAGCGTTTTTTGCCTGCCAGTATGCCGGATTAGTCGCTGTCCCACTGGCGATTCCGATGGGCGTCGGTCAGCGGGATTCATGGAGCACAAAACTGCAAGGGTTGCTGGCAAGCTGCCAGCCTGCGGCGATTATCACTGGTGATGAGTGGTTGCCGCTGGTCAATGCCGCGACGCAGGGCAAACCCGAGTTACATGTTTTGAGCCACGCCTGGTTTAAAACCTTGCCAGAAGCCGATGTTACGCTCCCGTTGCCAGTGCCAGACGATATCGCCTATCTGCAGTACACCTCCGGCAGCACCCGTTTTCCCCGTGGCGTCATCATCACTCATCGCGAAGTGATGGCCAATCTACGTGCCATCAGCCACGATGGCATTAAATTACGCCCAGGCGATCGCTGTGTCTCCTGGCTACCTTTCTACCATGATATGGGGCTGGTCGGTTTTCTTCTGACACCTGTCGCCACGCAGCTTTCAGTGGATTATTTGCGCACCCAGGATTTTGCCATGCGCCCACTGCAATGGCTTAAATTGATCAGCAAAAATCGCGGCACCGTCTCCGTTGCGCCACCATTTGGCTATGAATTGTGCCAGCGCCGCGTGAATGAAAGAGATCTCGCTGAACTGGATCTCTCCTGCTGGCGCGTCGCCGGTATTGGCGCAGAGCCTATCTCCGCCGAACAACTCCATCAATTTGCTGAATGTTTCCGTCCAGTTAACTTTGACGATAAAACGTTTATGCCGTGCTACGGACTGGCAGAGAACGCGCTGGCTGTCAGCTTTTCCGATGAAGCCTCTGGGGTTGTGGTTAACGACGTGGATCGCGACATCCTCGAATATCAGGGGAAAGCCGTTACGCCGGGTGTTGAGACACGTGCCGTATCAACTTTCGTCAACTGCGGTAAAGCGTTGCCGGAACATGGCATTGAAATCCGTAATGACGCGGGGATACCGGTAGCGGAACGTGTGGTGGGCCATATTTGCATCTCTGGCCCCAGCCTGATGAGTGGCTACTTTGGCGACATGGCTTCACAAAACGAGATTGCCGCGACGGGTTGGTTAGATACTGGCGATCTCGGTTATCTGCTGGACGGTTATCTGTATGTCACCGGGCGCATTAAAGATCTGATTATTATTCGTGGCCGCAATATCTGGCCGCAGGATATTGAATATATTGCGGAACAGGAACCGGAAATTCACTCTGGCGATGCCATTGCTTTTGTTACCGCCCAGGAAAATATTATTTTGCAGATCCAGTGCCGGATCAGCGACGAAAAGCGCCGCACGCAGCTTATCCACACGCTGGCGGCGCGGATACAAAGCGAATTTGGCGTAACTGCGGCTATCGACCTGTTACCGCCCCACAGTATTCCCCGCACCTCTTCCGGCAAGCCCGCCCGCGCAGAAGCGAAAAAACGTTATCAGAAGGCCGTTGCCGCTAATCCTCATGTTCAGGGATCTCTCGTATGAATCAAACTGTTGCGGTGACGGGCGCTACCGGGTTTATCGGGAAATATATTATCGATAACCTGCTCGCCCGCGGCTTTCACGTTCGCGCTTTGACGCGTACTACCCGCGCTCACGTTAGCGATAATCTCATCTGGGTGCGCGGTTCGCTGGAAGATACGCATTCGCTTAGCGAACTGGTTGCCAGCGCCAGCGCGGTGGTCCATTGCGCCGGGCAAGTGCGCGGACACAAAGAAGATATCTTTACCCGTTGTAACGTCGACGGCAGCCTGCGCCTGATGCAGGCGGCAAAAGAGAGCGGCTGCTGCCAACGTTTCCTGTTTATCTCTTCACTGGCGGCGCGTCATCCCGAACTCTCCTGGTATGCAAAATCTAAATTCGTAGCCGAACAACGACTGGCAGCAATGGCTGGCGAAATCACGCTGGGCGTTTTTCGTCCAACTGCAGTGTATGGCCCCGGCGATAAAGAGCTAAAACCGCTGTTTGACTGGATGCTGCGCGGACTTCTGCCACGTACTGGCGCACCAGATACGCAGCTCTCTTTTCTGCACGTCACCGATTTCGCCCAGGCTGTGGGTCAGTGGTTAAGCGCCGATTCCGTACAGACGCAAACGTATGAATTATGCGATGGCATCGCCGGAGGTTATGACTGGCGACGTGTCCAACAGCTTGCCGCTGTAGCCCGTTGTGGTTCTGTGCGGATGGTCGGTATTCCTCTGCCGTTACTCACCTGCCTTGCGGATATCAGTACCGCGTTGAGTCGCCTCGCAGGTAAAGAACCCATGCTGACCCGCTCGAAAATCCGTGAATTAACCCATGCCGACTGGTCGGCAAGTAATAAATGTATTTCTGAAGATATTAATTGGTTTCCCGGGGTTAGCCTGGAACACGCATTACGCAACGGGCTATTTTGATTGTCTTGTTTAAAGGTGTGTTAACGTTTCTATGGTAAATCGTGAAATAGTAATGGATTACATCCTTTCCTGTTTACAGGAGTTGGTCGAAAACGGTGTGGAAATTAAGCCCGACAGCGATCTCGTCAACGATCTCGGCCTGGAGTCGATCAAAGTGATGGATCTCTTAATGATGCTGGAAGACAGATTCGATATTTCCATTCCTATTAATATTCTGCTGGATGTCAAAACCCCTGCGCAATTAATGGAAACTCTACTTCCATGGCTGGAGAATAAATAATGGGGCTTTATGATAAATATGCGCGCCTTGCTGGTGAGCGGCTGCAATTTAGTGATAACGGTTTAACGCCGTTTGGCACCTGTATTGATGAAGTGTATTCCGCCACCGAAGGCCGTATCGGCAATAAAAAAGTGATTCTGGCCGGGACCAATAATTATCTCGGATTAACCTTCAATCATGATGCCATTGCGGAAGGTCAGGCGGCGTTAGCGACCCAAGGCACCGGCACCACCGGTTCTCGTATGGCTAATGGCAGTTATGCGCCGCATCTGGCATTAGAGAAAGAAATTGCAGAGTTCTTCAATCGCCCTACCGCTATCGTTTTTTCAACCGGTTATACCGCGAATTTAGGTGTCATCAGCGCACTTGCCGACCATAACGCCGTGGTGTTACTCGATGCCGACAGCCACGCCAGTATTTATGACGCCTGTTCTCTCGGCGGTGCGGAAATTATTCGTTTCCGCCATAACGACGCCAACGATCTGGAGCGTCGCATGGTTCGCCTCGGTGAACGGGCAAAAGAGGCGATTATCATCGTTGAGGGCATCTACAGTATGCTCGGTGATGTGGCACCGCTGGCAGAAATCGTTGATATCAAACGTCGCCTCGGTGGTTATTTGATTGTCGATGAAGCGCATTCGTTTGGCGTATTAGGCGCAACGGGCCGCGGACTGGTTGAAGCCGTTGGCGTTGAAGACGATGTGGATATTATCGTCGGCACCTTCAGTAAAAGCCTGGCCTCCATTGGCGGTTTTGCCGTGGGTTCGGAAGCGATGGAAGTGCTGCGCTACGGCAGCCGCCCGTATATTTTTACCGCCTCGCCTTCCCCTTCCTGCATTGCGACCGTGCGCTCGTCGTTAAAAACCATTGCCACACAACCAGAGCTGCGGCAAAAGCTGATGGATAACGCCAACCATCTGTATGACGGGCTACAAAAGTTGGGTTATGAGTTAAGCTCGCATATCAGCCCGGTAGTGCCAGTGATAATCGGTTCGAAAGAGGAAGGGTTACGTATCTGGCGCGAGCTTATCTCGCTGGGCGTTTATGTGAATCTTATCCTGCCGCCTGCCGCACCTGCGGGTATTACGCTGCTGCGCTGTAGCGTTAACGCCGCTCACAGCCGCGAGCAAATCGATACCATCATTCAGGCATTTGCTACCCTGAAGTCGTAATATTGGCCCGCCGTGGTGTTACGCCACGGCTGGATTAATGTTGCCTGTCATACCAATACACCAGAATCAACGCTACCAACACAAACGCTACCGGTAAACCGAGCGCGGTAACGGGCGCGCTCAACGCAAATAGCAATCCCAGATTGACCATGATTTGATAGCTGATCCAGGTAAGCAAGCCAACGATGACGCCTACAGCAAGACGGCTGCCCATCCCCGGCGAGCGCGGAGTGCTAAAGGTAAAGGGTACAGCCAGTAAAATCATCGCCAGAGTTAAGATGGGTTGCCCCAGCTTTTCCCACAGTGCAAGGCGGTATTCGCTGCCCGGTTGTCCGGTTTCCTGCAAATAATGGATGTAATGGTTGAGCTGACGGACAGAAAAAGTATTCCCCGGCATCGATAACTCTTCGAGATTCATACTGGTGAATGCCGATTGCCAGGCAAGATTGGCTAATGCTTCCTGCGTTTCTTTACCGTTAAGCCATTTTTTGTGATTCACGCCGTGCAGGATCCACGTTTTGTCGTTTTCAATGGTGGCACTGCGTGCGTAAATGTAGGATTCGAGCGAGAGATCGTCGCGGTAATGAAATATCTCCACGCCCACAGGCTGACCCAGTTCATTCAGCGATTTCACCGTCACAAATTCATTGCCGCGCCTGGCCCACAGCATATTGCCGGTAATATCATCCTCATCTCCCAACGCTACCGCGGTAGATTTAATTTGCAGTGCCTGTTGCTGCAATGGCGACGCAACCCACTCATCAATCGCGCCTAACGAAACAGTCCACAGTATTCCGGCGACCAGCGCCACCAGTGCAATACGGAAAATAGAAAACCCCGTGCTACGAATGGCGGTAAGTTCGCTGTTTTTCGATAGTTGCCCCAGGCCAACAATCCCACCCAATAACGCGATAAATGGTGCAAGCTCGACCAGTGTGCGCGGTAAGGTCATCAGTACCACCAGCACCGCCTGAGTCCAGCGATAACCACCAGGGCTGACATCATCCAGTTCGTTAATCAGGTTGAAGGTGGTAAAAAGCGGCAACAGTAGCCCGGCCGCGGCAGCAAAACCGAGGAAGAGATGGCGGATTAAATAGCGACTGAAAACATTCATCGGGAAAATTTCTGCAGCAAAGAGAAGTCGCGAGCAACCAGCATCAACAGACCTATTAGCATGAGTCCGGGCACTAACCACAAACCAGGAATGAGGGGAATCGCGCCGTTAGCCACCAGGGTGCGGCAGACGTCGCCGCCATAAAAAATGGCAATAAACAGTAATGTCAGTGGCAGTAACGTAGAAAATCGCCCCTGCCGCGGTTTTACCCGGCTTAAAGAAATAGCCAGCAGTGCCATCAACAACGCCGTCAGGCCACGGCTTTGTCGCCATTGCAGCTCAGCATGATCGGCAGGAAAGACAGAGTGTGCCAGTTCCGTGACCGATTTCGCTTTGCGTTTGACGTTAGGGCTTTGATCCAGCGGATTCAGATGTAATTGCAGATTACGGTAAAGCTGTTCGTTGTCGTCACGGCCCTGATGATCGAGAAGATAGGCAGTTCCGTTATGCAACATAACGGTAGGTTTCTCGGGTGATGGGTCGACCACATCGACCGAACGGGCGCGGAAAATACGTGTTCGATTGGCGGTAGAAGTATAAATCAGCGCATCGGTCAGGCGGTTATTATCTTGATCAACCGTCTGAGAGAGGATCATTCGTCCGTTATCGTTAGTGTTAAATTTCTTTGCCCGCAACTGGCGAACATCCAGCTCCGACTGCGACTGTTGCTCCAGTTGATAAATCTGCGCATAAGCCCACGGCCTGCCATACATCGACAACAGAGTGACAAAAATACTTAGCGGTATCGCCAGGTAAAGAACGGCTTTGTACAAACGCGCCGGACTGCCTCCCGCCGCAGAGATAGCGGTAATTTCTGAATCGGTATACATCTGCCCAAGCGTCACGCCAACCGACACATACAGGCCAACCGGTAATAACATCTCCAGTGCAATCAGCACCTTGTAGAAAACGATATCCAGTACAACATCAAGCGCTAAGGTTCCATTTGCCGCTTCGGTCAGATAACGCTGTGCGGAGTAGCTGGCAAAAATAAAGATCAGAAAACCGATGATAATCAGCACCAGACGGCGCGTACCACGCATGATGTAGTGCTCAACCAACTTCATCTCACTAACGCCCTCAATCCTTTGAATTTTTTATTCATTGATCAGCTTATGTGCTAACGCAATAACATGATCTACTTCTTCCGGCACCAAGCTACCGTCCTTTGCCCACTGGATTTGCCCGTATTTATTCAGCACCAGAATGGTTGAACTCTGCTCCGGCAGTTGCCAGGCAAGACGTCCCAGACCATTGGCGTCAATAACAAATTGCGCCCACGGATAGCGGCGTTTATTTTTTTCAATTTTACCTGCCACGAAATAACCGGTGCCAAAGATGGCATCATCGGTGTTCACTATGGTGGTGGGCTGAAAACGATCCTGAGGGAAATTTGCTATTTCTACTGCTTTGATTAGCAATGAGTTCTTTTTCTTTGCCGACTTTCGCCCGGCAATATACTGGATAATACGAACTTTTCCCGCCAGTTGCGTGCTATTCCACTTTTGGTAGTGAATCTCTTCGTTATTAAGCAGCAACTCACCGCCTTCCTGGATATAAACAGGGGGAACCGGTTTTCCTGTGACGAAATTGTGTGCCTGCGCACCAGGTAATAAGAGCATGATAATCAGTGCGACAATCAAACGAGATAACATCATTACCCCGGTTATAGCGGAAAACGCGAAATCAGCAGTTCTAAACGCTGACGAATATCGCTATCGAGTGCCACTGGTGCATCATACGACTGGCGATTTTCCATATCGTCCGCCACCATGTCGTCGTGCTTATCTCCCATCAGGCCATTAATGGCTGCGAGAAAGCGGGAAATCTGCAACGCCTCTTTATTTTCAGGATCAAGCGCTCTTAACGTGTCGTAATAAGAAACCTGCTGGCTGATGATTTTTCGCACATCATGAAATTCCCTGCCTGTAAGCTGTGGTTTGGCAACAATCTCCTTCAGAATGTGCATTTGCTTCTGGCGATAAGCGATAAAGCCGTTCACGCTTTCTAACTGGCTATGGCGTAATAAATAACTCACCAGCCACCATACAAGAGGGCTTAAATAAATACGTAACAAGTTTCCGTAATACGACACGATATTTTTCTTACCGTTACGAAAACCGTCCTGAAAACGCCCAAGAAAAACCGTCGTTTTGCCGAATAAGAATCCCGCCCGGTGTTTTTTTAAATACAACCGTTGGGCAAAACGTAGATGCTTGTAGCGCGCTCGCATGTATTTAAACTGTTTGCGCTCGTCAGACGTAAGCTCCTCACCTTTGGACTGTTTGCGGATTAAATGCAGTAACTCCTGACGATTAACACCATTCAGCCAGAATTGCAGACATAACGCATAGTTATCCTGAATGATTTCAGCAGTACAACGCAAAGCAATTGTCGATGGTAAACTGACCCACTCATCAATAACATCATCTTCCTCAACCGCAACAAATAAACGCTCGCTCGCCTCAAGCGGGAAATATTTTCTCATCATCAGGATTTCTCTCCGGCTGCGTTATAACGCAATGAATGGCGCTGAAAAAACGCCTTTAAGGTCGGAATTAATGAGAGCGCCACATCCAGACATTGACCGCCGAAATAGGCAAACGCCGCCCCCAGCACGCCAAACAGATGGCAGAACATGAACAGCAACACGATGTAGCCGATTGAAGCGATGGTTTGCGCCACGAGAAAAGCGCGTTGTTTCCCCGCCATCAGCAGCAATGATTCCTGCGGGAAACCCAGCATCGAAATAACAATCGCGCCCAACATGACCTGAATCAGGTCATATGCTTCGAGATATTTAACGCCAAATACCAGCGAAATAAGTGGTTTACCAACGATCAACACCGCAAGCGCAACCAGAATGCCGATCCCGCCCGCCAGCAAGCCGGACTTCACGCCTAACAACCACGGTCTGGTGGTTCGAGGATCTAAACGCATCACTTCAGGGTAAAAGCTCTTACCCAGCAAACTGGCGGGCGTTCCGGCAGCGTCAAAGAATGTCATAGCGATTTTAAATAATCCGGCGGCCGCTGGCCCTAACACGATCCCCACCAGCACCGTGCTGCACGAGTTACGCGCCGACCAGATGGAGTGAGCAATGTTGGTTGACCAGACAAAACTCCAGGCGCCTTTAATGTGTCTGGCAGACTCAAACAGATTTAATTTGAAGGCGTTATGGATATTTCTACGACGCAGTTCACGCGCAGCAAACCACCAGTACATCGTGCCACCAACCAGATTCGAGGCGTACCAGGCGATCACGAAGCCCGCAAAACCAAAGTCAAAATACCAGGCAATGACGCTTCCCGCCGCACGCAGAAAAGGTTTCGTCGCCTGCTGCACCGCAATTAAGTCGAAGCGATCCACTGCGCGCAAAATGCCGGTCGGCGTGGAGGAAGCCATTGAGGGGATAAGCGTGCAATAGAGCGCCGCCAGCCAAAAACTTTGCTCATCCAGACCTAACGAGTGAGAAAGAAATGGCAGCAAGGCAATGCCGCCGACAATCGCCACCGCACCACTGACGATATCCAGCGAAAAGGAAAAAGAGACAACATTGCGAAATTGTTGGGGATTATTATTGGTTAAGGCTGGCGTGCCATACTGCACTACCAACTGCCATGTCTGAAACTTAATAAAATCACTGATCGACTTGGCATACGATTGCACAATCACCAGTACGCCAAACATGGCTGGCGTCATCCCTTTCCCTGCGCATGAAAGCGCCAGTAAACCCAGCAAAGCGCTCACGACATTGCTGGAGCCTAACCAGGCGCTATTGCGAATAATGGTGCGAAATGCGCCATCTGCAAACCAATGTTTGATGTTAAAACCCGCCAATTCAGCCAGACCTTATCGTTGAAAATGAAAAACAGCCCGCCAGCCTTAAGTTAAACGTCGGCGGTCAGAAACGATGGCAACCAGAGAAACCGCTTTCTGTGCCTGTTCCAGCACTTCGCTGTAGGGCGCTCTGGAATCAATCTCAAGAATTTTTGTGCCGTTATAGCCAATCTTCGACATGACACCGATTTTGTCCTGCAACTCGGCATAGTCATGGTCAGGCTTGCGGGAGATAGCAGTATCAATATCAATACCCAGACGAATGATTAATTCCGGGCGGTATTGCGCCATTTGTTGGTATAACTGCCGCTCACGCTGCGCCAGGAACATGTTGATTTTCCCGGCCGCACGTTCGACGCCAATCCCAGGACCGTCATAATAGAAACCGGAAATTTCAGCCTGCGGAAAGCGATCGCTGACCACCAGAACACCACTTTGCGCCAGTCGCTGAACTTTGCGCAGATTTGCCATTCTTCGCAGCGAAAAGCCATACATAATCGCCGCCGCCCAAAGCGCCGGAGATTGGGTTTTCATACTTTGGGTTTTGGAGGATTTTGCCGCCAGTCTCCGCTCCAGCCAGACACCAACAAACGGTAAGCGTTTAATTTTGTCGCCGTCTTCGCCCGAGAGCAGCCCCAGATAGCGGCGCTCGGTTTGCCAGTGCTGTTGCAGTGATTTCACCAGATCGGTGGTCAGCGTGGATTTCCCCGTGCCATCACACCCGACCACCGCAATCAGCCCTGGAATGTAGTTGGGCTGCGGCGCAGTTGTACTATTAGCAGTTTGCGTGTGTAGTGCATCCATTCGTTAAATCATCCCTTATCCATTTTGGTGATCAGGAAAGCGCGGCGTGAATTGAGCGTAGTGACACTTGCAGGACTTCATCGGCGGGTTGTCGCCCATCCAGTTCAAGGATCTTTGCGCCATTGAACGTCAGTTGTGGCGTGACGGCGATTTTTTCCTGTAACGCCGCCAGTTGATGGTCGGGCTTACGCGAAAACGCCGTCTGTTCATCAATAGCAAGACGAATCAATAACACAGGTAAATAAGACGCCATCCACTGGTATAGTTTCAGTTCGCGCTGCCTTAACATTTTTATCCAGCCGTTACCGCCAGTAGTTTTTGCCAGTTGCGGGCCATCAAAGCGAAAACCCGGCACTTCAACCTGCGGGTAGCGATCTGTAATGAGCAGATAGCCTTGCTGGCTTTTGCGCAACATTTTGCGAAACTTGTACGCCCGCCAGCAAGAAAGCAAATAAATAACCAGCGCGGTAATATTACCGGGCGGCGTTGAAGGCTTTTCATGCACATGTGCCGCTTTGCCTCGCAAATAACGGCCAAAAGGTGCACCAATAATGGGGAGCTGTGAAATCCACTCACCAATTCGCCCGGACGATTGCCCGAGATAAATGTGTTCTGTTGGCATTTTTGCTGCCAGTTCATTCACCAGGCTTGCCGTGAGGGTCGATTTACCCGAACCATCACATCCCACAATGGCAATAACGCGCACTGGCGTGGAATTAATTATTGACATATTACGTTGATTCACGAAAAACCCGGCAGCAAATAATGTATTGAATATTACGTGGCCCGTGCTCAGAATATCCGTTCAACCTTATTGTGACAATGGTTAATTGTGGTATTACCCTGAATTACGCTTTCATAAAAACATATTAACCAAATAAATATTTTGGGTGGGTATTTAAATTTAAGGATATATTCATGCAATCAATAACCCCTCCGTTAATTGCCGTTATCGGCAGTGATGGTTCAGGCAAGTCAACGGTGTGTGAACATCTCATTACCGTTGTCGAAAAATATGGTGCCGCAGAAAGAGTTCATCTCGGGAAACAAGCAGGGAATGTGGGGCGAGCAGTAGTCAAATTGCCCTTAATGGGGAAATCACTTAATAAATCTATTGAACGCAATAAAGTGAAAACGGCGAAAAAATTACCGGGTCCCGTTCCGGCGCTGGTAATTACAGCATTTGTCGCCCGTCGCTTACTACGCTTTCGCCATATGCTTGCCTGTCGTCGTCGCGGGTTAATTGTTTTAACCGACCGTTATCCGCAAGACCAAATTCCTGGCGCTTACGATGGTACGGTATTCCCGCCTAACGTTGAAGGCGGTCGTTTTGTCTCATGGCTGGCAAGTCAGGAACGTAAGGCGTTTCACTGGATGGCGAGCCATAAGCCTGATCTGGTCATCAAACTCAATGTCGATCTGGACGTTGCCTGCGCGCGTAAACCCGACCACAAAAGGGAATCGCTGGAAAGGAAGATAGCCATAACGCCGCAGTTAACCTTTGGCGGTGCACAACTGGTTGATATCGATGCCAATCAGCCGCTGGAGCAGGTGCTGATTGATGCGGAAAAAGCGATTAGGGATTTTATGACGGCACGAGGTTATCACTAGTCAGAAGTGATAATGCCCGATCGCAGGGAGCGGGCATTATCAGGAAGGTTAAATAAGCTGCAATGCTATCCAGTACAGACTACCAGACAGAAAAATTGCCGCCGGTAAGGTAAACACCCAGGCCATCAGGATACTGGTTACCGTTTTACGCTGTAACCCACCGCCATCCACTACCATCGTCCCCGCCACCGCAGAAGAGAGTACGTGCGTTGTGGAAACAGGCATACCGATGTAACTGGCAAGACCGATAGACACTGCCGCCGTCATTTGCGCCGCCATGCCTTGCGCATACGTCATGCCACGCTTACCAATTTTCTCGCCGATGGTCATCGCCACACGACGCCAGCCAATCATGGTGCCGATACCGAGCGCCAGTGCTACCGCCATGATAATCCACACCGGAGCGTACTCAATGGTGCTTAACATATCGCTGCGCAGTTTTTTCAGCAGGTTCTGGTCTTCTTTGCTAACGCCTGGCAGTTTCGCCAGCTTCGCGGAAGTATCAGAGATGCAAAGCATAATGCGCCGCAACTGACTGCGTTGACTTACGTTTAACGGCTCGTAGCTTTCCATATTGCCCGGCAGCATCGTTTTGACACGAGCAATCGCATCAAAAGTATTTGCTGGATGACAGTGGAACTCCGTCGCTTGCGTGCCTTCAGTTGATGCCGCAGGCAACGGGGGTTCCATCGCAATCAATTTCTGCGGCAGTTCCGGATGCTGTTGCAGATAGTGTTCGAAGTTGGTCACTGCATCGCGAGTACGGGTAATTTCATAGCCGGAAGCATTCATATTGACGACAAACCCGGCGGGCGCAATTCCCACCAGAACCAGCATCACCAGGCCGATCCCCTTCTGTCCGTCGTTCGCGCCGTGCGAAAACGCTACGCCCGCAGCGGAAACAATCAGTGCAATGCGCGTCCAGAATGGCGGCTTACGTTTACCTTTTTTCTTTTTGCGATCTTCAGGAATGCGGTGAATACGGTCACGCTTTTTCGTTCCGCTCCAGAAACGGCGCAGCAGGAAAATCAACCCTCCCGCAATGACAAGACCGACGATAGGGGAGACAATCAGCGAGGAGAAAATCTTGGTCACTTCACGCAGGTTTAACGCATCCATCACCGATGAGCCGGTTAACAGCGCGTTGGTTAAACCAATGCCGATAATAGCGCCAATCAAGGTGTGCGAACTGGAGGCCGGTAAACCAAAGAACCATGTTCCCAGATTCCAGATAATCGCCGCCAGCAGCATGGAAAAGACCATCGCCAGACCATGAGTTGACCCCATATTCAGCAACAAATCGGTTGGCAACATATGGACGATGGCATAGGCGACGCTAAGTCCGCCAAGCAATACACCAAAAAAGTTAAAAAATGCTGCCATCACCACAGCAAGTTGTGGCTGCATGGCACGGGTATAAATAACGGTTGCGACCGCATTCGCTGTGTCATGAAAACCATTAATTGCTTCATAGAACAACACAAACGCCAGAGCAAGTAATAACAAAAGCCCCGTATATACATCAAGGCCAACAAATAAATTTAGCATATATTAGATTACGCCATTTTGAATTTACGAACGAACGCATTATCAGTGACTTTAATGGCATGGGCAAAGTGAAATATCGCTTTTTAGTGATAAAAACAATGTTATTTCTTTAGGATCAGGGAATAAGTCACCATTCAGAAATCACGGAAAGAATTCATGACAAAGAATTTCAACCCCCAATATATTTATATTATGAATTCATTAATCTAAATAAATCTACCCGATAAATGTTTTGATTATTACACAAACAATTTTCCGCACTGGTTATTTCCATAATCAGTGCGGTTTATGGCAAAGTTTATTACTCTTTCACCACAATTAACGGTTCAATATCACTCTCTTTCTTGATGACCAGTGATTCATCTCCGCGCAAGCAAGTCCCACCGTAGTTACCGCCAACAGTGAAGGTACATACCTGAATGTATTTACCGTCCACTTTTGGCAGACACCACAACTGCTGGTAAATGTTTTTCTGCTCGGCAAATTTACCGCTGGTTTTGTCCAACACCTCTTCATGATGGCTGACGAGGTCGATATTGCTGCCACAGCGACCGGCAATCGGCTTCACGGCGTAACCGGTTTTCACCAGCTCATCATTAACGGTGAAATCGGTATCCAGCAGGTAGCGATGGTGCGGGAACAACGACCAGAGGATCGGCAGAATCGCTTTGTTGCCAGGGATCACCGTCCACAGCGGCTCAAAGACCAGTACTTCCGGACGCAGCAGAACGTCTATCAGGCGCACTTCATTTTGCGGATGGCCGGTACGGATCGGCACCGCAGCAAACTCACGGTCGCTGACTTCGCGAATCTGATCAAACGCGGTTTCCCATGCCCAGGTTTTCCACACGCAGTTAACCAGTCGCCCTTCCCCATCAATCAGTTGCCCGGCAGCATCCCAGCGCAGCTCGTCTAACCCGCGCAAGATACGCGTTTCAAAGCCCGCCTGTTGCAGCGCCTGCTCCATAAACTGCGCGTGATAGTTCTCCTCGATATCTTTGTCCTGCATGATATGGACAAACGGACGTGCACGACTGTGTTTCCAGGCACCAGCCAGTTCGTTAATCAGCCCTTCAGCCGGATTGAAGCCGTTGCCTTTATAGCCTTGCTCCGCCCAACGTTCGAGGATCAAGCCCGCTTCAGTATGACAGGAGGCAGAATCGGCGTTGTATTCATAGACTTTCAGGCCGCGCTCATCCATGCAGAAATCCATACGACCGGTGATCATATGGTGACGGCGACGCTGCCAGGAGAGACGCAAACGCGGCCAGAGGATTTTCGGAATGTCGAACAGCGCCAGCAGATTGTCATCTTTCAGCACCTTGTCGGTGGCGTGGAGATACATCAGGTGCAGCTCGTTGGTGGCTTTAATCAGCTCCTGCTCGGCACTCTCGGTAATGGTGTAATAATGATACGGATCCTGATTGATCACTTGACCGTTCGCCTGCACGTAGGCGTTTTGTAGCGGATCTTTTTCATCCAGCCATTTGCCGTCAAACTGGCCTTTGTTTTCCAGCCGCGCCCCGCTGATTTTCAACAAATCACCTGCAATTTCCGGCTGCGGTAAACTGTGTTCGGTATCTTCTGTCTGGATCATCCAGCCCAGGATGGTGGTGTCATCGAAGGTGTCTTTCAGGGTATAGCAGCCGTTTTCGACCACCATTTCCAGCTCACGCGTCCACTGTTGCCCTTGCGGCAATGGAGAATGAATCACGTTCTGTTCCGCAATACGGACTTTATTGCCGCGTAATTGGGTAATGATGGCGACATGGCCGGTGTCTTTAAATTCACCGCCCTTATCCCAAATAAGAAGCGCTCCTGCGACCGGCGCACGCGGCGAGCCGTTAGGAAATGCCTGCAATGGCAGGATGTTGTCGTTAACCACTTCACGCAGGAAGCGCAATGAGAAAATCTCCCACGCCATGCCCACATCGGTGAAGACCACACCGTAATTCAAAAAGAGAAAACGGCGAGCAAATTCAACACATTGCCATTTGTGGCCCATATATTCATCGTCGATATAGCTACGGAATACGGCGTCATCTTCGTATTCCTGCGGATCGAGAGAACTGTAATCTGAAGAGTAGATTGCTACACCACCGGGGGCGTAGCCCAATAATGTCCCGAACGGGGCATCCTGGCTGGTCGTTCCTTTGCTCATCACTTTACCTTTAACAATACAACCTAAGCAGTTGGCGTAATTGTTGTGCTCTGATTACCTGCTCAGCGACATTAACCGGACAGAGGTCTGACTTATCATACACCTCAACGCAGCGGCTGGTGCAAAGGGTTAAAAAATTCACAATCTGTACAGCAAGCGAGCTGCTACACTGCTTCAACACTACCACTCAGAAGGCAATTCAGTATGACAGACAATACTTATCAGCCCGCGAAAGTCTGGACGTGGGATAAATCTGCTGGCGGCGCGTTCGCCAATATCAATCGCCCGGTTTCTGGTCCGACGCATGAAAAAACGCTGCCTGTTGGCAAGCACCCGTTGCAACTTTATTCGCTGGGTACGCCAAACGGTCAGAAAGTAACGATTATGCTCGAAGAGCTGCTGGCGCTGGGCGTCACCGGCGCAGAGTACGATGCCTGGCTGATTCGCATTGGCGATGGCGATCAATTCTCCAGCGGTTTTGTCGAAGTGAACCCGAACTCGAAAATCCCGGCACTGCGCGATCATACGCATAATCCGCCGATCCGCGTGTTTGAGTCAGGTTCGATTCTGCTTTATCTGGCGGAGAAATTTGGCTACTTCCTGCCGCAGGATCTGGCGAAGCGCACTGAAACGTTGAACTGGCTGTTCTGGTTACAGGGTGCTGCGCCGTTCCTCGGTGGTGGTTTTGGTCACTTTTACCATTACGCGCCGGTGAAAATTGAGTACGCCATTAACCGCTTTACTATGGAAGCCAAGCGTCTGCTCGACGTGCTGGATAAGCAACTGGCACAGCATAAGTTTGTGGCGGGCGATGAGTACACCATTGCTGATATGGCAATCTGGCCGTGGTTTGGCAACGTGGTGTTAGGCGGCGTGTATGATGCCGCAGAGTTTCTTGATGCGGGTAGTTATAAACACGTGCAACGCTGGGCGAAAGAAGTGGGTGAACGTCCGGCGGTGAAGCGTGGGCGTATTGTTAACCGCACCAACGGACCGCTGAATGAGCAGTTGCATGAGCGCCATGACGCCAGTGATTTCGAGACAAATACAGAAGATAAGCGTCAGGGGTAATGGTTAGCGTTCGTCGCAGCAAGCCCTCCAGACCGATGTAGGCCGGATAAGGCGTTCACGCCACATCCGGCAATCAGGCAATCAGGCAATCAGGCACAATGCCTGATGCGACGCTCGCGCGTCTTATCAGGCCTACGAAAGCATCCGACTTTAATTATCACGCGCTGGTAATGTCGTAATCCATATTGCGCAGCGCGTCTAATGTGGCTTTGGCTTCATCTTCATCGATGATGCTCATGGCAAACCCGACGTGCACCAGCACCCACTGGCCCAGCAAATCAGCCGGATTGCCTTCGCAAATCAGGGCGATATTCACGTCGCGCTTGATACCACAAACTTCAACCTGCGCAAGTTGGTGAATATCTTCACCGACGGCCAGCACCTGGCCAGGAACGCCAATACACATTGTTAACTCCGGTTATTCAACTTCAATACTTTTGACGATCAGCGAATCGCCGGTATCGACACGCAACCGCTCGCCATGACAGAGCGGACACTGCGCATCGTGCTGATGAATTTCCACTACCTGGCTGCAATCCCAGCACCAGGCCTGGGCGGGTTTATAGACGATATGTAAATCGCACCCTTGCGCCACCGTTCCCTGGCAGACAATTTCAAAACTAAAACGAACCGCGCTCTCCTCAACGCAGGAGAGCGCGCCAATTTCCAGCCACACGGCGGTGACGCGCTTAACATCGTGCTGCTCCGCCTGCCGTTGGATAATTTCAACGGCGCTCTGGCAAAGCGACAACTCATGCATTTTCATCACTCCTGCGGCCAAACAGCAGGGCGCGACGCCCTGCGTGTGGCACATCCGGATTCGTGACTGGCAGCGAAAGAATCATTCGCGCGCAGTCATCCGTCAGGCGTTTGCCCTCTTCAATCGACATGCTGTGCGAAAGCGGCGACATCAGCGAGCAAGAGAGGTATTGCGAAACACCGTCCAGTTCGCCAACGGTAAAGGTCATAGTGCCATAAGGCAGTTGCAGACCGATCTTCTCACTCACTTTGCGCAGCGGCCAGAGTTGATCCGGACCGGGGAAGATCACTGCACTCAACATCCACGGGGTGATCACACACCCCGTCCACTGACCTTCGAACAGCGTAAAATCGGAAACATACACCGGCATGGAAGGATGCAGAAACGAGAGGTCGTGCATCGAACGCCGGGCAATTTCTTCAAACGCTACCTGTACTTGCGCCTTTGGGGAGGTCTGGAAACCAGCAATCTCCTCAGTCATGTGCTGCCTCCCGCAGGATGGCTTCCACGCCTGATTCGCGCAGCGCAGCCAGAACCTGCTCAAGCGCAGGTTCAATCATTGCTTCGACCGTCGGCGTTAAACCGATGTGCGGCTCCAGCGATTCCGGGATCACGCCGACCAGAGTCAGCTTTTTCGGAAACTCGCCGGTGAAGCGCAGGGCCGACAATACGTCGGCCAGGCCAAGCTGATGCGGAGAGATTTTGTTGGTAAACAACGCCGGAACTTCTTCGTCCCGCAGGATCATCATCGTTCCCGGCGCGTTCTTTTTCGACACAATGGCATCGGCAATGATCAGATGATCGCGATTTGCCATGTCGCCAAGCAGTTCCATTCCCGCCGTGCCGCCATCGAGGATCTCAACATAATCCGGCAGAATGTATCGTTGCTCTAACGCTTCAACAATCCGCACGCCGATGGCTTCATCGGTCAGCAAAATATTGCCGACCCCTAAGACTAAAATACGCATTACAGAACCTTCACTGAAACCACTTCGTTGCCGTCGGCATCCACTACGTGAACCGCACAGGCCATGCACGGGTCGAAGGAGTGAATGGTACGCACCACTTCCAGCGGTTTATTCGGATCGGCAATCGGTGTACCCACCAGCGACTGTTCATACGGACCGACGTCATCATTGAAGTTACGCGGGCCAGAGTTCCAGGTGGATGGAACGACCGCCTGGTAGTTGCTGATGATACCGTCTTTAATCACCATCCAATGGGAGAGCATACCGCGCGGCGCTTCAAGGAAGCCAACGCCTTTGAACTCGCCCGTTGCCGGAATGTTCGGCTTCACGAACGTGGTGTGGTCGCCTTTGCCGATATTAGTGATCAGTGCACTGTATTGATTTTGCAGGATATCCTGCAATTCGCAGCAGTGAACGGTACGACCAATAATACGCCCCAGAGTGGAGTGCAGTTGCGCCACTTCCAGCGTGTTGCCCGTCAGTTTCTGATAAATCGCAACGATTTCATTCAGTTTGTTCTGGGTAGACTCGCGTCCTGCCGCCAGTTTCACCAGCATGTTCGCCAGCGGCCCCACTTCTACCGTTTTGCCGTAGAAAGTCGGTGATTTCACCCAGGAGTATTTACCGTCGTCAGACCAACCGTCGTAAGCCGGAATGGTTGTGCCTTCCCACGGTGCCTGCGGTGCTTCGTCTTTATACCAGGAGTGTTTCGCGCTTTCCTGAATCCCTTTGATCAGGTATTCATCGGAATGGGAAGTAATCGGACGATACGAGGACAAATCCGCGTTTTCGATATATCCGCCAGGGAACAGGAAGCTACCGTTTTTGCTGTCGGTCGGGAATTCCGGCACACTCAGGTAGTTCACCGCACCTTTACCGCGCTCCAGCCATTCCGGATAAAACGCCGCGATAACGGCAGTATCAACCTTATAAACCTGCTCAACAAAGTCGCTCAGCTTGTCGATGAAGGACTTGATGTACATCAGGCGCTCAAGGTTCAGTACGCCCAGACCGTCGAGGTTGATCGGGTTAGCGACCCCACCTACCGCCAGGTTCTGAATGTGCGGCGTTTTACCGCCCAGCAGCGCCACAACGCGGTTAGCGTCACGCTGGCACTCCAGCGCCTGTAAGTAGTGCGCTACCGCAATCAGGTTCACTTCCGGCGGCAGTTTCATCGCCGGGTGCCCCCAGTAGCCATTGGCGAAAATACCCAACTGACCGCTGGCAACCAGATCTTTGATCTTGTTCTGAACTTTGGTGAACTCTTCCGGGCTGTTCAGGTGCCAGGTCGAAACACCTTTCAACATTTCAGAAGCTTTAGTCGGATCAGCTTGCAGTGCAGAAGTGATGTCCACCCAGTCCAGCGCCGAAAGCTGATAGAAATGGACGATATGGTCATGCGTGGTATGCGCAGCCAGAATAATGTTACGGATGTATTGCGCGTTAACCGGAACGTCAATGTTCAGCGCACTCTCTGCCGCACGAACAGAAGAGAGCGCGTGAGTGGTGGTACATACGCCACAGATACGTTGCACAATCATCCAGGCATCGCGCGGATCGCGGTTTTTCACGATCTCTTCCATGCCGCGCCACATGGTTCCGGAAGCCCATGCTTTCGAAACGACGCCATTTTCGATTTCGCAATCGATGCGTAAATGCCCTTCAATACGGGTTACCGGATCAATAGTAATTCTCTGGCTCATGCTTTGCTCGCCTCATGACGATTATGATCGTTTTGTTTTAAAGGAGGAAGTATCGGCAGTAGACGAATGAGTACGATGTAAGCGCAAATCTCAATAGCCACAAAACCAATAGAAATCAACAGTTCTTCCCACGTCGGGAAGTAGGCGTAACCGCCGCCAGGGTTGAATGCCACCAGCGAATAGGTCAGACGCCAGGTTGCACAACCTAACAGTGCGCTCAGTGCCGACAGGAACAGCATACGTGAATCATTACGCAGCTTCGCCACACGCAGAACGACCAGCGGGAAGAGCATCAGCAGGACTTCAATCCAGAACATGACGGAGTAGAAGTCACCGGCAAACGCTAACGACAGCTTGTCGCGATAGATTAACTCGCCAAAGCGCAGCACGATGAAAATCGCCAGCAGCACGCTGATGGTGTTGGTCAACTTGACGAACAGGCTCTTCTCATCCGGCCCGTTGCCACGCAGACCCGCCTGCACCAACGAACCTTCAAAGATGACTATCGAGAAGCCCATTATGAACGCCGTCAGCAGCGAGAACAGCGGCAACATTTCATAGCTCTGCCACAGCGGATGCACTTTGTAGCCCGCCGAGATCATCAGTGATCCCATGGAAGACTGGTGCATAGTCGGCAGCAGCGCGCCAAGCGCGATGATAAAGAACATCACCTTGTTCAAACGCTTGAGCGATACCTTCCAGCCCAGACGTTCAAACAATGCAGGAGCAAACTCCAGAGCCATCACACCGATGTAGATGGTCATACAAACCGCCGTCTCGAACAGTACCGAGTTCACGTTGAAGTGACCCGGAATATAGAAGTACGGCAGGTTCCAGTAACGACCGACGTCGATGGTAATCGACAAGCCACCCAGTGAGTAACCGAACAAACTTGCCAACAGTGCCGGACGCACCAGCGGATGGTATTGTCCACGGTTAAAGACGTATACCGCCCACGCCAGCGCCCAGCCGCCACAGGCGAAACCGGTGCCGATCAACAGGTCAAACGCAATCCACACGCCCCATGGGAAGCCGCCATTCAGGTCGGAGACAGAGCCCAGACCGAACACCAGACGCTTCACAATCAGGAGCATACAAATGACGATTAACGGTCCAAAAATCATGACCGGTTTACTGATGATTTTGCCGCCCAGCGGTTGTGGATCATGACTCATGATCGTCTCCTCCGTCGTGATGGTCGTTTTTGGTGTTGCGACGAACCAGCACGGTTAAGCCCGCCAGCACAGCCAGTGGTAGCATCATGCCTTTATACAGGGTGTGTTGAATATTTTCGGAACGCGCACCGGTAGAAAGATCGTCCAGTTTCGGCAAGTCGAGATTTTCATAAGGAACCCCCGTCAGTACCAGAACCTGAGTACCGCCGCCCTCTTTCTCGCCGTACAGATGCGGATAATATTTCGGCACTGTGTGCAGGTAAGTGTCGCCAGATTTCAACGTCTGACGCGGATAGTGGTATTCGCTGCCAGGCTTCAGCGCCAGGCGTTTTTTCGCCTCAGCCATCAGCTCTTCACGCGTACCAAAAATCACCGCGCCCGCCGGACACACTTCTACGCAGCCAGGTAGACCGCCTTTATCGAGACGCTCCACACCTTTCTGGTTACACAGCTCACACTTATGCAGCGCACCAAACGGGTTGTTGTAGTCGTACTTCGGCACATTGTACGGGCAGGCGACCATGCAGTAACGACAGCCGGTGCACACGTCTTTGTCGTAATGGACAATGCCGGTTTTCGGATCTTTTTTCAGCGCAGAAACCGGGCACACGGAGACACAGTTCGGATCGACGCAGTGCATACACTGTTTCTTAATGTACGCATAGCCATTCTCTTCCTGGTCTTTGTTGACGCCAGTGCCGCTGGTCCACACCTGGATGATGTTATTGGTATACGGCGACAGTTTGTCGTTGTTCGACCACGTCTGTTCCCCTTGCGGGTTACGTTCCGGGAAGTTGATATCCTGACACTTAGTCACACAAGCCTGGCAGCCTACGCACAAGGTCGAGTCATACAACATTCCCAGCGATCCCGGAATTGGCGGGCGGTTTTCAGCAGCCGCATGGCTGACAGACGGCAATGCGCCCGTCAGCAATGCCCCGCAGGAGGCTGCTTTAATAAAATTACGTCTGTTCACGGTTATTCTCCCCGTGAGTCAGCGTTATCTTTCTTTTGCTGACGACCCAGTTCACGCACCGCCATCACGCTGACACCGGCAACCAGCCCAACCACACCGCCAAGCAAACCGATAGCGCCCGCAGAAACGTTGCCGCCCTCTTTAGCGTTAACGTCCGGTTTCTGTGAACGCGGCGTCTGGTTTTCGACGTTGGCAAGCTGATGGATGCCTTTATGGAAGCCGATACCTTCTTCGTTACAGCCGTAGCACGGGTGACCAATCGCCACCGGCCATACACCGCCAACGTCGCAGAATTGCAGTGTGGAGCAGTTACCGTAAGTTTCCGGTCCTTTACAGCCGAGGTGGTACAGGCACCAGCCTTCGCGATGGCCATCATCACCAAACTCTTTGGCGAAACGACCAGCATCGAAGTGCGGGCGACGTTCGCAATGTTCGTGAATCAGACGCCCATAGGCGAAGGTCGGACGGTTTTTGTTATCCAGCTTCGGCGGTTTACCGTAAGTGATGATGTGCGCAACGGTCGCAAGGAAGTTGTGCGGGTTCGGCGGGCAGCCTGGAATGTTGATAACGGTTTTGCCCGGCAGAACTTCTTGCAGGCTGACCGCACCGGTTGGGTTAACCCCAGCAGCGGCGACACCGCCCCACGCGGAGCAGGAACCGATAGCGATAATTGCGGCAGCACCTTCTGCCGCTTTGCGGATGTGATCCACAATCGGCTCACCGGCGACCATGCAGTAAATACCGTTATCTTTTAATGGGATGGAACCATCCACAACCAACACATACTGCCCTTTGTATTTCTCGAGCGCGTTATGTTTGTTCTCTTCAACCTGATGGCCGAAAGCGGCGGAGAGCACTTCGTGATATTCCAGAGAGATAGTCTCCAGCACGAGGTTTTCTACCGTTGGATGCGTTGCACGAAGCAGAGATTCCGTACAACCAGTACATTCCTGCGCGCCAATCCAGATAACCGGCGGGCGCTGCGGGTTAGTGACCGATTCGGCCATCTCTGCGGCGGCTTTGCTACTCAACCCCATGGTGGCGGCTAATGCTGCACAAAGCTTCATGAAATCACGGCGATTAATGCCGTGAGAATGGATGAGGGTGTTATCTCCAGTCATTTATAGTTATTCCGTTGCGAAGACCTGGCATATATTTTGCCTCAACCGCAAAATCGATAATGCGATCGATGCGCCATTTACCACACAATTATTATGGTTATCATTGTCATGATACTGCGGCGGGGCGCTAAAACGAAGGGGAAGGAGCATTAGTGTAATTAATTAAAGCAAGATAATACGTATGTTTGATCAATTTTCGAGGCGATAACCAGCCATAAAAAAGCGCAAAGTAGAACAGGAATTATTCTCACGAAAGAAATCCATTACCATCTCTTTATCCAGCCCATAACGCCGCGTCAGAATGCCTGCTTCCCAGGCGCTAAGCTGACGATCGCCGGTCTTTTCATACATCCGGTGCGAGTAGCCTAATACAAAACCGCGTTTATAATCGGCGCAGAATTTCGTCACATTAACCGCACTGTCGGCATGTGTTGCTTTTAATCCCGCCATTAAGCCTTTACCAAAATGGTTATTCATAATTTATCTCCAATCGCTATATACGAATCTATATAGCGATATTTTAGGCAAAGTACGACTTTTACGCACGCTATTTTTTCCTGTATGTGAAAGACGTTATCCAGTAAGAGATAAACGCATCAAGAGAGATATTTGTCGAACCATTTCAGCGTTCTTTGCCAGGCAAGATCGGCGGCAGATTTGTCATAACGGGGAGTGGAATCATTATGGAATCCGTGATTAACCCCCGGATAAATATACGCCTCATAGACCTTATTATTCGCTTTCAACGCTGCCTCATAAGCGGGCCAGCCTTCGTTAATTCGCGTGTCCAGTTCGGCGTAGTGGAGCAGTAAAGGCGCTTCAATTTTCGCCACATCGGCGGCCAGAGCCTGGCGACCATAAAACGGCACCGCGCAGGCCAGTTCCGGATATGCCACCGCTGCCGCGTTCGATACCCCACCGCCATAACAAAATCCGGTTATACCTACCTTGCCAGTGGCTTGCGGATAGCGTTGCATAAACTCAATCGCGGCAAAGAAGTCATTCATCAGTTTGGTTGGATCGACCTGCTGTTGCAGCTCGCGGCCTTTGTCATCGTTCCCGGGATAGCCGCCAACGGAACTTAAACCGTCAGGAGCGAGGGCAATATATCCTGCCTTCGCCACTCGCCGCGCCACATCTTCGATATACGGATTCAGCCCGCGATTCTCATGCACCACCACTACGGCTGGCGTTTTGCTGTTCATCTTCGCAGGTTTCACCAGATAGCCGCGCACCTCACCATGACCATTTGGCGAAGGATACGTGATGTACTCCGCAACAATATCCGGATCGGTAAACTCCACCTGGGTCGCCCATGCGTAATTTGGCCTGAGCAAATCAAACAATGCTAATGCCGTCATCCCGCCCACTGCATACTTCGCCGCAATATTGAGGAACTCACGTTTCGATATTTTCCCGTGAGCGTAATAGTCGTAGTAGTCCAGCAACTCTTGTGGGAAATCTTTAGCGGTCAGACGCGGCATCGTTTCACTCCTCAACTGGTGTTTTTTTAAGCAAAGCATAAGCACGTGTTTTTGCCCAGTTTTTCGTCACACTGTGAGCGATGCTACGGGATCTCCCCTGGCAAATCGCTAGACTAGAAACATCGTTTCGAAATTGAACAGTGGAAAGGAGATGTCATGGTCTGGTTAGCGAATCCCAAACGTTACGAGCAGATGCAGTACCGCTATTGCGGAAAAAGCGGTTTACGCCTGCCCGCGTTATCGCTCGGTTTGTGGCACAATTTTGGTCACGTCAACGCGCTGGAGTCACAGCGTGCGATCCTGCGTAAAGCCTTTGATTTGGGCATTACGCACTTTGATTTAGCCAACAACTACGGCCCGCCTCCTGGCAGTGCGGAAGAGAACTTTGGCCGTCTGCTGCGGGAAGATTTTGCCGCTTATCGTGACGAGTTAATCATCTCCACCAAAGCTGGCTACGATATGTGGCCCGGCCCGTATGGCTCTGGCGGGTCGCGTAAATACCTGCTCGCCAGCCTCGACCAAAGCCTGAAACGTATGGGGCTGGAGTATGTCGATATCTTTTACTCTCATCGCGTCGATGAAAATACGCCGATGGAAGAAACCGCGTCGGCGCTGGCCCATGCGGTGCAAAGTGGTAAGGCTCTGTATGTCGGGATATCGTCTTACTCGCCAGAGCGAACGCAAAAAATGGTCGAGTTGCTACACGAGTGGAAAATTCCGCTGCTAATTCACCAACCTTCGTACAATTTACTGAACCGCTGGGTGGATAAAAGCGGTCTGCTGGATACCCTGGAAAATAACGGTGTGGGCTGCATTGCCTTCACTCCGCTCGCCCAGGGATTGTTAACCGGAAAATATCTCAACGGTATTCCTGAAGATTCTCGGATGCATCGTGAAGGGCACAAAGTTCGCGGCCTGACGCCGAAAATGCTTACCAACGCCAACCTCAACAGTCTGCGTTTATTAAATGAAATGGCACAGCAGCGTGGTCAATCTATGGCTCAAATGGCATTAAGCTGGTTGCTGAAAGATGATCGAGTGACGTCGGTATTGATTGGTGCCAGCCGTCCGGAGCAACTGGAGGAGAACGTACAGGCGCTAAATAATCTGCTGTTTAGTGCCGAAGAACTGGCGCAGATTGACCAACATATCGCTGATGGCGAGCTAAATCTGTGGCAGGCGTCTTCCGATAAATAACGTGTTAATACCGGGCGCGAGAACCGCGCCCGAATAAGATCAGTGATTATGACGGGTGAGTCGGTCAAGATAGCCCATCACAAATGCAGAGAGCACAAACGTCAGATGGATAATGACGTACCACATCAGTTTGTTATCCGGGACATTTTTCGCATCCATAAAGACGCGCAGTAAGTGAATGGAAGAGATTGCCACAATCGACGCCGCCACTTTATTTTTCAGCGACGTAGCATCCATTTTCCCCAGCCAGTTCAGCTTCTCTTTGTTCTCGGAGATATCTAACTGCGAGACAAAATTCTCATAACCGGAAAACATTACCATCACCAGCAAACCGCCAACCAGCGTCATATCTACCAGCGACAGTAACACGAGGATCAAATCAGATTCCGCTATCGAGAAGATATTCGGCAATACGTGAATAATCTCCTGAAAGAACTTCAGCGCCAGGGCAACCAGCGCCAGCGAAAGGCCAAAGTACACGGGGGCAAGCAGCCAGCGAGAAGCATACATTGCATTTTCAAGAAAACGTTCCATACATTCCTGTCGTGTAGTTAAAACGGGCAACAGTATATCGTAATTGAGTAAACAGCACGCAACAGCCAATCAACATATACGTTAATCCTTTGTCGCATAAATCCGACGTTTAGGGATCTTCCTGGTTACCTTATTAACCAGGAAGCGATTCCATTGTTACCGAAAGGCTCCGGTATCATCACCACTTCGTCAATCCAGGCGTATCAGCCAAGCCCACACTTGCTGGATTATGCTGCAACGAAAGCGGCGATTCTTAACTACAGCCGTGGTCTGGCGAAACAGGTCGCGGAGAAAGGGCTACGTCACTGCGGAAGTGCACGGCGTGTGCGGCGGTGAGCATTTAGGCTGAAAAAATGCCCGGTTGTGAGAAGCGACCGGGCATCATTGTGCTTTTAACTCTTGCCTGATGCGGCGAAAACACCTCATCAGGCCTGCAAACTCATGAAAATTCAAAACGTTGCAATAGATTTTGTAGGCCGGATAAGACGCGCCAGCGTCGCATCAGGCATTGGGCACCGAATGTCGGATGCGGCATGAACGCCTTATCCGGCCTACAAATTCATGCAAATTCAATATATTGCGATAGAGTCTGTAGGCCTGATAAGCGCAGCGCATCAGGCAATTCTGCGTTACTTCGCTTTGGCAGTTTCTTCGCCAACCAGACCTATCTTCAGGTAACCCGCCTGATGCAGCGTATCCATTACCTTCATCAACGTCTCGTAATCGACGGTTTTGTCCGCGCGGAAGAAGATGGTGGTATCTTTCTTACCTTCGGTTAACGCATTCAGTGCCGTAACCATCGTTTCATCGGTGACAGGATCGTTACCGATGAACATCGAGTTATCCGCCTTCACCGACAGATAAACCGGTTTTTCCGGGCGCGGCTGCGGCGTGCTGGTAGAAGCAGGCAAGTTCACCTTCACATCTACCGTCGCTAACGGTGCCGCCACCATAAAGATAATCAGCAGAACCAACATCACGTCGATAAACGGCGTCACGTTGATGTCGTGCATTTCGCCGTTATCGTCGAGGTTTTCGTTAAGATGCATTGCCATCGGACATTATCCTGCGCGTAATTTTTGTGCGACACGAACCGGATGCGCAGCGGCGCTGGCTTCCAGATCCAGATCACGGCTTTGCAGCAACAGCACCTGCGCTGCGACATCACCCAGCATCGCTTTAAAGCCGCCAATCTGACGTGCGAATACGTTATAGATAACAACCGCCGGAATTGCTGCCACCAGACCGATTGCCGTTGCCAGCAGCGCTTCTGCGATGCCCGGTGCAACAACTGCCAGGTTGGTAGTCTGCGTTTGCGCAATACCGATAAAGCTGTTCATGATGCCCCAGACTGTACCAAACAGCCCCACAAACGGCGAAATCGCGCCGATGGTTGCAAGGTAGCCGTTACCGCGCCCCATTTGACGCCCCACTGCGGCGACCCGACGTTCAAGGCGGAAACTGGTGCGCTCTTTAATACCGTCGTTATCGTCGCTGCCTTCTGACAGTTCCAGCTCGTTCTGCGCTTCATTGAGCAAATGCAGACTTAAGCTTTTGCTACCAAAATCAGCGGCGATATCGTTGGCCTGGTTTAAGGAGCGAGCTTCAGCCAGCAGTTGCTGTTCACGCTTCAGGCGACGCTTCTGGTTTAAGAACTCAACGCTCTTGCTGAAGAAGATTGCCCAGGTGACTACGGAGGCCAGAATCAGCCCAATCATCACGCACTTAACGACAATATCGGCGTGCTGATACATACCCCAGACGGAAAGATCCGTCTGCATTAAATTATTACCCACTGTGTATCTCCAGGACGCAAGTCACAAAATCTGCGCACAATAATATCAAAACGACGTCGAATTGATAGTCGTTCTCATTACTATTTGCATACTGCCGTACCTTTGCTTTCTTTTCTTTGCGTTTACGCAGTAAAAAAGTCACCAGCACGCCATTTGCGAAAATTTTCTGCTTTATGCCAATTCTTCAGGATGCGCCCACTATTATTCATGCTAGTTTAGACATCCAGACGTATAAAAACAGGAATCCCAACATGGCAAACAAACAACTTGATACTCAACTGGTCAATGCAGGACGCAGCAAAAAATATACCCTTGGCGCGGTAAATAGCGTGATTCAGCGCGCCTCCTCGCTGGTCTTTGATAGTGTGGAAGCAAAAAAACACGCGACGCGTAATCGTGCCAATGGTGAATTATTCTATGGCCGCCGCGGAACGTTAACGCACTTCTCATTGCAAGAAGCGATGTGTGAACTGGAAGGTGGCGCAGGCTGCGTGCTGTTTCCTTGCGGGGCGGCAGCCGTTGCCAATTCCATTCTCGCGTTTGTCGAACAAGGCGATCATGTGTTGATGACCAACACCGCCTACGAACCGAGTCAGGATTTTTGTAGCAAAATCCTCAGCAAATTGGGCGTAACGACATCGTGGTTTGATCCGCTGATTGGCGCGAATATCGTTAAACATCTGCGGCCAAATACCAAAGTGGTATTTCTGGAATCGCCAGGTTCCATCACTATGGAAGTGCATGATGTTCCGGCGATTGTCGCCGCCGTGCGCAGCGTGGTGCCGGACGCCATCATTATGATTGATAACACCTGGGCTGCCGGAGTGCTGTTCAAAGCCCTCGATTTTGGTATCGATATTTCCATTCAGGCCGCCACCAAATATCTTGTGGGTCACTCAGATGCGATGATCGGCACCGCGGTGTGCAATGCCCGTTGTTGGGAGCAACTGCGGGAGAACTCTTATCTGATGGGGCAGATGGTCGATGCCGATACCGCCTATATGACCAGCCGTGGCTTGCGCACTTTAGGCGTGCGTCTGCGTCAGCATCATGAAAGCAGTCTGAAAGTTGCGGAATGGCTGGCAGCACATCCGCTGGTTGAGCGGGTTAACCACCCTGCTCTGCCGGAAAGTAAAGGCCATGAGTTCTGGAAACGAGATTTTACAGGTAGCAGCGGACTATTTTCCTTTGTGCTGAAGAAAAAACTCAACGACGAAGAACTGGCGAACTATCTGGATAACTTCAGTTTATTTAGCATGGCCTACTCGTGGGGCGGCTATGAATCGTTGATCCTTGCGAATCAGCCGGAACATATCGCAGCCATCCGCCCACAAGGAAAGATTGATTTCAGCGGCACGTTGATTCGCCTGCATATTGGTCTGGAAAACGTCGACGATCTGATTGCCGATCTGGACGCGGGCTTTGCACGAATTGTGTAACATTGCCAAATTTGGACAATTTTGCAGACATTTAATTGTGATTAGTCTTAAATTGTTGCGTCCGGGATCAAGGCGTCCCGGACGATTCAGGAGTACAATAGGCAAATAAAGGCTTAAACGCTGTTCCACAGGAAAGTCCATGGCTGTTATTCAAGACATTATCGCTGCGCTCTGGCAACACGACTTTGCCGCGCTGGCGGACCCTCATATTGTTAGCGTTGTTTACTTTGTCATGTTTGCCACGCTGTTTTTAGAAAACGGCCTGTTGCCCGCCTCGTTTTTGCCAGGCGACAGCTTGTTAATACTGGCTGGCGCACTGATTGCCCAAGGGGTTATGGATTTTCTGCCAACAATCGCGATTCTGACTGCCGCAGCCAGTCTGGGCTGCTGGTTAAGTTATATTCAGGGACGTTGGTTAGGTAATACCAAAACGGTGAAAGGCTGGCTGGCGCAGCTTCCGGCTAAATATCATCAACGCGCCACCTGTATGTTTGACCGCCACGGTTTGCTGGCTCTGCTGGCTGGGCGTTTTCTCGCATTTGTCCGCACACTGCTGCCAACAATGGCGGGGATTTCCGGTCTGCCAAACCGTCGCTTCCAGTTTTTCAACTGGCTAAGTGGACTGCTGTGGGTCAGCGTGGTGACCAGTTTTGGTTACGCCTTAAGCATGATCCCGTTCGTTAAACGCCATGAAGATCAGGTGATGACGTTTCTGATGATCCTGCCAATTGCCCTGTTAACCGCAGGCCTGTTAGGCACGCTGTTTGTGGTAATTAAAAAAAAATACGGTAACGCCTGACATTTTCCTCTGTTCCCGGCAGCAATGCCGGGAACGCATTTAACTCCCCTGCATCGCCCGCATTCTTGCTGCATCTTCACCCGGCGTCACACCGAAGTAACGTTTAAATTCGCGGCTGAACTGTGATGCACTTTCATAACCTACACGCATCGCTGCCGCACTGGCTTTCATGCCATCGTGGATGATCATCATTCGCGCCTTATGCAGCCGGTAGTTCTTCAAATACTGCAAAGGCGAGGTGCTGGTGACAGATTTAAAATTATGATGGAAGGCAGAAACACTCATATTGGCTTCTGCCGCGAGTTGCTCGACGCTTAGATTTTCGGTGTACTTATTCTCAATACGTTTCAGCACGCGGCTAATCAGACTGAAATGCGTCTGGCGACTGACCAGCGCCAGTAATGCTCCGCCGCAAGGTCCAGTCAGCACGTAGTAAAGAATTTCGCGGATGATCTGCTTGCCGAGAATGCGCGCATCCAGCGGTCGCTCCATCACATCCAGTAACCGCTCCGCCGCACATAAAATCTCTTCTGACAGCGTGGCGGAGTTTATGCCGCTGGCTGCCATCGACGGTTGAAAATGTTCATCCTCGCCAATGTCCATCAACAGTTCCTGTAACTGCAAAATATCAACATTGAGACGTAAGCCCGCTAATGGCACCTCCGGCGTAGCGTAAGTTTCGCACTCAAAGGGTAATGGCACCGTCAGTAGCAGATATTCATTGGCATCATAACGAAACACTCGTTCATTGATATAACCGATTTTATGCCCGGAAAAGAGAATTATGATGCCTGGCTCGTACATTACCGGCGTACGTGCCCCGGGATTCTCGCCAAACAGCAAGCGCACATCAGGCAACAGTTCTGACAAACTATTTTCTTTATTTTTCAGATTATTAATTTTATCCGTCAGCAGTCGGCAAATCTCTTCACGTTTCATATCGTGTAATTTCTTAGGATTAATGCGGCAATTTGATTGTGCGCAATTTTGTACTATTTCTCCAGCACTCTGGAGAAATAGGCAAGACATTGGCAGAAATGAGCATTGAGAGCCACGGCGCTGGCGACCACAATGACAAACATCAGGCAGACTGATCTCTGCCCTCATATTGGCCCAGCAAAGAGAGCAAGTAATGAACAACTTTAATCTGCATACCCCAACCCGCATTCTGTTTGGTAAAGGCGCTATCGCCGGTTTACGAGAGCAAATCCCTCACGATGCCCGCATATTGATTACTTACGGCGGCGGTAGCGTTAAAAAAACCGGCGTTCTGGATCAAGTACTGGATTCCCTGAAAGGCATGGACGTGCTGGAGTTTGGCGGTATCGAGCCAAACCCGACTTATGAAACGCTGATGAACGCCGTGAAACTGGTTCGCGAACAGAAAGTGACTTTCCTGCTGGCGGTTGGTGGCGGTTCCGTACTGGACGGCACCAAGTTTATCGCCGCAGCAGCAAATTATCCTGAGAATGTCGATCCGTGGCACATCCTGCAAACGGGTGGTAAAGAGATTAAAAGTGCCATCCCAATGGGCTGCGTGCTGACGCTGCCAGCGACCGGTTCAGAATCCAACGCAGGTGCGGTGATCTCTCGCAAAACCACCGGTGACAAACAGGCGTTTCATTCTGCCCACGTTCAGCCGGTATTTGCCGTGCTCGATCCGGTTTATACCTACACCCTGCCGCCGCGCCAGGTGGCTAATGGCGTAGTGGACGCCTTTGTACACACCGTAGAACAGTATGTTACCAAACCGGTTGATGCCAAAATTCAGGATCGCTTCGCAGAAGGTATTTTGCTGACGCTTCTCGAAGATGGCCCGAAAGCCCTGAAAGAGCCAGAAAACTACGATGTGCGCGCGAACGTCATGTGGGCAGCGACTCAGGCACTGAACGGTTTGATTGGCGCGGGCGTACCGCAGGACTGGGCAACGCATATGCTGGGCCACGAACTGACTGCTATGCACGGCCTGGATCACGCGCAAACGCTGGCTATCGTCCTGCCTGCGCTATGGAATGAAAAACGCGACACCAAGCGCGCGAAACTGCTGCAATACGCTGAACGTGTCTGGAACATCACCGAAGGTTCCGATGACGAGCGTATTGACGCCGCAATTGCCGCTACCCGCAACTTCTTCGAGCAATTAGGTGTGCCGACGCGCCTGTCCGACTACGGTCTGGACGGCAGTTCTATCCCGGCATTACTGAAGAAGCTGGAAGAACACGGCATGACCCAACTGGGCGAAAATCATGATATTACGCTGGATGTCAGCCGTCGCATTTACGAAGCAGCCCGTTAAGCTTTTTCCTCCTCACACTTTCGTTTTTGGGTATTTCGTCCAGACTTAAGTTCACAACACCTCACCGGAGCCTGCTCCGGTGAGTTCATATAAGGAGGAACATATGACTAATCCAACCGTTATTAAGCTACAGGATGGCAATGTCATGCCCCAGTTGGGACTGGGCGTCTGGCAAGCAAGTAATGAGGAGGTAATCACCGCGATTCAAAAAGCCCTGGAAGTGGGATATCGCTCGATTGATACCGCCGCGGCCTATAAAAACGAAGAAGGCGTCGGCAAAGCACTGAAAAATGCCGCACTTGCCAGAGAAGAGTTGTTCATCACTACCAAACTGTGGAACGACGACCACAAGCGTCCCCGTGAAGCCCTGCTGGACAGCCTGAAAAAACTCCAGCTTGATTATATCGATCTCTACTTAATGCACTGGCCCGTTCCCGCTATCGACCATTATGTCGAAGCATGGAAGGGAATGATCGAGCTGCAAAAAGAGGGGTTAATCAAAAGCATCGGCGTCTGTAACTTCCAGATCCACCATTTGCAACGTCTGATTGATGAAACTGGCGTGCCCCCCGTGATTAATCAGATCGAACTTCATCCGCTGATGCAGCAACGCCAGCTTCACGCCTGGAACGCTACGCACAAAATTCAGACCGAATCCTGGAGCCCGTTAGCGCAAGGCGGAAAAGGTGTCTTTGACCAGAAAATCATTCGCGATCTGGCGGATAAATACGGCAAAACTCCAGCACAGATTGTCATCCGCTGGCATCTGGATAACGGCCTGGTGGTGATCCCAAAATCAGTCACACCTTCACGCATTGCCGAAAACTTTAATGTCTGGGATTTCCGTCTCGACAAAGACGAACTTGGTGAAATCGCGAAACTCGATCAAGGTAAACGCCTCGGTCCCGATCCCGACCAGTTCGGCGGCTAACGCACAAATTCTCCCGGTGGCGGTAATGTTCCGCTACCGGACTTTTCAGAAATCATTTATTCCCCTCGCCTCCCGCCCGTTGTTACTCTCCTCCGTTCAGAAATGCCACATTTAAGGACATCATCATGCGGAGCTGGAAGCTCTTAAAGCAACAAAGCATCTACAATATGGATAAACGCGACGGTGAGGTAAAAAACAGATGAGACAAATACTTCTTCTGTTTTTGGCTGTTTTTGCAAGCTTCACGACTCAGGCACAATCACCATCGCTAACCGCTGAACAAACAGTTCGCCTGATTTATCAAAACTATAAATCGGATGCCAGTGCGCCTTATTTCGGTGCAACAGGAGAGCAGGCAATAACATCTGAACGCATACAAAAGGTGCTAACCCTGAATGATAATCTCACTCTACCGGGCAATATTGGCTGGCTGGATTACGATCCGATTTGTGACTGTCAGGATTTTGGCGATCTGGTGTTAGAAAGCGTAGCGATTACCCAAATAGACGCCGACCACGCGGATGCCGTTGTGCGCTTTCGTGCCTTCAAAGACGATAAAGAAAAGACCACGCAAACGCTGAAAATGGTGGCCGAAAATGATCGCTGGGTCATTGACGATATTGCCAGCAATCATGGTAGCGTCTGGCAGGCAGTTAATAGCGAGAATGAAAAAATCCTGGCAACGCTGGCATCGCTGCAAAAAGAACAGCCAGAAGCTTTTGTCAGTGAACTATTTGAGCATATTGCCGATTATAGCTGGCCCTGGACGTGGGTTGTTTCCGACACTTATCGTCAGGCCGTTAATGCCTTCTATAAAACTACCTTCAAAACTGACAGCAACCCCGATGAAGATATGCAAATCGAGCGGCAATTTATTTACGATAATCCGATCTGTTTTGGCGAAGAAACGCTATTTTCTCGCATTAATGAAATCCGTGTACTGGAGAAAACCGCTGATTCCGCCCGCATCCATGTTCGTATTGCGCTGACCAATGGCAACAGCGAAGAGCAGGATTTGGTTTTACAGCGGCGCGAAGGGCTGTGGGAAATTGCAGATTTCATCCGTCCGGATAGCGGAAGTTTGCTTAAACAGATTGAAGCGAAGACTGCGGCCAGATTAAAGCAGTGAGTTGAATAGGAATAATAAATAAAAGGGAACACTATATGAAAACGATTTTCACCGTGGGAGCTGTTGTTCTGGCGACCAGCTTACTAAGTGGCTGCGTCAATGAACAAAAGGTCAGTCAACTGGCGGGTAATGTACAAACATTAAATGCCAAAATCGCCCGACTTGAGCAGGATATAAAAGCATTACGCCCGCAGATCTACGCCGCCAAATCCGAAGCTAACAGAGCCAATACACGCCTTGATGCGCAAGACTATTTTGATTGCCTGCGCTGCTTGCGTATGTATGCGGAATGATAAAAATATCCCCGGTAGCAATTCTGCTACCGGGGATAATTAACTTAACGACCAACAGCCACTTTTGGGCGTTTCTTCGCCCCTGCATTCACCGGGCGAGATTGCGCGGGCGGCGCTTTCTTTGCTCCGGCAGGTGTCTGGCGCTGGGTCGCCATTGGCGTATGTTTGGTCAACGCCGGACGGGTATTGCGGTTCTGGCGACGGGCCTCGCGCATCTCTTCAATGGTTGGCGCTGGCACTAAGCAATCGCGACGACTGCCTATCAGATGCTTTTTACCCATCGCTTCCAACGCCTGGCGGATTAACGGCCAGTTTGCCGGATCGTGGTAACGCAATAACGCTTTATGCAAACGTCGCTGCTTGTCGCCCTTCGGTACGAAGACGTCTTCGCTCTTATAACCAATCTTCGCCAGCGGGTTTTTGCCGGTGTAATACATGGTGGTCGAGTTAGCCAACGGCGACGGATAGAAGTTCTGCACCTGGTCGAGACGGAAGCGGTGTTTTTTCAGCCACAGCGCCAGGTTCACCATATCTTCATCACGCGTACCGGGGTGTGCGGAGATGAAATACGGGATCAGATACTGCTCTTTGCCTGCCTGTTTCGAGTAGGTGTCGAACAGCTCTTTAAAGCGGTCATAGCTACCCATGCCCGGCTTCATCATCTTCGACAGTGGCCCTTCTTCGGTATGTTCCGGCGCAATCTTCAGATAACCACCGACGTGATGGGTCGCCAGCTCTTTGATGTAGCGCGGATCTTCTACGGCGATGTCATAGCGCACGCCGGAGGCGATCAGGATCTTTTTAATGCCTTTCAGATCGCGGGCACGGCGATAGAGATTGATCGTCGGCTCGTGGTTAGTGTCCATATGCGGACAAATATCCGGATACACACACGACAAGCGGCGGCAGGTCTGCTCGGCGCGTGGCGATTTGCAGCGCAACATATACATGTTGGCCGTTGGCCCGCCGAGATCGGAAATCACGCCCGTAAAGCCCGGAACGGTATCGCGGATCGCTTCAATCTCATTAATGATCGAGTCTTCCGAACGGCTCTGAATAATGCGCCCTTCATGCTCGGTGATAGAACAGAAAGAACAGCCGCCAAAGCAGCCACGCATAATATTGACCGAGAAACGGATCATTTCGTAAGCCGGAATACGGGCATTACCGTAAGCCGGATGCGGCACGCGCTTGTACGGCAACGCAAAGACGCTGTCCATCTCTTCGGTAGAAAGCGGAATGGCTGGCGGGTTGATCCACACATAGCGGTCGCCATGTTTTTGCATCAGCGCACGAGCGCAGCCTGGGTTGGTTTCGTGGTGCAGAATACGCGAAGCATGTGCGTACAGCACTTTATCGCCCTTCACTTTCTCGAATGAAGGCAACAACACGTAGGTTTTTTCCCACGGTTTCGGACGCGGCGGCTGCACAGTAACGGCTTTCGCTTCCTGTTTTTTCGGTGTCACCGGTTTGTTATCCGCGCACGGCAAATCTTCACCATACGGATGCGGAATCGGGTCAATTTTCCCGGGAGTGTCGAGACGAGTAGAATCCACGCCACTCCAGCCAGGTAGCGCTTCTTTCACGATAATCGCGGTATTACGTACATCGCGGATTTCACTAATCGGCTCGCCCATCGCCAGACGATGCGCCACTTCCACCAGCGGACGCTCACCGTTACCGAACATCAGCATGTCGGCTTTGGAATCTACCAGCACCGAACGGCGCACGGTGTCAGACCAGTAATCATAATGCGCGGTACGACGCAGGCTGGCCTCGATACCACCGAGGATCACCGGTACATCTTTCCATGCTTCTTTACAACGCTGGGTATAAACCAGTGTCGCGCGATCCGGACGCTTACCCGCGACATTATCCGGGGTGTAGGCATCGTCATGGCGTAAACGACGATCGGCAGTGTAACGGTTGATCATCGAGTCCATGTTGCCTGCAGTCACGCCGAAAAACAGATTCGGTTTTCCCAGACGCATAAAGTCATCTTTGCTGCTCCAGTCCGGCTGGGCGATGATCCCGACACGAAAGCCTTGCGCTTCCAGCATACGACCGCAAATCGCCATCCCGAAGCTCGGGTGATCAACATACGCGTCGCCAGTAACCAAAATGATGTCGCAGCTATCCCAGCCAAGTTGATCCATCTCTTCACGAGACATCGGCAAAAACGGTGCCGGTCCAAAACAGGCGGCCCAGTACTGCGGCCAGGAGAACAGGTCGCGATCCGGTTGGATCAGGGAGATAGAGCTCATTTTGCTTCCAGAAATGGTAAAAAAATAATCAAAGGCCGGGGATTATAAGCCGGAACGAAAGAGAAATCGAAAGGTATTCCATACTCGCCCTCCTCGGGCGAGTATGGAGATTAAGGCACCGGATTAACCAACAGTTGCCCGATGGAACCGCGATCCGCCATTTCCAGCGTCTGGCTATTAAAGTAGAACGGGAAGTGCGCCCAGGAAGGCTGACCGAAATAGACAAGCAGTTCCACTTGCCCATCAACCCATACGGTGTCTTTCCAGCCTCTGTCTTCCGGGAATGGCATCGCACCGTTCACGTTACGGATCTGGAACATCACGCCTTCAATATGGAATGATTGCGGCTCATCTGCCCGCACCGTCCAGCGTTCCCACGTACCTTGCTGCGCGGTGACATCAATACGATTGACGTCCCACAACTGCCCGTTGATGCCAGGATCGTCACCCAGGCTAATATCACGGCTGCGAATCGGAGAGCCGGCCATTATTTCGGTCGGTAACAAACGCATCGGCAGGCTGTCTGTCACCAGCGGCAGAAGACCGGTCGGGCGCAGCGTCAGCACCAGCGTGGAAACCAGAATGCTGGATGGCTCAAAGAAGCCACGAATACGATCAACAATGCTCGCCGCTTCACCACAGGTGATCGACACTTCATCACCGTTGCTCATATCCACCAGAATCTCACGACGCTCGCCCGGTGCCAGCGAAAGCTGTTTCACCGACACGGGTGCAGGCAGGAACCCCTGGTCGCCAGAAATCACGTGCAACGGACGTCCGTCACTCATCTGTAATTGATAACGACGGGAGTTCGACGCGTTCAATAAACGCAGGCGCACCCAACCGCGCGAAACTTCAACATACGGGCTTTGTACGCCATTGACCAGTAGCGTATCGCCAACAAAACCGCCGCTTCCCGGCTCGTTGTATTCCGGCGTGCCAAAGTTATCCAGCCGTTTATCCTGGATAATGACCGGAAAATCATCCACTCCATAATGATTAGGGATTGGCAGCGACTTGCTGACTTCATCTTCCACCAGCCACATCCCGGCAAGGCCGTTATAAACCTGCTGTGCCGTGCGGTTCGGTGTGTTGGCGTGATACCACAGGGTCGCGGCGCTCTGACGAATTGGCAGCACAGGTGCCCAGTCAGCATTTGGCGACATCATGCGTGCAGGCCCCCCCATCAGCGGGCCTGGCACCTGTAGCCCGGCGACTGTCATTGAGACATTTTCTGTCAGTCGGTTGCTGTAAATCAGCTTAACATCATCGCCCTTCCAGACGCGGATAGTCGGCCCAAGGTAGCGACCATTGATACCCCAAACCGACGCGCGCGTTCCTGGCGTAAATGACCAGTGCGCACGTTGTACTGTCATAAACAGCGGTTGCCCACGGCGAGATTCAAGCAGCGGCGGAACGGGCAGCGGTTGCTGTTGCCCGGCTGCGCTTGCCTTCAGGGGGACTGCTCCTGCACACAGTGCAATCCCCGATGCCTGAATGAACTGACGCCGACTGAGTGACATATTTGCTCCATGTAAAACTGGCTAAAGTAATACCGTGCAGGAAAACATTCCCGCAAAAACAGACTGCCGACTTAAACTTTTCCGGCGGCTTCGCGCTCTGCGACTTCTTTATCGAGCTCGGCTATTTTTTGTTCCATTATCGAACGACAATGGGCAGCCAGCTCGCGAACCTGATCTTTACCATATTGACTGACGTCAATTGGCGGCAGCATTTCTACGATCACTAAACCATTATTCAGTCGGTTAAGATTAATCTTATTCGAAGTTGTGGAAACACACACGGGAATAATGGGGACGCCTGCCGCAATCGCCGCATGAAATGCCCCTGTTTTAAACGGCAGCAGGCCACGACCACGGCTGCGCGTTCCTTCCGGGAACATCCAGATGGAAATACGGCGTTTTTTGAAGTGATTCACCACTTCCGCGATAGTGCCGTGCGCTTTAGTACGATTGTTTCTGTCGATCAATAAGTTGCCAGTTAACCAGTACAACTGACCAAAAAAGGGGATCCACAGCAAACTCTTTTTACCCACAGTGACTGTCGGTGGCTGCACGATATTCGATGCCGTCACCATGTCATAGTTGTTCTGGTGGTTAGCGATATAGATAGCATTACCATAACTTTCAGCATCAGCGGGTTTGCGACACTCAACTTTAAGGCCGAACAGCGGCGCAAGACGACCAAACATATGCCCAAAGGTGGCCACATGCTTCGGATTTCTCGGGCTGAACAGACAGTAAATGGAGCCGAAAACACAGACTAACAAGCTGTAAATCACGGTAATAATAAGACGAAAGATATATAGCATAACACCCTCTGAAGATCTGAGAGACTGGCATTGTACGTCACCTGAAATCAGGTTAGGGCATTGTTAAAAGCCGCTCTCTGGAAAAGCGTATTGTTAATCGCAACGCATGAATAAACAACGGTTTCAAGGGAATTTTTATCGTTTCCTGGGGCTGATTACGCTGCCGGATGACGACTTAACGTTCCATCCGGCAGTCCTTGCAAACGGGAGAAAGCCCCCTCCGGCATATTACTCTTCGCTATCGCTGCTGCTGGCGCGGAGAGGCGAATCAATCTCGACACGGTCGATACGCTGCAAACCACGCATCAAGGTGCCGCGACGGCCACGCTCACCGGTAACTTTCAGCAATTCTTCCGGGCGCAGTTTGATTTTGCGTTTCCCGACATGAATGGTCAGGGTACTTTGCGGCGGCAGTACATACAGGTGTGCCAAACCATCCTCGCCCCGCGCGGCTTCTGCCGACGGAATGTTGATGATCTTGTTGCCTTTACCCTTCGACAGTTGCGGAAGCTCGCTTACCGGGAACATCAACATGCGGCCTGCCTGAGTAATTGCCAGCAACATATCAGAAGCATCTTCAATGACTACCGGCGGCATGACATGCGCATTTTCCGGTAAAGTGATCAATGCTTTACCTGCACGATTACGCGCCACCAGATCGTTAAAGGTGCAGACAAAACCGTAACCCGCATCGGAAGCCATCAACAGTTTCTGATCGTCGCTTTCCATCAGCATATGGTCAACGGTAGCACCTGGCGGCAACGTCAGTTTGCCAGTAAGCGGTTCGCCCTGACCACGCGCCGACGGCAGCGTAATTGGGTCGATGGCATAGCTGCGTCCGGTAGAATCAACAAACACCACTGGCTGGTTGCTCTTGCCTTTCACCGCAGCTTTAAAGCTGTCACCCGCTTTGTAGTTCAAACCTGGGGCGTCAATGTCGTGGCCTTTAGCGCTACGCACCCAGCCCATCTGCGACAGCACGATGGTAACGGGTTCAGACGGCAGCATGTCGTGCTCACTCATTGCTTTCGCTTCTTCGCGTTCCTGCAACGGTGAACGGCGATCGTCACCATATGCTTGCGCATCGGCCTGCAACTCTTTCTTCAGCAGATTATTCATCTTGCGCTCGGAAGCCAGAATGCTCTGCAACTGGTCACGCTCTTTTTCCAGCTCGTTCTGCTCACCGCGAATCTTCATCTCTTCCAGTTTGGCGAGATGACGCAGTTTCAATTCGAGGATCGCTTCCGCCTGGGTTTCCGTGAGGCCAAAACGCGACATCAGCGCCGGTTTCGGTTCATCTTCATTACGAATGATCTCAATCACTTCGTCGATATTGAGAAACGCCACCAGCAAACCTTCCAGGATATGCAGGCGCTTGAGGACTTTCTCCAGACGATAGTTCAAACGGCGGCGCACGGTATCGCGACGGAATACCAGCCATTCGGAGAGGATTTCCAGCAGGTTTTTCACCGCCGGACGCCCATCCAGACCAATCATATTAAGGTTAATGCGATAGCTCTTTTCCAGATCGGTGGTGGCGAAGAGGTGATTCATCACCTGATCCATATCCACGCGATTAGAGCGCGGCACAATCACCAGACGGGTCGGGTTCTCGTGGTCGGATTCATCGCGTAGATCGTCAACCATTGGCAGCTTTTTGTTACGCATTTGCGCAGCAATTTGCTCCAGTACGCGCGCACCAGAAACCTGATGCGGTAAGGCACTGATGACCACCGCGCCATCTTCTTTCTTCCACACTGCGCGCATACGCACAGAACCACGACCATTTTCGTAGATTTTGCGGATCTCCGCCCGGGAGGTGATGATTTCCGCTTCGGTCGGGTAATCCGGCCCCTGCACAATATCCAGTAACTGATCGAGCGTGGTTTTCGGCTGGTCGATTAAGGCGATTGCTGCCTGTGCGACTTCGCGCAGGTTATGTGGCGGAATGTCCGTTGCCATCCCGACAGCAATACCGGTGGTGCCGTTAAGCAAAATATTCGGCAGGCGGGCAGGCAGCATTTTCGGCTCCTGCAAGGTGCCGTCGAAATTTGGCACCCAATCCGCCGTCCCTTGCCCCAGCTCGCTCAATAACAGCTCGGAATATTTCGACAGACGGGATTCGGTGTAACGCATTGCCGCGAACGATTTCGGATCGTCCGGCGCGCCCCAGTTCCCCTGACCATCAACCAGCGGATAACGGTAAGAAAACGGCTGCGCCATCAGAACCATCGCTTCATAGCAGGCGCTGTCGCCGTGCGGATGGTACTTACCCAGTACGTCACCGACGGTACGGGCCGACTTTTTAAATTTGGCGGTAGCATTCAGACCCAGCTCAGACATCGCATACACAATGCGGCGCTGAACGGGTTTCAGACCATCACCAATAAACGGCAACGCACGATCCATGATGACGTACATGGAGTAGTTTAAGTAGGCGTTTTCCGTAAATTCATGTAGCGCAAGGCGCTCTGCCATATCGCTCATTAATTCTGATTCCTCAACTTATTCGCCAGCCTTCAAAGGGGCAATATTGCCGGAGATACTACATTATCTGTCGCGTCGAGTCACAGGAGATCAGCGTGAATAGCGCCGCCGGACGTGCTCCGACGGCGATAAAGGCATCAATGTGCCTTGATATACAACTCTTTGCTGTAGACATAATCCTGGGGATTATGCAGCGGGAAACCGCCAACGTAAGGTTTAAGCAATTTGATCAGCGGCTGATAGTAGATGGGAATGAGCGGTGCCTGCTGATTAATGATCATCTCTGCCTGCCGATACAACGCATTACGCTTTGTCGCGTCAGTGGTCTGCGCCGCCTGATTTAGCAACGCGTCATACTGCGCATTTTTCCAGTGACCGACATTCTCTTCACTATCGCTTTTGAGCGTGTTCAGGAAAGTGGAAGCATCATTGTACGTCGCATCCCACGACTGCCGCGATAGCATGAAATCACCGGCTCGCCGGGTATCAAGATAGGTTTTCCACTCCATCGTGCGCAGCGTCACCTGTGCACCAAGCCATTTTTTCCATTCGGAAGACAACGCAATTGCCGTTTTTTCATGCAAATCATACTTGTTGTAGAACAGTTCAAAGCGTAGCGGATGAGATGCATCGTACCCCGCTTGTTTGAGCAAGGCTTTTGCCGTCGCCACGCGCTCACTCATCGGCTTTTGCAGTTCATCAAACGTCGTCGCGTTAAAGCCTTCTACCTCTGGCGGCGTCAACGTGGTTGCAGGCGTTCGCAACCCGAGTATCTTTTGCGCAATCAACGGCCTGTCGACCGTCAGATATAGCGCCCGCCGGACACGAACATCGTCAAACGGTGGTTTCTGGATATTGAAATTGTAATATTCACTGTTCAGACGCGGGATAATTTGCAACTCACCAGGCAGTGATTTTTCAATAGCAGGAATTTGTTGTGCCGGAACCCAGGTGAGATCGACTTCACCCGCACGATAGCGGTTATAGCCGGTGACTGAATTATCCAGTGCCAGATACTCAACCTGCTGCAATACCGTATGTTGTGCATCGCGGTACTTTGGATTTTTGCGTGCGGTAATCTTTTCGTTAACCACCCATTTATCAAGCACAAAAGCACCGTTGTAAACCATATGCTCTGGCTTACTCCAGCTATCGCCATACTTCGCAATCATATGATGCGGAACCGGAAACAGCGTCGGCCAGGCTAGCATTGTCGTAAACCACGGTACGGGCTGCTCAAGCGTGACTTCAAAAGTGCGGTCATCCGTCGCTTTCACGCCTAACGATGAGACATCCGATTTTCCCGCCGCGATAGCCGCTGCATTTTTAATATGCGCCTGCGCCAGATAGCCAGCAAAAGGGCTTGCCGTTTTGGGGTCAACCGCGCGCTGCCAGCCGAGGACAAAATCCTGCGCTGTCAGAGGCTGACCATCAGACCACTGTAAGCCGTTGCGTAAATGGAAAATATAGCGTTTGCCGCCATCTGACACTTCCCAGGATTCAGCCTGGGCAGGTTGCACTTTACCTTCGCCGTCCATCCATACCAGACCTTCAAACAGATCCAGCACAATCTGCGCGGCGGTATTCTCCTCAACCTTTTGCGGGTCAAGCGTGCCGGGGTCGCTATGATTGTTGTAACGAAAGAGCTGTTGCGGGGCGAGCGGTGTGTTGGCGGGAACGTCAGCAGCATAGAGAGGAGCCGCACTTACCAGGCTGACCAGCCATAATAAATTTCGCGTATACATGGTATTCCTTACCGGAGAAATTATAAGCCTGACAACAATACGCCAGTGGCATTGTTAGCTCAAACTTATCGCGAGTGATTTGGCTCACACTCCGGAAAAGATCCCCCTTCACATTAACGGCACATAAATATCCGTTTCCAGCCGCTTCTCTGACATCCCTTCGGCCAGGTTGGTGTAGTGAAACAATATCGGTGCGTTACGCATTTTCTCGCCGCTATCAGGAAGCCAACGGCGAATGATGGCCCGGATAGTGTGAGATATGTTATCCAGGGCGCCAGAATGACGGGCAACCGCATAACGCCCTGCGGTGAGTTCGCCATTACTCACACCATAACGATTCTCCGGAACAGGCTCGTTAACGCTGCCGCAAATATCAAAGCGAAACGCGTCTGGCGCAGTGGTGGCAGGATCGTCCCAGGCGACGCCAAAAGTCTGGCTTTGGTTAACGGGAGATAACCCCGTGTCTTTGCGCCACATGATAAATTTCGCCACGCTGTAGTTGAGCAACTCAGGGCTACAGCGATGCGGCAACATCGCCACGCGGGTTGATGGGAAATCGATAATATTTACGTCCAGTGCACGGTTTTTCATGTTGCTCCCTGCGAAATTATTCCCGGGAACGCGTCCCGGGAGCAGTAACAATTACGGATTGACTTTACTGATCTGTTTCACGTCAATCTCAACAGAGTTCCAGTCTTTATCCACTTCCCCCTGAATCTCAACCGTATCTTTCGGCGTAACTGTCACGCCGTTCCAGCGTTTGTGGTCGATATCGACATTGATGGTGCCGCTGGCATCTTTGAACACATACAGATCGTCAGAGATGCGCTCAACGATATTGCCACGCAGAGTTACCCAGGTGTCGTCACGCAAAGATTTCGCGTTTTCTACGTTAGTTACGCTGCCGTTCGGCCCCTGGAATCCTCCGGTTTGACTTTGTGTTGCCGATGGGCCAGAAAAGCCCCCCTGCTCTGCTGCCATAACCGGTGCGCTACACAGGGCCATTACTGCAATTACTGCTGCGAATTTTTTCATGTTTGTTACTCCCTTTGATGTCTGTTTCCAGGCATTAAACAAGATAGTCCTTAACAACTTCTTAAGGAAAAAAAAGAAAATTTAGTACTGTACAGAGCGCGTTACAACACGGTTTACTGACAACGAATACAGCTATCGCAGGGATGAAAAGATGCGAATTTTACTGATAGAAGATGACATGCTGATTGGTGACGGCATCAAAACAGGTCTTAGTAAGATGGGCTTTAGTGTTGACTGGTTTACGGAAGGTCGTCAGGGAAAAGAGGCGCTTTATAGCGCACCTTATGACGCGGTGATCCTTGATCTCACCTTACCGGGAATGGATGGCCGCGATATTTTGCGCGAGTGGCGGGATAAAGGTCAGCGTGAGCCGGTACTGATCCTGACCGCGCGCGACGCACTGGCGGAACGCGTGGAAGGTTTGCGTCTGGGGGCCGACGATTATCTGTGTAAACCTTTTGCATTGATAGAAGTGGCCGCCAGGCTGGAAGCGCTGATGCGCCGAACCAACGGCCATGCCAGCAACGAGCTACATCACGGCAACGTCATGCTCGACCCGGGCAAACGGATCGCCACCCTGGCAGGTGAATCCTTAACACTCAAGCCAAAAGAATTTGCCCTGCTGGAATTACTGATGCGTAACGCTGGCCGTGTTCTACCACGCAAACTGATTGAAGAAAAACTGTATACCTGGGACGAAGAGGTCACCAGCAATGCCGTCGAAGTACATGTGCATCATCTGCGACGCAAACTCGGCAGTGACTTTATTCGCACCGTTCACGGTATTGGCTACACATTAGGTGAGAAATGAAATTTACCCAACGCCTTAGTCTGCGAGTCAGGCTGACGCTGATCTTTTTGATTCTGGCCTCGCTGACCTGGGTTGTCTCCAGCTTTGTAGCCTGGAAACAAACGATTGATAATGTCGATGAGTTGTTCGATACCCAGTTAATGCTGTTTGCCAAACGATTAAGTACGCTCGATCTTAACGAAATTAATGCGGCAGATCGTATGGCAAGAACGCCGGATAAATTCAAACACGGCCATGTGGATGACGATGCCCTGACATTTGCCATTTTTACCCGCGACGGCAGAATGGTTCTTAACGATGGCGATAATGGAGAAGATATTCCCTATAGCTATCAGCGTGAAGGTTTTGCTGACGGGCAACTGGTGGGTGATAAAGATCAATGGCGCTTTATCTGGATGACATCACCTGATGGTAAATATCGCATCGTTGTCGGCCAGGAATGGGAATACCGTGAAGACATGGCGCTGGCAATCGTCACCGGCCAGCTCATCCCCTGGCTTGTTGCGCTACCCATTATGTTAATCTTCATGATGGTGTTACTGGGTCGTGAGCTCTCGCCACTGAACAAACTAGCGCTGGCGCTACGTATGCGCGATCCCGACTCGGAAAAACCACTCAACGCCGCGGGCGTACCCAGCGAAGTGCGTCCGCTAGTCGAGTCGCTGAATCAACTGTTCGACCGTACACATGCGATGATGGTGCGTGAACGGCGCTTTACCTCTGACGCCGCTCACGAACTGCGTAGCCCATTAACGGCGCTGAAAGTTCAAACCGAAGTTGCGCAACTCTCTGACGATGATCCGCAGGCACGGAAAAAAGCACTGACGCAATTACATTCGGGGATCGATCGCGCCACCCGTCTGGTTGATCAACTGCTCACACTATCGCGGCTCGACTCGCTGGATAACCTTCAGGACGTCGCGGAGATCCCACTTGAAGATCTCCTGCAATCGGCGGTGATGGATATCTACCACACGGCGCAGCAGGCAAAAATTGACGTGCGGCTGACGCTCAATGCCCACGGCATCAAACGCACCGGACAACCGCTATTGCTAAGTCTACTGGTACGAAATCTGCTGGATAACGCAGTACGCTACAGTCCACAGGGCAGCGTAGTGGATGTCACTCTGAATGCAGATAATTTCACCGTAAGAGACAACGGCCCCGGCGTGACGCCAGAGGCGCTGGCGCGAATTGGCGAACGTTTCTACCGCCCACCTGGACAAACCGCAACCGGTAGCGGACTGGGGTTGTCGATTGTCCAGCGAATCGCAAAATTGCATGGCATGAATGTTGTGTTTGGGAATGCGAAACAAGGTGGATTTGAGGCGAAAGTGAGCTGGTAGTGGTGAGACTTTTGCAAAATTCGCAAAAGACTTTGCACATTTTGCTAATTTCACCGCACCGCTCTGTGACGTACTATTGTCGGTAAACGTCTCTCCTTGAGGATAAAAAATGAGCAATATTCTGATTATCAACGGTGCGAAAAAATTCGCCCACTCTAATGGTCAACTGAACGACACCCTGACCGAAGTCGCGGATGGCACGCTGCGCGACCTCGGACATGATGTCCGCATCGTTCGCGCTGAGAGCGACTACGATGTCAAAGCCGAAGTACAAAACTTTCTCTGGGCTGATGTGGTGATCTGGCAGATGCCTGGCTGGTGGATGGGCGCGCCGTGGACGGTGAAAAAATACATTGATGATGTGTTCACCGAAGGTCACGGCACGCTGTATGCCAGCGATGGTCGTACCCGCAAAGATCCGTCGAAAAAATACGGTTCTGGCGGTCTGGTACAGGGTAAAAAATATATGCTCTCGCTGACCTGGAACGCCCCAATGGAAGCCTTCACCGAAAAAGACCAGTTCTTCCACGGCGTTGGCGTTGACGGTGTGTATCTACCGTTCCATAAAGCAAACCAATTCCTCGGCATGGAACCGCTGCCGACATTTATCGCTAATGACGTGATAAAAATGCCTGATGTTCCCCGCTATACTGAAGAATATCGCAAGCATCTTGTGGAAATTTTTGGTTAACTAGAGCTCTGGCTTTAGAAGGAGTTAACCATGATTACAGTAATCGCAGAAATCCGTACTCGCCCTGGCCAACATCACCGTCAGGCGGTATTGGATCAGTTTGCTAAAATCGTTCCAACAGTTCTGAAGGAAGAAGGTTGCCACGGCTACGCGCCAATGGTGGATTGCGCTGCTGGCGTGAGTTTCCAGTCTATGGCGCCGGACTCTATTGTGATGATTGAGCAGTGGGAAAGCATCGCGCACCTTGAAGCGCATCTGCAAACCCCGCACATGAAAGCATATAGCGAAGCCGTAAAAGGCGATGTGCTGGAGATGAATATTCGTATCCTGCAGTCGGGACTTTGATGTTCCTGAAAAGAGGCCGGTGTTGCTACCGGTCTCAGGCCTGATTAGCCATTCTTTCTTCCCGTTTTCAAACCCCGATGGAAATCGTTAATTCGCTTAATGGTTTTAACCGCACGCTGCGGCACCGCTGAGGCCACCGACCAGACAATCATTTCCAGGCACAACAATACCGTACCATGTAGCGGCGTTTTCCCCTTTTCATCCCCGCGCGGAACGTGGATGACGATACTGGCGTCTTTACTAAAACGCGAATCCAGAGCGTTTGTCAGCAAAATAACCGGGATCCCCAGCCGTTTCGCTTCACGCAGCGTTGTCAGCCCTTCCCGGTGTGCAGATTTTTGCGCCATCATGATCAGCACATCGCCACGCTGAAGCGCGATCAATTGCTCGGCAAGGCCAATACCCGTACGGTTTAGCGCCGTGGCGGGCAAGCCAATGCGGTTGAATAGCCGCGCGGTATAATCCGCCAGAATACCCGAAGCGCCAATGCCAAAAATAGCAACTTGCCGCGCCTGCACCAACAAGGCTACCGCTTGCGCAAGCGAGTGGCGGTTTTCAGGCTCTGACAGGACATTGCAGGTATACAGATGCCCTTCAAGAACAAAGTCGATTGCGGTGTTAACATCGCTCGTCAAGTTACTCACCGTCGTAGACATCTTTTCGCTGGAGCTAAGGGCTGGGCCAAGCCACTGTTCCAGAGTACGTTTCAGATCGCGCAGCCCGGCAAACCCCAGAGCCTGTATAGCCCGAATTACTGTGGCATCGGAAGTGTTTAACGTGGCCGCAATTTCCATCGCCGTTTGCTCGAGGACCACTTCACGGTGCTCATTAATGTAGCTGGCGACGGTTCTTAACCCTGGCGTTAACTGACTCGCACGAGTACGAAAACGCTCCCCAAAAATATCAACCCGCGTTTTGTCTTTCTGGATCATTTGGCCTCCGGTAAAGGTCGCCCCGCAATTTGTGATTGTATCTGCGCAGCCATCAATCCCAGAGATGCAAAGGAGTTAGAAATCGCCTCTTCACGCGAAATCAACACATAACGTCCGGAACGACAGGCTGTCAGAAACTGACACCATCCCGGCATGACTTTTTCCATTGCTGCCAGCTCGTCCTGAGGTTTACCACCAGAATCACCGCGCCAGGTTGCAAAAACAAAATCGGCATCCAGTTCAGGCAAACGCTCCGCGCTCACATCCATTCGCCCACCTTCAGGAATGCTCTCAATCAGCGGCGGAAAGCGAAAACCAGCATCGCGTAATACCCGCCCCAGCGAATGATAGCTATGCATCACATTAATTTTTCCCTGATTTGCCTGAATCACCGATACCGTTATTTTTTGACTGTCCAGCGTCGCCTTCAGCGCATTGATTTGCGCCTGATAGCGGCGTTCAAGTATCGCCAGCCGCGCCTGTGTTCCTGTAAGTTCGGCCAACTTGCGGTAGATTTCTGGCGCGCCCCCTTTGAGATGATCAATGCTCACCGTGGGCGCAATTTTCTCCAGTTGTTCAATGGGCGTATTACGGGTCGGTTCTGTGATGATCAGGTCCGGCTTTGCCGCCACAATCGCTTCAATATCAATATCGGCTGTTCCAATGAAGGCGATCGATGAATTATCGAAATCAACACCTGTCAGTAACGCACCTGATCGAATGAAATGGCTACCGTCAGGCCGTGTACGCCCGTGGCTGGCGACAGGAGGTACACCGAGTTCAATCAGAGGAATGGTGATATCAAGATCGTGTAAAGAAACGATTCTCTTTGGATGTGCAGGCACTGTGACTTTGCGCCCTAAATCATCGGTAAACACCTGAACAGGCTCTGTTGCACGAGCAAAAAATGACAACAGTATCAGCAGAGAAAAAAATAAACGCATATAACTCCCGTTAAAAACTGTTCCTGCGTTGCCAGAGAAGTAGCAGAAAGAATGGTCCACCAATCAGTGAGATAACGATTCCTGCAGGGAGTTGCAAAGGCAAAAAAGCCAAACGACCAATGCTATCCGCCAGAATGACTAACAACGCCCCCGATACGGCGCTCCCCAGCAGTAATGTCGTCTGTCCACCACGCAGAATAAAACGTGATATATGAGGTGCTATCAGCCCGACAAAGCCGATGTTGCCAACACAAGAAACGCAGACGGCTGTCAGGATTATTGGCGCGGCTACACGCAACAACGCCAGACGAGAACTATTCACGCCTAATCCGGTTGCAACCTGATGACCAAGCAGAGCGATATCCGCCGTCCGGGCTGTGAACAGCAATAAAAGAGCGGCTGGCAACATCCAACAGGCTGAAATACCGACTAACATCCAGTTGGCTGCATGTAGGCTTCCCGATAACCACATCAATGCAGTTTGTACGTCACGAACATCTGCTGTGGTCATAAATACACCGATCCCCGCGGCGAAAAACCAGGAAACGCCAATGCCGATCAAAACAAATCGCGGGCGGGAAATATCGCGTGCACAGAAAATCACCACTAACGCAACGAATAAGCCGCCAGCGAGGCCAGCCACTGGACGCCAGAACATCCCCAGCATTGGAAACTGGAAAATCAGCCACAGCACTGCCACGCTACATCCTTCCTTGACCCCGATAAGACCGGGATCCGCAAGGCTGTTACGAGCAATAGACTGCATTGCGGCTCCCGCCATACCTAACATGGCTCCGCATAGCAACGCCATGATGACTCTCGGCAAGCGAATATCCTGCACAATATAACGTGTGTCTGTGTTCACATTTTCTGGAGAGAACAACGCTCGTCCGACTTCCGATGCCGGGACAGAAAAAGAACCATGCATCAGACCGAATATCAGTATTCCAACAGCAAACAGAGACAGTCCACCAAGCAACACCAGATTTTTAGGGCGTACCAGTGTAGAAAACTCACCAACACGTAGCGGGCGTAACCCAACGTTCATTATCCGGCTCATTTGAACATCCTCGTCGCCATAATGACAAAAACAGGTGCACCAACTAATGCCGTCATGACACCTGTCGCCAGCTCATGGGGCGTGAAAAGCGTCCTGGCAATAATATCTGCCAGTAATAGCAGTAAAGCTCCGACACAAGCTGAAAGAGGTAGCAGAACGCGCAGATCCGTTGATACCAGACGCCGGACAATCTGCGGTACGAGCAAGCCGACAAAACCAATCGGGCCAGCAATCGATACGGCCGCGCCACAGAGCAACGCGATCGCAATCAGAGTGAATGTTCGCGTGCGTAGTACCGAGACGCCCAGGCCCTGCGCCATGCGATCGCCCAGTGCCAACATGTTAAGAGAGGGCGCAAGATAAAGAGCTAATACAAATCCCCCCAGAGAAAACCAGGCAGATGTACCAAGCGTCGCCCAATCCAACCCCGCTAAATCACCCGCTAACCATGTCCGCATCGCCAACAACGTTTGTTCGTCAAGAATCAGGATTGCAGCCGTTATTGAGGAAACGAACGCCGATAGCGCCACGCCGCATAAGGTAACTTTCATTGGCGTTAACCCTGAACGTCCTGCGGAAGAGAGCAGCAATATCAGCAGGAACAGTACCGCGCCTCCCGCTGATGCCAGCAATGGACGCCCAACAGGAAATGCCAGTCCTAGTGCACTGGCAGCAACGACAGCCAGGGCGGCTCCGGCATTTAAGCCTAAAATATGTGGCTCCCCCAATGGGTTACGAATGACAGCCTGCAACAAAGCGCCAGCAACACCAAGAGAAGCACCAGTAAGCAATGCTGCCGCCAAACGCGGCAAACGGAGTCTTATAATCACGTTGTGATCGAAGTTTTGCGGTTCAAAATGGAAAAATGCCTGCAACACCGTTTGTGGTGCAATAAATCGGGCACCAATCCCAGGATATACAACGCATCCCACCAGCAGTAAGGTGAGGAAAAAAACAGTAACCAGCCCCGTGCGCATCATACTTTTTCTACACCACGAAACGGCATGAAAAACGGTTTTCCCGTCAGAGGATTTATTGATGCGTGAACATCAACGTCAAAGACAGCTTTCACCAGCTCAGGCGTGCAATGCTCCCCCTCATTCAACACACGCACCACTTTCCCCTGGCGTAAAAATATCAGCGTATCGCCATAATTGACGGCAAAATTCAGATCATGCAACACCACGACGACTGTACGCCCGTGATGACGCGTTAAGTCATGTAATAACTCAAGAATTTCAACCTGATAACGTAAATCAAGCCAGGTTGTTGGTTCATCCAGCAGGATATAAGGCGTCTTTTGCGCCAACACCATCGCAATCCAGCACCGCTGGCGCTGCCCACCAGAGAGTTTTTCAACAGGTAAATGCGCAAACTCCTGCGTACCGGTTAATTTCAGGGCCTCTTCTACCGCCTGCTCGTCAGCGTCGCTCCATTGACGTATAAAATTCTGCCAGGGAAAGCGCCCGCGCGACACCAGTTCGTAAACGGTTAAGCCCTCCGGCAATAATGGCGACTGCGGTAAGATCCCAAGTCTGCGGGATAACGCTTTCGTTGGTTGCTCGTGAATCGCTTTGCCATCAAGCAATATCGAGCCGCCCATGGGTTGCAATATACGCGCAATGGTACTGAGCAACGTCGACTTTCCACAGCCGTTTGCCCCAACCAGAACGGTCATTTTCTCTGTGGGAACGGAGAAAGAAACACCATCAACAATGATGTTCTTGTGATACCCGGCAGAAACATTGTCGAGGATCAGCCCCTGCCCTTTTGCGTTATGTGCCACGTGTACGCCAACTTAATCAAAGACAAACAAAAATAAAACTCATTCTCCTTTGAGAGTTTGACGCCACAAAATGTAGTAGTCAAGAAGTTAAAAGCCTCACAAAAACAAGGTAAATAACAGGTAAAATCTTTTTGAAAATAAAAATTAAAACATTAAATATTAATGAGTTAAAAACAATCAACCTGCATTAAATCATCGTGAAAACACCTGTAGCATTTTTTCGTTATTTCTCATTTACTACTACATTATTGCATGATTGAATGATTCTCAATTACATATCCGATGGCGAAATAACAAACGGATAGTGCTTAGTGAGCAACAAGAAACAATTTTCACTCGCGACAATCCGCGAGTTTTTGGGATAAAAGACTAAATGGCTAAGTTCACACCTTCATTCTCAGGAGTCAAAGGTCGGGCGCTCTTTTCACTGCTCTTTGCGGCACCGATGATTCATGCAACAGACACTGTAACGACCAAAGATGGCGAAACCATCACGGTTACCGCGGATGCGAATACCGCAACTGATGCGACCGATGGTTATCAGCCTCTGAGCACCTCCACGGCGACATTAACCGATATGCCGATGCTGGATATTCCGCAGGTGGTCAATACGGTTAGCGATCAAGTTCTGGAAAATCAGCATGCGACGACGCTGGATGAGGCGCTTTATAACGTCAGTAACGTGGTGCAAACCAATACATTAGGCGGGACTCAGGACGCTTTTGTACGTCGTGGGTTTGGTGCAAACCGGGATGGCTCCATCATGACCAACGGCCTGCGAACCGTACTTCCTCGCAGTTTCAACGCCGCAACAGAACGTGTGGAAGTGCTAAAAGGCCCGGCCTCCACGCTGTATGGCATTCTCGATCCTGGTGGGCTGATTAACGTCGTGACAAAGCGCCCGGAAAAAACGTTCCATGGTTCTGTCTCAGCCACGTCCTCCAGTTTTGGTGGTGGTACAGGGCAACTTGATATCACAGGTCCCATTGAAGGCACTCAACTGGCCTACCGCCTGACGGGGGAAGTGCAGGATGAAGACTACTGGCGGAACTTCGGTAAAGAGCGCAGTACATTTATTGCCCCATCACTCACCTGGTTTGGTGATAATGCAACAGTAACCATGCTCTATTCACATCGGGACTATAAAACGCCATTCGATCGCGGAACAATTTTCGATCTTACGACGAAACAGCCCGTAAACGTTGATCGAAAAATACGTTTCGACGAACCGTTTAATATTACAGATGGTCAGTCCGATCTGGCGCAACTCAACGCAGAATATCATCTCAATAGCCAGTGGACTGCGCGCTTTGATTACAGCTACAGCCAGGATAAATACAGCGATAATCAAGCTCGCGTTACCGCGTATGATGCAACAACAGGAACACTGACACGGCGTGTTGATGCAACTCAGGGCTCTACTCAGCGCATGCATTCTACTCGTGCGGATCTGCAAGGGAATGTCGATATCGCTGGATTCTATAATGAGATTCTGGGCGGGGTGTCATATGAATATTATGATCTTCTGCGCACAGATATGATTCGCTGTAAAAACGCTAAAGATTTCAATATCTACAACCCTGTTTATGGCAATACCAGCAAATGTACAACGGTCTCGGCATCGGACAGTGATCAGACGATCAAACAGGAGAGCTACTCAGCTTATGCTCAGGACGCGCTCTATCTGACCGATAACTGGATTGCCGTCGCCGGGATCCGCTATCAGTATTACACGCAGTATGCGGGTAAAGGCCGTCCTTTTAATGTCAATACTGACAGCCGCGATGAGCAATGGACTCCCAAACTGGGGTTGGTCTACAAACTGACGCCATCGGTATCCTTATTTGCCAATTATTCGCAAACATTTATGCCGCAATCGTCAATTGCCAGCTACATTGGCGATCTTCCCCCGGAATCATCTAATGCTTACGAAGTCGGGGCAAAATTCGAGCTGTTCGATGGTATAACCGCAGATATTGCGCTGTTTGATATCCATAAACGCAACGTGTTGTATACCGAAAGTATTGGTGACGAAACCATCGCCAAAACGGCAGGCCGCGTTCGTTCAAGAGGGGTAGAAGTCGACCTTGCGGGAGCATTAACTGAAAATATTAATATTATTGCCAGCTACGGCTATACCGATGCTAAGGTTCTGGAAGATCCTGATTATGCAGGAAAACCATTGCCGAATGTTCCTCGTCATACCGGTTCGCTATTCCTGACCTATGACATTCATAATATGCCTGGCAATAACACGCTGACGTTTGGCGGTGGCGGACATGGCGTAAGCCGTCGTTCAGCAACCAATGGGGCTGACTACTATCTGCCGGGCTATTTCGTTGCCGATGCCTTCGCCGCATATAAAATGAAATTGCAGTATCCGGTCACTCTGCAATTAAACGTCAAAAACCTGTTTGATAAAACGTATTACACCTCTTCCATAGCCACAAATAATCTGGGTAATCAGATTGGCGATCCGCGTGAAGTGCAATTCACGGTGAAAATGGAATTTTGATAAAAAAAGCCCGGTATGTTTACCGGGCTATATTTTATTCTCCTGGCGGGAATTATCAGACCTCAATCTCCGCCATATCACCTTTCTCTTGCAACCAGTTACGGCGGTCTTCCGAGCGTTTCTTCGCCAGCAGCATGTCCATCATCGCGTCAGTACGCTGATCGTCTTCATCATCGATGGTTAACTGCACCAGACGGCGTGTATTCGGATCAAGCGTGGTTTCGCGCAATTGCATCGGATTCATTTCGCCCAGACCTTTAAAACGCTGGACGTTAGGCTTGCCTTTTTTGCGTTTTAACTGCTCAAGCACGCCCTCTTTTTCTTCTTCCGTCAGCGCGTAATAAACCTCTTTCCCGAGGTCAATGCGGTAGAGCGGTGGCAGAGCAACGTAAACGTGGCCGTGTTTCACCAGCGTGCGGAAGTGCTTTACAAACAGTGCGCAAAGCAACGTAGCAATGTGCAGGCCATCGGAGTCCGCATCCGCCAGGATACAGATCTTGCCATAACGCAACTGGCTAAGGTCGGCGCTGTCAGGATCAATACCGATCGCCACTGAAATATCATGCACTTCCTGCGAGGCCAACACTTCATCAGAAGAGACCTCCCAGGTGTTAAGGATCTTACCTTTCAACGGCATGATCGCCTGATATTCACGATCGCGCGCCTGCTTGGCAGATCCACCTGCGGAGTCACCTTCCACGAGGAACAGTTCGGTACGATTGAGATCCTGCGCGGTACAGTCAGCCAGTTTGCCAGGCAACGCCGGGCCACTGGTCAGCTTTTTACGTACCACTTTCTTCGCCGCACGCATACGACGCTGGGCGCTGGAAATCGCCATCTCCGCCAGCAATTCAGCAGCCTGGACGTTCTGGTTCAACCACAGGGTGAACGCATCTTTCACCACGCCAGAAACGAATGCCGCACATTGACGCGAAGAGAGACGTTCTTTGGTCTGCCCGGCAAACTGCGGATCCTGCATTTTTACTGACAGCACATATGCGCAGCGATCCCAGATATCTTCCGCTGACAGTTTCACGCCGCGCGGCAGAATGTTGCGGTATTCACAGAACTCGCGCATCGCGTCCAGCAGGCCCTGACGCAGACCATTAACGTGCGTCCCGCCCTGCATCGTTGGGATCAGGTTGACGTAGCTTTCGGTCAGCAGTTCGCCACCTTCCGGCAGCCACAAGAGCGCCCAGTCCACCGCTTCGGTATCGCCAGAAAAATTACCGATAAACGGTTTTTCCGGCAGCGTCGGCAAGCCATTTACCGCTTCCGCGAGGTAATCATTCAGACCGTCCTGATAGCACCAGCGTTGTTCGGTATTGTTGATCTCATCTTTAAAAGTGATCTCAACGCCGGGGCACAGTACCGCTTTGGCTTTCAGCACATGCGTAAGGCGCGAAACAGAAAAACGCGGGCTGTCAAAGAAGGTTTCATCCGGCCAGAAATGTACGCTGGTGCCGGTATTGCGTTTACCGCAAGTGCCGACAACCTGCAAATCCTGTACTTTTTCGCCATTTTCAAACGCGATGTTATAAATCTGGCCATCGCGGCGCACGTTGACTTCTACGCGCTTTGACAGGGCGTTAACCACCGAAATCCCCACGCCGTGCAGGCCGCCGGAGAACTGATAGTTTTTATTGGAGAACTTACCACCCGCGTGCAGACGGCAGAGGATCAATTCTACCGCCGGAACACCTTCTTCCGGGTGAATATCCACCGGCATTCCACGGCCATCGTCAATGACCTCCAGCGACTGGTCAGCATGTAAAATAACGTCCACGCGTTTTGCGTGACCGGCCAGTGCTTCATCGACACTGTTATCAATAACTTCTTGCCCCAAATGGTTTGGGCGAGTGGTATCGGTATACATCCCCGGGCGGCGGCGAACCGGCTCAAGCCCGGTGAGTACCTCAATGGCATCAGCGTTATAAGTTTGCGTCATGGTTTAAGTTAGCAATTCGAGTTGATCGTCAGAGATGGTGCAGACCAAGAAAATCGACGATCGGGTTGAAATAATCTTCGAAGCCCGTGAATGCGTGGTTGCCGCCTTCTATTACAGTCTGGCGGCAGGAGGCGTAGTACGCCACCGCCTGGCGGTAATCCAGCACTTCATCTCCCGTCTGTTGCAGCAGCCAGATAAGATCCGGTGCTTCCAGTGGGTCAATCTGCATGACTTTGAGATCGTAAATATGGCGTGACTCTAGCACATATTGCTGCCCGGTGTAGGGGTTCTCGTTCTGACCGAGATAGTCCGTCAGCAGTTCAAACGGGCGCACAGCCGGGTTTACCACTACCGCTGGCAGCATAAAACATTGCGACAACCAGGTAGCGTAATAACCCCCAAGTGACGAACCAACGATACCCAGCGAATCACCACCATGTTCCAGCACAATGGATTCCAGCAGTTCTGCCGCATCGGAAGGATACGGCGGCAACTGCGGAATAATCATCTCAACGTCAGGGTGATGCTCCGCCAGCCAGTTTTTCAACAAGCTCGCTTTCGCTGAACGCGGCGAACTGTTGAATCCATGCAAATAAAGAAGCGTTGACATCAGTAGCCTTCTGAAGCGGTATCTGGTTGGAAACGAGTGTCCGCCAGGCGGTGCACTTCGGTAGTCAGGGTGCCATCGGCATGGAGTTCCAGCGTACGCCAGCCTGGGGCAATAGTGTCCAGCGTAAAGTTGGAACAGTGTGGTTTAAACTGCACACAGGTTGACGGCGTTGCCAGCAGGCGGCGACCATTCCAGTCGAGATCGAGTTCCTGATGGATATGTCCGCACAACAGATATTTGACGTGCGGAAACTTCACCAGCACGTTATCCAGTTCACCCGCGTTACGCAGACTGTGCTGGTCAAGCCAGCTACAACCCGCAGGCAACGGATGATGGTGCAGCAGCAGCAAAGTATGACGTTCTGGCGCATCGGCCAGTTTACGTTCCAGCCAATCAAGCTGAAACTCGCTCAACTCGCCGTGCGGTACGCCAAACACCTGGCTATCAAGCATCAGGATTTGCCATTGCTCACCAATAAACACACGCTTCGCCGGGGAGATACCCGCATCCTGTAATGCGCTGTACATCGCAGGCTGGAAATCATGGTTACCCGGCAGCCAGACGCAGGGCGCACGAAAGCTTGCGATGCCTTCTGCAAAGTGCTGATAGGCCGCAGAGGATTGATCCTGTGCCAAATCACCTGTCGCGACAATCAGGTCGAATTCGTGCTGGTGTGGGCGAATCGCCTCCAGCACCGCCTGATAGCTCTCCCAGGTGTTTACCCCCAGCAGGGCTTCGTGCTTTTGTGCAAACAGGTGAGTGTCGGTAATTTGTAAAATCCTGACTCTGGCCTCACCAGCCAGAGGAAGGGTTAACAGGCTTTCCAAATGGTGTCCTTAGGTTTCACGACGCTAATAAACCGGAATCGCCATCGCTCCATGTGCTAAACAGTATCGCAACCAGTCCGCTAAAAACTGATTAATTTGATGCTTTTCGTCGCGTTGATGCAACTTTTTATTAGGATAATCATACCGCGCTTTAAAGCGAAAAATCTGCTGACTTGAACACACTTCAGCCACCATCGCGTCATGATACAGACGCACCGTCATTGACGGAAGGCTCCAGTAACTGATTGCAGGTGCAATCTGTTCAATTGTCACCAGGGTAGTGTATCGGGTCGATTCCACAATCGTTAACCGATATTGTGCGTTTGCCACCTGATAGCTTACAGTTTCGCCGGGTGCGTCATTGCGCGGCAACAAACGGCGCAATTGTGAAAAGTTCATCTCGCACAGGCGCATCATTTCAGGAAAGTCAGGTGTGTAACGCTTCATTTATGCCCACTCATTTTTTAACGCTTGATGATGCAGTTGCAGCCATTGCAAAGCGATGACCGACGCTGCGTTGTCGATTTTCCCCTCTTCTACCCACCGGTATGCCTGCGCCCTGCTTACCACATGAACGCGAATATCTTCGTTTTCATCAGCCAGACCGTGAATACCGCTTGCGGCCGTGGCGTCCACTTCGCCCACCATAATTGACGAACGCTCACTGGTACCGCCCGGGCTTGCCAGGAAACTTAACACCGGTTTGATCCGTTTGACTATCAGTCCCGCCTCTTCAATCGCTTCGCGACGGGCGACATCTTCTACGCTTTCACCTTCTTCGATCATCCCGGCAACCATTTCCAATAACCAGGGCGTTTCGCTGGTGTCATAGGCGGCAATCCGAATCTGCTCAATCAGCACAACTTCATCGCGTACTGGGTCAAAGGGTAGCAAGACTGCGGCGTGCCCGCGCTCAAAAATTTCCCGCCGGACCTCATGACTCATTTGTCCGTTGAATAGACGATGACGAAATCTATAAAGATCTAATGAAAAAAAGCCGCGATAAAGTGTTTCTCGTGCAATAATTTCTACATCGTTTTTGCCAAATGTAACGGGCAGGTTGTCTGGCTTAAGCATTGTTAATGTCCTGACACTAATAGTGAATTAAATGTGAATTTCAGCGACGTTTGACTGCCGTTTGAGCGGTCATGTGTTAAATTGAGGCACATTAATGCCCTATGGCACGTAACGCCAACCTTTTGCGGTGGCGGCTTCTGCTAGAATCCGCAATAATTTTACAGTTTGATCGCGCTAAATACTGCTTCACCACAAGGAATGCAAATGAAGAAATTGCTCCCCATTCTTATCGGCCTGAGCCTTTCTGGGTTCAGTACGTTGAGCCAGGCCGAGAACCTGATGCAAGTTTATCAGCAAGCACGCCTTAGTAACCCGGAATTGCGTAAGTCTGCCGCCGATCGTGATGCTGCCTTTGAAAAAATTAATGAAGCGCGCAGTCCATTACTGCCACAGTTGGGTTTAGGTGCAGATTACACCTACAGCAACGGCTATCGCGACGCGAACGGCATCAACTCTAACGCGACCAGTGCGTCCCTGCAGTTGACCCAGTCCATTTTCGATATGTCGAAATGGCGTGCGCTGACCTTGCAGGAAAAAGCGGCCGGAATTCAGGACGTCACTTACCAGACCGATCAACAAACTCTGATCCTCAACACCGCGACCGCTTATTTCAACGTGTTGAATGCGATTGACGTTCTTTCCTATACCCAGGCGCAAAAAGAAGCGATCTACCGTCAGTTAGATCAAACCACCCAACGTTTTAACGTGGGTCTGGTGGCGATCACCGACGTGCAGAACGCCCGCGCACAGTACGATACCGTGCTGGCAAACGAAGTGACCGCACGTAACAATCTCGACAATGCCGTTGAGCAACTGCGTCAGATCACTGGTAATTACTACCCGGAACTGGCGGCGCTGAATGTTGAAAACTTTAAAACCGACAAACCACAGCCGGTGAACACTCTGCTGAAAGAAGCTGAAAAGCGTAACCTGTCGCTGTTACAGGCACGTTTGAGCCAGGACCTGGCACGCGAGCAAATTCGCCAGGCGCAGGATGGTCACTTACCGACTCTGGATTTAACGGCCTCTACCGGAATTTCTGACACCTCCTACAGTGGTTCGAAAACCCGTGGTACGACCGCAGGCCAGTATGACGACAGCAATATGGGCCAGAACAAAGTGGGCCTGAGCTTCTCGCTGCCGATTTATCAGGGCGGAATGGTTAACTCGCAGGTGAAACAGGCGCAGTACAACTTCGTGGGTGCCAGCGAGCAACTGGAAAGCGCACACCGTAGCGTCGTGCAAACCGTGCGTTCCTCCTTCAACAACATTAATGCATCTATCAGTAGCATTAACGCTTACAAACAAGCCGTTATTTCCGCCCAAAGCTCATTAGACGCGATGGAAGCTGGATACTCGGTCGGTACGCGTACCATTGTTGATGTATTGGACGCCACCACGACGCTGTACAACGCCAAGCAAGAACTGGCGAATGCACGTTATAACTACCTGATTAACCAGTTGAATATTAAATCAGCTCTGGGTACGTTGAACGAGCAGGATCTGCTGGCATTGAACAATGCGCTGAGCAAACCGGTTTCCACTAACCCGGAAAACGTCGCGCCGCAAACGCCGGAACAAAATGCTATCGCTGATGGTTATGCACCTGATAGCCCGGCACCAGCCGTTCAGCAGGTATCCGCACGCACTTCCACCAGTAACGGTCATAACCCTTTCCGTAACTGATGACAACGACGGGGCTTCGGCCCCGTCTGAACGTAAGGCAACGTAAAGATACGGGTTATCTGCCGCATTCTTCCCCCTTCTCGCTTCAATTTCGACCAGCCATCCTCTATTCTGATGGGTATTTACCACTGGTCCCGGAAGACAAAAATGAAACGGACAAAATCCATACGCCACGCATCGTTCCGCAAAAACTGGAGCGCACGCCATCTGACACCTGTCGCTCTTGCTGTTGCCACTGTTTTTATGCTGGCGGGCTGTGAAAAGAGTGATGAGACCGTGTCTCTGTATCAAAACGCTGATGATTGTTCAGCCGCAAACCCAGGCAAAAGCGCAGAATGCACCACCGCGTACAACAATGCGCTGAAAGAAGCCGAACGTACCGCGCCGAAATACGCCACCCGTGAAGACTGTGTTGCCGAATTTGGCGAAGGTCAATGCCAGCAGGCACCTGCCCAGGCAGGCATGGCACCAGAAAACCAGGCGCAGGCCCAGCAATCCAGCGGAAGCTTCTGGATGCCGCTAATGGCAGGTTACATGATGGGTCGTCTGATGGGCGGCGGAGCGGGTTTTGCACAGCAACCGCTGTTCTCCTCAAAGAACCCTGCCAGCCCGGCTTACGGTAAATATACCGACGCAACCGGTAAAAACTATGGCGCAGCCCAGCCAGGCCGCACCATGACCGTACCGAAAACAGCAATGGCACCAAAACCAGCGACCACCACCACCGTTACCCGCGGCGGCTTTGGCGAGTCTGTTGCCAAACAAAGCACCATGCAGCGTAGCGCAACCGGCACCTCTTCTCGTTCAATGGGTGGTTAATACCGATGGAAAGAGTCAGTATTACCGAGCGCCCGGACTGGCGCGAAAAAGCCCACGAATACGGTTTCAATTTTCACACCATGTACGGCGAGCCGTACTGGTGTGAAGATGCCTACTACAAGTTGACCCTCGCCCAGGTTGAAAAACTGGAAGAAGTTACCGCCGAACTGCACCAGATGTGCCTGAAAGTGGTGGAAAAAGTGATCGCCAGCGATGAGCTGATGACCAAATTCCGCATTCCAAAGCATACCTGGAGCTTTGTACGTCAGTCATGGCTGACCCACCAGCCGTCGCTTTATTCACGTCTTGATCTGGCGTGGGACGGTACAGGCGAACCTAAGTTACTGGAAAATAACGCTGATACGCCAACATCACTGTATGAAGCAGCGTTCTTTCAGTGGCTCTGGCTGGAAGATCAGCTTAACGCTGGCAACCTGCCGGAAGGCAGCGATCAGTTTAATAGCCTTCAAGAAAAGCTGATTGATCGCTTTGCCGAGCTACGTGAACAGTATGGCTTTCAGTTGCTGCATCTCACCTGCTGTCGCGACACGGTGGAAGATCGCGGCACTATTCAGTATTTGCAGGACTGCGCGACCGAAGCTGAAATCGCTACCGAGTTTCTGTATATCGACGATATCGGTTTAGGTGAAAAAGGTCAGTTCACGGATTTACAGGATCAGGTCATCGCTAACCTGTTCAAACTATATCCGTGGGAATTTATGCTGCGCGAAATGTTCTCTACCAAGCTGGAAGATGCTGGCGTACGCTGGCTGGAACCGGCGTGGAAGAGCATTATCTCCAACAAGGCGCTTCTGCCACTGCTGTGGGAGATGTTCCCGAATCACCCGAACCTGTTGCCCGCTTATTTTGCGGAAGATGATCATCCGCAAATGGAAAAATATGTGGTTAAGCCGATCTTCTCACGTGAAGGTGCAAACGTGTCGATCATTGAGAACGGTAAAACCATTGAAGCGGCGGAAGGCCCGTATGGCGAAGAAGGAATGATTGTTCAGCAATTCCATCCGCTGCCGAAATTTGGCGACAGCTATATGCTGATTGGAAGCTGGCTGGTGAACGATCAACCTGCCGGAATTGGCATTCGTGAAGACCGTGCATTGATCACCCAGGATATGTCTCGCTTCTACCCCCATATTTTTGTTGAATAATACTGCTTAAAATTGCCCCGATAACCGGGGCAATTCATTATTAATCCGCAATTCATAACTCCAATCAATATATAACCACATACATCTCTACATTTTATTTAACATTAATAATCAATCTAATGTTAAATCGTCATATACAGACGGTTTTGTAATTAAAACAAGTAAAGAAATCACAATACAAGCCACTGATATTCCTTAAATATTTTGTTTTTATCACATTAAAATTTGATTTAATAATAAAAAAACAATGCCGCAGAGATCACACTACACAATATTGAATATTGTTATTGATATATCGCCACCCTACTATCCATTAAAGATAAATATTCATTTCAGAGAATGACAATATATTAAAAAACAACAAAAACATTCTCACTATTTATTTAACCTGCATCTTCATTCATAAAATGAATTTATTAGTCCTATCTCAACAGTCGATATTCATCATTATTATATATTTGCGTTATATAAGGAGATATATCCATGTTTGATAAATACAGAAAAACACTGGTAGCCGGAACTGTGGCATTAGCTCTGGGTTTATCTGCAACTGGCGTGATGGCTGCAGGTTTTAAACCAGCGCCACCAGCCGGGCAACTCGGTGCTGTCATCGTTGATCCCTACGGTAATGCACCTCTGACCGCTGTGGTTAATTTAGACAGTCACGTCATTTCAGACGTCAAAGTTACCGTCCACGGTAAGGGCGAAAAAGGCGTTGAAATCAGCTATCCCGTGGGTCAGGAGTCACTAAAAACTTATGATGGCGTACCGATTTTTGGTCTTTATCAGAAATTTGCAAACAAAGTGACCATTGAATGGAAAGAAAACGGCAAAGCCATGAAAGATGACTACGTGGTGCAGACTTCAGCCATCGTCAACAATTACATGGATAACCGCTCCATCTCCGATCTACAGCAGACCAAAGTTGTTAAAGTCGCCCCCGGTTTTGAAGACCGCCTCTATCTGGTTAATACCCATACCTTTACCGCACAAGGTTCCGATCTCCACTGGCACGGCGAAAAAGATAAAAATGCCGGTATCCTCGATGCAGGCCCGGCAACCGGTGCACTGCCTTTTGATATCGCCCCCTTTACCTTCATTGTCGATACCGAAGGTGAATATCGCTGGTGGCTGGATCAAGACACCTTCTATGATGGCCGTGACCGCAACATCAACAAACGTGGTTATCTGATGGGTATCCGCGAAACACCGCGTGGCACCTTTACCGCAGTACAAGGCCAGCACTGGTATGAGTTCGACATGATGGGCCAGGTGCTGGAAGATCACAAACTGCCGCGTGGATTCGCTGACGCTACCCATGAATCCATTGAGACGCCTAACGGCACGGTACTGCTGCGCGTAGGCAAGAGCAACTACCGTCGCGATGACGGCATACACGTCACGACCATTCGTGATCACATTCTTGAAGTCGATAAATCGGGTCGCGTTGTCGATGTATGGGATCTGACAAAGATCCTCGATCCGAAACGTGATGCTCTGCTTGGCGCCCTGGATGCCGGCGCAGTTTGCGTTAACGTTGATCTGGCCCACGCGGGTCAGCAGGCAAAACTGGAACCGGATACACCGTTCGGTGACGCTCTGGGTGTAGGACCAGGCCGTAACTGGGCGCACGTTAACTCCATCGCATATGACGCCAAAGATGACTCAATTATTCTCTCCTCTCGTCATCAGGGCGTAGTGAAGATTGGTCGTGATAAGCAAGTGAAATGGATCCTTGCACCATCCAAAGGCTGGGAAAAACCGCTGGCCAGCAAACTGCTGAAACCTGTGGATGCCAATGGTAAACCTATCGCCTGTAACGAAAATGGCTTATGTGAAAACTCGGATTTCGACTTCACCTACACCCAACATACCGCATGGATCTCCAGCAAAGGTACGCTCACTATCTTTGATAATGGCGACGGTCGCCATCTGGAACAGCCCGCCTTACCGACCATGAAATATTCACGCTTCGTGGAATATAAGATTGATGAGAAGAAAGGTACTGTTCAGCAAGTTTGGGAATACGGTAAAGAACGCGGTTACGATTTCTATAGCCCAATCACCTCCATCATCGAATATCAGGCCGACCGTAACACCATGTTCGGCTTCGGCGGTTCCATTCATCTGTTCGACGTCGGTCAGCCTACCGTCGGTAAGTTGAACGAAATCGACTACAAAACCAAAGAAGTAAAAGTGGAAATCGACGTGCTGTCTGATAAACCCAACCAGACTCACTATCGCGCGCTGTTAGTCCATCCAAAACAGATGTTTAAATAATTAAGAAGGGAATAAAAATGTCGAAATTAGGGATCTCATCACTGCTTAAAAGCGTGCTACTTACCGCTACCCTGGCGGTTTCATTTACTGCTTCCGCCTTCACCGAAGGCACGGATTATATGGTTCTGGAAAAACCCATTCCGAACGCCGACAAAACGCTGATCAAGGTTTTCAGCTATGCCTGCCCGTTCTGCTACAAATATGACAAAGCAGTTACCGGCCCGGTATCGGAGAAAGTGAAGGATGTCGTCGCTTTTACCCCATTCCATCTGGAAACCAAAGGTGAATACGGTAAGCAGGCAAGCGAAGTCTTTGCAGTATTGATTAATAAAGATAAAGCGGCCGGCATTTCTTTATTTGATGCTAACTCGCAGTTTAAGAAAGCCAAGTTTGCTTACTACGCGGCTTATCACGACAAAAAAGAACGCTGGTCTGACGGTAAAGATCCGGCTGCTTTTATCAAAACCGGTCTGGATGCCGCAGGTATGAGCCAGGCGGATTTTGACGCCGCACTGAAAGAGCCTGCGGTACAGGAAACACTGGAAAAATGGAAAGCGGCCTATGACGTAGCCAAAATTCAGGGCGTTCCGGCCTATGTCGTCAATGGTAAATACTTGATCTATACCAAGAGCATTAAATCTATCGACGCTATGGCAGACCTTATCCGTGAGTTAGCAAGCAAATAACAGGGAAACAGGCTATGGGTATTAAGGGAATGTGGAAAGACCTTAGCACTTCACCGGTGAACACGCTGGTAAGATGGCAGGAACAACGCTTTTTATGGTTGTTAATGGCTGTTGCGATGGGCGCGCTGATTATCCTGGCGCACTCTTTCTTCCAGATCTATCTCTACATGGCACCCTGTGAGCAGTGTGTTTACATTCGCTACGCCATGTTTGTGATGGTTATTGGTGGATTGGTTGCGGCGATTAATCCGAAGAATATCGTCCTTAAGTTGATTGGCTGTGTGATGGCCTTTTACGGCAGCATTATGGGACTGAAGTTTTCGCTCAAACTGAACGATATCCATCATGCAGTGCATAACCCGGATCCCGATTCACTGTTTGGCGTACAGGGTTGCTCGACCGATCCCACTTTTCCCTTTAATCTGCCGCTGGCACAATGGGCTCCAAACTGGTTCAAGCCTACCGGGGATTGCGGCTATGATGCGCCAATCGTTCCTGATGGCGTCACACTGAGCAGTATGCAGCAGTGGTTTGTGGAGATGTATCAGCAATCTGAAGGTTGGTATCTGCTACCACCGTGGCACTTTATGAACATGGCACAGGCCTGTATGTTGGCTTTTGGTCTCTGTTTGTTGCTGCTACTGGTGATGAGCGGTGCGTGGGGACTTAAACTGCTGAGAAAGTAAGGTAATGCAAACCGAAGCCAACAATTTGGCTTCGGTTTTCTTCATCTATTAACCTACCTGCACCGATAGCATACTTAAACTTCCCATTTCTATGCCATCGACTGGAATGGTAATTGCCTCTTGCCCATCCCATGCGCCTAAAATATACAAAAGCGGTAGATAGTGTTCCGGTGTTGGGTTCGATAACGCCCCGCCCTCATGGTCCAGGTAGTTCACCAGAGGATGCTGTTCCACTGGCCCTTGCCACGTTAAATTCGCTTTCACATACTCATTGAACGACATCGCCCACGGATACGGTGAGCTGTCGCCATGCCATTTTACTGTGCGAAGGTTATGCACCACATTGCCGCTGGCGACTAACATTATTCCTTCATCGCGCAGCGCCGCCAGTTTACGCCCCATTTCGAAATGCCAGGCGATGGGTTTAGTACTATCGATACTCAACTGCACCATCGGAATATCAGCTTGCGGATACATCTTAATCAGCACGCCCCACGAACCGTGATCAAAACCCCAGGCTTCTTGATCCAACGTGACAGGGGCTGGCGCTAACAATTCAACCAGACGTTGCGCCAATGCTGGCGATCCTGGAGCCGGGTAATGAGTGTCGTAAAGCGCCTGCGGAAAGCCACCAAAGTCATGAATAGTGGGCGGCGCTTCCATCGCAGTAACTCCTGTTCCCCGGGTAAACCAGTGAGCCGAAACCACAACAATCGCTTTCGGGCGCGGTAACGTCATCCCCAACTTGTACCAGCTACGGGTATATAGATTATCTTCCAGCACGTTCATCGGGCTACCGTGACCTAAAAACAATGCTGGCATACGTGTTGAAGACATGATGATATCCTTAACTAAAGGTGTCATTTTGATATCCTCACAATACGCTTGTTCGGCGGAGTAAGAACCCGGATAACAATGATGATCATCATCAGTTATTTTGAAGATCCGCCTGAAGGTGAAGATTTATAAGGAGTAGTCGATGTCAGTACCTCTCATTCTGACCATACTGGCGGGGGCAGCCACGTTTATTGGCGCGTTTCTCGGCGTTCTCGGGCAAAAACCCTCGAACCGGCTACTGGCGTTTTCGCTAGGATTTGCAGCGGGGATCATGTTGCTTATCTCATTGATGGAGATGCTACCTGCCGCATTAGCCGCTGAAGGGATGTCCCCTGTTCTGGGCTATGGGATGTTTATCTTTGGTCTGCTGGGCTATTTTGGTCTGGACCGTATGTTACCGCATGCGCATCCGCAGGATTTAATGCAAAAATCGGTGCAACCGTTACCAAAATCGATCAAGCGTACTGCCATTCTGCTCACTCTTGGCATCAGTCTGCATAACTTCCCGGAAGGTATCGCTACCTTTGTAACGGCAAGCAGCAATCTGGAACTGGGCTTTGGCATCGCGCTGGCCGTTGCATTACACAATATTCCTGAAGGTCTGGCAGTGGCGGGTCCTGTTTATGCAGCTACGGGGTCAAAACGAACAGCGATTCTGTGGGCGGGAATTTCTGGGCTGGCGGAAATACTCGGCGGCATTCTGGCGTGGTTGATCCTCGGCAGCATGATTTCACCCGTCGTTATGGCGGCAATTATGGCGGCGGTGGCTGGGATTATGGTGGCGCTCTCTGTTGACGAATTAATGCCGTTAGCGAAAGAGATAGACCCCAATAATAACCCGAGCTATGGCGTGCTATGCGGAATGTCAGTGATGGGATTCAGTTTAGTGCTGCTACAAACGGCAGGAATTGGCTAAAAACAATTTCAGATGTTGTCCTGTACATGGACAACATCTGCTGGCTCCCATAAAGCCCTATTCTAGCTTTTCGGCCGTCTCTTCTCTCGTACTGTTTAAGTATTTGTTTCGCGCTTCCAGCAGTGCGTCTCTATCCTGGCGAAAAGCCCGACAATAACGTTTCAAATGCAGGAAATAACCCACTACAACCAGCGCAATCAATACAATCCAGTACCAGGCGATAAACATCCTTTTTACCCTTAATATTTAACAATACTAAACATTTGGCGCATAAATTTCACATACCCTTTTCGGATATATTCATATGGTCGCATAATAACGGAACAAATATATGATTTTGATCATAATGAAAAAGGTTGGCTGATATCAGTGAAATTTTTTCATAGAAAAAGAGGGGATATTTACATTCCGTCAGGTGAAGACAAAATAAAACCGAAGCCTGCTACCGCTTCGGTTTCTTTGATTATCGCGCCAGTTTAAGCAGCCGTTTTCAGCTAGCTTTACGCTCATGTGCCTGACGATACGCCACCAAATCTTCAATGGTGACCAGCGCCATATTGTGTTTATTGGCAAATTCAATGCATTCTGGCGCACGCGCCATAGTGCCATCATCATTAGTCAATTCACACAGCACACCTGCTGGTTTAAAGCCTGCCAGCGTCACCAGATCGATGGTCGCTTCAGTATGACCACCGCGAGTCAGTACACCACCCGCCTGTGCACGCAATGGAAATACGTGACCCGGACGATTGAGGTCAGAGGGTTTCGCATCATCGGCAATGGCGGCACGAACGGTCGTAATACGATCAGCAGCAGAAACACCGGTAGTCACACCTTCAGCAGCTTCAATGGTTACGGTAAAACCGGTGCCATAGGCACTGGTGTTATTTTCTACCATCATTGGCAGATCAAGTTGTTTACGGCGATCCTCGGTAATGCACAGGCACACAATACCGCTACCGTGGCGGATGGTCAGCGCCATCTGCTCAACGGTCATGGTTTCTGCCGGGAAGATCATATCGCCTTCGTTTTCACGGTCTTCGTCATCAAGCACCATTACACCGCGTCCTTCACGCAGCGCTGCCAGTGCATTTTCAACACGTTCGAAAGGCGTACCAAAAGAGGAAAGTAGCGTCTGATTCATGGTAAAAAAACCTCACTAAAATTATGGTTACCAGAATCAGGGCAGTCTTAGGAGTGGCGGCATACAGCCAAAATAACGTGAGCGGGTCCATGCCCGACAGAATCGTTACTCTCTCCCATCCGGACTTTAACCGTCGGCCCCGGAATTACACCGGATCTGCTGTCCTTTGAGTTTGCACCCAAAGCGCTCGCGGGCTTTCAACTATGTTGATTTACCGCCGGTGGGGAATTTCGCCCCGCCCTGAGAATAAGCGAGATCACTATAACGCTAATGGCTAGCGGCAGCAACGCTGCAGGTTCACATAATTCTGGTTTATGCCTGTCTCTTATCGCACTACAATGTTACTCAATACCTATCAGTTCAGGGAAACTACAATGATTGACCCGAAAAAAATTGAGCAAATCGCTCGCCAGGTTCACGAATCGATGCCTAAAGGAATCAGGGAGTTCGGGGAAGATGTGGAGAAGAAAATCCGCCAAACCCTACAAGCGCAGTTGACGCGTCTCGATCTGGTAAGCCGTGAAGAATTCGACGTTCAGACGCAGGTCTTGTTACGGACTCGTGAGAAACTGGCATTGCTGGAACAGCGCATCAGTGAACTGGAAACACGCTGCACCCCGACAGCAGAAACTCAATCTCCACCAGCTATCCCACCAGTTGATAAGCCTGAATAAAATAAACAAAAACGGGCCAAATGGCCCGTAATATCAATGTTCTAATTCCAGTTCTCTTGGCTGTGTCATCTGCTGGCAATACCATGCATAGCGGGCGCAAAACCAGGTTCGATGTTCTTCATCCATATTACCGGTGACGGCCAGAATATCGACCGGGCGGCCTTCAGTATGCATTCTGGCAAAACTACGCGCCAGGAAATCGAAATTATTTAAAGAATTAAGACTATGATCCATAAGCACATCCTCCGGTTATCGCATACCTTTTAAGGCTATATGCTTTTGCTGATTTCAGTATTCCTTAATCAGTGTAGTGCCTTTAAACATAACGTGCGTAAATATATTGTTTCGGATCACACTTTTTATCGAAAAATAAAAAATAACATTAATGGACTTCCCCTTTTAAAACATCACTAACACATGTTATTATTAGCAAAGGCAAATGTAAGAAAGGAAACAATACCATTGTAAACAATGCGTCACTGAATGGACGATGGAGTGACAGATGATTTTATTTACCGACTATAACGCACCTTATCTTTTTGCTATTTCCTTTGTACTATTGATCGGTTTGTTGGAAATTATTGCCATTATCTGTGGCCATATGCTCTCCGGCGCTCTTGATGCACATCTTGATCATTACGATTCCATAACCACAGGTAATATTAGCCAGGCACTTCATTATCTCAATATTGGAAAACTGCCAGCCCTCGTCGTCCTCTGTCTGTTGGCAGGCTTTTTTGGCCTCATTGGCATTCTTCTTCAGCATGTCTGTGTCATGCTCTGGCAAACACCACTCCCAAACCTGTTCGTAGTTCCAGTTAGTTTACTGCTCACAATTATCATGGTGCATTATACCGGCAAGGTGATTGTGCCCTGGATCCCTCGCGACCATAGTACTGCCATTACAGAAGAAGAATATATTGGCTGCATGGCATTAATTACTGGTCATCAGGCCTCTTCCGGAAAACCCTGTGAAGGAAAACTCACTGATCAATTTGGTCAAATACACTATTTATTACTGGAACCCGAAAAAGGGATATTCTTCAATAAAGGCGATAAAGTATTAATTATTTGTCGACTTTCTACAACGCGGTATTTGGCTGAAAAAAATCCCTGGCCAAACATATTGTAATTATTTAATTAAAAGGAAATTTAATAATGGATGATATTGTCAACTTAGTTCCGTCATGGATGTTTACCGCGATTGTTGCCGTATGCATTCTATTTATTATCGGTATTATTTTCGCGCGGCTTTATCGTCGGGCATCCGCCGAGCAGGCATTTGTCCGTACCGGATTAGGCGGGCAAAAAGTAGTCATGAGCGGCGGCGCAATTGTTATGCCTATCTTCCATGAAATAATCCCCATCAATATGAATACATTGAAACTGGAAGTCAGTCGCTCGACAATTGATAGTCTGATCACGAAAGACCGTATGCGCGTCGATGTGGTTGTCGCTTTCTTTGTGCGCGTAAAACCTTCAGTTGAAGGAATTGCCACCGCAGCTCAGACGCTGGGGCAACGCACTCTGTCGCCTGAAGATTTACGTATGCTGGTCGAAGATAAATTCGTCGATGCCCTACGTGCGACAGCGGCACAAATGACGATGCATGAGTTGCAAGATACGCGCGAAAACTTCGTTCAGGGAGTGCAAAATACCGTTGCAGAAGACTTATCGAAAAACGGCCTGGAACTGGAAAGCGTGTCACTCACCAACTTTAACCAGACCTCCAAAGAACATTTCAACCCGAATAATGCCTTTGACGCTGAGGGTTTGACCAAGCTGACCCAGGAAACAGAACGTCGCCGCCGCGAACGTAACGAGGTTGAACAAGATGTAGAAGTTGCGGTTCGTGAAAAAAACCGTGATGCGCTGTCGCGGAAGCTGGAAATTGAACAGCAAGAAGCGTTTATGACCCTTGAGCAGGAGCAGCAGGTGAAAACCCGCACTGCCGAGCAGAACGCAAAAATTGCTGCTTTTGAAGCTGAACGTCGGCGTGAAGCAGAGCAAACGCGTATTCTTGCTGAACGTCAGATTCAGGAAACCGAAATCGACCGCGAGCAGGCCGTCCGCTCCAGAAAAGTTGAGGCTGAACGTGAAGTTCGCATTAAAGAAATCGAACAGCAACAAGTCACCGAAATCGCCAACCAAACGAAATCGATCGCCATTGCGGCCAAATCGGAACAACAATCGCAGGCAGAAGCCCGTGCCAATCTGGCTTTAGCAGAAGCAGTAAGCGCCCAGCAAAACGTAGAAACGACACGTCAGACCGCCGAAGCTGACCGTGCCAAGCAGGTAGCGCTGATTGCAGCAGCACAGGATGCGGAAACCAAAGCAGTTGAACTGACCGTGCGGGCGAAAGCAGAGAAAGAAGCTGCAGAAATGCAGGCGGCAGCCATTGTTGAGTTAGCCGAAGCTACGCGTAAAAAAGGCCTGGCAGAAGCAGAAGCGCAACGAGCGTTGAACGACGCCATCAACGTACTTTCTGACGAACAAACCAGCCTTAAATTCAAGCTGGCACTATTGCAGTCTCTGCCTGCTGTAATCGAGAAATCCGTTGAGCCGATGAAGTCTATTGACGGTATCAAGATTATTCAGGTCGATGGCTTGAATCGTGGCGGCGCTGCGGGTGATGCGACATCAGGCAGCGTTGGCGGAGGAAACCTGGCGGAGCAGGCATTATCAGCCGCTCTTTCTTACCGTACACAGGCACCGCTTATTGACTCTCTACTTAATGAAATCGGTGTTTCAGGCGGTTCGCTGGCGGCACTGACTTCACCATTGGCTTCATCGATTCCCGTCGCAGATAAAGTAGAATAAATCTTCTTATATTCACATCCCTGGCTCAAAAAGCCGGGGATTTTTTATATCTACGTTCCAGCAAAAAGTGCAAATGATCAGGCTGTTGCAGCGTTTTGCGTGACCGCTCGGGGAAGACCAAACTGCATCAGAGAAAGCATTGTGCGGGGTCTGTCACTCATCAACACTCGGAGAGTCAGTAAGGGGTTGAAACGGAAAAGCCCCTCCCAAGGAAGGGGCCTTATAGAAGGAAAGGGTTATGATGAAGTTCGTCATCATACTGGTTGTGTTGTTACTGTTAAGTTTCCCGACTTACTAACAACTCATCAGAGGGAGAGAAATCCTCCCTTACCCTTGTTCCTTTACCTTAGGTTGAAAAAACAACAGCGCCAATAGCTCTACCTGGCACGAAGCGAGATCTGCGAACCGCTTTCCAGTTAGCCTTTTTTATCCTGTTGGATCTTCTTGATGATGTTGGTTGTCGAGCAACCATCTTCGAAGTTGAGCACCAGCACTTCACCGCCGTTGGCCCAGACTTCTTTACTCCCGGCGATCTCTTCCGGTTTATAGTCGCCGCCTTTCACCAGCAGATCCGGCAGGATCCCGGCGATCAGGCGCTGCGGCGTATCTTCTTCAAATGATACCACCCAGTCGACCGCTTCCAGTGCGCCCAGTACAATCATGCGCTGTTCGAGCGGATTAACCGGACGAGAATCCCCTTTCAGCCGTTTAGTGGAGGCATCGCTGTTCACGGCGACAATCAAGCGGTCGCCCAGTTTACGGGCATTTGCCAGATAGGAGACGTGCCCGGCATGCAAAATATCGAAGACGCCGTTGGTCATCACCACTTTTTCACCGCGTTTACGCGCCGCGGCTACAGCCAGCTTCAGTTCTTCTTCAGTCATCACGCCAAAGCCGGTGTCCGCACGTCCACGTACTGCGTTTTCCAGCTCGATCGGTGAAACCGTGGACGTCCCCAATTTACCGACAACAACGCCTGCTGCCGCATTCGCAAAGAAGCAAGCTTCTTCCAGTGAATTACCCGCAGCCAGCGTTGCCGCCAGCACGCCAATCACCGTATCGCCTGCGCCAGTTACGTCATAAACTTCCTGCGCCTGAGTAGGCATATGCAGCGGCGCTTTCCCCGGTTGCAGCAGTGTCATCCCCTGTTCGGAACGGGTTACCAGCAGCGCAGAGAGTTCATAATCGGCAATCAGTTTCATGCCGCGTTCAACAATCTCTTCTTCGGTCTTACATTTACCAACAACAGCTTCAAATTCAGAGAGATTCGGCGTCAGCAGTGTAGCGCCACGGTAACGTTCAAAATCAGTACCTTTTGGATCAATCAGCACCGGAACGCCCGCTTTACGCGCTAGTTGGAGCATATGCTGTACGCTTGCCAGCGCGCCTTTGGCGTAGTCAGAAAGCACCAGCGCGCCAATCGAACCCAGCGCCTGATTAATCCGCTCGTGCAGTGGCTGCGGATCGACGCCTTCGAAACCTTCTTCAAAGTCCAGGCGAATAAGCTGTTGGTTACGGGAAAGCACCCGCAGTTTGGTAATGGTTGGATGCGTCGGCACAGAAACGAAGTCGCATTTTACGTTCACGTCCGCCAGTGATTTACTGAGCGCGCGCGCCGCATCATCAATACCTGTCAGCCCAACCAGACGCGCGTTAGCACCGAGAGAAGCGATGTTCATCGCCACGTTGGCTGCGCCGCCCGGACGTTCTTCAATGGTATTGACCTTAACCACAGGCACCGGCGCTTCCGGCGAAATACGACTGGTGGGGCCGTACCAGTAACGATCCAGCATCACATCACCAACCACCATCACTCCAGCACGTTCAAACTCTGGCAGCGTTACTTTCATTCCTGTCTCCTGAGAGATTCAAAATTTGCGCGCGATAATATCACACTTCATTCCTCCACCAGCCACTTCTGCCAGCTTGCCCGCACCAGTTCACGCTCTGCGGTGAAGCACTCATCCGGCACATGGCCCGGCAACTCCTGTAACGCCAGGTGGTGAAGTTCATCGCGAAGCGTAGTGTAAGCACGGGTTAGCGCCATCGCTTCCCGCTCTTCCATAATGTCGTTTTGCGCCAGCAGTTCCAGAATGCGCACGTTGTCTGACCAGCGCGTTAACTTTGGTTTTTCATGAGCGTAGCGCAACACCAGATATTGGGTAATAAATTCGATATCGGTAATTCCGCCCTCATCGGCTTTGATATCAAAGCGATCGCGATGTTTATTGCCGAGATGAGCGCGCATTTTCTCGCGCATTTCCCGCACTTCCGTTTGTAGGTTTTTACCTTCACGTGGCAGTGTCATAATTTCCCGACGCACCGCGTCGAATTGCGCTGTCAGTTGTGGATCGCCATACACCACACGCGCACGCACCAACGCCTGATGCTCCCACGTCCAGGCCTCGTTTTTCTGATAATCGGCAAACGCTTCTGTGGAGGTAACCAGCATTCCCGCCGCTCCGGACGGGCGCAGCCGCGCATCCACTTCATACAAAATGCCGGAAGAAGTACGTGTGCTGAACAGGTGCATAATGCGTTGCGCCAGACGCAGATAAAACTGCCGTCCGTCGATTTCCCGATCGCCGTCGGTCATTACATCCATCGGGCAATCGTGCAGGAAGATCAGATCAAGATCAGAACTGTAGCCTAACTCCCAGCCCCCCAGCTTACCGTAGCCGACCACCGCAAAACCGCGGCCTTCGCGTTCACTCAGGTGATTCGGTTTACCATAGCGGGCAACCATTTGTCCCCATGCTTGCTGTACCACAGCATCGATCATCGCCTCCGCCAGCCAGGTTAAGTGATCGCTCACTTTCATCACTGGCAGCGTTCCGGCAATATCCGCGGCAGCAATACGTAACAACTGTGCCTGTTTAAATTGACGCAACGCCTCAAGCTGTTGTTCTTCATCATCTTCTGGCACGCGCAGCAAATACTGGCGCAGTTCATCACGATATGCATCAGTCGCCGTCGGCTGGTAGAGCGTGTTCGGATCGAGCAGTTCATCCAGCAATAATGGATAACGCGCCAGTTGGCTGGCAATCATCGGAGATGCAGCGCACAGCGAAATCAAATGTTTAAGCGCCGCCGGAAATTCACTGAGCAACTCAAGATAAGTGGTACGAGTGACAATCCCCACCAACAAGGCGGTAATACGCGACAGCGTGACGGCGGCATCTTCACGCCCACAAACGTCACTCAGCAGATGCGGCATCAGATGGTCGAGTACCTGACGTCCGCGCGGCCCGATGGTACGTTTGTCTAACTCTTTACGGAAATCGGCAATCAGCGCCAGCACTTGTTTGCGATCATCCTCGCTAAGATGCGCCAGCACCGGCGTGGTGTCATCTTCCTGCAACGCATCCTGCCACAACTCACGCCACTGCTCCGATAGCGACTCTTCCTGAGTTTCGCTTTCGTCATCGCCAATCAGTTCGTTAAATACCCGGCGCACATTGGTCATATGTCCGATCAGCGCTCCGGTCAGTTGCAACCAGTCAGCGAAATCCATCGCCCACGCCAGCCGCGCACGGTTAAGCTCATCGGCTGGGAGCGTCTGGGTTTGTTCATCATTAATGCTTTGCAGCAAGTTTTCCAGACGACGCAGAAACAGATATGCCACTCGCAATTGTTCGGCATCGTTTTCAGAAAGCAGATGCAGTGCGGCAATGGCGCTGAGTGTTGGCAGTAAAGAGCGTGATTGCAGCGACGGTTCGCGTCCACCGCGAATGAGCTGAAACACCTGGACGATAAATTCAATTTCACGAATGCCACCGGCACCAAGTTTGATGTTGTCAGTAAGGCCACGACGGCGGACTTCACGGGCAATCATCCCTTTCATGTTGCGTAGCGACTGGATCACGCTGAAATCGATGTAACGGCGGAAAACAAACGGACGCAGCATCGAACGCAATTCGTTAGCATAAACGCCATCGCTATCGCCCATAATCCGCGCCTTGACCATCGCGTAACGCTCCCAGTCACGCCCCTGTTCCTGGTAATAATCTTCCAGCGCCGCGAAACTCAGCACCAGCGGGCCACTTTCACCAAACGGGCGCAGCCGCATATCCACGCGATAGACAAAGCCATCTTGCGTCGGTTGATCCAGCACTTTAATCAGCCGCTGGCCCATGCGGGTAAAGAACTGAGCATTATCCAGTTCGCGGCGTCCTCCCTGCGTGCAACCATGTTCCGGCCAGGCAAAAATCAGATCGATATCCGAGGAGAAATTCAGTTCTCCACCACCCAGCTTACCCATGCCTAAAATCAGCAGCGGTTGCGCTTCGCCCTGCGCATTACACGGCGTTCCCCATTCGCGGCAGCAGGCGTCATACAGCCAGTCACGCGCCGCGACAATCAGCGTCTCCGCCAAATGGCTGAGTTGCTGCAAAATGTTCTCTTCCGCAACCAGCGCCAGTGTTTGCGCCCAGGCAATACGCACCATAATGCGCCGACGGAACAGCCGCAGTTCGCGCATTAAGCTGGCTTCATCGTTTACATCACTGAGCGCCTTCTGTAACCATGCAGCGTAATGCTGCCATTCGTCGGCCTGCGGTGGTTCGCTTTCCAGTTCCACCAACCACTCTGGATGCGCAATCACACTGTCCTGCACAAAATCACTGAAGGTAAGTACTGACTTCGCCTGTGAGCTAAGTGATTCCTCGGCTAAAGGCGCTGGCAGCCGCTCAACAACGGTCTGCCAGTACTGCTGTAACGGTGAAGAGAGCGGCTTCATACGCGATTTTATCCTTGCCTGATTAACGTTTTCCGCTGTGCAACCAGAACGGTTCCTGATTGTTTGCCTCATTACGGAAATGTTCAATTTCAATGCGTTGCCCGGTCGCAATAGCGTGACGCAGCCCCTGCCAGTTCTCCAGCCAGGCTTGCGCGACGAGAGGATCGTAATAACCTGCCAGCAGCAATACGGAGTCAATATCACGCGTAAGACGTGGCAACTGATCACGATAGCGATCGCCCAACGGCTGGCAAAAAACACTTTTCAGCTCAGCGGCGTGGCGGGAGAGATGGATATCAGCAAAGCGTTTAAAGGAATCACTCATTTTGCTCTGCGCTTTGCTATCTAAAAACGGCTGCCAGGCTTTGCTTACCAGCCATTCGGTCAACGCCAGTTTCGCCATTGCCGTTTCGGTAGAGTAGACAGCCGTTACGGCAGAAACCGCAGAAACAATTGTCGCTTCACATTGGGTCAGCAGATCACGTAAGTGAGTGCTCGCTTTACGTGGGACAATGCCACCGAACAGCATCAGCGTATGACGAACCAGGCCGATGGCTGCCAACACTTGCTCTTTCGCCGCATCGTTGCCGCGTACCCACAGCTCCTCATGATACTGCCATTGCGCTAATGCCAGCTCCAGCGCCGCTTCCAGCCCCTGCTCGACATCCGCTTTTGCCGCAACATGCAGAATAGAGGTGGGTTTAATTTCACGCGCAGGATTGCCCTGTGCCAGGTGATAACCACGTGCGGCTTTGCTCAGGCTGCCCTGACGCAATCCGGTTTGCGATACCAGTTGGCTCGCCAGTTTCAGCACCGCGCGCGTTTCACCGCTAAGTAATTCCAGCTCCAGTTCGCAGATGGGTTCAGCAAATTCACCGGCTTTCACTTCCCCCAAATCGAGGGCAATCTCAATCTGGCTGCCATCAACATCTACCAACCATTTTTCGCGATAAAAATCAGTGCTGAACAGCGGCTGTACGCGGGAAGCAAGATCGGCAGGTAATTCATTGTTTGGCCAGACTTCTACTGGAAACTGTGCCAGATCGAGGTTCGCCTCACTCAACGCAACGTTATATTCCGGTCGCTGGTGTAACCCGCCCGTTACCCGCCCGGCAACTTTCATGGTCATCTCATAGCGACCATTTTCGCCACGAATACGCAGGCCCATATCGTGCCCACGCAGCCAGTTATCCGGCGTTTCGTAGTAGACGTTGAGCAACTGCACGGGGTCATGATGCTCACCGCCCAGCGTATTGAGATGGTCACGCAACGCCTCAACGGCACTGTGATTAACAATAAACTTTAATTCGATTTCCTGAGCCATGGCCTTTACTTATCGGTTATGTCACATAAGTGACGATGAACGGCGAACTAAATGCGATCTTTTTTGTCAGTAGATAGTATTTTGCGCCAAATTGCCATGCAACGAGCATTTTGACGGGCGTAAAAGTTTGAAACAGTGGCAAGAGCTGACACAGAGGATTCCGATTGATGCCGAATGCTTTGCGTAGCGACACTGATGCCACTACTATCGTTCCACTTTCCATGACAATAACGACAGCCTGATGCCAAAATTACGCCTGATCGCACTAACTTTACTCGCGCTTAGCGCCACTGCCGTCTCTCACGCGGAAGAAAAGCGCTATGTTTCTGACGAACTGAATACCTGGGTCCGCAGTGGCCCGGGAGATAATTATCGCCTCGTGGGCACGGTTAACGCCGGTGAGGAAGTGACATTATTACAAACTGACGCCAACACCAGTTACGCCCAGGTGAAAGACAGCTCTGGTCGTACCGCCTGGATCCCGTTGAAACAACTTAGCACAGAGCCAAGTCTACGCTCCCGTGTGCCAGATCTGGAAAATCAGGTCAAAACCCTGACTAATAAGCTCACCAATATCGATAACACCTGGAATCAGCGCACGGCAGAAATGCAGCAGAAAGTGGCGCAGAGCGACAGCGTGATCAACGGGTTAAAAGAAGAAAATCAGAAGCTGAAAAACGAACTGATTGTCGCCCAGAAAAAAGTTGATGCCGCCAGCGTGCAACTGGATGACAAACAGCGCACCATCATCATGCAGTGGTTTATGTATGGTGGCGGCGTGCTGGGGCTTGGCTTGCTGCTCGGTCTGGTATTGCCGCACCTGATCCCAACGCGCAAACGTAAAGATCGCTGGATGAACTAAATCGCCTTCTTCGTCACACTATCTTATTATTAGGAATTGTGTATTTGACGAAGGGAAAATGGCGTGAAGATTTATCTGGTCGGTGGTGCGGTTCGGGATGCGTTATTAGGGCTACCGGTCAAAGACAGAGATTGGGTGGTTGTCGGCAGCACGCCACAACAGATGCTTGACGCGGGCTACCAGCAGGTAGGCCGCGATTTTCCTGTTTTTCTGCATCCGCAAACGCATGAAGAGTATGCGCTGGCGCGTACCGAGCGGAAATCCGGTTCGGGATACACAGGTTTTACCTGTTATGCCGCGCCTGATGTCACGCTGGAAGATGATCTTCAGCGTCGCGATCTGACTATCAATGCGCTGGCCCAGGATGATGACGGCGATATTATCGATCCGTACAACGGTCTGGGCGATCTGCAAAGCCGTCTTCTGCGCCATGTTTCCCCCGCTTTTGGCGAGGATCCGCTACGCGTGCTACGCGTAGCGCGTTTTGCCGCACGTTATGCTCATCTCGGTTTTCGTATTGCCGATGAAACAATGACGTTGATGCGCGAGATGACCCACGCGGGTGAACTGGAACACCTGACGCCCGAACGCGTGTGGAAAGAAACTGAAAGCGCCCTCACAACCCGCAATCCACAGGTGTTCTTTCAGGTACTACGCGATTGCGGCGCATTACGCGTTTTATTCCCGGAGATCGACGCGTTGTTTGGTGTCCCCGCTCCGGCGAAATGGCACCCGGAAATCGATACTGGTATTCACACCTTAATGACACTCTCAATGGCGGCGATGCTAAGTCCGCAGGTCGATGTCCGTTTCGCAACGTTATGCCACGATCTCGGTAAAGGGCTAACGCCGCCGGAGCTGTGGCCACGTCATCATGGTCATGGTCCAGCAGGCGTGAAATTAGTAGAACAATTGTGCCAGCGCCTGCGCGTCCCTAATGAAATCCGCGATTTAGCCAAACTGGTCGCGGAGTTTCACGATCTCATCCACACCTTCCCAATGCTGAATCCGAAAACCATCGTCAAATTGTTTGATTCCATCGATGCCTGGCGTAAACCGCAGCGTGTCGAGCAACTGGCGCTGACCAGCGAGGCAGACGTGCGCGGTCGAACCGGTTTTGAAGCGGCAGATTACCCACAAGGACGCTGGTTACGTGAAGCGTGGGAAGTAGCGCAGTCAGTACCAACAAAGGCGGTTGTTGACGCAGGATTTAAAGGCGTGGAGATCCGCGAGGAGCTGACACGACGCCGAATTGCGGCGGTGGCTACCTGGAAGGAACAACGTTGCCCAAAGCCTGAATAAGTTTTGGGCATTTTGCCGGATGCGGCATAAACGCCTTATCCGGCTACATGTCAACGACGGTTGTAGGCCTGATAAGACGCGCAAGCGTCGCATCAGGCGTTGATTGCCGGATGCGGCGTGAACGACTTATCCGGCCTACGCAATCGTGGACAATTCCAGGCATCCGACACTGTTCTTCACATCAAAAGAACACAACGTACACCGCAGCCGCCACAATAAAGCGATAAATGGCGAACGGGATAAACGAAATCCGCTTAATTAATTGCAGGAAGGTTTTAATCGCAATCAGCGCCACCACAAAGGCGGTGAAAAACCCAACGGCAAACATCGGGATATCACCGGTTGTCAGGAACCCCCAACTTTTGTAGAGATCGAGCGCCGTTGCGCCCATCATCATCGGCACCGCCAGCAGGAACGAGAACTCAGAAGCGGCGTAACGACTCACGCCCATCAGCATCCCACCAGAAATAGTCGCTCCGGAGCGGGAGAAACCCGGCCACAGCGCCAGACACTGGAAACAGCCAATCATAAACGCCTGACGATATGTCATATCATCCAGACCCGGCGCGCGCGGCTCTTTCGGCTTCAGGCATTCCGCGGCAATCAACAATAGACCGCCAACGACCAGCGCGTACATGACATTTATCGGGTTAAACAATGACTTAATCGTATCGTGGAATAACAGCCCCAGGACAACTGCCGGGATCATCCCCAGTAAAATGTGGATCAGCGTTAACCGGCCTTTGCTTTCTCCTTCGCGCTGCAATGGACGGCCAAAATGAATGCCAATCAGGCCAAACAAACGCCGCCAGAACATGACAACCACAGCCAGAATCGATCCTAACTGGATAACGACTTCAAAGGTTTTCGCCGTATCGCCCTCAAATCCCAACAAATGACCGACAATAATCATGTGGCCCGTGCTGGATACCGGCAGAAATTCTGTCAATCCTTCGACCACACCCAATATTGCCGCTATCAGCAGCGAGTGCATATCGCTCATCAATAAACCCCTAAATTATAAAAATATACCGCTTGTCCAAACTACTGCAGTATGACCCGCTTATAACCATTTGGTTTAACAGCTATAAAATTAATTATTCTCTTTCAGATTATTGCCACGCTCAATGATTACGCCAACATTAACAGCGCGCGCCACTGCACCTGGCTTGCTGAGTTTGATGCGCACCCACGGAGAGTTAAAGCGAGTCAGTAGCAATTCCGCCACCTCTTCCGCCACGCGTTCCACTAACGCAAAACGCGCCCCCTCGACGTGGCTAACCACCGTTTCTGCGATGTCTGCGTAGCTGAGGCAGTCCGCCACATCATCGCTTTTCGCCGCTTTACGGTTATCCCACGCCATTTCGATATCGAACACCAGCTTCTGCTCGATGGTCTGTTCCCAGTCGTAAACACCAATAGTGGTGATTACCGAAAGTTGCTCTATAAATACAATATCCATCACGACCTGCTCGCTTTTTGGCTAACCCGGATACCACTTCCGGCGAAATGTGCGTATTATCCACGGATTCATCGTTAAACACGAATTTTCAAAACGGAACAGCTTATGAGTGCAATCGCGCCTGGAATGATCCTCATCGCGTACCTCTGCGGCTCCATTTCCAGTGCCATTCTGGTTTGCCGCTTGTGTGGTCTGCCCGATCCGCGAACCAGCGGCTCCGGTAATCCTGGCGCAACCAATGTATTACGTATCGGTGGCAAGGGAGCAGCCGTAGCAGTACTGATTTTCGACGTTCTGAAAGGAATGTTGCCCGTTTGGGGCGCGTATGTATTAGGTGTCAGCCCCTTCTGGTTAGGCTTAATTGCCATAGCTGCCTGTCTTGGACATATCTGGCCGGTTTTCTTCGGTTTTAAAGGGGGGAAAGGCGTTGCCACCGCTTTTGGTGCAATAGCCCCGATTGGCTGGGATTTAACGGGCGTGATGGCGGGAACCTGGCTGCTTACCGTGCTATTGAGTGGATATTCGTCGCTGGGGGCGATTGTCAGCGCGCTGATTGCTCCGTTTTATGTCTGGTGGTTTAAGCCACAATTCACCTTCCCGGTTTCGATGCTCTCTTGCCTGATCCTGCTGCGTCATCATGACAACATCCAGCGTCTGTGGCGTCACCAGGAGACAAAAATCTGGACGAAATTCAAAAGAAAGCGCGAAAAAGATCCTGAGTGATTTTTCAGCCCGTGCTTATCCTTTTCACAGGCTGAATCATAGCCTTACGCAGCCGGTAACTCTGCCAGTGGCCAGCGCGGACGCACACTCACGCCGAGATCCGCCGTCGCGCCTGCTTTAAACCGCACCATTCCGGCATAGGCGATCATCGCGCCGTTATCGGTACAAAACTCCGGACGCGCGTAGAATACCTCGCCACGACGCTTTTTCATCATTTCCGCCAGTTTCGCCCGCAGCGTGCGGTTAGCACTCACGCCGCCTGCCATGACCAGTCGCTTAAAGCCCGTCTGATCCAGCGCTCGCTTACACTTAATCATCAACGTATCGACCACCGCATCTTCAAAGGCGCGAGCGATATCAGCACGCGTCTGGTCGTCGGTGCCGTTGTCACGAATGGTATTTGCCGCGAAGGTTTTCAGGCCAGAGAAGCTGAAATCCAGCCCCGGACGGTCGGTCATCGGACGCGGGAAGACAAAGCGCCCGGCAGTACCCTGGGCGGCCATTTTCGACAGTAACGGCCCGCCTGGATAATCCAGCCCCAGCAGCTTCGCGGTCTTATCAAACGCTTCCCCGGCAGCGTCATCAATGGACTCACCGAGCAACTCGTACTGACCAATACCAGTGACGCTGATTAACTGCGTATGACCGCCGGAAACCAGCAGCGCGACAAACGGAAATTCCGGTGGGTTATCTTCCAGCATCGGCGCTAACAGATGCCCTTCCATATGGTGTACCGGGATCGCCGGAATGCCCCAGGCAAACGCCAGCGAACGCCCAACCGTTGCGCCAACCAACAGCGCGCCGACTAATCCAGGGCCTGCGGTATAGGCCACTGCATCAATATCTTTTGCTGTCAGCCCGGACTCTTTCAGCGCCGCCTGGATCAACGGTACGGTTTTACGCACGTGATCGCGGGAGGCCAGTTCAGGCACTACGCCGCCGTAGTCAGCGTGTAATTTCACCTGACTATACAATTGGTTGGCTAACAAACCTTTTTCATCGTCGTAAATGGCGATGCCGGTTTCATCGCAAGAAGTTTCAATACCCAGTACACGCATGACTTGTTTTACCTCGCTTTATTACCGCGCAGTGTAGGACCAATGCGGGTTGATGTAAAACTTTGTTCGCCCCTGGAGAAAGCCTCGTGTATACTCCTCACCCTTATAAAAGTCCCTTTCAAAAAAGGCCGCGGTGCTTTACAAAGCAGCAGCAATTGCAGTAAAATTCCGCACCATTTTGAAATAAGCTGGCGTTGATGCCAGCGGCAAACCGAATTAATCAAAGGTGAGAGGCACATGCCGGTAATTAAAGTACGTGAAAACGAGCCGTTCGACGTAGCTCTGCGTCGCTTCAAGCGTTCCTGCGAAAAAGCAGGTGTTCTGGCGGAAGTTCGTCGTCGTGAATTCTATGAAAAACCGACTACCGAACGTAAGCGCGCTAAAGCTTCTGCAGTGAAACGTCACGCGAAGAAACTGGCTCGCGAAAACGCACGCCGTACTCGTCTGTACTAATTCCCCGAGAGCGTTGCTCTCCGATCAGACCGAGTTGTAGTTGTAAGGCCGTGCTTCCGAAAGGAATGCGCGGCTTATTTTCGTTTATGAATTGCTAAAAATCGGGGCCTATGGCTGGACGAATCCCACGCGTATTCATTAATGATCTGCTGGCGCGCACTGACATCGTCGATCTGATCGATGCTCGTGTGAAGCTAAAAAAGCAGGGCAAGAATTTTCACGCGTGTTGTCCATTCCACAACGAAAAAACCCCGTCCTTCACCGTCAACGGTGAGAAACAGTTTTACCACTGCTTTGGATGTGGCGCGCACGGCAACGCGATCGACTTTCTGATGAACTACGACAAACTCGAGTTCGTCGAAACGGTCGAAGAGTTGGCGGCAATGCACAATCTTGAAGTGCCATTTGAAGCAGGCAGCGGCCCCAGCCAGATAGAGCGCCATCAACGGCAAACTCTTTATCAGTTGATGGACGGTCTGAATACGTTTTACCAACAATCTTTACAGCAACCTGTTGCTACATCTGCGCGCCAGTATCTGGAAAAACGCGGATTAAGCCATGAGGTAATCGCCCGTTTTGCGATTGGTTTTGCGCCCCCCGGCTGGGACAACGTCCTGAAACGGTTTGGCGACAATCCAGAAAATCGCCAGTCATTGATTGATGCAGGCATGTTGGTAACCAACGATCAGGGTCGCAGTTACGATCGTTTCCGCGAGCGGGTGATGTTCCCCATTCGCGATAAACGCGGTCGGGTGATTGGTTTTGGTGGGCGCGTGCTGGGCAACGATACCCCAAAATACCTGAACTCACCGGAAACTGATATTTTCCATAAAGGCCGCCAGCTTTACGGTCTTTATGAAGCGCAGCAGGATAACGCTGAACCCCAGCGTCTGTTGGTGGTCGAAGGCTATATGGACGTGGTTGCTCTGGCGCAATACGGTATTAATTACGCCGTTGCATCGTTGGGTACATCGACCACTGCCGATCACATTCAGTTGTTGTTCCGCGCGACCAACAATGTCATTTGCTGTTATGACGGCGACCGCGCAGGTCGTGATGCCGCGTGGCGAGCGTTAGAAACTGCGCTGCCCTATATGACAGATGGTCGTCAGCTACGCTTTATGTTTTTACCGGATGGCGAAGACCCTGACACGCTGGTACGCAAAGAAGGTAAAGAGGCGTTTGAAGCGCGTATGGAGCAGGCCATGCCGCTCTCTGCGTTTCTGTTTAACAGCCTGATGCCGCAAGTTGATCTGAGCACACCTGACGGGCGTGCGCGTTTAAGTACGTTGGCGCTGCCGCTGATTTCTCAGGTGCCCGGAGAAACATTGCGCATCTATCTTCGTCAGGAATTAGGCAACAAGTTAGGCATACTTGATGACAGCCAGCTTGAACGATTAATGCCGAAAGCAGCGGAGAACGGTGTTTCTCGTCCTGTTCCGCAGCTAAAACGCACGACCATGCGTATACTTGTAGGGTTGCTGGTGCAAAATCCAGAATTAGCGACGTTAGTCCCGCCGCTGGAAAATCTGGATCAAAATAAGCTCCCCGGACTTGGCTTATTCAGAGAACTGGTCAACACTTGTCTCTCTCAGCCAGGTCTGACCACCGGGCAACTTTTAGAGCACTATCGTGGCACAAATAATGCTGCCACCCTTGAAAAACTGTCGATGTGGGACGATATAGCAGATAAGAATATTGCTGAGCAAACCTTCACCGACTCACTCAACCATATGTTTGATTCGTTGCTTGAACTGCGCCAGGAAGAGTTAATCGCTCGTGAGCGCACGCATGGTTTAAGTAATGAAGAACGCCTGGAACTCTGGACATTAAACCAGGAGCTGGCGAAAAAGTGATTTAACGGCTTAAGTGCCGAATAGCGATCGGGAAGCCCCCGACAGCCGCACTGAGAGGCAGCGGCAATGATATAAGTACGCCCTCGTAATTATCGTTGGCGGTAAACAACCGTTGGATTTCAGCATTAATATCTGAATGATATCCGGTCAATCGCCCAACACCAACCTCATGAAATAAGTGTGGATACCGTCTTATGGAGCAAAACCCGCAGTCACAGCTAAAACTTCTTGTCACCCGTGGTAAGGAGCAAGGCTATCTGACCTATGCCGAGGTCAATGACCATCTGCCGGAAGATATCGTCGATTCCGATCAGATCGAAGACATCATCCAAATGATCAATGACATGGGCATTCAGGTGATGGAAGAAGCGCCGGATGCCGATGATCTGATGCTGGCTGAAAACACAGCAGACGAAGATGCTGCCGAAGCCGCCGCACAGGTGCTTTCCAGCGTGGAATCTGAAATCGGGCGCACGACTGACCCGGTACGCATGTACATGCGTGAAATGGGCACCGTTGAACTGTTGACCCGCGAAGGCGAAATTGACATCGCTAAACGCATCGAAGACGGGATCAACCAGGTTCAATGCTCCGTTGCTGAATATCCAGAAGCGATTACCTATCTGCTGGAACAGTACGATCGCGTTGAAGCGGAAGAAGCACGTCTGTCCGATCTGATCACCGGCTTTGTCGATCCGAACGCAGAAGAAGAACTGGCACCAACCGCCACTCACGTCGGTTCAGAGCTTTCTCAGGAAGATCTGGACGATGACGAAGATGAAGACGAAGAAGATGCCGACGACGACAGCGCCGACGATGACAACAGCATCGACCCGGAACTGGCTCGCGAAAAATTTGCTGAACTGCGTGCCCAGTATGTTGTAACGCGCGACACCATCAAAGCGAAAGGCCGCAGTCACGCAGCCGCTCAGGAAGAGATCCTGAAACTGTCTGAAGTGTTCAAACAGTTCCGCCTGGTGCCGAAGCAGTTTGACTACCTGGTCAACAGCATGCGCGTCATGATGGATCGCGTTCGTACACAAGAACGTCTGATCATGAAGCTCTGCGTTGAGCAGTGCAAAATGCCGAAGAAAAACTTCATCACCCTGTTTACCGGCAACGAAACCAGCGATACCTGGTTCAATGCAGCGATTGCGATGAACAAACCGTGGTCGGAAAAACTGCACGATGTCTCTGAAGAAGTGCATCGCGCCCTGCAGAAACTGCAGCAAATTGAAGAAGAAACCGGCCTGACCATTGAGCAGGTTAAAGACATCAACCGCCGTATGTCCATCGGTGAAGCGAAAGCCCGCCGTGCGAAGAAAGAGATGGTTGAAGCGAACTTACGTCTGGTTATTTCTATCGCCAAGAAATATACCAACCGTGGCTTGCAGTTCCTCGATCTGATTCAGGAAGGCAACATCGGTCTGATGAAAGCGGTTGATAAGTTCGAATACCGTCGTGGTTATAAGTTCTCCACCTACGCAACCTGGTGGATCCGTCAGGCGATCACCCGCTCTATCGCGGATCAGGCACGCACCATTCGTATTCCGGTGCATATGATTGAGACTATCAACAAGCTCAACCGTATTTCTCGCCAGATGCTGCAAGAGATGGGCCGCGAGCCGACGCCGGAAGAACTGGCTGAACGTATGTTGATGCCGGAAGATAAGATCCGTAAAGTGCTGAAGATCGCCAAAGAGCCAATCTCCATGGAAACGCCGATCGGTGATGATGAAGATTCGCATCTGGGGGATTTCATCGAGGATACCACCCTCGAACTACCGCTGGATTCTGCGACCACCGAAAGCCTGCGTGCGGCAACGCACGACGTGCTGGCTGGCCTGACCGCGCGTGAAGCGAAAGTTCTGCGTATGCGTTTCGGTATCGACATGAACACCGACCACACGCTGGAAGAAGTGGGTAAACAGTTCGACGTTACCCGTGAACGTATCCGTCAGATCGAAGCGAAGGCGCTGCGCAAACTGCGTCACCCGAGCCGTTCTGAAGTGCTGCGTAGCTTCCTGGACGATTAATCTGTAGGCCGGATAACACGTTCACGTCATATCCGGCACTCGTCTTGCTACTCTAACGCCACCTTTCTGGTGGCGTTTTTTATCGCCCACGCACTACCAGTGCCTGATCCAACTCCCGATATGCCTCAACCAGTTTCTCCAGAGAAACTCGACTTAAACCGCTGGGATTCGGCAATACCCAAATCTGCGTCGAACCAATGGTCAGCGTTTGTTTCCCCCACTGCACGCCTCGCTGACTGAATCCCTGTTCATACGCCTGCTTACCCAGAATCGCCAACGCCTGCGGCTGATAATTCTCAATTTTTTCAATTAGCTTGCGCCCACCTGCGTGCAATTCCTGCTTTGACACTTCATTAGCCTGCACCGTTGGCCTGTCAACCAGTTTGGTGACGCCACAACGATAATCCAGCAGATGCTGCGCTTCCTGCGGCTTCAACTGACGGTCGGTAAACCCGGCCTGATAAATCACCTTCCAGAAGCGATTCGCCGGATGGGCAAACGGAAAACCAGACTCCGCGGAAGAAAGACCCGGATTGATGCCACAAAACACCACACGCAATCCTGGAGCAAGAATATCGTCAACCATATTAACTCCTGAACAACACAACCCGCAGGAAGTATAACGAATTGAAAACACATTGTTTATAAAAACAGCAGCCGCGCGGTAATGGCTGGATTGCGACACGGAGTTACTTTATAATCCGCTACCATGGCCCCTTAGCTCAGTGGTTAGAGCAGGCGACTCATAATCGCTTGGTCGCTGGTTCAAGTCCAGCAGGGGCCACCAGACACAGCAAAAGGCTGACGAGAAATCGTCAGCCTTTTGTTTTTTTCTTTCTGTTCAATCACTTCGCGTGCCAATAAGCCGCTGCGCGTACCCGTTGTGGATCATACTGTTCCGCTTCAAAGCGACGGCTTAAATTCTTAACCACTTTTCCTTCACCGGTTATCCAGATGAAGTAATCATCGGCAGGAATTGCCAACTGCGCCAGACGCGCGTCCACCGCCTGCTCATCATGCGTCAGCCATTCGATGTTAAAACCGTCAAGGTGCGCGAGATAATCCTGACAGGCGTTATCCCGCACGCTGACCAGCGCAGTAACTTGCGGTTTAACGGCAAGTTTGCTCAACGTTTCCAGGCGGCGGCGCAGTGCAGGCATTCCGGACTCATCGCAGACATACACCTGATACGCGTAATCCTCCGGCACCACCAGCGAACCTCGCGGTCCGGCCACCGTGAGTTTATCGTCTGGTTGCGCCTGCATCGCCCAGCCGCTGGCGACGCCGCCGTCGTGTATAAAGAAATCGATCGCCAGTTCATGGCGTTGTTCATCGTACAGCGGCGTATAGTCACGCGACGGCGGGCGCGGTCCTTCCGGCCAGACGATACCTTCTTCCGTTACTGTTGGCGGCACAAAATGAGCGTCAGTTTGAGGAAAGAAGAGTTTGCTGTGATCGTCAAAGCCGCGCGACGTAAAACCGTCCAGCGCCTCGCCGCCAAGGACAATACGCTGAAAACCGGCGCTGATACGCTCAACACGTAACACAGTCAGTTCACGGAAGCGCAGATCATTTCGAACGCGCTGTGGGTAGCGGGGAGAATTAGTCATTGTTATCGCCTTCGTGATGGTAATCAGATATATCTAAATAAAATTCACAAATGATAATGATTGCTAATCATGATAAATGCAAGCAATTTGTAGAATTGATATATCTGAAGTATGTGAAGGCATTCAGCACCATAGCAAGGCTGCCGGATGCGGCGTGAACGCCTTATCCGGCCTACATGTTGAGCACATCTGCGTTTAAAAATCATTTTTGCACTTGCAGTAATGCTCACATTAGATATAAATTAGATATATCTAATTAAGCAACAGGAGGCTGATTATGAGCCATCATCACGAAGGGTGTTGTAAACATGAAGGCCAGCCACGCCATGAAGGCTGCTGCAAAGGTGAGAAGTCAGAACACGAGCACTGCGGGCACGGTCATCAGCATGAGCACGAGCATGGTCAATGCTGCGGTGGTCGTCACGGTCGCGGCGGTGGTCGTCGGCAGCGTTTCTTTGGTCACGGTGAATTGCGTCTGGTGATTCTGGATATTCTTTCACGCGATGACAGCCACGGTTACGAGTTGATTAAAGCGATTGAGAATCTGACCCAGGGAAATTACACCCCAAGTCCGGGCGTCATCTATCCGACGCTGGATTTTCTCCAGGAGCAGTCGCTGATTACCATCCGCGAAGAAGAAGGCGGCAAGAAGCAGATTGCGCTGACCGAACAGGGCGCGCAGTGGCTGGAAGAAAATCGCGAACAAGTGGAAATGATTGAAGAGCGGATCAAAGCCCGCTGCGTTGGCGCTGCGCTACGCCAGAACCCGCAAATGAAGCGGGCGCTGGATAATTTTAAAGCGGTGCTGGACTTACGTGTCAACCAGAGTGACATCAGCGACGCGCAGATAAAAAAGATCATTGCGGTAATTGACCGCGCCGCTTTTGATATTACGCAACTGGATTAATCACCGATTGCCGGATGCGGCGTGAACGCCTTATCAGCCTACACGCCCGTAGGCCTGATAAGATGCGCCAGCATCGCATCAGGCATTGTGTACCAACCATGATATCCGGCATACCGATTAATGCAGCACCGTCACCGCGTCTTCCAGTCGGCTGGCGCGGTGTTTAACCATCGCTGACACCTGCGCGCTCTCTTCCACCAGCTCGGCGTTTTTCTGGGTAATCAGGTTAAGCTCATCTACCGCACGGGTCAGACTGGAAAGCCCATCAGCTTGTTCCTGCGTTGAATGGCTAATCTGAGCAATCAACTGAGTTACGTTTTTCACCTGCGCCACAATATCGTCCATCGTCCGTCCGGCAGCGTGCACTTGTTGTGAACCGGATTGCACCTTATCAGCACTGGCATCGATCAGCTTGCGAATATCGTTGGCAGCATTGGCGCTGCGGCTGGCTAAATGACGTACTTCGCCCGCAACCACCGCAAAACCTTTACCCTGCTCTCCGGCACGCGCCGCTTCCACCGCCGCATTCAGCGCGAGGATATTGGTCTGAAAAGCAATATCGTTAATCAGCGAAGTAATAGTGCCAATGCGCTGAGTACTGTCTGCAATATCATCCATCGTTTTGATCACCGTGGTCATCGCTTCCCCGCCCTGCACTGCCGCATTACTGGCGGTAATAGAAAGTTTATCGGCAGCCGAAGCCGTGGCAGAGTTCTGTTTTACCGACGCTGCCATCTGATTCATGGTCGCTACCGTTTGCTGAACATTATCTACCGTCTGCTGAGTATGTTCGTTAAGTTCATCGGTGCCTTTTGCCAGCGTTTCACTGCCGCTTCTGACGCTGGAAACCTGGCTTGATACGTCATTAATCAACCAGCGGCACATCAAACCAAGCTGCCCTACTGCCCGCAACGTCAACCCCAGTTCATCACTGCGATTCAGATGATCAACACTGTTACACTCACCGGTCGCCACCTTCAGCGCCTGGCTGGCGACATTTTCTATCGGACGAATAATCTGCCATTCAAAACAGGCAATTCCTGACAGCATCACTAACGCACAGAGGAAATAATTCACCACTGGTGCGGCGGCAAACCAGAGCATGGTCGCCAGCGCGATAAACATCAGCGCCATCACTCCACGCGCCCGCCAGCGAAGCGGCAATGAAGGGAGTTTTCCCAACCAGCCTTTACGCACCACTAAACCTTTATGGATACGCTTATTTGTGCGCCCGACATTCAACGCCTTGTACAGCGGCTCTACCGCTGCGATCTCTTTATCCGTCGCCCGCGTGCGAATCGACATATAGCCACTGATTTTGCCATCGCGCACCATCGGCACCGCGTTCGCCCGCACCCAATAATGATCGCCATTTTTATGCCGATTTTTCACGATTCCACTCCAGGGTTCCCCCTGTTTCAGGGTGTACCACATATCAGCAAAGGCCGCTTTCGGCATATCCGGATGGCGCACCATGTTATGCGGCTGCCCCTGTAACTCCCGCAATGTATAGCCGCTAATCTGCACAAAAGTGTCATTAGCATGTGTGATATAGCTTTGTAGATTGGTAGTAGACATCAGAGTGGTATCGTCAGCCAGCGGGATATTTTGCTGGGTGACATACGGATGAGAAGACATAATCGCGTCCTGTGCAGGTTATATTGTTGTTAACTTCTTGTCGGAAGTTATGTCGGCCCCGGCGCGGTTATCTTTAGCGGTTTAATTTGATTTAGATCGCAATTTGCGATTAAAGCACAAAATGTAATTCATTGATTTAAAATACTTTCACCATGTTACTATGCGATAACATTAATTACATTGCCCAAAAAACAGGCATTTGCTGCCCTGAAAGAGTGCATTTACATAACAAGCGCAAAATCCATACTCGATAGAAATCGTACCAAATAACAACAAATGTTAACAATCAGCATTAAATGTTGCATAGATGATTGCCGCATTTGTGTTTATCCCGATTTTCGCAATCGCAGCCGGAGTGGCGCAATCCCTGCAATACTTAAATCGGTATCATGTGATACGCGAGCCTCCGGAGCATATTTTGAACAGGTTACCTTCGAGCGCATCGGCTTTAGCGTGCAGCGCCCACGCCCTGAATCTCATTGAAAAGCGAACGCTGGATCATGAGGAGATGAAAGCACTTAACCGGGAGGTGATTGAATACTTCAAAGAACATGTCAATCCGGGATTTTTAGAGTATCGCAAATCTGTTACCGCTGGCGGGGATTACGGAGCCGTAGAGTGGCAAGCGGGAGGTTTAAATACGCTTGTCGACACCCAGGGACAGGAGTTTATTGACTGCCTGGGAGGTTTTGGAATTTTCAACGTGGGGCACCGTAATCCAGTTGTAGTTTCCGCCGTACAGAATCAACTTGCGAAACAGCCACTGCATAGCCAGGAGTTGCTCGATCCGTTACGGGCGATGCTGGCGAAAACCCTTGCCGCGCTGACGCCCGGTAAACTGAAATACAGCTTCTTCTGTAATAGCGGCACCGAGTCCGTTGAAGCGGCGCTAAAACTGGCGAAGGCTTATCAGTCACCGCGCGGCAAATTTACTTTTATTGCTACCAGCGGCGCGTTCCACGGCAAATCGCTTGGCGCACTGTCGGCCACGGCGAAATCGACCTTCCGCAAACCGTTTATGCCGCTGCTGCCGGGTTTCCGTCATGTACCGTTTGGCAATATTGAAGCCATGCGCACAGCCCTTAGCGAGTGCAAAAAAACCGGTGATGATGTTGCCGCAGTGATCCTTGAGCCAATTCAGGGCGAAGGTGGTGTAATTCTGCCGCCGCCGGGTTATCTCACCGCCGTACGTAAGCTGTGCGATGAGTTCGGCGCACTGATGATCCTCGATGAAGTGCAAACGGGCATGGGGCGCACGGGCAAGATGTTCGCCTGCGAACATGAGAACGTTCAGCCGGACATCCTGTGCCTGGCGAAAGCCCTCGGCGGCGGCGTGATGCCGATTGGCGCGACCATCGCCACCGAAGAGGTATTCTCAGTGCTGTTCGACAATCCGTTTCTGCATACCACCACTTTTGGCGGCAACCCGCTGGCCTGTGCGGCAGCGCTGGCAACCATCAACGTGTTGCTGGAACAGAATTTACCGGCCCAGGCTGAGCAAAAAGGCGATATGTTGCTGGACGGTTTCCGTCAACTGGCGCGGGAATATCCCGATCTGGTGCAGGACGCGCGCGGCAAAGGAATGTTGATGGCGATTGAGTTTGTTGATAACGAAATCGGCTACAACTTTGCCAGCGAGATGTTCCGCCAGCGCGTGCTGGTTGCCGGAACGCTCAACAATGCCAAAACGATCCGCATTGAACCGCCACTGACACTGAGCATTGAACAGTGTGAACAGGTGATCAAAGCGGCGCGTAAGGCGCTGGCCGCCATGCGAGTAAGTGTCGAAGAGGCGTAATACCGATGGCGGATAGCGAGGCAAATTCGCCATCCGCCATTTTTTATACGATACGCACACCCGCAGGCATCATCCGCTCCGGCGCTAATAACACGCTTTCACTGCCGTCATCAGTTTCTGCACACAACAGCATGCATTCCGAGGTTTCACCGCGCATTTTTGCTTTTTGCAGATTGCACAGTACCACCACCGTTTTACCCATCAGCTCTTCTTCGCGGTAGTACGGCACCAGGCTGGTCACGGTTTGCAGCGTTCTTTCACCGACATCAACCTGTACGATGTACAGCTTGTCGGCGTTTTCATGGCGTTTAACTTCCACAATCTTCCCGACACGCATTTCCAGACGCGCAAAATCAGCGTAAGCCACGGTTTCCATTGTTTCTCCCCTTCGAGTAAAATTTTACTAAACTATAGCAAAAGTTTTTCTGAATCCTGTAGGCTAAAAATAGAGAATGCAGGCGTGATCACATTCGTAAGCCACTGTGTTACCGTTACAGCGTCAAAGAAACGCGCTTTATTTACTGAAAACAGGTGACCCAATAAGCACTTCCTCTACAATGAAGGCGCACATCAGGGAAAGTAAAAAAGGTAAACATGGCAACACTAAAAGACATCGCAATCGAAGCTGGCGTATCCCTGGCGACAGTATCCAGGGTCTTAAATGACGATCCGACATTGAATGTAAAGGAAGAGACGAAACATCGCATTCTGGAGATCGCAGAAAAGCTGGAGTACAAGACCAGCAGCGCCCGTAAATTACAGACTGGTGCAGTCAACCAGCACAATATTCTGGCCATCTACAGCTACCAGCAGGAGCTGGAGATCAACGACCCTTACTATTTGGCGATCCGTCACGGCATTGAAACCCAGTGCGAAAAGCTGGCGATCGAACTGACCAACTGTTATGAGCACAACGGCTTGCCGGACATTAAAAACGTCACCGGCATTTTAATTGTCGGCAAGCCCACGCCTGCCCTACGCGCCGCCGCCAGTGCGTTAACCGATAATATCTGTTTTATCGACTTTCACGAGCCAGGCAGCAATTACGATGCGGTAGATATCGATCTGGCACGCATCAGTAAAGAAATCATCGATTTCTATATTGCTCAGGGTGTAAATCGCATCGGTTTTATTGGCGGCGAAGACGAGCCAGGCAAAGCAGATATTCGCGAAGCGGCATTTGTCGAGTATGGTCATCTCAAGCACGTTGTGCGCGAAGAGGATATCTGGCGCGGCGGTTTTTCCAGCTCGTCAGGCTATGAACTGGCAAAACAAATGCTGGCGCGGGAAAACTACCCGAAGGCATTGTTTGTCGCTTCCGATTCCATTGCTATCGGCGTACTACGGGCAATTCATGAACGTGGCCTGAACATCCCGCAGGATATTTCGCTTATCAGCGTTAACGACATTCCTACCGCGCGATTTACCTTTCCGCCGCTCTCAACCGTGCGAATCCATTCCGAGATGATGGGAAGCCAGGGCGTTAATCTGGTGTATGAAAAGGCTCGCGATGGTCGCGCGCTGCCGCTGCTAGTCTTCGTTCCCAGCAAATTAAAACTGCGCGGTACAACCCGCTAAATCCCCTCACACACTGTCTGGCAATCGTTTTTGCCGGACAGTGCTGCCGTTTATTTTCGTGATCCAGTTAAAGTAAATGCATTTACCTGCTACTTTTTAGTAAAAATTTTACTAAACTCCCCATCAATTACACAAACTACCATCGCCATAAATGGTTCCGATTTCTCTCTACCGGGAGGCCCTATGAATCGCTGGGAAAACATTCAGCTCACCCACGAAAACCGACTTACGCCGCGTGCGTACTTTTTTTCATATGATTCTGTTGCGCAGGCACGTACCTTTGCCCGCGAAACCAGCAGCCTGTTTCTGCCTTTAAGCGGTCAGTGGAATTTCCATTTTTTTGATCATCCGCTGCAAGTGCCAGAAGCCTTCACCTCTGAGCTAATGGCTGACTGGGGGCACATCACCGTCCCCGCCATGTGGCAAATGGAAGGTCACGGCAAACTGCAATATACCGACGAAGGTTTTCCGTTCCCCATCGATGTGCCGTTTGTTCCCAGCGATAACCCAACCGGTGCCTATCAACGTATTTTCACCCTCAGCGACGGCTGGCAGGGTAAACAGACGCTGATTAAATTTGACGGCGTCGAAACCTATTTTGAAGTCTACGTTAACGGTCAGTATGTTGGCTTCAGCAAGGGCAGTCGCCTGACCGCAGAGTTTGACATCAGTACGATGGTTAAAACCGGCGACAACCTGTTGTGTGTGCGCGTGATGCAGTGGGCTGACTCCACCTACGTGGAAGACCAGGATATGTGGTGGTCGGCGGGGATCTTCCGCGATGTTTATCTGATCGGTAAACAACTGACGCACATTAACGATTTCACCGTGCGTACCGACTTTGACGAAGCCTATTGCGACGCCACACTTTCCTGCGAAGTGGTGCTGGAAAATCTCGCTGCCTCCCCTGCCGTAACGACGCTGGAATATACCCTGTTCGACGGCGAACGCGTGGTGCACCGCAGCGCCATTAATCACCTGGCAATTGAAAAACTGACCAGCGCCAGTTTTGCTTTTACTGTCGAACAGCCGCAGCAATGGTCAGCAGAATCCCCTTATCTTTACCATCTGGTCATGACGCTGAAAGATGCCAACGGCAATGTTCTGGAAGTGGTGCCGCAACGCGTTGGCTTCCGTGATATCAAAGTGCGCGACGGTCTGTTCTGGATCAATAACCGTTATGTGATGCTGCACGGCGTCAATCGCCACGACAACGATCATCGCAAAGGCCGCGCCGTTGGGATAGATCGCGTTGAGAAAGATATCCAGTTGATGAAACAACACAACATCAACTCTGTGCGTACTGCTCACTACCCGAACGATCCGCGTTTTTACGAACTGTGTGATATCTACGGCCTGTTTGTAATGGCGGAAACCGACGTCGAATCGCACGGCTTTGCTAACGTTGGTGATATCAGCCGCATTACCGACGATCCGCAGTGGGAAAAAGTCTACGTCGAGCGCATCGTTCGTCATATTCACGCGCAGAAAAACCATCCGTCGATCATCATCTGGTCGCTGGGCAACGAGTCCGGCTATGGCTGTAACATCCGCGCGATGTACCACGCGGCGAAGGCGCTGGATGACACGCGTCTGGTTCACTACGAAGAAGATCGCGATGCTGAAGTGGTCGATATTATTTCCACCATGTACACCCGCGTGCCGCTGATGAATGAGTTTGGTGAATACCCGCATCCAAAACCGCGCATCATCTGTGAATACGCCCATGCGATGGGTAACGGACCTGGCGGGCTGACGGAATACCAGAACGTCTTCTATAAGCACGATTGCATTCAGGGGCATTATGTCTGGGAGTGGTGTGATCACGGGATCCAGGCGCAGGATGACAACGGCAACGTCTGGTATAAATTCGGCGGCGATTACGGCGACTATCCCAACAACTATAACTTCTGTCTTGATGGTTTGATCTATTCCGATCAGACACCGGGGCCGGGTCTGAAAGAGTACAAACAGGTTATCGCGCCGGTAAAAATTCACGCGTTGGATCTGAATCGCGGCGAACTGAAAGTCGAAAATAAACTGTGGTTTACCACGCTTGATGACTACACCCTGCACGTAGACGTGCGCGCCGAAGGTGAAACGCTCGCGACGCAGCAAATTAAGCTGCGCGACGTTGCGCCGAACAGCGAAGCCCCCTTGCACATCACGCTGCCGCAACTGGACACCCGCGAAGCGTTTCTCAACATTACGGTGACCAAAGATTCCCGCACTCGCTACAGCGACGCCGGGCACCCTATCGCCACTTATCAGTTCCCGCTGAAGGAAAACACTGCGCAGCCTGTGCCTTTCGCGCCGAATAACGCCCATCCGCTGAAGCTGGAAGATGAACGTTTGAGCTGCACCGTTCGCGGCTACAACTTCGCAATCACCTTCTCAAAATTGACTGGCAAACCGACGTCATGGCAGGTGAATGGCGAATCACTGCTGACTCGCGAGCCAAAGATCAACTTCTTCAAGCCAATGATCGACAACCACAAGCAGGAGTACGAAGGACTGTGGCAACCGAATCATTTGCAGATCATGCAGGAGCATCTGCGCGACTTTGCCGTTGAGCAAAGTGATGGCGAGGTGTTGATCATCAGCCGCACGGTTATTGCCCCGCCGGTGTTTGACTTCGGGATGCGCTGCACCTACATCTGGCGCATCGCTGCCGATGGTCAGGTTAACGTGGCACTTTCCGGCGAACGTTACGGCGACTATCCGCACATCATTCCGTGCATCGGTTTCACCATGGGAATTAACGGCGAATACGATCAGGTGGCGTATTACGGACGTGGACCGGGCGAAAACTACGCCGACAGCCAGCAGGCTAACATCATCGATATCTGGCGCAGCAACGTCGATGCCATGTTCGAGAACTATCCCTTCCCGCAGAACAACGGCAACCGCCAGCATGTCCGCTGGGCGGCACTGACTAACCGCCACGGCAGCGGTCTGCTGGTGGTTCCGCAGCGCCCGATTAACTTCAGCGCCTGGCACTATACCCAGGAGAACATCCACGCAGCCCAGCACTGCAACGAGCTGCGGCGCAGCGATGACATCACTCTGAACCTCGACCACCAGTTGCTTGGCCTCGGCTCCAACTCCTGGGGTAGCGAGGTGCTGGACTCCTGGCGCGTCTGGTTCCGTGACTTCAGCTACGGCTTTACGTTGCTGCCAGTTTCTGGCGGAGAAGCCACCGCGCAAAGCCTGGCGTCGCATGAGTTCGGCGCTGGGTTCTTTTCCACGAATTTGCACAGCGAGAATAAGCAATGAGGATCATCGATAACTTAGAACACTTCCGCCAGATTTACGCCTCTGGCAAGAAGTGGCAACGCTGCGTTGAAGCGATTGAAAATATCGACAATATTCAGCCTGGCGTCGCCCACTCCATCGGTGACTCATTGACCTATCGAGTGGAAAACGACTCCGCGACTGATGCGTTATTTACCGGACATCGCCGCTATTTTGAAGTGCATTACTACCTGCAAGGGCAGCAAAAAATTGAATATGCACCGAAAGAGATGTTACAGGTCGTGGAATATTATCGCGATGAAACTGACCGTGAATATTTAAAGGGCTGCGGAGAAACCGTTGAAGTTCATGAAGGGCAAATCATTATTTGCGATAACCATGAAGCGTATCGGTTTATCTGTAATAACGCAGTCAAAAAGGTCGTTCTCAAAGTCACCATCGAAGATGGTTATTTCCATAACAAATAACAACTACGGCGGCAAAAGGAGTTTGCCGCCACTGCTACCCTACTCATTTTCGGAGATGTGTTATGTCTGATACCAAACGTAATACAATCGGCAAATTCGGCTTGCTCTCGCTGACTTTTGCCGCCGTTTATAGCTTTAATAACGTCATCAATAATAATATTGAGCTTGGACTGGCCTCGGCACCGATGTTTTTCCTCGCGACGATTTTTTATTTTATTCCCTTCTGTCTGATCATCGCAGAATTTGTTTCGTTAAATAAAAACTCGGAAGCTGGTGTCTACGCATGGGTAAAAAGTTCGCTGGGCGGACGTTGGGCATTTATTACTGCCTATACCTACTGGTTCGTGAACCTGTTCTTTTTCACCTCATTATTGCCGCGCGTTATTGCTTACGCCTCGTATGCCTTCCTCGGCTACGAATATATTATGACGCCAGTTGCCACCACCATTATCAGCATGGTGCTGTTCGCCTTCTCCACATGGGTTTCCACCAACGGGGCGAAAATGCTGGGACCAATCACCTCCGTTACTTCAACGCTGATGCTGCTGTTAACGCTCTCCTACATTTTACTGGCAGGTACGGCGCTGGTTGGCGGCGTACAACCTGCAGACCCCATCACCGTTGACGCGATGATCCCGAACTTTAACTGGGCGTTCCTCGGCGTTACCACCTGGATCTTTATGGCCGCAGGCGGCGCAGAGTCCGTTGCTGTGTACGTTAACGACGTTAAAGGCGGATCGAAATCGTTCGTTAAAGTGATCATCCTCGCCGGGATTTTTATCGGTGTACTGTACTCCGTCTCCTCGGTGCTGATTAACGTCTTCGTCAGCAGCAAAGAGTTGAAATTTACTGGCGGATCGGTGCAGGTATTCCACGGCATGGCCGCATACTTTGGTCTGCCGGAAGCGTTAATGAACCGCTTTGTTGGCCTTGTGTCCTTTACCGCGATGTTCGGTTCCCTGCTGATGTGGACCGCAACGCCGGTGAAAATTTTCTTTTCCGAAATCCCGGAAGGGATCTTTGGTAAGAAAACCGTCGAACTGAACGAAAACGGCGTTCCGGCGCGCGCGGCGTGGATCCAGTTCCTGATCGTGATCCCACTGATGATTATCCCGATGCTCGGCTCCAATACCGTGCAGGATCTAATGAATACTATTATTAATATGACCGCAGCAGCGTCCATGCTTCCGCCGTTATTCATCATGCTGGCCTATCTGAATTTACGCGCCAAATTAGATCACCTGCCACGTGATTTCCGTATGGGTTCCCGTCGCACCGGTATTATCGTTGTTTCAATGCTGATTGCGATATTTGCCGTAGGATTTGTCGCCTCGACCTTCCCGACCGGTGCAAATATTCTGACCATCATTTTTTATAACGTCGGCGGTATTGTTATTTTCCTCGGCTTTGCGTGGTGGAAATACAGCAAATATATAAAAGGATTAACGGCTGAAGAACGCCATATTGAAGCGACGCCAGCCAACAACGTGGATTAAGCAGACTAATAAAAAATGAGCAGGCATTTTCCCTCTTCCTGGATGGGGAGAGGGAAAATAGTTTCTGCCTGAGTATTTTTAACATTATTAATTATGTCGATAAAAGGCTGTACTTTTTCTTTAGCTCATGGATTAACATTATGAAATTTAATAGTACGCCTTGCAGAGCATTAGTTGCTCTGCCGTTTTGCTACGCGTTTTTTGCGGCCGCTGATGAAGCACGTCCGGCAGAACATGACGACACAAAAACACCCGCGATTACTTCGACGTCTTCTCCTTCATTTCGTTTTTACGGCGAATTAGGGGTTGGTGGATATATGGATTTAGAGGGTGAGAATAAACATAAATACAGTGACGGCACCTATATTGAAGGTGGCCTGGAGATGAAGTATGGCTCCTGGTTCGGCCTGATTTACGGCGAAGGCTGGACCGTGCAGGCCGACCACGACGGCAATGCATGGGTGCCTGACCATAGCTGGGGCGGTTTTGAAGGTGGGATTAACCGTTTCTATGGCGGTTATCGTACCAATGATGGCACCGAAATCATGCTGAGTCTGCGTCAGGATTCCTCACTGGATGACCTGCAATGGTGGGGCGATTTCACGCCCGATCTGGGCTACGTCATTCCCAATACCCGTGACATTATGACCGCGCTGAAGGTACAAAACCTAACCGGTAATTTTCGTTATAGCGTCACCGCCACACCTGCCGGACATCATGACGAAAGCAAAGCCTGGCTGCATTTTGGCAAATACGATCGCTACGACGATAAATACACCTATCCGGCAATGATGAACGGTTACATCCAGTATGACCTTGCCGAAGGCATCACCTGGATGAACGGTCTGGAAATTACCGACGGCACAGGACAGCTTTATCTCACTGGCCTGCTTACCCCGAACTTCGCCGCACGCGCCTGGCACCATACCGGACGCGCCGACGGGCTGGACGTACCGGGAAGTGAAAGCGGGATGATGGTGAGCGCCATGTATGAAGCGTTAAAAGGCATTTATCTCTCCACCGCTTACACCTACGCCAGACATCGCCCTGACCACGCAGACGATGAAACCACCTCTTTCATGCAGTTTGGTATCTGGTACGAATACGGTGGCGGACGTTTCGCTACGGCTTTTGACAGCCGCTTCTACATGAAAAATGCCTCTCACGATCCCAGCGACCAACTCTTCCTGATGCAATATTTTTACTGGTAATAAGGACAGTAATCTCATGAAAATCAAAACCATTTTAACGCCAGTAGCCTGCGCCCTGCTGATGAGCTTTTCCGCCCATGCCGCTAACGCCGACAATTATAAAAACGTGATTAACCGTACCGGCGCGCCGCAGTACATGAAGGATTACGATTACGACGACCACCAGCGTTTTAACCCATTTTTCGATCTCGGTGCCTGGCATGGCCACCTGTTGCCTGACGGCCCGAACACCATGGGTGGCTTTCCGGGCGTTGCACTGCTAACGGAAGAGTACATCAACTTTATGGCCACCAATTTCGACCGCCTGACTGTCTGGCAGGACGGCCAAAAAGTCGACTTCACACCGGAGGCATACAGTATTCCCGGTGCGCTGGTGCAAAAGCTGACAGCAAAAGATGTGCAGATAGAAATGACTCTGCGCTTCGCCACGCCGCGCACGTCACTACTGGAAACCAAAATCACCAGCGATAAACCGCTGGATCTGGTGTGGGACGGCGAGCTGCTGGAAAAACTGGAAGCGAAAGAAGGGAAACCGCTTTCTGATAAAACCATTACTGGCGAGTACCCTGATTATCAACGCAAGATCAGCGCCACCCGTGATGGCCTGAAAGTTACCTTTGGCAAAGTGCGCGCCACCTGGGATCTGCTGACCTCCGGCGAATCGGAATATCAGGTGCATAAATCATTACCGATGCAGACTGAAATCAACGGTAATCGCTTTACCAGTAAGGCGCATATCAACGGTTCGACGACACTCTATACCACCTATTCCCATCTGCTGACCGCCCAGGAAGTCAGCAAAGAACAGATGCAAATCCGCGATATTCTGGCGCGTCCGGCGTTTTATCTCACCGCCTCGCAGCGACGCTGGGAAGAGTACCTAAAGAAAGGGTTAACCAATCCGGATGCGACGCTGGAGCAGACGCGCGTCGCGGTGAAAGCGATCGAAACCCTCAACGGCAACTGGCGTTCGCCGGGCGGTGCGGTGAAATATAACACCGTCACGCCGTCGGTAACCGGGCGTTGGTTCTCCGGCAATCAGACCTGGCCGTGGGATACCTGGAAGCAGGCGTTTGCGATGGCGCATTTCAATCCGGACATCGCCAAAGAGAATATCCGCGCGGTCTTCTCCTGGCAGATCCAACCTGGCGACGCCGTGCGTCCGCAGGATGTGGGATTTGTGCCGGACCTGATTGCGTGGAACCTTAGCCCCGAGCGTGGCGGCGATGGCGGCAACTGGAATGAACGTAATACCAAACCCAGTCTTGCCGCCTGGTCGGTGATGGAAGTGTACAACGTCACCCAGGATAAAGGCTGGTTGGCAGAGATGTACCCGAAACTGGTGGCCTATCACGATTGGTGGTTACGTAACCGCGATCATAACGGCAACGGCGTACCGGAATATGGCGCAACCCGCGATAAAGCCCACAATACTGAGAATGGCGAGATGCTGTTTACAGTGAAAAAAGGCGACAAAGAAGAGACGCAGTCCGGGCTGAACAATTACGCCCGGGTAGTTGAGAAAGGCCAGTACGACAGCCTGGAAATTCCGGCGCAGGTTGCCGCGTCGTGGGAATCGGGGCGTGATGATGCAGCCGTCTTTGGTTTTATCGACAAAGAACAATTGGATAAATATGTCGCTAACGGCGGCAAACGTAGTGACTGGACGGTGAAATTCGCTGAAAACCGCAGTCAGGACGGGACGTTGCTGGGCTACTCGTTGTTACAGGAATCGGTGGATCAGGCCAGCTATATGTACAGCGATAATCATTATCTGGCCGAGATGGCGAAAATCCTCGGCAAACCCGAAGAAGCCAAACGTTATCGCCAGTTGGCAGTACAGCTCGCAGATTACATCAATACTTGTATGTTCGACCCGGCCACACAGTTCTACTATGACATACGCATTGAAGATAAACCGTTAGCGAACGGCTGCGCGGGCAAGCCGATTGTCGAGCGCGGTAAAGGGCCGGAAGGCTGGTCGCCGCTGTTTAATGGTGCAGCAACGCAGGCCAATGCCGACGCGGTGGTGAAGGTGATGCTGGACACCAAAGAGTTCAACACCTTTGTCCCACTGGGAACGGCAGCGTTAACCAATCCGGCCTTTGGCGCGGATATCTACTGGCGCGGGCGCGTATGGGTGGATCAGTTCTGGTTTGCTCTGAAAGGTATGGAGCGTTACGGTTATCGCGATGATGCCCTGAAACTTGCGGATACTTTTTTCCAGCACGCCAAAGGCTTAACCGCCGACGGTCCGATTCAGGAGAATTACAACCCGCTGACCGGCGCACAGCAAGGTGCCCCAAATTTCTCCTGGAGCGCAGCGCATTTGTATATGTTGTATAACGATTTTTTCCGTAAGCAGTAATTTACAACGGCTGGCGGATGCGGCGTGAACGCCTTATCCGCCCTACATGTACGCCCGTAGGCCGGATAAGTCCCCGTAGGCCGGATAAGACGCGGCAAGCGTCGCATCCGGCATTACCACCGGGCGTATTCTTTTTGAATCCCATCACAAACCCCGCATTCCCCTTTTCCCTTTTCTCCGGCGACGGCTAAATTAGAACTCATCCGACCACATAACAATTATTTTACATACTGGACAATCTTATGAGCTACCCGTCGCTGTTCGCCCCGCTTGATTTAGGCTTCACCACGTTAAAAAACCGCGTACTGATGGGGTCAATGCACACCGGGCTGGAGGAATACCCGGATGGCGCTGAGCGGCTGGCGGCGTTTTATGCCGAACGCGCCCGCCACGGCGTGGCGCTGATTATCAGCGGCGGTATCGCACCAGATTTAACGGGCGTTGGCATGGAAGGCGGCGCAATGCTCAACGACGCCAGTCAGATCCCACACCATCGCATTATTACCGAAGCGGTACATCAGGAAGGCGGCAAAATCGCCCTGCAAATTTTGCATACCGGGCGCTACAGTTACCAGCCGCATCTGGTCGCCCCGTCCGCATTGCAGGCTCCCATCAACCGTTTCGTTCCTCATGAGTTAAGCCATGAAGAGATCCTGCAACTGATCAACGATTTCGCCCGCTGTGCGCAACTGGCGCGGGAGGCCGGATACGATGGCGTAGAAGTTATGGGTTCCGAAGGGTATTTGATCAACGAATTTCTGACTCTGCGCACCAACCAGCGTAGCGACCAGTGGGGTGGTGATTACCCTAACCGGATGCGGTTTGCCGTTGAAGTAGTACGTGCAGTGCGCGAACGCGTCGGCAACGATTTCATTATTATCTACCGTCTGTCGATGCTCGATCTGGTAGAAGGCGGCAGCACTTTTACCGAAACGGTACAACTGGCGCAGGCCATTGAAACGGCTGGCGCAACCATTATCAATACCGGCATTGGCTGGCATGAAGCGCGGATTCCGACCATCGCCACTCCCGTGCCGCGCGGCGCATTCAGTTGGGTCACGCGCAAACTGAAAGGCCATGTATCACTGCCGCTGGTGACCACCAACCGAATTAACGATCCGCAGGTTGCCGACGATATCCTCTCGCGTGGCGATGCGGACATGGTGTCGATGGCGCGACCGTTTCTGGCTGATGCCGAGCTGCTGTCAAAAGCGCAATCGGGGAGAGCTGATGAGATCAACACCTGTATTGGCTGTAACCAGGCCTGTCTGGATCAGATCTTCGTCGGCAAAGTGACTTCGTGTCTGGTCAATCCTCGCGCCTGCCATGAAACCAAAATGCCAATCCTTCCTGCTATGCAGAAAAAAAATCTGGCGGTGGTCGGTGCAGGTCCGGCGGGGCTGGCGTTTGCCATTAACGCAGCAGCACGTGGACATCAGGTAACGCTGTTTGATACTCGCGGCGAGATCGGTGGGCAGTTCAACATTGCCAAACAGATCCCCGGTAAAGAGGAGTTCTACGAAACACTGCGTTACTACCGCCGGATGATCGAAGTGACGGGCGTGACGCTGAAACTCAATCACACCGTGACGGCGGATCAATTACAGGCGTTCGATGAAACGATCCTTGCCAGCGGGATCGTGCCGCGTATTCCGCCCATCGACGGGATCGATCATCCGAAAGTACTGAGTTACCTCGATGTACTGCGCGACAAAGCGCCAGTGGGCAACAAAGTCGCCATCATCGGTTGTGGCGGTATTGGTTTTGATACGGCAATGTATTTGAGTCAGCCAGGCGAATCCACCAGCCAGAATATCGCTGAATTCCGCACAGAATGGGGGATCGACAGCAGCCTGCAACAAGCTGGTGGCTTAAGTTCGCAAGGTATACAGATCCCCCGTAGCCCACGACAAATCGTAATGCTCCAACGTAAAGCCAGCAAACCAGGTCAGGGATTGGGTAAAACCACCGGTTGGATCCATCGCACCACCCTGCTCTCGCGCGGCGTGAAAATGATCCCAGGCGTAAGTTATCAGAAGATCGATGATGACGGACTGCATGTGGTGATCAACGGTGAAACGCAGGTATTCGCAGTAGATCATGTGGTGATCTGTGCAGGGCAAGAGCCAAACCGCGCACTGGCACAACCGCTCATTGATAGCGGGAAAACCGTGCATTTAATTGGCGGCTGCGATGTGGCTATGGAGCTGGACGCACGGCGAGCGATAGCTCAGGGGACGCGGCTTGCGCTGGAGATTTAAATCGTTCTTTGAAGTGCCGGATGCGACGCTTGACGCGTCTTATCCGGCCTCGGGGTAACATGCTGAATGTAAGCCGGATAAGGCGTTCACGCCGCATCCGGCAGGTAGCTCCCAACCTTATCGACGACGCCCCAGCTTCACTGCTTTCAGCACCACAAATTTATTATTCGTCGCGATAGTGGTGCAATTGCCAAAAATCTTCTTCAGTTTGTGAAAGTAATCCAGATGGCGGTTGGCAACGATATACAGCTCACCGTTGATTTTCAGGCAGCGGCGGGCGTGGTGGAACATCTCCCAGGCAACGTTATCGGTCAGCGCATGTTGCTGGTGAAACGGCGGGTTGCAGAGCACAGCATTAAAGCGAAAAGGCTCTACGCCAGAAAGTGCGTTGTTGATCATAAACTCGCAGCGATCCAGCGCTTCAGGCATGTTGGTTTCTACGTTCAATCGGCTGGAAGCAACTGCCATCGGTGATTCATCGACAAACACCACTTTCGCCTGCGGGTTTTTATCAAGCAGCGTCAGACCAATGACGCCATTACCACAGCCGAGATCGACAATCTCCCCTTCAAGATTTTCCGGCAGATGCTGCATAAAGAAACGCGCGCCAATATCCAGCCCGGTGCGGGAGAAGACATTCGCATGGTTGTGGATAGTCCAGTCGGTGCCTTCCAGTTTCCAGCTAACGGTCTGCGGTGCATCAGCCAGCGGCGGTTCATTGAAGGTACAGTTAATCAGTCGCGCTTTTTTCCATGCCAGCGTGGTGGTGGTTGGGCCGAGCACTTTTTCGAACAGTTCCAGCGTGGAAGTGTGAATGTCGCGGGCTTTAGCGCCAGCAATAATACGTGTATCCGGCGTGACCACTTTGCGCAGCGCACGCAGTTGTTGTTCCAGCAACGCCAGCGTTTTCGGCACTTTGATCAACACCACGCCCGGCTGTTGCGGGTAGTCGGCAGTGCTGTCGAGAAACTTCACGCTCGACTCATCAATCCCGTTGAGACGCAAATTCTCGCGCGTTGCCAGCTCGCTGATATACGAATCACCAATACTGTACGGTTTATGTTCCGCCAGCGCGCAGCTTAACGCACCGAAAGCATCATTCAGGATTAACACCGGGCCGCGGATTTCTGTGTCGTCCAACTGTTGCAGCAAATATTCATCCGCCGCTTCCCACGCCTGTAGCGGGTTAACGTCATCCGTCGCCGGAAAACGTTGTAGTGTCAGTGAACGGAAACCGTTGTCTAAGTGGCTCATCGGCCCTCCTGAATGATAAAATTTCGACGTTGCCCCTGAAAAGGGTGCGTGAGTATACCCTTTTTCTCTTTTTCATGGGCAGTTATGAGCAATCTTACTTATCTTCAGGGCTATCCCGAGCAGCTACTTTCCCAGGTGCGCACGCTAATTAATGAACAGCGTCTGGGTGATGTGCTGGCAAAACGCTATCCGGGAACGCACGACTACTCCACCGATAAAGCCCTCTGGCAATACACTCAGGATCTGAAAAATCAGTTTCTGCGTAATGCCCCGCCGATCAATAAAGTGATGTATGACAATAAGATCCACGTGCTGAAAAACGCGCTGGGATTACATACTGCTGTTTCCCGCGTGCAGGGCGGCAAGCTGAAAGCGAAGGCTGAAATTCGCGTTGCTACCGTGTTTCGCAACGCGCCGGAACCATTTTTGCGCATGATCGTGGTGCATGAACTGGCGCATCTGAAAGAGAAGGAGCACAACAAAGCGTTCTACCAGTTGTGCTGTCATATGGAACCACAGTACCACCAGCTTGAGTTCGACACTCGCCTGTGGTTGACGCAACTGTCGCTTGGCCGGGGCAAAATCTGAAAATGGATTCAGGCGTTATATTTTCTCCCATTAACGCCTAAAATCGACGTCCCTCTTTCGTTAAGGATAACGACCATGCTGCGCGCATTTTTCCGCCTTCTTCGTCGCGTTTGTTTTTCCCGCCGGATTCTTAAGATTGCCTGTTTACTGTTGCTTGTAGCAGGCGCGACGGTTTTTATCAGCGATCGGGCGATGGTCAACGCCAGCCAGCAACTAACATGGAGCGATGTCAACGCAGTTCCGGTACGTAACGTGGGGTTATTGCTGGGAGCAAAGCCGGGTAATCGCTACTTTACCCGACGTATTGATAGCGCCGCAGAGTTGTACCACGCCGGAAAAGTGAAGTGGCTGTTGGTCAGTGGCGATAACGGACGAAAAAATTACGATGAAGCGTCAGGAATGCAGCGGGCGCTCATCGCTAAAGGCGTACCGGCGAAAGTCATCTTCTGCGATTATGCCGGATTCTCAACGCTTGATTCGGTGGTGCGCGCCAATAAAGTGTTTGGTGAGAACCATATCACCATTATTTCGCAAAAATTTCATAACCAACGCGCCATCTGGCTGGCAAAACAGTACGGCATCGATGCTATCGGTTTTAATGCCCCTGACCTGAATATGAAACAGGGTTTTTATACTCAACTGCGGGAAAAACTCGCTCGCGTCAGCGCGGTGATTGACGCAAAAATCCTCCATCGCCAGCCGAAATATCTCGGGCCGTCGGTCATGATTGGGCCATTTAGCGAACATGGCTGTCCGGCGCAGAAATAATGCGTATCCACGCACGCCGAAGATGAAAAAGGCGTGCTACATTGACGACAGAATCCCTTTATGGAGTAACCACGCGTTATGATACGTTTCGCCGTGATTGGCACGAACTGGATCACCCGCCAGTTCGTCGAGGCCGCCCATGAGAGCGGCAAATACAAGTTAACCGCCGTCTATTCCCGCAGCCTTGAACAGGCCCAGCACTTCGCCAATGATTTTTCTGTCGAGCATCTGTTCACTTCGCTGGAAGCGATGGCGGAAAGCGATGCCATTGACGCGGTGTATATTGCCAGCCCGAATGCCCTGCATTTTTCCCAGACGCAGCTTTTCCTCAGTCACAAAATGCATGTAATTTGCGAGAAACCGCTGGCGTCGAATCTGGCGGAAGTGGATGCCGCTATTGCCTGCGCGCGGGAAAATCAGGTGGTGCTGTTTGAAGCATTTAAAACGGCCAGCCTGCCTAACTTTCATTTGTTACGCCAGGCGCTGCCGAAAGTCGGCAAATTGCGTAAAGTCTTTTTTAACTACTGCCAGTACTCTTCGCGTTATCAACGTTATCTCGACGGCGAGAATCCCAATACCTTTAATCCGGCGTTCTCTAACGGCTCGATCATGGATATCGGCTTTTACTGCCTGGCGTCGGCAGTGGCGTTATTTGGTGAGCCGAAAAGCGTGCAGGCAACCGCCAGTTTGCTGGCAAGCGGCGTGGATGCCCACGGCGTGGTGGTGATGGATTACGGTGATTTCAGCGTTACGTTGCAGCACTCCAAAGTCAGCGATTCTGTACTGGCAAGCGAGATTCAGGGCGAAGCGGGATCACTGGTAATTGAAAAACTTTCCGAGTGCCAGAAAGTCTGTTTTGTACCGCGTGGCAGCCAGATGCAGGATCTCACCTTGCCGCAGCATATTAATACCATGCTCTACGAAGCAGAGCTGTTCACCACTCTGGTGGATGAGCATCTGGTAGATCATCCGGGTCTGGCAGTCAGTCGTATCACCGCCAAACTGCTGACCGAGATCCGCCGCCAGACCGGGGTGATTTTTCCGGCAGATAGCGTAAAGCAATAATTGTTACCGTAAAGCAGTGTAAAAGGCATGTAACAGACCATTGACTGGATGAATGGTCTGTCATACTTTGTTACCTGCAAAGGGGAGTAACTTCATTGCCGGTCGATCGTCATTACGATGTGTGAAAAACCACATCCGGTCACCGGGCAACCCGAAAGGAATACGCAGACGTATTCCTTTTTTGTTGTAAGTGAGACCTTGCCGGAAGGCGAGGTCTATGCATAAAAAGCAGCGGCTGACGTCTTCCGACGTTGGCCGTTTTTTTATGTGTAAGGAACTTCTATGAATACTGTCGGCACGCCGTTGTTATGGGGCGGATTCGCTGTCGTTGTCGCTGTTATGCTGGCTATCGACCTGTTGTTGCAGGGGCGTCGGGGTGCGCACGCTATGACCATGAAACAGGCTGCAGCCTGGTCACTGGTTTGGGTGACGCTGTCGTTACTGTTTAACGCCGCTTTCTGGTGGTATCTGGCGCAGACACAGGGACGCGAAGTCGCGGACCCGCAGGCGCTGGCCTTCCTCACTGGTTATCTGATTGAGAAATCTCTGGCGGTTGATAACGTCTTTGTCTGGCTGATGTTGTTCAGCTATTTCTCTGTTCCGGCGGCATTACAACGCCGCGTGCTGGTGTATGGCGTGCTCGGGGCGATTGTCCTGCGTACTATCATGATCTTCACCGGTAGCTGGCTGATTTCGCAGTTCGACTGGATCCTGTATATCTTTGGCGCATTCCTGCTGTTTACTGGCGTGAAGATGGCATTGGCCCATGAAGACGAATCAGGGATTGGCGACAAGCCGCTGGTACGCTGGCTGCGGGGTCATTTGCGCATGACCGACACCATCGACAACGAGCACTTCTTTGTGCGTAAGAATGGCTTGCTGTATGCCACGCCGCTGATGCTGGTGTTGATTCTGGTGGAGTTAAGCGACGTGATTTTCGCCGTGGATAGCATTCCGGCAATCTTCGCCGTCACCACCGATCCGTTCATTGTGCTGACCTCAAACCTGTTTGCGATACTCGGCCTGCGTGCGATGTATTTCCTGCTGGCGGGCGTGGCGGAGCGTTTCTCGATGCTCAAATATGGCCTGGCGGTGATTCTGGTGTTTATTGGTATCAAGATGCTGATTGTCGATTTCTACCATATTCCGATCGCCGTCTCGCTGGGCGTGGTGTTTGGCATTCTGGTGACGACGTTTATTATCAACGCGTGGGTGAATTATCAGCATGATAAGCAGCGGGTAGAGTAATTCGCTGTATATTAAGCCATTACTGGAGATAACTCATTCCAGACAAAGATGAGCTATTAATTATGTAATCGACTTATAGCTCGTTACAAAAAGACCGCATGGATGCGCGGCGAGGGCGTGTTTTACAGGGATGTTACCTCGCGCCCGTACCCGGTAGCCGCAAGGGATAAGCTGAGGGAACCGCGCGGCGGCGATTTTGTTCGCCAGAGCCCGGGGTGCAGGGGGCAGCGGCGATTGGCCGCCCCCTGCGCGCTCCCTGCGCCAGTGACTTTATATGGCATTGCACATTAAAGGAGCGCAACCGTTCTCATACTCCAAATAGTTTTGCCCATATGTTATCTAATCAGCCTTAGTAGTCAGTCCTTCCCTCTGTTTATGTCAAATAAATGTAACCATTAAGTTACAAAATATGACCTCTCTTTAAAATCCAGTATTTTTAGCTTCCCGAACCCACAACTTTCCTTATACTCAACCTTGCAAATACTTTGTTACATCCTGAAAGATGCGTCGACAGAACGCACCAGGGATGTGCGACAACACAACGAAAGGATCGAAAAATGACTACGCAACGTTCACCGGGGATATTCCGGCGTCTGGCTCATGGCAGCCTGGTAAAACAAATCCTGGTCGGCCTTGTTCTGGGGATTCTCCTGGCATGGATCTCAAAACCGGCGGCTGAAGCTGTCGGCCTGTTAGGCACCCTGTTCGTCGGCGCGCTGAAAGCTGTAGCGCCAATCCTGGTGCTGATGCTGGTAATGGCTTCCATCGCTAACCACCAGCACGGACAAAAAACCAATATCCGCCCTATTCTGTTTCTCTATTTGCTGGGTACTTTCTCCGCTGCACTGGCCGCAGTTGTCTTCAGCTTCGCCTTCCCTTCTACTCTGCATTTATCCAGCAGTGCGGGGGATATTACCCCCCCGTCAGGCATTATTGAGGTCATGCGCGGGTTGCTGATGAGTATGGTTTCCAACCCTATCGACGCCCTGCTAAAAGGTAATTACATCGGGATTCTGGTGTGGGCGATTGGCCTCGGTTTTGCCCTGCGTCATGGTAACGAGACCACCAAAAACCTGGTCAACGATATGTCGAATGCCGTCACCTTTATGGTGAAGCTGGTGATTCGCTTCGCGCCGATCGGTATTTTTGGCCTGGTTTCTTCTACGCTGGCAACCACAGGGTTCGACACGTTGTGGGGTTATGCGCAACTGCTCGCGGTGCTGGTTGGCTGTATGCTGTTGGTGGCGCTGGTGGTTAATCCACTGCTGGTATGGTGGAAAATTCGTCGTAATCCGTTCCCGCTGGTACTGCTGTGCCTACGTGAAAGCGGCGTGTACGCCTTCTTCACCCGTAGCTCTGCGGCGAATATTCCGGTGAATATGGCGCTGTGCGAAAAGCTGAATCTGGATCGTGATACCTATTCCGTTTCTATTCCGCTGGGAGCAACCATCAATATGGCGGGCGCGGCGATCACCATTACGGTGTTGACGCTGGCAGCGGTCAATACGCTGGGTATTCCGGTGGATCTGCCCACGGCGCTGCTGTTGAGCGTGGTTGCTTCTTTGTGTGCCTGTGGCGCATCAGGCGTAGCAGGTGGTTCTCTGCTGCTGATCCCGCTGGCCTGTAATATGTTCGGTATCCCAAACGACATCGCCATGCAGGTGGTCGCCGTCGGCTTTATTATCGGCGTATTGCAGGACTCCTGCGAAACCGCGCTGAACTCGTCAACTGACGTGCTGTTCACCGCGGCAGCATGCCAGGCGGAAGATGAGCGTCTGGCAAATAGCGCCCTGCGTAATTAATGCTTAACCCCTTTCGTCTACGGCGGAAGGGGTTTTCTCTACTTTAAACGGATCAATTCCCCTTTTCTGCATCCGCCAGAAACGAATGATATTCAGGCCATTCATCAACAGAAAACTGCCTTCAATCATCGTGCCACCAATCGACCCGGCCCAAAAGTTGTGAATCACCCAGCAACACGTTGAAAACCACATCACGCAGCGCATAGTCAGCCCTTTACAGCGAAACAGCGCCCAGGTACTGACGATCGTGCCAATAACCGGCAGTAATTCAACAGGATGATGGAACTTCGCCAGGCCAATTCCGCCAGTGAGCACAATGAAGATTGTCATCACCCATAAGCTGCGCGTGCGTAGGGTAATCAGTGTACGGATGGCGTTAAGGATGGCACTGGCACCGGCAGGATAGGTGCCCAGGAGAAAGAAATGCACGCCGATAACGGCGCTATAGACCGAAAGCTGCTTTTTGAAGCGACGTTCGTCACGGTTGAAAAATGTTGTGATACCAATCAGAAAGGCGATGACACCCACGCCCTGGGCCAGCCAATACGCGGTCATGATAAATCCTTAGCAGGTATGGAAAAGCAAACGGCGCTTCACATTATGAAACGCCGTTTTTTATTAACAACTCATTTCGATCTTATAACGTTACGCCGCTTTTAAAGATCGCCAGTTCGCGGAAGTCGTTACGCTCGTTGCAAGTTTGCTTACCGTTGGCAAACTCAACGATGGTGTCGATAAACTCTTCCAGCAACTGCGGCATCGCTTTACCGTGGATCAACTGACCCGCGTCAAAGTCGATCCAGTGTTTTTTCTTCGCCGCCAGTTCGCTGTTGGTGGCGATTTTCACTGTTGGAACAAAACCACCATACGGCGTACCGCGACCAGTACTGAACAACACCATATGGCAGCCTGCGCCCGCCAGTGCGCTGGTTGCCACGGCATCGTTACCCGGCGCGCTTAACAGGTTCAGTCCCGGCGTTTTCAGACGTTCGCCGTAACGCAACACATCAACCACTTCACTGGAACCCGCTTTCTGAGTACAACCAAGTGATTTGTCTTCCAGCGTGGTAATACCGCCTGCTTTGTTCCCCGGTGATGGGTTTTCGTAGATCGGCTGGTCATGGGCAATAAAGTACTGTTTGAAGTCGTTAACCATAGTGACCAGTTTTTCAAACGTCGCTTCATCGCGGCAATGACTCATCAGCAACTGCTCTGCACCGAACATCTCCGGCACTTCTGTCAGTACGGTAGTACCGCCATTAGCAATCACGTAGTCAGAAAAACGCCCCAGCATCGGGTTAGCGGTAATACCAGAAAGACCGTCGGAACCGCCGCACTCCAGACCAAACTTCAGTTCACTGAGTTTGCCCGGCTCGCGCTTGTCGTTGCGCATCACGTTATACAACTGATGCAGATGTTCGATCCCGGCTTCGATTTCATCGTCCTGCTGCTGGCAGATCATGAAATGAACGCGTTCAGGATCAATATCCCCCAGCGTTTCGCGGAAAGCATCAACCTGGTTGTTTTCACAACCCAAACCAATCACCAGTACTGCGCCCGCATTCGGATGGCGCACCATGTTTTGCAGCATAGTACGAGTATTGATGTGATCGTCGCCCAACTGCGAGCAGCCGTAGGTGTGGCTGAAGAGGAACACACCATCAGTCCCTTCGGCGTTGTTAGTCTCTTTCAGGAAACGATTCTGGATCTGCCGCGCGATGCCATTGACACAGCCAACGGTCGGCAAGATCCACAACTCATTACGCACCCCGACATCGCCGTTAGCGCGACGATAGATCTGCACTTCACGATCTGCCGCTTGTGCTGGCAGATCGTGAAAATCAGGTTGATAGCGATACTGATCCAGATCGCTCAGATTCGTGCGCGTATTGTGGGCGTGAACGTGTTCCCCCGCCGCAATATCCGCCAATGCATAACCAATCGGCAGACCATATTTAATGACGTTGGCTCCTTTTGCGATATCCGTTAACGCAAATTTATGTCCACGAGCGACGTCCTGACGCAGCGTAACAGTCTGGCTATCGACACTGACTTCTGTGCCTTCAGCCAGATCCGCTAAAGCGACCGCGACGTTATCCAGCGCATGGATCTTGATGTATTGCATATCAACCCCAGACCTTAGTTCAGTTCAATGGCGAAGTAGTCACGCGCATTGTTAAAGCAAATATTTTTCACCATCTCGCCCAGCAGGTTGATGTCCGCCGGTGCTTCGCCTGCTTCCACCCAGCGACCGATCATCTGGCACAGAATGCGGCGGAAGTATTCGTGACGGGTGTATGACAGGAAACTACGGCTGTCAGTCAGCATACCGACAAAGCGGCTCAGCAGACCGAGCTGCGCCAGTTGGGTCATCTGACGTTCCATACCGTCTTTCTGGTCGTTAAACCACCAGCCGGAACCGAACTGCATTTTGCCCGGCATACCTTCGCCCTGGAAGTTACCGATCATGGTGCCCAGCACTTCGTTATCGCGCGGGTTCAGGCAGTAAAGAATGGTTTTTGGCAGCAGGTTTTCTTCGTTCTGTTTGCTCAGCAGCTTAGACAGTTCTTCCGCCATCGGACGGTCGTTGATGGAGTCGAAGCCTACATCCGGCCCCAGCAGTTTGAACTGACGCAGGTTGTTATTACGTAGTGCGCCAATGTGGTACTGCTGCACCCAACCGCGACGTGCGTATTCGGCACCAAGGAACACCAGTACCGCAGTTTTAAACTGTGCCACTTCGTGCTCACTCAGAGTTTCACCAGCCAGACGGCGTGCCAGGATGCTATCCAGTTCCGCTTCGTTCGCTTCGGCAAACATCACCACATCCAGCGCGTGGTCAGACACTTTACAACCGTGAGCGGCGAAGTGATCCAGACGTTTGGTCAGGGCGGTTTGCAGATCAGCAAAGCGGCGAATGTCGGTGTCGGAAACTTCGCCCAGCTTCGCCATATAGTCGTTAAAAGTCGCCTGTTCGATGTTGAAGGCTTTATCCGGACGCCAGCTCGGCAGCACTTTAATGGTGAAAGAACCGTCTTTGGCGATCTCTGCGTGATGTTCCAGAGAATCAATCGGATCGTCGGTGGTGCCAACCATTTTCACGTTCATCTGCTGCATGATGCCGCGCGCGGAGAAGTTATCCTGCGCCAGCAATTCGTTACATTCGTTCCAGATCTCATCGGCAGTCGACGGAGACAGCAGTTTACCGGTGATACCAAACGGACGGCGCAGTTCCAGATGCGTCCAGTGGTATAACGGGTTGCCGATAGTGTGTGGAACGGTCGCCGCCCACGCATCAAACTTCTCACGGTCAGAGGCATCACCTGTACACAAGCGTTCAGCCACGCCATTGGTACGCATTGCACGCCATTTGTAGTGATCACCTTTCAACCAGATGTCATACAAATTCTTAAAGCGATAATCTTCTGCGATCTGCTGCGGCGGCAAATGACAGTGGTAATCGAAAATCGGCTGGTCTTTTGCGTAGTCGTGATACAGGCGGCGGGCAAATTCAGTATCTAACAGGAAATCTTCAGTCATAAACGGAGTCATTTTCGTCTTCCTCTCAACGAGTGAGCTAGCTTGCTTATGGTGCGATGCTGACAAAGTTATCACACCAATTTCCAGAGCCAGAAGATATTTTCGTGAGTTAGATCAATAAACGTAGTTAAAAAAATTACTCTCAAAGTGGTAAACACCGCCGCAAGCCGCGCCATTTCTGGCCTCGTCATTATCCAGTAATGTCCCTACAAATATTCGCACATTTGTGATGGCTCTCACCTTTTAAAGTTGTATGACAAGTTATCTTTCTGCCGTCGCAAATCATAAGTCGACGGAATGCAAATTGCTGATTCATTCATTTGTTAGATGAATCGGGTTGACCGGTACGGAAGCCGAATTAGCACGAAACTTTCATGGCAACGTTCGGGGCGTGCCGGTTTTTTTTTCGGTTACCCGGTCGTAACTAACATCTTCAGCCTCTGGCGGGATGATGGCCGCGATTCCTGCGGATATAACAAAACGATGAGGTTTTACATGCGTAAAATTAAAGGGTTACGTTGGTACATGATCGCACTGGTGACGCTCGGCACCGTGCTTGGCTACCTGACGCGTAACACTGTAGCGGCGGCTGCGCCAACTCTGATGGAAGAGTTAAACATCTCCACCCAACAGTATTCCTACATCATCGCAGCCTATTCTGCTGCTTATACGATCATGCAACCGGTAGCGGGTTATGTACTGGATGTTCTGGGTACAAAAATCGGTTACGCGATGTTTGCCGTGTTGTGGGCAGTGTTCTGTGGCGCTACCGCGCTGGCGGGTAGCTGGGGCGGCCTGGCGATTGCTCGTGGTGCAGTAGGTGCTGCTGAAGCGGCAATGATCCCGGCGGGTCTGAAAGCCAGCTCCGAATGGTTCCCGGCGAAAGAGCGTTCCATCGCAGTAGGTTACTTTAACGTTGGTTCTTCAATTGGCGCGATGATTGCACCGCCGCTGGTAGTATGGGCAATCGTAATGCATAGCTGGCAGATGGCATTTATCATCTCTGGTGCATTGAGCTTTATCTGGGCGATGGCATGGCTGATTTTCTATAAGCATCCACGCGACCAGAAGCATCTGACCGATGAAGAACGCGACTACATTATTAATGGTCAGGAAGCCCAGCACCAGGTTGGCACGGCGAAAAAACTGTCCGTTGGTCAGATCCTGCGTAACCGTCAGTTCTGGGGTATCGCACTGCCGCGCTTCCTGGCGGAACCCGCCTGGGGTACTTTCAACGCGTGGATCCCGCTGTTCATGTTTAAAGTTTACGGCTTTAACCTGAAAGAGATCGCTATGTTTGCCTGGATGCCGATGCTGTTTGCTGACCTCGGTTGCATCCTCGGTGGTTACCTGCCGCCGCTGTTCCAGCGCTGGTTTGGTGTGAACCTGATCGTGTCCCGTAAGATGGTTGTAACGCTGGGTGCGGTACTGATGATTGGCCCGGGTATGATCGGTCTGTTCACCAACCCGTATGTAGCGATTATGCTGCTGTGTATCGGTGGTTTTGCTCACCAGGCACTGTCTGGCGCGCTGATTACGCTCTCTTCTGACGTGTTCGGTCGTAACGAAGTGGCAACGGCAAACGGTCTGACCGGGATGTCCGCATGGCTGGCAAGTACGCTGTTTGCGCTGGTTGTGGGTGCACTGGCTGACACCATCGGCTTCAGCCCGCTGTTCGCGGTACTGGCAGTGTTCGACCTGTTAGGCGCGCTGGTTATCTGGACGGTATTGCAGAACAAACCAGCGATTGAGGTGGCGCAGGAAACACATAACGATCCCGCACCGCAACATTAACGCAAAGTATAAGTTTTAGTTTCCCTTCGAAGCCGCCTTTTCAGGCGGCTTTTTCATCACTGCGAGTAGAGCAAATCTCGCAAAAGTGGTATAACAAATATAGTCTGCTGTATCATGCCTGGAGCGCATATGGAAATCTCTGAACCACGCCGTTTGTACCAACAACTTGCTGCTGACCTGAAAGAGCGCATCGAGCAGGGCGTCTATCTGGTGGGTGATAAATTACCCGCCGAACGTTTTATTGCCGATGAAAAAAACGTCAGCCGCACCGTGGTTCGTGAAGCCATCATCATGCTGGAAGTAGAAGGCTATGTAGAGGTGCGTAAAGGCTCAGGTATTCATGTGGTTTCCAACCAGCCTCGCCATCAGCAAGCGGCTGACGATAATATGGAATTTGCTAATTACGGTCCGTTTGAGTTGCTCCAGGCACGCCAGCTCATCGAAAGCAATATTGCTGAGTTTGCCGCTACCCAGGTCACTAAACAGGACATCATGAAACTGATGGCCATCCAGGAGCAGGCACGCGGCGAACAATGCTTCCGCGATTCCGAGTGGGACTTGCAGTTTCATATTCAGGTAGCCCTGGCAACGCAGAACTCGGCGCTGGCAGCCATCGTTGAGAAAATGTGGACCCAGCGTAGCCATAACCCGTACTGGAAAAAACTCCACGAACACATTGATTCTCGTACCGTCGATAACTGGTGCGATGACCACGATCAAATCCTTAAAGCGCTGATTCGCAAAGATCCCCATGCCGCTAAACTGGCAATGTGGCAGCATCTGGAAAACACTAAAATTATGTTATTTAACGAAACCAGTGATGATTTCGAATTCAATGCTGACCGTTACCTGTTTGCTGAAAACCCGGTTGTACATCTGGATACGGCTGCCAATAGCAATAAATAGCCCTCTCTTCTGACAGGCGCTGCCAGGTGCCTGTGCGCTTTATCAGTAAGCGAAAAGTATAAAGTGTCAGCCTGTGTAAATCCTCTCGCCACCCTCCCCTGCAATCAGCAAAATCAGACCCCACGGACATGTAATTTTGATAACGAACAACGTTGACCTTTGTTACAATTAGATTCAATTTGAATTTATGCTATTAAATGTTTTCTTATCTCACGTTTTAACAGGGAATAGTTCAGGCCGTGTTGGTGTCCCGACCCGCAATCCATACAAAAACAGTAATAACCTGGCGGGAGTGCATCATTTAAAACCGGCGTGGCGTTAACCGATTCACCAGGAATAATGAATGGAACTTTTGACCCAATTACTGCAAGCCCTGTGGGCGCAGGATTTTGAAACGCTGGCCAATCCATCGATGATTGGCATGTTGTATTTTGTCTTGTTTGTAATTTTGTTCCTTGAAAACGGCTTGCTTCCGGCAGCCTTTTTACCGGGCGACAGCTTACTGGTGTTGGTCGGTGTATTGATTGCTAAAGGCGCGATGGGGTATCCGCAAACGATTCTGTTACTGACCGTTGCCGCCAGCCTTGGCTGCTGGGTCAGTTACATACAGGGGCGATGGCTGGGCAATACCCGCACCGTGCAAAACTGGCTTTCCCATTTACCCGCGCACTATCACCAACGCGCACATCATCTTTTTCACAAACACGGTTTATCCGCGTTGCTGATTGGTCGCTTTATTGCGTTTGTCAGAACATTACTGCCGACTATTGCCGGGTTGTCAGGGCTGAATAATGCCCGTTTTCAGTTCTTCAACTGGATGAGCGGTCTGCTGTGGGTGTTGATCCTGACAACCTTAGGATACATGCTCGGCAAAACGCCGGTATTTTTGAAGTATGAGGATCAGCTCATGTCATGCCTGATGCTGCTCCCGGTGGTACTGCTGGTGTTTGGTCTGGCAGGTTCTTTGGTTGTGTTATGGAAAAAGAAATATGGAAATCGGGGGTAAGGGATGCAAATACCTCGCATGTCGCTTCGTCAGCTAGTCTGGTCCGGCGCTGCTTTACTGCTGGTCGGCATGCTGCTGCTGGCCTGGTCCGCGGTTCGTCAGCAAGATTCAACGCTGGCGATCCGTGCCGTTCATCAAGGCACGACGATGCCAGACGGTTTTTCCATCTGGCATCACCTTGACGCTCATGGCATTCCTTTCAAAAGCATCACTCCCAAGAATGACACTCTACTGATTACATTTGATTCCAGCGACCAGAGTGCCGCCGCAAAAGCTGTTCTCGACAGAACATTGCCTCATGGCTACATCATTGCACAGCAGGACAATAATAGTCAGGCTATGCAGTGGCTGACCCGGCTGCGAGATAACTCTCATCGCTTCGGATAACTTCCTGTTATCCGAAACATATCACTCACTTTGGTGATTTCACTGTTACTGTCTATGATTAATGAGGCGGTGGTTAACACTACCGCTTCGTTGTCTGGACAATCGTTCCTCTGTAATGGGTCCGAGTCACAATGGAAGGTTCAAGAATGAAATACCGCATCGCTTTAGCTGTTTCTCTTTTTGCTCTTAGTGTCAGTAGTTATGCCACTACTCTTTGTCAGGAAAAGGAGCAAAATATCCTTAAGGAGATCAGCTATGCTGAAAAACACCAAAACCAGAATCGTATCAACGGCCTGAACAAAGCCCTTAGAGAAGTACGGGCCAATTGTTCAGATAGCCAACTGCGCGCCGATCATCAGAAGAAAATCGCAAAGCAGAGAGATGAGGTAGCGGAACGCAAACATGATTTAGCCGAGGCCAAGCAAAAAGGCGATGCGGATAAGATTGCCAAACGCGAACGGAAACTGGCAGAAGCGCAGGAAGAGCTGAAAAAGCTGGAAGCGCGCGCCTACTAATCCACAATAGTCACTACTTACTCACCTGGAGAAAACTATGTCGAAAGAACACACTACGGAACATCTGCGTGCTGAGTTGAAATCCCTGTCTGATACGCTGGAAGAAGTACTAAGCGCTTCAGGAGAGAAGTCGAAAGAAGAGTTGAGTAAGATTCGCAGCAAAGCGGAGCAGGCACTGAAACAGAGCCGTTACCGTCTGGGTGAAACCGGTGATGCAATTGCCAAACAGACCCGTGAAGCGGCGGCACGTGCCGATGAATACGTGCGTGAAAATCCGTGGACAGGCGTAGGCATTGGCGCTGCCGTCGGTGTAGTGTTGGGCGTTCTACTGTCTCGTCGTTAATTATGGCGGACACTCAGCACGCGCAAGGGCCCGGTAAAAGCGTTCTGGGCATCGGGCAGCGAATTGTCACTATCATGGTTGAAATGGTGGAGACACGTCTGCGGCTGGCGGTGGTTGAACTGGAAGAAGAAAAAGCCAATATCTTTCAGTTATTACTGATGCTGGGTCTGACGATGCTTTTTGCTGCATTTGGTCTTATGAGCCTGATGGTGCTGATTATCTGGGCGATTGATCCGCAATATCGCCTGAATGCAATGATTGCCACCACCGTGGTGTTGTTCCTTTTAGCGCTGATTGGCGGTATCTGGACATTACGCAAGTCGCGGAAATCGACCCTGTTGCGCCATACGCGCCATGAACTGGCGAACGATCGGCAACTGCTCGAGGAGGAGTCCCGTGAGCGGTAAAGTCGAACGTGAACGCCGCAAGGCACAGCTACTTAGCCAGATCCAGCAACAACGGCTGGATCTTTCCGCCAGTCGTCGTGACTGGCTGGAGGCAACAGGCGCTTACGATCGTCGCTGGAATATGCTGTTGAGTTTGCGCTCCTGGGCGCTGGTTGGCAGCAGCGTGATGGCTATCTGGACAATTCGCCATCCGAATATGCTGGTTCGCTGGGCCAGACGCGGTTTTGGCGTATGGAGTGCCTGGCGTCTGGTTAAAAGTACGATTAATCAGCAGCAGCTTCGCGGTTAATTACCTCTCTGGCCGGAGTCATTCCGGCCTTATCCCTCAAATTTTTTGAAAATTTTTGACAGTTTTCCTTGCTAACAATCACCATTCACTACGTTTATGCTTCTCTCCATCGACAGCAACGACGCTAATACCGCGCTCTTGCAGAAAAAAACAATCAGCGGCCTGAGTGGCGCAGTGGAGAGTAAGATGAAAAAATTAGAAGATGTTGGTGTACTGGTAGCGCGTATTTTAATGCCAATTCTGTTTATTAGCGCAGGTTGGGGGAAAATTACCGGTTATGCAGGCACGCAACAATACATGGAAGCGATGGGTGTCCCGGGCTTTATGCTGCCGCTGGTGATCCTGCTTGAGTTCGGTGGCGGTCTGGCAATCCTGTTCGGTTTCCTGACGCGTACCACCGCACTGTTTACCGCTGGCTTTACACTGTTGACGGCATTTTTATTTCACAGCAACTTTGCCGAAGGCATGAACTCGCTAATGTTTATGAAAAATATGACTATTTCTGGTGGATACCTGCTTCTGGCGATTACCGGTCCGGGCGCATATAGCATCGACCGCCTGCTGAATAAAAAGTGGTAAGCACAGGCTATACTTAACGATAAAAAACGAGGAGGAAGCTCCTCGTTTTTGCTATTGGAGGAAAAAAAATGGGTCAACTGATTGACGGTGTCTGGTATGACACCTGGTACGACACAAAATCCACCGGCGGTAAATTTCAACGTTCAGCTTCCGCATTTCGTAACTGGCTCACTGCCGATGGCGCGCCTGGGCCGACTGGCAAAGGTGGTTTTGTCGCAGAAAAAAACCGCTACCATCTCTATGTTTCACTCGCCTGCCCGTGGGCACACCGCACGCTGATTATGCGTAAACTCAAAGGTCTGGAACCGTTCATCTCTGTTTCCGTGGTGAACCCACTGATGCTGGAAAATGGCTGGACCTTTGATGACAGTTTTCCAGGTGCAACCGGCGACACGCTCTATCAACACGAGTTTCTGTATCAGCTTTACCTTCATGCCGATCCGCACTATAGCGGTCGTGTCACCGTTCCCGTGCTGTGGGACAAAAAGAATCACACCATCGTCAGCAACGAATCAGCGGAAATCATCCGCATGTTCAATACCGCTTTTGATGCGCTGGGTGCGAAAGCTGGTGATTACTACCCGCCTGCACTGCAAACGAAAATTGACGAACTCAATGACTGGATTTACGACACCGTTAACAATGGCGTCTATAAGGCCGGTTTCGCCACCAGCCAACAGGCCTATGACGAAGCAGTGGTAAAAGTATTTGAATCACTGGCGCGCCTGGAACAGATCTTAGGGCAGCATCGCTTCCTGACAGGTAACCAGCTCACCGAAGCCGATATTCGCCTGTGGACCACATTGATCCGTTTTGATCCGGTGTATGTCACCCACTTCAAGTGCGATAAGCACCGCATCAGCGATTACCTGAACCTGTACGGCTTCCTGCGCGATATCTACCAGATGCCGGGGATTGCCGAAACTGTCAATTTCGATCATATCCGTAATCACTACTTCCGCAGCCATAAGACCATCAATCCCACCGGGATTATTTCGATTGGTCCGTGGCAGGATCTCGATGAACCACACGGGCGGGATGTTCGCTTCAGCTAAACAAAGGTACCCTTCACGATGCCTTATTAATTCATCAAGTTAATATTTACTGTAATTTCATTCATGTCTATTCTTAATTTGCTGCTTTAAAAACAAGTGATTGAGCAAAATTGAGGCAAAAATGGACTGGTATCTGAAAGTACTGAAAAATTATGTCGGTTTCCGGGGACGTGCGCGGCGCAAAGAGTACTGGATGTTTATTCTGGTCAACATCATCTTTACGTTCGTGCTGGGGCTGCTGGACAAAATGTTAGGCTGGCAACGCGCCGGTGGCGAGGGCATTCTGACGACCATCTATGGCATTCTGGTGTTTTTACCGTGGTGGGCGGTTCAGTTCCGTCGCCTGCACGACACCGACCGCTCGGCATGGTGGGTGCTACTGTTCTTAATCCCGGTTATCGGCTGGCTGATTATCATCGTGTTTAACTGCCAGGCGGGTACACCAGGTGAAAACCGGTTTGGGCCAGACCCAAAACTGGAACAAGAATAATAATTAAGCACCTTGCAAAAGGTGCTTAATGGATTATTTTGCCGTAAACAATTTAGGGATTTCTCGCAAACACCAGGATTTTGCCTCCCCCATACTGTCGCGACGCCAGGCCATAATAATATCGATTTCGCTGGTCGATTCTGGGCTGACTACACGCAACCGCCCTTCAGCAATATCTTTTTCGACCATCGGGTACGGCATGGTTGCCACGCCAAGCCCCGCCAGTAACGCCTGCCGTTTATCTTCAATGGTGCTGACCGTTAAGCGCGGCTGTTTGTCCAGCAACTGCACCGTCAATACCGGACGCTCACGGGCGGTATCTGCCACCGCGATCCCACGATATTTCACACGCGTAACCTCCGAAAGCGGCTCCGGCTCCTGATGAATCGGGTGATTCGGCGCGGCGACGTAGACATTCATTAAGGTATAGAGCTTGCGCGAGTTGATCTCCGACGAAGAACGAAAATGCATATCCGGCGCGATAACAATATCTGCCCGGCCCTGCTCCAGTCGCTCCCACGCCCCCGCCAGCACCTCGGTGATGATTGCCAGTTGGGTATTGGCTTTCGCCGCCAGTTTGTCGATTAACGGGAAAAAGGCCGATGTCGGCACCAGCGCCTCGGTCACAATAGTGAGATGTGTTTCCCAACCGCGCGCGAGGGCTTCGGCATCAGTAGTCAGTTTATCTGCTGCCTCCAGCAGAACACGTCCCCGCTCCAGCAACATACGCCCGACATTGGTGAATTTTGTCCGATGCCCCGAGCGGTCAAACAGCACCACATCCAGCTCTTCTTCCAGTTTTTGCATGGTGTAGCTAAGCGCAGAAGGCACGCGTCCCAGCTCATCTGCTGCTGCCGCAAAACTGCCACGGCGATCAATAGCATCCATAACACGCAGTGCTTCCAGCGTTAATGCCCTTTCTTTGGCCATATCGTTCTCATTCAGGAAATTTGAACATACCGGGCAGAATATCTGGCTAACAATGTAGCGTCCAGCCCCTTACCATAAAAGGAAGTAAAGAGAGGTCAAGAATTATGATTACTACCCGAACTGCCAGACAGTGTGGACAAGCAGACTACGGATGGTTGCAGGCCCGGTATACTTTTTCCTTTGGACACTACTTCGACCCTACATTGTTAGGCTATGCCTCCCTGCGTGTACTTAACCAGGAAGTGCTGACCCCAGGTGCCGCCTTCCAGCCGCGAACCTACCCAAAAGTCGATATTTTGAATGTGATTCTGGATGGAGAAGCAGAATACCGCGACAGTGAAGGCAATCATGTTCAAGCCAGCGCTGGTGAAGCCTTATTGCTTTCTACTCAGCCGGGCGTGAGTTATAGCGAACATAACATCAGCAAGGACAAATCGTTAACGCGGATGCAGCTTTGGTTGGACGCTTGTCCACAGCGGGAGAATCCGCTGATTCAAAAACTGGCGCTTAATATGGATAAGCAGCAATTAATCGCCTCGCCCGATGGCGCGAAGGGTAGCCTGCAACTGCGCCAGCAGGTGTGGCTGCATCATATCGTGCTCGATAAGAACGAAAGTGCGAGCTTTCAACTACACGGCCCGCGTGCCTATTTGCAATCGATTCACGGTCAGTTTCATGCGATTACGCACAACGAAGAGAAAGCGGCGCTGAGCTGCGGCGACGGGGCGTTTATTCGTGACGAGACTAACATTACGCTGGTTGCCGATTCCCCACTGCGCGCTTTGCTGATAGATTTACCCGTCTAGTTGTTTTTACAGGGAGAAGATGGTGAGTAAAAAATCGACGAAGAAACGTCAACAAGTGAAGTCCGTAGTGGCGAAAGAAGCCACCCGCGCTACTAAAAACTTTGGCTATGAAGAGATGTTGAGTGAGCTGGAAGCGATAGTCGCTGATGCTGAAACGCGGTTAGCCGAGGATGAAGCTACCGCGTAAAGACAGGTTGCCGGATGCGGCGTAAACGCCTTATCCGGCCTACAAAACCAACAAATTGCACAATCCGCAGGCCGGATAAGATGCGCCAGCATCGCATCCGGCA
>NZ_KE138680.1:519649-677303 GCF_000408325.1 Escherichia sp. KTE52
CAGGCCGGATAAGATGCGCCAGCATCGCATCCGGCATCAGGTATGACATCCGAAATCCGGCGCTTATCTGGCCTTGCTCGCCATAATCTCGATAATCTGCCGATCCGTTTGCTGCATCGAATGGCTTGCCAGCGCACACAGATTGGCAATCGACTGCTCAACATCATGCGCCACAATGCCTTCATTGCCGGTCACGGCAGTATCATCCAGCGCCATTAACACCGCTTTCCATGCTGCCGAAGCACTGGTCGAAACCTTCATAGCACAACTGTTCGATGCGCCATCGCAAATCATACCGCTAACATCACCGATCATACTGCTGATCGCCATTGAGATCGTTTCATAACGCCCATCCACCAGCCATGCCATCCCGGCGGCGGCCCCCATTGCTGCCGTCGTTGCAGCACACAGCGCAGACAATCGCGGCAACTGGTTATGGATGTAAATCGCGCTCAAATGCGAAAGCATCAACGCGCGCGCCAGACGCTCATCATCAGCACCGAAGTGTTCCGCTACCACTACCACAGGCATTGTCGCGGTGATCCCCTGATTACCAGAACCCGAGTTACTCATCGCCGGAAGCGTTGCGCCGCCCATACGCGCATCAGATGCCGCGCTGGTACGAATCACAATTGACGAAGAGAGATCTTTCGCCAGCAAACCGCGTGCACACTGTTTTTCCAGCGTCGCGCCAATATGCAACCCCCAGTTACCGCTTAAACCTTCCTGCGATAATGCGCAATTTAACTTCGCAGAATCGAGAATAAAGCGAATCGCCTCAAACGGCACTTCATTGACGAACTTCAGGATCTCTGCCAGCGTCGTATTAGACAGCACCGCCAGCGGCGACTCTTGCTCGCCCTCGGCCACACACGCCTGTTGAGTAAACACCACGCCATTGTGCGTCTCAATATGCACAATGTTGGTATGTCCGCCGACGATGGTGACACAAGCCCACTTCTCACCACTCCAGACTTTGGCGCGAGAGAAGAGGATTTCATCGCAAGGCTCCTGGATCTTAACCGACACTTTTCCCGCCGCCAGCAACGCTTTGGCATCGGCAATCGCCTGTGCTGTCGCATCTTTCAGCACTTCCAGCCCAGCTTTGGCATTTCCGCCTAACGCTCCCAGCGCCGCTGCAATCGGCAGCCCCACCATTCCCGTACCGGGAACGGTGACCCCCAGACCGTTCTTCATCAGATTTGGCGAAACCCAGGCTTCTACACGTTCAACCGGACCTTCCAGTTCTGCCGCAGCAACCGCCGCTGCCAGCGCCAGTGAAATAGGTTCAGTACATCCCAGCGCCGGTTTTACCTCCTCCTGTACTGCGAGGATGTAACGCTGCCATAACGGATTTAAAGTCGAATTAAACATAATAAAAACCTTAAAATTTCAGGTAAATCAAGAAAATGCCAGGAACGGTGAAACACAGAGCAACAAACCGGTGACGATAATCAGGTACAGAGAGGCACCTTTGTATTTGTGCAATGCCGGTACTTTGTAAACCAGCCACGCCGGGATCAGGCACCCCACCATGCCGAAAATCGGGCTACAGATAGAGGTGAAGCTCAACACCGGCGCGTTCAGTACGATGGCGCTCCAGGCCAGTAAAATAGCGAAAATCATGATGCCGCGCTGGACGAGATTTTCGTTAATCTTCTCGGCTGGTATCTTGCGGCGCAGGATGTTCATTACTATCCCTTGCGTGGCTTCGCGAAAGCCTAAATAGACGCCAAAGAACGCGGTCATTACGGCAAAGATATTGAGAATGACGCTGACCACTTTTACCCACGCTGCGCCATCACCGCTAATAAACTGCGCGGCAATCGCCAGGGCAGAAATATTCTGCTCATAGGCTTTTACCGCTTCGTCATGTCCCATCGCCAGGGTGAACGACACGGCATAGAAAAAGACAGTGACGAACAAAATGCCAAATGCAATGTTCATTGCCCGTAGCGCTTTATGTCGCGCCACTTCAATCGATTTTTCCCGCGAGCGATAGGAAATCACCATCGGGCTTAAAGTCTGAATAAACAGGATTGAGGTCAGAGTAAACGGCAGCGTAATAATCGCGTTTTTCACCAGCAGCCCCAGCGGCGGCAGCGAACCCACGTTATACAGATGCCACATTCCGACCATCGACACGCCTAATGCCGCGACTACCAACAGTTTGGTCAGCACCATGCCGGTTGAAATTTTGAATAACAGTTTCTCGCCGCGTGAGGAGATCGCCACCAGAATACAAATCAGTACCAGTCCATAAAACGGATTGTCTGACAGCACGCTTTCGGTCACGCCAAAAGTATGCAGATAGGAGGCACTATCGTTGGTGATGGCGGTGGAATAGACGAACATCCAGATCACCAGCATCACGAAATAAAGTGCACCTAACAGGATGCCCCAGTTTTTGCCTAAATAGCCACTGATGACGCTCGGATAATCTTTACACTCCGGCGATTCGGCCAGCGTATTAATAAACAACCGCTGAAACAGATACATTGCCGGGTAACCAATCACTGATGAGAGCAAAAATACCCACAATCCCATCAAACCGACCTGCACCGGGAGAAAAACAATCCCCGCGCCAATCGCCATCCCAATACTCATAATCACCCAACCGGTGTCGGTACTGTCGAATTTGATTGCTTCACGCCACTCACTTTCGCTCATTCCGGCACGACCCGCCGGGGTCGAAGCGTCTGCAATAACGCCTTTATTCGATGCAATTTCCATAATTTCTCGCTCAATATTTTGTAGGGCTTATTATTTTTTTCCGAGCCGCATCAAGGCGATATGCGGTCTACGTTTTTTGCAGGCGAGTTATTAGAATAAAGAAATGATACGCGTGAGGTCAGAGAAAATCTTCACAATCAAGACTTTGAAATAACGGTGATGGATAATAATTTTCTACCAAATCGATAAATAGGAAATGGTTATTCTCTATTTGCGGCAGATCACAATAAAAAAGGGTGCACATTTTGTGCATCCAAGGATGAAAGCTGACAACAATGTCAGCCGCAGACCACTTTAATAGCCAGTCCTCCGCGTGAAGTTTCGCGGTATTTATCGTTCATATCTTTGCCAGTCTCATACATCGTCTCGATCACTTTATCGAGCGAAACACGTGGTGCAGAGGTACGCTGCATCGCCATCCGCGCTGCGTTCACCGCTTTCACGGCATTAATCGCATTCCGCTCAATACACGGAATTTGCACCTGCCCGGCTACCGGATCGCAGGTCAGCCCAAGGTTATGCTCCATGGCGATTTCCGCCGCATTACACACCTGAGCCGGGCTACCGCCCAGCAGTTCGGTTAGCCCTGCCGCTGCCATCGAACAGGCCACGCCAATTTCCCCCTGACACCCCACTTCCGCACCGGAAATGGAGGCATTCATTTTATATAGCGCGCCGATAGCACCAGCCGCCAGCAGAAAACGAGCGATAGAGCGCTCATTGAGCGGACGGCGGAATTTATCGTAATAGGCCAGCACCGCCGGAATAATACCGCAAGCGCCGTTAGTGGGTGCCGTCACTACACGTCCACCAGCGGCGTTTTCTTCACTGACCGCCAGAGCAAACATATTGATCCAGTCGATCACATTCATTGGATCGTTAGAGATATTGTCACTAGAAAGCAGCAAGCGGCGCAGCGCCACCGACCGGCGTGGGACATTGAGCGGGCCAGGCAATACGCCTTCGGTGTTCATGCCGCGTTCAATACCGTCAGACATCACCTGCCAGATACGCGCAAAACCAGCGTCAATTTCCGCTTTGCTGCGCAACGCCAGTTCGTTTTGCATCATCAGACCAGAAATAGACAGCCCATTGTAATCACACATTTTCAGCAGTTCGCCTGCCGAATGGAAGTCATAAGGTACTGGCATTTCGACATCATGCGTCAGGCCGAAGTGTTCGTCTTCAACAATAAAACCGCCGCCGACAGAATAATAGGTTTTGCTTAAGAGTTCTTTCTGCCCTTTCCAGGCAGTAATCCGCATTCCGTTCTCATGACGCGGCAACATTTCCGGATGAAAAATAATGTTTTTTGCTACAGGAAAATCAACCACATGTGCGCCTGCCGCCACCGGGAGTCGACTACTGCGCGTCACAAGTTCAATAAATGCAGGGATCTCATCAATAACAACATCCTGCGGACTGTTCCCTGCCAGTCCCATGATGATAGCGATATCCGTGGCATGGCCTTTGCCCGTCAGTGACAACGACCCGTAAAGATCGACCACAATGTGGCTCGTTGCGGTTAATAAACCACTACTTACCAGCCGATCGATAAAACTTTTTCCAGCATTCATTGGCCCCACGGTATGCGAACTGGAGGGACCAATACCAATTTTGAAAATATCGAATGCACTAATCATAACCACACTCTCGGATTGCCACTCTGTGAAGAGGAGTGGGACGACTCTGCGGCCGCCCCACTCCGGGCTTTACACGCTACGTACTGCGATAGCTTCGATTTCCAGCTTCACATCTTTCGGCAAACGCGCGACCTGCACGCAGCTACGGGTCGGGTAGGTCGCCTGATGCTCATCAAAGAACTGCTTATAGACTTCATTGATGGTGGCGAAGTCGTTCAGATCGGTGATAAATACCGTCATCTTGACGATATCGCCCACGGACAAACCGGCAGCGACAACAATCTCTTTGACGTTTTGCAGGCTTAAACGTGCCTGATCTTTCACATCAGCCGGGATCTCGCCGCTCTGCGGGCAAACCGGAATTTGCCCGGAAGTGAAGACCATGCTGCCTAAATCCACACCCTGAACATAAGGGCCGATTGCACCCGGGGCACGTTGCGTTTCGATAATTTTTTTCATACATCCTCCGGCGTCAGAGCGCCTGGGTAAAGGTACGTGAAATCACATCCTGTTGCTGTTCACGGGTCAGCGCGTTGAAGCGCACAGCGTAGCCAGAGACACGGATTGTCAGGTTAGGGTATTTTTCCGGGTGCTCGATGGCATCCAACAACATTTCCCGGTTCATAACGTTGACGTTGAGATGTTGACCGCCTTCGATATCCGCTTCGTGGTGGAAATAGCCATCCAGCAGACCGACAAGGTTGGTTTTGCGTACCGGATCTTCTTTGCCCAACGCCGCAGGGACAATTGAGAAGGTGTACGAAATACCGTCTTTGGCGTAGGTGAACGGCAGTTTCGCCACAGAGGTCAGTGAAGCCACGGCCCCTTTGCGGTCACGACCGTGCATCGGGTTAGCGCCAGGGGCAAACGGAGTACCCGCACGACGACCGTCCGGCGTGTTACCTGTCTTCTGTCCGTACACGACGTTTGAGGTGATCGTCAGAATCGACTGGGTCGGCACGGCGTTACGATAGGTTGGTAGCGCTTTAATTTTCTTCATAAAGCGTTCAACCAGGTCGCAGGCAATACTGTCTACGCGCTCGTCGTTGTTGCCGTACTGCGGATATTCACCGTCAATTTCGAAGTCCACCGCCAGACCGTTTTCGTCACGAATCGGTTTCACGCGAGCATATTTAATTGCGGACAAGGAGTCCGTCGCCACCGACAAGCCAGCAATCCCGCATGCCATCGTGCGATAAACATCACGATCGTGCAGTGCCATCAGCGAGGCTTCGTAGCTGTACTTGTCATGCATGTAGTGGATGAGGTTCAGCGCGCTGATGTACTGCACCGCCAGCCAGTCCATGAAGTGGTCGAGGTTATCCATCACTTTGTCGTAGTCCAGCACGTCGTCCATCAGCGGAGCCATTTTCGGGCCCACCTGAATCTTCAGCTTCTCGTCCATCCCGCCGTTGATTGCATACAGCAATGTTTTCGCCAGGTTAGCGCGTGCGCCGAAGAACTGCATCTGCTTACCAATCACCATTGGGCTGACGCAGCAGGCAATCGCGTAATCATCGCTGTTGAAGTCAGTGCGCATCAGATCGTCGTTTTCATACTGCAAGGAAGAGGTGACGATAGACACTTGCGCCGCATATTTTTTGAAGGCAATCGGCAGCGCTTCCGACCACAGAATAGTCAGGTTAGGTTCCGGTGCTGGCCCCATAGTGTGCAGGGTATGCAGATAACGGAAGGAGTTTTTGGTCACCAGTGTGCGACCATCCAGCCCCATCCCGCCGATCACTTCCGTAGCCCAGATTGGATCGCCGGAGAACAGCGAATCAAATTCTGGTGTACGCAAGAAGCGCACCATGCGGATCTTCATAATGAAGTGGTCGATCAGTTCCTGCGCCTGCTGCTCATTGAGCACACCGGCTTTAAAGTCGCGTTCAATGTAGATATCGAGGAACGACGCGGTACGACCAAGAGACATCGCACCACCGTTTTGCGATTTCACCGCCGCCAGGTAGGCGAAATAGAGCCATTGCACCGCTTCCTGCGCATTTTGCGCCGGACGGGAAATGTCAAAGCCATATTTCGCTGCCATTTCCTGAATCTGTAACAGCGCACGACGATGTTCTGCCAGTTCTTCACGCAGACGGATAGTGGCTTCCAGATCTTCGCCTTTTTCCAGACGAGACTGAAGATCGGCAAATTGCAGTTCGCGTTCACGCACCAGATAGCTGATGCCGTACAACGCCACGCGGCGATAGTCTCCGATAATACGTCCGCGACCATAACCGTCCGGCAAACCGGTCAGTACCCCAGATTTACGGCAGCGCAGCATATCCGGTGAATAAACATCAAATACACCCTGGTTATGGGTTTTACGCAGATCGGTAAAGATGTACTCAAATTCGCTGTCCATTTCACGGCCATACGCGTGGAATGAACTTTTAATCATATTAATGCCACCGAACGGATGCAGCGCGCGTTTTAACGGCGCATCCGTTTGCAGACCCACTATTTTTTCCAGCGGCTGATCAATATATCCCGCATCATGAGCGGTAATGGTGGTGGCAATATTGGTATCGAAATCTAACGGCGCGTGAGTCGCGTTTTCGATACGAATGCCCTCCATTACTTTTTCCCACAACGCCGTGGTTGCAGGCGTTGCTTCGGCAAGGAAAGATTCATCCCCTTCATAAGGTGTATAGTTGTGTTGAATAAAATCGCGGACATTAATTTCGTTTTTCCAGTCCGTACCTTTAAAGCCAAGCCATGCGTCGGCGTACAGCTTATCGCTGGTATCGATATCTACCTTCATGAAAAATAATCTCTCTACAATACTTCAACTAAATTATGCAAATTCTGCGGGGGCGTTTACTTTGCCTAAATGAATCGCATCTAAGGCAATCATTTTTTCTTCGTTGGTCGGAATAACGGCGCAAATTACGCTCGCATTTTCACTGGAAATAATTCGTTCACCGTAAGAGTTAGATCGATTATTCATTTCTGTATCAATCTCTACTCCTAATACAGCTAAATGTTCCATAACCAAACGACGAATTAAACTTGAGTTCTCCCCTATTCCACCGGTGAATATAATTCCATCCAGGCGATGTAATGAGGCAGCGTGTCCGGCAATATGGCGGGCAATTCGGTGAACAAAGGTTTTAATTGCCAGTTGTGCACGCTCATGGCCTTCATGCCAGGCTTTTTCCAGTACGCGCAAGTCGGAAGAAAGACCGGAAATACCTAATAATCCCGACTCTTTATTTACCACGCGTTCCAGGTCGCCCAGGCTCTGGTTGGTTTGACTCGCCACCCAGGACATCGCACCGAAGTCAACATCACCACTGCGCGTGCCCATCATCAACCCTTCCAGCGGCGTCATTCCCATTGAGGTATCCACGCTCTGACCATTGCGAACTGCACAGATAGATGCACCATTGCCAAGATGCGCGACCACCAGACCGGAGTCATCTTCCGCCAGATCCAGCAGCGAATAGGCGCGCTGAGAAACGTAGCGGTGCGAGGTTCCGTGGAAGCCATAACGACGCACGCCAAGCTCTTCGTAATATTTCCACGGCAGGCCATATAAATAAGCCTCTGGAGCCATTGTCTGATGGAAGCTGGTATCAAATACCGCCACCTGAGTTACACCTGGAAATAATTGCTGTGCCGATTCAATACCACTTAAATTGGCGTAATTATGCAGCGGCGCAAGCGGGGAAACACGGCGGATATTATCAATGACCTCATCGGTAATAATGGCGGACTCGGTAAAAATACTGCCGCCGTGGGCGATACGGTGGCCAATTAAGGCCACTCTGTCATTTAAATTCCGTTTTTCCAGTTCAAATGCAATTGCCTTCAATGCACCTTCGTAGCTGTGGTGAGCCAGCGGTGCTGGCTCTCCTCCATTTACGGATAAGAATGCATTTTCCGAGTTAATACCATCGGCAATACCTGACATTAATACTTCACAGTCTGAGGTATCCAGCACAGAAAACTTAATTGAAGACGAACCACAGTTAATAACTAAAACAACCGGATATTCATTCATCTCTTTTCTCATCCTGAGTTACAGATTAAAACAGTTTGTATACGATGTTCAGGATGGTCAGCAGACCAATCACGGTGACAAACACGTTATCCAGACGACCACGGTATTTCGCCAGAGACGGCGCTTTACGAATGGCGTACATCGGCAACAGGCACAGCAGTGAGGCAATAATCGGCGCACCCATCGCTTCAATCAGGTCCAGAATGTTCGGGTTGGCGTAGGCGACAACCCAGGTAGAGCCCATGATGAAGATCATGCTGATAGTATTCAGTTTACCCAGCGACACTTTGGTTTTGTCACCTTTATAACCGAACTTCAGAATCAGACCGTTCAGACCTTCCAGCGTCCCCAAATAGTGACCGAAGAAAGATTTGAAGATAGCCACCAGTGCGATGATGGAAGCCGCATATTCCAGCGTAATAGCGAACGTCGTTTTGGTGCCGGTCATGGACGCAAAGTGGTTAGCCAGATAAGAAAGTACCGGAATATTCTGCGCTTTCGCTTCCGCCATATTCGCCGGAGAAAGTGTAAACAGGCAGCTAAAGGCGAAGAACATCACTACCGCAACCATCAACATGCTGGCGCGAGAGATAATTTGTGAACATTTACGCTCGGTGAAGTCGCGTCCAAAATCTTTCTCATACTCTTCACGTTTAGAAACCACGAAGGAAGAGACGATTGGCGAGAAGTTAAAGGAGAAGACCATAATGGAAATCCCCAACCAGACGGTGATCAGAATGCCATCATGACCCGTTAACGACAGCGCACCGAGATCAACTTGATCGATAACCGCAGAGTTCCAGTAAGGGATCAGCGACAGAGAAATCAGCACCAGGCTGGCGATAAACGGCCATACCAGGTAGCTCATTACTTTAACCATCAGATCCTTACCAAACCAGATGACGAAGGCCATCAACAGCAGCAGGAACAGCGCCACAAAGCCGCGATTCAGTGGCGCAAAGCCGAGCTGGTTTTCCCAGAAAGTCATAAAGGTGTTGGTAATGGTAACGCCATAAATCCACAGCAGTGGGCAAATCGCGAAGAAATACAGGAACGTAATGACCACGCCGCCGGTTTTACCAAAATGCTCTTCCACCGTTTCCGTAATGTTGCCGGAAGGGTTAGAGCCGGAAAGGCACAGACGCGCCAGCGCCCGGTGACAATAAAACGCGATTGGGTATGCCAATACCAACATCAGCAGAATCGGAATTAGTCCGCCAAAACCTGCGCGGATAGGGAAGAACAGCACCCCGGCGCCGATTGCCGTGCCAAACAAACCTAACGTCCATGTGGTATCTGATTTACGCCATGACGATTGTTTTGTCTGGCTGGATACAATGCTATCTGAAGTACTCATATCCTATCCTCAACGAATTAATTAAGCGCCAACGAAACCGGTGATTTGAGAGACGCGGGAAAGATCGATATTACCGCCGGAAATAATACTGACGGTTTTTCTGTTTTGAATATATTGGTCTAATTTACCGCTTAATAATGCAGCACATGCCAGAGCGCCCGCGCCTTCGGTGACGACTTTATTGCGCTGAATTAAGGCAATCATACTGTTTCTGATTTCGTCTTCGCTAACCAGCACGATATCATCGACTAATTCACGAACGATTTCGTAAGTTAAATTACCCGGGCGAGCGACATCACAACCATCCGCCAGGGTGCCGGTAGTTCGGTGCGTGGTTATTTCTCCCGAGTGGAAAGAAGCCGCCATACCGTGAACGTTTTCTGACTGCACACCAATAACACGGATAGTTGGGTTAATAGATTTAATCGCCACTGCAATACCGGCAATTAAACCACCACCGCCAATTGGTACAATTACGTTATCGACATCATAGAGATCTTCCATAATTTCCAGACCAATCGTTCCCTGACCGGCAATGACTTTCGGATCATCATAAGGGGGAATAAAGATGCGACCTTCCGTTTCGACAATTTCACTTACTTTGGCGATGGTATCGTTGAAGTTATCGCCATGCAGTACGACTTCAGCGGAGTAGTCACACGTTGCCGCAACTTTGGATTTTGGCGCGCCTTTCGGCATCACGACTTTACCATCAATCCCCAGCATCGCACAGGAAAGCGAAACCCCTTGTGCATGGTTGCCCGCCGAACAGGCCACTACCCCCTTGCGTTTCTCGGCATCGGTTAAGGAGCTTAATTTATTAAATGCACCTCGAATTTTAAATGAACCAGTACGCTGCATGTTTTCAAACTTCAGGAATATTTCACCTTTGCAACGTTCACTAAAGTAGTTAGAGCGAGGCATGCCTGTTTTATAAATTCGCCCAGCCAGACGTTGTTTTGCTTCAATAATGTCATCAATAGCAACCGGCAGATCGTATGTAATATGCATTATAAAACCTCTTCGCCTGAATTAAATTTGTAGGTAACCGTAACCAACACCTGTAAAAATACAGGTGGATTATTCATGTTTAAATAAAAAACAAATAACTAACCAACTTCTATTAATTGCCTTCGTCGACACCCATTATAAGATGAATACTCTTTAGCTAATTCCACCAAAACTGATGCTGCTTTTTTGATACGATAATTTTTTGACCATACTGCGGCATATCGTGCCACCGGCAACGTTTCCTCAACCGGAATAGTAATAAATTGATTAGAACCAAAAGGTGAAGTCATATCGCAGGGAATAACGGTTAAGAAATCAGCATTGAGAACAAGATTATAAATGGTGACGACCGAGTCGGTTTTAACGATGTTTTCAATACTGATGCCATTTCTTTGTAGCGTGGTGAGTAGCTCGCTGTAGTATCCCATATTCGTTTGTGGCAACACCCACTGTTCGTTCTTCAAAGACTCCAGCGTGGTGGTGCCGGTGCATGTTCGGGACTTACCGGCAACCAGCACGAATTCTGATTCGAACAGCGGCTCAACATGCAAATCCTGAAGCTTCATTTCTGCACTTAACGTACCTATCGCAAAATCCAGGCGCCCATCGCGGATAGCCGGTAAGAACGAAGACAGTTGCGCTTCATACATTGAGACCTGCGCTTTCGGGAACACCTCTTTGAATTTGTTGATCATCCCGGACATAAAGGTAAAGCCAATCAGCGATGGAAAACCAAATGAGACTTCCACTACAGCCTCAGTGGACATACCGCTAATCTCATTAACCATATTTTTCATTTCGCGGGTAATGGATTCGGAACGAGAGAGCAACAATTGACCAGCAGGTGTCAGCGTTACGCCGGTATTTTTCCGAACGACTAATTCAACGCCAAAATAATCTTCAATATCGTTAATGATTTTACTTACCGCTGGTTGAGTTAACCCTAATTCTTTTGCAGCCGATCCAATAGAGCCACTTCTGATGACTTCCTGAAAGACTACCAGGTGTTGCGTTTTAGGAAGAAGAATAGTGCTCATAACAACCTGCGTTAATTACCTCATTGACGGAATGAATTGTATCAAAATGGAATGAACAGGATATGTGCGACCACTCACAAATTAACTTTCAATAGTTTTCCAGGTAAATCCTTAAAGCGATATATCCATTTAGTATCAATGAGTTAGACAATAAAAATCAACACAAAGCCTGACTTTTATCAAAAAAATAAGGGGGGATAACCATATTTTATGGCGATAACAACACGCTTGATTTTTCTTATTAGAAAATGCGCTTAGACGATATTTCAATCAATTACCGTGTATTTCGCAGACGAATTTTAAGTTAAATTTAATGAGCAAGTTATCAAATTTTATTATAAATAAATCGTTTTCATAGATAAATAATGCGGCACATCACATTTTTTTGCGCCATTTGTTGAAGATGAAACATTGATCATAGCAAAGACTTAAAACCCAATAAACATATATTAAACAAATAAAACAATTGATTAACGTCACTTTTCCTCTCAATGGCAGGACGTCATTTTGTGAACGCAATCGTTTCCCATGATTTATTCTTGTTTTACGGTTACCGAATAGCATTTTGTGTTGAGGATCACAAAACTAATAATTGCTATTCGAAGTAAGTTATCAGCATAGACCACAGGATGGCTAAAAAGAGTGTTTATATTAAACCAACAGGCCGCGTTCTTTTGGGTATAGCGTCGTGGACAGTCATTCATCTTCCCGCCCTCCCAAAAAAGCAAAAACCCGCCAGCTTGCACTGACGGGCTTTGTTAAATCAGGTGAAACTGACCGATAAGCCGCGTTCTTTTGGGTATAGCGTCGTGGACAGTCATTCATCTTCCTGCCCGCCCCAAAAAGCAAAAACCCGCCAGCTTGCACTGACGGGCTTTGTTAAATCAGGTGAAACTGACCGATAAGCCGCGTTCTTTTGGGTATAGCGTCGTGGACAGTCATTCATCTTCCTGCCCGCCCCAAAAAGCAAAAACCCGCCAGCTTGCACTGACGGGCTTTGTTAAATCAGGTGAAACTGACCGATAAGCCGGGTTCTGTCGTGGACAGTCATTCATCTAGGCCAGCAATCGCTCACTGGCTCAAGCAGCCTACCCGGGTTCAGTACGGGCCGTACCTTATGAACCCCTATTTGGCCTTGCTCCGGGTGGAGTTTACCGTGCCACGGACTGTTACCAGCCGCGCGGTGCGCTCTTACCGCACCCTTTCACCCTTACCTGATCCCACTTGCGTGGGCCATCGGCGGTTTGCTCTCTGTTGCACTGGTCGTGGGTTTCCCCCCCAGGCGTTACCTGGCACCCTGCCCTATGGAGCCCGGACTTTCCTCCCCTCCGCCCGTCTCCCCCGAAGAGGACGACGACGAAGCGGCGACTGTCTGGTCAGCTTCGGCGCGAAGTATAGAGGGTTTGCACGCCCTTGTCACCCCGCACTGCGCATTCCAATCGCCAGTGTGGCGGCGATATTGCGTGAAGCGCGGTAAATATTGTCATAAGCCCCGCTGAAAGCTTCATCCAGGGTAACAATGCTGTTCAACACGCTGAATACGGCATCGATGCCGTGCTGATGCACAACGCCGACATCCTTCGTCAGACTCCCTGCAATACCAATTACCGGTTTATGATATTTCTTCGCGACATTCGCTACGCCAATCGGTACTTTGCCGTGGATACTCTGGCTATCAATGCGCCCTTCTCCGGTGATCACCAACGTACAATCGTGAATATGTTCTTCCAGATTCAACGCCGTAGTCACAATCTCAATGCCGCTCTTTAGCTCTGCACCAAGAAACGCCATTAGCGCCGCCCCCATACCGCCCGCAGCACCAGATCCGGGGACGTCTTTCACATCAACATACAGCGATTTTTTGATGACATCAGCATAGTGAGAGAGATTCTTGTCCAGCTCAACAATCGTGGCTTCATTAGCCCCTTTCTGCGGGCCAAAGATACGTGACGCGCCGCTGTCGCCCACCAGCGGATTGGTGACATCGCAGGCGACGCGAATCGTACAATCCTTTAAGCGTGGATCAAGGCCAGAGATATCAATGGTATTCAGGGTATTGAGGCTGCCGCCACCAAAGCCGATTTCATTACCACTGGCATCGCTTAACTTCGCTCCCAGCGCCTGCACCATTCCCGCGCCGCCATCATTGGTAGCACTGCCGCCAATGCCGATAATAATAGTGGTTGCGCCGCTCTCCAGCGCCTGCAAGATTAACTCACCCGTACCACGAGAAGTGGTCACCAACGGATCACGCTTTTCCGCTGGAACCAACGCCAGCCCACTGGCCGCCGCCATTTCAATAAACGCGGTTTTACCGTCGCCAGAGATCCCCCAACAGGCATTCACCTTCTCACCCAGCGGCCCCGTAACCCAGGCTTGACGTTCGGTCCCCTGAGTGGCAGCAATCATCGCTTCCACCGTTCCTTCACCGCCATCAGCAACGGGAACAGAAACATAGTGTGCATCAGGAAAAATTTCCCGAAATCCCTTTTCTATCGCCTGCGCAACCTCGCTGGCAGATAAACTTTCTTTGTAAGAGTCTGGGGCGATTACGATTTTCATATCTTTGCCTGTTACCACATGACGCCGGAGGGCGTTTCTCTTATTCGGCCTGGCTCCCAGCCCGGATTGCACCACGCCATCCGGGCACGAAGTCACTCGCGAGTGACTTCGACTTTCGCCAGTTTTTCGTAGTAGCACGCCAGAGCGCTGTGGTCTGCTGTTCCCAGCCCATCGGCACGCAGCGCCTGCATCATCTCCATGACCACTGCGGTCAGCGGCAATTGCGCACCAACGTCATGGGAGGTATCCAGCGCATTTGCCAGATCCTTAATATGCAGATCGATACGGAAGCCCGGCTTGAAATTCCTGTTCATCACCATCGGCGCTTTTGCATCGAGTACAGTACTTCCCGCCAGCCCACCACGAATCGCCTGATAAACCAGATCAGGATTAACGCCCGCTTTGGTTGCCAGCGTTAACGCTTCTGACATCGCCGCAATATTCAGCGCTACAATGACCTGGTTTGCCAGTTTGGTGACGTTGCCTGCACCGATTTCTCCGGTATATACAACGGATCCCGCCATCGCTTTCATCAAGTCATAGTATTTGTCGAAAATAGCTTTGTCGCCACCCACCATCACTGACAGGGTGCCATCGATGGCTTTCGGTTCACCGCCGCTCACCGGGGCGTCCAGCATATCAATACCTTTCGCTTTCAGTGCTTCGCTGATTTCACGGCTTGCCAGCGGAGCGATTGAACTCATATCGATTAATACCGTCCCTGGTTTTGCACCTTCAATGATGCCATTTTCCCCCAGCGCCACTTCTTTCACGTGCGGAGAGTTTGGCAGCATGGTAATGATGACATCGCACTGTTCAGCGATGGCTTTAGCCGTAGACGCGGTTTCTGCGCCTGCGGTAATCACGTCAGCGATAGCTTCTGGATTACGGTCAGAAACCACCAGCGAGTAACCTGCTTTCAGAAGGTTTTTACTCATTGGTTTACCCATAATACCCAGGCCAATAAAACCAACTTTCATAGTCATATCAATCATCTCTCTTGTTGCGGTGGTCGTTATTTTTTAAAGGCATCTGCCAGTTTCTGCGTGGCGGAGCGGAAAATACCGAGGTCGCTGCCGACAGCGACAAATGTGGCACCCCATTCCAGATAACGGCGTGCATCGGCTTCAACTGGCGCGAGGATGCCACTGGGTTTACCGTAAGCGCTGGCGCGGTTGAAAATATGTTGAATCGCTTTTTGTACCTCCGGATGTGACGCATTGCCGAGATGACCTAATGCCGCCGCCAAATCGCTGGGGCCAACGAAAATGCCATCAACGCCTTCGGTCGCAGCGATGGCATCAACGTTATCGACGCCCTGCTGGCTTTCGATTTGCGCCAGAATGGCGATGTTCTTATTCGACCGGGCGAAATAGTCCGGTACGGTGCCAAACATATTGGCGCGGTGAGAAACGGAGACGCCGCGAATACCTTCTGGTGGATAACGCGTTGATGCTACCGCCTGTACCGCGTCTTCTTCCGTTTCGACAAAGGGGATCAGGAAGTTGTAAAAACCGATATCTAACAGGCGCTTAATAATCACCGGTTCGTTGGTCGGCACCCGCACTACTGGCGCACTGGCGCTACCTTTCAACGCCATCAACTGCGGGATGAACGTGGAAATATCGTTTGGCGCATGTTCGCCATCCAGCACCAGCCAGTCAAAGCCAGCCAAACCAAGAACTTCAGTGCTGATCGGGTTAGAAAGTGCTGACCAGCAGCCAATCTGTACCTGTTTCGCAGCCAACGCGGCTTTGAACTTATTGGGGAAAATATCGTTATTCATCGCTTATACCTTTGCTTATTTCTGCAATTCCATACGTTTAATGTCACCAACCACGAAGAGGTAGCAGACCATTGCCATCAGCGCCGAACATCCCACAAATACCAGCGCCGCATTGAAGGAATGCAGTTCACTAACCAGATAACCAATCACCAGTGGAGTGACAATGGAGGCGACATTGCCAAAGACGTTAAAGACGCCGCCGCAGAGGCCAACAATCTCTTTCGGTGCGGTATCGGAAACCACCGGCCAGCCCAGTGCGCCAAATCCTTTGCCAAAGAAGGCTAACGCCATCAGCATGACCACCAGCGTGGTGTTGTTGGTGTAGTTACATAAGATGATGGTGGAAGCCAGCAACATTCCCAGCACAATTGGTAGCTTACGTGCCAGAGTCAGTGACAAACCGCGTTTGATCAGATAATCCGAGAAGACACCCCCAAGCACGCCGCCAGCAAATCCACACAATGCCGGAATCGACGCAACCAGGCCGACTTTCAGAATCGACATCCCCTTTTCCTGTACCAGATAAATCGGGAACCAGGTGAGGAAGAACCAGGTGATGGTGTTGATAAAATATTGCCCGAAAAATACCCCCAGCATCATGCGGTTAGAGAGCAATTGCTTGATGTAATGCAGCTTAGGACCGCTTGCTGTCGCACCGCCTGGCTTTTTGTGATCCATATCGACCACCGCACCATTTTCGGAGATAAACTTCAACTCTTCCGCAGACATGCGCGGATGGTCTGTCGGGTTATGAATCAACTTAATCCACAGCGCCGTTAGTACAAAACCAATCCCCCCCATAACGGTAAAGACGTGCTCCCAGCCCCAGGCGAAAGTCAGCCAGCCAAGCAGCGGCGAAAAGAGCGCCAGCGAGAAATATTGCGCCGAGTTAAAGATGGCGGAAGCTGTTCCACGCTCTTTAGTCGGGAACCAGGCGGCAACAATACGGGCGTTCGCCGGGAATGACGGCGCTTCCGAGAAGCCCAACATAAAGCGCATGAAGAACATGGAGATCCCTGCCCAGGCAATAGGGAACATATCGACAAAGCCTTGCAGGAAGGTAAACAGCGACCAGAAAAAGAGGCTGTAAGTGTAAACTTTCTTCGATCCAAACTTATCCAGCAGCCAGCCGCCAGGGATTTGCATTAGCCAGATAGGCCCAGCCAAAAGCGGAGAAAATGTACCCCATCGAAACCGTGCTTAATTGCAGTTCTTTTGCTACTTCAGTACCGGCAATCGACAGCGTTGCACGGTCGGCATAGTTAACGGCTGTCACAATAAAAATAATAAATAATATTAAATAGCGGGTATGCACGCTTTTCTTTTTTTCTTCAATGGTGTCCAGAATCATTTTTTTTACCTCGGGTACTTATGTTGATTTTTATTATTGGGAAGGTATTATTTATGAGTTCCATTCATATAGTTATGACAATGGCCTCGTGAATTAGTATAAGCAGCGGGGTAATAATAATCATTGTGCAAATGCGAACTTAAATAATGTAATTTAAATATTATTTTGAGCATATGCACATAACATTGCGCGCTAAAGCACAGATTTACGCTTTGCCTTGCTGGGTAGCGTCGCAATCCCTGAAATGATTGACATTGATCACATTTCTACCGTTAAACTCCTGACATTCTTATTTCACCTAATGAAGTTATTTATTTTTAAATGAGATCTAATGCTCATTTTAATATCCCCCTGGCTGGAGAATATTGAACAATGGCCAATATCGAAATAAGACAAGAAACGCCGACTGCGTTTTATATAAAAGTTCATGACACAGATAATGTGGCAATTATTGTTAATGATAATGGCCTGAAAGCAGGAACGCGTTTTCCGGACGGCCTGGAATTAATTGAGCATATTCCCCAGGGGCATAAAGTCGCATTGATCGACATTCCTGCTGATGGCGAAATTATTCGTTATGGCGAAGTGATTGGTTACGCCATGCGCGCCATCCCACGTGGAAGCTGGATCGATGAATCGATGGTGGTTCTGCCTGAAGCGCCCCCCTTACATACTTTGCCTCTGGCAACCAAAGTGCCGGAACCTTTACCGCCGCTGGAAGGTTATACCTTTGAAGGCTATCGCAATGCCGATGGCAGTGTGGGCACCAAGAACCTGCTCGGCATCACGACCAGCGTGCATTGTGTGGCAGGCGTCGTCGATTACGTGGTGAAAATTATTGAGCGCGACCTGCTGCCGAAATACCCGAACGTCGATGGTGTGGTGGGGCTGAATCACCTGTACGGCTGTGGCGTGGCGATTAATGCCCCAGCGGCGGTGGTGCCTATTCGAACCATTCACAACATTTCGCTGAACCCAAACTTTGGCGGCGAGGTGATGGTGATTGGCCTCGGATGCGAGAAATTGCAACCAGAGCGCCTGCTGGTCGGTACGGACGATGTGCAGGCTATTCCACTGGAAAGCGCCAGTATTGTCAGCTTGCAGGATGAAAAGCATGTCGGTTTTCAGTCAATGGTTGAGGATATTTTGCAGGTTGCCGAACGCCATCTGCACAAGCTGAATCAACGTCAGCGAGAAACCTGCCCGGCTTCAGAACTGGTTGTTGGTATGCAGTGCGGCGGCAGCGATGCGTTTTCTGGCGTGACAGCCAATCCGGCGGTTGGCTATGCGTCTGATCTGCTGGTGCGCTGCGGTGCAACGGTGATGTTCTCGGAAGTGACGGAAGTACGCGACGCCATTCATCTGCTGACGCCGCGCGCCGTTAACGAAGAGGTCGGTAAGCGTCTGCTGGAAGAGATGGAATGGTACGACAACTATCTCAATATGGGGAAAACCGACCGCAGCGCCAACCCTTCGCCGGGAAACAAAAAAGGCGGTCTGGCAAACGTCGTGGAGAAGGCTCTCGGCTCCATTGCCAAATCAGGTAAAAGCGCGATTGTAGAAGTGCTGTCGCCAGGGCAGCGTCCGACCAAACGTGGATTAATTTACGCCGCGACGCCAGCCAGCGACTTTGTCTGTGGCACCCAACAGGTGGCTTCAGGAATTACCGTTCAAGTATTTACGACCGGTCGCGGCACACCTTACGGCCTGATGGCAGTGCCGGTCATTAAAATGGCAACCCGCACTGAACTGGCGAACCGTTGGTTTGATTTGATGGATATTAATGCGGGCACCATCGCCACCGGCGAAGAGACGATTGAAGAGGTGGGCTGGAAACTGTTCCACTTTATTCTCGACGTTGCCAGCGGGAAGAAGAAAACCTTCTCAGACCAATGGGGACTGCATAACCAACTGGCGGTGTTTAACCCGGCACCGGTGACTTGATAACTCAATTTGTATTATGCCCGATGGCACACGTTTATCGGGCATAGTAAGTCATAGCGAAGACGCGTTCTCCCCGACCAGAATCACCTCAACCCCGGCCTTTCGTAGCCCTTCCAGACTATCCGCAGGAATGCCTTCATCGACAATGATCATATCGATCCGCTGGGTATCAATGATCTTATGTAAACTGGAGCGATTGAACTTACTGGAATCTGTGACCACGATGATCCGTTCCGCAACTTCGCACATCCGGCGGTTCAAACGGGCTTCATCTTCATTGTGCGTACTGACGCCGCGCTCCAGATCGATAGCATCTACACCGAGAAACAGCATGTCGAAGTGGTAATTTTGCAGCGATTGTTCAGCCTGATCGCCATAAAAAGATTGTGACTGACGGCGCAAATGCCCGCCGGTCATCAGTAGTTCAACGCCCTCAGCTTCCAGCAAAGCATTAGCCACGTTCATACCGTTGGTCATCGCAATCACGTCAGTATGCTTGCGCATCAGACGGGCAATCTCAAAGGTTGTGGTTCCGGAGTCGAGGATCACGCGATGGCCAGGCTTAATCAGCTCAACAGCAGCTTTCGCAACGCTGCGTTTCATCGCAGTGTTGAGCGCACTTTTATCTTCCACCGAAGGTTCGACTGACGGTGTCGTGCTATCGCAGATCAACGCGCCACCATAAGCACGCACGGCGATCCCCTGCTTTTCCAGAAATGCCAGATCGTTACGGATCGTCACCGTAGAAACGCCGTACAATGCCGATAGATCATTAACTTGCACACTTCCTTGCTGCCGCAGGCGCTGAATGATCTGTTCTCGTCTCTCACTGGTGCCTGTTACTCGCTTCTCGCCTGAAGCGTCGGTATTACTCATAGTAAGTCCTTTCGTAAAACTTTCGTTTCATTTCGTTTTGCTTATTAACGCCTTTCTATTAACCAAATGCAAGCCCACATTGCCCATTGACGCAAGCGCCCCTCGTTTCAGAAACTTTCATTATATTTCTTTTGTGAATCAGATCAGAAAACTATTATCTTTCGTTTTATTTTTATCTCACCATGACGCAGTATCAATTGAAACAAAACGAAAGATCAAGGTTGCAGTAATCTAAACTGGAGAGGAAAGTGAAACATCTGACAGAAATGGTGAGGCAGCACAAAGGGGGCAAAACAAATGGGATTTATGCCGTTTGTTCCGCACATCCGCTGGTGCTGGAAGCTGCCATCCGCTACGCCTTCTCAAACCAAACGCCGCTACTGATTGAAGCAACGTCCAATCAGGTGGATCAGTTCGGCGGTTATACCGGAATGACGCCTGCCGATTTTCGCGGCTTTGTTTGTCAGCTTGCCGACTCGCTGAATTTCCCACAAGACATGCTAATTCTCGGTGGCGATCATCTGGGACCTAACCGCTGGCAAAACCTGCCCGCAACCCAGGCGATGGCTAATGCCGATGATTTGATAAAAAGCTACGTCACGGCGGGATTCAAAAAAATTCACCTTGATTGCAGCATGTCCTGTCAGGGCGATCCGATCCCCTTAACCGATGACATCGTTGCTGAACGCGCCGCTCGCCTGGCGAAAGTGGCGGAAGAAACCTGCCGTGAACACTTTGGCGAGGCCGATCTGGTGTATGTCATTGGAACTGAAGTTCCGGTTCCTGGCGGCGCACATGAAACCTTAAGCGAACTGGCAGTGACTACACCGGATGCCGCCCGCACCACGCTGGAAGCCCATCGTCATGCTTTTGAAAAGCAAGGTCTGAATGCCATCTGGCCACGTATTATTGCGCTGGTGGTACAACCCGGCGTCGAATTCGATCACACCAACGTTATTGATTATCAGCCTGCAAAAGCGATCGCCTTAAGTCAGATGGTCGAAAACTACGAAACACTGATTTTCGAAGCTCATTCTACCGATTATCAAACACCGCAATCGCTGCGCCAGTTGGTCATTGACCACTTTGCCATTCTGAAAGTTGGCCCGGCGCTGACCTTCGCCCTACGTGAAGCCCTGTTTTCTCTGGCGGCTATCGAAGAAGAACTGGTGCCAGCAAAAGCCTGTTCTGGTCTGCGTCAGGTACTGGAAAACGTGATGCTCGACCGTCCGGAATACTGGCAAAGCCATTACCACGGGGACGGGAACGCGCGTCGTCTGGCACGCGGCTACAGTTACTCGGATCGCGTGCGTTATTACTGGCCAGACCGGCAGATTGATGATGCTTTCGCCCACCTGGTCCGCAACCTGGCAGATGCGCCAATTCCGCAGCCACTCATCAGCCAGTACCTGCCGCTGCAATACGTAAAAGTTCGCTCCGGTGAGCTACAGCCAACGCCACGGGCACTCATTATTAACCATATTCAGGACATCCTGGCGCAGTACCACGCTGCCTGTGAAGGCCAGTAAGCCATAACAAAAACGAGGAACACGCTATGCCAAATATTGTTTTAAGCCGGATTGATGAACGCTTGATTCACGGTCAGGTCGGCGTTCAGTGGGTTGGATTTGCGGGGGCAAATCTGGTTCTGGTAGCCAATGATGAGGTTGCCGAAGATCCGGTACAACAAAACCTGATGGAAATGGTGCTGGCAGAAGGGATCGCCGTGCGTTTCTGGACACTACAAAAAGTGATCGACAACATCCACCGCGCTGCTGATCGGCAGAAAATCTTGCTGGTTTGTAAAACACCAGCCGATTTCCTGACGCTGGTTAAAGGTGGAGTTCCGGTTAACCGCATTAACGTTGGCAATATGCACTACGCCAATGGCAAGCAGCAAATCGCCAAAACGGTTTCTGTGGATGCGGGCGATATCGCGGCATTTAACGACCTGAAATCCGCAGGGGTGGAATGCTTCGTTCAGGGCGTCCCGACAGAACCTGCTGTGGACCTCTTTAAATTACTTTGAGGGATTCATCATGGAAATCAGTCTGTTGCAGGCATTCGCGTTGGGCATTATCGCCTTTATCGCTGGCCTGGATATGTTTAACGGCTTAACCCATATACACCGCCCGGTGGTTCTCGGGCCGTTGGTCGGGCTGGTACTTGGCGATCTGCATACCGGTATTTTAACTGGCGGTACACTGGAACTGGTGTGGATGGGGCTGGCTCCGCTGGCGGGCGCACAGCCACCTAACGTGATTATCGGCACTATCGTCGGCACGGCATTTGCCATCACTACCGGCGTGAAACCGGATGTCGCGGTCGGCGTCGCTGTACCTTTCGCGGTCGCGGTACAAATGGGGATTACCTTCCTGTTCTCGGTGATGTCTGGTGTGATGTCCCGCTGCGACCGAATGGCGGAGAATGCCGATACGCGCGGTATTGAGCGCGTAAACTATCTGGCGCTACTGGCGCTCGGCACCTTCTATTTTCTCTGCGCTTTCCTGCCAATTTACTTCGGTGCGGAACATGCCAAAACCATCATTGATGTCCTGCCGCAACGGTTAATCGACGGCCTCGGCGTCGCGGGCGGCATCATGCCAGCAATCGGTTTTGCCGTACTACTGAAAATCATGATGAAAAACGTCTATATCCCTTACTTCATCCTGGGGTTCGTTGCCGCCGCCTGGCTCAAGTTACCGGTGTTGGCTATTGCCGCCGCCGCGCTGGCGATGGCGCTGATCGACCTGCTGCGTAAATCTCCTGAACCGACTCAACCTGCGGCACAGAAAGAGGAATTTGAAGATGGCATCTAATCAAACGACCCTGCCGAACGTCAGCGAAAATGAAGAAACACTGCTGAACGGCGTCAATGAAAACGTATATGAAGATCAGAGCATTGGCGCAGAGCTAACGAAAAAAGATATCAATCGCGTCGCATGGCGTTCCATGCTGTTACAGGCTTCTTTCAACTACGAACGTATGCAGGCTTCCGGTTGGCTGTACGGTCTGTTACCTGCACTGAAAAAGATCCACACCAATAAACGCGACCTGGCGCGCGCCATGAAAGGGCATATGGGTTTCTTCAATACTCACCCGTTTCTGGTGACGTTTGTTATTGGCATTATCCTCGCGATGGAGCGTTCCAAGCAGGACGTTAACAGTATTCAGAGCACCAAGATTGCTGTCGGTGCGCCGCTGGGCGGGATTGGCGATGCGATGTTCTGGCTGACGTTGCTACCAATTTGTGGCGGGATTGGTGCCAGTCTGGCGTTGCAAGGATCTATTCTCGGCGCTGTCGTATTTATTGTTCTGTTCAACGTGGTGCATCTCGGTCTGCGTTTTGGCCTTGCGCATTACGCTTATCGCATGGGCGTCGCGGCGATCCCGCTGATTAAAGCGAATACCAAAAAAGTCGGCCATGCGGCGTCTATCGTCGGGATGACGGTAATCGGCGCGCTGGTTGCAACCTATGTCCGTTTAAGCACCACTCTGGAAATCACGGCGGGCGACGCAGTGGTTAAGTTGCAGGCTGACGTTATCGACAAACTGATGCCTGCCTTCTTACCGCTGGCCTATACCCTGACCATGTTCTGGCTGGTACGTCGCGGCTGGAGTCCGTTGCGCCTGATTGCAATCACGGTGGTTCTCGGCATCGTCGGTAAATTTTGCCATTTCCTTTAAATACAATGAGGTAATAGATGTTAAGTATTATTTTGACAGGGCATGGCGGATTTGCCAGCGGCATGGAAAAAGCGATGAAACAAATTCTCGGTGAGCAATCGCAGTTTATCGCCATCGATTTTCCGGAAACCTCAAGCACCGCGCTGCTTACATCGCAGCTTGAAGAAGCCATCGCCCAACTGGATTGTGAAGACGGCATGTTTTTCTAACGGATTTGCTCGGCGGCACGCCGTTTCGCGTGGCTTCAACGCTGGCGATGCAAAAACCGGGCTGTGAAGTGATCACCGGCACCAATTTGCAACTGTTACTGGAGATGGTGCTGGAACGTGAAGGGTTAAGTAGCGAAGAGTTTCGCGTGCAGGCGTTGGAGTGCGGACACCGTGGGCTGACCAGTCTGGTGGACGAGCTGGATCGCTGCCATGAAGAATGTCCGGTCGAGGAAGGGATATAAGGTAAGCGCCCCGCCGCTGTTAGTAAAAGACAGTGGGTGACGTTTTACACTTTCGTTTCTTTTCTGGCTTTCACTTCCCCTGCAAGGTCTTTCTTTTGTTTTGACCTTTGCACCGGTGTCGGATGCGACGCTGACGCGTCTTATCCGACCTACGGAGCGTCGTTGCGGCGTAAATGTCGGATGTCTTATCCGACCTACGGCTGGTGACAGCCAGGCGGATAAGGCGTTTACGCCGCATCCGGCAATCAGTGCTGATATTTACACCATCATGCAATCCCTTTCACTTCCCTTATCTTTTCTTTCAACGATCACAAATTTCGTTTTATTTCTTTTTTTCACCATTGAACTTTCAGTTTCTTTTCTATAAATTTTAATCAACGAAAGAAATAACCAAGTGAAATTAAACGAAAGGCAAGCGAAAGCTACCCGCCTGAAGTCAAGTTCATCAGACTAAGGATTGCGTTATGCCAGAAAATTATACCCCTGCTGCTGCAACCACCGGCACATGGACTGAAGAAGAGATCCGCCATCAGCCTCGCGCATGGATCCGTTCGCTCACCAACATCGACACGTTACGTTCTGCGCTCGATAACTTCCTTGAACCGTTACTGCGCAAAGAGGATCTGCGGATCATCCTGACCGGAGCCGGAACCTCGGCATTTATCGGTGACATCATCGCGCCATGGCTCGCCAGCCAGACTGGAAAAAACTTCAGCGCCGTACCGACCACCGATCTGGTCACTAATCCAATGGATTACCTGAATCCAGCTCATCCTCTGCTGCTGATCTCCTTCGGTCGTTCCGGCAACAGCCCGGAAAGCGTCGCTGCCGTGGAACTGGCGAATCAGTTTGTGCCGGAGTGCTACCACTTGCCGATCACTTGTAACGAAGCGGGCGATCTCTATCAAAACGCGATTAACAGCGACAACGCGTTTGCCCTGCTGATGCCAGCAGAAACGCACGATCGCGGCTTTGCGATGACCAGCAGCATTACCACCATGATGGCCAGTTGCCTCGCGGTTTTCGCGCCAGAGACGATCAACAGCCAGACCTTCCGTGACGTGGCGGATCGTTGCCAGGTAATCCTGACCTCGCTGGGCGATTTCAGCGAAGGTGTGTTTGGTTACGCGCCGTGGAAACGGATCGTTTATCTCGGCAGCGGTGGCTTACAGGGCGCGGCACGCGAGTCGGCGTTGAAGGTACTGGAACTGACTGCGGGTAAGCTGGCGGCCTTTTATGATTCCCCAACCGGATTCCGTCATGGCCCGAAATCGCTGGTCAATGACGAAACGCTGGTGGTGGTGTTTGTCTCCAGCCACCCTTATACCCGTCAGTATGATCTTGATCTGCTGGCAGAATTACGCCGCGATAACCAGGCAATGCGCGTGATCGCCATCGCCTCTGAAAGCAACGACATTATCACCGCGGGTCCGCATATCATCCTGCCGCCGTCCCGTCACTTTATCGACGTTGAGCAGGCATTTTGCTTCCTGATATACACTCAGACGTTTGCACTGATGCAGTCGCTGCATATGGGCAATACGCCGGATACCCCATCAGCCAGCGGCACCGTTAACCGTGTGGTGCAAGGTGTCATTATTCATCCGTGGCAGGCATAAGAGGATCGCATTATGAGCATTATCTCCACCAAATATCTGTTACAGGATGCCCTGGCCAATGGTTACGCAGTGCCTGCCTTTAACATTCATAACGCCGAGACGATCCAGGCGATCCTCGAAGTATGTAGTGAAATGCGATCGCCGGTGATCCTCGCCGGGACGCCGGGCACCTTTAAACATATCGCCCTGGAAGAGATCTACGCCCTGTGTAGCGCCTATTCCACGACCTACAACATGCCGCTGGCGCTGCATCTCGACCACCACGAATCGCTGGATGATATTCGCCGTAAAGTCCACGCCGGCGTGCGCAGTGCGATGATCGACGGCAGTCACTTCCCGTTTGTCGAGAACGTGAAGCTGGTGAAATCGGTTGTCGACTTCTGCCACTCGCAGGATTGCAGCGTGGAAGCGGAACTGGGTCGCCTGGGCGGTGTGGAAGATGATATGAGCGTTGACGCCGAAAGCGCGTTCCTTACCGACCCACAAGAAGCTAAACGCTTTGTCGAACTAACGGGCGTCGACAGCCTGGCGGTGGCGATTGGTACGGCGCACGGGTTATACAGCAAAACGCCGAAGATTGATTTCCAGCGACTGGCGGAAATTCGTGAAGTGGTGGATATTCCACTGGTGCTGCATGGTGCCAGCGATGTCCCGGATGAATTTGTCCGTCGCACTATTGAACTTGGCGTCACAAAAGTGAACGTTGCCACGGAATTAAAAATAGCCTTCGCTGGCGCAGTAAAAGCCTGGTTTGCGGAAAATCCGCAAGGTAATGATCCTCGTTATTATATGCGCGTCGGCATGGATGCAATGAAAGAAGTTGTCAGAAACAAAATTAATGTCTGTGGTTCAGAAAATAGAATTTCCGCGTAATTATTGATTTTTTTACGATTTATTTGAGTGTGCTGCCCGGTTAATATCGGGTAGTGCCTTAATGGCAAAGGAGATTATTAAAATTTAATAAATACACCAATATAATATCGCAACAGTAATATATTTAAATAAATTATATTATTCAACTTTTATGGTGAGGATTAAAAATGAGCAGTCCAAATATTCTCTTAACCCGTATTGATAATCGTCTGGTTCATGGCCAGGTTGGCGTTACCTGGACATCCACCATCGGCGCAAATTTGCTGGTGGTCGTGGATGATGTTGTCGCTAATGATGATATTCAACAGAAATTAATGGGCATTACCGCGGAAACTTACGGTTTTGGCATTCGTTTCTTTACTGTCGAAAAAACCATTAACGTCATCGGCAAAGCTGCACCACATCAGAAGATATTCCTGATTTGCCGTACACCGCAAACAGTACGTAAATTGGTGGAAGGGGGAATAGAACTGAAAGACGTTAACGTCGGCAATATGCATTTCTCGGAAGGGAAAAAGCAAATCAGCAGTAAAGTTTATGTCGATTTTCAGGATCTCGCTGATTTACGTTTTATTAAGCAACGCGGCGTGAATGTTTTTATTCAGGACGTCCCCGGTGATCAAAAAGAACAAATACCTGACTAAATCTAAAATCGCCTTAATATTGGTTTGAGGTAATAAAAATGCATGAAATAACCCTAATTCAGGGGCTATCCCTGGCGGCATTAGTTTTCGTTCTGGGGATTGATTTTTGGCTGGAAGCCTTGTTTTTATTCCGTCCGATAATCGTTTGTACCCTTACTGGAGCAATACTCGGTGATATTCAGACCGGCTTAATTACCGGTGGTCTGACAGAACTGGCGTTCGCCGGATTAACCCCTGCTGGTGGTGTTCAACCGCCCAACCCTATCATGGCGGGTCTGATGACTACCGTCATTGCGTGGTCTACGGGGGTGGATGCCAAAACGGCAATTGGTCTTGGCCTGCCGTTTAGTTTGTTAATGCAGTACGTCATTCTGTTTTTCTATTCCGCTTTCTCATTATTTATGACCAAAGCGGATAAATGCGCGAAAGAGGCGGATACGGCCGCGTTTTCCCGACTTAACTGGATAACGATGCTGATTGTTGCCTCTTCATATGCAGTGATTGCGTTTCTTTGTACCTACCTGGCGCAAGGCGCGATGCAGGCGCTGGTAAAGGCGATGCCAGCCTGGTTGACTCATGGTTTTGAAGTGGCCGGTGGTATTTTACCTGCCGTTGGTTTTGGTCTGCTGCTGCGCGTGATGTTCAAAGCGCAATACATCCCTTACCTGATCGCCGGTTTCCTGTTTGTTTGCTACATCCAGGTCAGCAACCTGTTACCGGTCGCCGTACTGGGGGCAGGTTTTGCGGTGTATGAATTTTTCAATGCGAAATCCCGGCAGCAAGCGCAACCGCAGCCCGTTGCCAGTAAAAATGAAGAAGAGGACTACAGCAATGGGATCTGAAATCAGTAAAAAAGATATCACCCGTCTGGGCTTTCGTTCATCGCTGCTGCAAGCGAGCTTTAACTACGAAAGGATGCAGGCGGGGGGATTTACCTGGGCGATGTTGCCGCTCCTGAAAAAGATTTATAAGGACGACAAACCGGGCTTAAGCGCGGCGATGAAAGATAACCTCGAATTTATTAACACCCACCCGAATCTGGTCGGATTCCTGATGGGATTACTCATTTCGATGGAAGAGAAAGGGGAAAATCGCGACACCATTAAAGGCCTCAAAGTGGCGCTGTTTGGCCCAATCGCCGGGATTGGCGATGCGATTTTCTGGTTTACCTTATTGCCGATTATGGCGGGGATTTGCTCATCGTTTGCCAGCCAGGGAAACCTGTTGGGGCCGATTCTGTTTTTCGCCGTTTACCTGCTTATCTTTTTCCTGCGCGTTGGCTGGACTCACGTTGGTTATTCGGTCGGTGTGAAGGCGATTGATAAAGTGCGAGAGAACTCGCAGATGATCGCCCGTTCGGCAACTATCCTCGGGATCACGGTAATCGGCGGGCTGATCGCTTCGTATGTACATATTAACGTCGTGACGTCGTTTGCTATCGACAGTACTCACAGCGTCGCGCTGCAACAGGATTTCTTCGATAAAGTCTTCCCGAATATTTTGCCGATGGCTTACACCCTGTTGATGTATTACTTATTACGGGTGAAAAAAGCGCATCCGGTGCTGTTAATCGCCGTCACGTTCGTGCTTTCCATCGTTTGTTCCGCATTCGGTATTTTGTAAATGGAATGAGGCACTGCGCCTGACGGTGCCTCAGATTGTTGACAAAGTGCGCTTTGTTCATGCCGGATGCGGCGTGAACGCCTTGTCCGGCCTACAAAAGCACACAAATTCAATATATTGCAGAGATCACGTAGGCCTGATAAGCGTAGCACATCAGGCAATTTAGCGTTTGTCATCGGTCTTCGCATCGCGCCTGACGGTGCCTCTCTACACAAGGAATTTCTCCTCATGCAAACCTTACAGCACTTCGATGACTACACTGCGCTCAGTGAACACGCCAGCGAACATTTGCTGACGTTAATCCGCAACACCCCCAATGCAGTCATCTGCCTCGCGACCGGCGCAACCCCCGTGCTTACCTACAGTTATCTGGTGGAAAAAATCCACCAGCAGCACGTTGATGCCAGCCAACTGACCTTCGTGAAGCTCGACGAATGGGTAGATCTGCCATTAACCGCGCCCGGCACCTGCGAAACCTTCCTTCAGCAACATATCGTGCAGCCGCTAGGGTTACGTGAAGACCAGCTCATCAGCTTTCGTTCCGAAGGGATAAACGAGACAGAGTGCGAGCGGGTAACGGATTTAATTGCGCGCAAAGGTGGTCTCGATTTGTGCGTTCTCGGATTGGGGAAAAACGGTCATCTGGGACTGAACGAACCGGGAGAAAGCCTGCAACCGGCCTGCCATATCAGCCAACTTGATGTGAAAACCCAGCAACATGAGATGTTAAAAACCGCTGGTCACCCCGTGACCCGGGGGATCACCTTAGGCTTGAAGGATATTCTCAATGCCCGCGAAGTTTTGCTACTGGTGACTGGCGAAGGAAAGCAGGATGCGACAGAACGTTTTCTCACAGCCACAGTCTCCACCACTATCCCCGCTTCGTTTTTATGGCTACATAACCATTTCACATGTTTGATTGATGGGATGCGTCATCGTTAACATCCCCCTAAGCCAGGCAAAAGCAAGTGGCCCCTGGATTCTTCAAACGGGGCCCCGGAGATATATCACTCCCCTTGCTGCTCCAGCGCATACTTATACAGCGCGTTTTTCTTCACGCCGTGAATTTCTGCTGCCAGCGCCGCCGCTTTTTTCAGCGGCAGTTCTGCCTGCAACAGCGCCAGCGTGCGCAGCGCATCGGCGGGCAAATCATCCTCCTGTGCTTTATGCCCTTCGACAATCAGCACCATTTCACCTTTGCGGCGATTTTCATCTTCTTTTACCCACGCCAGCAGTTCGCCTACGGGCGCGCCGTGAATGTTTTCCCAGGTTTTGGTCAGTTCGCGAGCCAGCACTACGTAGCGCGATTCGCCCAGCACCGCGACAATATCTTCCAGGCTGTCTAACAGACGGTGGGTGGATTCATAAAAAATCAGCGTGCGCGGTTCCGTTTCAATGGCTTTTAGCGCATCACGGCGACCTTTTGATTTAGCAGGCAGGAAACCTTCATAACAAAAACGATCTGATGGCAAACCCGCGGCGCTTAATGCTGTAATGGCAGCACACGGCCCCGGTAGCGGCACCACGCGAATATCCGCTTCACGGCAGGTGCGCACCAGATGGTAGCCAGGGTCGTTAATCAGCGGCGTTCCGGCATCGGACACCAGCGCAATGTTTTGCCCCTCTTGCAGTTTCGCCAGCAGTGTTTCTGCTTTCTGTTGTTCGTTATGGTCGTGCAAGGCGAACAATCGGGCGTTAATCCCAAAATGTTGCAGCAGTAAACCGGTATGACGCGTATCCTCGGCGGCAATCAGATCAACGGCCTGCAATACCTCCAGCGCACGCTGGGTGATATCTGCCAGATTGCCGATTGGCGTCGGTACAATGTAGAGCTGACCTTGAGAATTATCCGCCGATTGGTGTTGTTTCATTGTGTCGTCCGTATTGCCGATTTAATATTGAGCATTGCGTAAAAAAAATATCACTGGATACATTATGGTACCCTCAACATTTTCTCGTTTGAAAGCCGCGCGTTGTCTGCCTGTTGTTCTGGCAGCCCTGATTTTCGCCGGTTGTGGCACCCATACCCCCGATCAGTCCACTGCCTATATGCAGGGCACGGCGCAGGCTGATTCTGCCTTTTATCTGCAGCAGATGCAGCAAAGCTCTGATGATACCAGGATCAACTGGCAATTACTCGCCATTCGTGCACTGGTGAAAGAAGGTAAAACCGGGCAAGCGGTAGAATTATTTAACCAACTGCCGCAGGAACTGAACGATACCCAGCGTCGCGAGAAAACTCTGCTGGCAGTAGAAATTAAACTGGCACAGAAAGATTTTACTGGCGCGCAAACCTTGCTGGTTAAAATTACTCCGGCAGATTTAGAGCCAAACCAGCAGGCACGTTACTGGCAGGCAAAAATCGATGCCAGCCAGGGGCGTCCTTCCATTGATTTATTGCGCGCTTTAATTGCTCAGGAACCGCTGCTCGGGGCGAAAGAAAAACAGCAAAATATTGACGCTACCTGGCAGGCGCTCTCCTCCATGACTCAGGAGCAGGCGAATACGCTGGTGATCAACGCCGACGAAAATATCCTGCAAGGCTGGCTGGATCTGCAACGCGTCTGGTTTGATAACCGCAACGATCCCGACATGATGAAGGCCGGCATTGCCGACTGGCAGAAACGTTACCCGAACAATCCGGGCGCGAAAATGCTGCCAACGCAGTTGGTAAACGTAAAAGCGTTTAAACCAGCGTCAACCAATAAAATCGCCCTGCTGTTGCCGTTGAATGGTCAGGCCGCGGTGTTTGGTCGCACTATTCAGCAAGGATTTGAAGCGGCGAAAAATATCGGTACTCAACCAGTAGCAGCGCAGGTAGCTGCCGCACCTGCCGCGGACGTCACAGAACAGCCCCAACCGCAAACCGTGGATGGCGTTGCCAGCCCGGCACAGGCCTCTGTTAGCGATCTGACGGGTGAAGAAACCGAGGCACAGCCGGTGCCTGTAAACACCCCAACTGCAACCACCGCAGCAGTAAGCGCACCAGCAAATCCGTCAGCAGAACTGAAAATCTACGATACTTCTTCACAACCGCTTAGCCAGATCCTCAACCAGGTACAGCAGGACGGCGCGAGTATTGTGGTCGGCCCGCTGCTGAAAAATAACGTTGAAGAGTTGCTGAAGAGCAACACCCCGCTGAACGTGCTGGCGCTTAACCAGCCGGAAAATATCGAAAACCGTGCCAACATCTGTTATTTCGCGCTGTCGCCGGAAGATGAAGCGCGCGATGCAGCACGTCATATTCGTGACCAGGGCAAACAAGCGCCGCTGGTGCTGATCCCGCGCAGTTCGCTGGGTGATCGCGTAGCAAATGCGTTTGCGCAAGAGTGGCAGAAACTGGGCGGCGGCACCGTTCTACAACAAAAATTCGGCTCTACCAGCGAATTACGCGCGGGTGTCAACGGCGGTTCAGGTATCGCTTTAACGGGGAGTCCGATTACCCCCAGAACGACAACCGATTCCGGCATGACCACAAACAACCCAACGCTGCAAACCACGCCAACCGATGACCAGTTCACCAATAATGGCGGTCGTGTCGATGCGGTATACATTGTGGCAACGCCAGGCGAAATCGCCTTCATCAAGCCGATGATTACCATGCGTAACGGCAGCCAGAGCGGCGCAACGCTGTACGCCAGCTCCCGCAGCGCACAAGGCTCCGCGGGTCCTGATTTCCGCCTGGAGATGGAAGGTTTACAGTACAGTGAAATCCCAATGCTGGCAGGGAGTAACCTGTCATTAATGCAGCAGGCACTCAGTGCTGTGAACAACGATTATTCGCTGGCGCGAATGTATGCAATGGGTGTCGATGCCTGGTCACTGGCGAATCATTTCTCGCAAATGCGCCAGGTTCAGGGGTTTGAAATCAACGGTAATACCGGAGGTCTGACGGCTAACCCGGATTGCGTGATTAACAGGAAGTTATCATGGCTACAGTACCAACAAGGTCAGGTAGTCCCCGCCAGTTAACCACTAAACAGACCGGCGATGCGTGGGAAAAACAAGCGCGTCGCTGGCTGGAAGGCAAAGGACTGCAGTTTGTCGCCGCCAACGTGAACGAGCGTGGCGGCGAGATCGATTTGATAATGCGTGAAGGCCAGACCACCGTTTTTGTCGAGGTGCGTTACCGCCGCTCTGCACTCTACGGCGGCGCAGCAGCCAGTGTGACCCGTAGCAAACAACACAAATTATTACAGACTGCCCGCTTGTGGCTCGCGCGCCATAATGGGAGTTTTGATACTGTGGATTGCCGGTTCGATGTGGTAGCCTTCACCGGGAATGATGTTGAGTGGATTAAGGATGCCTTTAATGACCACTCATAATTAAGGTTTAAGGATTAGCGTGCTAGAAAGAATAAAAGCTTGCTTCACTGAAAGCATTCAAACTCAAATTGCGGCGGCAGAGGCGCTTCCGGATGCCATCTCCCGTGCAGCCATGACGCTGGTTCAGTCTCTGCTTAATGGCAACAAAATCCTCTGTTGTGGTAATGGGACTTCCGCTGCCAACGCACAGCATTTTGCTGCCAGCATGATCAACCGTTTCGAAACGGAGCGGCCCAGCTTACCTGCCATTGCACTAAATACTGATAATGTTGTCTTAACGGCGATTGCCAATGATCGCTTGCATGATGAAGTATATGCAAAACAGGTACGGGCGCTGGGACATGCGGGAGATGTGCTGTTAGCCATTTCTACTCGCGGTAACAGCCGCGATATCGTTAAAGCTGTTGAAGCCGCCGTTACGCGTGATATGACTATTGTGGCATTAACCGGCTATGACGGCGGTGAACTTGCAGGGTTGTTAGGGCCGCAAGACGTGGAGATCCGTATTCCTTCGCATCGTAGTGCTCGCATTCAAGAAATGCACATGCTGACGGTAAATTGCCTGTGCGATCTGATCGATAACACGCTTTTCCCTCACCAGGATGATTAAGGAGAATACATGAAGGCATTATCGCCAATCGCAGTCCTTATTTCCGCACTGCTGTTGCAAGGTTGTGTTGCTGCTGCCGTAGTGGGTACAGCCGCTGTGGGAACTAAAGCAGCGACCGATCCGCGCAGTGTCGGCACCCAGGTGGACGATGGCACCCTGGAAGTGCGCGTTAACAGCGCATTGTCGAAAGATGAACAAATTAAGAAAGAAGCGCGCATTAATGTAACGGCCTATCAGGGCAAAGTGCTGCTGGTTGGGCAGTCACCAAACACCGAACTTTCGGCTCGTGCAAAACAGATTGCGATGGGCGTAGACGGTGCCAACGAAGTGTATAACGAGATTCGTCAGGGCCAACCAATTGGTCTGGGCGAAGCGTCGAATGATACGTGGATCACCACTAAAGTTCGCTCGCAGTTGCTGGCAAGCGACCTGGTGAAATCGTCTAACGTGAAAGTAACCACCGAAAACGGCGAAGTGTTCCTGATGGGGCTGGTGACTGAGCGTGAGGCGAAAGCGGCGGCAGATATTGCCAGCCGGGTGAGTGGTGTGAAACGTGTGACCACGGCATTTACGTTTATTAAATAACAGCTCTTTGTAAAGCCTGATGCGACGCTGCCGCGTCTTATCAGGCCTACAATGGCACAAACCACAGGTCGGATAAGGCGCTTGCGCCGCATCCGACATGTTTTCCCTCGAATCAGAACAACAGCGCCAGACTGCCGACAATAACACCCGATACCGCCACCATCGCTCCCGTCAGCCATAATGCCTTCGCCGGAAACGCTTTGCGCAGCATAACTAACGACGGCAAACTCACCGCCGGAAGGGTCATCAATAATGCCAGCGCCGGAGCGGTTCCCATCCCTGCCAGCATCATCGTCTGCACAATCGGAATTTCTGCCGCCGTGGGAATGACAAACAAGCATCCCGCTACCGCCATCGCTATCACCCACATCAGGCTATTATCGACAGCGCCATCGGCATGGGGGAACAGCCAGACGCGAGCAGCCCCCAACGCCAGCACTGCCAGGATATAAACCGGGATCGTACTCCAGAAAAGCGTCCACAGCGCCCTGCCCCAGCGGCTAAAAAATCTGCCCTGCACTTCTGGCATGTCGATTTCGACCGGTGCCTGCGTTTGCGGTGTCTCACGCACCCATTTTTGTACCAGTGTTGCAATCAGCAACACCATCACCAGACCCGCCACCAGGCGAATCGCCGCAAAACCCCAGCCGAGAACAAAGCCCATAAACACCAGCGTTGCTGGGTTTAACAACGGATTCCCCATCCAGAATGCCAGCGCCCCTCCCATCGACACTTGTTGGCGGCGCATCCCCGCCGCGACCGGTGCCGCACAGCAGGTACACATCATTCCAGGCAGTGAAAACAGCGTTCCCAGTAACGTCCCGCGAAAGCGCGATTGTCCAAGCGTGCGCAACAACCAGTCACGAGGGATCAATACCTGAATCAACGATCCGAGGAGCACACCCAGCACCGCCGCTTTCCATACTGCAAGAAAGTAGATCATCGCGTAATCCAACGCTGCCTGCCACGGATTGGCATCCGCCTGTGCGAGGATTGATTTACCGATGCTGTGGGTTTCGGCGGCGGTAAAGGCCTTACCGTAGTAGGGTTGCCACTTCACATACCAGAGTCCGGCAATGACAACGAGAAAGAAAAGCGCGGGTTTCCACCACTGAATGGGCGTTGCCGCCTGAGATGAAGACTGACCAGCCATAGCATTCCCCAGGAAAAAGTTATGATAATTGAGCGCGAGAATATTACGCTCACCATCAATTATTGGGAATAATTATTCAGCTCTTTTGCGTAATTCTGAAGAGCTTAAAATGGTCACGCCTTCATGCTCTGGCCGCATCGCTTCTGCCAGCATTACCCGCGCCACGTCTCGCGCATCAATGGATTTCCAGTTCCCTGGTAGCAAACGGAACAGTGGCGCAAAAAGGGTTTCGTTCATCCGCTGTTTGTTACGATCGCCCAGCAACATCGACGGGCGAGCGATGGTCAGTTTCGGCCAGTTCTGAGCAATTAACGCCTCTTCCATCTCCCCTTTGACGCGGTTATAAAAAAATGGTGAATGCGCGTTTGCCCCCATCGCACTGACCACCAGCATATGCTGCGCGCCCAGCCGCCGTCCGGTTAATGCCGTATCCACCACCAGCGTGTAATCAGCGTGAATAAATGCCTCTTTACTGCCCGCCTCCCGCCGCGTGGTGCCAAGGCAACAAAAAACAATGTCTATCGGATCGGTGACCTGCGCCAGCGCGTCGGTCAATTGTGGATCGTGTGGGTTATAGACTCCCGGCATATCTGCTAATGGGCGTCGCGTCGGCGCGGCAATAGCCTGTACTTTCGGTTCATTAATCAACATCCGCAGTAGATGCCCACCCACCAGCCCCGTTGCGCCTGTAATTAAAACCTGACTCATATTGCCTCCGGCCCTGTATATGTACTCATGTTTAACTATAGGTTACCGTTGCCAGACCAGTTTTTTCCCAAAGCCCAGCGTGTTGTCGGTGAATTTTATCTCATCGAGGCGGATTTCCCACACCGGTGCCGACAGCGTCCGGGCAACCGGGAAGCGGCGATTATAGGCCTGACGTGCGAGGTCACTTTCCTCACCTTCCAGTCTGCGGATCTCACCTTTAAACTGCACGCCACGAATTAATGCCACCGTTTTCGGCTGACCATTTACCGTTCCGGCAACCGGAGCCTGCGGCCCGCTCATCTGCGCATGGCGCGTTTTTTCTTCCGTCAAAATGTAAAATGCAACTTTCTGCGCATCAAAAAGATAAAAGGCATTGGCGCACCACAGCTCCCCGTCCTGCTGCACGCACCAGGTGACAACATGTTGTTTTGCCAGCCAACGGCTAATTGCGGTGAGTGTTTCCATTTCTGTTCTCTTTTATACTGTTGGCCAGACCTTAACATGTGACACAGACGATGACACCCTGGTTCCTTTACTTGATTCGTACCGCCGACAATAAGCTTTATACCGGGATCACCACGGACGTCGAACGCCGCTATCAGCAGCATCAAAGCGGTAAAGGGGCGAAAGCACTGCGCGGGAAAGGCAAACTGACATTGGCATTTTCCGCACCGGTTGGCGACCGTTCGCTGGCATTACGGGCGGAATATCGCGTCAAGCAACTGACCAAACGACAGAAAGAATGCCTGGTTGCGGAAGGCGCTGGGTTTGCAGAGTTATTAAGTAGCCTGCAAACCCCGGAGGTTAAAAGCGATTGAAGTGATCGTGGTACTCAACCAGCCCGGTTACACCATTCAGCGCGTCATCCGCTAAACGATGTACCAGGAAGGCACTTTCTGTGCCCGGCCAGCGGCAACGCAGATCGTGATGCGCCGCCAGTTCAAAGCCAAAACGGCTGTACAGCGCCGGATCGCCCAGCGTTACCACTGCGGCATAGCCGAACTCATTAAGCGAATCCAGTCCTTCATAGACCAGTTGGCGTGCCAGCCCTTGCCCGCGATATTTTTCATCTACCGCCAGCGGAGCCATGCCAACCCATTGCAGGTCTTCGCCCTGCACATCTACCGGACTGAATGCCACATAGCCAATGACCTGGCCTTCGTCATCTGTCGCCACCAGTCCCAGCGTCAGAAAGCCATCTTCACGCAGATCGTGAACCAGCTTCGCTTCCGCATCGCTTTCGAATGAACGACGCAGCAGGGCATCAATACCCGGCGCATCAATGGGAATTTCTACTCGAATTAGCATGGTTCACCTACCGATGTCTGTTTGGTTTCAGGCGTGGTTTTCATCCCCGCCTCAACAAAATCCGCCAGTTGCAGCAGCATCATGCGTAAGGCTTTTGGCATTTGCTCCAGTTCAATGGCGTCCATCAGGTTTTTCACATACAGCCCCAGCTCCGTATCACCTTCAATCACTAGCCGACGCTGGAAGAAAAGTGTATCCGGATCCTGTTTACGCGCTGCGATCATCAGCAGATCGCTGGCGTCGGCACTAAAACTCACGTCTGCTTGCGCGTTCTGGCTAACGACCAGTTTGCCATTCACCACCGAGGTAAACCATTGCAGGTCAATATCACGCACATGAATACTTAACCAGCGGCCTTCAAGGAACTCCAGCTCGCCATCGTCCAGCGCCTGGCGGAATTGCCAGCTTAAGACTTGCTCAAGAACCTGGCGTTTTAGCGCAAATGGCGTCAGTTTTACCGGTACACTCAACAGAGATGGCCCCAAATGCACAATACGGGAACGCAGTTTATCCAACACGAGTTTTACTCCCTGTTTCAACAATCATCCTATTTTGCCATATCAGGAAAATAACATAGCGGTATAAATCAACAATTCCATATGAAATTGCTGCTACCACCAATACAACTTTAACTGCCTTAAATCAAAAATTGTCGCAGCAAGGTTAACTAAAATCCCAGTTCGTTAACATTTTTGCGTTTTGATAGCGCAACCTTCAGGAAAAATTATGGAGCTGCTCTGCCCTGCCGGAAATCTCCCGGCGCTTAAGGCGGCCATCGAAAACGGCGCAGATGCTGTTTATATCGGGCTAAAAGATGATACCAATGCCCGTCACTTCGCCGGCCTTAACTTTACCGAGAAAAAATTGCAGGAAGCGGTGAGTTTTGTCCATCAACATCGCCGCAAACTTCACATCGCGATTAATACTTTTGCGCACCCGGACGGCTACGCCCGCTGGCAACGTGCCGTGGATATGGCGGCACAACTGGGTGCCGACGCGCTGATCCTTGCCGATCTTGCCATGCTGGAGTACGCCGCCGAGCGTTACCCACATATTGAGCGTCACGTGTCGGTGCAGGCTTCAGCGACCAATGAAGAGGCAATTAACTTTTATCATCGCCATTTTGATGTCGCCCGCGTGGTGCTACCACGCGTACTGTCGATTCACCAGGTGAAACAACTGGCACGGGTCACGCCAGTTCCGCTGGAGGTCTTTGCTTTCGGCAGCCTGTGCATTATGTCGGAAGGACGTTGCTATCTGTCGTCGTATCTGACCGGTGAGTCGCCCAACACCGTGGGTGCGTGTTCTCCTGCCCGCTTCGTGCGCTGGCAACAAACGCCGCAGGGGCTGGAATCCCGCCTTAACGAGGTGCTGATCGACCGTTATCAGGACGGCGAAAACGCAGGTTACCCGACGCTGTGTAAAGGGCGTTATCTGGTGGACGGCGAGCGCTATCACGCACTGGAAGAACCAACCAGTCTCAATACCCTGGAACTGCTGCCTGAGCTAATGGCGGCGAATATTGCTTCGGTGAAAATCGAAGGCCGCCAGCGTAGCCCGGCGTATGTCAGCCAGGTGGCGAAAGTCTGGCGTCAGGCTATCGACCGTTGTAAGGCCGATCCGCAAAACTTCGTGCCACAAAACGCGTGGATGGAGACGCTCGGGTCGATGTCCGAAGGCACGCAAACCACCCTTGGCGCATATCACCGTAAATGGCAGTGAGAAAAGCAATGAAATATTCCTTAGGGCCAGTGCTGTGGTACTGGCCAAAAGAGACGCTGGAAGAATTTTATCAGCAGGCCGCCACCAGCAGCGCCGACGTGATTTATCTTGGTGAAGCGGTATGCAGCAAGCGTCGGGCAACGAAAGTTGGCGACTGGCTGGAGATGGCAAAATCGCTCGCCGGAAGTGGCAAGCAGATTGTGCTCTCCACGCTGGCGCTGGTACAGGCCTCTTCCGAGCTGGGCGAACTGAAACGCTATGTTGAGAACGGCGAGTTTCTGATTGAAGCCAGCGATCTCGGCGTGGTGAATATGTGCGCCGAACGCAAACTCCCGTTCGTCGCCGGGCATGCGCTGAACTGCTACAACGCAGTGACGCTGAAAATATTGCTCAAACAGGGCATGATGCGCTGGTGTATGCCGGTAGAACTTTCCCGCGACTGGCTGGTGAATCTGCTCAATCAGTGTGATGAACTGGGTATTCGCAACCAGTTTGAAGTGGAAGTCTTGAGCTACGGCCATCTGCCGCTGGCGTACTCAGCCCGCTGCTTCACCGCACGCTCGGAGGATCGCCCGAAAGATGAGTGCGAAACCTGCTGCATTAAATATCCGAACGGGCGCAACGTGCTGTCACAGGAAGATCAGCAGGTGTTTGTGCTCAACGGCATTCAGACCATGAGCGGCTATGTTTACAACCTCGGTAACGAGCTGGCGTCAATGCAGGGGCTGGTCGATGTGGTTCGCCTGTCACCGCAGGGCACAGACACTTTTGCTATGCTCGACGCCTTCCGCGCCAATGAAAATGGCGCTGCGCCGCTGCCGTTAACGGCTAATAGCGACTGCAACGGTTACTGGAAACGGCTGGCAGGGCTGGAACTGCAAGCGTAAGTAAATAGCTCACTTTGTTAACAACTTTAACTACTCTTTAATGCAGTATTAAAGATTAATCGGTAACAAAGTGAGCTGTTATGACTGATAAAACCATTCCGTTTTCGCTACTCGATCTGGCCCCCATCCCCGAAGGTTCAACGGCGCGAGAAGCGTTCTCCCACTCTCTGGACCTGGCTCGTCTGGCTGAAAAGCGCGGCTATCATCGCTACTGGCTGGCGGAACATCACAATATGACCGGCATTGCCAGTGCGGCGACATCGGTGTTGATTGGCTATCTGGCAGCGAATACCACCACGCTGCATCTGGGTTCCGGCGGCGTGATGTTACCTAACCATTCACCGTTGGTAATTGCAGAACAGTTCGGCACACTCAATACGCTCTATCCGGGTCGAATCGATTTGGGGCTGGGTCGTGCTCCAGGTAGCGATCAGCGGACAATGATGGCGCTGCGTCGCCATATGAGTGGTGATATTGATAATTTCCCCCGCGATGTTGCTGAGCTGGTGGACTGGTTTGACGCTCGTGATCCCAATCCACATGTACGCCCGGTGCCAGGCTATGGCGAGAAAATCCCGGTGTGGTTATTAGGCTCCAGCCTTTACAGCGCACAACTGGCGGCGCAGCTCGGCCTGCCGTTTGCCTTTGCCTCACACTTCGCGCCGGATATGCTGTTCCAGGCACTACAACTTTATCGCAGCAACTTCAAACCCTCCGCACGACTGGAGAAACCGTACGTAATGGTGTGTATCAATATCATCGCCGCTGATAGCAACCGCGACGCTGAATTCCTGTTTACCTCGATGCAGCAAGCCTTTGTGAAGCTACGCCGCGGTGAAACCGGGCAACTGCCACCACCGATTCAGAATATGGATCAGTTCTGGTCGCCGTCCGAGCAGTATGGCGTGCAGCAGGCGCTGAGTATGTCGCTGGTGGGCGATAAAGCGAAAGTGCGTCACGGTTTACAGTCGATCCTGCGCGAAACCGACGCTGATGAGATTATGGTTAACGGGCAGATTTTCGACCACCAGGCGAGGCTGCATTCGTTTGAACTGGCGATGGATGTGAAGGAAGATTTACTGGGATAGTGTGTTTTATTTTGTCGGATACGGCGGGAAGCCTTATCCGACCTGGCAACGCCGCCCTACGTAGACCTGATAACCGAAGCGCATCAGACATTGTGCAGGCAGCAGAAATGTCGGATAAGGCACAGATGATTACTGATACACCGGCAGCAAATTAAAGCTCGATAAAATATGGATCAATGCATTGCCAATACCAAATAGCAGAATCAGAACGATCATCGGTTTGCCGCCCCAGACGCGGAATTTCGGGCTGCCAAAGCGTTTACGCGATGCGCGGGCCAGCAGAGCCGGAACAATTGCCGCCCAGATGGTAGCAGCTAAACCAGCATAACCAATGGCGTAGAGAAATCCGTTAGGGAACAGCAGGCCACCAACGACAGGTGGCGCAAAGGTCAACAGTGCCGTTTTAAAGCGCCCCAATGCCGAATCATCAAAGCCAAACAGATCCGCCAGATAATCGAACAGGCCCAGCGTTACGCCGAGGAACGAACTCGCTACCGCAAAGTTTGAGAACACTACCAGCAGCAGATCCAGACTACGACTGTTCAGCACACCGCTTAATGCCTGCACCAGCACATCAATATTTCCGCCCTTCTCTGCAATGCCAATAAACTCCGGACGCGGAATGTTGCCCATCGTCGCCAGCAACCAGATGGTATACAGCGCCAGCGCCATCAACGTACCGTACACCAGACATTTCACAATGGTTTTCGGGTCTTTGCCGTAATACTTCATCAGGCTTGGTACGTTGCCGTGATAACCAAACGACGCCAGACAGAACGGTAGTGTCATCAGCAGATACGGTGCATAAGACGCATTGCTTTCCGCAACGTTGAACAATGTCGCAGGCTGCACATGCCCCAGCAAGCTACCGAAGGTGAGGAAGAATGTAATAACTTTCGCTCCCAACACAATCGCCGTCATACGGCTGACTGCTTTGGTGCTCAACCACACCACAAACGCCACCAACAGTGCAAAACCAAAACCTGCCGCTCTGGCCGGAACATTCAGCGACATCTCCGCGAAGGTGTGATGCAAAATAGAACCGCTGGCAGAAATATAGGCGTAGGTCAGAATGTAGAGCACAAAGGCAATAGAGATACCGTTGACGACATTCCAGCCTTTGCCCAGCAAATCTTTGGTGATGGTATCAAAGCTCGAACCGATTCGATAATTCAGGTTAGCTTCCAAAATCATCAATCCGGAATGCAGCATACAAAACCAGGTGAAGATTAGCGCCGCCATTGACCAGAAAAACCACGCCCCGGACATGACCACGGGCAAGGAGAACATCCCTGCGCCAATAATGGTGCCGCCGATAATCACCACGCCGCCAAGCAGCGACGGTGACGTTTGGGTGGTGGTTAGTGTTGCCATAAGGGCTTCTCTCCAGTGAAAAATAGTGCGACTGCGTTGTTATGTGTTGCAATGTACCAGTACGCGAGTACAAAAGAAATAAAAAAAAGCCCCAATCGATATGATTAGGGCTGTATATATTATTTTACAGAATGTATTCGCTGATCAGCGCGAATTACGCATCGCCACCGAAACGACGACGACCGGTAGACTCTTCACGACGCGGTGCACGGCCTTCGCGACGTTCGCCACTGAAGCGACGACCATCACCACGACCACCTTCACGGCGTTCACCGCTGAAGTTGCGACCGCCTTCACGACGCTCGCCACCGACACCACGACCACCACCACGACGTTCAGTTTGCGGCTGTGCATCGCCCAGCAGTTGCATGTTCATCGGCTTGTTGAGGATGCGGGTACGCGTAAAGTGTTGCAGCACTTCACCCGGCATACCTTTCGGCAATTCGATGGTGGAGTGAGAAGCAAACAGCTTGATGTTACCGATGTAACGGCTGCTGATGTCACCTTCGTTAGCAATTGCGCCAACGATATGACGAACTTCAACGCCATCATCACGCCCCACCTCAATGCGGTACAACTGCATATCGCCAACATCGCGACGTTCACGACGCGGACGATCTTCACGGTCACCACGCGGGCCACGGTCGTTACGATCGCGCGGACCACGATCATCACGGTCACGGAACTCACGTTTCGGACGCATCGGCGCATCTGGCGGCACGATCAGAGTACGTTCGCCCTGTGCCATTTTCAGCAGTGCGGCAGCCAGAGTTTCGAGATCCAGCTCTTCACCTTCTGCAGTCGGCTGAATTTTGCTCAGCAGTGCACGGTATTGATCCAGATCGCTGCTTTCCAGTTGCTGCTGTACTTTAGCAGCAAATTTTTCCAGACGGCGTTTGCCCAGCAGTTCTGCGTTCGGCAGTTCTACTTCTGGAATGGTCAGTTTCATAGTACGTTCAATGTTGCGCAGCAGACGACGCTCGCGGTTCTCAACGAACAGCAGCGCACGACCCGCACGACCCGCACGACCGGTACGACCGATACGGTGAACGTAAGACTCGGAATCCATCGGGATATCGTAGTTAACCACCAGGCTGATACGCTCAACGTCCAGGCCACGGGCCGCAACGTCGGTCGCGATCAGGATATCCAGACGACCATCTTTCAGACGTTCCAGAGTCTGCTCACGCAGTGCCTGGTTCATGTCACCGTTCAGGGCAGCACTATTGTAACCGCTGCGCTCAAGGGCTTCAGCCACTTCCAGAGTCGCGTTTTTGGTACGAACGAAGATAATCGCCGCATCAAAATCTTCCGCTTCCAGGAAACGTACCAGCGCTTCGTTTTTGCGCATACCCCAGACAGTCCAGTAGCTCTGGCTGATGTCAGGGCGGGTAGTCACGCTGGACTGAATGCGCACTTCCTGCGGCTCTTTCATAAAGCGGCGGGTAATGCGACGAATCGCTTCCGGCATGGTTGCAGAGAACAGAGCGGTCTGATGACCTTCCGGGATCTGCGCCATAATGGTTTCAACGTCTTCGATGAAGCCCATGCGCAGCATTTCGTCAGCTTCATCCAGAACCAGACCGCTCAGTTTAGAGAGATCCAGAGTGCCACGTTTCAGGTGGTCCAGCAGACGGCCCGGAGTACCGACAACGATCTGCGGCCCCTGACGCAGGGCACGTAATTGCACGTCATAACGCTGGCCGCCGTAAAGGGCAACCACGTTTACGCCGCGCATGTGTTTAGAGAAATCCGTCATTGCTTCAGCAACCTGTACCGCCAGTTCGCGGGTCGGTGCCAACACCAGAATCTGTGGTGCTTTCAGCTCAGGATCAAGATTTTGCAGCAGAGGTAAAGAGAATGCTGCAGTTTTTCCGCTCCCCGTCTGGGCCATACCCAGAACGTCGCGGCCATTCAGCAGATGTGGGATACACTCTGCCTGAATTGGAGATGGTTTTTCGTAACCCAGATCGTTAAGGGCTTCAAGGATAGGAGCCTTCAGGCCCAGATCTGCAAAAGTGGTTTCGAATTCAGCCATGTAGTACGTGTGCCTCAAAATTAATGGCGGCCAGTCTACATAACTCATCATGAAATTGATCAGCAATTTTCATTGAAAAGTGTGAACCGGCTCAAAGTAGGTGTATTAACGAACAACAACGCCCTCACCCGTTAAGGTGATGGCAATCAAATAAGATTACGGGCTGATGTGTACGTCAGCTATTGCTGGTCCGATTCTGCCAGGTCATCTTGGTCCTGGCCCAGGAGCGATAATTCCAACAATGCGTATCGGTGCTCAACAAAGTTATGAACGTTGTTGGCAACCGCCAGTTTGAACAGTGCCGTGGCGCTGTCCAAATCCCCCAGACTTAGGTAGTACTTACCTAAATAGAAGTTGGTTTCACTGAGATGCTCAGCGAGCGAGGTGTTATCCGTTGCGTCCGCCTTGAGCCTTTCCATTAACGTTTGTTCGCTAATGTTGCCCAGGTAGAACTCGACAATGTTCCATCCCCACTGTTCCTTGTCCGATTTTTCGAAGTGCTGTTTCAACACTTCTTTAGCCTGCTTCTCATCGAGCTTCTGCTCAGCGAGATAAAGCCACAGACTACGGAAAGGATCATTGGGATCGTCTTGATAAAACGCCAGCAGATCATCTTGCGCTAACTTGTCACGACCGCCGTAATATAATGCGATCCCGCGATTCAAGTGCGCGTAGTTGTAAGTTGGATCAAGCTCAAGTACAGAATCAAACGCTTCATAGGCAGCATCAAAATTGCCTGCCTGCGTTAAATATATGCCTAAGTAATTGAATACTTCAGGCATATCCGGTCGGATTGCCAGCGCTTGCGAAAAATCGTTACGCGCTAATGCCCTCAGACCGAGACTATCATACAACACTCCGCGCTCATATAAAAGCTGCGCGCGTTCGTCATCGGTTAAAGCCCGACTGGCAAGGATCTGTTCCATACGTGCCAGAATCACTTCCTGCTGTAAAGTCGGTTGCAATGGTACTGCGAGGACTTCACTTTTACGCCAGGAAGTATTACTGCATCCTGCAAGCGTAAGTGCTGTCGCAACGAAACACCAGCGCAAAAAAGGCTTCATTTCCCACTCCCGAAGACCACGGTTGAATGAACGTCCTGTTCCCGGTTGCTAACAAGGCGTCCTGCCCGGTTAAAAGCCCCCCGTCAACGCGGAGGGCAAATGGCAACCTTACTCGCCCTGTTCAGCAGCCGGAGCTTCCGGTGCTACAGCAGGTTGAGACTGCTCAGTCGCTTCTTTAATGCTCAGACGGATACGGCCCTGGCGATCAACTTCCAGAACTTTTACCGGAACTTCCTGACCCATCTGCAGGTAATCAGTCACTTTCTCAACACGCTTGTCAGCGATTTGAGAGATGTGTACCAGACCTTCTTTACCGCCGCCGATGGCAACAAATGCGCCAAAGTCAACGATACGGGTTACTTTACCATTGTAGACGCGACCCACTTCGATTTCTGCAGTGATCTCTTCGATACGACGAATAGCGTGTTTTGCTTTCTCGCCGTCGGTCGCGGCGATCTTCACAGTACCGTCATCTTCGATTTCGATAGTGGTGCCGGTTTCTTCAGTCAGAGCACGGATTACAGAACCGCCTTTACCGATAACGTCTTTAATCTTGTCCGGGTTAATCTTAATGGTATGGATACGCGGAGCGAACTCAGAGATATCGCCACGCGGCGCGTTGATCGCCTGTTCCATTACGCCCAGGATGTGCAGACGCGCACCTTTAGCCTGGTTCAGCGCAACCTGCATGATCTCTTTGGTAATACCTTCAATTTTGATATCCATCTGCAGTGCAGAGATACCGCCACGGGAACCCGCAACTTTGAAGTCCATATCGCCCAGGTGGTCTTCGTCACCCAGAATGTCAGACAGTACAACGTAGTTGTCGCCTTCTTTCACCAGCCCCATTGCGATACCCGCAACAGCGGCTTTGATTGGCACACCTGCGTCCATCAGCGCCAGAGACGCACCGCACACAGAAGCCATAGAAGAAGAACCGTTGGATTCGGTGATTTCAGACACAACACGTACGGTGTACGGGAATTTGTCCATATCCGGCATTACTGCCAGCACGCCGCGCTTCGCCAGACGACCGTGACCAATTTCACGACGCTTCGGAGAACCGACCATGCCGGTTTCGCCTACGGAGTACGGAGGGAAGTTGTAGTGGAACAGGAAGGTGTCAGTACGTTCGCCCATCAGTTCATCAAGAACCTGTGCGTCACGTGCAGTACCCAGTGTTGCGGTAACCAGCGCCTGAGTTTCACCACGGGTAAACAGCGCAGAACCGTGAGTACGCGGCAGCACGCCTGTGCGCACATCCAGACCACGGATCATATCTTTTTCACGACCGTCGATACGCGGTTCGCCTGCCAGTACGCGGCTACGAACAACGTTTTTCTCGATAGCGTGCAGAATTTCACCCAGTTCGTTTTCGTCCAGGGTTTCGTCTTCAGCAAGCAGCGTAGCGATGGTTTCAGATTTGATGACATCAACCTGTGCATAACGCTCTTGTTTGTCGGTGATGCGGTAAGCATCGCTCAGACGAGCTTCAGCCAGTGCAGCAACGCGCGCGTTCAGCGCTTCGTTTACCGGCTCCGGCTGCCAGTCCCAACGCGGTTTACCGGCTTCTTTCACCAGTTCATTGATGTTCTGAATAACAACCTGCTGCTGTTCATGACCGAACACCACTGCGCCCAACATGACGTCTTCGCTCAGCAGTTCTGCTTCAGATTCAACCATCAGCACAGCGGCTTCAGTACCGGCAACAACCAGATCCAGTTTGCTCTCTTTCAGCTCATCCTGAGTTGGGTTCAGTACATACTGGTCATTGATGTAACCCACGCGAGCAGCACCAATCGGACCATTGAACGGGATACCAGACAGAGACAGTGCTGCGGAAGCACCAATCATCGCAACGATATCCGGGTTAACCTGCGGGTTAACAGAAACCACGGTGGCGATAACCTGAACTTCGTTGACGAAGCCTTCCGGGAACAGCGGGCGAATCGGGCGGTCAATCAGACGCGCGATCAGGGTTTCGCCTTCGCTTGGACGGCCTTCACGACGGAAGAAGCTACCCGGGATACGACCAGCAGCGTAGGTACGCTCCTGATAGTTAACGGTCAGAGGGAAGAAGTCCTGACCTGGTTTGGCTTTTTTCTGGCCAACAACGGTAACGAATACCGCGGTGTCATCCATGCTAACCATAACTGCGGCAGTGGCTTGACGCGCCATCATGCCAGTTTCCAGTGTAACGGTATGTTGGCCGTACTGGAATTTACGAACGATCGGATTAAGCAATGTAATATCCTTTCTCTTTCTTAGACAGCACCTTAACGGCACTGGTGTTAATACCCGATCTTCTGCGCATCCTCGCGACTAATGACAACCCTAACCCAGCCTGATGTGGGTAAAGCCTCTCATTAGCCGCGCGAACCTCTGCAACGGAAGATCATTCATAGCAACAATACATTAGTTTCCAGTGAATTGCTGCCATCAGCTTGAAAAAAGGGGCCACTCAGGCCCCCTTTTCTGAAACTCGCAAGAATTAGCGACGCAGACCCAGGCGCTCGATGAGCTGGGTGTAACGTGCTACGTCTTTACGTTTCAGGTAGTCGAGCAGTTTACGACGCTGAGAAACCATGCGCAGCAGACCACGACGGCTGTGGTGATCTTTTTTGTGCTCTGCAAAGTGGCCCTGCAGGTGGTTAATCTGTGCAGTCAGCAGTGCTACCTGAACTTCGGTAGAACCGGTGTCGTTTGCACCACGACCAAACTCAGAAACGATTTTAGCTGTTGCTTCAGTACTTAGAGACATTTTAAAACTCCAAAGTATATAGAATGAAAGGACGCCGATCTCTAATTCAGCGATCCCAGTGTACGTTACGTAAAGTGTTAAACAATTTACGCGACGTTAAGCGGCAGTATTCTACTCGTAGCGACCTGTTATCGCAAGATGGATAGCATTACGCCGGGTATTCAACCACCAGGCGACGAGGCGCAACGCGGCCTTCATCGTCAATTTCGCCCATACCGATAAACTTACCGTTTTCACCTTCTGTAACACGAACCAGTCCTTCCAGTGGCGCACCGGATGTACGAACCGGGTTACCATTTTTGAAGTAAACAGAAGACGTTAGCGGAAGATTCACCACCGGGTAGTCCGAAGCTGGACTGTCCATTGGCATCAGTAATGGATCAAGTAATTGTGCCGCCGAAATACCCTGCTGTTCGGCTTGCTCGACAAGTTCACGCAGATGTTCCAGAGTCACCATTCGTTCAACCGGATATTTGCTTACAGCCAGACGGCGCAGATAAATCACATGTGCGCCACAGCCAAGTTTTTCACCCAGGTCATCAATGATGGTGCGGATATAGGTGCCTTTTGAGCAATGAATTTCCAGCTCCAGTTCATTGCCTTCGTGACGAATAAACAGCAACTCATAAACGGTAATCGGTCGTGCTTCACGAGGCACTTCAATGCCCTGACGCGCGTACTCGTACAGTTTTTTACCCTGATATTTCAGCGCAGAATACATCGAAGGGATTTGTTCAATATCGCCACGGAATGAATCGAGTGCCGCCGCCAGTTGCTCTGCACTAAAGGTTACCGGGCGCTCCTCAACGATTTGTCCGTCTGCGTCAGAAGTATCAGTACGCTGTCCAAGACGCGCAATCACCCGATAACGTTTATCAGAGTCCAGCAGGTACTGGGAAAACTTCGTCGCTTCCCCGAGACAAATCGGCAACATGCCGGTCGCCAGCGGGTCCAGCGCGCCGGTATGTCCAGCACGATTGGCGTTATAAATGCGTTTCACTTTTTGCAGCGCATCGTTGCTGGACATACCCTGCGGTTTATCCAGCAACAAAACGCCGTTAATGTCGCGGCCGCGACGACGAGGACGACTCATTAGTCCTCCTTGCTGTCGTCCGGATTAACACGACGTTCTTCGTCATGCTTAACCACACTGGTCACCAGGTTTGACATACGCATCCCTTCAACCAGTGAGTTGTCGTAGAAGAAGGTCAGTTCCGGCACGATACGCAGGCGCATCGCTTTACCAAGCAGGCTGCGGATAAAGCCGGAGGCTTCCTGCAACGCTTTGATGCCCGCTTTTACCGCATCTTCATCTTTGTCGTTGAGGAAAGTTACATACACTTTGGCATAGGCCAGGTCACGAGACATCTCGACACCGGAAACGGTGGTCATCATGCCCAGACGAGGATCTTTAATTTCGCGTTGCAGGATGAGAGCGATCTCTTTTTGCATTTCCTGCGCTACGCGCTGCGGGCGACCAAATTCTTTCGCCATAATAAATTCTCCTGACAAAAAAGGGGCCATAAGCCCCTTTTTAAAATTAATTTCAGGTGGAAGGGCTGTTCACGTAGGCCTGATAAGACGCACGAGCGTCGCGTCAGGCAACGGCTGCCGGATGCGGCGCAAACGCCTTATCCGGCCTACACCCAATCAACCTTAGGCAATCGTACGCTGAATCTCGATGATTTCGAACACTTCGATCACATCGCCAGTGCGCACGTCGTTGTAGTTCTTAACGCCGATACCACACTCCATACCGTTACGGACTTCGTTAACGTCATCTTTGAAGCGGCGCAGGGACTCCAGCTCGCCTTCGTAGATAACCACGTTGTCGCGCAGAACGCGGATCGGGTTGTGACGTTTAACCACACCTTCGGTAACCATACAACCTGCGATGGCACCAAATTTCGGTGATTTGAACACATCGCGAACTTCCGCCAGACCGATGATCTGTTGTTTCAGTTCCGGAGAGAGCATACCGCTCATCGCCGCTTTCACTTCATCGATCAGGTTATAGATGACGGAGTAGTAACGCAGATCCAGGCTTTCAGCCTCAATCACTTTACGCGCAGAGGCATCAGCACGGACGTTGAAGCCAACCAGAATCGCGTTGGATGCAGCCGCCAGGGTCGCGTCGGTTTCGGTGATACCACCTACACCAGAACCGATGATCTTCACTTTTACTTCGTCAGTAGACAGTTTCAGCAAGGAGTCGGAAATCGCTTCTACAGAACCCTGTACGTCAGCCTTCAGAACGATGTTCACTTCATGAACTTCGCCTTCAGTCATGTTGGCGAACATGTTCTCCAGTTTAGATTTCTGCTGACGCGCCAGTTTAACTTCACGGAATTTACCCTGACGATACAGTGCAACTTCACGTGCTTTCTTCTCGTCACGTACAACGGTAACTTCATCACCCGCTGCCGGAACACCGGACAAGCCGAGGATTTCCACCGGAATGGACGGACCTGCTTCCAGTACTTCCTGACCCAGTTCGTTACGCATTGCACGAACACGACCGTATTCGAAGCCACACAGAACGATGTCACCCTTGTGCAGAGTACCTTCACGTACCAGTACAGTTGCAACCGGACCACGACCTTTATCGAGGAAAGATTCGATGACCGCACCGCTCGCCATCCCGTTACGTACGGCTTTCAGTTCCAGGACTTCGGCCTGCAGCAGGATCGCATCCAGCAGTTCGTCGATACCCGTACCCGCTTTTGCAGATACGTGTACGAACTGGCTTTCACCGCCCCACTCTTCCGGCAGGATGCCGTACTGAGACAGTTCGTTTTTAACGCGATCCGGATCGGCTTCTGGCTTATCGATTTTGTTCACTGCAACCACCACAGGCACACCTGCCGCTTTCGCGTGCTGGATTGCTTCGATGGTCTGCGGCATTACGCCGTCATCTGCAGCAACAACCAGAACTACGATGTCAGTTGCCTGCGCACCACGTGCACGCATTGAAGTAAACGCGGCGTGCCCCGGGGTGTCCAGGAAGGTGATCATGCCGTTTTCAGTTTCAACGTGGTATGCACCGATGTGCTGGGTAATGCCACCCGCTTCACCAGAAGCCACTTTCGTTGAACGAATATAGTCCAGCAGAGAAGTTTTACCGTGGTCAACGTGTCCCATGATGGTCACAACCGGTGCACGCGGTTCAGCCGCAGCACCTGTATCACGGTCACTCATTACCGCTTCTTCCAGTTCGTTTTCACGACGCAGGATAACTTTGTGGCCCATCTCTTCGGCAACTAACTGTGCGGTTTCCTGGTCAATGACCTGGTTGATGGTTGCCATTGCACCCAGCTTCATCATCGCTTTGATGACCTGAGAGCCTTTAACCGCCATCTTGTTAGCCAGTTCGCCAACAGTGATGGTTTCACCAATCACGACGTCACGGTTAACAGCCTGAGCTGGTTTCTGGAAGCTCTGCTGCAGCGAAGAACCTTTACGTTTTCCGCCTTTACCACCACGTACTGCTGCGCGCGCTTCTTCGCGATCAGCTTTAGATTCAGAATGTTTATTGCCTTTCTTCGGACGTGCTGCTTTCGCGTTACGGCCACGGCCACGACCGCCTTCGACTTCACGATCGCTTTCGTCTTCTGCCTGGCGAGCATGTTGAGAGGTGGTAACGTGATAATCACTGGAATCTTCAGTCGGTTCCGCGTTATCAGTCCATTTGTTTTCTTCCGCCATACGACGTGCTTCTTCAGCAACGCGACGTGCTTCTTCTTCGAGTTTACGACGTGCTTCTTCTTCAGCTTTGCGCTTAAGCTCTGCAGCTTCCTGCTCACGGCGGGCTTTTTCAGCCTGGGCGGTTTTAGTCATATCGTCTTGTTGATTGCTCACTTTGTCTTTTTCCGCAGCTTCACGTTTTGCTTGTTCAGCGGTTTCACGTTTCGCTTGTTCTGCGGCCTCACGTTCAGCTTTTTGTTGCGCCTCGCGTTTGGCCGATTCTTCTGCCTCACGACGGGCTTGCTCTTCCGCTTCACGCTGCGCTTGCTCTTCCGCTGCAAGGCGTTCAGCCTCTTGCGGATCGCGTTTCACAAAGGTGCGTTTCTTGCGGACTTCGATTTGTACCGATTTACTTTTTCCACCGGTACCAGGAATGTTAAGGGTGCTACGTGTTTTACGTTGCAGCGTTAATTTGTCCGGCCCTGAATTTTTCTGATTCAGGTGGTCAATTAAAGCCTGTTTCTCTTGTGCGGTCACAGAGTCGTCAGCAGACTTCCGGATACCTGCATCAGCAAATTGCTGTACCAGGCGTTCCACGGAGGTCTGTCGCTCTGCGGCCAGCGTTTTAATCGTCACATCTGTCATGCTGTTCCTTCCTGCTACAGTTTATTACGCTTCGTCACCGAACCAGCAAATATTACGGGCAGCCATAATCAGTGCTCCGGCTTTTTCGTCGGTCAACCCTTCGATATCAGCCAGATCATCAATGCCCTGTTCGGCGAGATCTTCCAGCGTACAAACGCCACGGGCGGCCAGTTTGAATGCTAAATCACGATCCATCCCTTCAAGATTCAGCAGATCGTCAGCCGGTTTGTTATCACCGAGGCTTTCTTCCTGGGCCTGTGCAATGGTGGCCAGTGCATTTTTAGCACGCTCGCGCAGTGCTTCAACAGTCGGCTCATCAAGGCCTTCAATTTCCAGCAGCTCTTTCATCGGCACGTAGGCCAGTTCTTCCAGAGTCGAGAAGCCTTCTTCTACCAGGACAGTGGCGAAGTCTTCGTCAATGTCGAGATAACGGGTGAAGGTGTCGATCGCTGCGTGCGCTTCCGCCTGATGTTTAGCTTGCAGGTCGTCAACGGTCATTACGTTAAGTTCCCAACCACTCAACTGCGAAGCCAGACGCACGTTCTGACCATTACGCCCAATCGCCTGCGCCAGGTTACCGGCTTCAACAGCGATATCCATGGTGTGTTTATCTTCATCCACCACGATAGAAGCAACGTCTGCCGGTGCCATCGCGTTAATAACGAATTGCGCCGGATTATCATCCCACAGGACGATATCGATACGCTCGCCGCCAAGCTCAGTGGAAACAGCCTGAACACGTGCACCACGCATACCCACGCAAGCACCTACCGGATCGATACGTTTATCGTTGGTTTTCACCGCGATTTTCGCACGAGATCCCGGATCGCGAGCCGCTGCTTTAATTTCAATAACTTCTTCGCCAATTTCCGGCACTTCAATGCGGAACAGTTCGATCAGCATTTCTGGCTTGGAACGGGTAACGAAAAGTTGCGCACCACGCGCTTCCGGGCGAACAGAATAGAGCACGCCACGAACGCGGTCACCTGGGCGGAAGTTCTCACGCGGCAGCATATCTTCACGCAGGATCACAGCTTCAGCATTGTTGCCCAGATCCAGAGAGATATTATCGCGGTTTACTTTTTTCACCACGCCGGTGATGATTTCACCTTCGTGTTCACGGAACTGATCAACAACCATCGCACGTTCGGCTTCACGAACTTTCTGCACGATAACCTGCTTTGCCGTCTGGGTCGTAATACGGTCAAAGGTGACAGACTCAATCTGATCTTCAACGTAATCGCCCAGGTTCAGGCTTTCATCTTCATAACGCGCGGCTTCAAGGGTGATTTCTTTAGTTGGCTGAGTGACTTCATCAACAATCAGCCAACGACGGAAGGTGTCAAAATCACCGCTTTTGCGATCGATCTGTACGCGGACGTCGATCTCTTGTTCATATTTTTTCTTGGTTGCTGTAGCCAGCGCGCTTTCCAACGCTTCGAAAATTTTCTCGCGAGGCAGCGCCTTTTCATTGGAGACGGCTTCAACTACAGCCAAAATTTCTTTGTTCATCGCGGGGTTTTCACCTCATCCAGACTATTAAAAGTGGGGAACCAGGTTCGCCTTCTGGATATTACTCAGCGCGAACACTTCATCTTTACCTTCGACGGTAACTGTGATCATTTCACCGTCTACCGCTTTGATAACGCCCTGCCATTTACGACGGTTTTGTACCGCCATACGGAGTACCAGAGTGACCTCTTCTCCGACAAAACGGGCGTAGTGTTCAGCCGTGAACAGTGGGCGATCGAGACCCGGTGAGGAGACTTCCAGGTTATAAGCAACGGTGATGGGATCTTCAACATCCAACACAGCACTTACCTGGTGGCTCACATCAGCACAATCATCAACATTGATGCCATCTTCACTATCAATATAGATGCGCAGTGTGGATGTGCGACCGCGAATAAACTCGATGCCAACCAGTTCAAAACCCAGGGCCTCAACTGGCGCAGTAATCATCTCTGTTAATTTTTGCTCTAATGTGGACAAGCCCACCCCCAAGACATAAAAAAAGGGCCTAAAGCCCAGTTATTCTGTAGTCAGATAACAAAAAACCCCGATAAATCGGGGCTTTATATAACTGAACCCTATAACCGCAAATGCGGTCTGGAGCACTTTCCAGAAGGATTTTTTCAAATCCCACTACGAAGGCCGAAGTCTTCACAGTATATTTGAAAAAGAACTCTAAGGGAAAGTGGTTGCGGGGGCCGGATTTGAACCGACGACCTTCGGGTTATGAGCCCGACGAGCTACCAGGCTGCTCCACCCCGCGCCTGAAACGTGGCAAATTCTACTTGTTTTGAGTAAAAAATGCAAATACTGCTGGGATTTGGTGTACCGAGACGGGACGTAAAATCTGCGGCCATTATAGTGATCCACGCCACATTTTGTCAACATTTATTGCTAATCATGTGAATGGATATCCAGTTCACTTTCATTTGTTGAATACTTTCATCCTCTCCTTACCTCTCTTAAGCGCATTATTTTACAAAAAACACACTAAACTCTTCCTGTCTCAGATAAAAGATGATTAAATGAAAACTCATTTATTTTGCATAAAAATTCAGTTAGAGCAGAAATACAGGCTCATCATTAGTTAATCAAGCAGGGTGTTATTTTATGACGACGATTCTCAAGCATCTCCCGGTAGGTCAACGTATTGGTATCGCTTTTTCTGGCGGTCTGGACACCAGTGCCGCACTGCTGTGGATGCGACAAAAGGGAGCTGTCCCTTATGCATATACTGCAAATTTGGGCCAGCCAGACGAAGAGGATTATGATGCGATCCCTCGTCGAGCCATGGAATACGGCGCGGAGAACGCTCGTCTGATCGACTGCCGCAAACAACTGGTGGCTGAAGGTATTGCCGCTATTCAGTGTGGTGCTTTCCATAACACCACCGGCGGTCTGACCTATTTTAACACCACGCCACTGGGCCGCGCCGTAACCGGCACCATGCTGGTTGCTGCGATGAAAGAAGATGGCGTTAACATCTGGGGTGATGGCAGCACCTATAAAGGAAACGATATCGAACGTTTCTATCGTTACGGCCTGCTTACCAACGCCGAATTGCAGATTTACAAACCGTGGCTTGATACTGACTTTATTGATGAGTTAGGCGGTCGTCATGAAATGTCTGAATTTATGATTGCCTGCGGTTTCGACTACAAAATGTCGGTTGAAAAAGCCTACTCCACAGACTCCAACATGCTCGGCGCGACGCACGAAGCGAAAGATCTGGAATACCTCAACTCCAGCGTCAAAATCGTCAACCCGATTATGGGTGTGAAATTCTGGGACGAGAGCGTGAAGATCCCGGCAGAAGAAGTCACGGTACGTTTTGAGCTGGGGCATCCGGTAGCGCTAAACGGTAAAACCTTTAGCGACGATGTAGAAATGATGCTTGAAGCCAACCGCATTGGTGGCCGTCACGGCCTGGGCATGAGCGACCAGATCGAAAACCGTATCATCGAAGCGAAAAGCCGTGGTATCTACGAAGCTCCGGGGATGGCTCTGCTGCATATCGCTTATGAACGTCTGCTGACCGGTATTCACAACGAAGACACCATTGAGCAATATCACGCGCATGGTCGCCAGTTGGGACGTCTGCTGTATCAGGGGCGTTGGTTCGACTCCCAGGCGCTGATGCTACGAGACTCCCTGCAACGCTGGGTTGCCAGCCAGATTACAGGTGAAGTTACCCTGGAACTGCGTCGCGGTAACGACTACTCCATCCTCAATACTGTCTCTGACAACCTGACTTATAAGCCAGAGCGTCTGACAATGGAAAAAGGTGACTCAGTGTTCTCACCAGACGATCGTATTGGTCAACTGACCATGCGTAACCTGGATATCACTGACACCCGCGAGAAACTTTTCGGTTATGCCAAAACTGGCCTGCTCTCCTCTTCTGCCGCTTCGGGCGTGCCGCAGGTTGAGAATCTGGAAAACAAAGGTCAGTAATTTCAGAGAGTTCGTGCTAAAGGCCGCCATTGCGGCCTTTTTTTACGGCTAAGAGAATGTGGCCACGCTTGGGATTCACATGTCCGGTTTCGGAGTTAAAGTAAAATTCAAATTAAATAAAGTAAATATCAGTCCATTCTATTTTTACTTTATTCTTTCATGCTCAGTAAAAGGAATGACCAATGAATGGTGAATATTTTGTACGCCTCGCAGTACATACTCTGAAATGTACCCAAAAAGATTTAGCAAACCAGTTAGGTGTTTCCTCAACACAAATTAGCAAGTGGAAAAAAGGGGAACATATGTCTACTGACATGGAAAAAAATTCAGAGATATTACACAAATAGGGCATTACTCTCCTCAACTAGTTGAATGGGCGGGCTCAGTCGAGAATGCTGAGAAATGGGATCGACTTATCCATTTTCTTGCTCAACAAGCTATGGAAGACTCTGAAACGGGTTATATAACACGACCTCTTACTGACGAAGATGGCTTTTTGGTTGAAGAAACAATAGATGTGTTGAACCGCATAGGTTTTCCTTCACCTCTTTCCTTTCCCAAAGAACTTAATATTGACGGCAAAAATGCTGATCATAAAGAGGCTTTTTGGGAGGTCATAGAGAGCAACGCTCATTGTTCCGTAATCAATGATATTTACCATGCTCTGAATGACGTTTATGGATTCTACATAGCATATGTTGATGAGTTAGTTCAGGATGATGATTTAGATGTCTATTCCAACGAAGCCATCAATATTCAGAGTTCATTGATATCACTTGCCGCATGCAAAATTGAAATTGATACTCCTATTGCGTCAAACATTAAACAGTTTCGTTATAAAGTTCAAAAAGACTACGAAAATTGGTTGAATCAACTCAAGATGATGGCATTCAGGGCGGGAATCCCGTTAAGAGCCGAACTTCTGGATATGGTTTATAACACTGCTGACCAACTTAGCGTTGCAGCAGAAGCCGAAAGTTTCGATTTCAATAAATCTCGCATTCATCCTGATATATACATGAACGAGATCCTTACTGGTATGAGAATAATTCACCAGGTGCTTCCGTTAATAATGCAAAAGTTAGAAATTACAGATTTCAAACTGGATGAAACAGACTTACGGGTGGGGAAATAACTATCAGAATGTTTAACTTATAAAAACGAAAAAAGACGCTTTTCAGCGTCTTTCTTTCGGAATATTGGTACTGAGGATGGGACTCGAACCCACAAGCCCGTTAGGGCACTACCACCTCAAGGTAGCGTGTCTACCAATTCCACCACCTCAGCACAGATACTACTCTTAGTTCGGAATATCGCTGGTCGGCTTAGCCGGAGCAGCAGGCTGAGTCTGTTCGGTTTTCGCCGGAGCACTCAGATTTTCCCATTCGCTACCTTTATTGGTTTTATTACTGTTGATGTTACCCAACACCAGACTGATGATGAAGAACAACGTTGCCAGCACAGCCGTCATACGGGTCATGAAGTTACCAGAACCACTTGAACCAAACAGCGTAGCGGAAGCGCCTGCTCCGAAGGAGGCTCCCATATCAGCGCCTTTACCTTGCTGCAGCATGATCAGACCAACAAGGCCAATTGCTACAATAAGGAAAACTACTAAAAGAGCTTCGTACATAATCAACCTGTTCCTTGCGGAGTTGCCGCGTACCAATGCTTCAACCAATAAAGCGGGATAATTTAATCTTTCCCACTGAAGCGGGTGTGAATACTAACCAAAGCGAATGACCTTCGCAAGGGCAATTTTATTGCATTGTATCAACTGCGGAAAAAAACAGCAAAACCGATGTACATAAGTAGAACAAAGGCGACAATCGCCGCCTTTTTAGCCAGTTAGCAATCGCATTAAACCGCTTTTACCGCATCAGCGATACGGTGGGCAAATTCAGTCACCTGTGCTTCGTCTTCACCTTCGACCATCACGCGAATCAACGGCTCGGTGCCAGATTTACGCAGCAGCACGCGTCCACGGCTACCCAGCGCCGCTTCAACTTCCGCTGTCACGGCTTTAACTGATTCATGCTCAAGCGGATCGCCGCTGCCTGCGGTATAACGCACGTTAACCAGAATCTGCGGGAACATTTTCATGCCACTGCAAAGGTCGTGCAGACTCATGTGGTTGCGCGCCATCGCCGCCAGTACCTGCAAACCGGCAACGATTCCGTCACCGGTGGTGGTTTTATCCAGCAGAATCACATGACCGGAGTTCTCCGCGCCGATGCGCCAGCCTTTCTCCTGCATTTTTTCCAGTACATAGCGGTCGCCCACTTTTGCGCGAGCAAATGGAATACCTAGCTGTTTCAGCGCCAATTCCAGCCCCATATTGCTCATTAATGTGCCCACTACGCCACCACGCAACTGCCCCTGACGAAGACCTTCACGCGCGATGATATACATGATCTGATCGCCATCGACTTTATTGCCTTCATGGTCAACCATGATGACGCGGTCGCCGTCGCCGTCAAAGGCAATGCCGAGATCCGCTTTTTCAGCCAGTACACGCGCCTGTAATGCACGAACATCAGTTGCCCCCACTTCGGCATTGATGTTTACACCATTCGGCTCACAACCGATGGCGATTACGTTCGCTCCCAGCTCGCGCAGTACATTTGGAGCGATGTGATAGGTTGCACCATTTGCGCAATCCACCACAATCTTCAGTTCACTGAGGCTAAGTTCGTTCGGGAACGTGGCTTTGCAAAATTCGATATAGCGACCCGCAGCATCAACAATACGGCTGGCTTTACCCAGTTCTGCCGAATCAACGCAGCTAATCTCTTTTTCCATTTCAGCTTCGATGGCTTCTTCGACTGCATCTGGCAGTTTAGTGCCGTCGATGGAAAAGAATTTAATACCATTATCGTAGAACGGGTTATGCGATGCAGAAATCACAATCCCGGCCTCTGCACGAAAGGTGCGTGTCAGATAAGCCACCGCCGGTGTTGGCATCGGGCCGGTGAAGAGCGCGGAAAGGCCCGCTGCCGCCAGGCCGGCTTCCAGCGCCGACTCCAACATATAGCCAGAAATACGGGTATCTTTGCCGATAATGATCTTACGGGAGCCGTGCCGCGCCAGTACTTTACCCGCAGCCCAGCCCAGTTTAAGCACAAAATCAGGTGTGATCGGCGCATCCCCAACACGACCACGAATCCCATCGGTCCCGAAATATTTACGATTACTCATAGCGTTTATTTTCCTTTGCAGACAGAGTGGCTTCCACCACCCGCATCGCTTCTACGGTTTCTTTGACGTCATGAACACGAATAATGTGCGCGCCCTGCATTGCGGCAATTACCGCACAAGCCAGACTGCCGCTCAGACGCTCAGACGGCCCAACATTCAGTAGCTGTCCAATCATCGATTTTCGTGACATACCCACCAACAGCGGCAGATTGAAATGATGAAATTCAGCCAGACGCGCCAGTAATGAATAGTTATGGGAGAGATTTTTACCGAAACCGAATCCGGGGTCGAGCAACAATTTCTCTTTTGCGATACCCGCCTGTTCACAACGTGCTATTTGCTCAATAAAGTAGCGATTCACTTCAGCAAAGACATCATCATATTTCGGTGCTTCCTGCATGGTCTTTGGATTTCCCTGCATATGCATCAGACATACGGGTAAACCGGTTTCCGCAGCCGCTTCCAGAGCACCTGGCTCGGAAAGGGATCGGATATCGTTAATGATGTGAGCGCCCACTCTTGCCGATTCCCGGATGACTTCCGGTTTAGAAGTATCGACCGAGATCCAAACTTCGAATCGTTGCGCAATTGCCTCAACCACCGGAATAACACGCTGCAACTCTTCTTCAACACTCACTTCCGCTGCCCCTGGACGCGTGGACTCTCCACCAACGTCAATGATCGTCGCGCCAGCGTTGATCATCAGGTTCGCATGTTTCACTGCATCAGTCAGTGAGTTATGCGTACCGCCATCAGAGAAAGAATCTGGCGTAACGTTGAGGATCCCCATTACGTGAGGATGGCTAAGATCCAGTGAAGAGCCCTGGGCAAAGAGTTTCATGGTGTTATCCCTGGTATAAATTGATAAGAAAAAACCCCGGAGCACGCCCCGGGGTTTTCGGTACAAATACAGTCATCTGATGCGGGAACTTACTTGTCGCCTAACTGCTCTGACATGGTATTACCCGGATTTGGCGTGCGTGGTTCATCAACCGGACGCGGTGCCTTTGGAGTGCCATTATTGTCAGAATTGTTAGATGCTCCCGACTCTTCCCAACCTGCAGGCGGACGTACATCGCGACGCGCCATCAGGTCATCAATCTGCGGTGCGTCGATGGTCTCATATTTCATGAGTGCATCTTTCATCGCATGCAGGATATCCAGGTTGTCGTTCAACAACTGACGCGCACGATTGTAGTTACGTTCAATCAGTGACTTCACTTCCTGGTCGATGATACGCGCAGTTTCATCGGACATATGTTTAGCTTTGGCCACGCTACGACCGAGGAAAACTTCACCTTCTTCTTCCGCATACAGTAGCGGACCGAGTTTCTCAGAGAAGCCCCACTGGGTCACCATGTTACGCGCCAGGTTGGTCGCAACTTTAATGTCGTTGGACGCCCCGGTAGAAACATGTTCCGGTCCGTAGATGATCTCTTCTGCCAGACGACCGCCGTACAGGGTACTGATCTGGCTTTCCAGTTTCTGACGGCTGGCACTGATAGCATCGCCTTCAGGCAGGAAGAAGGTCACACCCAACGCACGACCGCGCGGGATAATCGTTACTTTGTGTACCGGATCGTGTTCCGGCACCAGGCGACCGATAATCGCATGGCCTGCTTCGTGATACGCGGTGGACTCTTTCTGCGCTTCCGTCATCACCATGGAGCGACGTTCCGCGCCCATCATGATTTTGTCTTTCGCTTTCTCGAACTCAACCATCGAAACAACACGTTTATTGCCACGTGCAGCGAACAGTGCTGCTTCGTTCACCAGGTTAGCCAGATCTGCGCCAGAGAAGCCCGGTGTACCACGGGCGATAATTGCCGCATCAACATCTGGTGCCAGCGGTACGCGACGCATGTGAACTTTCAGGATCTGCTCACGACCACGAACATCTGGCAAACCAACCACAACCTGACGGTCGAAACGACCAGGACGCAGCAGCGCCGGGTCGAGAACGTCCGGGCGGTTAGTCGCAGCGATCACGATGATACCTTCGTTACCTTCGAAGCCGTCCATCTCAACCAGCATCTGGTTAAGTGTCTGTTCACGTTCATCGTGACCACCACCCAGACCCGCGCCACGCTGGCGGCCTACGGCATCGATTTCATCAATAAAGATGATACACGGAGCCGCTTTCTTCGCCTGTTCGAACATGTCACGTACACGAGATGCACCAACACCAACGAACATTTCAACGAAGTCAGAACCAGAAATGGTAAAGAACGGAACTTTCGCTTCGCCTGCAATGGCTTTCGCCAGCAACGTTTTACCAGTACCCGGAGGACCAACCATCAAAACCCCTTTCGGGATCTTACCGCCCAGTTTCTGGAAGCGGCTCGGCTCACGCAGATACTCAACCAGCTCAGCAACTTCTTCTTTTGCTTCGTCGCAACCAGCAACGTCAGCAAAGGTCGTTTTGATCTGATCTTCCGTCAACATACGTGCTTTGCTCTTACCGAACGACATAGCACCTTTGCCACCGCCGCCCTGCATTTGACGCATGAAGAAGATCCAGACACCAATCAGCAACAGCATCGGGAACCAGGAGATGAAGATAGAAGCCAGCAGGCTTGGCTCTTCAGGCGGTTCACCGACAACCTTGACGTTCTTGGTCAACAGGTTATCCAGTAGTTTTGGATCCTGAACCGGAATGTAAGTGGTATAACGGTTACTATCTTTCTTGGTAACGTTGATTTCACGTCCGTTGATACGCGCTTCACGAACCTGGTCGTTATTGACCTCTTGTAGGAAGGTAGAGTAATCCACCTTACGGCCATTAGACTCGCTGGGCCCAAAGCTCTGGAATACTGACATCAGCACAACGGCAATGACCAGCCAGAGTATTAGGTTTTTCGCCATGTCACTCAAGGGATTAACCTCTTATTACAACTGTGTTAAAAACAGCGTCAGGATACTCTATATCCAGCATCTTTCAAACTTTCGTCTGAAATCTCCCGGTTAGGGTTTACGCCCGGTCGCTACAATATACACTTCCCGCGAACGTGCACGAGAAGAGTCCGGCTTACGAACTTTAACCTTCGTAAACAGGGAGCGAATTTCCCTTAGATACTCATCGAAACCTTCGCCCTGGAACACCTTCACTACAAAACTGCCACCCGGCGCTAACACATCACGACACATTTCTAGCGCCAGTTCCACCAGATACATGGCACGGGGGATATCCACCGCCGGTGTTCCGCTCATGTTTGGTGCCATATCTGACATGACAACCTGGACTTTGCTGTCGCCTACACGCTCCAGCAGAGCCTTCATGACCAGTTCATCACGAAAATCGCCCTGAAGAAAGTCCACACCAACGATAGGATCCATAGGTAAAAGATCGCAAGCGATGATACGGCCTTTGCCGCCAATTTGGGTGACTACATATTGTGACCAACCACCCGGCGCGGCGCCAAGGTCGACTACCGTCATTCCCGGTTTAAAGAGTTTGTCACTTTGCTGTATTTCATCAAGTTTAAACCAGGCACGGGAACGTAACCCCTTTTTCTGTGCCTGTTGAACATATTTATCGCTAAAGTGTTCCTGAAGCCAGCGGCTGGAACTGGCAGAACGCTTCTTACCTGTCATTTAACTTTCCCATTGGGATAACTCATCGTAACCAATTGCGTAAATTTTTACGCGCCTATTTGGTGATATATGGGAGATGGCGGTAGAATGACCCGTTTTCAATCCCAACGTAAGCAAAAAAATACGATGAATCTGAGTACTAAACAAAAACAGCACCTGAAAGGTCTGGCACATCCGCTCAAGCCAGTTGTTCTGCTTGGCAGTAATGGTTTGACCGAAGGGGTGCTGGCCGAGATTGAACAAGCGCTAGAGCACCATGAACTCATCAAGGTGAAAATCGCAACAGAAGATCGCGAAACTAAAACCTTGATCGTGGAAGCTATCGTGCGCGAAACCGGCGCCTGTAATGTACAGGTCATCGGTAAAACGCTGGTGCTTTATCGCCCAACTAAAGAACGTAAAATCTCGCTGCCACGCTAAGATTATCCTAAAGTTACACACATTTTCTGTGTAAAACGAGGGATTTTCCGCAGGCAGGAGAGCAAAATGCCACGCTCTGTTCGTTGATAAAAGGCCGCATAGCGGCCTTTTTCCTTTCTTTACAATACATCAACATTTTGAGTATTGGGTAATTCTTACAGGTATTCCACCTTAATTACTTCAAATTCTACTTCGCCGCCCGGCGTTTTGATGACCACAACATCATCTTCTTCTTTGCCGATCAAGCCACGAGCGATAGGCGAGTTTACAGAAATCAGGTTTTGTTTAAAGTCAGCTTCGTCATCACCTACGATGCGATAAGTCTGCTCTTCATCAGAATCCAGATTCAACACCGTTACGGTAGCACCAAAAATAACGCGACCATTGTTCGGCATTTTGGTGACATCGATTACCTGAGCGTTCGACAGCTTGGCTTCGATATCTTTAATACGGCCTTCGCAGAAGCCCTGCTGCTCACGAGCTGCGTGGTATTCGGCGTTCTCTTTCAGATCGCCATGTTCACGCGCTTCAGCAATAGCAGCAATGATTTCAGGACGGCGCACAGATTTCAGAAAATCCAGCTCTTCGCGTAATTTTTCAGCGCCGCGTAAGGTCATCGGAATAGCTTGCATTTGTTATACCTCTTGAATATTCCTGATGGGGCGAGTCTCCACCCACCCCGGCTGTTCGGTCAGCCCGGCATAACTCCTCACCAGGGCCAGAAGCAAAAAAATACCGACCCGGAAACAGGTCCCAGGTCAGCTACAATTCACATTTTGATGGTCATTTTACCCTGAAGTTCCCGAAGGGTCATCGTTTACTTTATAGGGTGTTGCGCCGTAGTATGACGGCTCGATTCCAGGTTGTTAGCGCGAGATTATGCGATTTTCCAGATTTATCATCGGATTGACCAGCGGTATAGCGTTCAGTGTTCAGGCCGCGAATGTTGATGAGTACATTACTCAACTCCCCGCAGGTGCCAACCTTGCCCTGATGGTGCAAAAAGTCGGCGCGTCTGCCCCCACTATTGATTACCACAGTCAGCAGATGGCGCTACCCGCCAGTACGCAAAAAGTCATCACTGCGCTGGCGGCATTGATTCAACTCGGCCCCGACTTTCGTTTTACCACCACGTTGGAAACCAAAGGTAATGTGGAAAACGGTGTGCTTAAAGGTGACTTAGTGGCGCGATTTGGTGCCGATCCGACGCTAAAACGTCAGGATATTCGCAATATGGTAACAACCCTGAAAAAATCTGGCATCACGCAAATCAATGGCAACGTGCTTATAGATACCTCCATTTTTGCCAGTCACGATAAGGCTCCCGGCTGGCCTTGGAACGACATGACACAATGCTTTAGCGCTCCGCCAGCCGCCGCTATCGTTGACCGCAATTGCTTCTCTGTCTCGCTCTACAGCGCACAAAAGCCCGGTGATATGGCTTTTATTCGCGTGGCATCTTATTACCCCGTTACGATGTTCAGTCAGGTACGCACCCTCCCCCGTGGTTCTGCCGAAGCGCAATATTGCGAGCTGGATGTCGTGCCTGGTGACCTTAACCGCTTTACGCTAACTGGATGCCTGCCACAACGTTCTGAGCCTCTTCCATTGGCCTTTGCCGTACAGGATGGTGCCAGCTATGCTGGGGCGATTCTGAAAGATGAGCTTAAACAGGCAGGCATCACCTATACCGGCACACTGCTGCGCCAGACACAGGTTAATGAGCCGGGAACGGTGGTCGCCAGCAAACAGTCGGCCCCTTTGCATGATCTGCTTAAGATTATGCTGAAAAAATCGGACAACATGATCGCAGATACCGTCTTTCGAATGATTGGTCATGCGCGCTTTAATGTGCCTGGTACATGGCGAGCCGGCTCCGATGCCGTGCGCCAGATCCTGCGTCAGCAAGCCGGTGTCGATATTGGCAACACCATTATTGCCGATGGTTCAGGGCTTTCACGACATAACCTGATTGCGCCAGCCACCATGATGCAAGTGCTACAATACATTGCCCAGCATGATAACGAGCTTAACTTTATCTCCATGCTGCCGCTGGCAGGCTATGACGGCTCGTTACAGTACCGTGCCGGTCTGCATCAGGCGGGGGTAGATGGCAAAGTTTCGGCAAAAACAGGATCGTTACAAGGCGTGTATAACCTGGCGGGATTCATTACCACGGCAAGTGGGCAACGGATGGCATTTGTACAATATCTTTCTGGCTATGCGGTAGAACCGGCGGATCAACGTAATCGCCGCATTCCGTTGGTGCGCTTTGAAAGCCGCTTGTACAAAGATATTTATCAGAACAATTAGTTAAAAAGAAACCCCGGCGCAGTGCCGGGGTTTTGCTGATTAACGCTTGTAAATGAACTCAACGCCCTCTTCGTCGTCTTCGTCCCAGTCGTCATCCCAGTCTTCATCATCCTCTTCAGCAATCTCTTCAAGCTGCTGACGGTGATAATCATCCCACATGAATTCGACTTTCTCTGGCTGTTTCGCTTCTTCGGCCTGCACCACTGGGTTTTCGATGATAAAGGTCATCACATCCCAGCAGAGGTCTTTCACGCCCAGCCCGCTCGCTGCAGAGATCAGATAATATTTATCTTCCCAACCCAGCGCCTCAGCGATGGCTTTCGCTTTCTCTTCGGCTTCCGCTTTATCCAGCAGGTCAATCTTGTTGAAGACTAACCAGCGTGGTTTCGCCGCCAGATCCTGGCTGTATTTTTCCAGCTCGCTAATAATAATGCGCGCGTTCTCAACCGGATCGGTGCCGTCAATCGGATCGATATCGATAAGGTGCAGCAATACGCGGCAACGTTCCAGATGCTTCAGGAAGCGGATCCCCAGACCTGCACCTTCAGCAGCACCTTCAATCAGCCCCGGAATATCAGCAACAACGAAGCTCTTCTCATTGTCCATACGAACCACGCCAAGGCTTGGCACCAGAGTGGTAAACGGATAGTCCGCCACTTTCGGTTTAGCCGCAGATACTGCGCGGATAAAGGTCGATTTACCAGCGTTTGGCATCCCCAGCATCCCGACATCAGCCAGCAGCATCAGCTCCAGCAGCAGCTCACGCTTATCACCTGGCGTACCGTTGGTTTTCTGCCGGGGAGTACGGTTAACCGATGATTTGAAGCGGGTGTTGCCCAGGCCGTGCCAGCCGCCCTTAGCAACCAGCAGGCGCTGACCGTGTTTGGTCATATCGCCCATGGTTTCACCAGTGCCCTGATCGATAACACGCGTACCTACTGGCACTTTAATCGTCACGTCTTTACCACGCTTACCGGTACAGTCGCGGCTTGCACCGTTCTGGCCACGCTCTGCACGGAAAGATTTTTCAAAACGGTAATCGATAAGCGTGTTCAGGTTCTCGTCGGCTTCCATCCATACGTCGCCGCCGTCACCACCATCGCCGCCATCCGGGCCGCCTTTCGGAATATATTTTTCGCGGCGGAAGCTCACACAACCATTGCCGCCATCACCTGCAACGACCAGAATCGATGCTTCATCAACAAACTTCATTTTATTCTCCGTAAATCATTCGCCTGCGCGGGGTTGCGATACCACCGTTGTATGCTTACGTAATCCGCCCCAAATACGATGACCAATGGCGGAATACATCGCGCCCGCAACCACGACAAACGCACCGAGATAACCTAAAAGGTTTAACATCGGTCTGGCGAAGAAATCGGGCCAGGCCAGTGATAAAAGATCTGAAAAAAACAGCGTAAACAGTGGAGTAAGCGTGATGATCGCGCTCACCTGCGCTGCCTGCCAGCGTGCCATCGCTTCCGCCAGGGCGCCATATCCTACCAACGTATTCAGCCCGCAAAAAATTAAACATGCGAGTTGCCAGTTGCTAAGCTGCGCTATTACCCCTGGTTTCGCCAGTGGGAAGAGCGCCATTGTACATAAAGTGTACAGCAAAAACAGGATCTGCGGTGATGCCAACCGACGCAATAAAACCTTTTGCGCCACGCCATAACTCACCCAGACCGTTGCAGCACCGACACCAAAGATAACACCCCAGGTGTAATCGGTGAGCTTTGTAAAAATCTCAACCAGACTGGTGTTAAAGAACATCACCAGCCCACTCAGAAGCATCAATGCTCCCACTACCTGAGTGCTACGCATTTTCTCTTTCAGGATAAATACGCTGGCAACCATCATGCCAACCGGCGAGAGTTGCCCTATCACCTGCGAGGCGGTAGGACTCAAGTATTGCAAGGATGAGCTGAACAGGATGAAATTCCCAAACAGTCCGGCAGTCGCCACCGCCAGTAATATCAACCAACGTGGCTTACGAAACACGCGTAATGGCGGCAGCTTTTTCTTCACTGCAAGAATGGCCCCAAGGCCAATACTCGCCATCAAGAAACGGTAAAACACGATTGTCGGAGGTTCCATCACCTCCAGCACCTGCTTCATTGCGATTGGCAACGCCCCCCAGCAAATTGCTGTGGTGAGCGCCAAAAGAATGCCAATGCCTGCCTGCTGCTTCATACCGTATTCCCTGCAAAACGCATTTGCGGATTAACGCCGCACGATGCGCATTTTTACCGGTTGTCGAATGTAAAAAGCCCCGCAACACGTTGCGGGGCTTTCATCCGTTACCGGGACGCGAAAAACTTATTCAGCTTCGATGCTGATAAACTTACGGTTTTTCGGGCCTTTAACTTCGAATTTCACTTTACCGTCTGCTTTAGCAAACAGAGTGTGGTCACGACCGCAACCTACGTTGGTGCCCGCGTGGAATTTAGTACCACGTTGACGAACGATGATGCTACCCGCCAGAACGGATTCGCCACCGAAACGCTTAACGCCCAGGCGTTTAGCTTCTGAATCGCGACCGTTACGTGTGGAGCCGCCAGCCTTTTTATGTGCCATTTGAAATCTCTCCTCAGGTCTTAGGCGCTGATGCCAGTAATTTTCACATCAGTGAACCACTGACGATGGCCCTGCTGCTTACGATAGTGTTTACGACGGCGAAACTTAACGATTTTAACTTTCTCGCCACGACCGTGAGCAACAACTTCAGCTTTGATTACGCCGCCATCAACGAAAGGAACGCCGATTTTGACTTCTTCACCGTTTGCGATCATCAGAACTTCTGCGAACTCAACAGTTTCGCCAGTTGCGATGTCCAGCTTTTCCAGGCGAACGGTCTGACCTTCGCTTACTCGGTGTTGTTTACCACCACTTTGGAAAACCGCGTACATATAAAACTCCGCTTCCGCGCACACCTTTTCAATGATTCAGAGCGCGCTATAAATATTCACAATAGGGCGCGAATATTACGCAAAACGCACGCCTTTGACAAGTGCTACAGTCAATACACGAAGAAAAAAAACACAACTTGTACGGTAACGTTTATCTGTGCCATTTTTTCAGTACAATCACCCTATATTCCTAACCATAAACCCTAAGTTGCCTTTGTTCACAGTAAGGTAATCGGGGCGAAAAGCCCGGCTTTTGCGATGAATTTAGAAAAAATCAATGAGTTAACCGCGCAAGATATGGCGGGTGTTAATGCGGCAATTCTCGAGCAGCTTAATTCCGAAGTCCAACTGATCAATCAGTTAGGCTATTACATCGTCAGCGGCGGGGGTAAACGCATTCGCCCGATGATTGCTGTACTGGCTGCACGAGCTGTTGGCTATGAGGGGAATGCGCATGTCACTATCGCCGCCCTGATCGAGTTTATCCACACGGCGACCCTGCTACACGACGACGTTGTGGATGAATCAGATATGCGCAGGGGTAAAGCTACCGCCAACGCCGCGTTTGGCAATGCTGCCAGCGTGTTGGTTGGTGATTTTATTTATACCCGCGCTTTCCAGATGATGACCAGCCTCGGCTCGCTCAAAGTGCTGGAAGTGATGTCCGAAGCGGTAAACGTCATCGCAGAAGGTGAAGTGCTGCAACTGATGAACGTTAACGACCCGGACATCACCGAAGAAAACTACATGCGCGTTATTTACAGCAAAACCGCGCGCCTGTTTGAGGCTGCTGCTCAGTGTTCCGGAATTCTGGCAGGTTGTACGCCAGAAGAAGAAAAAGGTCTGCAGGATTATGGTCGCTACCTCGGCACCGCTTTCCAGCTAATCGACGATTTGCTCGATTACAATGCCGACGGTGAACAGTTGGGTAAAAACGTCGGGGACGATCTGAACGAAGGTAAACCAACGTTACCGCTGCTGCATGCAATGCATCATGGCACACCGGAACAAGCGCAGATGATCCGTACCGCCATTGAGCAAGGCAACGGGCGTCATCTTCTGGAACCTGTTCTGGAAGCAATGAACGCTTGTGGTTCTCTCGAATGGACGCGTCAGCGTGCCGAGGAAGAAGCAGATAAAGCTATTGAAGCATTACAGGTACTCCCGGACACTCCGTGGCGAGAGGCATTAATCGGCCTCGCGCACATCGCTGTTCAACGCGATCGCTAATCCCTTCCCTGTATCCCGCGCATTGCGCGGGATAATTCCAGTAAGCTCCATAAAAATACTTATTCAGCGCAATACTCTCTGAATAATCAGGTCATTTTCTTTATATATTCTGAATCTTCACGCTATTTACATGAACTTTTTAGAGCAACTCGCCATCAGGAGTATAGTGATGCTCGACAGAACGCATGTTCTGAATGAAAGCGACTAACTTAAGGAGTGAGGAAAGATGGAGAATAATTTCATTGACTGGCATCCTGCCGACATCATTGCTGGTTTGCGGAAAAAAGGAACATCAATGGCTGCGGAGTCTCGCAGAAATGGTTTAAGTTCTTCGACGCTGGCAAATGCATTATCACGTCCCTGGCCGAAGGGAGAGATGATTATTGCGAAAGCATTAGGAACGGAACCCTGGGTAATCTGGCCATCACGCTATCACGATCCGCAGACACATGCGTTTATCGACAGAACACAGTTAATGCGCAGCTACACCAAACCGAAAAAATGAGTTGTCTGGCGGTAGCCCCGCGAACGGGGCTGCCAGCTTTCAGACGATTACTCGCCTTTCACACGCTCGATGTTCGCACCTAAGGCACGCAGTTTGTCTTCAATGCGTTCGTAGCCGCGATCGATGTGATAAATACGATCAACAACCGTAGTTCCTTCTGCAATACAACCAGCCAGCACCAGACTTGCTGAAGCACGCAGATCGGTCGCCATAACCTGTGCGCCGGAAAGTTTTTCGACACCGTGACAAATAACGGTATTGCTTTCAATCTCGGCATGCGCGCCCATACGGCTCAGTTCTGGCACGTGCATAAAGCGGTTTTCAAACACAGTTTCAGTGATGAATCCAGTCCCTTCTGCCACCAGGTTCAGCAACGTGAACTGGGCCTGCATATCGGTCGGAAACGCCGGATGCGGCGCGGTACGCACATTAACAGCCTTCGGACGTTTGCCATGCATATCCAGGCTAATCCAGTCCTCGCCCACTTCAATGTCCGCCCCGGCGTCACGCAACTTCGCCAGCACAGCATCGAGGGTATCTGGCTGGGCGTTACGGCAGATAATTTTACCGCGAGAGATCGCCGCAGCGACCAGGAACGTGCCGGTCTCAATACGATCCGGTAGCACGCGGTAGACGCCACCGCCTAAACGTTCCACACCTTCGATGACTATTCGATCAGTACCCTGACCGCTAATTTTCGCGCCCAGCGTAATGAGGAAGTTGGCGGTATCGACGATTTCCGGTTCACGCGCCGCGTTTTCGATAACGGTAGTGCCTTCTGCCAGAGTTGCGGCACACATGATGGTGACTGTTGCTCCAACGCTGACTTTATCCATCACGATATGCGCGCCTTTCAGACGGCCATCGACGGAAGCCTTAACGTAACCTTCTTCCAGTTTGATGGTCGCGCCTAATTGCTCAAGGCCGGAAATATGTAAATCAACCGGGCGCGCACCAATTGTACAACCGCCAGGCAGCGAAACCTGTCCCTGACCGAAACGCGCTACCAGCGGCCCCAGCGCCCAAATAGAAGCGCGCATGGTTTTCACCAGCTCGTAAGGCGCGCAGAACACATTTACATCGCGGGCATCAATATGCACAGAGCCATTACGTTCCACTTTAGCACCAAGCTGACTCAGCAATTTCATTGACGTATCGACGTCTTTCAGTTTCGGAACGTTCTGGATCTCTACTGGCTCTTCCGCCAGTAGCGCGGCAAAAAGGATAGGCAGAGCAGCATTTTTAGCGCCGGAAATTGTGACTTCGCCCTGGAGCTTTGTTGGCCCCTGAACACGAAATTTATCCATTTAGTTTGTTCTCAGTTAACAATTCATATCTGCTACCGGCAAATCGCCCATAGCTCAAAAGCCGTTCAGTTTGCGATCGCGCGCCCACTCCGCAGGGGTATAAGCTTTGATCGACACAGCATGAATGCGGTTATCCGCAATATATTCCATCAGCGGACCATAAACCGTCTGCTGTTTTTTAACCCGGCTCATGCCGTCAAACATCTCACCCACGGCAATAACCTGAAAGTGGCTGCCATCGCCGGAAACGTGGACTTCCTGGAGGGAGAGAGCGTTCATCAGCACGCTCTGAATTTCATTATTTTCCATGGGATCTTCATTCATCAGTTAATAAGCCAGCGAAACATCTTAGAGCAAAGTTGCGCAGTCATAAATAAGCAAAAAGCCTTGCTGATGTATCAAACAAGGCTCAACTTGCAGGCAGATTTGCTGGACAGACGGTTAACGCCTTATCCAGCCTGAAAAAATTTAACGAGGCAGGACATCAGACGGCAAATTATACAACTTTGCCAGGGTATAGACTTTATCGTTTACCCCCTGAAGCGTCACGCTGTGACCCTGCTTTTTCGCCAGATTGATAAGGTGGAGCAGCAACGCCAACCCACCTGTATCAACGCGGGACACGCGACTGAGATCGATGCAGGTAATTCCCTTCATCGCTTCTTCACGCACTTCCCAAAGCGGTAGCAGTACGTCTTGATCCAACTCTCCAGCTAATGCCAGAGTGTCACCCGTCTGCACCCAGCTCAGTGACTCACTCATTATTTTTTCTCTTCCAGAGTGATTTTCTGTTGAGAAATCGATTTCAGTTGCGCAGTCAGGCCGTCGATACCTTTGGTACGCAGCAGCGTTCCCCACTCGTTTTGTTTGGTGGTGATCATGCTGACGCCTTCGGCAATCATGTCGTAAGCCTGCCAGTTGCCAGTTTGGGAATTTTTGCGCCACTGGAAATCCAGACGTACCGGCGGGCGGCCATTCGGGTCAATAATGGTGACGCGAATAGGCACAATGGTTTTGTCGCCCAGCGGCTGTTCTGGCGCAATCTGGTAAGTCTGACCGTGATACATCGCCAGTGCCTGACCGTAAGCCTGCTTCAGGTACTCACGGAAAGCGGCAAAGTACGCGTCACGTTGGGCCGGGGTAGCACTCTTGTAATACTGACCCAGCACCAGTGCACCAGCGTATTTCACCTGCACATACGGCAGTAGCTCCTGATCAACAATAGTACGCAGATAATCCGGGTTAGCCCGAATTTGCGGTTGCTCATTCTTCAGGCGATCGAACGTTTTCTGCGCCGCCTCGTCCATCAGCTTATACGGATTGGTCTGGTCTGCCGCGGTTGCCGCACTCAACGGTGCAATCACCAGCAAAGCGACCATCATTAAACGTTTAAACATGCGTCGGTTCTCCTGAAATTATTTCGTTGTACCCACAGGTTCAGTGGTTTCATTATTACCTGGCGCAGTAGCTGGCGCATCGCCACTATTCTTATTGTCATCACCTTTACTACCGTAAAGGAACTGACCAATGAGATCTTCCAGCACCATCGCAGACTTGGTGTCCTGAATTGTATCGCCATCCTTCAGGATAGCAGTACCCAGTTCGGGATCTTCAAAACCGACGTTTAACGCCAGATATTGCTCCCCAAGCAGACCGGAAGTACGAATGCTCAGCGAACTGGTGTCAGGAATGTGGTTATAACGTTGTTCAATTTCCAGCGTCACGCGTGGCAAATAGGTTTTTGGATCCAGCGTAATATCTGCCACCCGACCGACTACAACGCCACCAATACTAACCGGAGAGCGCGCTTTCAGACCGCCGATGTTATCGAACGTCGCATAGAGCGTGTAGGTTGGTTCAGTACGTATTGACGTCACGTTTGCCGCCTTCAGGCAAACAAACAGCGCCGCCAGCAGTGCTGCTAATAAAAAGATTCCCACCCAAATTTCATTTTTTTTCGTTTGCATGAACTCAATTCCCAAACATCAATGCGGTCAGCACAAAATCCAGCCCCAGAACAGCCAGAGACGAGTGGACAACGGTGCGAGTGGTTGCCCGGCTAATCCCGGCAGAAGTCGGGATAGCGTCGTAACCGTTAAACAACGAAATCCACGTCACCGTAATGGCGAACACCACGCTCTTAATCAGACAGTTGACCAAATCCATACGCCAGTCGACGGCGTTTTGCATTGCCGACCAGAAGAATCCGCTATCAATACCTTTCCAGCTAACGCCGACCAATGATCCGCCCCAGATCCCCACGGCGACGAAAATAATCGTCAGCAGCGGCAATGAAATAACCCCAGCCCAGAAACGTGGAGAAATAACCCGACGCAGCGGATCGACCGCCATCATCTCCATACTGGAGAGTTGTTCTGTGGCGCGCATCAAACCAATTTCAGCAGTTAACGCCGAACCGGCGCGTCCGGCAAACAGCAACGCGGCAACCACCGGCCCCAGTTCACGCAGCAGCGATAACGCCACCAGCATCCCCAGACTGGTTTCCGCACTATAGGTGGTCAGAACCAGATAACCTTGTAGACCCAGCACCATTCCGATGAATACGCCAGAAACCACAATAATCAGCATCGACAGGACGCCGACATTATAGAGCTGACGCACCAGCAGCGGCGCGTGTTTACGAAATTCCGGTTTGCCGACCAGCGCATTGAATAACATTAACCCGGCCCGCCCGAACGTTCTCAGGGTTTTAATCCCTTTATGTCCAAGCGACGCCAGCGCATTTAACAGCATGAGTGGCTTAACTCCCTGGTAAAAGATCAGCGTGATAATCGCCGGCAGGATAGCGGAACGGAACAGGCCCGTCAGCTATCCCGTCCAGAAACTGACGAACACGCGGATCGGGATTCTCCTGCAACGCCTGAGCGCTACCGTGAGCAACAATCTTTTTGTCCGCCAGAATCCAGGCGTGATCCGCAATACTTAAGACTTCCGGCACATCGTGAGAAACCACCACACAGGTGACGCCCAGCGCGCTGTTCAGCTCAGAAATCAGCTTCACCAGTACGCCCATAGTGATGGGATCTTGCCCAACAAACGGTTCATCAAACATGATGAGATCTGGCTCCAGGGCAATTGCGCGCGCCAGTGCGGCGCGACGAGCCATCCCGCCGGAAAGTTCAGAAGGCATAAGTTTAGCCGCTCCACGCAGCCCCACCGCTTCCAGCTTCATCATTACCGTACTATGCAACAATGGTGCGGGGAGCTGGGTGTGTTCGCGCAGTGGATAGGCAACGTTGTCAAATACGTTCATATCGGTGAACAACGCCCCGGACTGAAACAACATGCTCATGCGTTTACGCACCGTGTACAGGCGCGAACGAGACATCGCCGGAATATTCTCACCATCAAAAAGGATCTCACCGTGATCAGGTGCGATTTGCCCACCAATCAGTCGGAGTAGCGTCGTTTTACCGATGCCCGATGGCCCCATGATTGCCGTGATCTTCCCTCGCGGCACGGTCAGGGAAATATTATCGAAGATGCAGCGATTGCCACGCGTAAAACTGACATCGCGCATATCGACTAAATTCGCCACAGACTGCTCCATAATTCACCCTTCGTCTTGCGTTGATTTTTTAAGCATGACGCTCAATTTAACCTTGAACCCAACATATTTACAGAATATTACCCGCCGTGGTTAGCGAAAGCTGGCATTTGTTTTACTTTTTAGCCGCATAAAGTCAAAATTAAGAATCCATTACGGCTTTCTGAAAATCTTCAGCGGACCGGCGAGTATACCTGAAGAAAGGACGTTAGATGCTTTTAGCTACGGCACTGTTAATTGTTGGTTTACTTTTGGTCGTATACAGTGCCGACCGACTGGTATTTGCCGCTTCCATTCTTTGTCGTACTTTTGGCATTCCACCGCTGATCATTGGTATGACCGTAGTCAGTATTGGTACGTCACTTCCAGAGATTATTGTTTCACTTGCCGCGTCGCTGCACGAACAACGAGATTTAGCTGTCGGTACGGCGCTTGGCTCAAACATTATCAATATCTTGCTGATCCTCGGTCTGACCGCGCTGGTACGCCCTTTTACCGTCCATTCTGATGTTCTGCGCCGTGAATTACCCTTAATGTTATTGGTCAGCGTTGTAGCCGGTTCCGTACTCTATGACGGACAACTTAGCCGCAGCGATGGTATCTTTCTCCTCTTTCTGGCTGTGCTATGGCTGCTGTTCATTGTTAAACTTGCACATCAGGCTGAACGTCAGGGAACTGACAGCCTGACCAGGGAGCAACTTGCAGAACTGCCGCGTGAAGGTGGTTTACCCGTTGCTTTTTTATGGCTCGGCATTGCACTGATCATCATGCCAGTAGCAACGCGGATGGTGATTGATAACGCTACCGTGCTGGCAAATTACTTTGCCATCAGCGAGTTGACTATTGGTCTGACGGCAATCGCTATCGGCACGAGTCTGCCAGAACTGGCAACCGCGATAGCCGGTGTACGCAAAGGTGAGAACGACATCGCCGTCGGTAATATCATCGGCGCGAATATTTTTAATATCGTCATCGTGCTGGGTCTACCGGCGCTGATTACCCCAGGGGAGATTAACCCACTGGCGTATAGCCGTGACTACAGCGTGATGTTGTTGGTAAGCATTATTTTTGCGTTGCTGTGCTGGCGGCGCTCCCCTCAACCTGGCCGTGGCGTAGGGGTATTATTAACAGGCGGATTTATCGTATGGCTGGCGATGTTGTACTGGTTATCGCCAATACTCGTTGAATAACTGGAAACGCATTATGTCGCACGTAGAGTTGCAACCGGGTTTTGACTTTCAGCAAGCAGGTAAAGAAGTCCTGGCGATTGAACGTGAATGCCTGGCGGAGCTTGATCAATACATCAATCAGAATTTCACACTCGCTTGTGAAAAGATGTTTTGGTGTAAAGGTAAAGTCGTAGTTATGGGGATGGGCAAATCGGGACACATCGGGCGCAAAATGGCAGCTACCTTTGCCAGCACCGGTACTCCGTCATTTTTCGTCCATCCTGGCGAAGCCGCGCATGGCGATTTAGGCATGGTTACGCCACAAGACGTGGTGATTGCTATCTCTAATTCGGGTGAATCCAGTGAAATCGCAGCATTGATTCCGGTACTTAAGCGTCTTCACGTGCCGTTAATCTGCATTACCGGTCGTCCGGAGAGTAGCATGGCGCGTGCCGCTGACGTGCATCTGTGTGTTAAAGTAGCGAAAGAAGCCTGTCCGTTGGGGCTGGCACCGACCAGCAGCACCACCGCCACGCTGGTGATGGGCGATGCTCTCGCCGTCGCCCTGTTAAAAGCGCGCGGCTTTACCGCCGAAGATTTTGCGCTCTCACATCCCGGCGGCGCACTGGGTCGTAAACTTCTGCTGCGCGTAAGCGATATTATGCATACGGGTGATGAGATCCCGCATGTCAAAAAAACCGCCAGCCTGCGCGATGCATTACTGGAAATTACCCGCAAAAATCTTGGTATGACTGTCATTTGCGATGACAATATGATGATTGAAGGCATCTTTACCGACGGTGATTTACGCCGTGTCTTCGATATGGGTGTGGATGTCCGTCAATTAAGCATTGCCGATGTGATGACGCCGGGGGGAATCCGCGTGCGCCCTGGCATTCTGGCCGTTGAGGCACTGAACTTAATGCAGTCCCGCCATATCACCTCCGTAATGGTTGCCGATGGCGACCATTTACTCGGTGTGTTACATATGCATGATTTACTGCGTGCAGGCGTAGTGTAAAGATTCAAGGATAAACAACAATGAGCAAAGCAGGTACGTCGCTTGAGACCTGTTACGGCCCTGTCAGCGCCGACGTTATGGCAAAAGCGGAGAACATTCGTCTGCTAATTCTCGACGTCGATGGCGTGCTGTCAGATGGCCTGATTTATATGGGCAACAACGGCGAAGAACTTAAAGCGTTCAATGTTCGGGACGGTTATGGCATTCGTTGTGCGCTCACCTCTGATATTGAAGTCGCCATCATTACCGGGCGAAAGGCTAAACTGGTAGAAGATCGTTGTGCCACATTGGGAATTACCCATTTGTATCAGGGGCAGTCGAACAAACTTATCGCCTTTAGCGATCTGCTGGAAAAACTGGCGATCGCCCCGGAAAACGTGGCTTACGTTGGGGATGATCTCATCGACTGGCCAGTAATGGAAAAAGTAGGCTTAAGCGTGGCTGTGGCCGATGCACATCCGCTGTTGATTCCGCGCGCTGATTACGTGACGCGCATTGCTGGTGGTCGTGGCGCAGTTCGTGAAGTTTGCGACTTATTACTCCTGGCGCAGGGCAAACTGGATGAAGCCAAAGGGCAATCGATATGAGTAAAGCCAGACGTTGGGTTATCATTGTGTTATCACTGGCGGTTCTGGTGATGATCGGCATTAACATGACCGAGAAAGACGATACCGCCCAGGTGGTCGTCAACAACAATGATCCCACCTATAAAAGCGAGCATACGGACACGCTCGTCTATAACCCAGAAGGGGCGCTAAGCTATCGATTGATTGCTCAACACGTTGAATATTATTCCGATCAGGCCGTTTCGTGGTTTACGCAACCGGTACTTACCACGTTTGATAAGGATAAAATCCCGACATGGTCGGTAAAAGCGGATAAAGCCAAGCTGACTAATGATCGGATGCTCTATTTATATGGACACGTTGAAGTCAACGCACTCGTGCCGGACTCTCAACTTCGCAGAATCACGACGGATAACGCGCAGATCAATCTGGTGACGCAGGATGTTACCTCTGAAGACCTCGTCACGTTATACGGAACAACATTTAACTCCAGCGGTCTGAAAATGCGCGGCAACTTACGCAGCAAGAACGCCGAGCTGATTGAAAAGGTTAGAACATCCTATGAAATTCAAAACAAACAAACTCAGCCTTAATCTTGTGCTTGCCAGCTCACTTCTGGCCGCCAGTATTCCGGCATTTGCCGTTACCGGAGACACTGACCAGCCGATTCACATTGAGTCGGATCAGCAATCTCTTGATATGCAAGGCAACGTGGTCACCTTTACCGGTAATGTCATCGTTACCCAGGGCACCATCAAAATTAATGCCGATAAAGTGGTCGTTACTCGTCCGGGCGGCGAACAAGGTAAAGAAGTGATTGACGGCTACGGTAAACCGGCAACGTTCTATCAGATGCAGGACAACGGTAAACCAGTCGAAGGTCACGCTTCCCAGATGCATTACGAACTGGCGAAAGATTTTGTCATCCTGACCGGTAATGCTTATCTGCAGCAGGTCGATAGCAATATAACGGGCGATAAAATTACTTATCTGGTGAAAGAGCAGAAAATGCAGGCTTTCAGCGATAAAGGCAAGCGCGTAACCACCGTTCTGGTGCCGTCGCAGTTGCAGGACAAAAACAACAAAGGCCAGACCCCGGCGCAGAAGAAGGGTAATTAATTCGTTATGGCAACATTAACAGCAAAGAACCTTGCAAAAGCCTACAAGGGTCGCCGCGTGGTGGAAGACGTCAGCCTGACCGTTAACTCCGGGGAAATTGTCGGGCTGCTGGGGCCAAACGGTGCCGGTAAAACCACCACTTTCTATATGGTCGTCGGTATTGTGCCGCGCGATGCGGGCAACATCATTATTGATGATGACGATATCAGCCTGCTGCCACTGCATGCGCGCGCACGTCGCGGTATCGGCTATCTGCCGCAGGAAGCTTCAATTTTCCGCCGTCTTAGCGTTTACGATAACCTGATGGCAGTACTGCAAATTCGTGACGATTTATCCGCTGAACAACGTGAAGATCGTGCGAACGAATTGATGGAAGAGTTTCACATTGAGCATCTTCGCGACAGCATGGGTCAATCGCTCTCCGGTGGTGAACGCCGTCGTGTAGAAATTGCCCGCGCGCTGGCTGCAAATCCGAAATTTATCCTGCTCGATGAACCGTTTGCCGGGGTTGACCCGATCTCAGTCATCGACATTAAACGCATCATTGAGCATTTACGCGACAGCGGCCTGGGTGTACTTATCACCGACCACAACGTGCGTGAAACGCTGGCTGTTTGTGAACGTGCTTATATCGTCAGTCAGGGACATTTAATCGCCCACGGCACGCCGACAGAAATCTTACAAGACGAACATGTTAAGCGTGTATACCTTGGGGAAGACTTCAGACTCTGATAGGGTAGAAGCTCGCGACGTTTTAGCAGGAGAGTACGATTCTGAACATGAAGCAAGGTTTGCAACTCAGGCTTAGCCAGCAACTGGCGATGACGCCTCAGCTACAACAGGCAATTCGTCTGTTGCAGTTGTCCACGCTGGAACTTCAACAGGAGCTGCAGCAGGCGCTGGAAAGTAATCCACTGCTTGAGCAAATCGACACTCATGATGAAATCGACACTCACGAAACGCCAGACAGCGAAACGTTAGACACTGCTGACGCGCTCGAACAAAAAGAGATGCCGGAAGAACTGCCGCTTGATGCCAGTTGGGATACCATCTACACCGCCGGTACGCCATCCGGCACCAGCGGTGACTACATCGACGACGAGCTACCGGTCTATCAGGGCGAAACGACGCAGACCTTGCAGGATTATCTGATGTGGCAGGTTGAGCTGACGCCATTTTCTGACACTGACCGCGCCATCGCCACCTCGATTGTCGATGCCGTTGATGACACGGGATATCTCACCGTTCCACTGGAAGATATTCTCGAAAGTATGGGCGATGAAGAGATCGACATCGATGAAGTTGAAGCTGTCCTCAAACGAATCCAACGCTTTGATCCGGTTGGCGTGGCAGCGAAAGATCTGCGTGACTGTCTGCTGATCCAACTCTCCCAATTCGACAAAACTACGCCGTGGCTGGAAGAGGCCAGACTCATCATTAGCGATCACCTCGATCTGCTGGCAAATCACGACTTCCGCACACTGATGCGCGTAACACGCCTGAAAGAAGATGTGCTGAAAGAAGCCGTCAACTTGATCCAGTCGCTCGATCCACGCCCTGGTCAATCGATCCAGACCGGCGAACCGGAATATGTCATTCCAGATGTGTTGGTACGCAAGCATAACGGTCAATGGACGGTTGAACTCAACAGCGACAGCATTCCACGGCTACAAATTAACCAGCACTACGCCTCAATGTGTAATAACACACGCAATGATGGCGATAGCCAGTTTATCCGCAGCAATCTGCAGGATGCCAAATGGTTGATTAAGAGTCTGGAAAGCCGTAACGATACGCTACTGCGCGTGAGTCGCTGTATCGTTGAACAGCAGCAAGCCTTCTTTGAGCAAGGCGAAGAATATATGAAACCGATGGTACTGGCAGATATCGCTCAGGCTGTCGAAATGCATGAATCGACGATCTCTCGCGTGACCACGCAAAAGTACCTGCATAGTCCACGAGGCATTTTTGAACTGAAGTATTTTTTCTCCAGTCACGTCAATACCGAGGGCGGCGGCGAAGCCTCGTCCACGGCGATTCGCGCGCTGGTGAAAAAATTAATCGCGGCGGAAAACCCAGCGAAACCGTTGAGCGACAGCAAGTTAACTTCTTTGCTGTCGGAACAAGGTATCATGGTGGCACGCCGTACTGTTGCGAAGTACCGAGAGTCTTTATCCATTCCGCCGTCAAACCAGCGTAAACAGCTCGTTTGACCCAACCGATAAGGAAGACACTATGCAGCTCAACATTACCGGAAATAACGTCGAGATCACCGAGGCCCTGCGAGAATTTGTTACCTCAAAATTTGCCAAACTTGAGCAATATTTTGACCGAATCAACCAGGTCTATGTTGTTCTGAAAGTGGAGAAAGTCACCCATACCTCAGATGCAACACTGCATGTAAACGGTGGCGAAATTCATGCCAGCGCGGAAGGTCAGGACATGTACGCTGCCATTGATGGCTTAATCGATAAGTTGGCACGCCAACTGACCAAACATAAAGATAAATTGAAACAACACTAATTGTCCGGGCGATTAGCAAGTGCATGGTGGCCTGTTGTGTGGCACAACGGGCCATTTGTACGGTTAATGCTCCGAGCCTGTTCCACTGTTTGAGTGGACAGGCTCTTAGGTGAAATTATGATAAATAATGATACAACTCTACAGCTTAGCAGTGTTCTTAACAGGGAATGTACGCGAAGCCGCGTCCACTGCCAGAGCAAAAAACGCGCACTGGAAATCATCAGCGAACTGGCGGCGAAACAACTTAGCCTGCCGCCTCAGGTGGTTTTTGAAGCTATCCTGACGCGGGAAAAAATGGGCAGTACCGGTATTGGTAATGGTATTGCAATTCCGCATGGCAAACTGGAAGAAGATACTCTGCGTGCTGTTGGCGTTTTCGTTCAGCTCGAAACGCCTATCGCTTTTGATGCCATCGATAACCAACCGGTTGACTTGCTTTTTGCCCTGCTAGTACCGGCTGACCAAACCAAAACGCATCTGCATACTCTTTCGCTGGTGGCGAAACGTCTGGCGGACAAAACCATCTGCCGCCGTTTACGCGCAGCCCAAAGCGATGAAGAGCTGTATCAAATCATTACGGATACCGAAGGTACTCCGGATGAAGCGTAGTTATTCTGTAATGTCTCTTTTAGACGTTGTGAGGAGAAACAGTACATGGTACTGATGATCGTCAGTGGACGTTCGGGTTCAGGTAAATCTGTCGCCCTGCGTGCGCTGGAAGATATGGGTTTTTACTGCGTGGATAACCTTCCCGTGGTGTTGTTACCCGATCTGGCCCGTACCCTGGCCGATCGCGAGATTTCTGCCGCCGTCAGCATTGATGTTCGTAATATGCCGGAGTCGCCAGAAATATTCGAACAGGCGATGAGCAATCTGCCTGATGCTTTCTCACCGCAACTGCTGTTCCTGGATGCCGACCGTAACACGTTAATACGCCGTTACAGCGATACGCGCCGCCTGCACCCACTTTCCAGCAAAAATCTGTCGCTGGAGAGCGCTATCGACAAAGAAAGCGATCTGCTGGAGCCACTGCGTTCGCGGGCGGATTTGATTGTCGATACGTCAGAAATGTCCGTTCACGAGCTGGCGGAAATGCTGCGTACCCGTCTGCTGGGTAAACGCGAGCGTGAACTGACGATGGTCTTTGAGTCCTTCGGCTTCAAGCACGGCATTCCTATTGATGCGGATTATGTCTTTGACGTGCGTTTCCTGCCGAACCCGCACTGGGACCCGAAACTGCGTCCGATGACCGGCCTTGATAAACCTGTCGCTGCGTTCCTCGATCGTCACACAGAAGTACACAATTTCATCTACCAGACGCGCAGCTATCTTGAGCTATGGTTACCTATGCTGGAAACCAACAACCGTAGCTACCTGACGGTCGCCATTGGTTGTACTGGCGGGAAGCACCGTTCGGTGTATATTGCAGAACAACTGGCAGACTACTTCCGCTCACGCGGTAAAAACGTCCAGTCACGCCATCGCACGCTGGAAAAACGCAAACCATGACCGTCAAGCAAACTGTCGAAATCACTAACAAGCTGGGCATGCATGCCCGGCCTGCTATGAAACTCTTTGAATTAATGCAAGGTTTTGACGCTGAAGTGCTGTTACGTAATGACGAAGGCACCGAGGCTGAAGCCAACAGCGTTATTGCGCTCTTGATGCTGGACTCTGCCAAAGGACGACAGATTGAAGTCGAAGCGACAGGCCCACAGGAAGTCGAAGCGCTGGCTGCGGTTATTGCTCTCTTTAATTCCGGTTTCGATGAAGATTAATCTTCATCCCTCTGACATTTAAATTCCCCCTCCTCAGCCCTTCAGGGCAATAAGAAAAGCGCGTACTGAAATCGTCATCAATGAACGTCATTTGTACATTTCGTGCGCTTTTCCATACACACAAAACCTTAAGAAAACCTTAAAAAGCCTTGTTTAGGTTTCGTTTAAGTTAAGCCCCCATACTGGAGACTGTCAGAAAATATTTCCAGGAGATGGCATGATTCGCTTATCTGAACAAAGTCCCCTGGGCACCGGAAGACATCGGAAATGTTACGCGCATCCGGAAGATGCCCAACGCTGTATCAAGATTGTCTACCACCGTGGCGACGGTGGCGATAAAGAGATCCGCCGCGAGTTAAAGTACTATGCGCACCTTGGTCGTCGTTTGAAAGACTGGAGCGGTATTCCACGCTATCACGGTACAGTTGAGACTGATTGCGGAACCGGTTATGTCTACGATGTCATTGCCGATTTTGATGGCAAGCCGTCTATTACATTGACCGAATTTGCTAAACAATGCCGTTACGAAGAAGATATCGCGCAACTGCGCCAGTTACTGAAACACCTGAAGCGTTATTTGCAGGATAATCGCATCGTGACGATGTCGCTGAAGCCGCAGAATATCCTCTGCCACCGTATCAGCGAGTCAGAAATTATTCCCGTCGTCTGTGACAACATTGGTGAAAGCACGTGGATTCCGCTGGCGACCTGGTCGAAGTGGTGTTGTCTACGTAAGCAAAAGCGATTGTGGCAACGTTTTATCGCGCAACCCGCGCTAGCTGTTGCGCTGCAGAAAGAGACGCTATCTTGTGAGAACAAGAAACTCTCACTCACTTCGCACGAAGCTTAATATAGTTGGTGTTGTCGCATAAACGACTCACCGCCTAATTGATGCATTTGCCGCAAAATCCACGCCTGACGGCTACGCACGTAGCCTGATGGTGCAGAGACTTTGAAACGGAGTGGGTTGGGTAATACTGCAGCCAGTAACGCCGCTTCCGACTGGGTGAGTTTGCTGGCAGGTTTATGGAAATAACGTTGCGCTGCGGCTTCAACACCAAATACCCCTTCACCAAATTCGGCTACATTCAGGTAAACCGTCAGGATACGCTTTTTGCTCCAGACCGTTTCTATCCCCAATGTTAACCCGGCTTCCAGCCCTTTTCGTACCCAACTACGCCCATCCCATAAAAAGAGATTTTTGGCTGTCTGCTGTGAAATTGTTGATGCGCCGCGAACGCGGTTTTCATTGCGTTCATTGTGCGCCAGCGCTTTCTCAATAGAAGCCACATCAAAGCCCCAATGGTCGGGGAATTTCTGATCTTCTGCGGCAATCACCGCCAGCCCCATCCACGGCGAGATTTGATCCAGACTAACCCAATCAGAATGCGCCACGTAACGAAAGTTACCATGCAACCAGGCACTCACCTGACGCTCAGCCATTACCGCCGAGAACGGAACTGGCGCTATGCTAAACAACGCGATACCCCCACCCCAGAACACGGCAAGGGCAACCACTAACCGCAGAAGAAAACGGCGGACGAAACCGAACGCCGTTAAGCGGCTTTTACTCATGCAGCCAGAACCAGCACGCGGGAAACCAGCTTATCAATGCCGCTCGCCGCTTCCGCAATGTTCTGCGCCAGCATATACGCTGGTGTAGTGACAATCTTATTGTCTTCATCAACAACGATATCATCGACCGGGCACGGCACATGCTCTGCGCCCATCTCTTCCAGTACTTCTGCGGTATCGATATCTGTGCCAATGGTCAAACGCAGCGGGAAATCGAAAATTTTAGGCAGCATCGCCGGGGCAATGCACATAAAGCCAAGCGGTTTACCTGCCTGATGCATCGCTTGCGCCAGCGCCTTTAATTCACGGTCAACGGTGCATTCACTGCCAAGGCTGGCAAAATTGCTTAAATTTTTCGCCGCACCAAAACCACCTGGCACAATCAACGCATCCAGTTCGGCGGCATCGGCCTGAGCCAGAGGACGGATCTCACCACGCGTTATACGTGCTGCTTCAATCAACACATTGCGCGTTTCCGCCATCGGCTCGCCAGTTAAATGGTTGATAACATCAACCTGCTGCTTATCCGGCGCAAAGCAGACCGCCTGCGCACCGTTGCGTGAAATTGCTAATAACGTCAAAACCGCTTCATGGATTTCAGAACCGTCATAGACACCGCACCCGCTCAGAACTACGCCAATTTTCTTCATTGTGATCATCCTTTCGCAACTGACTGAAACACATTAATCTTTTTAATAAGAATGCTACGCATCACACATTTAACTGATTCATGTAACAAATCATTTAAGATTTGCTATCTTAACTGCGTGCGGCCTGAAAAACAGTGCTGCGCCCTTGTAACTCATCATAATAATTTACGGCGCAGCCAAGATTTCCCTGGTGTTGGCGCAGTATTCGCGCACCCCGGTCTAGCCGGGGTCATTTTTTAGCAGCTTTCGCAACCCACGCTTTCAGTACTTCTACGTCGTGACGCCACTCTTCTTTCATCTCTTCAATCCATTCACCAACATTATCTTCCCACGCAGGAAGATCGGGAGACTGGATCTGCTGACCAAGCTGCTGCAGATGGCGTAACCCCACTGACCCCGCCGCACCTTTAATTTTGTGACCTTCCTCGACGATGCCTTTTTTATCTTGCGCCGTCAGATTCGATTCCAACACGCTCACATAGCCCGGCATCATTTTCTCAAACACCGCTAACCCGTCAGTGATCAGCTTCGGCCCTACAAGTTCGAGATACTGTTCCAGCATAGGAATATCAAGCAATGCTTCCGATTTACCGCTCTCTTCTGTCGTCATCGTGCTTTCCTCATCATCCTGGGTATCCCAGAATTTCTTGATCATCGCAGTTAGCGCCGGCACAGAAAGCGGCTTACTCAGCACATCATCCATTCCGGCATTGAGGTACTCTTGTTTATCTTTCAGCACATTGGCAGTTAAAGCCACCAGCGGCGGTAAATCTTCGCGCGGATAACGCTTCGTCAGTTCACGAGAGATATCCAGCCCGGTCATATCCGGTAACTGAATATCCAGCAACACCAGGTCGTATTCGCCAGGTTTAAACATCTCCAGCGCCGCCTTACCGGTCATCGCTACGTCGACAGTATTGCCGAGCTTTTCCAGCACCGAGCGTGCAACAATAACGTTCAGTTCAATATCTTCTACCAGCAGCACATTCAGCGCCGGTAAAGGCATATCATCTTCGTCAAACGCATCATCCACTTCTTCCGCCACCGACGGTGCATGGATCGTCAAAGTAAAGGTTGAACCTTTCCCTTGTTCGCTGGTGACGGTGATATCCCCCCCCATATTTTTCGCCAGCCGACGAGAAACCGCCAGACCAATACCGGTGCCGGTGGCAGGTTTACCGCCGTGGCTGTCTTTCACCTGGTAATACATAGCAAAAATTTTATCCAGTTCATCCTGCGGAATACCGATGCCAGAATCTTCCACTTCAAAATGCAACATGCCCCCTTCGTCATAACGCACACGAACGGTCACTTGCCCCTTCTGAGTGAATTTGACGGCGTTACTGATTAAGTTCCACAGGATCTGGCGTAAACGTGTGCCGTCGGTAATGATCTGATGCGGCAACGGCAGCGTCGGTTCCAGAATAAAACGCAGCCCTTTTTGCTGTGCCTGTAATGCGGAGAGGTTTTCCAGATCGGCAAGAAAGCTGGTGAAATCAACCGGCTGGTTATCAAGTTGAACTTTACGCCGCTCCATCTTATCCATGTCGATAATATCGTTGAAGATATTCCCCAATGTGACGGCGGAAACATGGATAGTTTTGAGATATTTTTCCTGCTCAGCGGTGAGTTCCGTATCCAGCAAGATACGACTTAATCCAACGATACCGTTCAGCGGTGTACGCAACTCATGGCTGATTGTCGAGATAAAAGTAGTTTTGTCGCGGCTGGCGCGTTCGAGCGCATCCTGATAACGCTTACGCTCGGTAATGTCGCGACCAAAGCCCATCAAACCGTGGCGTTTACCTACACGGTCGTAGTACGGCACTTTACGGATTTCAAAGCAGGCTTTGCGCCCGTCCGGATAATCCAGCCACTGTTCATAGGTCAGCGACACATTATGACGGAACACTTTCTCATCGGTTTCAATGACTTTTGCTGCGGCTTCCGGCGAGTAAACATCAGCAGGCTTCAGATGCACCAGTTGTTTTTCACTTTTCCCGGTCAGCAGCTCCATCGCGCGATTACAGCCGGAAAACTCTTTATCTTCGTTACGATAAAAAACCAGGTCGGGTGAAGCATCAAGGAAGGAACGTAAGAATGAGGATTGCTGTTCGAGCTGAATCTGCGTCTCTTCGCGCTCTTTGATTTCAATTTTCAACTGACCGAAGGTTTCCTGCAATTCAGCTTCTGCTTTTTCACGAACGGCAATTTCCTGATTAAGCTGGGTAATATTATCTTTCAGTTGTACGTTGAGGCTCAGATCGCGCTCGCGCATCTCCTCCAGCTTTTGCACCAGCCGGGACAGACGTTGCCGTGATTCTTCCAGTTGCTCCACCACTACCGAAAGAAAGTAAACCGCCCACGGTGTAATCAACAAACCAAAGAAGATGGAACGGATAACATCAATACTTTCAACTTCACCATGCAGCACCATGGTCACCGCCATTTGAACCACAATGGCGAGCACCACCAGCGCCAGCGCCAGTAGCATTGAGAAGCGCACCAGACCTAACTTCATCATCAGGTCAACATAGTACTGCGCCAACAAACGAATTTGCTTCATTTAAGGAATTCCTTCACGACAACCTGCCACAATAATACCCAATTCTGACAGTTACGCTGAAAATTGTGTGAGAAATGCGGAATTCCCCAGATTAACTACGAGGAAGGTGGCATCCACGGGCGTCCCAACGCCGATCCCTGCACGCCGTGTTCAGTAAGATAGCGATCCAGCTCGACCATTCCCGTCCAGCGATTTTCACACCACAGTGGGGCAAGTAGCGTCGGGCGACGGGCGCTGGCGGAAATACGATGATAGATAACTTCCGGTGGTGTATGGCGGATCATTTCTCCCGCTGTCAGCGTGTAATCGTCCAGTTCAATACCGTTCAAACGCCCCGCTTCCCATGCTTTCGCCATAATGCTGCCTTTCACGATATGCAGCGGATGCAGTTTTATGCCGTCAACACCGGTTTCCACCACCTGCTCCAGCGTTTGCAGACATTCAGTGCGTCCTTCACCCGGCAGGCCGACAATTAAGTGCGAGCACACTTTCAGCCCGCGTTCACGTGCCCGTTGCGTCGTGCGTTGATAACAGGCGAAATCATGGCCACGGTTAATACGGTGTAGCGTTTTGTCATGAGCGGTTTGCAGTCCCAGTTCCAGCCACACTTCATAACCCTGATCTTTATATTCGCAAAGCAGATCCAGCACAGCATCCGGTACGCAGTCCGGGCGGGTGCCAACACACAAACCGACAATATTGGCCTGACTCACCGCCTGCTGATACATAGAGCGCAGTACCTGAACTTCCGCAAAGGTGCTGGTATAAGCCTGAAAGTAAGCCAGATAGCGTTTCGCGCGATTAACTAAATTTGCCTGATGCGCCAGTTGTTCGGCAATAGAACGATGTTGCTGTTCTTCGTCGGCAAACGAGGCAACATTACAGAATGTGCAGCCACCGCGTCCGATGGTGCCATCACGATTCGGGCAGCTAAAACCACCGTGCAGCGTCAGTTTATGCACCTTTTGCCCGTAACGACGGGTAAGATCTCCACCAAACATATTGACTAATTTCTGTAACTGCATAATCTGATAGACCGCGCCTTGAAAAGAGGCCAAAGCCTGCCATTTTTAGCTCAATTCCGCGATGACCTGGATCAATCGCCCTGGCCTGCCTTTACCAACTGCATATTCAATCACAATTACTGAGATTTAATGCAATATCGTATTAATTACTTTTCCTTATCTTGCGTCGGATTTTTTTATCCGCTAATGGATTTTAAACAAAAACAGTAGTATGAAACGCCTTTATCTCTCAATGCAGTATAAAATGCTGGTTTAAGCGTCAGTTCAAGGCAGGATAAGGGTTAACACGCCTCTATAGTAGTCAGGAACTCAACGTTTTCCTTTTTCACCCCACTTTAATTCAAAATAAGATATTTCATTTAATTTCAATAAATTAATGAATATTTTTGCGCTAAAGCACATTTCTATACCAATAAGCTTGCCATTTGACCTGTGTCGCCTTTACCGATAAGTTGGAAATCCGCTGGAAGCTTTCTGGATGAGCAGCCTGCTCATCATATTTATGCAGTAATTGAGATCCCCTCTTCACCGTATTAACCGATGCGAAAAGGACAAAAAAAGGGGGCGAATGCGAGGTAAGCGTATGAAACGCAAACCCCGTCGCCACGCTCTTTCTGTGCCCGTGCGTTACGGTTCGGAAGTGGGGTTCCCGCAGAGCCTGGGGGAGGTTCACGATATGTTGTACGATAAATCCCTTGAGAGGGACAACTGTGGTTTCGGCCTGATCGCCCACATAGAAGGCGAACCTAGCCACAAGGTAGTGCGTACGGCAATACACGCACTGGCCCGCATGCAGCACCGTGGCGCGATTCTCGCTGATGGTAAAACCGGCGACGGTTGCGGCTTGCTGTTACAAAAACCGGATCGCTTTTTTCGCATCGTTGCGCAAGAACGCGGCTGGCGTTTAGCGAAAAACTACGCCGTCGGGATGATCTTTCTGAATAAAGATCCCGAACTCGCCGCTGCCGCACGCCGCATCGTTGAAGAAGAGCTGCAACGCGAAACATTGTCGATTGTGGGCTGGCGTGATGTCCCCACCAACGAAGGCGTACTGGGTGAAATTGCCCTCTCCTCTCTGCCACGCATTGAGCAAATTTTCGTTAACGCTCCGGCTGGCTGGCGTCCGCGCGATATGGAACGCCGTCTGTTTATCGCCCGTCGCCGCATTGAGAAACGTCTCGAATCCGATAAAGACTTCTACATCTGTAGCCTGTCGAATCTGGTCAACATCTATAAAGGTCTGTGTATGCCGGCGGATTTGCCGCGCTTTTACCTGGATCTTGCGGATCTGCGTCTGGAATCAGCTATCTGCCTGTTCCATCAACGCTTCTCCACCAACACCGTGCCGCGCTGGCCACTGGCGCAGCCATTCCGTTACCTCGCACATAACGGTGAAATCAACACCATCACCGGTAACCGTCAGTGGGCACGTGCCCGTACTTATAAATTCCAGACGCCGCTAATCCCCGATTTACACGACGCAGCACCGTTTGTGAACGAAACCGGCTCCGACTCCAGCTCGATGGATAACATGCTGGAACTGCTGCTGGCGGGCGGGATGGATATCATCCGCGCCATGCGCCTGTTAGTGCCACCTGCCTGGCAGAACAACCCGGATATGGACCCGGAACTGCGCGCGTTCTTCGACTTTAACTCCATGCATATGGAGCCGTGGGATGGCCCGGCGGGCATCGTGATGTCCGACGGTCGTTTCGCCGCCTGTAACCTCGACCGTAACGGTCTGCGTCCGGCACGCTACGTCATCACCAAAGATAAGTTGATCACCTGCGCCTCTGAAGTCGGCATCTGGGATTATCAGCCTGATGAAGTGGTGGAAAAAGGCCGCGTCGGGCCAGGTGAGCTGATGGTGATCGACACTCGCAGTGGGCGTATTCTGCACTCGGCGGAAACCGATGATGACCTGAAAAGCCGCCATCCGTACAAAGAGTGGATGGCGAAAAACGTCCGCCGTCTGGTGCCGTTTGAAGACTTGCCTGATGAAGAAGTGGGGAGTCGCGAACTTGACGACGACACGCTTGCCAGCTACCAGAAACAGTTTAACTACAGCGCGGAAGAGTTGGATTCCGTGATCCGCGTACTGGGCGAAAACGGCCAGGAAGCCGTCGGTTCGATGGGCGACGACACCCCATTCGCCGTGCTCTCCAGCCAGCCGCGTATTATTTACGACTACTTCCGTCAGCAATTTGCCCAGGTGACTAACCCGCCAATCGACCCCCTGCGTGAAGCGCATGTCATGTCGCTCGCCACCAGCATCGGTCGTGAAATGAACGTCTTCTGCGAAGCAGAAGGCCAGGCGCACCGCTTAAGCTTTAAATCGCCAATTCTGCTCTACTCCGATTTCAAACAGCTCACGACCATGAAAGAGGAGCACTATCGCGCAGATACGCTGGATATCACCTTTGACGTTAGCAAAACCACGCTTGAAGCGACGGTTAAAGAGCTGTGCGATAAAGCCGAAAAAATGGTACGTAGCGGCACCGTGCTACTGGTACTTTCAGACCGAAATATCGGTAAAGATCGCCTGCCGGTTCCGGCTCCGATGGCGGTTGGCGCGATCCAGACCCGTCTGGTCGATCAAAGCCTGCGTTGCGATGCCAACATCATCGTCGAAACCGCCAGCGCCCGCGATCCGCACCACTTCGCTGTGCTGCTGGGCTTCGGTGCAACCGCCATTTATCCGTACCTTGCCTATGAAACGCTGGGACGCTTAATCGACACCCATGCGATTGCCAAAGACTATCGTACCGTGATGCTGAACTACCGTAACGGCATCAACAAAGGCTTGTACAAAATCATGTCCAAAATGGGCATCTCCACCATCGCCTCTTACCGCTGCTCGAAACTGTTCGAAGCAGTCGGTCTGCACGATGACGTGATGAGCCTGTGCTTCCAGGGCGCAGTCAGCCGCATTGGCGGCGCGAGCTTTGAAGATTTCCAGCAGGATCTGCTGAATCTTTCAAAACGTGCCTGGCTGGCGCGTAAACCCATCAGCCAGGGCGGCTTGTTAAAATACGTGCATGGCGGCGAATACCACGCCTACAACCCGGACGTCGTGCGCACACTGCAACAGGCAGTTCAGAGTGGCGAGTACAGCGACTATCAGGAATACGCGAAGCTGGTTAACGAGCGTCCGGCAACGACACTGCGCGATCTGCTGGCGATTACTCCGGGTGATGATGCGGTCAACATTGCTGATGTTGAACCAGCCAGTGAACTGTTTAAACGCTTCGATACCGCAGCGATGTCTATCGGCGCATTAAGCCCGGAAGCCCACGAAGCGCTGGCGGAAGCGATGAACAGCATCGGCGGTAACTCTAACTCCGGGGAAGGCGGTGAAGATCCGGCGCGTTACGGCACCAATAAAGTCTCACGTATCAAACAAGTCGCTTCTGGCCGCTTCGGCGTAACCCCGGCGTATCTGGTTAACGCCGACGTGATTCAGATTAAAGTCGCTCAGGGCGCGAAACCGGGCGAAGGTGGTCAGTTACCTGGCGATAAAGTCACGCCGTATATCGCCAAACTGCGCTACTCCGTGCCGGGCGTAACGCTGATCTCCCCGCCGCCGCACCACGATATCTACTCTATCGAGGATTTAGCACAGCTTATTTTCGACCTGAAACAGGTTAACCCGAAAGCGATGATCTCCGTCAAACTGGTTTCTGAACCAGGCGTCGGAACTATCGCAACTGGCGTTGCGAAAGCGTATGCCGATTTAATCACCATCGCGGGCTATGACGGCGGCACCGGCGCAAGCCCGCTCTCCTCGGTGAAATACGCAGGCTGCCCGTGGGAGCTGGGTCTGGTGGAAACTCAGCAGGCACTGGTGGCTAACGGCCTGCGCCATAAAATTCGTTTGCAGGTTGATGGCGGCCTGAAAACAGGCGTTGATATCATCAAAGCGGCAATTCTCGGCGCGGAAAGCTTTGGCTTTGGCACCGGTCCGATGGTGGCGCTGGGTTGTAAATACCTGCGTATTTGCCACCTGAACAACTGCGCCACCGGCGTAGCAACTCAGGACGAAAAACTGCGTAAGAATCACTATCACGGCTTACCGTTCAAAGTGACTAACTACTTTGAGTTTATCGCCCGTGAAACCCGCGAGCTGATGGCGCAACTGGGTGTAACACGTCTGGTCGATCTGATTGGTCGTACCGACCTGCTCAAAGAGCTGGATGGTTTCACAGCAAAACAACAGAAACTGGAGCTGTCTCGCCTGCTGGAGACCGCCGAGCCACATCCGGGTAAAGCGCTCTATTGCACTGAGAAAAACCCACCGTTTGATAACGGCATACTCAACGCGCAGTTGCTGCAACAGGCGAAACCGTTTGTCGATGAGCGCCAGAGCAAAACCTTCTGGTTCGATATTCGCAACACCGACCGTTCCGTGGGCGCATCACTCTCTGGCTACATCGCGCAAACACACGGCGATCAGGGGCTGGCAGCCGATCCTATCAAAGCGTACTTCAACGGCACCGCGGGTCAGAGCTTCGGCGTGTGGAACGCAGGCGGCGTGGAGCTGTATCTGACTGGCGATGCTAACGACTATGTTGGTAAAGGCATGGCAGGCGGCTTAATCGCCATTCGTCCACCCGTGGGTTCGGCCTTCCGCAGCCATGAGGCGAGCATTATCGGCAACACCTGCCTGTATGGCGCGACCGGTGGTCGTCTGTATGCCGCAGGCCGTGCAGGAGAACGTTTCGGTGTGCGTAACTCTGGTGCTATCACTGTGGTAGAAGGCATTGGCGACAACGGTTGTGAATATATGACCGGCGGTATCGTCTGTATTCTGGGTAAAACCGGCGTTAACTTTGGCGCAGGCATGACCGGGGGCTTCGCTTACGTTCTCGACGAAAGTGGTGATTTCCGCAAACGCGTTAACCCGGAACTGGTGGAAGTGTTAAGCGTTGACTCCCTGGCGATCCATGAAGAGCATCTGCGTGGTCTTATCACCGAGCATGTGCAACACACCGGTTCCCAGCGTGGTGAAGAGATCCTGGCTAACTGGTCAACCTTCGCCAGCAAATTCGCGCTGGTTAAACCGAAGTCCAGTGATGTAAAAGCACTGCTGGGTCACCGTAGTCGTAGTGCAGCAGAGTTGCGCGTGCAGGCGCAGTAAGGGGTAGCAACAATGAGTCAGAATGTTTATCAATTTATCGACCTGCAGCGCGTTGATCCGCCAAAGAAACCGCTGAAGATCCGCAAAATTGAGTTCGTCGAAATTTACGAGCCGTTTTCCGAAGGCCAGGCCAAAGCGCAGGCTGACCGCTGCCTGTCGTGTGGCAACCCATACTGCGAATGGAAATGCCCGGTACACAACTACATCCCGAACTGGCTGAAGCTCGCCAACGAGGGGCGGATTTTTGAAGCGGCAGAACTGTCGCATCAAACTAATACCCTGCCGGAAGTGTGTGGACGCGTCTGCCCACAGGATCGCCTGTGCGAAGGCTCCTGCACCCTGAATGATGAATTTGGCGCGGTGACCATCGGTAACATTGAACGCTATATCAATGATAAAGCGTTCGAAATGGGCTGGCGTCCGGATATGTCTGGCGTAAAACAGACCGGTAAAAAAGTGGCGATTATCGGCGCAGGTCCGGCGGGGCTGGCGTGTGCGGATGTGTTAACGCGCAACGGTGTGAAAGCTGTCGTCTTCGACCGTCATCCGGAAATCGGCGGTCTGCTGACCTTTGGCATTCCGGCCTTCAAGCTGGAAAAAGAGGTGATGACGCGCCGCCGTGAAATCTTCACCGGCATGGGCATTGAGTTCCAACTCAATACCGAAGTGGGTCGTGACGTACAACTGGACGATCTACTGAACGATTACGATGCAGTGTTCCTCGGTGTCGGGACCTATCAGTCAATGCGCGGTGGACTGGAAAACGAAGACGCCGACGGCGTGTACGCGGCGCTACCGTTCCTCATCGCCAACACCAAACAGTTAATGGGTTTTGGCGAAACCAACGAAGAACCGTTCGTCAGCATGGAAGGCAAACGCGTAGTGGTACTTGGCGGCGGCGACACCGCGATGGACTGCGTGCGCACTTCCGTGCGCCAGGGAGCGAAGCACGTCACCTGTGCCTATCGTCGTGATGAAGAGAACATGCCGGGTTCCCGTCGCGAAGTGAAAAACGCGCGGGAAGAAGGTGTGGAGTTCAAATTCAACGTCCAGCCGCTGGGTATTGAAGTGAATGGCAACGGCAAAGTCAGCGGCGTGAAAATGGTGCGTACCGAAATGGGCGAACCCGATGCTAAAGGCCGTCGCCGCGCGGAGATTGTCGCAGGCTCTGAACATATCATTCCGGCAGATGCGGTGATCATGGCGTTTGGTTTCCGTCCACACAGCATGGAATGGCTGGCACAACACAGCGTCGAACTGGATCCCCAGGGCCGCATTATCGCTCCAGAGCGAAGCGACAACGCCTTCCAGACCAGCAACCCGAAAATCTTCGCCGGTGGTGACATTGTGCGAGGTTCAGACCTGGTGGTAACGGCAATTGCCGAAGGCCGCAAAGCTGCTGACGGGATCATGAACTGGCTGGAAGTATAACAAAAACCTCTCACGGCTCTATCATCATCCGTTTTATCTGGCCGGTGATAGGGCTGAAGCCCTCCCCCGAAACATCTCTCTCCTGAAAATTACACTCTGTGTCTGAAAGTATTCCCCCCCCTGACAATAAATTTGAATATCTCACTTAATAAATGGAGTCGTAATAAATACAGTTGTAAAAAATCATTAATTAAACCTAATTAAAAAACATTATTATTGATAAAACAATTCACAGCGTGAATGTTATTCTCATTAATTTTTAATAAAATATTAATGCCAACATATTCAAAGTAGAAATAAATAGTATAGATTACATTAAAATGCAAAATAGCCGTTCGGTTTTTAAGCGAAAAAAGCATCTATCTCCCAACAATTAAGAATACCCTTACGACAAATTAAATTCACAACATGAATAACATATATTAAATCATTAATCAGGTACTAATCTGATAATCAACCACAAAAAAAGATTTACCATAATATTAAATAACGCCGTAGACTTTCCGCATTAATATTTACCTCGGGTAAATTATTTATGCGTGGGTTATTCAACAAAAAAGTCAGCAAACAATATTTTATTTAGACCCAAATACAAGAATAAATAATATATTTATTAATAGCCCCTATAAAAATTTAAAGCGCAAGCACGGCTCTCACGTTAACTGTTAACGGAAAACAGTGCTTATTCACATTTAAATTTAAGGACAAATAATGAAAAAGTTAGTAAAAGCTGCACTGGCAACGGCGATGGTTATGGGATTTTCATCTTATGCAAATGCGGTGGGCAGCAATACCGGCACAGTCAATTTTATCGGTACGATTGAAGACTCTCCGTGCTCCATTGTGGTGGGTGACGAACATCAGACCGTTAACCTCGGCCATATCGGTACAGGTTCTCTGACTGGTGGCAAATCCTCCACGGCTGTGCCGTTCAAAATCCGTCTGGAACACTGCGTATTCACCACTGAAACCAAAATGTCCACGGTGTTCAGCGCAGCAGGTAACGAATCAACGGCCAACCCGGGCAACCTGGCACTGATGGGGGCCAGCGGTGAAATGAATGGGGCCAGTATTGTTATCGGAACCAGCAAAGGTGCAGCACTCAAACTGGGTACTGCGTCAGAAACCAAACTGCAGATGGATGGAAACACTCCGGCCAAAGGCCTGCCTAACCAGGAAGTCGATTTCAGCGCATGGGTGAAAGGCGACGCAACTGGCACAATTGATATTGGTGAATTCAATAGCCAGGTTAATTTCCAGATTAGCTACCTGTAATTTACCCGCTGTAATAAGTGCAATGCCCTGAACAAGGAATGTCAGGGCATTAATAAAAATTAAAAACACTCATTATTGTTATTATCAGGACGGTTTATCTGATGCAACACCATGCCCCTTTCCGCTTACGAATATTAAGTCTGGCAATCATGATGACGCTGACCGGTCTCTCCGGGAAAAGCAATGCAGAAGAGGCTGTTGAATTTAATACCCAATTTCTTGACGTAAAAGGTGGGACAAAAATTGATTTAGGAAAATTCTCCCGAAAAGGTTATGTCCTTCCGGGAAATTACAACTTGCAGGTTGTCGTAAATAAATATCCTCTGGCAGAGGAGAATGACATTCATTGGTATCCTAAAGAGGATGACCCGAGTAACAGCTTCCCTTGTCTTTCTCCCGATGTCATATCAAAGCTGGGACTAAAACCAGAATTAGTCGAAACATTACAATGGATTAAAGACGGCCAATGCCTGCAACCGGGCCAGATTGAAGGCATGGTAATACAGGCAAATTTAAGTCAGTCCCAGCTTGAGGTGACGATCCCCCAGGCCTGGCTGGAATATACCGACGCAGAATGGGATCCGCCCTCGCGCTGGGATGAAGGTATTCCCGGGTTGATATTCGATTACAACATGAATGCTCAGGTTCGCCATCAGCAGAATGATGGCGTCGATGAACATGACATCACGGCGAACGGTACTGTTGGCGGTAACCTGGGCGCATGGCGCTTACGTGCTGACTGGCAGGCCAGTTATCTGAATACCAGCGACAGTGAAGGGCAAGATCTGCGTGACTGGGAATGGAGCCGCTATTACGCATGGCGTGCATTACCCGGCCTTGGGGCAAAACTGACGCTCGGTGAAGACGCTCTTGCCTCGAATATCTTCGACACCTTTAACTACCTCGGTGCCAGCGTACAAACCGATGATCAAATGCTTCCGCCAAACCTGCGTGGCTATGCACCGGACATCTCTGGCGTCGCGCGTACCAATGCGAAAGTCACCGTAACGCAGCAAGGTCGCGTTATTTATGAGTCACAGGTTCCTGCTGGCCCATTCCATATTCAGGATATCAACGAAGCGGTATCCGGCGATTTACATGTCCGCATTGAAGAGCAAAGCGGCCAGGTTCAGGAATATGACGTCAGTACCGCCTCCATTCCCTTTTTAACCCGCCAGGGCATGGTGCGTTACAAAGGCACGGTGGGGCGTCCACAGGACTGGAACCATCACGCTGAAGGTAACGCGTTTGCCGCTGGTGAAGCATCATGGGGCTTTGCCAATAGCTGGTCGCTGTACGGCGGTGCTGTGGGTGAAGAACATTATCAGGCCGTCGCCATTGGTATCGGCCGCGATATGGCGGTACTGGGAGCACTCGCCCTTGACGTCACCCATTCACGAACTCAACTCCCGGAAGCGGGCGAATATGGACACGGTACTCTCCAGGGGAACTCCTATCGCATCAGCTACGCCAAAGATTTTGATCAGTTAAACAGCCGCTTTACCTTTGCCGGTTATCGGTTTTCCGAAGAAAACTACATGACGATGAGCGAATATCTCGATGCGCTGCATGATGACAACGTCCGTGCAGGCCACGATAAAGAGATGTACACCGTCAGCTATAGCCAGAATTTTAGCGACCCCGCGCTCAACGTTTACCTGACCTGGAACCGCCGGACATATTGGGACAGAGGAGACCAGAACAACTACAACCTCATGGTCTCTCATTATTTTGACGTCGGTTCAATGAAGAATATGAGCCTCTCTCTGACCGCTTATCGCAGTGAATATGACAATGAATCCGACGATGGTGTCTATGTTTCACTGATGATCCCCTGGGGCAACGATAAGTCCATCAGCTACAACGGCATGTTTAGCGACGACGACAATTCCAGCCAGGTCAGTTATTACCAGCGCCTGAACGATCGCAGCAACTATCAATTAAGTCTGGGCCAGTCCGGCAATAACACCCGGGCTGAAGGGTTCTACAGCCATGAAGGGAGTTATGCGGACGTGGACGTCAGCGCAAACTATCAGGAAGGCGATTACACCTCTGCGGGTCTGACGATGCGTGGCGGCGCAACGTTAACCGCAAAAGGTGGGGCATTACACCGCACGAATCTCTCTGGCGGCAGCCGTATTCTGGTCGATACCGGCGGCGTCGCTGATGTCCCCATCGGCGGTTACAACTCTCCGGTCTATTCCAATAGGTTCGGTAAGGCCGTTCTGACGGACGTCAATGACTATTACCGCAACCAAATTCGCATTGATATCAATCAATTGCCTGAAGATGCCGAGGCAACGCAATCTACTGTGCAGGCCACGCTTACCGAAGGTGCGATTGGCTATCGCGAATTTGGCGTGATCAGCGGTGAAAAAGCGATGGCCGTTCTGCGCATGGAAAATGGCGACTATCCCCCCTTTGGCGCGGAAGTTAAAAACAGCCACCAGCAGCAAATCGGGTTGGTTGATGACGACGGGCATGTCTATCTCGCTGGCGTAAAAGCGGGTGAAAACTTACAGGTTTACTGGTCAGGCGAAAAACAGTGTGACGTCTCATTGCCCGACCCGTTACCGAAAAACCTATTTAGTGGTTTGTTATTGCCGTGTCAGTTAGCCAACCCGGATAAACCGCGCCCAGCCATGGAGATAAAACCGATTATCCAGGAGCAGACACAGCGCATTACGCCATCGGCTAAACCAGAAGCATTATCAGACAACGCCTATTAATTATTCAGGAACAGGGAACATGGTAAATAACAACATTTACGCACCAGGGATGTGGAAGACGAATATTTCTTGTCTGAGCGCAATTCTCTTTTTTACCTCCTGCGCGCAGGCCGCCATTGCGCCAGACCGCACGCGTCTGGTCTATAAAGGCGGCGAGAAATCGATCAGCGTGACGCTCAAAAATGACAGCCAAACCCTGCCCTATTTAGCGCAGACGTGGGTTGAAAACGAAAAAGGCGAGAAAATCACCTCGCCACTGGCTGTTCTGCCGCCCGTGCAACGTATAGAGGCGAAAACGGAAGGTCAGGTCAAAGTGCAGGGAATGCCTGACATTAGCACCTTAGCGCAGGATAAAGAGACGCTGTTTTACTTTAATGTGCGAGAAATTCCGCCGAAAAGCGATAAACCCAATTCGCTGCAAATTGCGCTGCAAACGCGTATCAAACTGTTCTATCGCCCCGCCGCGCTGGCCAAAAAGGTCGATCCTGAGCATCCCTGGCAACATCAGGTCACTCTGAGTCGCCAGGGAGATCATTACCTGGTCAAAAACCCAACCAGTTATTACGTCATTATCAGCTCCGCCAGCACACAGAAAGGCGGTCAGCCCATCACAGGCTTTGAACCGCTGGTGATGCCTCCTGCAACCAGCCAGGAGATGAAAGGCCGTGCGTCCGATCTGGGAAGCGCGCCGGTACTGACGTATGTCAACGACTACGGTGGACGACAGCCTCTCTATTTCCAGTGCAGCGGCGCAGAGTGCCATGTCGATGACGCCAGAAGCAGTAAAGGATAATTCGGAGGCTTAATGAGAAGGCGAAGCAGAGCCCCACTTTCACTGTCATTGAGCGCTCTGATGTTACTGAGTGCATCGGTATATGCAGGGAATAAAAGCGTAAAAATGACGTTACGTATCGCCGTCGACGCGCCGCCACCTTGCACCGTCACCGGCGGAACGGTGAACTTTAACGATGTGCTCACGACCAAAATCGACGGCACAAACTATACCCAAACGGTGGGTTACAGCCTGAATTGCGATAAGCGAATTGCGAATGCACTGAAAATGCAGTTGCAGGGTACGGTTGTCACCATCAACGGCGAGTCCGTACTGAAAACGAATGTGGATGGGCTGGGAATACGGGTCCGTACGGTGAATGAACATACCCTCCTCGAGCCAGGGAGCACATCCTGGTTCCATTTTAATTTTTCAGGCAGCGGCCCGGCGCTGGAAGCAACGCCAGTAAAAAATTCAGCGACAACGCTCAGTTCAGGCGACTTTACCGCAGGGGCGACACTGGTGGTGGATTATCAATGAAAACAATCGGATGCGCGATACTTTTAGCCGCATGCAGCCTGTGTCATGCCGATAATCTGACCTTTATTGGCCACCTGGTGACGCCGCCTGTTTGCACCATCAGCAACAACGCCAGAATAGACGTCAATTTCCGTGATGTGATCATCACGCGAATCGATGGCAACAATTACAGGCAGCCGCTGGAGTACAAAATTACCTGCGACTCAAGCGTCCGCGATAATTCGATGGCAATGACCCTGACGCTAACAGGAGATGTCGTGGACTTTGACGACGCCGCCATCAAAACCAATGCCGACGGATTAGGGATCAAAATCTGGGAAAACAGTAAGCCCTTTAAGCCAGGCAGCACCATTACTGTCGATGAGGCAAATTTGCCCGTTCTGGAAGCTGTCCCCGTAAAAAGCGTCAGCGCGAACCTCAGCGAACAGAATTTCGAGGCCTGGGCGACGCTACGCGTGGATTACCAATAACAGCAGGGAGCGAAATGATGAAACGAATAGTATCGGTGCTGTCGCTGTGTGGGATGTTAGCGGCGTCGGCTCATGCGGCGAACAACGTCCACTTCACGGGTAACCTGCTGGCGGGTTCCTGTTCGCCGGTCATTGTCGGAACTGCGATGGAAGAAATCATCTTTCCGCCCGCAGATGCAGCAGATTTACAGGCCAGCGGGCAGTCGGCGCGCGTGCCGGTGACGCTGAAACTGGCGAACTGTGAAAGTTCTCTGCAAAACGTCAAGGTGACATTTTCCGGCACTGAAGACCCGTTATTGGCGGCGGGTTTCCTCGCGCTCGCCTCGGGCTCACGCGCCAGCGGGGTTGGTATTGGAATTGAAACAAGTAACGGAACCGCCGTACCGGTTAATAGCACAGCGGGAGTGACATTCCCGCTTACCGCCCCGAATACCACGCTCAATTTCAATGCCTGGCTTCAGGTTGAACCCGGCGTCACGATTGTACCAGGCGAGTTCTCCGCCAGTATGACCGCCACTTTTGAGTATTTCTGATATGAAAAAAATATCTTCGTTTTTACTCTTTTTGTTATTAGCGATTGGATTCGCGAATAGCTGTTTTGCTAAACCTAACCTCAAAGTCCAATTCAACACCCAAAGGTTATATTACGTCGTAGATGACATCGGCCGTACCCTCCTGAAGCTTCATGTAAATATCCTGACGCCAAATGGCCTGTTTACAGGTACGTTAACCAGTTACCTGGCTCGAGGTGTCCCCTATCACATGGACACCTGGAGCCTCGCCAATGGCCCTGGGCCTCTTCCACCGAATCCTACGATTACCGTGACTGATTATGATAATACCAACGTCGATAATGCTCTTTGTGGCCCGTTGCCGGATGGTTGGAACTGTGCCTGGTTTGAAATTAAAGTGGATACGCAGACAGACTCCTACGGCTGCCCGTGGGTAGCCGATATCTGGGCGACATCAACGGGTGCGCATGGTATCTATGACGGCCCTGTCGCCCATGGTTCCATCTGCCCCACCGTTCCTGTGGCATCATTTGATATTTCCTGGAGTAAAGATCGCGTCCAGAATGACATGTTACTCAACATCACCTCAACGGGGGGCGTCGTTCATGCCAACCTGCCGACCTATCTGATGGAAAGCGGCAAATTGTGTGATGGCAGTCTGAATGATACGCGTGGCAGCTACTGTCGTTATGTCAGTGAGATGACCAAATTAACGAGCCAGGGATGCACAAATGTCGAGGGTGGCAACAGTAACGTCACGGCGGTCGTCGCTGACAGTTCGCCTTACGACCAAACGCTGAGTAACATTGCGGTTGAAGTCAATACGGCGGGCACGGGGCAATTTACGACCGAGTGTTATTTCCAGTATCTGATGGAAGAGTTGTAGGCCGGAAATGTCGGTGAATGTCGGGGTGTGATCGCGCTCCGCCCAAACCTGAGAAAGTAATAAGCCCGGTTCAGCCGGGCTAAAAGTATAGCGCTAAAGAATGTGGCGATTCACCTTCACCACCACCTTCTTAATCTCAGCAACAGACTCAACAACACACCCAGGCTTATGCGGTTCTCCCGGCATAAACACGGCGAACATCCCCGGTTTCATGATAATGGTTTGTTCATTCTCAATGGCGTTACAAAGCTGATAATCCTCTTCCACATGCAGCTCTTCGCACGCACGGGCGGAATCCGCGACACCGAAGTTAATCCGTTCTTCGCCACTCAGTAAAAGCTGAATATCAACATATTGCGTATGTAGTTCCGCTTTTTTACTCTCTGCGGGCTGAGTAGAAAATGTCATCACATTCATAAAGATATCATCGCCGCGCAGTTCATAACGACCTGGCGATTTCTCTTGTGGGCAGGCGCTTAACGCCAGCGTTAACGCATCCATCAATACCGGATGCAAACCGGCAGATGGTAATGACTGTACTTCACCCATCATCATAATTTTTCTCCCTGGGCCAACAACGCAGCCCCAAGTAAGCCTGCATCGTGGCGGTAGTGCGCCGCCAGTAACTCAACATGAAATGCCGCTGGCTCCTGCGCCAGATACGTTTCCACCAGCGCCAGATACCCTTCTGCCAACCCGACGCTGCCACCGACCACCACGCACTGGCAATCGGTCGTAGCTTTAACATCGGCAATCAGTCTTGCCAGCGCATGTGCGGAGCGGTGAATCAGTTGCTGTGCATGTTCGTCGCCCTGACCGGCGCGCGTAAAAATGGTTTTCGCATTCGCCCCCGCCAGCTCACCCTGCGCCGCAGCCGCAATGCCACGACCGGAAGCAATCGCTTCCACACAGCCGACACGTCCACAACCGCAGACTGGACCATGAGGATCAGCCAGCGTATGTCCAATATGCCCCGCCAGGCCGCCTGGGCCAGTAAGCAGTTTGCCGTCGCTGACTACCCCACCGCCAACACCAGTGGAAACAGTGATAAACACCATGTCGGTAATATCCCTCTCCAGCGCCTGATACTCTGCCCACGCTGCGGCCTGTGCGTCGTTAATGGCAATCGTCGGCAAGTCGGTAAGCTGTTCCAGCGTTTTGACTAGCGGAAAGTGCAGCAATCCGCCGAGATTATGTGGATTTAGCGCCAGCAGGCTGCCGTTGCGGATTATCCCGGTTGAAGCGATGGCCACCTGCTGCGCATGAGCTTGCAACGGTGCGACTAATGTGGCTAAGGCTTCACGCAATGCTTCCGGTGTCTGGCTGGCAGGCGTGGGGAGTTCACGGCGATCGCGGATCTGCCTGTCAGCACCAATCAGCGCGGCAGCAAGTTTAGTACCGCCGATATCAATCGCCAGTATGGTCATAGCACCGCCTTTTTCATCGCTGTGTTGTACCACTGGCAAATGTGCTCAAGACGCGTAATGGCTGAACCGACTGTCACCGCCCATGCGCCATGACGCATGGCATCTGCCGCCTGCGCTGGCGTGTTGTATCGCCCTTCGGCAATCACCCGACATCCGGCATCGCTCAACGTTTTCACCAGCGCCAGATCAGGCTCTTCCGGGGTTTCAGGCGTGGTATAGCCAGAAAGCGTCGTGCCAATAATCTCAGCACCCAGTTTTTGGCAAGCCAGGCCGTCTTCCGGCGTTGAGCAGTCGGTCATCGCCAGCAATCCGTGATGGTGAATACGTGCCAACAGTGTTTCAACAGGCACCGGACGCGGGCGATCGGTGCCATCAATCGCGATAATGTCCGCGCCCGCCTGTGCCAGCGCATCAACATCTTCAATGTAGGCGGTAATACGTACCGGCGAATCCTCCAGATCGCGTTTCACAATCCCGATAATCGGCACGCTCACTACCGCACGAGTGGCTTTCAGGTTTGCCACTCCTTCTATACGAATAGCAACCGCACCGGCCTGCTCTGCCGCTAATGCCATAGCTGCGACGATTTCGGGTTTATCGAGCGGGCTGTCAGGAACCGGCTGGCAGGAGACAATCAGGCCACCATTAGCGGCGATTTTTTGATCCAGTTGTGCAAGTAACGACATACTTCTTCCCTTCGCGAAAGGCCCGGTTCAGAACCGGGCTACAGGATTAACTTTTGGTTTTGACTAAATCATCTTTGGTGTTGCCAAACGGCACCGCACCGCTGAATGGTTTGCCGTCGATGGAGTCATGAGTACGCAATGCTTCCGGGCGCAACCAGCGCTGAACCCGGGAGGGCATATCCAGACCAATCAGCAGGATCACCACAAACGTCAGGCTGAACGAGAGCGATCCCAGAGCCGTCCCCAGGTCCAGGCGTTGAGCAATCAGCGCACCAATGATCGGTGCCAGTGCACCACCCAATGCACCAACGTTGTAGGTAAAGCCCAGTCCCGCCGCTCGCTGGTCGGTATCAAAATAACCGCCGATCAGTTTCGGCAAGATCCCGGAGATCCCCTGACCAAGCATTTGCTGGAAGAACAGTAACAGACCGAGTACCCAGACGTTTGCACCGCCAATCGCAAATACCGGAATAATCAGCAATTGCGAGGCCAGCAGGCTACAAACGTAGGCTTTGCGCGTTCCCAGCCAGTCACCGAGGAAGCCACCAACGCAGCAGCCAACTGCCGCACCAAAGCCACTAAAGAACAGGACATTGGCGACCGTATGTGGGTCATACGCCAAATCGGTTTTCAGATACGTCGGCAGCAGCGCCTGAATCGGCCATGAGTAAAGGAAAGCAAACAACACAACCACCATCAGCGTCACGCCCGTTGGCCAGCGCTTGCCCGTACTCTGAACCATAAAGCTAATAAAGATCGCAGCACATAACAGCCCGAGAACAGCGACGATTGCGGCATTTTGCAGGTTACCGGCAAAGCAGAACCACAGCGCAGTAGCCGCTGCCAGCGTCATCACAATATTGGCGATGCGATGTTCACCGCGATAAAGAATATCCACCATCGTGCGTACCGGCGCTTTACCTGCGTGCTTCTCTTTCCAGTCTTCCGCTTCCGGGATGTTTTTACGCAGCCAGAGAGCGAAGATGATGGGTAAAATGCCGATAAAGAACAGCGCACGCCAGCCCCAGACCGGAACCACCAGACTGTAAACCTGAGCGGCAACTACAGCCCCCACGGAGAAGCCTGAAATCAGAAAACCACTGGCTTTGTTGCGCAAGTGTTTTGGCCAGCTTTCAATCACATAAGTAGCGCTGGAGCCGTATTCACCCGCCATCCCCATACCGATCACCAGACGCGCGATAAACATAGTGATGTAGCCAGGCGCAAAGCCGCAAGCCAGTGTACCGGCAGAAAAGAGAACAATACTGGTGACCATTGCCAGTCGACGTCCGTAGCGGTCGCCCATAGCGCCAAGCATCAGGCCGCCGAACCAGCGAGAGATGAAGGCTGCGGAGATCAGGCTTGCTGCCTGTACCGTCGTCAGCCCAAACTCACCCTGTACTTCAGTAAGTACCAGGGCAATTAAAACGAAATCAAAACCATCAAGCAGGTATCCCAACCAGGCAGCGGAAAATGCCCGCCATTGTGCGCGGTTGAGATGGCGATACCACGGGATATTCTGGATCGTTGTACTCATTGTGAGTCTCCCGCGGTGGGCGATGCCCACACGCTTTGGTATGAAAGTTGTAGGGTACAGATGCGGTTATTTCCCCTCACCCGGTAGGGGCGGGTGAGGGAAAAGAACTCACCCGCGCTCTTGCATCAACTGCTGGGCCAGCGCCTTCAGTTCTGGCAGATATTTTTCATCCACCGGACCAAACGGTTTGCGACACAGCGGCACAGACACCACATCCATATAGTGCAGAACGGTTTTCAGACCGCGGAATACGCCCGTTTTAATCAGTAAATCAATGACTTTATTACATTCGGTTTGCAGTTTCTGCGCGGTCTGGATATCCCCTTCTTTCAGCGCCTTCACGATACCCTGATAACGCCATCCCATAATGTTGTAAGTACTGCCAATACCACCGTCTGCGCCCGCCAGCAGGCCGGAGGCGAAGATTTCGTCGTAACCGTTATAGAGCACCAGATCCGGATGTTCGCGACGGATCTGTTCCATCTGATAGAGATCGCCAGAGGTCTGTTTCAACGCCCCTACGCCTGGCAGCGTAACCAGGGTGTTGATCTGATCCAGACTCAGTTTTACACCGCTCAGTGCCGGAATGTTGTACACCACCATCGGCAAACCATCCGCCGAATCAATGATTGCCCGGTAGTGATCGCAGTGTTCTTCAAAGCTGAAAGGATAGTAGAACGGCGTGACCGCAGAGACAGCATCAAAGCCATAACGTTTAGCAGATGCCGCAAGTTGCTGGCTTTCCGCAGTGCTGACGCAACCTACGTGAGCGATGAGTTTAATCTTGCCTTTTGCTTCTTCAGCGACAATCTCCAGTACCTGTTCACGCTCGGAAAGGCTCTGCACAAAGGCTTCACCGGTTGAACCACCTACGTACAGGCCGTCGATGCCCTGCTGAATATTGAACTGAACCAGGCGGCGCAGACTCGCTTTATCCAGTGCTTGTTGTTGGTCAAAAGGAGTCAGGAGTGCGGCCATTACGCCACGTAAATTCGTTGCCATAAATACCTCTGAAGTGATGCTTGCCTGTTAAAAACGATATACCTTTATACCTGTTATACCAGATCAAATAAGCAACACATCATACAGAACGCTTATAATGCGATCTGCTTCACTAAAGTGGCATTATTTCTTTTTGTTTGCGGTCTGCCCGAAGGCGTGCCAGGTGGCAGAGACGCTGTTGAGATGCGATTGCAATGCGCGATCGGCTTCGTCGGGATCGTGACGCCGGATCGCGTCAACGATCGCAATATGCTGCTGATAACTAACGTTGTTATGTTCGTGTAGCGCCTGGTCAGCTACTGTCGGACGAGCTGCGATCAGCCAGTCAAGCAGAGCAACGTGGATCGCCATAAAGATCGGGTTGCCAGGGATCTCCGCCAGTACGCGGTGGAAATCAACGTCTGAACGAATGAACGCAGCGTTGTTATCCAGAGATTGACTGTTGATTTCCAGTGCTTTTGCCAACAAATCGATTTGTTCATCGGTGGCATGTTCAGCCGCATAACGCACCAGGCTGGACTCAAAGAATAGACGTAGTTGTTCGAAATGGGCTATCCCACCAGGATGGGAAAGGAAATCTTTCGCCATACCGGATAGCTCACCAATGATGGTATCCGCGGAAGGACGCGAGACGCGAGCGCGTTCGCCGTTATTAATTTGTACCAAACCTTTGCGCTTTAACGCCGCCAGCGCTTCACGCACCGAAGGACGCCCAACGTTAAAGAACGCCATAAGTTCGCGTTCAGACGGCAGTTGCTCACCTTCGCCAAATTCGCGACGGCGGATCATCTGCTCCAGCTCTTCTTCCACCATTTCGGAGAGTTTTTTACGCGCCAGCGGACGACGACGCAAGTTACGACCGATAGTAGCCGGAGAATCTTCTGCTTGCGGATCAAATGCGTTCATAGGGCTCTTCTGGGAAAATATGTTGACGGATAATAGCGAAGTTATCGTAACACAGTATTAAAATCAGGCGAAAAGAAGGTAGATAGCAAAACAGGCCACATGGGCCTGTTTATCATTTATTTCACAACCCGCAATGCCGGGCGACCACCGCGGGGGGGCTGCGGAGGTTCATCGTCAGGATGATGGTCATCATCGTGATCTGGCTTATCGCCGTCAATGACCGACATAACGGTTTCATTATCTGCCGATGCTTCATCATCATTCATAATGCTGGCATCTTCGTCGTAGGCAGCTTCAGGCTCGAACATCGTTCCTGCGCCATTTTCGCGGGCGTAGATAGCCAGCACGGCAGCCAGCGGTACTGAAACCTGGCGCGGAATGCCACCAAAGCGCGCGTTAAAGCGCACTTCATCATTCGCCAGTTCCAGATTACCAACTGCACGCGGCGCAATATTGAGTACGATTTGCCCGTCACGCGCATATTCCATAGGAACCTGCACGCCAGGGAGCGTCACATCCACCACCAGGTGCGGCGTGAGCTGGTTATCCAGCAACCACTCATAGAATGCACGCAGCAGATAGGGACGACGTGGTGTTAGCTGTGACAAATCCATACAGATTAACTCCGGCCCAGACGCATTTCACGTTCTGCTTCAGTTAAAGAAGCAAGGAAAGAGTCACGCTCAAAGACACGAGTCATATAGCCTTTCAGCTCTTTCGCACCCGGGCCGCTGAACTCGATGCCCAGTTGCGGCAGACGCCACAGCAGCGGAGCAAGGTAGCAATCGACCAGGCTGAACTCATCGCTCAGGAAGTACGGTTTCTGACCGAAGACCGGCGCGATGGCCAGCAGTTCTTCGCGCAGTTGCTTACGTGCGGCATCCGCTTCAGAGGCTGAACCGTTGATGATGGTGTTCATCAGCGTGTACCAGTCTTTTTCGATGCGGTGCATGTACAGACGGCTTTCACCGCGAGCTACCGGGTAAACAGGCATCAGTGGCGGATGCGGGAAACGCTCATCCAGGTATTCCATAATGATGCGAGATTCCCACAGGGTCAGCTCACGATCCACCAGGGTCGGAACGCTCTGATTCGGGTTGAGGTCAATCAGATCCTGAGGCGGATTGTCCTTTTCCACGTGTTCGATCTCGAAACTTACACCTTTCTCAGCCAGCACAATGCGGACCTGATGGCTATAGATGTCAGTAGGACCGGAAAACAGCGTCATTACCGAACGTTTGTTGGCAGCGACAGCCATGAAAACCTCCAGGTATAGTCAGAATTTTTACTGCTACCAGCCACCAGGTGGCCGGTCAGAAGTTATGTTACCCAATGAGGAATTGCCTTCACTGTTCGAAAATCAAACAAAAAATGAGCAATACTCGACATTTGGGCAGAAAATTGGATGATAGTTTACCAGATTTTGCGACCTTTGTGGTAAGTCGATGCCGGAAATGGGGAAAAAGAGATGTTCCTTAGCCTGAAATGGTTGACTTAATCCCTTATCAGCGATGTTGTTTTTGCCTTTACCACCTGTTGGGTGGCAGTAAAAAGCACGTTTTCTGTTTTTACACAGATTCAGACTTAAGCTATAAAAAAACCCGCCGGAGCGGGTTTTTTCGCAAATTGTATTCTGCCGAAGCAGAAAGCAATTAACGTTTGGAGAACTGCGGACGACGACGTGCTTTACGCAGACCGACTTTCTTACGTTCAACCTGACGAGCGTCACGAGTAACGAAGCCAGCTTTACGCAGTTCAGAACGCAGGGACTCGTCGTACTCCATCAGAGCGCGGGTGATACCGTGACGGATCGCACCAGCCTGACCAGAGATACCACCACCTTTAACGGTGATGTACAGATCCAGTTTCTCAACCATGTCGACCAGTTCCAGCGGCTGACGAACTACCATGCGGGCAGTTTCACGACCGAAGTACTGTTCCAGAGAACGTTGGTTGATAACGATTTTGCCGTTGCCCGGTTTGATGAAAACGCGAGCTGCGGAACTTTTGCGGCGACCAGTGCCGTAGTATTGATTTTCAGCCATTGCCTATAATCCCGATTAGATGTCAAGAACTTGCGGTTGCTGTGCCGCGTGGTTGTGCTCGTTACCCGCGTAAACTTTCAGTTTACGGAACATAGCACGACCCAGCGGGCCTTTTGGCAACATGCCTTTAACCGCGATTTCAATCACACGCTCAGGACGGCGAGCAATCATCTCTTCAAAGGTCGCTTGTTTGATACCACCGATGTGACCGGTGTGGTGATAGTACACTTTGTCAGTACGCTTGTTGCCGGTTACAGCAACTTTGTCAGCGTTCAGAACGATGATGTAATCACCAGTATCTACGTGCGGAGTGTATTCCGCTTTATGCTTACCGCGCAGGCGCAGAGCCAGTTCGGAAGCCAGACGGCCCAGAGTTTTACCGGTCGCGTCAACAACATACCAGTCGCGTTTTACGGTTTCTGGTTTAGCTGTAAAAGTTTTCATTAAAAGCTTACCCAATAAATAGTTACACGTTGGTGAACACCCAAACGTCTTCAATTGTTGAGGTTCACACGACAAAGTCCGGCAAACCTACCCCTTCGAATAGCCTATGCCAGCACACAAAAAGTTTTGGGAAAAAAACTTTCTTGTAACGTGGGGTCGCAGGATTATAGAGAAGTCGGGGTCAAAGATCGACCCCTTTTTGTGATTTGTGGCAGGTTTTATCAGCAATGACGCGGTTGTTTGTACGCTGTCAGGATAAGACGTATGGCATAAATTACGCCAAATGCTCACGCGTCAAATACTCTTCGCTTTGCATTTCCTGCAAACGTGACAGACAGCGCTGAAACTCAAACTTTAGTCGCTCGCCCTGATAAATTTCGTACAAAGGGACTTCCGCGCTCACCACCAGCTTGACGTGGCGCTCGTAAAACTCATCCACCAGCGCAATAAAACGCCGCGCTTCGCTCTCCATCAACCGCGTCATGACAGGCACATCAAACAACATCACCGTGTGAAACAGACGTGAGAGCGCAATATAGTCATGCTGGCTACGGGCATCGACGCACAGCGTGATAAATGACACTGCCAGTGTCTGGTTTTCTACGCCCATTGTCGCCAGCGGTCGATGATTGATTTCCAGTGTGGGGGATTGTTCTCGTTTTGCACCTGCCAGTGCCAGCCACAGCTTATCCATCTGTTCACGCGTTTCATCATTGAGCGGCGACAGCCACAGATGCGCCTGAGTGAGCGTGCGCAGCCGATAATCAACGCCAGCATCGACGTTCATCACATCACAATGCTGTTTAATGGCGTCGATAGCCGGAAGAAAACGCGCACGTTGTAAACCATTTCGATAAAGTTCATCCGGCGGAATATTTGACGTCGCCACCAGCGTTATACCGCGAGCAAACAACGCTTTCATCAGGCCGCCCAGCAGCATAGCATCGGTAATATCCGAGACAAAAAATTCGTCAAAACAGAGCACATCGGTTTCAGCTTTGAAACGATCAGCAATAATTTCAAGCGGATCGCTCTGCCCCTGCAATGTGGTTAATTCTTCATGCACACGCAGCATAAAACGGTGAAAGTGCAGGCGCTGTTTTCGCTCTCCCGGCAAACTTTGATAGAACAGATCCATCAACCAGGTTTTTCCACGCCCTACACCGCCCCACATATATAAGCCACGCACCGGCGCGTTGCTTGTATCTTCACGTTTACCCCACAGCTTACCGACCCGCGCCATTATCCCGCTCACCCTGGCGGCTGGTGGCGTGCTACTGATGAGTTCCTGATAAATAATTTCCAGGCGACTGACAGCCTCTTTTTGTACGTCGTCGGGTTGATGGCTGCCTTCATTGAGCGCCTTCAGGTATTGCGATGTCGGGGTAACGCTTTGCATGATGTTATTGTTATTCCTTGAATAATCGGTGTACCGTTGTTCACGGTTGACGAAAAAAAGGCCGTTCTACACTACGCGATATGCAGTCGGGATTCCACTTCTGTGGAATTAACGGTTATAGTGGCATAATCAGCCGCAGGCATGGAGCCTGAAGCCAACACCCTACGGAAACAAAAGACAACGGGAGATGTTCATGACCTGGGAATATGCGCTAATTGGGTTAGTCGTCGGCATCATTATTGGTGCTGTGGCCATGCGTTTTGGTAATCGCAAGTTACGCCAGCAACAGGCGTTACAGTACGAACTGGAAAAAAATAAAGCTGAACTGGACGAGTATCGCGAAGAGCTGGTTAACCACTTTGCCCGCAGTGCGGAATTGCTGGATACCATGGCGCACGACTATCGCCAGCTATATCAACACATGGCGAAAAGCTCCAGCAGCCTGCTACCGGAACTGTCCGCAGAAGCCAACCCGTTCCGCAATCGTCTGGCCGAGTCTGAAGCCAGCAACGATCAGGCTCCAGTGCAGATGCCGCGTGACTATTCTGAAGGCGCATCCGGTCTGCTGCGTACTGGCGCGAAGCGCGACTAATTTATTTTTCGGGCGCAGCCATTGCGCCCTCCTCTTCTCCCGCCTCCGACTATCATTTAATTTGATGTCTCATTGTTAGCCATCTGAAAATTCAATAACATCAAACTGTTTTGAATCTCTTTTTCTTATCATTCAGGTACGAGAGCAGGAATAAATGAAAAAACAAACCCAGCTGTTGAGTGCATTAGCGTTAAGTGTCGGGTTAACTCTCTCGGCGCCGTTTCAGGCCATCGCATCGATTCCCGCTCAGGTTGCCGGTCAAGCGCCACTGCCCAGTCTGGCCCCGATACTGGAAAAAGTGCTTCCCGCGGTAGTAAGCGTTCGAGTCGAAGGAACCGCCAGCCAGGAGCAGAAAATTCCGGAAGAATTCAAAAAGTTTTTTGGTGATGATTTACCGGATCAACCAGCGCAACCCTTCGAAGGTTTAGGCTCCGGCGTCATTATCAATGCCAGTAAAGGTTATGTGCTGACCAACAACCATGTCATTAATCAGGCGCAGAAAATCAGTATTCAGCTCAATGACGGGCGTGAGTTTGATGCGAAGCTGATTGGCGGCGATGACCAGAGCGACATTGCCCTGCTGCAAATCCAGAATCCTGGCAAGTTAACGCAGATCGCCATTGCCGACTCCGATAAACTGCGCGTCGGTGATTTTGCCGTCGCGGTCGGTAACCCGTTTGGACTCGGGCAAACCGCTACCTCCGGGATTGTTTCCGCATTAGGTCGCAGCGGGTTGAATCTTGAAGGTCTGGAAAACTTTATCCAGACCGATGCCTCCATTAACCGTGGTAACTCCGGCGGTGCGCTGTTAAACCTTAACGGTGAATTAATTGGTATCAACACAGCAATCCTTGCTCCTGGCGGTGGTAGCGTCGGGATTGGTTTTGCCATTCCGAGTAATATGGCCCGCACCCTGGCACAGCAACTTATCGACTTCGGTGAAATCAAACGCGGCCTGTTAGGTATCAAAGGTACAGAGATGAGTGCCGATATCGCTAAAGCCTTCAACCTTGACGTACAACGCGGAGCATTTGTCAGCGAAGTGCTACCAGGTTCTGGCTCAGCAAAAGCGGGCGTGAAAGCGGGTGATATTATTACCAGCCTCAATGGCAAACCACTTAATAGCTTTGCCGAGTTGCGTTCGCGCATCGCGACCACCGAGCCGGGCACGAAAGTGAAGCTCGGTCTGCTGCGTAACGGCAAGCCGCTGGAAGTGGAAGTGACCCTCGATACCAGCACCTCATCATCCGCCAGTGCTGAGATGATCACACCAGCGCTGGAAGGCGCAACGTTGAGCGATGGTCAGCTAAAAGATGGCAGCAAAGGCATTAAGATCGATGAAGTGGTTAAAGGTAGCCCTGCCGCCCAGGCTGGTTTGCAAAAAGACGATGTGATCATTGGCGTAAACCGCGATCGGGTGAACTCAATTGCTGAAATGCGCAAAGTGCTGGCAACCAAACCGGCCATCATCGCCCTGCAGATTGTACGCGGCAATGAAAGCATCTACTTACTAATGCGTTAATGTCGCAAACCGGGCATCAGGCTGACGTGTGATGTCCGGTTAACTCGTGGTATGCTGCTGCCGTTCCCTTTATTAACGACGCCTCCATCATGTTTGTGAAGCTCTTACGTTCCGTTGCGATTGGATTAATTGTCGGCGCTATTCTGCTGGTTGCCATGCCTTCGCTGCGCAGCATTAACCCGCTTTCCACGCCGCAATTCGACAGTACCGATGAGACGCCTGCCAGCTATAATCTGGCGGTTCGCCGCGCTGCGCCAGCAGTAGTCAACGTCTATAACCGTGGTTTAAATACGACCTCACACAATCAGCTTGAGATCCGCACGCTGGGATCTGGTGTGATCATGGATCAACGCGGTTATATCATCACCAACAAACACGTGATCAACGACGCCGATCAGATCATCGTCGCCTTACAGGATGGTCGTGTTTTTGAAGCGTTACTGGTGGGATCTGACTCTCTGACCGATCTGGCAGTGCTTAAAATTAATGCCACTGGCGGTTTACCCACTATCCCAATTAATGCTCGTCGCGTACCGCACATTGGCGATGTGGTGCTGGCGATCGGTAACCCGTACAACCTCGGACAAACCATTACTCAGGGGATTATCAGCGCCACGGGTCGAATCGGCCTGAACCCAACCGGACGGCAAAACTTCCTGCAAACCGATGCCTCCATTAACCACGGTAACTCCGGCGGCGCGCTGGTTAACTCGCTGGGCGAATTGATGGGCATCAACACGCTGTCGTTTGATAAGAGTAACGATGGCGAAACGCCGGAAGGTATCGGCTTTGCAATTCCCTTCCAGTTAGCGACCAAAATTATGGATAAGTTGATCCGCGATGGTCGCGTGATCCGTGGCTACATTGGTATCGGTGGACGCGAGATTGCTCCTCTGCACGCCCAGGGTGGCGGCATCGATCAACTGCAAGGGATCGTGGTTAATGAAGTGTCACCTGATGGCCCGGCAGCTAACGCGGGTATCCAGGTCAACGATCTGATTATCTCTGTGGATAACAAACCGGCCATCTCTGCTCTGGAGACGATGGATCAGGTAGCAGAAATTCGCCCTGGTTCGGTGATCCCGGTTGTAGTGATGCGTGACGATAAGCAGTTAACGTTGCAGGTTACGATTCAGGAATATCCGGCGACCAATTAAGGCCGGAGTTAAGCACAAAAAACCGGAGACGTTGCTCCGGTTTTTTATTATCTACTAATCAATTATTTATTAACGAACTCTTCGCCCAGAGCGATATCTTTCTTCAGCGTATCGAGCATACCTTCCAGCGCGTTCTGTTCAAATGCACTCAGAGTGCCGATAGATTTACGCTCTTCCACGCCGTTTTTACCCAGCAGCAGCGGTTGAGAGAAGAAACGTGCGTACTGACCGTCACCTTCAACATAGGCACACTCTACTACGCCTTTTTCGCCCTGCAGCGCACGAACCAGAGACAGACCAAAACGTGCAGCCGCCTGGCCCATAGACAGAGTTGCAGACCCGCCACCGGCTTTCGCTTCAACCACTTCAGTACCCGCGTTCTGGATACGTTTGGTCAGATCAGCCACTTCTTGCTCGGTAAAGCTGACGCCAGGAACCTGCGACAGCAACGGCAGAATGGTAACGCCAGAGTGACCGCCAATAACCGGCACTTCTACATCACCCGGTTGTTTGCCTTTCAGTTCCGCAACAAAGGTGTTGGAACGAATGATATCCAGCGTAGTGACGCCAAACAGCTTGTTTTTGTCATAAACACCGGCTTTTTTCAGCACTTCTGCAGCGATAGCCACAGTGGTATTAACCGGGTTAGTGATAATACCAATGCACGCTTTCGGGCAGGTTTTCGCGACTTGCTGTACCAGGTTTTTCACGATCCCAGCGTTAACGTTAAACAGGTCGGAACGATCCATACCCGGTTTACGCGCTACGCCAGCGGAAATAAGAACAACATCCGCACCTTCCAGCGCCGGAGTCGCATCTTCACCAGAAAAACCTTTGATTTTCACAGCAGTAGGGATATGGCTCAGATCGACGGCCACACCGGGAGTGACTGGAGCGATATCATACAGGGAGAGTTCTGAACCTGAAGGCAGTTGGGTTTTTAACAGTAATGCAAGCGCCTGGCCGATACCACCAGCAGCGCCGAGGACTGCGACTTTCATCCTAAACTCCTTATTATATTGATAAACTAAGATATGTTGCTCCGCTGCCGCGACCTTAATCCACAAATTCACAGTTTACAATGACCACTTCTCAAGAATGTGTAGTCACGCAAATTTGGCGTTTATGCATTTAATTGACGTAATCAGGGAGCTAACTTACGTAATTAACAGCCGCTTATGCATCAGAGCTACATTCCAACAGGTGGTGACAATATACCCTACCGTTCAGCCAAAACAATATCAATTTGATAACAATTAATTTACTTTTAAGCGAAATTTACGCGCCGTGACACAGGCATGTTTCTCAATAACGAAATTTGATAAAATCCCGCTCTTTCATAACATTATTTCAGCCTTCTCCAGGGCAGACTGTTTGCATAAAAATTCATCTGTATGCACAATAATGTTGTATCAACCACCATATCGGGTGACTTATGCGAAGCTCGGCTAAGCAAGAAGAATTAGTTAAAGCGTTTAAAGCGTTACTTAAAGAAGAGAAATTTAGCTCCCAGGGCGAAATCGTCGCCGCATTGCAGGAGCAAGGCTTTGACAATATTAATCAGTCTAAAGTCTCGCGGATGTTGACCAAGTTTGGTGCTGTACGTACCCGCAATGCCAAAATGGAAATGGTTTACTGCCTACCTGCTGAACTGGGCGTACCAACCACGTCCAGCCCGCTGAAAAATCTGGTGCTGGATATCGACTACAACGACGCTGTTGTGGTGATTCATACCAGCCCCGGCGCGGCACAGTTAATTGCGCGTCTGCTGGACTCTTTGGGCAAAGCAGAAGGTATTCTTGGCACCATTGCTGGTGATGACACCATCTTTACCACCCCTGCCAAAGGTTTCACCGTCAAAGACCTGTATGAAGCGATCTTAGAGCTGTTCGATCAGGAGCTTTAATCTCTTGCCCCGTCGCTTCTGGCGGCGGGGAAAATGTTGCAGTCCCCTGTCCCCCTTGTTTTCCCTGCCATTTATTTAACGAATAGTGCGTTTCTTGAGACAAAAAATTCACACATCGAATACATAAAGTAAAAAACGCACATTATGCAAAAAACATATCTTATTGAAATTAATGCCATTTACTATAAATCACCCTATTTTTAATTCCAATTTGTTATAAAGGTTAAAATTTTTAACAATTTACATTCAATAGAAACAGTTAGCGTGGTATTAATTAGCTCAATAATTAGTGTATACTTGATTTTGTGATATGGGTCACGAAACAAAGACCCAACTAAAAGATTATGTCGAGGTAAAAATCATGAAAATCAAAACCACTGTTGCTGCATTAAGCGTACTTTCTGTTCTCTCTTTCGGTGCATTCGCTGCCGATTCCATTGATGCTGCACAAGCACAAAATCGTGAAGCTATCGGTACTGTATCCGTAAGTGGCGTTGCCTCTTCACCGATGGATATGCGTGAAATGCTGAACAAAAAAGCGGAAGAGAAGGGCGCAACGGCCTACCAGATTACTGAAGCTCGTAGCGGTGATACCTGGCACGCCACGGCTGAACTGTACAAATAAACCCTCATCGTCTTGTCCGACGAGATTGCCTCCGGTTCGGAGGCTTTTTTTTGCGCTAATGGCGAACATTAAAACGCAAATGTCCTTCCAGCTCTTCTTCTGCCTCATCAAACAACAGTATTAACGCGCCAAAACGGCGACGCGTTTTCTCTCCCAGATGAACAAACTCAATCTCCAGCGGTAGTGGCAGGACATCGTTCATTAACACATCCCACAGAGAGTCGAGATCGCGTACCTTATCTTTCGCCAGACCAAAGGTTTGGCGAAAGTCGCGATAAAAGTCCTCCTGACTCTCAATCTCATCAAAATCAAAGCTATAGATATTCATCTGTTGCCACCATCACGTTTCGCGGCGAGTTCTGCCGATCATCGCTAAGTATAGCCATGAAAAAACCGACGCTTTTGGCGTCGGCTCAGATGATTGACAAAGTGCGCGTTGTTGATGTCGGATGCGGCGTGAACGCTTTATCCGGCCTACCAGGGTGTGCAAATTCAATATAATGCAATTTTGTAGGCCTGATAAGCGTAGCGCATCAGGCAATTTGGAGTATATCAGCAATATCAACTGACACCTTTTGCCGTCGGTTTTGACTTAACTATCGGTCAGCGCATGTTGATACTTATGGAGCATACTGGTAAGCCGATACACCGGTTCTGTAACCTGCGGCGGTGCTTGCCAGATGCGTAACTTTTCCTGGTAAATCTCCAGTTCTTCCAGCAACTGCCCGAAGTAACGACGGCGTTTGTCATCGCTACGGGCAGAAATAACGTGGTCCGCGGTACGTCGCATTTGTCGGTGGAATGCCGATAAATCATCGTTAACCGGGATCGGCGCATCGCGCAGGCGCTGGTGTGCGATAATCATCGTCAACGCCAGGCGAAATTTCGGTAAATCGCCGGGAAATTTATTCATCAGCAAAAACAACTGCTGATAAAGCGCCGGCAGATGGTTCTCTTTACGACGCGCAACATTGGTGGTCATTGCGGAAACAGCAGCAGAAACAAACTGATTAAGCAGTACGCGTCCGGTTCGATCACGCGATTTATCCCGCACTAAAAGAATGACAATAAACGCCAGCACACAGCCGACAATTTGCCCCAACGCGCTGTCGAGAAACTGGCTGAACTGAAAGGTCATCGGGTTATCCAGCACAATAATGTTAATGGTACTGGCTAACGCTCCCATCGATCCCAGCCGCCGTTTCTGCACTTCGATACCGAGGAAGAATCCCAGCACCGCCAGACTAAGGCAAAGCAGCAACATACTCTGTTGGGTATTGGGGATAATCACCAAAAAGTAGAGCAGCCCTAACGGCAGCGCCGCCAGCGTCCCGTAGATAAAGTCGATCGCTACCATGCGTGGATTAGGCAAACGCATTGCCAGCGAGGTCACTACTGCGATCATTACCATTGCACCACTGCCAGAGGTCCATCCGGTCCACAGCCAGAACAGCGTCCCCAGAATGCAGGAAAGTGTTGTGCGCCAGAAATTGACCATCGCATGATGACGCTCGGCTGACTCTACTTTTACTTCCGGCTCGCCTTGCAGGATCTCTTCTTCGGTCGCGTTGATTTTGGTGTTGCTGATGACGCCTCGCTTGAGCAACTGATAGCGCGTTGCCGCCGCGACCCAGCTATAAATGGTGATGGGCGTTTCGCGCTCCCCGGTCCAGGCAATAACTCTCCGCAGGCGCTTTAGCTGCTTATGGACGTCCTGCGCAGTTTCTACCGGCGTGTCAAAAAATTCGCGGAAAGTATCTGTGATCAATTCCGGGCGCGAATTCTGAATCAGCCAGGTTTCGCAAGACTGAGTGATCAGCGTCAGCGACAGCGTATTGATCGCTTTTAAACGTCGATTGGCGCGTGCCCAGCGGGAAGATTCCATATTCAGGTTGCTGCGCATTCCTTGCAGCGCCGTGGTGCGTCGAACCAGGTCACCCCAGGCTTTATCGACGACTTCACCATCGCCATGTTTGATACACAGTTGCATTAACTGATATTGCGCCACCAGCAAACTTTCCAGTTCACGATCCACCTCTTGCTTAATCGATCGCGGAGAAAAGAGCAGATCCGCCACAATAGCGCACACAATACCCATGACGATTTCGCTGCAACGTTCAACAGCAAACTGCGGCGTAAGTAGCGGTTCCGGCTGAATGGTGATCACAATGATCAGCGCGGTGTAACCCGCCAGCCCCCACGCATAGGAGTTTTCTACTCGTACCAGCGAAGAAATCCAGGTACAAAAACCGGCCCAGATACAGCACACCAGAATCATCAACAATGGCGCGCGGATCATCGCAATAATGATCACCAACCCGGCAATACAGCCTATAAATGTGCCGATGATGCGCAAAAAGCCGCGATAGCGAATAGCGCCCGAGTACGGTTCTCCACCGGCTGCAAAGGCCGGACCTGCGGCAACAATCGCCGCTGTCAGTACCGCCCAGCGTGGCGTTTCAAGCTGAAAATGAAAACCAACAAACAGCGCCAGCACAATGGCGGTCGCCAGTTTTACCGCGAAGCGAATATGTTGGTTAGCAATGGAGAAAATACCCATCGTGATTAACCAAACTCGCGCAGGCGATGAGCCATTTTTCGGAAGAACGAATCCTGACTTTCGTCGCGATCTTGTTTACCCGTAACCACCACAGTGGCGGTAGTCCCGGCAGGCCAGATGTTATCTTGCTGGTTGTCGAGACGAATACGTACCGGAACACGCTGCGCCAGACGCACCCACTCCAGGTTAGAGTCGATAGTCGCCATACCTTTGTCATCACGCGTGCTGCTGGCGTTAGTGACTCCGGCAGCAACGCTATCGACCGTACCTTTCAGCACTTTATTGCTACCAAGCGGCGTGATCTCTGCGCGATATCCTGGATGTACACCTTCCAGTTTGGTTTCTTCCATATAGGCCAACACATAGAAGGAGTTCTGTTTCACCAGTGCAACGGCCGTTGATCCCCGCGTAATAAATTCACCGGTATAGACGTTGAGGTTGGTCACCCAGCCATCTGCTGGCGCGCGGATCACTGTGCGTTCAAGATCCAGTTTTGCCAGATCGCGGGTCGCCTGCGCTTTCGCTAACTGATGCAGGACCGTTTGCAGCACGTTGTTGGCCTGGTCGATCTCTTCGCGAGACATCGCCTGTATGCCGAGACGGTTACGACGTCCGGCCTCCTGGCGCTTTTCCTGTGCCAGCACCTGATAATAAGCAACGTCGGCTTGTGCTTCCTCGAGCGCCTTTTGATAGCGCGGCTGGTCGATGGTGAACAGTACCTGCCCTTTTTTCACCAACTGGTTATCATGAACATTCACTTGGGTAATGAGACCGGAGACATCCGGCGCAATTGCCACCACGTCGGCGCTAAAGCGCGCGTCACGCGTCCACGGAGATTCGGTGTAATAGACCCAGGCATTAAAAATCGCGATGAAGGCCAGAATGACTAATACGACCGTAATGGCCGTACGGGAGAATTTTCTTATTAGTGTTTTCACTTCAACCTCAAACGAACAGTCGCGATATCAAATAAAACAAACAGCAATAGAGCGCGGTGTTGAACAACGCCGGATGCCAGACAAAGTCGTAGATACCTGTTGGCACAAGTACCCGGCGCACTAGCCAAAAAATCGCCAGTGATAAAAGCAATTCGAAAAATATCGGTGGGAAGGACAGCCCAAACACCACGATAACGGGAAACAGACTCATGTTGACCTTGGTTGTATAGAGAGAGCAGGCGTCATTATTTTCAGCATCTGTCGCCGCAGAGAAGGGCATGGAAAGCCGGGCGAGAGCAACATTGCTGTAGATTAATATTTAATATATTAGCGTAACTGTTATGCTGTTATCTATATTATGTGATCTAAATCACTTTTAAGTCAGAGTGAATAATGGAACGACTAAAACGCATGTCGGTTTTTGCCAAAGTAGTTGAATTTGGCTCTTTTACCGCCGCCGCCAGGCAGTTACAGATGAGCGTATCATCCATCAGTCAGACGGTATCTAAACTGGAAGATGAGTTGCAGGTTAAGCTACTAAACCGCAGCACGCGTAGCATTGGCCTGACCGAAGCGGGTAAAATTTACTATCAAGGCTGTCGCCGGATGCTCCATGAAGTGCAGGATGTTCATGAGCAACTGTATGCTTTCAATAACACGCCCATCGGCACGCTACGTATTGGCTGTTCTTCAACTATGGCACAAAATGTTCTCGCGGGGCTGACGGCAAAAATGCTGAAAGAGTACCCGGGCTTAAGCGTAAATCTGGTCACGGGCATTCCTGCACCTGATCTGATTGCCGATGGCCTTGACGTGGTGATCCGCGTTGGCGCATTACAAGATTCCAGCCTGTTTTCCCGCCGCCTGGGCGCGATGCCAATGGTGGTGTGCGCCGCCAAAAGCTATCTCACACAGTATGGCGTACCGGAAAAACCAGCCGATTTAAGTAGTCATTCATGGCTTGAATACAGTGTGCGCCCGGACAATGAATTTGAACTGATCGCTCCGGAAGGGATCTCAACGCGCCTCATCCCACAAGGGCGATTTGTCACTAACGATCCGATGACGCTGGTTCGCTGGCTAACTGCTGGGGCGGGGATCGCCTACGTGCCGCTGATGTGGGTGATCAATGAGATCAATCGCGGGGACCTGGAGATCCTGCTGCCGCGTTACCAGTCAGATCCTCGCCCGGTTTATGCGCTATATACCGAAAAAGATAAGTTGCCGTTAAAGGTGCAGGTAGTGATCAACTCATTAACGGATTATTTTGTCGAGGTAGGAAAACTTTTTCAGGAGATGCACGGGCGTGGGAAAGAGAAGTAATTCCTTAGCGCAGGTCGAATAAGGCATTCACGCCGCATCCGGCAACCGATGCCTGATGCGACGCTTACCGTCCTGGACAGATTACGCTGTACCACCAACAGTCAGGTTATCGACTTTCAGCGTCGGCTGACCTACGCCAACCGGCAGGCTCTGCCCTTCTTTACCGCAGACACCCACGCCGTTATCCAGTTTCAGGTCGTTGCCCACCATCGAAATCTGCTGCATGGTTTCGATACCGGAACCAATCAACGTTGCGCCTTTCACCGGCTTCGTCACTTTACCGTTTTCAATCAGATACGCTTCTGAGGTGGAGAAGACAAATTTACCAGAGGTGATATCTACCTGACCGCCGCCAAAGTTCGGCGCATAGATACCGTACTCAACGGATTCAATGATTTCCTGCGGTGTCGATTTACCCGGCAGCATGTAGGTGTTGGTCATACGCGGCATTGGCAGGTGAGCGTAAGATTCACGGCGACCATTGCCGGTCGGCGTCATACCCATTAAACGCGCATTGAGTTTATCCTGCATGTAACCTTTCAGGATCCCGTTCTCAATCAACACGTTGTATTGACCTGGTGTGCCTTCGTCATCAATCGCCACCGAACCACGGCGATCAACCATCGTACCGTCATCAACCACGGTACACAGTTCAGAAGCCACCAGCTCACCGAGCTGGCCACTAAAGACCGATGTACCACGGCGGTTGAAGTCGCCTTCCAGACCGTGACCGACCGCTTCATGCAACAACACGCCCGGCCAGCCAGCGCCGAGAACAACCGGCATAGTCCCCGCAGGCGCGGCAACGGCGGAAAGATTGACCAGTGCCATACGCACTGCTTCTTTCGCCCATGCATCAGCGCGAACTTCACCATCGAGGTCAGCAAGGAAGAACTCATAACCGAAACGACCGCCGCCGCCGCTGGCACCACGTTCGCGTTTACCATCTTCTTCGACCAGAACGCTCACGGAAAGACGCACCAGAGGGCGGACATCCGCCGCCAGGGTTCCGTCAGTCGCCGCGACCAAAATTAATTCATAGACGCCGCTCAGGCTGGCAGTCACTTCCTGTACGCGCTTGTCCGCTTCGCGGGCAACTTTATCGACGCGGCGCAGGATATCCAGCTTCTCTTCGCGGCTCATGCTTTGCAGCGGATCAAGCGAGGTATACAGCGGGCTATGCTCTACCGCGCCCAGTGTTTGTACTTTGCCATCGCCACTATCACGGACGATGGTGCGCGCCGCTTGCGCGCTCTGCTCCAGCGCCAGCAGGCTGATTTGGTCTGCGTAAGCAAACCCGGTTTTTTCACCGCTGATTGCACGCACGCCAACACCCTGATCGATGTTGTAAGAACCATCTTTGATAATGCGGTCTTCTAAAACCCAGGACTCGTGATAGCTCGACTGAAAATAGAGATCGCCATAATCAAGGCGACGTTCGGCCAGTTGACCGAGGATCGCGAACAAGTCCTGATGTTTCAGGCCGTTCGCCGCTAGCAATTGTTCACTTACCAGGTTCAGACTCATCGTTTTTGCTACTCGTTAGTTACTGCGGTAGAGGATTTTTTACGGCTGCCGGGTGCGGCGTAAACGCCTTATCCGGCCTGCGGTTTGTTCCGGTTCGTTGGTTTTATGGCAACGATTATCTTATGAGATTGGGGCAATTACATGCCCTCGTCAAATCATTGCGCTTTTTCTTTACGCGGCTGACGCAACACTTCGTTGATTTGCGGAGCATCCAGCGGACCAGAAATGCGATAGCGCAAAATGGAGACCTTACTCCACAGCGGCCCCAGCACTTTACTGGCGGCAAACACTGCCGCGCCGACAATCGGGTTAACCGCAAAGGCCGCAGCCACACCCACTGTCGCAGAAATCTCTGGCGCGACAACCGCTTCCATATTGAGATCGCGACGCACCAGATTTACCGATCCTTTCATGGCGATATCCGCTTCCAGGCCATCCACCAGCGTGTCGTCAGTGTGCATAACGCCGTCTTTAATCCACGCGGTGCTGCGAATGGAGTCAAAATAGAACCCTTCGCCAAAGGTATCCCTGAAATCAAAGCGCAGCTTACGCATCAGGGCATCAACACTCAATAAGCGCAGCAACTGTCCGGCATGTCCGGTGCTAATTTCGGTAATTTCACCTTTGCCCAGTTGTGTATGAATGATGCCGTTCAATGTCGCCTCGTCTGGCTGCCACGGCGATTTACGCCAGTGCAAATCGTAATCCACATTAAATGATGACTGGCGTATTGGCGTCGTAACACCAAAAAATTCTGCGGCAGCATCAATTTTCTGTCCGCGCAGTTTTCCTTTCAGCGATGTCCGTTGATTTCCGGGATTATTAACCCATTCACCATCAGCAGTGAGCCGCGAGAAACCGGTATCAATCAGCCCGTTGGTCAGGGTTAACGTATCGCCGGAAATGGTGATATCACTGTCGATGCGGCCGAATTTTTGCCCCCATAACCAACATTCTGCGCAACGTATTTGCGCATCCGGCCAGCCACGGAAGCTGATACGCTCCGTTGTCGGGAAAGGTGATGACGGCGTTGAATCACCACGAGTTTTTGCCACGCTCGGGTTGTAATAGAGATATTTGATATTCGCTAACCACGGTGCGTTATTACGCATCGCCAGCGTAGCGTTGATTTCACGCCCTTGCGCCTCGACCTGCGTACCATTTGCCATCGGTTGCGAAACAATGCTCAGGTTATTCCATTGCTGATTTCCCAGCGACAACATCGGTGTACGTAGCGTAATGTGCTGAGGGAAACTCGCTGCGCTGCCAACTTTTTCCGTTGCGCCTTTCTGGAACAAGGCCAGCCACTCGGCACCGTTCATCGGCGGCATATTGAGTTCAACACCACTTTGCTCCGGTAACGGAGGGAGCGTTTTGCTGTCTGCCGCCCAGATGGCGCGATCGAGCGTCAGCTTTTGACCGAGCAACCAGCGGCTATTGAAATGGTTATCCGCGCCTGCCTGTCCGGTTAATTCAAAGCTGTTGAGATTGCCGTTGACCTTAACGTTAATTGGCAACGGTTCGCCAGCAGGTTTGGCTAACGGTGAAGGTAAGTGACTGCTCACATTCTTCAGATCGCCGTTCAGTTCAACGTTATACGTTGCGCCAGCTTGATAAGGTAGCTCAATGCCCACTTTACCATCCCATGCCATACTGCCGCTTAACGCTTCATTCAGCGCTTCAGGCAGAACGCCAGTTTTCGCTGGTTGCCAGTTGCCGTTGAGATTCACCGCAACCTGGTAGGCTTTCGCCCCTTCTTTGGTGGAAAAATCCACGTTCAGTGGCTGGTTAAACCAGTTTGCGGTTAGTGATTCGCTTTGTAGATCGCCATTGATAAAGCTGAATTTGCCGCTCAAATTTTTCAGAGTGCTATCAAGCGGTTTGATAAACAGACTGTTGTTACGCAGCGTCACTTCGCCTTTCGCTGTAACCAGCTCGCCGTCCAGCGGGATATCGAGATGTAAGCGAGCATTCACATCGCCGTCGAGCTGGAGTTCTTGCAGGGTCGCCCCCAGCGAATCCTTCAGCGGCGTCTCATCAAAATAAGGGCCAACAGCTTTGCCCGGACCTTTTATGTCAGCATCAATCAGCAACTTTTCTTTCGAGTAGTCAGGGATCACTGCGGTGAGATTGCTGGCACGCACGCCACCCAGATTAACGCCATCGGTTTTCATCCATAAACCGTCGTTAATAAAGTCCAGTTCAATATCGAGATTAGTTAATGCTGGCCAGTCCGGCTGGAAAGCAAACTTCGCATTACGCAGCGGCACCAACACCTCAAACTGACCTTCGTTGTGTTTGTATGGAAAAAGATGCGGATTGCCGCCATAAACCAGCGTCGCGTTCTCCGCCTCACCACCCTGAATCGCCCCACTTAAGTAATCAACCAGGTCTTTACCCATCAGGTTTTCCGGGAAATAGCGCCAGGCTTGCGAACCATCATCGGTACTGATGCCAGCCAGAATGCCAAGCCAGGGTTCATCATTAGCCGGTTGCAGGTAGCGGAAACCACCACGCGCATGGACGGCTTTGGCTTTGACATCAATATTGCGGCCATCGAGCTGAAAACCCTTATCGTTATTCAGCCAGCTTAAGGCCGCCTTGCCGTCGACAATTTCCAGCGGCGCACGAAATACCGTTTCGTAAGGCATTTTCGCCTGCTTCATGGAAGCGGTAAGCAAACCATTTTCTACGCTACCGGAAAGCGTCCCGGAGAAATGTTCCGCCCCCGGTAGTAATTTCCATTGCTTCCAGGCCAGATCGCTCCACGATGCCTGAAAGCGGGTCTTTTCTGCAGCCTGAAGCGGGATATCCAGCGCCAACGTGTTGATCTTGCCGCTCGGTTGCGTGGAACGCCAGATATCCCCCAAAGCAGGTGAAAGTTTCGCTGCCAACGGGCGTATGCCTTCCAGCCCAGCCAGTTCCAGATTGCTGGCGCGAATACGTAGTTCGTCACTGCGTTTATTATTTTTCCCACCAACGTCCTGTTCCGGTATCCAGGCCAGCGTCAATGCCCCGCTTGGCCAGGGTTTGCCGTCCATAGTGATACGAGTATCAGGAATAGAAAACTGCCAGCCCGGATTTTCACGCGTAATATGTGCGGTCAGATTATCCACCGACAGCGAATGCGTTTTCTTCTCACCCAACCAGCTTGCGCCGCCCTGTTTCAGCCAGACGTCGCCACCGGTCACATCGCCTTTGTCGATCGTCATCCAGCCTTCCAGCGAGAACTGCGCCGTTTCCAGCGAAATGTTGTCCTGCATCCATTTACCCAGCCACGGTTTCAGGTCGATATCATCAGCCTGTAGCCATACGCGACCGTTGCTTAACAACCCCTCGTCATCACGCAGATCCATCCGCACCTGCATCACGCCGTGCTGTCCGGTAAGACTGGAGAGACTTACCTGGCCTTCCGCACGGTGCCGACGCGGATCGTTAAGCCAGGTAAGTTGCGGGATCGCCAGTTCAGCACGCTGGCCTGATGGCGTCAGAAAGCTGACTTCGCTATCGCGGAGATCGAAGTGATCGAACTGGCGTAGAAAAAGATCGCTGATGTGGCTGGCTTCCAGGCTGTCATTACCGCTGTCGCTGGAAATTGGTGTATTGGTGCGAAAGCGCAGTTGCCAGAAAGTGAGATCGCGAAACTGCCAGCGCATATGCAGCAGGCTCTGCCAGACATCCAGCGCCAGGGTGACGCGTTTAACCGAAAACTCACCGCCATCTTTTAGCTCTGCACGAATGTCGCGTGCTTCAAGCGTCGGACCAAAATTCTGCCAACTGGCAGAGAGTTGACTGGCAGCCACCGGCATTCCGGTAGCAGATTCTATTTTGTTGAGGATTTCCGGACGCCAGGCATCGAGGTACGGTAAAGCAATACGCAGGCCGCTGACCAGCAGCGCAGCGATCACAACGAGCGCGGCTCCAGTAAGCAGTAAAATCCCCGGCAATCGCCTCACCCGTCACTCCTTGTCTGCTAAAAATGTGACTCAAAAACCCTTTGCCGGATGGCGACCCAGCATCTGTTTACATCATAACGACATCAAACTGCTCCTGGTTATAGAGCGGTTCAATTTGTACTTTAACCTGTTTGCCAACGAAAATTTCCACTTCCGCCAGTGAGTGCGACTCTTCGCCTTTCAAGGCTTCGGCTACTGCCGGAGAAGCATAGACCAGGAAACGGTCAGAGTCGTAAGCATGGTGCACACGAACGATTTCTCGCATGATTTCATAACATACGGTTTCCACCGTTTTCACCGTTCCGCGACCGTGGCAGGTTGGGCATTCATTACACAGTACGTGCTCAATACTTTCGCGGGTTCGCTTACGCGTCATCTCCACCAGTCCCAGCGCCGAGAAACCGTTAACGCTGGTTTTTACCCGGTCTTTGCTCAACGCCTGTTCCAGTGAATGAAGCACGCGACGACGGTGATCTTCATTATTCATGTCAATGAAATCAATGATGATAATCCCGCCCAGGTTACGCAACCGTAACTGGCGAGCAATAGCCTGCGTCGCTTCAATATTGGTATTGAAAATGGTGTCGTCCAGATTGCGATGACCGACAAACGCCCCGGTATTAATATCCACAGTAGTCATTGCTTCGGTCTGATCGATAATCAGATAGCCACCGGACTTCAGCTCAACTTTGCGCTCCAGCGCCCGCTGAATTTCATTTTCTACATCAAAGAGATCGAAAATCGGCTGGCGGCCCGTGTAATGCTCCAGCTTGCTGGTCATCTCAGGAATGTATTCCGAGGTAAACTCCAGCAATGCTTCGTAAGTCAGACGCGAGTCAACGCGAATACGGTCCAGTTCGGCATCAGCAAAATCACGCAGGACACGCTGTGCCAGCGCCAGTTCGCCATACAGTTGATAACGAGTCTGTGGGCGCTTTTTACGCTCCATCACTTTAGTCCACACGCGCTTCAAATAAGCGGCATCGGAAGCCAGTTCTGCTTCGCCAACACCTTCCGCTGCGGTACGGATGATAAACCCACCCTGCTCGTCACAATACTCTGCGACCACTTTTTTCAGGCGTTCACGTTCGGATTCACTTTCAATGCGTTGGGAAACCCCAACGTGGGATGCGCCAGGCATAAACACCAGATAGCGAGACGGCAGCGTGATATCTGTGGTCAGGCGCGCGCCTTTGGTGCCCAGAGGGTCTTTCACCACCTGTACCATCAGATCTTGCCCCTGGCGGACCAGTTCCGAAATGTCGCGTACCGTGAACTGCTTTTGTTCCTCGCCCGCCACACATTCGGTGTGCGGCATAATGTCAGAAGCGTGTAGAAACGCGGCTTTCTCCAGCCCAATATCTACAAAAGCCGCCTGCATACCCGGAAGTACACGACTTACACGACCCTTGTAGATATTGCCTACGATTCCGCGTCGCGCCTCACGTTCAATATGAATTTCCTGCAGAATGCCGCCATCAATATACGCCACTCGCGTTTCCGAAGGCGTTACGTTTACCAACAATTCAGCCGTCATGTTTATCCCTTTTCTCACGCAGTGCGTTAAAATTACTTAATAATTCATACGTTTCAACCAGCGGTAAGCCGACTACGGCGTGATAGCTGCCATTTATCTTCCTGACAAAACAACCACCCAGCCCCTGAATACCGTATGCACCTGCTTTATCTAACGGTTCACCGCTGGCGACATAGCCCGCGATGTCTTCACCTGTTAACATTCTGAAAGTCACATCGGTAACCACCAGGCAATCGAGAATGTGCTGGCTGTCGGCCAGCGCCACTGCTGTCATTACCTGATGGGTCTGTCCCGATAATTTGCGTAACATCTGCGCCGCATGTTCTGCGTCGCGCGGTTTCTCTAACACTTCTCCGTTCAGGATCACGATAGTATCCGCCCCCAGCACAGGCAAATCCTGCGCTGCTTGCTCGACGCCCGCTTGCGCTTTTTCGCGCGCCAGACGCACAACATACTGCTGCGCGCTCTCCTGCGGATGACGCTGCTCCTCAATGCCCGTAACAATACGTTCGAAAGTGAGGCCAAGTTGCGCAAGTAACTCCTGACGACGTGGAGAACCGGAAGCTAAATACAGAGAAGTCATAGAAACCTTTATTGCACTGCAAACTGCTGACGGATTTTGCGCATCAGCAAGAAAATCCACGGCCAGAGCACACCATTGACTACACTACTCCAGAACACTTCGGGTCTGAAAGAGACGTTGATCACCAAAAACTCTGACCAGAAAACAATAATATCCACTACCAGCGAAAGCAACATGACGACCAGCGCCTGCTGCCATAATGCCAGGTTGCGGAAAAGCTGGAATTTCAGCGCTACCAGATAAGCAATGATACTCATCGACAACGCCCGTACACCGAGCGTAGAACCGCTGATCAGATCCAGTATGGCACCCATCACAAAACCTGTGCCCACATTTACGCGATGGGGCAAGGCCAGGATCCAATACAATAAAATGAGTAATACCCAGTTTGGCCGGAAAACGATGAGGTTATCCGGCCAGGGCATAATTTGTAGTAACAACGCGATGAGGAAAGAGAGCCAGATAACCCAGCGTCCCTGGCTACGATATCTCGCCACTATTGCCCTCCCGGCGCACGTGCAGGCGGTTGAGCACCACTTTGCGGCGGCGTAACCCCTTGTGGAGAGCGGTTAGTGGCAGTACCCGTTGCTGGTTGCTGCGGATCTGGCTGGGTAATTCCCGTTGCCGGTTCCGGAAGTTTTGGTCCCATTGCATCTGGCGAAGGCAACACCTGCGGCATCATTTGCATCAGGCGTTCATTAGCAACGCGATGCACTTCTTCCGGCGTCATTGGATTAGCGCCGTTACGATCCGCGCCCCACAGCAGCAACAGATAACGCAAACGTTGCAGACCCGCAGTCGGACGAGCCTGAATCACGGTATAAGCGCGCTGGGTATCGAGCTTCACGGAAGAGACGACCGCCACCGGATAACCTTCCGGGAAACGACCACCAAGACCAGATGTCACCAATACATCACCAACACGAATATCAGTATTCGCTGGCAGATGCTCAAGTTGTAAATCATCAGTACAACCGTTACCCGCTGCAATTACGCGGATATCGTTACGAAGTACCTGAATTGGCAGCGCATGGGTCGCGTCACAGATCAGCAGCACGCGGCTGGTCAGTTTTGCGACCGCTACCACCTGACCAACAACACCTTTATCGCTGATGACCGGCTGACCTTCATAAACCCCGTTAACGCTGCCTTTGTCGATAACAACCTGATCGCTGTACGGATCGTTAACCGTAGAGATAACCTGGGTCACCATCTTCTGCTCATCCTGACGCAGCGGAGAACCCAGCAGCTCGCGCAGACGCGCGTTCTCCTGTTTGTATTGTCCAAGCATCAGCAGCTCGCTGTTTTTCAACAGCAGTTCTTGACGTAACGCCCGGTTTTCAAGTTCTAGTTGATCGCGCGAGGCCAGCGTCTGCGATACGCCATCCAGCAATTCTCGAGGAGCATTAGAAATAAAGTAGAAAGGACTGACGGCGGTATCCATATAAGTACGGATTTGACTAAACGTCCCCAGGCGACTGTCGGCAATAATAACGCCGAGCGCCACCAGCACCGCCAGAATAAGGCGAATCTGTAGCGACGGGCCACGGCTAAAAATTGGCTTCATAAGTTATGCGTATTCTCGTATCAGATCAGGCAGGGTAAACAGACGCTTCCCCTGCCTGCATCCGATTACTCTTCGCTGAACAGGTCGCCGCCGTGCATGTCGATCATTTCCAGCGCCTTGCCGCCACCACGCGCCACACAGGTCAGCGGGTCTTCAGCAACAACAACTGGAATGCCGGTTTCTTCCATTAACAAACGGTCAAGGTTACGTAGCAACGCACCACCGCCAGTGAGCACCATTCCGCGCTCGGAGATGTCGGAAGCGAGTTCCGGCGGACACTGTTCCAGCGCAACCATCACCGCGCTAACGATGCCGGTCAGCGGCTCTTGCAGCGCTTCAAGGATTTCGTTGGAGTTCAGCGTAAAGCCGCGTGGCACACCTTCTGCCAGGTTACGGCCACGAACTTCGATTTCACGGACTTCATCGCCCGGATAAGCAGAACCGATTTCGTGTTTGATACGTTCTGCGGTCGCTTCACCGATCAAAGAGCCATAGTTACGGCGAACGTAGTTGATGATCGCTTCGTCGAAGCGGTCACCACCGATACGTACAGAAGAGGAGTAAACCACGCCGTTCAGAGAAATAACGGCAACTTCAGTAGTACCGCCACCGATATCAACCACCATTGAACCGGTTGCTTCAGATACCGGCAAGCCTGCACCGATTGCTGCGGCCATCGGTTCTTCAATCAGGAAGACTTCGCGGGCACCTGCGCCCTGCGCGGATTCACGAATAGCACGGCGCTCAACCTGGGTAGCACCAACCGGCACACAAACCAGAACACGCGGGCTTGGACGCATAAAGCTGTTGCTGTGCACTTGTTTGATAAAGTGCTGGAGCATCTTTTCAGTCACAAAGAAGTCAGCGATAACGCCATCTTTCATTGGGCGAATGGCAGCGATATTGCCCGGCGTGCGGCCCAGCATCTGCTTCGCGTCATGACCTACTGCAGCTACGCTTTTCGGTGAACCGGCACGATCCTGACGAATGGCCACCACGGAAGGCTCATTCAATACGATGCCTTGTCCTTTTACATAAATAAGGGTATTCGCAGTACCCAGGTCAATGGACAAGTCATTGGAAAACATGCCACGAAATTTTTTCAACATACTAAGGGATAATCCTGAAAGCTGGGGCGGAAAAGAAAATCCGCTTACTTTACCAACCACACGCAGCAGCGACAAGGCGCAAAAATCATCTGCTGCGGTGAAAATTAGTGCAGTTTGTTTCCTTTGTTACAAATCTCTACCTGAGTCCAGAGAGGCTAAATGCATCAGTAGCATTCCTCGCCTGTTTGCAACTGCGTAAGGTCATTCATCTGCATATGTGCTGCAACAATCTGGCGAACAGACAAGCACGCTCCCGTGAAACGCAGCGCGCATTATTCTACGTGAAAACGGATCAAACGGCAGGTTAAACCGAGTATCTTTGTGAATATTTTTTCACGTTAGTATCAAGTGGCTGTGAGGACGCGAAAAAATCCCCCTGTCCACCTAAAACCCCGCGCTGAATCAGGGTCTGCCACTCGCTTCGCGAACGTACGCCCGTAGCGTAAACCTGAGTGTTGGTCCCGGAACACGCTTCTACCATGCTCTGAACCAACAATTGATTCTCTGTTCGCTTCTCAATGTTTCTTACCAGCCCCGGATGGAGCTTGAGTAATTCAACATTAAGTTCTTTGATCCAACGGGTACTTACCAGCGTCAATCCGGCCTGGTTGACGGCGACCCGAACCCCTAAAGCATTCACTAAACGAATAACAGGTTGCAAGCGACCGATATGTTGACCAACATCAGCCTCTGCAAGTTCAATAATTATGCGTTTTCGTTGCGATTTTTCACATTGCATCAACGTATCGCGTAGCCAACGCTGGAAACGTGGACGAATCAACGACTCAACGGTGACCTGAATCGCCAGATTTTCTTGCGGCCAATAGCGTAGCAGCGGGATGAGGCGACTGACTTGCAGGCGGTCATACTCTTCCGATAAGCCAAACTGCAACACCATCGGCATATATTCCGCCGAGCTGACCTCTTCATTACCATCAAAGATGCGGCACATCAGCTCGCGGTGATGAACCTGCCCCTCACGGGTAACCGCCGGTTTCTGATAAAGACGCGGGCCGCCGCGGCTAAGCATTTGCTCAATGAGCGTACGCCAACGAACGTTACCGCGCCCTTTTTCAGGTAACGAGTCATCGTAAATGGCCCAACTGTTGCCGCCTTGTAATCCCGCATTGCGCGTAGCGGATTCAGCATGTTCCATCACCTGTTCGGTATCCTGCCCACTACGCCAGGCACAGATGCCGATGTGAATCATATCATCACGATCGAGCATTTTATTACTCGGTAAGGTATCAACCGCCTTGATCAATTGCCCGGCAATGCTCTCCGCCTCTTTTAATGTCCGGTGTGGCAACAGCACGGCAAAATCGCTACGGTGATAACGTGCCAGCAGCGACCCCGGATAGCGCATCATAAATGTCGATAACAAATTTGTCAGGGTAAAGAGTTGTTCTTCAACCTGACTGTGCCCCCAGGTGTCGCTCAACATATTGAAATCCGGCAGGCGGATCATCATCACGATCCCGTGAGTCCCTACTTTCTCCTGATCTTCCAGTAACGTTGCCAGTTGGTTGTCGAAAAAGAGGCGGTTATTGAGGCCAGTTTTAATATCCTGCGCAGCATAGGAACGAATCAGCGTATCGAGACGACTGTGCTGTTCGCGCGCATTCTGAATTTCGCAAAGCAGCGTATCCAGTGCACTGCTGGCCCCTGGCGGCCATTCATAGATGGTGCCCAGCACATTCGTGCCGCGCTCACCGTTTAAGATACGAGTGGCGCGGGTTTCCAGCAGTTCTTGCCCGGCAAGTTGCCGTTGCAACCAGCGTACAGCCAGGAAGAGCATAATAATGATAAATCCAATCGCACCAGTGAGCGGTGCAGTGGTCATCAGCGAGTGGAAATAGTTGCCCATCGGGTCCTGATACACCAAATGCAGAGACATCCCTGGATGTTTAATCAACGGTACAGTCAGCTCGCGAAACAGATCGCTAGTACCAACCGGACGGTAGCTGCCATTGCGGGACTGGGTATAAACCTGTTTTTTATCGTGCAAAAGATCCACGCGAACGATATCCGCCGACATCATCAGTTCGCTGATTTGTGGCCTCAATGTGCTGAAGTCATTCGACACAAGATGGGTATCGATCGCCGTCGCCACTGCCTGAACACGATGACTAAACTTATACTGAATGGCGTTGTAGAAACTAAGCGAGCAGCCCAGCAGAGTCACAAAAATTGTTAACCCGGTGAGCAGCGTGACAAAGGCCGAAAATTTCGTCGTTAATCTCATCCTTGTGTTAACTCCGATAGTGAGGACGCGGGCATACCAGCAAATCAGATTTATCTCGCAATTTATTGCGCTTCATCGGCTTTGCTTTTCCATTAGCGAGTATAGTCTTCAGAAATTATTTTCCAATCCATCATGCACATGAGGACCTCTTATGCAGGCGTTACTTTTAGAACAGCAGGACGGCAAAACCCTCGCATCTGTACAGACTCTGGACGCAAGTCGCCTGCCGGAAGGCGATGTGACGGTCGATGTCCACTGGTCGAGCCTGAATTATAAAGATGCGCTGGCGATTACCGGTAAAGGAAAAATCATCCGCAATTTTCCGATGATTCCTGGCATAGACTTCGCAGGAATCGTACGCGCCAGTGAAGATCCTCGTTTTCATGCCGGTCAGGAAGTGTTACTCACCGGTTGGGGCGTTGGTGAAAACCACTGGGGCGGGCTGGCACAGCAGGCGCGCGTGAAAGGTGACTGGCTGGTTGCCATGCCGCAAGGTCTGGACGCGCGTAAAGCGATGGTTATCGGTACTGCCGGGTTTACCGCCATGCTGTGCGTAATGGCGCTGGAAGATGCCGGTATTCATCCGCAGGATGGCGAAATTGTCGTTACGGGCGCCAGCGGCGGCGTCGGCAGTACGGCCGTAGCACTGTTGCATAAGTTGGGTTATCAGGTCGTTGCCGTTTCTGGTCGTGAAAGTACCCATGAATACCTGAAAAGGTTAGGTGCCAGCCGTATTTTGCCGCGCGATGAGTTTGCTGAATCCCGTCCACTGGAAAAACAGCTTTGGGCTGGCGCGATTGATACTGTTGGCGACAAAGTGCTGGCGAAAGTACTGGCACAAATGAACTACGGTGGCTGTGTGGCAGCCTGTGGTCTGGCGGGTGGCTTTGCCCTGCCAACCACGGTAATGCCGTTCATTCTGCGTAATGTCCGTTTACAAGGGGTGGATTCAGTCATGACGCCACCAGAACGCCGCGCGCAAGCCTGGCAGCGTCTGGTCGCAGATCTACCGGAATCATTCTATTCGCAGGCAGCAAAAGAAATTTCGCTGGCAGATGCTCCGAAGTTTGCTGAAGCCATTATTAATAACCAGGTGCAAGGGCGCACATTGGTAAAAATAAGCTAAGATTTCGCACAAAATAATTTACATATCGTTAACGAATTTTAGCAGCACTTTGACATTCTCCCTGCCATAGTAATCAGGAGCATACCGGGAGTCTGTTATGAAAAAAATTCGTCAACTTACAGAAGCCGATGTCACTGCCGAATCGGCTTTTTTTATGCAACGTCGGCAGATTCTGAAAACGTTAGGCATCAGCGCTGCTGCACTTTCTCTACCAACCACTACTCATGCCGACCTGCTTAGCTGGTTCAAGGGTAACGATCGCCCGCCCGCACCAGCCGGAAAGCCATTAGAATTCAGCAGGCCTGCCGCCTGGCAAAATAACCTGCCACTGACGCCGGAAGATAAAGTTTCCGGCTATAACAACTTCTATGAGTTCGGACTGGATAAAGCCGATCCAGCGGCAAATGCCGGCAGTCTGAAAACTGATCTGTGGACGTTGAAAATCAGCGGTGAAGTCGCTAAACCGTTAACCCTCGATCATGATGCACTGACCCGTCGTTTCCCGCTGGAAGAGCGGATTTATCGTATGCGTTGCGTAGAAGCATGGTCGATGGTGGTGCCGTGGATTGGTTTTCCGCTGCACAAATTGCTGGCACTGGCAGAACCGACCAGTAACGCGAAATACGTCGCCTTCGAAACCATTTATGCGCCGGAACAGATGCCAGGCCAGCAGGACCGGTTTATTGGCGGCGGCCTGAAATATCCTTATATAGAAGGATTACGTCTCGACGAAGCGATGCATCCGCTCACACTGATGACCGTTGGTGTTTATGGCAAGGCGTTACCGCCGCAAAATGGCGCACCGGTACGGCTGATTGTGCCGTGGAAATATGGCTTTAAAGGGATTAAATCGATTGTCAGTATTAAGCTGACCCGGGAGCGTCCGCCAACCACCTGGAATCTGGCTGCGCCCGATGAATACGGCTTTTATGCCAACGTCAATCCGCATGTTGATCATCCCCGTTGGTCGCAGGCTACCGAACGGTTTATCGGTTCAGGTGGCATTCTTGATGTACAACGTCAGCCAACGCTGTTGTTTAACGGATACGCCGATCAAGTGGCGTCGCTTTATCGTGGACTGGATTTACGGGAGAATTTCTAAGTGCGACTGACAGCAAAACAAGTGACATGGCTGAAAGTTTGCCTGCATCTTGCCGGATTTTTGCCGTTTGTCTGGCTGATGTGGGCAATTAACCACGGTGGATTAAGTGCCGATCCGGTGAAAGATATTCAGCATTTTACCGGTCGGACTGCGCTGAAATTCTTGCTGGCGACCTTGTTGGTTACGCCGCTGGCGCGCTACGCTAAACAACCATTATTGATTCGCACTCGCCGCCTGTTGGGTTTATGGTGTTTCGCCTGGGCAACGCTGCACTTAACCAGTTATGCCTTGCTGGAGCTGGGAGTGAATAATCTGACGTTATTGGGTCAGGAATTAGTCACCCGACCTTATTTAACGCTCGGAATTATCAGTTGGCTGATTTTACTGGCTTTAACATTCACTTCCACGCAGGCGATGCAGCGAAACTTAGGCAAACGCTGGCAACAATTGCATAACTTCGTCTATCTTGTCGCGATCCTGGCCCCCATACATTATCTGTGGTCAGTAAAGATTATCTCACCACAGCCAATCATCTACGCTGGGCTGGCTTTACTGCTTTTAGCCTTACGTTATAAGAAGTTCCGTCAATGGTGGCGCTAATTTCATGAACTGTGCGGCTTGTTGCAAAATACGCGGCGTTGAAAGTTATTTACATGTTAGCTGTTGATTATCTTCCCTGATAAGACCAGTATTTAGCTGCCATTTGCTACGAAATCGTTATAATGTGCGACCTCGTTCTCCCTGACGCAGTTTTTGAGCTGCGGAAAAGGTGACAATGGCGAAACGAAGGTATATTTTGTTTTTTGCCGGAGAATGGCAGCAGATCGCTGCACAATGTCCGTCAAGTCTCACATTGACACTCTGGGGCAAAATAGACCGGCGTCCCGGCTGGCTGGAATTTATCGCTATGCATACAGCTACTGTCGGGGCATACGCTTTACAGACGGCGGTGAAACGCCTGTCACAATCACACTAAACAAAGAGTACGGAACCCACTCATGGATATTCGTAAGATTAAAAAACTGATCGAGCTGGTTGAAGAATCAGGCATCTCTGAACTGGAAATTTCTGAAGGCGAAGAGTCAGTACGCATCAGCCGTGCAGCACCTGCCGCAAGTTTCCCGATGATGCAACAAGCTTACGCTGCACCAATGATGCAGCAGCCAGCTCAGTCTAACGCAGCCGCTCCGGCGACCGTTCCTTCCATGGAAGCGCCAGCAGCAGCGGAAATCAGTGGTCACATCGTACGTTCCCCAATGGTTGGTACTTTCTACCGCACCCCAAGCCCGGACGCGAAAGCGTTCATCGAAGTGGGTCAGAAAGTGAACGTGGGCGATACCCTGTGCATCGTTGAAGCCATGAAAATGATGAACCAGATCGAAGCAGACAAATCCGGTACTGTGAAAGCAATTCTGGTCGAAAGTGGACAACCGGTAGAATTTGACGAGCCGCTGGTCGTCATCGAGTAACGAGGCGAACATGCTGGATAAAATTGTTATTGCCAACCGTGGCGAGATTGCATTGCGTATTCTTCGTGCCTGTAAAGAACTGGGCATCAAGACTGTCGCAGTGCACTCCAGCGCGGATCGCGACCTAAAACACGTATTACTGGCAGATGAAACGGTCTGTATTGGCCCTGCTCCGTCAGTAAAAAGCTATCTGAACATCCCGGCAATCATCAGCGCCGCTGAAATCACTGGCGCAGTAGCAATCCATCCGGGTTACGGCTTCCTTTCCGAAAACGCCAATTTTGCTGAGCAGGTTGAACGCTCTGGCTTTATCTTCATCGGCCCGAAAGCAGACACCATTCGCCTGATGGGTGACAAAGTGTCGGCAATTGCCGCGATGAAAAAAGCTGGCGTCCCTTGTGTACCGGGGTCTGACGGCCCGCTGGGCGACGATATGGATAAAAACCGCGCCATTGCTAAACGCATTGGTTACCCGGTAATTATCAAAGCTTCCGGCGGCGGCGGCGGTCGCGGTATGCGCGTAGTGCGCAGCGACGCTGAACTGGCGCAATCCATCTCCATGACGCGTGCGGAAGCGAAAGCTGCTTTCAGCAACGATATGGTTTACATGGAGAAATACCTGGAAAATCCTCGCCACGTCGAGATTCAGGTACTGGCGGACGGCCAGGGCAACGCTATCTATCTGGCTGAACGTGACTGCTCCATGCAGCGCCGTCACCAGAAAGTGGTCGAAGAAGCGCCAGCACCGGGCATTACCCCGGAACTGCGTCGCTACATTGGCGAACGTTGTGCCAAAGCGTGTGTTGATATCGGCTATCGCGGAGCAGGTACTTTCGAATTCCTGTTTGAAAACGGCGAATTCTATTTCATCGAAATGAACACCCGTATTCAGGTAGAACACCCGGTTACTGAAATGATCACCGGCGTTGACCTGATCAAAGAGCAGTTGCGTATCGCTGCCGGTCAACCGCTGTCGATCAAGCAAGAAGAAGTTCATGTTCGCGGCCATGCGGTGGAATGCCGTATCAATGCCGAAGATCCAAACACCTTCCTGCCAAGCCCGGGCAAAATCACCCGTTTCCACGCACCTGGCGGTTTTGGCGTGCGTTGGGAGTCTCATATCTACGCTGGCTACACCGTGCCGCCGTACTATGACTCAATGATCGGCAAACTGATTTGCTACGGTGAAAACCGTGATGTGGCGATTGCACGCATGAAGAATGCGCTGCAGGAGCTAATCATCGACGGTATCAAAACCAACGTTGATCTGCAGATCCGCATCATGAACGACGAGAACTTCCAGCATGGTGGCACTAACATCCACTATCTGGAGAAAAAACTCGGTCTTCAGGAAAAATAAGACTGCAACAGCGTCAAAAGGCCGGATTTTCCGGCCTTTTTTATTTCTGGGGATCGGCAAGCCCCATAAGGTACAATCCCCGCTTTCTTCACCCATCAGGGACAAAAAATGGACACTCGTTTTGTTCAGGCTCATAAAGAGGCGCGCTGGGCGCTGGGGCTGACCCTTTTGTATCTGCTTGTTTGGTTAGTAGCTGCTTACTTACCTGGCGTTGCCCCCGGTTTTACCGGTTTTCCGCGCTGGTTTGAGATGGCCTGCATCCTGACGCCGCTGCTGTTTATTGGACTGTGCTGGGCGATGGTGAAATTTATCTATCGCGATATTCCGCTGGAGGATGACGATGCAGCTTGAAGTGATTCTACCGCTGGTCGCCTATCTGGTGGTGGTGTTCGGGATTTCGGTTTATGCGATGCGTAAACGGAACACGGGCACTTTCCTGAATGAGTATTTCCTCGGCAGCCGCTCTATGGGCGGTATTGTGCTGGCGATGACGCTCACCGCAACCTATATCAGCGCCAGTTCGTTTATCGGCGGACCCGGCGCTGCTTATAAATACGGGCTGGGCTGGGTATTGCTGGCGATGATTCAGCTACCTGCTGTCTGGCTTTCGCTCGGTATTCTCGGCAAGAAGTTCGCTATTCTCGCGCGCCGCTACAATGCGGTAACGCTGAACGATATGCTGTTTGCCCGCTACCAGAGCCGTTTGCTGGTGTGGCTGGCGAGTTTGAGTTTGCTGGTAGCATTCGTTGGTGCAATGACCGTGCAGTTTATCGGCGGTGCGCGTCTACTGGAAACCGCTGCTGGCATTCCTTATGAAACCGGCCTGCTGATTTTCGGCATCAGTATTGCGTTGTATACCGCCTTTGGTGGCTTTCGCGCCAGTGTGCTGAACGACACTATGCAAGGGCTGGTGATGCTGATTGGCACCATTGTGCTACTGGTCGGCGTGGTCCATGCTGCTGGCGGCTTAAGCAACGCAGTAGAGACGCTACAATCCATTGATCCGCAACTGGTAACACCACAAGGCGCTGATGATATTCTGTCGCCTGCCTTCATGACTTCGTTCTGGGTTCTGGTGTGCTTTGGGGTGATTGGCCTGCCGCATACCGCGGTGCGCTGTATCTCTTATAAAGACAGCAAAGCGGTACATCGGGGGATCATCATCGGTACAATTGTGGTGGCGATCCTGATGTTTGGTATGCATCTGGCTGGCGCGTTAGGCCGCGCGGTGATCCCTGATCTCACCGTGCCGGATCTGGTGATCCCAACGTTGATGGTAAAAGTGTTGCCGCCGTTTGCTGCCGGGATCTTCCTTGCCGCCCCAATGGCCGCGATTATGTCGACGATCAATGCCCAATTGCTGCAAAGTTCCGCTACGATCATTAAAGATCTCTATCTGAATATCCGTCCGGAACAAATGCAAAACGAGACGCGTCTGAAGCGGATGTCGGCGGTGATTACGTTGGTTCTCGGCGCGTTGCTGCTGCTTGCCGCCTGGAAGCCGCCAGAAATGATCATCTGGTTAAATTTGCTGGCCTTCGGTGGTCTTGAAGCCGTCTTCCTGTGGCCATTGGTGCTGGGCCTTTACTGGGAACGCGCTAACGCCAAAGGCGCGCTAAGCGCGATGATCGTCGGCGGCGTGCTGTATGCCGTACTTGCAACCCTAAATATTCAGTACCTGGGCTTCCACCCTATCGTGCCCTCGTTACTGCTAAGTTTGCTGGCTTTCCTGGTCGGAAACCGTTTCGGTACATCCGTCCCGCAAGCTACCGTTTTGACTACTGATAAATAAAGAGTTTTGCCATGCCTTGGATCCAACTGAAACTGAACACCACCGGCGCGAATGCAGAAGATCTTAGCGATGCGCTGATGGAAGCCGGTGCCGTTTCTATCACTTTTCAGGATACCCACGATACGCCAGTGTTTGAGCCACTGCCGGGCGAAACTCGCCTGTGGGGCGACACCGATGTGATTGGTCTGTTTGACGCAGAAACAGACATGAATGAAGTTGTGGCGATTCTGGAAAACCATCCGCTACTCGGCGCGGGCTTCGCGCATAAAATCGAGCAACTGGAGGATAAAGACTGGGAACGCGAGTGGATGGATAATTTCCACCCGATGCGCTTTGGCGAACGTCTGTGGATCTGTCCAAGCTGGCGCGATGTACCAGACGAAAATGCTGTCAACGTGATGTTAGATCCGGGTCTGGCGTTTGGTACGGGCACTCATCCAACCACCTCTCTGTGCCTGCAATGGCTCGACAGCCTCGATTTAACCGGTAAAACGGTCATCGACTTTGGCTGTGGTTCCGGCATTCTGGCTATCGCGGCGCTGAAGTTGGGCGCAGCAAAAGCTATTGGTATTGATATCGACCCACAGGCCATTCAGGCCAGCCGCGACAATGCTGAACGTAATGGTGTTTCTGATCGACTGGAACTCTATCTCCCGAAAGATCAGCCTGAAGCAATGAAGGCCGACGTGGTGGTCGCTAACATTCTCGCAGGCCCGTTACGTGAACTGGCGCCGTTAATCAGCGTCCTGCCGGTTTCAGGCGGTTTACTGGGCCTTTCCGGTATCCTGGCAAGCCAGGCAGAGAGCGTTTGTGACGCGTATGCCGATAGCTTCACGCTCGACCCGGTTGTGGAAAAAGAAGAGTGGTGTCGCATTACCGGTCGTAAGAATTAACCTTCACAATGCGGCATAGTGGTGTAGCGCGAAGTGCGAGCAACATCACAAAAGGCACGTGAATTTGCTGGTTTTTTGAGCAAATTCACGTGCCTGAATTTTCATTCATAAAGAAAAATTGAGAACTTACTCAAATTTCTTTGAGTGCAAATTTTAGTCACTTGTTTCTAATGTGATGATTTTTATGACTAATTATTCCGCGGCGTTCATTTTAAATGCAATTCTTTGATCCATCTCAGAGGATTGGTCAAAGTTTGGCCTTTCATCTCGTGCAAAAAATGCGTAATATACGCCGCCTTGCAGTCACAGTATGGTCATTTCTTAACTCATGCGCATCGGACAATATCAGCTCAGAAATCGCCTGATCGCAGCGCCCATGGCTGGCATTACAGACAGACCTTTTCGGACGTTGTGCTACGAGATGGGAGCCGGATTGACAGTATCCGAGATGATGTCTTCTAACCCTCAGGTTTGGGAAAGCGACAAATCTCGTTTACGGATGGTGCACATTGATGAACCCGGTATTCGCACCGTGCAAATTGCCGGTAGCGATCCGAAAGAAATGGCGGATGCTGCACGTATTAACGTGGAAAGCGGTGCCCAAATTATTGATATCAATATGGGTTGCCCGGCTAAAAAAGTGAATCGCAAGCTCGCAGGCTCAGCCCTCTTGCAGTACCCGGATGTCGTTAAATCGATCCTTACCGAGGTCGTCAATGCAGTGGACGTTCCTGTCACTCTGAAGATTCGCACCGGTTGGGCGCCGGAACACCGTAACTGCGAAGAGATTGCCCAACTGGCTGAAGACTGTGGCATTCAGGCTCTGACCATTCATGGTCGTACACGCGCCTGTTTGTTCAATGGAGAAGCTGAATACGACAGTATTCGGGCAGTTAAGCAGAAAGTTTCCATTCCGGTTATCGCGAATGGCGACATTACTGACCCGCTTAAAGCCAGAGCTGTGCTCGACTATACAGGGGCGGATGCCCTGATGATAGGCCGCGCAGCTCAGGGAAGACCCTGGATCTTTCGGGAAATCCAGCATTATCTGGACACTGGGGAGTTGCTGCCCCCGCTGCCTTTGGCAGAGGTTAAGCGCTTGCTTTGCGCGCATGTTCGGGAACTGCATGACTTTTATGGTCCGGCGAAAGGTTACCGAATTGCACGTAAACACGTTTCCTGGTATCTCCAGGAACACGCTCCAAATGACCAGTTTCGGCGCACATTCAACGCCATTGAGGATGCCAGCGAACAGCTGGAGGCGTTGGAGGCATACTTCGAAAATTTTGCGTAAACAGAAATAAAGAGCTGACAGAACTATGTTCGAACAACGCGTAAATTCTGACGTACTGACCGTTTCTACCGTTAACTCTCAGGATCAGGTAACCCAAAAACCCCTGCGTGACTCGGTTAAACAGGCACTGAAGAACTATTTTGCTCAACTGAATGGTCAGGATGTTAATGACCTCTATGAGCTGGTACTGGCTGAAGTAGAACAGCCCCTGTTGGACATGGTGATGCAATACACCCGTGGTAATCAGACCCGTGCTGCGCTGATGATGGGCATCAACCGTGGTACACTGCGTAAAAAACTGAAAAAGTACGGCATGAACTAATTCAGGTTAGCTAAATGCTTGATTAAAAAGGCGCTACTCGGCATGGGGAAGCGCCTTTTTTATAGGCGTCACAAAGGGAGTGACCATGAGAACAGGATGTGAACCCACCCGGTTTGGCGATGAAACAAAAACGATCATTCAGGGTGATGCATTAGCCGAGCTAAAAAAAATCCCCACCGGGAGCATCGATCTGATCTTTGCCGACCCGCCTTATAACATCGGCAAAAATTTTGATGGTCTGATCGAAGCATGGAAAGAAGATCTGTTTATTAACTGGCTATTTGAAGTGATTGCAGAGTGCCACCGCATCCTTAAAAAACAGGGCTGCATGTACATCATGAACAGCACCGAAAACATGCCCTTTATCGATATCCAGTGTCGCAAACTTTTTACCATCAAAAGTCGCATCGTCTGGTCATATGACAGTTCTGGGGTACAGGCGAAGAAACACTACGGCTCCATGTACGAACCTATCCTGATGATGGTGAAAGACGCAAAGAACTACACATTTAACAGCGATGCTATTCTGGTAGAAGCCAAAACCGGATCGCAGCGCGCGTTGATCGATTATCGTAAAAATCCTCCGCAGCCTTACAATAATCAAAAAGTACCGGGCAACGTCTGGGATTTTCCGCGCGTGCGTTATTTGATGGATGAATATGAAAACCATCCGACGCAAAAGCCGGAAGCATTGCTGAAACGCATTATTCTCGCCTCTTCAAACCCTGGAGATATCGTTCTCGACCCGTTTGCGGGCAGTTTTACCACCGGCGCGGTCGCCGTCACAACCGGGCGAAAATTCATTGGTATTGAGATTAACAGCGAGTACATCAAGATGGGGCTCCGACGACTGGGTATCGCGTCACATTACTCCGTGGAAGAGCTGGCGAAAGTAAAAAAAAGAAAGACCGGCAACCTGTCAAAACGATGCCGGGTCAGCGAAGTTGACCCCGATCTCATTGCAAAGTAAAGGAAGTGTAAGCCTGGTTTTCAGATTATTCATTTCGTGTATATTTCCTGCCAGACTTGGTTAAACATGCACAGGCTCAGGTAATGATTCGCAAGTATTGGTGGCTCGTCGTTTTCGCTGTCTCCGTTTTTCTGTTTGATACTTTACTGATGCAATGGATTGAGCTGTTGGCTACAGAAACAGACAAATGCCGCAATATGAATTCGGTTAATCCACTTAAACTGGTTAACTGTGACGAACTGGATTTCTACAACAGAATGTAAGCTTATACGATATCTAATTCATTTGTTTTATGAATTAGTTTTGCTACATTTTTATCTGGTATGAACATTCTTAATACGTTATCGACTAAGGCGGGTGCGTGTTTATAAAGATCGTAACCCGCCATATTCATTAACCAGTTTTTGACAATTCCGCAGAAAGCACCCTCAATAATAATCATCACTACATCTAAATCGAGATTATTTTCCACACAGCCTTGTTGCTGACATGCCTGCAATATTTCGCGCAGAATCTGCGGATTAAACCCCATCTTCTCGCGTATTACGGCCTCTGCCAGCATCTCATCATTAAATTCACATTTGTGATATAAAATTTGCAGTAATGCTTGTTGGCGTGGAATTTCGGCAATATATTGCAAGCCAACAATCAGTTTTTCACGCAATTGCTGAAACGGGTTATGCTCTGCCCCTGCCGTCAACCGCTCCTGAATTAACTCCCGCAATGAAGGCTGTTGCAGCCACATCTCATTAAACAGTTGGGTCTTGTTTTCGAAATGCCAGTAGATAGCGCCACGCGTGACGTTGGCAGCGTCAGCGATATCATTGAGCGTCGTCTTGCTTACACCATGCTGCGCAAACTGGGCGATGGCGGTTTCAATCAGTTCTTGCCGGGTCTTCAGAGCTTCAGCTTTGGTTCTTTTTGCCATGATTAATTATTCAGGAAATAAATACATTAGACATAAAGGAAATAATGAAAGGTAATGTATCACCCAATATTTATTTATACGAGAGGCTAAAATTCACCTGCTATAAATCGTCAAATAAACAAAATCCATTATTGACGTAGAATACATTTATTTAATGAATGTACGTTTCAATTTGCGTCAAAACAATTCCTCTCCCTTCAATTCACATCAAAACAAAACATTAGAACACGAATCTATTTTTGTGTTTATGTGCCTTGAGAGGCCAGTATTCATAACTATTTATTACATCGCCGGACGATAATTTGTAGGATAGCGAACTGTATTTTTATTTCTGCGAGTTAACGCGTTGCCTTTTTCTGGCAAATAACGCGCTTTTGTTTTTTTGAGGAATAGTAATGACGAAATATGCCAGGTTTTTCCTCCTGCCCCCCTTTATCATGATCTCCGCAGCGTTAATCGCGGGTTGCAACGATAAGGGAGAAGAGAAAGTTCACGTCGGTGAACCGCAGGTTACCGTTCATGTTGTGAAAACTGCCCCGTTAGAAGTTAAAACTGAATTACCTGGCCGTACCAACGCTTTCCGTATTGCCGAAGTTCGCCCACAGGTTAACGGGATCGTACTAAATCGTAATTTCACTGAAGGCAGCGATGTGCAAGCAGGTCAGTCCCTGTACCAGATTGATCCAGCGACCTATCAGGCAAGTTATGACAGTGCGAAAGGTGAACTGGCGAAAAGTGAAGCCGCCGCTTCCATCGCGCATTTGACGGTAAAACGTTACGTTCCGCTCGTGGGCACAAAATACATCAGTCAGCAGGAGTACGATCAGGCCATTGCTGATGCCCGCCAGGCCGATGCCGCCGTGATTGCCGCAAAAGCCACGGTCGAAAGCGCCCGCATCAATCTCGCTTATACCAAAGTAACCGCGCCAATTAGCGGACGTATCGGCAAATCGACTGTGACCGAAGGTGCTCTCGTCACTAACGGGCAAACGACTGAACTGGCGACTGTCCAGCAACTCGATCCTATCTACGTCGATGTGACCCAATCCAGCAACGATTTTATGAGGCTGAAGCAGTCCGTAGAGCAAGGAAATTTACATAAGGAAAACACCACCAGCAACGTAGAGCTGGTCATGGAAAACGGTCAAACTTATCCCCTGAAAGGCACACTGCAATTCTCCGATGTGACCGTGGATGAAAGCACTGGTTCCATAACCCTACGTGCGGTTTTCCCTAACCCACAGCATACGCTTCTGCCGGGTATGTTTGTGCGCGCCCGGATTGATGAAGGTGTACAACCTGATGCCATTCTTATTCCGCAACAAGGCGTCAGCCGCACACCGCGTGGCGATGCAACCGTGCTGATTGTGAATGAGAAAAGTCAGGTTGAAGCGCGTCCAGTCGTTGCCAGCCAGGCGATTGGCGATAAATGGTTAATTAGCGAAGGGCTGAAATCTGGCGATCAAGTCATTGTCAGCGGTCTGCAAAAAGCGCGTCCGGGAGAACAGGTTAAAGCCACGACCGATACCCCCGCAGATACTGCGTCGAAGTAAGGCAATCAGACATGGCAAACTTTTTTATTCGACGACCGATATTTGCATGGGTGCTGGCCATTATTCTGATGATGGCAGGCGTACTGGCGATCCTACAATTACCTATCGCCCAATACCCAACCATTGCGCCGCCTGCGGTTTCTGTTTCGGCAAACTATCCGGGTGCTGATGCACAGACCGTACAGGATACGGTGACGCAGGTTATCGAACAGAATATGAATGGTATCGATAACCTAATGTATATGTCCTCCACCAGCGATTCCGCCGGTAGCGTAACAATTACCCTCACTTTCCAGTCAGGGACAGATCCAGATATCGCGCAAGTCCAGGTGCAGAACAAACTCCAACTTGCCACGCCGTTGCTGCCGCAGGAAGTTCAACAACAGGGGATTAGCGTTGAAAAGTCCAGTAGCAGTTATTTGATGGTGGCAGGTTTTGTCTCTGATAATCCCAGTACCACTCAGGACGATATCTCGGACTATGTGGCCTCTAACGTTAAAGATACGCTTAGCCGCCTGAATGGCGTTGGTGACGTGCAACTCTTTGGCGCACAGTATGCGATGCGTATCTGGCTGGACGCCGACCTGCTAAACAAATATAAACTGACACCGGTTGATGTGATTAACCAGTTGAAAGTGCAGAACGATCAGATAGCTGCCGGGCAACTGGGCGGAACACCAGCGTTGCCTGGGCAACAGTTGAACGCCTCGATTATTGCTCAGACCCGGTTAAAAAATCCGGAAGAGTTCAGCAAAGTCACCCTGCGCGTGAACAGCGACGGTTCAGTGGTTCGCCTGAAAGATGTCGCCCGTGTTGAGCTTGGTGGTGAAAACTATAACGTCATCGCCCGTATCAACGGTAAACCGGCAGCGGGTCTGGGTATTAAACTAGCCACTGGCGCGAACGCCCTCGATACGGCGAAAGCCATTAAGGCGAAACTGGCAGAATTACAGCCATTCTTCCCGCAGGGAATGAAGGTTCTCTACCCTTATGACACCACGCCATTCGTCCAGCTTTCTATTCACGAAGTGGTAAAAACGCTGGTTGAAGCCATTATCCTGGTGTTTCTGGTGATGTATCTGTTCTTGCAGAATATGCGAGCAACGCTGATCCCCACCATTGCTGTGCCCGTAGTGCTGTTAGGGACGTTTGCCATCCTCGCCGCTTTTGGTTACTCCATCAACACACTAACAATGTTTGGAATGGTGCTTGCCATCGGGCTGCTCGTCGATGATGCGATAGTGGTGGTAGAGAACGTCGAGCGCGTGATGATGGAGGATAATCTCCCGCCAAAAGAAGCGACGGAAAAATCGATGTCGCAAATTCAGGGCGCACTGGTGGGTATTGCGATGGTGCTGTCAGCGGTTTTTATTCCGATGGCATTCTTCGGCGGTTCCACAGGGGCAATTTATCGCCAGTTTTCTATCACCATTGTTTCGGCAATGGCGCTTTCCGTACTGGTGGCATTGATTCTCACCCCTGCATTATGCGCAACGCTACTCAAACCAGTCTCTGCCGAACATCACGATAAAAAGAGCGGTTTCTTCGGCTGGTTTAATACCACTTTCGATCATAGCGTTAACCACTATACCAATAGCGTTGGCAAAATCCTCGGTTCCACAGGGCGATATTTACTGATCTATGCGCTGATAGTTGCCGGAATGGTAGTGTTGTTTTTACGTCTCCCTTCTTCCTTTTTGCCGGAAGAAGATCAGGGGGTCTTTCTGACCATGATTCAACTTCCTGCTGGCGCGACGCAAGAGCGGACGCAAAAAGTGTTGGATCAAGTGACGGATTACTATCTGAAGAACGAGAAAGCGAACGTTGAAAGCGTCTTTACGGTTAACGGATTTAGCTTCAGCGGCCAGGCACAAAACGCCGGGATGGCCTTCGTCAGCCTGAAACCGTGGGAAAAGCGTGGTGGCGATGAAAACAGCGCGGAAGCAGTTATCCACCGTGCCAAAATGGAGCTGGGCAAGATCCGCGACGGTTTTGTCATTCCGTTCAATATGCCAGCCATTGTTGAACTGGGCACAGCAACGGGATTCGACTTTGAGTTAATCGATCAGGCCGGTCTGGGGCACGATGCCCTAACCCAGGCCCGCAACCAGTTGCTTGGTATGGCGGCGCAACATCCTGACAGCTTAGTCAGTGTACGTCCCAATGGTCTGGAAGATACCGCGCAGTTCAAACTTGAAGTTGACCAGGAAAAGGCACAGGCATTAGGCGTTTCGCTTTCTGATATCAATCAGACCATTTCTACGGCGTTGGGCGGAACTTACGTTAACGACTTCATCGACCATGGACGGGTAAAAAAAGTGTACGTTCAGGCTGATGCAAAATTCCGTATGCTGCCAGAAGATGTCGATAAACTTTATGTCCGCAGCGCCAACGGTGAAATGGTGCCATTCTCTGCCTTTACCACTGCACATTGGGTGTATGGTTCTCCGCGACTGGAACGCTACAACGGCCTGCCTTCAATGGAGATTCAGGGGGAAGCCGCGCCAGGAACCAGTTCCGGTGATGCGATGGCGCTGATGGAAAATCTTGCGTCAAAATTACCTGCCGGCATTGGTTATGACTGGACGGGGATGTCGTATCAGGAACGCTTATCGGGTAACCAGGCTCCTGCCCTGGTAGCAATCTCCTTCCTGGTGGTTTTCCTGTGCCTTGCGGCGCTCTATGAAAGCTGGTCAATTCCCGTCTCGGTTATGCTGGTCGTGCCATTAGGGATTGTCGGCGTACTGCTGGCTGCAACACTCTTTAATCAGAAAAATGACGTTTATTTTATGGTGGGCTTGTTAACGACAATTGGCTTATCAGCCAAAAACGCCATTTTGATTGTTGAGTTCGCCAAAGACCTGATGGAGAAAGAAAGTAAAGGCGTTATCGAAGCAACGCTAATGGCGGTGCGCATGCGTCTGCGACCTATCCTGATGACATCCCTCGCATTTATACTCGGCGTGTTGCCGCTGGCTATCAGTAACGGTGCCGGGAGCGGCGCTCAGAACGCAGTGGGTATCGGTGTAATGGGTGGCATGGTCTCTGCAACATTGCTGGCTATTTTCTTCGTGCCGGTGTTCTTTGTCGTGATCCGCCGTTGCTTCAAAGGGTAAATCAGAAACATAAAGGCGTCTTCGACGCCTTTTAAATTTTCTGGAAAAATGAGAATAATTAATAGGATAAGCATTATTTTTCCTATAACCAGCAACTCATTTGCACCTTCTCCCTTCACTATTTTTACAATTCACATAATTTGTCATTATTCATCCTAAAAGAATTATAACTACCAATGATAAAATAATATCCAGATCGTTAATAAGAGAATTCACTTATTAAGCGATAGCGTTATTATTGAGGTAACATCATGAAAAGATTAATTTCTGTGGCATTGCTCACCGCATTGCTGGCGGGTTGTGCTCACGATTCCCCTTGCGTTCCGGTTTATGACGATCAGGGCCGTCTGGTTCACACCAATACCTGTATGAAAGGTACGACGCAGGATAACTGGGAAACTGCCGGAGCTATTGCTGGCGGGGCAGCGGCTGTCGCTGGCCTGACAATGGGGATTATTGCTCTGTCAAAATAACTAAACAGAGCGCGGACTTCCGCGCTCTGTTTAACGATACAGAATCTTTCTATACGTTAAACATTGCTATATTCCGCTGGCTAATTCCCTTTTAATTAAGCATTTTATCTCGTCGCTTGCCTTTCTATCGAAATAACGCATGAATTTATTTTTCAATAACATCATCCCTTCTGATACTCACGCTAATAATCATTATTCTGCTTAGTAAAATACGCGTAAATATTTTGCGCCAAAATGTGGCGCATGTTTCATTTTCGCACCATTGCGGGGCGCTGTTTCTATTATTTCCTGTCTACACTCTGCTTATTGCGTCGCGGAATCGTGCGCAAAAACTGGCACTACTTTTGCTTATAAGAGGATGGCCACAGACAGGTAAAAAACGTTTCCCAAACGTTCTATAACGATAATTTTCGCCTTACAGGAAGCATTATGAAAAAGATGATGATAGCCACACTGGCTGCCGCCAGCGTGCTGCTTGCCGTTGCAAATCAGGCGCATGCTGGCGCGACGCTCGATGCTGTAAAGAAAAAAGGTTTTGTGCAATGCGGGATCAGCGACGGATTACCGGGGTTCTCTTATGCTGATGCAGACGGTAAGTTTTCTGGTATTGATGTTGATGTTTGTCGTGGTGTTGCCGCTGCTGTATTTGGCGACGACACGAAAGTGAAATATACGCCGCTCACCGCAAAAGAACGCTTTACTGCATTGCAATCCGGAGAAGTGGACTTACTCTCCCGTAATACGACCTGGACTTCATCTCGCGACGCAGGCATGGGAATGGTATTTACTGGCGTCACTTATTACGACGGCATTGGTTTCCTGACACATGACAAAGCAGGGTTAAAAAGCGCGAAGGAACTTGATGGCGCAACTGTCTGTATTCAGGCGGGTACGGATACCGAACTCAACGTTGCCGATTACTTCAAGGCAAACAATATGAAGTACACGCCAGTGACTTTCGATCGCTCTGACGAATCAGCGAAGGCACTGGAGTCTGGTCGCTGCGATACTCTGGCTTCGGATCAATCACAACTGTATGCCTTGCGTATCAAATTAAGTAACCCTGCCGAATGGATTGTTCTGCCGGAAGTTATCTCTAAAGAACCGCTTGGCCCGGTGGTTCGTCGTGGCGATGACGAATGGTTTTCTATTGTGCGCTGGACCCTGTTCGCCATGCTGAATGCTGAAGAGATGGGCGTTAATTCACAGAACGTCGATGAAAAAGCAGCAAATCCGGCAACACCAGATATGGCGCACCTACTGGGTAAAGAAGGCGATTACGGTAAGGATCTGAAACTGGATAACAAGTGGGCCTACAACATCATCAAACAGGTAGGTAATTACTCGGAAATTTTTGAGCGCAACGTCGGCTCCGAAAGTCCGCTGAAAATTAAACGGGGTCAAAATAACCTCTGGAATAACGGTGGCATCCAATATGCACCGCCCGTGCGTTAAGTAAGTGTGAGGTAACGAGCGTCGCTACAGCGGCGCTCTCTTTAGCGTTATGGTTTTCGAGGTTTCTATGTCTCATCGCCGCCCAACTGTTAAAGGCTCACTCTCCTTTGCCAACCCTGTGGTTCGCGCCTGGTTATTCCAAATCCTTGCCGTTGTTGCCGTCGTCGGCATTGTTAGTTGGCTATTTCACAATACCGTGACGAATCTAAGCAATCGTGGCATTACATCAGGGTTTGCCTTTCTTGATCGTGGCGCTGGCTTCGGTATCGTCCAGCATTTGATCGATTACCAGCAGGGCGATACCTACGGACGCGTTTTTATTGTCGGTTTGCTCAATACGCTACTGGTTTCAGCATTGTGTATTGTGTTCGCTTCTGTTCTGGGCTTCTTTATTGGATTAGCGCGACTTTCAGAGAACTGGTTACTGCGAAAGTTATCCACAATTTATATTGAGATCTTCCGTAATATTCCGCCGCTGTTGCAAATCTTCTTCTGGTACTTTGCCGTGTTGCGCAATTTGCCCGGACCGCGACAGGCAGTGAGTGCGTTTGATCTGGCCTTTTTGAGCAATCGCGGGCTTTACATTCCCTCACCGCAACTGGGAGATGGATTTCTTGCGTTTATCGTGACCGTTGTGATGGCTATAGCCATTTCTGTTGGGCTATTTCGCTTCAACAAAACGTACCAGATAAAAACCGGTCAACTACGTCGCACATGGCCTGTCGCCGCTGTGATGATCATTGGTTTACCTTTGCTGGCGCAATGGCTTTTTGGCACAGCACTTCACTGGAACATTCCAGCCCTACAAGGGTTTAACTTCCGCGGTGGTATGGTGCTGATCCCTGAACTGGCTGCCTTAACGTTGGCGCTTTCGGTCTATACCTCTGCATTTATCGCTGAGATTATCCGCGCAGGGATTCAGGCTGTGCCTTATGGCCAACACGAAGCAGCCCGATCGCTGGGATTACCCAATACTGTCACACTACGTCAGGTGATTATTCCGCAGGCGCTGCGGGTGATTATTCCTCCGTTAACCAGCCAGTATCTCAACATCGTCAAAAACTCTTCTCTTGCCGCCGCTATTGGCTATCCGGATATGGTTTCACTGTTTGCCGGCACCGTGCTTAACCAGACCGGGCAGGCCATCGAGACGATAGCCATGACCATGTCGGTCTATCTGATTATCAGCCTGACTATCTCACTGCTGATGAATATCTATAACCGCCGTATCGCAATCGTTGAACGCTAAGGAGTCATGATGACGAAAGTATTGCTGTCTCATCCCCCGCGCCCGGCGAACCATAACCCAAGCCGCGTTATAGTTTGGGCGCGCAAAAATCTGTTCTCAAGCTGGAGTAATAGTCTGCTGACTATTGGTTGCCTGTGGCTGATGTGGGAATTGATTCCACCGTTGCTGAACTGGGCTTTTTTGCAGGCTAACTGGGTTGGGTCAACCCGCGCAGACTGTACAAAAGCAGGTGCCTGCTGGGTCTTCATCCACGAGCGATTTGGCCAGTTTATGTATGGGCTTTACCCACACGACCAACGCTGGCGAATTAATCTGGCATTACTGATTGGCCTGATTTCGATTGCACCAATGTTCTGGAAAATACTCCCGCATCGCGGTCGCTATATTGCGGTATGGGCGGTGATTTACCCGCTTATTGTCTGGTGGCTAATGTATGGTGGTTTTCTTGGTCTTGAGCGAGTTGAAACCCGGCAATGGGGTGGGCTAACACTTACTTTGATTATTGCATCAGTTGGGATTGCAGGGGCGCTGCCGTGGGGGATTTTATTGGCGTTAGGCCGCCGTTCTCATATGCCGATTGTGCGTATCTTATCCGTCATTTTTATCGAGTTCTGGCGTGGCGTACCGCTGATCACCGTGTTGTTTATGTCGTCAGTGATGCTGCCGTTATTTATGGCAGAAGGCACCAGCATCGACAAACTGATCCGTGCATTAGTCGGAGTGATCCTGTTCCAGTCCGCTTATGTTGCGGAAGTGGTGCGAGGTGGATTGCAGGCGCTCCCCAAAGGTCAATATGAAGCTGCAGAGTCGCTGGCGTTGGGTTACTGGAAAACCCAGGGGCTGGTTATTCTGCCACAGGCACTGAAACTGGTTATTCCAGGGCTGGTAAACACCATCATCGCACTATTCAAAGATACCAGTCTGGTGATCATTATCGGGTTGTTCGATCTTTTCAGTAGCGTTCAGCAGGCAACCGTTGATCCCGCCTGGTTGGGCATGTCGACCGAAGGGTACGTCTTCGCGGCACTGATCTATTGGATCTTCTGTTTCAGTATGTCGCGTTATAGCCAACATCTGGAAAAACGTTTTAACACCGAGCGTACACCGCATTGAGGACACTATGAGCCAAATTTTACTGCAACCTGCTAACGCGATGATTACGCTGGAAAATGTTAACAAATGGTATGGGCAATTCCATGTCCTGAAGAATATAAATTTAATCGTGCAACCGGGGGAACGAATCGTTCTGTGTGGCCCTTCTGGTTCCGGGAAATCGACAACCATCCGTTGTATTAATCACCTGGAAGAACATCAACAGGGAAGAATCGTAGTGGATGGCATCGAACTTAACGAAGATATCCGCAATATTGAGCGTGTCAGGCAAGAAGTAGGAATGGTCTTTCAGCATTTCAATCTCTTCCCACATCTGACCGTTTTACAGAACTGTACCCTGGCGCCGATTTGGGTACGCAAGATGCCGAAGAAAGAGGCTGAAGCTCTGGCGATGCATTACCTTGAGAGAGTACGAATTGCCGAACATGCACAGAAGTTTCCCGGACAGATATCCGGTGGTCAGCAGCAACGCGTTGCCATAGCTCGTTCACTCTGCATGAAACCCAAGATCATGTTGTTTGATGAACCCACGTCGGCGCTCGATCCGGAGATGGTGAAAGAAGTGCTGGATACGATGATTGGACTGGCACAGTCGGGTATGACAATGCTGTGTGTAACGCATGAGATGGGATTTGCCCGCACTGTTGCTGACAAGGTCATTTTTATGGATCGCGGAGAGATTGTTGAGCAGGCCGCGCCGGATGAGTTTTTTGCACATCCGAAATCGGAACGCACACAGGCGTTTTTATCGCAGGTAATCCATTAAATTGGATATGGTTTCAAAATGCAAAAAGGCCATCCTTCCGGATGGCCTTCTGCTTTATTTGATGTCTGGCAGTTCCCTACTCTCGCATGGGGAGACCCCACACTACCATCGGCGCTACGGCGTTTCACTTCTGAGTTCGGCATGGGGTCAGGTGGGACCACCGCGCTA
>NZ_KE138680.1:679378-906952 GCF_000408325.1 Escherichia sp. KTE52
AACTCTTCAATTTAAAAGTTTGATGCTCAAAGAATTAAACTTCGTAATGAATTACGTGTTCACTCTTGAGACTTGGTATTCATTTAGCGTCTTGCGACGTTAAGAATCCGTATCTTCGAGTGCCCACACAGATTGTCTGATAAATTGTTAAAGAGCAGTTGCGACGCGGCTTTCAGCTCACTGTCGCGAGGTGGCGTATATTACGCTTTCCTCTTTCAGAGTCAACCCTGAATTTCAGGATTTTTCTCCGTGTCGTTCCGACCATCTTGTGAAGTGTTTCACGTTGTCGTCTCAACGGAGGCGCATTATAGGGATCCCATTTTTTTGCACAAGTACTTTTTTGATCTTTTTTTCTGTTTGTTGTTTTTTCAGCCTTTTTGCTGCATTCGCATGCAAAATGGCGCATTTTTACATAGCAAAACACTTGCTTAAGGCTAATAAAGCACCCAAAGTCATAGTTAAATCATTTTTCGCTGAGGTAAGTATGTCTGACGCTCTACGCCCATACCGGGATCTTTTTCCACAAATCGGTCAACGAGTCATGATCGACAGCAGTAGTGTGGTTATTGGTGATGTTCGTCTGGCTGATGATGTGGGGATCTGGCCGCTCGTCGTGATTCGTGGTGATGTGAATTATGTTCAGATTGGCACCCGAACGAATATACAAGATGGCAGTGTCCTACACGTGACCCATAAATCGACGGCCAATCCTCAAGGTAATCCATTGATCGTGGGGGATGATGTTACAGTTGGGCATAAAGTCATGCTTCATGGATGCACCATTGGGAATCGTGTACTGGTTGGGATGGGCTCAATTTTACTTGATGGCGCTGTAATAGAAGATGATGTGATGGTTGGAGCGGGTAGTCTGGTCCCACAAAATAAACGCCTGGAGAGCGGATATATGTATCTCGGTAGCCCCGTCAAACAGATCCGCCCGTTAACTGATGAAGAAAAATCTGCGTTACGCTATTCAGCTAATAACTACGTGAAATGGAAAGACGAGTATCTGGATCAGGGTAACCAAACCCAACCTTGATCATCTTCGCCTTGATCCTGAATCAAGCTTTCAGCTTCTTCTTCCAGATCCCAGCGATGTTGACGAAAATTCGCTAACCAATGTTCTGGCGTATCTCCGGCAAAACGATGCGCCAGACTCTCACCAGTAATCGCACAAGTCAATTGCATACCATTCACAATAGCAGGAAAACATACGCATTTTTTACTCTCGCTCCACTCTTCCCTGTCTGGAAACTGGATTGCCTGATTCACGCGGACAGCTCCTGTTGCAATTGTTTAATGACCGGTTCCACGTCGGGCAGAACACCATGCCAAAGAAGGAAAGCATGCGCTGCCTGCGCCACCAGCATTCCTAAACCATCAGCATTACGCTTTGAACCGTGCTGCTCACACCATACCAGAAAAGGCGTTTTCCCTTTCTGGTAGAACATGTCATAACAACTAATTCCTGGATGAATGAGTGATTCCGGAATCGCCGGAACATCGCCACTAATACCACTGGATGTCGCATTAATAATGAGATCGAACTCGTGCCCCTCCAGTTCGTCCATGCTCAAGGCCTGAACACTACCAGTATGCGCAAATAATTTAGCCAACTCTTCCGCGCGAGAAACCGTTCGGTTAGTGATTGTCACCGCACAATCCAGAGAAAGAAGTGGCAGTAATACACCCCGAGATGCCCCACCAGCGCCAATGAGCAAAATACGCAAGCCGGAGCGGATAAAAGACAGGCGTTCCAGATCGCTTAACAAACCTACGCCATCAGTATTGTCACCCAGCAGGCGTCCATCTTCTAACCGCTTGAGTGTATTAACCGCCCCAGCCAACGCCGCCCGCTCAGTAAGTTCATCTGCTCTGGCAAAAGCTTCTTCTTTAAAAGGCACCGTCACATTCGCACCTTTACCACCAGCACTAAAGAAAGCATTCAATGTGTTGATGAAATCATTGATTGGCGCCAGTACGCGTCCATAGGGATGTTCAATATTCAGTTGCTGTGCAAATTGCTGATGAATGAATGGCGATTTGCTGTGGGCTATCGGATTACCAAAAACAGCATAGGTTTGCATCATGTTACCCCTGTCGAAACAGTTCACCCGTCAGGGCATCGCGAATTTCTGAAGGATTTAAACGACCGCCCGTTTCACCTGGCACAATCGGGAACTCCGCACCAAATTGTCTGCGAACTTCTTCTACTGTTCGACAGGGCGGCAACCCACTCAAGTTGGCACTGGTAGAAACCAGCGGTTTACCATAAGCCTCGCACAAAGCAACCACCAACGGATGGTCGGTGACTCGGACAGCAAGCGAATCAAAGGACCCTGTCAACCAGCGCGGCGTTGCCGCAGACGCGGGAAAGACAAAGGTGACAGGACCTGGCCAGCGAGAAAAAATGGTTTCACGCTGCGCGTCCGTCAGCATGCTGTCATCAATATAAGGTTTGAGCTGCTCGTAACTTGCCGCGATTAAAATCAGCCCCTTATCAACCGGACGCTGTTTTAACTCCAACAGTCGCATTACTGCTGTTTCACTATCAGGATCACACCCGACACCGAAAACGGCTTCCGTTGGGTAAGCGATGACTCGTTCTTCATTGAGGACATCTACCGCAGTCGCGATAGCATCTTCTTGCAGGTTATTATTCACGTTATTATTCCGCCGAAACCGGCTTTCCACATTGTTTACTGGCACAGAAATGTTTTACACCCTGCGCGGTTTTCTTTTCGATGAGTAGCGGATAGTGACACTCAGGACACTCACCGGCTATAGGTTTGAAGTTAATAGCAAATTGACACTCCGGGTAGCGATCGCAGGAGTGAAACGTTTTACCATAACGAGAGCGGCGCTGGACCAGATGGCCCGTCCGACATTGAGGGCATGTAATTGTCGTTTCGTCCGGTTTATCGATAATTTCGGTATGCTCGCATTCAGGGTAGTTACTGCAACCAATAAACATACCGAAGCGCCCCTGACGTAACACAAGGTTTGCGTCACATACAGGGCAAACCTGCCCCTCCAGAACTTTGACAACATGGCCGTCCGCAGATGATTTCAGGGGACGGACATAGTCACATGCCGGATACTGTGAACACCCGAGAAACGGCCCATGTTTCCCGGATCGAATAACCAATTCAGCCCCACACTTTGGACAGGACTCATTATTACGCACCGTGAACAGTGCTGATTTTGCCATAACAACTTATGCTGAATTAAAGAAATGATTAATGCAGCATACCTTCATTCACCTCAAAGAGTAATTCTTCCATTTGCTGGTACGCATTTTCGCAGCCCGGAATGTTGAACAACACCATCAGGATCACCCATTTCAGATCTTCCAGGTCAAACTCCGCGGTATCCAGCGCGAGCACTCGCTCTATCACCATTTCACGAGTTTCAAGGTTGAGCACCTGAATCTGCTCGAGGAAAAGCAGGAACCCACGGCAACTGGCATCCAGTCTTTCACACTCTTCCGGGGTGTAAATACGCATGGAAAGAGGATCAGAGGCCAGTTGCATCGGCTCTGCCAATCCTTCCTGATAATCCGCAAGCTTTTCCAGCCAAAGCAGGGCATTGTAGATATCTTCTCGATCGAATCCTGCGTCGGTAAGATCCTGTTCAAGTTTGTCTTGATCCACACGTAACTCGGCTTCAGTGTGAATATAGGTTTCAAACAAATACATTAGTACGTCGAACATGGCATGCCCTCCTCAATCGGACATAGCCGCCGGGTACTGCTGCGATCCACCCTGCTAACTCCAGTTCGAGTAGTTGAGTAACTACCTCTGGCACAGGTTGGCCGGCACGTTCAGCGACGACGTCAACAGGTGTTACCTCATCTCCTACGTTAGCCAGGAGCTCAGGAAATGGCAATGCCACATCTTCGTGATCTGGTGAATAAAATGAATTTTCAGGAGCATCTGGCAACCAGTGCAATCCATATTGCAAATTTTCCAGAATTTCTTCCGGTTCCGTCACAAGAATCGCACCTTGTTTAATGAGCCAATGGGGCCCTTCACTACCGGGGCTACCTAATGGACCGGGTAAGGCAAAAACTTCACGCCCCTGCTCAAGCGCACAACGCGCAGTCACCAGTGAACCACTGCGCAAAGCCGCTTCCACCACCAGTACCCCTTTACTTAGACCACTTATAATGCGATTTCTTCGCGGAAAATTATAAGCAAGAGGTGGAACATCGAGAGGAAATTCCGAGACGAGAGCGCCGCCATGTTCAAGCAGACTGGTAGCCAGTCGGGCATGGCGACGAGGATGAATGGTATTGAGTCCATTCCCCAGTACAGCAATACTGACGCCATTCACCTGCAATGCCGCTTTATGCGCCACTCCATCAATTCCACGCGCCAACCCGCTGGTAATTGTTACACCTCGCACCGCCAGCGACTCGCAAAACAGCCGCCCCCAGCGTTCGCCATACCATGAATGTGCCCGACTCCCCACTACGGCAAGCTGAAATGATTGCAACGCGTGCAACTCTCCAGCAACAAACAGTGCGCCGGGGTAATCTGTCGTCGCAAGAAGTTGAGGAGGATAAAATTCGCTGTCCGCAGGGATTAAATGATGGTTTGGTTGTTCCAGCCAACGGCGTGAACTTTCGATACTCTTCTGCGAAAATGAAAGAAAGCGTTGTGCCTGCCGCAATGAAAGTCCTGTTTGCTGCAATACAACAGCATCAATATGCGGCTGTTCTACCAACCAGTGAGCAATACGAACCATATCATCGCCGTACAAGGTACTCACACTCATCAGACGCAGCCAAATTTCTGTGTCGACCATCCTTATCATCCCCTGCCATAAGCAGCCTTAGCAATCTTTGCGATTGGTCAGTGATGCTGTCAATCAGAGGGGGATTTGTCTAGAATAGAAGAAATAATCTTTCTAACTCCTGAACACATCTCTGGAGATTTATGTCAGTTTTGCAAGTGTTACATATTCCGGACGAGCGGCTTCGCAAAGTTGCTAAACCGGTAGAAGAAGTGAATGCAGAAATTCAGCGTATCGTCGATGATATGTTCGAGACGATGTACGCAGAGGAAGGTATTGGCCTGGCAGCAACCCAGGTTGATATCCACCAACGTATCATTGTTATTGATGTTTCGGAAAACCGCGACGAACGGTTGGTATTAATCAATCCGGAGCTTTTAGAAAAAAGCGGCGAAACAGGCATTGAAGAAGGTTGCCTGTCGATCCCTGAACAACGAGCTTTAGTACCGCGCGCAGAGAAAGTTAAAATTCGCGCCCTGGACCGCGACGGTAAACCATTCGAACTGGAAGCAGACGGTCTGTTGGCAATCTGTATTCAGCACGAGATGGATCACTTGGTTGGCAAACTGTTTATGGATTATCTGTCACCGCTGAAACAACAACGTATTCGTCAGAAAGTTGAAAAACTGGATCGTCTGAAAGCCCGGGCTTAAGGATAAGAACTAACGTGTCAGAATCACTACGTATTATTTTTGCGGGTACACCTGACTTTGCAGCGCGTCATCTCGACGCGCTGTTGTCTTCTGGCCATAACGTCGTTGGCGTATTCACCCAACCAGACCGACCGGCAGGACGCGGTAAAAAACTAATGCCCAGCCCGGTCAAAGTTCTGGCTGAAGAAAAAGGTCTACCCGTTTTTCAGCCCGTCTCCCTGCGTCCACAAGAAAACCAGCAACTGGTCGCTGATCTGCAGGCTGATGTCATGGTTGTCGTTGCCTATGGTCTGATTCTGCCCAAAGCCGTGCTGGAGATGCCGCGTTTAGGTTGCATCAATGTTCATGGTTCGTTGCTGCCACGCTGGCGCGGTGCCGCCCCGATTCAACGCTCGCTGTGGGCGGGCGATGCAGAAACCGGCGTAACGATTATGCAAATGGATGTCGGTTTAGACACTGGCGACATGCTCTATAAGCTCTCCTGCCCGATTACCACAGAAGATACTAGTGGTACGTTGTATGACAAACTGGCAGGGCTTGGTCCACAAGGGCTTATCGCCACGCTGAAACAACTGGCAGACGGCACGGCAAAACCGGAGGTTCAGGACGAAACACTTGTCACTTACGCCGAAAAGTTGAGTAAAGAAGAAGCGCGTATTGACTGGTCGCTTTCAGCAGCGCAGCTTGAACGCTGCATTCGTGCTTTCAATCCCTGGCCGATGAGCTGGCTGGAAATTGAAGACCAGCCTGTTAAGGTCTGGAAAGCGTCGGTCATTGATACGACGACCAAAGCTGCGCCAGGAACGATCCTTGAAGCCAACAAACAAGGTATCCAGGTTGCAACCGGTGATGGAATCCTGAACCTGCTCTCGTTACAACCTGCGGGTAAGAAAGCGATGAGCGCACAAGACCTCCTGAATTCTCGTCGGGAATGGTTTGTTCCGGGCAACCGTCTGGCCTGATAGTCCACTCTTCTAAGCCCGGTCTTGCCGGGCATTTTTATTTTTATACTTATGAAAAAACAACGTAATTTACGTAGCATGGCGGCCCAGGCCGTTGAACAAGTCGTTGAGCAAGGGCAATCATTAAGCAACATTCTGCCACCGCTCCAGCAAAAAGTTTCTGATAAAGATAAAGCACTTCTGCAGGAGTTGTGTTTTGGCGTACTGCGTACGCTCTCACAGTTAGACTGGCTGATTAATAAGTTAATGGCCCGTCCAATGACTGGCAAACAGCGAACCGTGCATTACCTGATTATGGTTGGTTTGTATCAACTGCTTTATACCCGTATTCCACCTCATGCCGCGTTGGCCGAAACGGTTGAAGGCGCAGTCGCAATTAAGCGTCCACAACTTAAGGGGTTGATTAATGGCGTGTTACGCCAGTTCCAACGTCAGCAAGATGAGTTATTAGCTGAGTTTAATGCCAGTGATGCGCGCTATCTGCATCCATCCTGGCTATTAAAACGTCTGCAAAAAGCATATCCAGAGCAGTGGCAATCCATCGTCGAAGCCAATAACCAACGCCCGCCAATGTGGCTACGCGTTAACCGTACACATCATTCCCGCGATAGCTGGATTGCACTTCTGGAAGAAGCTGGCATGAACGGCTTCCCACATGCGGTTTACCTGGATGCAGTACGCCTGGAAACACCCACGCCTGTTCATGCACTACCCGGTTTTGAAGAAGGATGGATCACCGTTCAGGATGCATCGGCGCAAGGTTGCGTAACTTATCTGGATCCACAAAACGGTGAGAATATTTTAGACCTCTGCGCCGCCCCCGGCGGTAAAACAACGCATATCCTTGAGGTGGCACCAGAAGCGCAAGTTCTGGCGGTTGATATTGACGAACAGCGCCTCTCTCGCGTTTACGACAATTTAAAACGTCTCGGTATGAAGGCAACCGTGAAACAAGGTGATGGTCGCTATCCTGCACAATGGTGTGGTAGCCAACAGTTCGATCGCATTTTATTAGATGCACCTTGTTCCGCTACCGGTGTGATTCGTCGCCATCCGGATATAAAATGGCTGCGTCGCGATCGCGATATTGCCGAACTGGCTCAGTTACAGGCAGAAATCCTCGATGCCGTCTGGCCGCATCTAAAATCAGGTGGAACGCTAGTTTATGCCACCTGTTCGGTGTTACCGGAAGAGAATAGCCAACAGATTAAAGCCTTCCTGCAACGCACTGAAGATGCAATGCTTTGCGAAACAGGAACACCAGAGCAACCGGGTAAACAAAATCTGCCCGACGCCGAAGAAGGTGACGGCTTCTTTTACGCTAAGCTAATTAAAAAGTGATGAGATAACGGGTCGCGACTGATGAAAATTATCATTCTGGGTGCCGGCCAGGTTGGTGGCACGCTGGCGGAAAACCTGGTAGGCGAAAATAACGATATTACCGTTGTCGATACCAATGGTGAGCGTCTGCGGACCTTGCAGGATAAATTTGACCTGCGAGTCGTTCAGGGTCATGGCTCTCACCCACGGGTCTTGCGAGAGGCCGGTGCCGATGACGCCGATATGCTGGTTGCAGTAACCAGTTCAGATGAAACCAATATGGTTGCCTGTCAGGTAGCCTACTCGCTTTTCAACACCCCTAACCGTATCGCTCGCATCCGTTCACCAGATTACGTCCGGGATGCCGATAAGCTCTTTCATTCAGACGCTGTACCAATTGATCATCTGATAGCACCAGAGCAGTTGGTTATCGATAATATTTACCGGCTGATTGAATATCCCGGCGCATTACAGGTGGTGAACTTCGCAGAAGGCAAAGTCAGCCTGGCAGTAGTCAAAGCCTATTATGGCGGCCCGCTGATTGGTAATGCGCTTTCGACCATGCGCGAGCATATGCCACATATCGATACCCGTGTAGCGGCCATCTTCCGTCACGATCGCCCCATTCGTCCACAAGGATCAACCATCGTTGAAGCTGGCGATGAAGTGTTCTTTATTGCCGCTTCGCAACATATCCGCGCAGTGATGAGTGAATTACAGCGCCTGGAAAAACCGTATAAACGCATTATGTTGGTTGGTGGCGGTAATATCGGTGCCGGGTTGGCGCGTCGACTGGAAAAAGATTACAGCGTCAAACTCATCGAACGTAATCAGCAACGTGCCGCCGAGCTGGCAGAAAAATTGCAAAATACGATCGTCTTTTTTGGTGATGCATCAGATCAAGAACTGTTGGCCGAAGAACATATTGATCAAGTTGATCTGTTCATCGCCGTCACCAACGATGACGAGGCCAATATCATGTCGGCCATGCTTGCTAAACGCATGGGTGCGAAAAAGGTAATGGTGTTGATCCAGCGTCGCGCTTATGTGGATCTGGTTCAAGGAAGCGTGATCGATATTGCGATTTCACCGCAACAGGCAACCATTTCTGCGCTACTCAGTCACGTACGAAAAGCAGATATCGTTGGTGTTTCCTCATTACGCCGCGGTGTAGCTGAAGCTATTGAAGCCGTTGCTCACGGGGATGAAAGTACTTCTCGTGTTGTCGGTAGGGTTATAGATGAAATTAAACTGCCGCCGGGAACAATTATCGGTGCTGTGGTTCGTGGAAATGATGTCATGATAGCCAATGATAATTTGCGCATTGAGCAAGGCGATCACGTGATTATGTTCCTGACAGATAAAAAGTTTATTACCGACGTTGAACGCCTCTTCCAGCCAAGCCCTTTCTTCTTGTAATTCATGAGGCGTCTTGTGGCGCCTTATTATTTCCTTTTGTTTTTCAAGGTTTAATTAAATTCATTCCTGACAGGAAAATGGCTTAACATTTGTTAGACTTATAAATGTCAGCTTCATAGGGAGAATAAGATGAGCATTATTAAAGAATTTCGCGAATTTGCGATGCGCGGGAATGTGGTGGATTTGGCTGTGGGTGTCATTATCGGTGCGGCCTTCGGTAAGATTGTCTCTTCACTGGTTGCCGATATCATCATGCCGCCGCTAGGTTTGTTAATTGGTGGGATCGACTTTAAACAGTTTGCTGTCACGTTACGCGATGCGCAGGGGGATGTACCCGCTGTTGTCATGCATTACGGTGTCTTCATTCAAAACGTATTTGATTTTCTGATTGTTGCCTTTGCCATCTTTATGGCGATTAAGCTAATCAACAAACTGAATCGTAAAAAAGAAGAACCGGCAGCGGCACCAGCACCAACTAAAGAAGAAGTGTTACTGACAGAGATTCGCGATTTGTTGAAAGAGCAAAATAACCGCTCTTAACAAATGCCTGAAAGCAGAAGGCCAGTGGTAAAAAAGTGATTTACTTTCTTGCCACTGGCCTCCCAGTTATTCCGGTTACCCTGTTTGCCTTTACGCATGTAACTTCCTTTCCCTTTCTTATTTTTCTCAACTCGTTGTCTGAACAAGGGATCATGCAGTAATGCTTCAATCGCATTATCCTTTATCTGCCCTTTAGTATGCTGATATCGACTCATAAAAACTCCTGTTGGTTATTTAACCGCGCGAGTGTAATCCTGCCAGTGCAATAAATCAACAGCCTGTTTTCACACCACTTGCACCTTGCTCAAGAGCTTCGAGAATTGAGCAATAAACGCTGCTATGGGCTGTTCCGCAGCAGGCATCATTAAGTCGTTGCAGTGAACGTTGCATACTCTGCAACTCAGCTATTCGTGCTTCCACTTCCTGTAGTCTTTCCTGCACAATGCCTTTTGATTCCTGGCAGGTATGATGTTCAGGATCGATACGGATCGACAACAACTCACGGATCGACTCAAGACTAAAACCGAGCTGTCTGGCATGGCGAATAAATTTCAAACGTCGGAGATCGCTTTCGGTATAAAGACGAAAACCACCTTCGGTACGTACTTCATGATCCATCATCTGCTGCTTTTCATAATAACGAATAGTGTCAGGCGTCACTTCCGCCAATTTTGCCAGCTCACCAATGCGATACATAAACGCTCTCTCAGTTGTCATTAATTTTATTCAGAAGCTTACCTGCATATTCGCCATGTAAAAATTCTGTGCTCAAACCTGCTTGTCGCAGTTTTAACTCTAGCAAAGATAACCTGCGGCTAACTTCCTGATATTGTGGATCGTCCTGACGAATGCTTTTAAGAATATCCAGAAGCTGAATTGCTTCCCTCCGCTGCTCAAGTTCTGGCGGTAAACAACCGGCATTCTTCAACAAGCGATACCCCGCACGTAATTCCGGTGGCACATGGGAATCATCATCCAGTATCAATGGTTCGCCGCTACCTGGTAGGTTATCAAACTCACCTTTCGCTTGCGCTTCTGATATATGGTGCTCTGCCCACTGGTCAAGTAACCACATAAATACTCCAGGGGATGAACAAAAAGAGTACAGCTATTGTAGATAAGTGGGGATGCGACGGGTATAAAAAAACCCGCCGGGGCGGGTTTTTTTACGTTGCTTCAGATTACTCTGCAGCAGCTTCTGCTTTCGATTCAGAACGATCAACCAGCTCGATGTATGCCATCGGCGCGTTGTCGCCTGCACGGAAGCCACACTTCAGAATGCGAGTGTAACCACCGGCGCGGCTCGCGAAACGCGGGCCCAGCTCGTTAAACAGTTTTGCCACGATCTCGTTATCACGAGTACGGGCGAATGCCAGACGACGATTAGCTACGCTATCAGTCTTGGCAAGAGTAATCAGCGGCTCAACTACGCGGCGCAGCTCTTTCGCTTTAGGCAGAGTCGTCTTGATGATTTCATGACGAACCAGTGAACCTGCCATATTGCGGAACATAGCCTGGCGATGGCTGCTGTTGCGGTTCAGTTGACGACCACTCTTACGATGGCGCATGACCTTATCCTTCTCAGTAAAACCTTAACCTGTGATCCGGTTACTCGTCAGCGATGCTTGCCGGTGGCCAGTTTTCCAGGCGCATGCCCAGAGACAGTCCACGGGAAGCCAGCACGTCTTTAATCTCAGTAAGAGATTTTTTACCAAGGTTAGGCGTTTTAAGAAGCTCAACCTCGGTACGCTGTACCAGATCACCGATATAGTGGATAGCTTCTGCTTTAAGGCAGTTAGCAGAGCGGACAGTCAATTCCAGATCGTCAACAGGGCGCAGCAGGATCGGATCGAATTCTGGTTTCTCTTCTTTCACTTCCGGCTGACGTACATCACGTAAGTCAACGAAAGCTTCCAGTTGTTCAGCCAGAATGGTTGCCGCACGACGAATCGCCTCTTCAGGATCGATTGTGCCGTTGGTTTCCATTTCGATGACCAGCTTGTCCAGGTCGGTACGCTGTTCTACACGCGCTGCTTCAACATTGTAGGCAATACGCTCTACAGGGCTGTAGCATGCGTCGACCAGCAGACGGCCGATTGGGCGCTCATCTTCTTCCGAATGAATTCGGGTAGAAGCCGGCACATAACCACGACCGCGCTGAACTTTGATACGCATGCTAATAGACGCGTTCTCATCGGTCAGGTGGCAGATCACGTGCTGCGGCTTGACGATTTCGACATCACCGTCGTGGGTGATATCGGCTGCAGTCACAGGGCCAATGCCAGATTTATTCAAGGTAAGAATAACTTCATCTTTGCCCTGAACTCTCACCGCCAGCCCTTTCAGGTTGAGCAGGATTTCCAGGATATCTTCCTGAACGCCTTCTTTGGTGCTGTACTCATGTAGTACACCATCAATCTCAACCTCGGTCACCGCGCAACCCGGCATCGATGAGAGCAGAATACGGCGCAGTGCGTTACCCAGAGTATGGCCAAAGCCACGCTCTAAAGGCTCAAGGGTCACCTTGGCGTGCGTCGAACTCACTTGCTCGATATCAACCAGGCGCGGTTTTAGAAACTCTGTCACAGAACCCTGCATTGTGTCCTCTCTTTGGTACTAAGCTTTACTTGGAGTAAAGCTCGACGATCAGGTGTTCGTTAATGTCCGCAGACAGATCAGAACGCTCCGGCTTACGCTTAAACGTACCTTCCATCTTGCCAGCATCAACTTCCAGCCAGGTTGGCTTTTCACGCTGCTCAGCCAGCTCCAGAGCGGCTTTCACGCGAGACTGCTTCTTCGCTTTCTCACGAATGCTTACAACGTCATTCGGACTAACCTGATAAGAAGCGATGTTAACAACACGACCGTTTACCATAATTGCTTTGTGGCTAACCAGCTGACGTGCTTCTGCACGAGTGGCACCGAAGCCCATACGGTATACAACGTTGTCCAGACGACCTTCCAGCAGAGCCAACAGGTTTTCACCGGTGTTGCCTTTCAGACGTGCTGCTTCTTTATAGTAGTTACGGAACTGACGCTCCAGCACACCATAGATACGGCGAACTTTTTGCTTTTCACGCAACTGCACACCATAGTCAGACAGACGCGGTTTACGCGCACCGTGCTGGCCAGGAGCTTGTTCAATTTTACACTTGGTATCGATCGCGCGAACGCCAGACTTAAGGAATAAGTCGGTGCCCTCACGACGGCTCAGCTTGAGCTTAGGACCCAAATATCTTGCCATTTTCTTTCTCCAACAAACCTGGAAAACGAAGCGTTATACGCGACGTTTTTTCGGCGGACGACAACCGTTATGAGGGATCGGAGTCACATCAGTAATGTTAGTGATGCGGAAACCTGCGGCGTTCAGAGCACGAATAGTAGATTCGCGGCCTGGACCCGGACCTTTAACCATAACTTCCAGATTCTTGATGCCGTATTCTTTCACGGCGTCAGCGCAACGCTCTGCTGCAACCTGAGCTGCAAACGGAGTGGATTTGCGAGAACCACGGAAACCGGAACCACCGGCAGTTGCCCAACCCAACGCGTTACCCTGACGATCAGTGATAGTCACGATGGTGTTGTTGAAAGAAGCATGGATATGAGCCACGCCGTCAGAGACTTGTTTTCTTACACGTTTACGTGCACGAATTGGTGCCTTTGCCATTATTCAATCACCCCGATTATTTCTTGATCGGTTTGCGCGGACCCTTACGGGTACGTGCGTTGGTCTTGGTACGCTGACCGCGAACCGGGAGACCACGACGATGACGCAAACCGCGATAGCAACCAAGATCCATCAGGCGCTTGATGCTCATGCTGATTTCACGGCGCAGATCACCTTCAACGACAAATTTGGCAACTTCGTCACGCAGCGTGTCGATTTGTCCTTCAGACAGCTCACTGATCTTAACATCTTCAGCGATACCCGCTGCAGCCAGGATGGCTTTGGAACGGGTCTTGCCGACGCCATAAATCGAAGTTAATGCGATTACGGCATGCTTATGATCAGGAATGTTAATGCCTGCTATACGGGCCACTATGCACTCCTACTATTTAATATGTACGTTCCATGCTGAAAAGCCCGTTTTCAGGATACTCAAATGGAAACGCACAGACATACAAAAGATTGGCTGGCTAATCTAGCCAGCTCAACCCAACTTTGCAAGAAAAATATGCGAATAAATCAGCCTTGGCGCTGTTTATGCTTCGGCTCGGCACTGCAAATCACACGGATGACACCATCACGCTTAACGATTTTGCAGTTACGGCATAATTTCTTGACGGAAGCACGAACTTTCATTTTTACTCTCCGTAACTTCTCGGGCGCCCAATTAACGGCCGTAGCCTTTCAGGTTCGCCTTCTTCAATGCAGACTCATACTGACTGGACATCATCAGAGTTTGCACTTGAGCCATAAAGTCCATAATCACGACAACAACGATAAGCAGTGATGTTCCACCGAAGTAGAACGGTACTTTCATTGCATCACGCATGAACTCCGGGATCAGGCAGATAAAGGTAATGTACAGCGCACCAACCAAGGTCAGGCGGGTCATTACTTTATCGATATACTTCGCCGTTTGCTCTCCCGGACGAATTCCTGGTACAAATGCACCGGACTTCTTCAGGTTATCTGCTGTTTCACGCGGGTTGAAAACCAACGCCGTGTAGAAGAAACAGAAGAAGATGATTGCAGACGCATAGAGTAACACATAAAGCGGTTGCCCAGGCTGCAAATACAGCGAAATTGTTGTCAGCCAGTTCCAACCAGTACCGCCCCCGAACCATGACGCAATGGTTGCCGGGAACAGAATAATACTGGAAGCGAAGATTGCCGGGATTACCCCCGCCATATTCACTTTCAGCGGTAAATGTGTGCTCTGTGCAGCATAGACACGACGACCCTGCTGACGTTTCGCGTAGTTTACCACAATGCGGCGTTGGCCACGCTCAACAAATACAACAAAGAACGTCACTGCAAATACTAATACTGCAACCAACAGCAACACGAGGAAGTGCAGGTCGCCTTGACGCGCTTGCTCGATAGTATGGGCAATGGCTGGCGGGAGTCCCGCGACAATACCGGCGAAGATAATGATTGAGATACCGTTGCCGATACCACGTTCAGTAATCTGTTCACCCAACCACATCAGGAACATTGTTCCTGTGACCAGACTTACAACAGCGGTGAAGTAGAATGCAAAGCCCGGATTCATAACCAGGCCTTGCATACCAGGCATATTCGGAAGACCGGTAGCAATACCGATCGACTGAAATATTGCCAGCACCAGAGTACCGTAGCGGGTGTACTGGCTGATCTTACGACGACCAGACTCCCCTTCTTTCTTAATTTCTGCCAGCGTTGGATGGACCACCGTCAGCAACTGGATAATAATTGATGCCGAAATGTACGGCATAATACCCAGAGCAAAGATAGAAGCACGGCTGAGAGCACCACCAGAGAACATGTTGAACATTTCAATGATGGTGCCTCGCTGTTGCTCAAGCAGTTTGGCAAGTACAGCGGCATCAATACCAGGGATCGGAATGAAAGAGCCAATACGGAACACAATCAGCGCACCGATAACAAACAGCAGTCTGCGTTTCAGCTCGCCTAAGCCACCTTTGGCACTTTGAAAATCTAATCCCGGTTGTTTAGCCATCTGCTACTTATTCCTCGATTTTACCGCCAGCAGCTTCGATAGCAGCACGAGCGCCTTTAGTAACACGCAGGCCACGAACAGTTACCGGAGTTGTAACTTCACCAGCCAGGATCACTTTCGCGAACTCGATCTGGATACCGATAATGTTAGCCGCTTTCAGCGTATTCAGGTCTACAACACCGCCTTCTACTTTAGCCAGGTCAGACAGACGAACTTCGGCTGTAATCGCTGCTTTACGAGAAGTGAAGCCGAATTTCGGCAGACGACGGTACAGAGGCATCTGACCACCCTCAAAACCGCGACGTACGCCACCGCCAGAACGAGACTTCTGACCTTTGTGACCACGACCACCGGTTTTACCGAGGCCAGAACCGATACCACGACCCAGGCGTTTACCCGCCTTTTTGGAGCCTTCGGCCGGAGACAGAGTATTTAAACGCATCTCTTACTCCTCAACTTTAACCATGAAGGAAACCGCGTTGATCATACCGCGAATAGCAGGAGTATCCTCGCGCTCTACGGTGTGACCAATACGACGCAGACCCAGGCCAAGCAGCGTTGCCTTGTGTTTCGGCAGACGACCGATTGCACTGCGGGTTTGAGTAATTTTAATAGTCTTTGCCATGGTTTATTTCCCCAGAATTTCTTCAACGGATTTACCACGCTTGGCAGCGACCATTTCTGGAGAACTCATATTTTCCAGGCCATCAATAGTTGCACGAACCACGTTGATCGGGTTGGTAGAACCATATGCTTTAGCCAGAACGTTATGAACTCCAGCGACTTCCAGAACGGCGCGCATTGCACCACCGGCAATGATACCAGTACCTTCGGAAGCCGGCTGCATGAATACGCGAGAACCCGTATGAACACCTTTAACAGGGTGCTGCAGAGTGCCGTTATTCAGCGCGACGTTAATCATATTGCGACGGGCTTTTTCCATCGCTTTCTGGATCGCTGCTGGAACTTCACGCGCTTTACCGTAACCAAAACCAACGCGACCGTTACCATCGCCTACTACAGTCAGAGCTGTGAAGGAGAAAATACGACCACCTTTAACGGTTTTAGATACGCGGTTTACCGCGATCAGCTTTTCCTGCAGTTCGCCAGCTTGTTTTTCGATGTGAGCCATCTTACACCTCTACCTTAGAACTGAAGGCCAGCTTCACGGGCAGCATCTGCCAGTGCCTGGACACGACCATGATATTGGAACCCGGAACGGTCAAAGGATACATCTTTGATGCCTTTTTCCAGAGCGCGTTCAGCGACAGCTTTACCCACAGCTGCAGCCGCGTCTTTGTTACCGGTGTACTTCAGTTGTTCAGCGATAGCTTTTTCTACAGTAGAAGCAGCTACCAGAACTTCAGAACCGTTCGGTGCAATTACCTGTGCGTAAATGTGACGCGGGGTACGATGTACCACCAGGCGAGTTGCGCCCAGCTCCTGGAGCTTGCGGCGTGCGCGGGTCGCACGACGGATACGAGCAGATTTCTTATCCATAGTGTTACCTTACTTCTTCTTAGCCTCTTTGGTACGCACGACTTCGTCGGCGTAACGAACACCCTTGCCTTTATAAGGCTCAGGACGACGGTAGGCGCGCAGATCCGCTGCAACCTGGCCGATCACCTGCTTATCAGCGCCTTTCAGCACGATTTCAGTCTGAGTCGGACATTCAGCAGTGATACCCGCAGGCAGCTGATGGTCAACAGGATGAGAGAAACCCAGAGACAGGTTAATCACATTGCCTTTAACCGCTGCACGATAACCTACACCAACCAGCTGCAGCTTCTTAGTGAAGCCTTCGGTAACACCGATAACCATTGAGTTCAGCAGGGCACGCGCAGTGCCAGCCTGTGCCCAACCGTCTGCGTAACCATCACGCGGACCGAAGGTCAGGGTATTATCTGCATGTTTAACTTCAACAGCATCGTTGAGAGTACGAGTCAGCTCGCCGTTTTTACCTTTGATCGTAATAACCTGACCGTTGATTTTTACATCAACGCCGGCAGGAACAACGACCGGTGCTTTAGCAACACGAGACATTTTTTCCTCCGATTAGGCTACGTAGCAGATAATTTCGCCACCAAGACCAGCCTGGCGCGCTGCACGATCAGTCATAACACCTTTAGAGGTAGAAACAACTGCGATACCCAGACCCGCCATAACTTTCGGCAGCTCATCTTTACGTTTATAGATGCGCAGACCTGGGCGGCTGACACGCTGAATGCTTTCTACAACAGCTTTGCCCTGGAAATACTTAAGAGTCAGTTCCAGTTCAGGCTTGGTGTCGCCTTCAACTTTAAAATCTTCAATAAAACCTTCTTCCTTCAGCACGTTGGCGATTGCCACTTTCAGCTTGGAGGAAGGCATGGTGACCGCAGCTTTGTTCGCGGCCTGACCGTTACGGATACGGGTCAGCATATCCGCGATCGGATCTTGCATGCTCATCTGTCTTTACTCCCGTGATTCAATTGGTGACAATTACCAGCTAGCCTTTTTCAGACCCGGGATTTCACCGCGCATAGCGGCTTCACGGACCTTAATACGGCTCAACCCGAACTTCCGCAGGAAACCATGCGGACGACCTGTTTGACGGCAGCGGTTACGCTGACGAGACGGGCTGGAATCACGCGGCAGAGTCTGCAGCTTGAGAACAGCATTCCAACGATCTTCGTCGGAAGCGTTCACATCAGAGATGATCGCTTTCAGTTCAGCGCGTTTCGCGAAGTATTTATCAGCTAAAGCTACGCGTTTTACTTCGCGTGCTTTCATTGATTGCTTAGCCATTTAGTAACCCTACCTTACTTGCGGAACGGGAAGTCAAAGGCAGCCAGCAGAGCACGGCCTTCTTCGTCAGATTTCGCAGTAGTGGTAATGGTAATATCCAAACCACGAACGCGGTCGACTTTATCGTAGTCGATTTCTGGGAAGATGATCTGCTCACGGACACCCATGCTGTAGTTACCACGACCGTCGAAAGACTTAGCGGACAAGCCACGGAAGTCACGGATACGCGGTACAGCAATAGTGATCAGGCGCTCAAAGAACTCCCACATGCGTTCGCCACGCAGAGTTACTTTACAGCCGATCGGATAGCCCTGACGGATTTTGAAGCCTGCAACAGATTTGCGTGCTTTGGTGATCAGCGGTTTTTGACCGGAGATTGCTGCCAGGTCTGCTGCTGCGTTATCCAGCAGTTTTTTGTCAGCGATCGCTTCACCAACACCCATGTTCAGGGTGATCTTCTCGACCCGAGGGACTTGCATGACAGAATTGTAGTTAAACTCAGTCATGAGTTTTTTAACTACTTCGTCTTTGTAGTAATCATGCAGTTTCGCCATCGTACTACTCCAAATTACTTGATAGTTTCGCTGTTAGACTTGAAGAAACGGACTTTTTTACCGTCTTCGAATCTAAAGCCTACACGGTCAGCCTTGCCGGTTGCCGCATTGAAGATTGCTACGTTGGAAACCTGAATAGCGGCTTCTTTCTCAACGATGCCACCCGGTTGGTTCAGAGCCGGAACTGGCTTCTGGTGTTTCTTAACCAGGTTGATACCTTCAACAATGACCTTGCCGGAAGACAGGACATTCTTAACTTTACCGCGCTTACCTTTATCTTTACCGGTTAACACGATAACTTCGTCATCACGACGGATCTTCGCTGCCATGATTCGCTCCTTAGAGTACTTCTGGTGCCAGAGAGATAATTTTCATGAACTTCTCACTACGAAGCTCACGAGTTACCGGCCCAAAAATACGCGTACCGATAGGCTGCTCGCTGTTGTTGTTCAGAAGAACACAAGCATTACCATCGAAGCGAATGACAGAACCGTCCGGGCGACGAACACCCTTCTTGGTGCGCACCACTACCGCCTTCAGCACATCACCTTTTTTGACCTTACCACGCGGAATTGCTTCTTTGATGGTGATCTTGATGATGTCGCCTACGCCTGCGTAGCGACGGTGCGAGCCACCCAGAACCTTGATACACATTACGCGACGTGCACCGGAGTTGTCGGCGACGTTCAGCATAGTCTGTTCTTGGATCATTTTAGTGCTCCGCTAATGTCAACTACTACTGAGACCCGAAAATCAGGCCGTTAAAAAGCCCCATATCGAGGGCGCGGCATTATAACACCGCTTCAACGATAAGGGTAGAAAAAATAAACGGCTCATCGCTGAGCCGTTTATTCGTATCGAGAAAGTGTACTGTATTACAGAACCGCTTTCTCTACAACGCGAACCAGCGTCCAGGATTTGGTCTTGGACAGCGGACGGCATTCGCGGATTTCAACCACGTCACCGATACCGCATTCGTTGTTCTCGTCATGTACGTGCAGTTTGGTCGTACGCTTGATGAATTTACCGTAGATCGGGTGTTTCACAAAACGTTCGATAGCAACAACAATGGATTTCTCCATTTTGTCGCTAACAACGCGACCTTGCAGAGTACGGATTTTATCGGTCATTACGCACCCGCCTTCTCAGTCAGTAAAGTCTTAACGCGTGCGACATCGCGACGCACTTGCTTCAACAGGTGAGACTGTTGCAGCTGGCCACTTGCAGCCTGCATACGCAGGTTGAACTGCTCACGCAGCAGGTTCAGCAGCTCGGTGTTCAGCTCTTCAACGCTCTTCTCACGCAGCTCTTTTGCTTTCATTACATCACCGTCTTAGTTACAAAGGTGGTTTTAATCGGCAGTTTCGCTGCTGCCAGCTTGAATGCTTCACGGGCCAGCTCTTCCGGAACACCGTCCATTTCATACAGGACTTTACCCGGCTGAATCAAGGCAACCCAATACTCCACGTTACCTTTACCTTTACCCATACGCACTGCCAGCGGCTTTTCAGTGATCGGTTTGTCCGGGAACACACGGATCCAGATCTTACCTTGACGCTTAACTGCACGGGTCATAGCACGACGTGCTGCTTCGATCTGACGTGCAGTCAGACGACCACGGCCAACAGCTTTCAGACCGAAGCTGCCGAAGCTAACATCCGTACCCTGCGCCAGACCGCGGTTACGGCCTTTGTGCATTTTACGGAATTTTGTACGCTTTGGTTGTAACATCAGCGACGCTCCTTATTTACGGCCTTTACGCTGCTGCTTTTTAGGCTGAGCAGCCGGTTTTTCCGGTTGTTCAACAGCAGCCATACCACCCAGGATCTCGCCTTTGAAGATCCACACTTTAACGCCGATTACACCGTAAGTGGTGTGCGCTTCGGAGGTGTTGTAGTCGATGTCAGCACGCAGAGTGTGCAGCGGTACGCGACCTTCGCGGTACCATTCGGTACGTGCGATTTCCGCGCCGCCCAGACGGCCGCTAACTTCAACTTTGATACCTTTAGCGCCCAGACGCATTGCGTTCTGTACAGCACGCTTCATAGCACGACGGAACATAACGCGACGTTCCAGCTGAGAAGTGATGCTGTCAGCAACCAGTTTTGCGTCCAGTTCAGGCTTACGAACTTCGGCGATGTTGATCTGTGCAGGAACGCCAGCGATGTCCGCTACGACCTTACGCAGTTTTTCTACGTCTTCACCTTTCTTACCGATAACGATACCCGGGCGAGCAGTGTGAATGGTTACACGGATGCTCTTAGCCGGACGCTCGATAACGATACGAGATACGGACGCTTTAGCCAGTTCCTTAGTCAGGTACTGACGTACTTTAAAATCGCTGTCCAGGTTGTCAGCGAATTCTTTGGTGTTCGCAAACCAGGTAGAGTTCCATGGTTTTACAATACCCAGGCGAATACCATTAGGATGTACTTTCTGACCCATTGCTAGTCTCCAGAGTCTCAGCGATCGGACACAACCACAGTGATGTGGCTGGTGCGCTTCAGGATGCGATCTGCACGACCTTTTGCACGCGGCATAATGCGCTTCATGCTCGGGCCTTCGTCTACGAAAATTTTCGTAACTTTCAGATCGTCAATGTCAGCGCCATCGTTGTGTTCAGCGTTAGCAATGGCAGATTCCAGAACTTTCTTGACCAGTACAGCCGCTTTCTTGTTGGTGTAGGTCAGAATATCCAGAGCCTGCGACACTTTCTTACCGCGAATCAGGTCAGCAACAAGGCGAACCTTCTGAGCAGAAGAACGAGCATGGCGATGTTTAGCGATAGTTTCCATCTCTTCCTCCTACCTTATTTCTTTTTCGCTTTTTTATCAGCAGCATGGCCGCGATAAGTACGAGTCGGTGCGAATTCACCCAGTTTGTGACCAACCATTTCGTCGGTTACAAATACCGGAACGTGCTGACGACCATTATGGACAGCGATGGTCAAACCGATCATGTTAGGAAAGATCGTTGAACGACGGGACCAAGTGCGCAGGGGCTTCTTGTCTCCGCTTTCCACCGCTTTCTCTACCTTCTTCAGCAAGTGCAGGTCAATAAAAGGACCTTTCTTGAGAGAACGTGGCATGGCTTATCCTCTAAAATTATTTGCTACGGCGACGTACGATAAATTTATCAGTACGCTTGTTGCTGCGGGTCTTCTTACCTTTGGTCTGAACGCCCCACGGAGTTACCGGGTGCTTACCAAAGTTACGACCTTCACCACCACCATGTGGGTGGTCTACCGGGTTCATCGCAGTACCGCGAACGGTAGGACGAACACCACGCCAGCGTGCAGCACCTGCTTTACCCAGAACGCGCAGCATATGCTCAGCATTGCCAACTTCGCCCAGAGTAGCGCGGCAGTCTGCTTCTACTTTACGCATTTCACCAGAACGCAGACGCAGGGTGACATAAGCACCGTCGCGAGCAACGATCTGAACGTAAGTACCAGCGGAACGTGCCAGCTGACCGCCTTTACCTGGTTTCATTTCTACGTTGTGAACAGTAGAACCAACCGGGATGTTGCGCATCGGCAGAGTGTTGCCTGGTTTGATTGCAGCATCAACGCCAGACTGAATCTGGTCGCCAGCTTTCAGGCCTTTAGGGGCCAGGATGTAACGGCGCTCACCGTCTTTGTACAGAACCAGCGCGATGTTCGCGGAACGGTTCGGATCGTACTCAAGACGTTCAACAACTGCCGGAATACCGTCTTTGTTGCGTTTGAAGTCAACAATACGGTAAGCCTGCTTGTGGCCACCACCGATATGACGAGTGGTGATACGGCCATTGTTGTTACGACCACCGGATTTGCTGTTTTTTTCCAGCAACGGAGCAAAAGGTTTGCCCTTGTGCAGCTCAGGGTTAACCACTTTAACAACGTGGCGACGACCCGGAGATGTCGGTTTACATTTAACAACTGCCATTGTATTACTCCTCCGACTTACTCAGCGCCGCCAACGAAGTCCAGGTTCTGGCCTTCTTTCAGGGTGACGTAAGCTTTTTTCCAGTCGCTACGACGACCGATACGCTGTCCGTGACGTTTAACTTTCCCTTTAACAACCAGGGTGTTAACGACTTCGACTTCGACTTCAAACAGTTTCTGCACAGCAGCTTTGATTTCTGCTTTGGTCGCGTCTTTAGCAACTTTGAGCACGATGGTGTTAGATTTTTCCATCGCAGTAGACGCTTTTTCAGAAACGTGCGGTGCACGCAGCACCTTCAGCAGACGTTCTTCACGAATCATGCCAGCATCTCCTCAACTTGCTTAACAGCATCAGCAGTCATTACGACTTTGTCGAAGGCGATCAGGCTAACCGGGTCGATACCAGTTGCATCGCGTACGTCAACCTTGTGCAGGTTGCGCGCAGCCAGGAACAGGTTCTCGTCCAGCTCACCGGTGATGATCAGCACATCTTCCAGAGCCATGTCTTTCAGTTTCTGTGCCAGCAGCTTAGTTTTCGGTGCTTCTACAGAGAACTTCTCGACAACGATCAGACGATCCTGACGTACCAGTTCGGACAGGATGCTTTTCAGCGCGCCGCGGTACATCTTCTTGTTAACTTTTTGACTGTGGTCCTGCGGACGAGCAGCGAAGGTCACGCCACCAGAACGCCAAATCGGGCTCTTGATAGAACCAGAACGCGCACGGCCGGTGCCTTTCTGGCGCCACGGTTTTTTACCGGAACCAGTTACTTCAGCACGAGTCTTCTGAGCACGAGTACCCTGACGAGCACCGGCTGCATAAGCAACAACAACCTGGTGAACCAGCGCTTCGTTGAAATCACGACCGAAGGTAGTTTCGGAAACAGTCAGCGCGCTCTGCGCGTCTTTCAATACTAATTCCATTGCTATCTCCTTACGCCTTCACAGCTGGTTTAACGATCAGGTCGCTACCGGTTGCACCCGGGACAGCACCTTTCACCAGCAGCAGGTTGCGCTCAGCGTCAACGCGTACTACGTCAAGGCTCTGAACGGTTACACGTTCGTTACCCATCTGACCTGCCATTTTCTTGCCTTTGAACACTTTGCCCGGAGTCTGGTTCTGACCGATAGAACCCGGTACGCGGTGAGACAAGGAGTTACCGTGAGTAGCATCCTGGGTACGGAAGTTCCAGCGCTTAACGGTACCTGCGAAACCTTTACCTTTAGAGGTGCCAGTTACGTCAACTTTTTTAACGTCAGCAAACAGTTCAACGCTAATGCTCTGACCTACAGTGAACTCTTCGCCTTCAGCCAGGCGGAATTCCCACAGACCACGGCCAGCTTCTACGCCAGCTTTAGCAAAGTGGCCAGCTTCAGGCTTGGTCACACGGTTAGCTTTTTTAGCACCGGTGGTTACCTGAATAGCACGGTAGCCATCGTTAGCCAGGTCTTTAACCTGAGTAACGCGGTTTGCTTCAACTTCGATTACGGTTACTGGGATAGAAACGCCGTCTTCTGTGAAGATACGGGTCATACCCACTTTTTTACCGACTAAACCAATCATTGTTTCAACCTCTCAATCGCTCAATGACCTGATTAACCCAGGCTGATCTGCACGTCTACACCGGCAGCCAGATCCAGACGCATCAGAGCATCAACGGTTTTCTCGGTTGGCTCAACGATGTCAACCAGACGCAAGTGAGTACGGATTTCGTACTGATCACGCGCGTCTTTGTTGACGTGCGGAGAGATCAGAACAGTGAAGCGCTCTTTGCGTGTCGGCAGCGGGATCGGACCACGGACCTGCGCACCAGTGCGCTTGGCAGTCTCGACGATTTCCGCGGTTGCTTGATCGATCAGACGATGATCAAACGCTTTCAGGCGGATACGGATTCTTTGGTTCTGCATGAGACCAGAGCTCCAATTATTTTATAAACGAAAATGATTACTCCTCAGACCCATTACGATTGATGGGAGAGTGTAACCGTTCTTACGTAGCTCCCCGATTGGGAGCATTGTTAGGTAGCCAAAATCAGCTAACTGAGGTTCAGATTGAACCTGCTGTCAACTACGACAAGCCCGCGCATTATACGTAAATCTGAGCCTGACGCAAGCATCGCGTAGAAATTAATCGTAGTGAGCATATTGCGAACTACATTCCACCAAATATGTAAGGTTGTGAAGAGAGAATTTTTCGCCGGAACCAGGTTAACAAAGTCGGCAATTCTTTGTTGCTGATTATCTGGACTTATTCGAAGGTGATACTCCATTTACAGAGGATGCTTTATGGATGCCACCTTTCCTTTTCTGATTTTATACATTTGTTTATCGTCCCTGCTTTTTTTCTATGATGCAAAACATGGCTTGCTGCCTGACAGGTTTACCTGCCCATTACTCTGGTCCGGGCTTCTTTTTTATCAAATTTGTCACCCTGGCGGTTTAGCCGATGCGTTATGGGGAGCCATTATCGGTTACGGTGCATTCGCCATTATCTACTGGGGTTATCGCATACTGCGCCATAAAGAAGGATTAGGCTATGGCGATGTGAAGTTTCTCGCAGCCCTCGGAGCCTGGCATACATGGGCATTTCTGCCACGGCTGGTTTTTCTTGCTGCGTCATTCGCCTGCGGAGCTGTTGTTATTGGTGTGCTCATGAGGGGAAAAGCATCATTAAAAAACCCGCTGCCTTTCGGACCATTTCTGGCGGCTGCGGGTTTCGTTGTAGGCTGGGATAGTCTGCTGACGGGCAGTTAATCATTAACTTTAATTTGTGATTGCAGGTAATTCTGTAGGCCTATTTTATCAATGAGATCAAGTTCAGTTTCTAGCCAGTCAATATGGCCTTCTTCATCAGCAAGAATTTCGATCATCATATCGCGGCTGACATAGTCACGGACATTGTCGGCGTAGGCGATGGCCTCACGAAGATCCTTTGCCCCTTCCAACTCTAAACGCAGGTCGGACTGCAGCATCTCTTCGACATCTTCACCTATTCCCAGCTTACCCAGATCCTGTAAATTGGGGATTCCTTCTAAGAATAAAATACGCTCGATATATTTATCAGCGTGTTTCATCTCATCGATGGATTCATGGTATTCGACGTCATTAAGGCGCATCAGGCCCCAGTTTTTAAACATCCGGGCATGAAGAAAATACTGATTGATTGCGACAAGCTCATTTCCCAATAGTTTATTGAGATAATTTATGATTTTAACATCACCTTTCATTTTATAGTCCCTCCGCTTCCACTATTAGAGCGTAGATGGGGCTAGCGGGATGTCAAAAAATAAGCGCGGGCTTCAGGCAATCTCTTTAAATTCGGGCATCTGCATCAACTCATCCTGCATCACTTCGCGTGCGGCGCGAATGCACTTACCACATTGATTTCCCACAGGAATAAACTTACGTAATTGTTGAAAAGACTGAGGATGAAATTGACGTACCGCCTGACGAATTTTTTTGTCACTTACACCATTACACAAACAAACGTACATGATTACTCCCGTTCAAATTCTGCGCAAAGTGTAAATGAGAATAGTTATGATTACAATAGCACAATTTTATTTGCACCACGGTACAGCGAGCAAGAATTACGACTAAATATTTCCAGAATAAATTACGGGCAGCAAAAAGGGCGCCGAAGCGCCCTTTTCAATTCAAAACTAATTAACGAGTAATTAGCTCAGAACTTTAGCTACAACGCCCGCACCAACGGTACGGCCGCCTTCACGGATTGCGAAACGCAGACCGTCGTCCATCGCGATCGGGTGGATCAGGGTAACAACCATTTTGATGTTGTCGCCCGGCATTACCATCTCTACGCCTTCCGGCAGTTCGATAGTACCAGTCACGTCAGTAGTACGGAAGTAGAACTGCGGACGGTAGCCTTTGAAGAACGGAGTATGACGGCCGCCTTCATCTTTGGACAGAATGTACACTTCAGATTCGAACTTGGTGTGCGGCTTGATGGTGCCCGGCTTAGCCAGTACCTGACCACGTTCGATTTCTTCACGTTTGATACCACGCAGCAGAACACCTACGTTCTCACCAGCACGGCCTTCGTCCAGCAGTTTGCGGAACATTTCAACGCCAGTACAGGTAGACTTCTGAGTTTCTTTGATACCAACGATTTCAACTTCTTCGCCAACTTTGATGATACCGCGTTCCACACGACCGGTAACAACAGTACCACGACCGGAGATGGAGAATACGTCTTCGATCGGCAGCAGGAACGGCTTGTCAATCGCACGCTCTGGTTCCGGAATGTAAGAATCCAGGAAGCCAGCCAGTTCCAGGATTTTCGCTTCCCACTCTGCGTCGCCTTCCAGCGCTTTCAGTGCAGAACCACGAACGATCGGAGTGTCGTCGCCCGGGAAGTCGTACTGAGACAGAAGTTCACGAACTTCCATTTCAACCAGTTCCAGCAGCTCTTCGTCATCAACCATGTCGCATTTGTTCAGGAACACGATGATGTACGGAACGCCTACCTGACGACCCAGCAGGATGTGCTCACGGGTCTGCGGCATCGGGCCGTCAGTCGCAGCAACAACCAGGATCGCGCCGTCCATCTGAGCAGCACCAGTGATCATGTTTTTAACATAGTCGGCGTGCCCCGGGCAGTCTACGTGTGCGTAGTGACGGGTCGGGGTGTCGTATTCAACGTGAGAAGTGTTGATGGTGATACCACGAGCTTTTTCTTCCGGCGCGTTATCGATCTGGTCGAATGCACGAGCAGCACCGCCGTAGGTTTTAGCCAGTACGGTGGTGATTGCAGCGGTCAGAGTAGTTTTACCGTGGTCAACGTGGCCGATAGTACCAACGTTAACGTGCGGTTTTGTACGTTCAAATTTTTCTTTAGACACGGCTATATTCCTTACTATAGTGCTCTCCCCTTCAGGAGAGAGCACGGGACTTTGGTATTAACCCTGAGGCTTATTTACCACGGGCTTCAATTACGGCCTGAGCAACGTTACTCGGCGCTTCATCATACTTCAGGAATTCCATAGTGTATGATGCGCGACCTTTGGTCAGAGAGCGCAGCTGAGTTGCATATCCGAACATTTCAGACAGCGGTACTTCAGCGTGGATCTTAACGCCAGTAACTTCAGATTCCTGACCTTTGAGCATACCACGACGACGGCTCAAGTCACCGATAACGTCACCGGTGTTCTCTTCAGGAGTTTCTACTTCAACCTTCATGATCGGCTCAAGCAGAACTGGTTTCGCTTTCTTAAAGCCTTCTTTAAAGGCGATAGAAGCAGCCAGTTTAAACGCCAGTTCAGAGGAGTCAACGTCATGGTAAGAACCGAAGTGCAGACGAATACCCATGTCTACTACCGGGTAGCCTGCCAGCGGGCCAGCTTTCAGTTGTTCCTGGATACCTTTATCAACGGCCGGGATGTATTCGCCAGGGATTACACCACCTTTAATGTCGTTGATGAACTCGTAGCCTTTCGGGTTTGAACCCGGCTCCAGCGGGTACATGTCGATAACAACATGACCATACTGACCACGACCACCAGACTGTTTCGCGTGTTTACCTTCAACATCGGTAACTTTCTGGCGGATAGTTTCACGGTAAGCAACCTGCGGTTTACCTACGTTCGCTTCAACGTTGAATTCACGCTTCATACGGTCAACGATGATGTCGAGGTGCAGCTCACCCATACCCGCGATGATGGTCTGGTTAGATTCTTCGTCAGTCCATACACGGAAAGACGGGTCTTCTTTAGCCAGACGGCCCAGAGCCAGACCCATTTTTTCCTGGTCAGCTTTGGTTTTCGGTTCTACTGCGATGGAGATTACCGGCTCAGGGAATTCCATACGTTCCAGAATGATCGGCGCATCCGGGTCACACAGGGTGTCACCAGTGGTTACGTCTTTCAGACCGATTGCAGCAGCGATGTCGCCCGCGCGAACTTCTTTGATCTCTTCACGTTTGTTAGCATGCATCTGAACGATACGGCCGAAACGCTCACGTGCAGCTTTCACGGAGTTCAGTACGGTATCACCAGAGTTAACCACACCGGAGTACACACGGAAGAAGGTCAGGTTACCAACAAACGGGTCGGTAGCAATTTTGAACGCCAGTGCAGAGAACGGCTCGTCATCACTTGCGTGACGTTCAGCCGGAGTGTCTTTACCGTCGTCCAGGATACCGTTGATCGCAGGTACGTCAACCGGGGATGGCAGGTAATCAATTACCGCATCCAGCATCGCCTGAACACCTTTGTTCTTGAACGCAGAACCACAGGTTACCAGGATGATTTCGTTGTTCAGAACGCGCTGACGCAGAGCACCTTTGATTTCTGCTTCAGTCAGTTCTTCACCACCCAGGTATTTTTCCATCAGCTCTTCAGAAGCTTCAGCCGCGGATTCGATCAGGTTCTGGTGCCATTCGTTAGCCAGTTCAACCATGTCTGCCGGGATATCTTCGTATTCGAAGGTTACGCCCTGGTCAGCATCGTTCCAGTTGATAGCTTTCATTTTCACCAGGTCAACAACACCGGTGAAATGTTCTTCAGCACCAATCGCCAACTGCAGCGGAACCGGGTTCGCGCCCAGACGGGTTTTGATCTGGTTAACAACTTTCAGGAAGTTCGCACCCATGCGGTCCATTTTGTTAACGAACGCAATGCGCGGAACTTTATATTTGTTTGCCTGACGCCATACGGTTTCAGACTGCGGCTGAACACCACCAACTGCGCAGTAAACCATTACCGCACCATCGAGAACACGCATGGAACGTTCTACTTCGATTGTGAAGTCAACGTGCCCCGGGGTGTCGATGATGTTGATGCGATGCGGCTCATACTGCTTAGCCATACCAGACCAGAATGCAGTAGTCGCAGCGGAAGTGATGGTAATACCACGTTCCTGCTCCTGCTCCATCCAGTCCATGGTTGCAGCGCCGTCATGAACTTCACCGATTTTATGGTTTACACCGGTGTAGAACAGAATACGTTCGGTAGTAGTGGTTTTACCGGCGTCGATGTGCGCACTGATACCGATGTTACGGTAGCGTGCGATGGGTGTTGTACGAGCCATTTGTTTCCTCGTTTATCTTTTAGGCGTTCAATTTAAGTAGCCCAAAGCGGGCTGCTTACTGGAAGCGCCCGCCTGGTGACTAAAACTCCGAAGGGATTACCAACGGTAGTGTGCGAACGCCTTGTTGGCTTCGGCCATACGGTGAACGTCTTCACGTTTCTTAACTGCAGTGCCTTTGTTTTCTGCAGCATCGGAAAGTTCGTTCGCCAGGCGCAGAGCCATGGATTTATCACCGCGTTTACGAGCAGCTTCAACGATCCAACGCATTGCCAGAGCATTACGACGAACCGGACGGACTTCAACTGGGACCTGATAAGTAGAACCACCAACGCGGCGAGACTTAACTTCGACAGTCGGGCGCACGTTTTCGAGAGCTACTTCGAATGCTTCCAGTTCAGATTTACCAGAACGCTGAGCCAGGGTCTCCAGCGCGCTGTATACGATAGATTCAGCAGTAGATTTTTTACCATCTACCATCAGGATATTTACAAATTTAGCCAGCAGTTCTGATCCGAACTTCGGATCTGGCAGAATTTTACGCTGACCAATGACGCGACGACGTGGCATGGAAATACTCCGTTGTTAATTCAGGATTGTCCAAAACTCTACGAGTTTAGTTTGACATTAATTTAAAACGTTTGGCCTTACTTAACGGAGAACCATTAAGCCTTAGGACGCTTCACGCCATACTTGGAACGAGCCTGCTTACGGTCTTTAACGCCGGAGCAGTCAAGCGCACCACGTACGGTGTGGTAACGAACACCCGGGAGGTCTTTAACACGACCGCCACGGATCAGGATCACGGAGTGTTCCTGCAAGTTGTGACCTTCACCACCGATGTAGGAAGTCACTTCGAAACCGTTAGTCAGACGAACACGGCATACTTTACGCAGTGCGGAGTTCGGTTTTTTAGGAGTGGTAGTATATACACGAGTACATACGCCACGTTTTTGCGGGCATGCTTCCAGCGCAGGCACGTTGCTTTTCGCAACTTTGCGAGCACGTGGTTTGCGTACCAGCTGGTTAACTGTTGCCATTAAATAGCTCCTGGTTTTAGCTTTTGCTTCGTAAACACGTAATAAAACGTCCTCACACAATATGAGGACGCCGAATTTTAGGGCGGTGTCGAAAAGGTGTCAAGAAATATACAACGATCCCGCCGTCACCAGGCCATCTGACTGGTGTGCTTAACCGTAAGTCTGACGAAATCAGTATAGTCAATTCGGATGATATCGTTCGAAATTTGACCACTCAAACCGCGAGCAATGAGGTCTTCGTTCAGGGCATAGACCTTAATGGGGGCATTACGTAGACTTTCAAGGTAGCGGTTACCGTCAACTGCGGCAGTTACGCCATCCTGCAATAACAGCAGTTCGTCGCCCTCACCGAGCAGACGCAGCAGTGCAGAAAAATCCGTCAACCAGGGGGAGCGATGTAATGTGTGCAGCATGGACGCCTCAAAATCTTAAAATAACATCATAATTGCCAAGCTCACGACGTAATGTTTCAGCTTCGAGCGGCGTGGCTTCCACGACCAATGGTGTCTCCGGATTTAACCCGCGTTCACGTAGTGAAGCCGCACAAACCCAACACTGTTCAATGTCGTAAAGCCCCAGCAGTTTAAAGGTAGCGATGTAATCACGCGCCAGCACTACATCGGGCTTTTGGCCTGGCAGAATTTGAAAAACACCATCGGCAATAAAGAAAACTGCAATATCGTCAGTTAATGCGGAGGTTGCGAGTAATGCATCTAATCCTTCACGGCCAGCCGCTGTGCCGTGAGGTGCAGTAGAAAAGACAAACGCAATTCGTTTCATCAGAACTGTACCACCCTGTCGCAGGTCAGCGAGGCTTCCGCCAGAGCGCCAAGGCCACTTAAGGTAAAGCCCGGCTGGAGATTAGCTGATGCCAGACCTAATCTTCCAGCCTCGGTTTCATCGACAATACCGCGACGTAATGCTGCCGCCACACAGATATTCAGCATCACGCCGTGTTGTGTATTCAATTGCTGCCAGCCGCGCACAAGGTCAAATTCATCACTCGCGGGAGAGGTCAACTGGTTGGCGTTGTAGACACCTTCCCGGTAGAAAAAGACGCTACTCAGCTCATGACCTTCGGCTATCAGCGCCTGCGCAAACTGAAAAGCACTACTCGCCTGTTGCGTACCGTATGCTGGCCCGGTTACCACAATGGCAAAACGCATTACTTATCTTGCCCCTGGAAATCACCGCTCTTGAACTGACGGATATAGAGATAGACAGTATGTTTGGAGATATTCAGACGGTCAGCCACCTGGTTGATCGCGTCTTTGATGTCGAAGATGCCTTTCTCGTAAAGATTCAGCACGATCTGGCGATTTTTGGCGTTATTAGAAACATTGCGATCGGCGTTCACTTCTTCAATGGTGAACTCCAGCGTTTGGGTAACCAGATCTTCAACAGAAGAGGCAAAGTTGACGCTTGAACCGACATCCGGGGTTTCTGGCGGCACAAAAGTGCTCATAATCTGCGAGAAAGGAACATCAAGATTCATATTGATACATAGCAGACCAATCACTCGCTGTTCGCGGTTACGAATGGCGATTGTCAGGGACTTCATTAATACTCCGCTTTTGGCGCGAGTAAAGTAGCATTTAGAAACGCTGCTATCCGCCCCCGTCATATCGTGCAGCATACGCAGCGCCAGATCGGTAATTGGCGAACCAATCTTCCGGCCTGTATGTTCACCGTTGGCAATACGAATGGCTGAACATTTTAAATCCTGCAAAGAGTGCAAAACGATTTCACAGTGGGAGCCAATGAGCATCGCTAACCCGTCCACCACCGCTTCGTAGGATTTCAGAATATCAAAATCGGTCTGGTCGAAAGGACGTTGATCCAGTAAATCCAACTCACTGGTTTCGTTGGTTAAAAGCGACCTGGACATGAAAAAAAACACTCCTTTTCAGGAGCCTGTCGTTAACTTTTCAGGGCAGGCTCATTAATGATGCGGGTAATTAAATTAATACAGCGGAGGTTCCGCTTTCCAGCACTAATTATATCCGGCCTGCAATAAAAAAACCGCCGCCTGGTCAGGCGGCGGTTTTTAATGCTTATTTTTTAGCAGAATCTGCTGCTTTAGCATCTGCTTCTGGCTTCGTATCAGCCTTCGGCGCTGGTTTCACATCCAGCAGCTCTACGTCAAACACCAGGGTAGAATTCGGTGGGATCCCCGGAACCCCCGCTTTGCCGTAAGCCAGTTCTGGTGGAATAACCAGCTTAATCTTGCCGCCTTTCTTAATGTTCTTCAGACCTTCAGTCCAGCCCGGGATTACACCATCCAGACGGAAGGAGAGCGGTTCACCACGGGTGTAAGAGTTATCGAACTCTTTACCGTCGATCAGCGTACCTTTGTAGTTCACCACAACAGTGTCGCTGTCTTTCGGTGCTTCACCTTTACCGGCATCCAGGACTTGATACACCAGGCCAGTAGAAGAGGTTTTCACACCTTTCTCTTTGGCAAATTTCTCGCGGTACTCTTTACCTTTCGCTTCGTTATCAGCCGCATCTTTTTCCATCTTCGCCTGAGCGGAGGATTTCACGCGTGCTTCAAACGCTTGCAGAGTCTGTTCGATCTCTTGATCGGAAAGTTTGCTCTTATCAGCAAATGCATCCTGAACGCCAGCGATCAGCTGATCTTTATCCAGTTTAATGCCCAACTTTTCTTGTTCTTTCAGAGAATTTTCCATGTAACGACCCAGCGAAGCGCCCAGTGCGTAAGCTGATTTCTGATCGTCATTTTTGAACGCTGCTTTGCTGTCAGCAGTTGTAGCAGGTTTCGCCGCTTCGGCAGCAAAAGTGATTGGTGTATGCAGGGCAACAGCCATTGTGGTCGCCAGCAGCGTTACTTTAAACAGTGATTTCATCCATATCTCCAGGATCGGGGCATCTCACCCCAGGGTTAACTATTATCAGAAGGGTACTATAAAGCGTTGTCGGATAAATCTACATACAGACACGCCCTATTATCATCTATTTTCAGACTCTTTTTGTTTAAATTAGTTTCGATGCCACAAAATGAGTGCTGTCTCTGGCAACAAAGTTAAGTAGAATCCGCGGCGACCATTCGACAAAAGAGGTGAATCATGCAGGATTTATCAATGGAAGCACGCCTGGCAGAGCTGGAGAGCCGACTGGCTTTTCAGGAAATCACCATTGAAGAACTGAACGTCACGGTGACCGCTCATGAAATGGAGATGGCAAAACTGCGCGATCATCTGCGTCTGCTGACCGAGAAGTTAAAAGCCAGTCAGCCGTCGAACATCGCGTCACAGGCTGAAGAAACGCCACCTCCGCACTATTGAGGCGAAAAAAAGCGGGGAATTCCCCGCTTTTTTGTCACCTGTTCTGCCTTAGTGGCAACCGCAACCGCCGTTACCTTTACCGCCACAGCAACCTTCGCCACCGTGTTCATGACCGTGATCGTGGCCATGACCGCCGCAGCAACCGTCGTGATCGTGGTGATGATCGTGCGCACCATGAACGTGACCGTGAGCCAGTTCCTCTTCGGTCGCTTCACGAATCGCCACAACTTCAACGTTGAATTTCAGATTCTGACCAGCCAGCATGTGGTTACCGTCAACCACAACGTGATCGTCTTCAACGGCAGTGATTTCAACCGGTACTGGACCCTGGTCGGTTTCAGCCAGGAAGCGCATACCCACCTGCAGTTCGTCAACGCCCATAAATACGTCTTTAGGAACGCGCTGAACCAGGTTTTCGTCGTACTGACCGTAAGCGTCGTTCGCGCCAACAGCGACATCAAATTTGTCGCCAACTTCATGACCTTCCAGCGCCGTTTCCAGGCCAGAGATCAGGGAACCGTGACCATGCAGGTAGTCCAGCGGCGCACTCACCGGAGACTCATCAACCAACACACCGTCTTCTGTACGTACCTGATAGGCCAGGCTGACCACCAGGTCTTTTGCTACTTTCATGATATCTCCTGAGCATGGGAAGAATTGTGGCGCAGATTGTAGCGGAATTCTGCAGCCGTGTACTCACTAGCTTAAAAAAACTCAGCGCATATCGCTAGTCCGGATAAAAAATCCCGATAACTTGCTCATCTTTGCGAACGTGATCGCGGGCTTCTTTATCCGCTTCCCGCATTTGGTGTCCGCACTTAACGCATTCAACAATATCAATATTATTTTCGCGCCACATCGCCATTGAATCCTGCGCCTGACAGGCTGGACATTTTGCACCAGCGATAAAGCGTTTTCGTATTGCCATATTCACCCTCTACTCAAATTCATCCCAGCCGTCGAGCTGACGTCGTTCTTGTTGCATCTCACGCTGGAAAATCTCTTCCAGTTCGCGTCGGGCTTCCCTGGCGCGAGAAATTTGTACGGTATCGGCATGCATCGGGATTAACTCCCGCAACATACGCATATCCAGGCGACGAAAATGGAGCTGTGCCCGCTGTGCCTGATGCGGGTGCATCCCAAGCGTAACCAGCGTTTTGCGCCCCAGCTCTAACGCACTGGAGAATGTTTCACGGGAAAACTGCGTCACCCCTGCCTGTAATAACTCATGCGCTTCCACACGTCCGCGCGCTCGCGCAAGAATATGCAAATGCGGGAAGTGTTGCTGGCATATTTCCACCAGTTTCATGGTGTCTTCCGGTTCATTGCAGGTAATGACGATGGATTCTGCGGCTTCTGCACCCGCAGAGCGCAACAGGTCAACTTGCGTAGCGTCGCCGTAATATACTTTGTAGCCATATTTGCGCATCAGGTTAACCGCGCTGATATCCCGCTCCAGCACGGTAATGCGCATTTTATTCGCCATCAGCAAACGACCAATCACCTGACCAAAACGTCCGAAGCCCACCACAATCACTTGCGGTTTATCATCGTTTACCCACGGTTTTTCATCCTCTTCTTCCGGGGCGTTGAACTGGCGGGATAGCCACTTATCCACAAGCTTCATCAACAGCGGTGTGGTCATCATGGAAAGCGTAACTGTCACCAACAACAGCGCCATCTGATCGCCCTGAAACAATCGTTGTGAAGAGGCTGTAGAAAAGAGCACAAAGGCAAACTCACCGCCCTGACTCAGCACACCAGCAAACTGCATCCGCTCGGAGCTGCGCACACCATACAGCCTCGCCAGCAGATACAGCACGAGAATTTTCACCGCTACCAGCACAACCACACTTATCACCACCCACAGAAGATGGGTATAAAGCACCCCAAGGTTGAGCGACATCCCGACGGAGATAAAAAACAGTCCAAGCAGCAAGCCTTTAAACGGATCGATAGCCGTTTCCAGTTCATGGCGATATTCGCTCTCCGCCAGCAACACGCCCGCAATAAACGTACCGAGCGCCATCGACAGCCCCAGCGCATCCATAAATAACGCAGACCCCAGCACCAGCAGTAACGTCGCGGCGGTGAATACTTCCCGCACACCTGAAGCCGCAATAAAGCGAAATACCGGGCGCAGCAAATAGCGCCCGCCGATCAACATGCCGACAAACGCCAGCACCTTCATGCCGACCTTCATCCAGTCGAAATGTTCGTCTGCCGATCCCGCCAATAACGGCACTAACGCCAGCGCCGGGATCACCGCCAGATCCTGAAACAGCAACACCGAGAAACCTAACTGACCGGATTCGCTGCGATTCATCCCTTTCTCGCGCATTAGCTGCAACGCCATTGCGGTTGAAGACATCGCCAGACCAATTCCCCCCACAACTGCCGCCTGCCAGGCAAAGTCCGTCAGCATCAATAATCCTGCCAGCAACGCCGCGCTTAACAGCACCTGCGCTGCGCCGACGCCAAAAATGGAGCGCCGCAATTGCCAGAGCTTGGAAGGATTCAACTCGAGCCCGATGATAAACATCAGGAACACCACGCCAAGTTCCGAAAAGTGGAGGATCTCATCGACGTCGCTAATAAACCCCAGTCCCCACGGACCAATCGCAATTCCAGCCAGCAAATATCCCAACACCGCACCAATGCCCAGCCGCGATGCCAGTGGCACCGCAGCCACCGCCGCGAAGAGAAACAGCACTCCTGCAAGTAAAAAATCGGAACCTTCCATCAGCGACCTCCCACGGGCAGCGGATTTGCCAGCCAGTCGCTGTAGGCTCTGGCGTGACTCGCCAGCTCCTGTGCGCTTTGCCGTCTCGCCCAGTAAATAATGATGGGGCTTAACCAATGCATCCGGCACATGCCCGCCGCCAGTTCAAAGGGGCGCAGAACATCGCTCATCGGATAACGATTCAGCGCGTCATAACGGTAGGCACTTTCTGGTTCGCCGGTGGTGATCACGCTACGCCAGTACTTTCCCGCCAGTTGGTTTCCTCCCGGCCCGCTGGCAAACCCACGGCTTAACACCCGGTCAAGCCACTCTTTCAGTAACGCCGGGCAACTGTAGGTATAAAGCGGATGCTGAAAAACAATCACCTCGTGCTCACGCAGTAATGCCTGCTCACGGGGAATATCAATAAAAAAATCGGGATAGTGCGCGTAAAGGTCGTGCACGGTAACATTGCTGAGCTGCGTGGCCGGTTTAAGCAGTACCCGGTTTGCCACCGAGTCCTGAGATTCCGGATGGGCATACAGCAGCAAAACTTTCGCTGGCTGAGACATCATCCCCCTCCCGGTATGGTTTTGTGTATAGTCGCTGTTTTGGGCTACCATTGCGCCCGGAGCGGCAGCTCGCCCATACACTACATTATCATAATGATAATTTAACATAGTCTGAACATACGGCGCCTTATGATTGTTTTCTCCTCGTTACAAATTCGTCGCGGCGTGCGCGTCCTGCTGGATAATGCCACCGCCACTATTAACCCTGGCCAGAAAGTCGGCCTGGTGGGTAAAAACGGCTGCGGTAAATCTACCCTACTGGCATTGCTGAAAAATGAAATCAGCGCCGATGGCGGCAGCTACACCTTTCCTGGTAGCTGGCAACTGGCGTGGGTGAATCAGGAAACGCCGGCGCTACCGCAAGCGGCACTGGAATATGTCATTGATGGCGACCGCGAATATCGCCAACTGGAAGCGCAACTTCAGGATGCTAACGAACGTAACGACGGACATGCTATTGCGACCATTCACGGCAAGCTGGATGCTATCGACGCGTGGAGTATTCGCTCCCGCGCCGCCAGCCTGCTGCATGGCCTCGGTTTCAGCAATGAGCAACTGGAGTATCCGGTGAGCGATTTCTCTGGTGGCTGGCGAATGCGCCTTAACCTCGCCCAGGCACTGATTTGCCGTTCAGACTTGCTGCTGCTCGACGAACCGACTAACCACCTCGATCTCGATGCAGTTATCTGGCTGGAAAAATGGCTGAAGAGCTATCAGGGCACGCTGATCCTTATCTCTCACGACCGCGACTTCCTCGATCCGATCGTCGATAAAATCATTCATATCGAACAGCAAAGCATGTTCGAGTACACCGGCAACTACAGTTCGTTTGAAGTGCAGCGCGCCACCCGTCTGGCGCAGCAACAGGCGATGTACGAAAGCCAGCAGGAGCGCGTGGCGCATCTGCAAAGTTATATCGACCGTTTCCGCGCCAAAGCCACCAAAGCGAAGCAAGCCCAGAGCCGCATTAAGATGCTCGAGCGCATGGAGCTGATTGCCCCCGCGCACGTCGATAACCCTTTCCGTTTTAGCTTCCGCGCGCCGGAAAGCCTGCCTAATCCATTGCTGAAGATGGAAAAGGTCAGCGCGGGTTATGGCGATCGCATTATTCTCGACTCGATCAAACTGAATCTGGTCCCCGGTTCGCGCATTGGTCTGTTAGGCCGCAACGGCGCAGGTAAATCAACATTAATCAAATTGTTAGCCGGTGAACTTGCGCCGATTAGCGGTGAAATTGGCCTGGCGAAAGGGATTAAACTCGGTTACTTCGCTCAGCATCAACTGGAATACCTGCGCGCAGATGAATCGCCCATTCAACATCTGGCGCGTTTAGCACCGCAAGAGCTGGAACAAAAACTGCGAGACTACCTCGGCGGCTTTGGTTTCCAGGGCGATAAAGTAACGGAAGAAACCCGCCGTTTCTCCGGTGGGGAAAAAGCACGGCTGGTGCTGGCGCTGATCGTCTGGCAGCGTCCGAATCTGCTGCTGCTCGACGAACCGACCAACCACCTTGACCTCGACATGCGCCAGGCACTAACCGAAGCGTTGATCGAGTTTGAAGGCGCGCTGGTTGTCGTTTCGCACGACCGTCACTTACTGCGTTCCACCACTGACGATCTCTATCTGGTTCACGATCGTAAAGTCGAACCGTTCGATGGCGATCTGGAGGATTATCAACAGTGGTTGAGCGACGTTCAGAAGCAGGAAAACCAATCTGACGAAGCGCCGAAAGAAAACGCTAACAGCGCCCAGGCACGTAAAGATCAGAAGCGTCGGGAAGCAGAGCTGCGTGCGCAAACCCAGCCGCTACGTAAAGAAATCGCCCGTCTGGAAAAAGAGATGGAAAAGCTGAATGCACAACTGGCACAGGCAGAAGAAAAATTGGGCGACAGCGAGCTATACGACCAGAGCCGTAAAGCAGAACTGACCGCTTGTCTGCAACAGCAAGCCAGCGCCAAATCCGGGCTGGAAGAGTGCGAAATGGCATGGCTGGAAGCCCAGGAGCAACTGGAACAAATGCTGCTGGAAGGCCAAAGCAACTAATGGCGCAAGTAACGACGACCGATCTTAACGACGCCAGCAGTAGTGCTGAATTCACCCCCATGCGTGGCTTCAGTAATTGCCATCTGCAAACCATGCTGCCGCGTCTGTTTCGTCGTCAGGTGAAATTCACCCCACACTGGCAGCGGCTGGAATTGCCTGACGGTGATTTTGTCGATCTCGCGTGGAGTGAAGATCCCACACAAGCGCAACATAAACCGCGTCTGGTGGTTTTTCATGGTCTCGAAGGCAGTCTGAATAGCCCTTACGCACATGGTCTGGTCGAGGCAGCGCAAAAGCGTGGTTGGCTTGGCGTAGTGATGCATTTTCGCGGTTGTAGCGGTGAACCAAACCGGATGCACCGCATTTATCACTCTGGTGAGACGGAAGATGCCAGTTGGTTTTTACGCTGGCTACAACGCGAATTTGGTCATGCGCCAACGGCTGCCGTGGGCTATTCGCTTGGCGGTAATATGCTGGCTTGTCTGCTGGCTAAAGAAGGCAATGACGTCCCGATTGAGGCGGCGGTAATTGTCTCCGCGCCGTTTATGCTGGAAGCCTGTAGCTATCACATGGATAAAGGCTTCTCCCGCGTTTATCAGCGTTACCTGGTGAATCTGTTAAAAGCCAATGCAGCGCGTAAACTGAAGGCGTACCCCGGAACACTGCCGATAGATCTCTCGCAGTTGAAATCGGTGCGCCGCATCCGCGAATTTGACGATCTGATCACCGCCAAAATTCACGGCTATGCTGACGCCATCGACTATTATCGTCAGTGTAGCGCCATGCCGCTGCTCAATCGGATCGCCAAACCGACACTAATTATTCATGCCAAAGACGATCCGTTTATGGATCATCAGGTGATCCCTAAACCGGAAAATTTACCCACGCAGGTGGAGTATCAACTGACCGAACATGGCGGTCACGTTGGCTTCATTAGCGGTACGTTACTCCACCCGCAAATGTGGCTTGAGTCACGCATTCCTGACTGGTTATCAATGTATCTGGAGGCGAAATCATGTTGATTCCCTGGCAAGACCTCTCCCCCGAAACGCTGGAAAATTTAATTGAAAGTTTTGTGTTACGCGAAGGCACAGATTATGGTGAACATGAGCGTACACTTGAACAGAAAACCGCCGACGTCAAACGCCAGCTACAATGCGGAGAAGCGGTGCTGGTATGGTCGGAGCTGCACGAAACGGTCAATATCATGCCGCGTAGTCAGTTTCGCGAATAACCTGCAACCGTCGGCGGACAAGATAATAATGATAGCCAGGTCATGGAGTTACTATGTCTGCCAAACATCCGGTCATTGCAGTAACAGGATCCAGCGGCGCGGGGACCACCACCACCAGCCTCGCGTTTCGTAAAATATTCGCGCAGTTAAATCTGCATGCAGCCGAGGTGGAAGGCGACAGTTTTCACCGTTACACCCGCCCGGAAATGGACATGGCGATCCGCAAAGCGCGCGATGCCGGGCGGCATATCAGCTACTTCGGTCCCGAGGCCAACGACTTCGGCCTGCTGGAACAAACCTTCACTGAATACGGGCTGAGCGGCAAAGGCCAGTCGCGCAAATATCTGCACACCTACGATGAAGCCGTGCCGTGGAACCAGGTGCCCGGTACGTTTACCCCGTGGCAGGCGCTGCCAGAACCGACCGATGTGCTGTTTTATGAAGGATTGCACGGCGGCGTGGTTACGCCACAACATAACGTCGCGCAGCATGTAGATTTATTGGTTGGGGTCGTGCCTATCGTTAACCTGGAGTGGATTCAAAAACTCATCCGCGATACTGGCGAGCGCGGACACTCACGAGAAGCAGTGATGGACTCGGTAGTGCGCTCAATGGAAGACTATATCAACTACATCACGCCGCAGTTTTCCCGCACTCATATCAACTTCCAGCGCGTCCCCACTGTTGACACGTCTAACCCTTTCGCTGCAAAAGGCATCCCGTCGTTGGATGAAAGTTTTGTGGTGATTCATTTTCGTAATCTGGAAGGGATCGATTTCCCCTGGCTGCTGGCGATGTTACAAGGCTCATTCATTTCCCACATCAATACGTTAGTGGTGCCGGGAGGTAAAATGGGTCTGGCAATGGAGTTAATTATGCTGCCGCTGGTACAACGACTGATGGAAGGGAAGAAAATCGAGTAAATGTTCTTATATGCCGGATAAAATAATATCCGGCATCATATTTTAATCATTAAATCACGCGGCTATCACTTCATAGGAGTGGGTAATATTCACGGCTTTCTCTAGCATCAGCGCTACCGAACAATACTTCTCGGCAGAGAGATCCACCGCTCGCGAAACCGCCGCCTCCTTCAGGTCGTGACCTGTGACGATAAAATGCAAATTGATGTGCGTAAACAGGCGCGGTGCCTCTTCGCGGCGTTCAGAGGTCAATTTTACTTCACAATCGACCACATCCTGACGCCCTTTTTGCAGGATAGAAACCACATCAATGGCGCTGCAACCGCCTGCCGCCATCAACACCATTTCCATCGGACTTGGCGCTTTATCGCCAGAGTTACCGTCCATTAAAATCTGGTGACCCGAGGCTGACTCGCCCAAAAAAGTTAACCCTTCGACCCACTTCACACGCGCTTGCATAATCGGAACTCCATTGCGTCAATTTTCCTGACAGAGTACGCGTACTGACCAAATCGCGCAACGGAAGGCGACCTGGGTCATGCTGAAGCGAGACACCAGGAGACACAACGCGAAAGCTATGCTAAAACAGTCAGGATGCTACAGTAATACATTGATGTACTGCATGTATGTAAAGGACGTCACATTACCGTGCAGTTCAGTTGATAGCCCCTTCCCAGGTAGCGGGAAGCACATTTCGGCAATCCAGAGACAGCGGCGTTTTCTGGCTCTGGAGAAAGCTTATAACAGAGGATAACCGCGCATGGTGCTTGGCAAACCGCAAACAGACCCGACTCTCGAATGGTTCTTGTCTCATTGCCACATTCATAAGTACCCATCCAAGAGCACGCTTATTCACCAGGGTGAAAAAGCGGAAACGCTGTATTACATCGTTAAAGGCTCTGTGGCAGTGCTGATTAAAGACGAGGAGGGTAAAGAAATGATCCTCTCCTATCTGAATCAGGGTGATTTTATTGGCGAATTGGGCCTGTTTGAAGAAGGCCAGGAACGTAGCGCATGGGTACGTGCGAAAACCGCCTGTGAAGTAGCTGAGATTTCCTACAAAAAATTCCGTCAATTAATTCAGGTGAACCCGGATATTCTGATGCGTCTCTCCGCACAGATGGCGCGTCGTCTGCAAGTCACTTCAGAGAAAGTGGGCAACCTGGCATTCCTTGACGTTACAGGTCGTATTGCACAGACACTGCTGAATCTGGCGAAACAACCCGATGCCATGACTCACCCGGACGGTATGCAAATCAAAATTACCCGTCAGGAAATCGGTCAGATTGTTGGCTGTTCTCGTGAAACCGTGGGACGTATTCTGAAGATGCTGGAAGATCAGAACCTGATCTCTGCACACGGAAAAACCATCGTCGTTTACGGCACCCGTTGATCCCATCGGAGTGGCGCGTTACCTGGTAGCGCGCCGTTTTGTTTAAGCCGATGTGGCGCAGACTGATTTATCATCCCGACATCAACTACGCACTACGACAAACACTGGTGCTATGTTTGCCCGTGGCCGTTGGTCTATTGCTTGGCGAATTAAGACTCGGGCTGCTCTTTTCTCTCGTCCCCGCCTGTTGCAATATTGCGGGGCTTGATACTCCTCATAAGCGTTTTTTCAAACGCTTAATCATTGGTGCGTCGCTGTTTGCCACTTGTAGCTTGCTAACGCAACTGCTGCTGGAAAAAGATATCCCCCTACCCTTTCTGCTGACGGGGTTAACGTTGATACTTGGCGTCACTGCTGAGTTAGGGCCATTGCACGCAAAATTACTTCCCGCATCGCTACTCGCCGCCATTTTTACCCTCAGTCTGGCGGGATATATGCCGGTCTGGGAACCGTTGCTCATCTACGCGTTAGGCACGCTCTGGTATGGACTGTTTAACTGGTTCTGGTTCTGGCTCTGGCGTGAGCAACCGTTACGCGAGTCGCTTAGCCTGCTGTACCGTGAACTGGCGGATTACTGTGAAGCCAAATACAGCCTGCTTACTCAGCACACCGATCCCGAAAATGCTCTGCCACCATTGTTGGTGCGTCAGCAAAAAGCGGTCGATTTAATTACCCAGTGCTATCAGCAAATGCATATGCTTTCCGCGCAAAATAATACGGACTACAAGCGGATGCTGCGTATTTTCCAGGAGGCGCTGGACTTACAGGAACATATCTCGGTCAGTTTGCATCAGCCGGAAGAGGTGCAAAAGCTGGTCGAGCGGAGCCATGCGGAGGAGGTTATCCGCTGGAATGCACAAACTGTCGCCGCCCGCCTGCGCGTGCTGGCTGATGACATTCTTTATCATCGCCTGCCGACACGTTTTACGATGGATAAGCAAATTGGCGCGCTGGAAAAAATCGCCCGCCAGCATCCGGATAACCCCGTGGGACAATTTTGCTACTGGCACTTTAGTCGCATCGCCCGCGTGCTACGAACGCAAAAACCACTTTATGCCCGCGATCTGCTGGCAGATAAACAGCGGCGAATGCCGTTACTCCCGGCGCTGAAAAGCTATCTTTCCCTGAAATCGCCAGCGCTGCGTAATGCCGGACGATTGAGTGTGATGCTAAGTGTTGCCAGCCTGATGGGCACCGCGCTGCATTTGCCGAAATCCTATTGGATATTAATGACGGTATTGTTGGTGACGCAAAATGGTTATGGCGCTACTCGCCTGCGGATTGTGAATCGTTCTGTGGGAACCGTGGTCGGGTTAATCATTGCGGGTGTTGCGCTGCACTTTAAAATTCCCGAAGGTTACACCCTGACGTTGATGCTGATTACCACGCTCGCCAGCTATCTGATATTGCGTAAGAACTACGGCTGGGCGACGGTCGGTTTTACCATTACCGCTGTGTATACCCTGCAACTGCTGTGGCTGAATGGTGAGCAATACATCATCCCACGCCTCATTGATACCATCATCGGCTGTCTGATTGCCTTCGGTGGCACGGTATGGCTGTGGCCGCAGTGGCAGAGTGGTTTACTGCGCAAGAACGCCCATGACGCCTTAGAAACTTACCAGGAGGCTATTCGTCTGATCCTCAGTAAAGATCCGCAACCCACGCCACTTGCCTGGCAGCGAATGCGGGTGAATCAGGCGCATAACACCCTGTATAACTCGCTGAATCAGGCGATGCAGGAACCGGCGTTTAACAGCCATTATCTGGCAGACATGAAACTGTGGGTAACACATAGTCAGTTTATTGTTGAACATATCAATGCCATGACCACACTGGCGCGGGAACACCGGTCATTGCCGCCGGAACTGGCGCAGGAGTACTTGCAGTCTTGTGAAATCGCCATTCAGCGTTGTCAGCAACGACTGGAATATGATGAACCGGGTAGTTCTGGTGACGCCAATATCATCGACTCGCCAGAGATGCTGCCACACGAAGGTGCGTCCGGCACGCTGGAGCAGCATTTACAACGCGTTATTGGCCATCTGAATACGATGCACACCATTTCAGCAATGGCCTGGCGGCAGCGACCACACCACGGGATTTGGTTGAGTCGCAAGTTGCGGGATTCGAAGGCGTAATTTATTCATCGCCAGAACAAAATCGAGGGTCAGATAAGGCACATACGCCGTATCCGACGCCCTTTGCCTGGTGCGACGCTTACCGCGTCTTATCAGGCTTACTCCCGTTTTACGCCGCAATCACCTTCGCCACTGCGCGGGCAAAACGCTGCATCCCTTCGTCGATATCCGCATCTTCCACCACCAGCGACGGCGCAAAACGCACCACATCTGGTCCGGCGTTCAGCACCATTACACCTGCATCCGCACCCGCATAAAGGAAATCACGCGCCTTACCTTTGTATTGTGGTTTCAACTCCGCACCAATCAACAGCCCCATGCCGCGAATATCGCTAAACACATCGTACTGCTGATCAATCTTCTGCAAATGCTCAACAAAACGCTGACGTTTCGCCTGAATGCCTTCCAGCACGACCGGCGTATTGATGATATCAAACGCCGCCCCAGCGACCGCACAGGCTAGTGGATTACCACCGTAGGTGGAACCGTGCGAGCCAGGATGAAACGCAGACGCAATCTCCGCCGTGGTCAGCATGGTGCTAATCGGGAAACCACCGCCTAACGCTTTGGCGGAGGTCAGGATATCCGGCGTCACGCCGTAGTGCATATAGGCAAATAAATCGCCTGTCCGCCCCATCCCGCACTGCACTTCATCAAATACCAGCAATGCCTGATGTTGATCGCACAGTTCACGCAAGCCCTGCAGAAACTCCGGCGTCGCAGCCGTCACGCCGCCCTCGCCCTGAATCGGCTCAACAACCACTGCGCAGGTATGATCATCCATCACTGCTTTCACCGCGTGGAGATCGTTAAAGGGAACATGAATAATGTCTGCCGGTTTTGGCCCAAAGCCGTCAGAATATTTCGGCTGGCCGCCCACCGAGACGGTAAACAATGATCGGCCATGAAAGGCGTTATGGAAGGCAATAATTTTGGTTTTGAACGGGCTATGGCGCACACAAGCGTAATGACGTGCCAGTTTAAAGGCAGTTTCGTTGGCTTCCGTCCCGGAGTTCATAAACACCACTCGTTCGGCAAAGGTCGCCTCAATCAGTTTACGCCCAAGACGTAATGCTGGTTCATTGGTGAAAACGTTGCTGATATGCCACAAGGTTTCGCCCTGGGTTTTTAACGCTTCCACCAGCGCCGGATGGCAATGACCTAACGCCGTAACCGCAATCCCCCCCGCGAAATCGACATACTCCTTACCCTGTTGATCCCAGATTCGGCTACCCTGGCCTTTTACCGGAATAAACTCTGCCGGTGCATAAATCGGCAGAATCACTTCATCGAAAGTCGCGCGTGTAATTGCTGTTTGTTCAGTTGCCATCTCATGATCACCCTGTTACGCATAAATCATTATGAAATTATAATCACAAAATATGCATAAAAAATCATTAAATGGCAACCAGAAATCAGCGATGCAGGAAATTAGCCAGCAACTGATGCCCCTGTTCGCTAAGAATACTTTCCGGATGAAATTGCACCCCTTCGAGATCCCACTGGCGATGGCGAATCCCCATAATCTCGTGGGTCTCGCTCCAGGCGGTCACTTCAAAACACTCCGGCAGCGAGTCGGGGTCCACCACCAGTGAATGGTAGCGCGTCACGGTTAATGGATTTGCCAGCCCCTGAAATACGCCTTCGCCGTTATGCGTAATGGGTGAGGTTTTGCCGTGCATTACCTTTGCGGCGCGTACCACTTTAGCGCCGAAAACCTGCGCCATCGCCTGATGCCCCAGGCAAACGCCAAGAATCGGCAACCGTCCGGCATAGTGACGAATAACCTCAAGGGAAATCCCGGCTTCATCTGGCGTACAGGGTCCAGGCGATATGACAATTTTCTGCGGTTTAAGGGCGTCAATATCCGTCAGCGTCAACGCATCGTTGCGCTTAACCAGCACATCCGTCCCCAGTTCACAAAAATACTGGTAGAGGTTCCAGGTGAAAGAATCGTAGTTATCAATAAGCAGGATCATGGCGGCTCCGGTACGAAAGAACCGCGCTATTTTACTCAGATTCCCCGGCTTCGCTTACCACTTTGCTAAATATCGTCTTCAGCGCAGAGAGATCGCCCATTGCCCCGCTCTGATTAGCCTGATTCCACACCTCTTTTTCGATGCCCAGCCAGCTCAATTGATAGCCAGCATGAATCGCCAGTTGTTCGAAGAAGATACGCTGCGCAAGGCCACTTCCCGCGCGGAATGGGTGCAGGACGTTGATTTCACAATAGTAGTGTGCCAGCCGCTCAACGAACTTCTCTTTCTCAAGGCCGACCAGATAACCTTCTTCCTCCAGATCCTGCATCAGGGCATTGCCCTCTTTTTCGATATAGGCAAAGTGGCAGAATGGTGTATCTCCTTGATAAATGTCAACTTCGCGTAATTGGCCCGCCCAGTCGAAAATATCCTGATAAAGCTGGCGATGAATAGCACGCAAATGGGGTAAACCGCGCATCAGCGGACCAAGCTCAATGGTCGCGGCGCGCAGCGCCGTCATTTCGTAAGCGGCCTGCTCCAGTCGCTGCTGTTGGCGGATATCCAGTCGGTTACGCATGATGTCGAGGCCAGGATAAAGATACGGGTCGCGCCCTTCTCCGAACTTATCGCTCATAGTGCCTCCTTAGCTCTTCAAGGCGCACCAAAGCCTCAGCGGCAGTAAGCGTCACCAAGGGGCTCTCGACACCTTCGAGACGGCGGCTGGCCTGGAAATTACGATTACGCTGAAGTTCCCAAAGACGGGACTTTTGCTTATCGGTGAGTTTCTTCACTTGATGCCTCCCTGAACGTGTCCGTTTGCCACAAGTATAAGCGGCAAATGCAGGTTACGCCGGGAGAGCAGATGCGCGGACAATATTGCCCGCGCGAGAAATCGTTACGGCAGGACTTTAGCGGAAAGGATAACGACCGGCTTTGACGGCACATTCTGGTATGGACCAACATCATGAGTCGGCACCTGGGAAATCTTGTCTGCGACATCCATCCCTTTTACCACTTTACCAAAGACGGCGTAGCCGAAATCACGCTGGCCGTGGTCGAGGAAGGCGTTATCGGCAACGTTAATAAAAAACTGGCTGGTTGCGCTGTCTTTATCAGCAGTACGCGCCATAGCAATCGTGCCGCGCGTGTTGCGCAGACCGTTATCAGCTTCATTTTTGATCGGCGGATTCGGTTTTTTCTGCTGCATCTGCTCGGTGAAACCGCCGCCCTGAATCATAAAGCCCGGGATCACCCGGTGAAAAGTGGTGTTGTTATAAAAACCGCTGTTCACATAATCGACAAAGTTTTGCACTGATACCGGTGCTTTCTGGCTATCCAGCTCCAGTTCGATATTACCAGCAGAGGTTGTTAACAATACGTGCGGGTCCCCTTTCGCTGCCATTGCTACAGGTGAGAGAGCAGAAAGAGCGAAAACAGCTACAAAAGCTGCCAGGGTCGATTTGAACATGAGATTTCCTTAACAGAGCAGAAAAAAAGCAAGTGAAGAGATTCTAAATAGCCTTCAATGACAAGGCCATTCCTTTACCTAATTTTACGTACTTGAAATATATGTAACCTGATGATCACTTATATTCCGTGATCAGAATCACTTTAAATATTGCAAATTAGCAACCGTTTGCAATTAGATATTTAATCAGATCACAAAATCACCTAAAATCGCCCGCTCGCGGCATACCCACTATGCCATTTTCTCTTTCAACGCAGGCCAATCATGACTAACAGCAATCGCATTAAGCTCACATGGATTAGCTTTCTTTCCTACGCACTCACCGGTGCGTTGGTTATTGTCACCGGGATGGTGATGGGGAATATTGCAGATTATTTCCATCTGCCCGTTTCCAGTATGAGTAACACCTTCACCTTCCTCAATGCCGGAATTTTAATCTCTATCTTCCTCAACGCCTGGCTGATGGAAATCGTCCCGCTGAAAACGCAGTTACGTTTTGGCTTTCTCCTGATGGTGCTGGCGGTTGCTGGTTTGATGTTCAGCCACAGTCTGGCGTTGTTCTCGGCGGCGATGTTCATCCTCGGGGTGGTCAGTGGTATCACCATGTCGATTGGTACGTTCCTGGTTACACAAATGTATGAAGGGCGTCAGCGCGGTTCTCGCTTGCTGTTTACCGACTCCTTCTTCAGTATGGCCGGGATGATTTTCCCGATGATCGCGGCATTTTTGCTGGCACGTAGCATTGAGTGGTACTGGGTTTATGCCTGCATCGGGCTGGTGTACGTCGCTATTTTTATTCTGACCTTCGGCTGTGAGTTCCCGGCACTGGGCAAACATGCGCCAAAAAATGACGTTCCGGTAGTGAAAGAAAAATGGGGGATTGGCGTGCTGTTTCTCTCCATTGCGGCGCTGTGCTACATCCTCGGTCAGTTAGGTTTTATCTCCTGGGTGCCGGAGTACGCCAAAGGTCTGGGCATGAGCCTGAACGACGCAGGAACGCTGGTAAGCAACTTCTGGATGTCGTACATGGTCGGCATGTGGGCCTTCAGCTTTATTCTGCGCTTCTTTGACCTGCAACGTATTCTGACCGTGCTGGCAGGACTGGCCGCGATTCTGATGTATGTCTTTAACACTGGAACACCGGCACATATGGCGTGGTCTATTCTCGCTCTGGGCTTCTTCTCCAGCGCGATCTATACCACCATCATCACCCTGGGTTCACAGCAAACCAAAGTGCCGTCCCCAAAACTGGTTAACTTCGTCCTCACCTGCGGAACCATCGGCACCATGCTGACCTTTGTGGTTACTGGCCCGATTGTAGAGCATAGCGGTCCACAGGCGGCGCTGCTCACTGCAAATGGTCTGTACGCTGTGGTATTCGTGATGTGCTTCCTGCTGGGTTTTGTCAGCCGTCACCGTCAGCATAACACCCTGACCTCTCATTAATTGCCAATATCGGGCGGCGCTTTCGTCGTCCGGTTTTTTCCTCTCTTCCCCTCAACCTATCCTCATATCTTTAAACTCTCTTATTTTGCCTATTTTTTGCACACACACGAAATGTCAGACAATTCCGTAACTTAAGAATATTTATACAAATCAGTAATATACTCCTTAAGAGGTATATAAAGGTGAATTTGATTTGCATCAATAAGTGGGGTTGCTGAATCGTTAAGGTAGGCGGTAATAGAAAAGAAATCGAGGCAAAAATGAGCAAAGTCAGACTCGCAATTATCGGTAACGGTATGGTCGGCCATCGCTTTATCGAAGATCTTCTTGATAAATCTGATGCGGCCAACTTTGATATTACCGTTTTCTGTGAAGAACCGCGCATCGCTTATGACCGCGTACACCTCTCGTCTTACTTCTCTCACCACACTGCCGAAGAGCTGTCGCTGGTGCGCGAAGGCTTTTATGAGAAACACGGCATTAAAGTTCTGGTCGGTGAGCGCGCGATTACCATCAACCGTCAGGAGAAGGTGATCCACTCCAGCGCCGGACGTACCGTTTATTATGACAAGCTGATCATGGCGACCGGTTCCTACCCGTGGATCCCGCCGATCAAAGGTTCTGATACCCAGGACTGTTTTGTCTATCGCACCATTGAAGACCTCAACGCCATTGAATCCTGCGCCCGTCGCAGCAAGCGCGGTGCCGTTGTTGGTGGCGGCCTGTTAGGTCTGGAAGCCGCTGGCGCGCTGAAAAACTTAGGCATTGAAACCCACGTTATCGAATTTGCCCCTATGCTGATGGCGGAACAGCTTGATCAGATGGGCGGCGAACAGCTTCGTCGCAAAATCGAAAGCATGGGCGTGCGCGTTCACACCAGCAAAAACACCCTCGAAATTGTGCAGGAAGGTGTCGAAGCACGTAAAACCATGCGTTTTGCCGACGGTAGCGAGCTGGAAGTTGACTTTATTGTCTTCTCTACCGGTATCCGTCCGCGCGATAAGCTGGCGACTCAGTGTGGTCTGGACGTGGCTCCGCGTGGGGGTATCGTTATTAACGATTCCTGCCAGACTTCCGATCCGGATATCTACGCCATCGGTGAATGCGCAAGCTGGAACAACCGTGTGTTTGGTCTGGTAGCACCGGGCTACAAAATGGCTCAGGTGGCTGTTGACCACATTCTTGGTAGCGAAAACGCATTTGAAGGTGCAGATCTTAGCGCCAAGCTGAAACTGCTGGGCGTAGACGTGGGCGGTATTGGCGATGCGCATGGCCGTACACCAGGCGCGCGTAGCTATGTTTACCTCGACGAAAGCAAAGAGATTTACAAACGTCTGGTTGTCAGCGAAGACAACAAAACGTTGCTCGGTGCGGTACTGGTGGGCGATACCAGCGACTACGGCAACCTGCTGCAACTGGTACTGAACGCCATTGAACTGCCGGAAAACCCGGACTCGCTGATCCTGCCTGCCCACTCTGGCAGCGGTAAACCGTCTATCGGTGTTGATAAACTGCCGGACAGCGCGCAAATCTGCTCCTGCTTCGACGTCACCAAAGGCGATCTGATTGCTGCCATCAACAAAGGCTGCCACACCGTTGCAGCGCTGAAAGCCGAAACCAAAGCGGGTACAGGCTGCGGTGGTTGCATTCCGTTGGTTACTCAGGTGCTGAACGCCGAACTGGCGAAACAGGGCATCGAAGTCAACAACAACCTGTGCGAACACTTCCCATATTCGCGCCAGGAACTGTTCCATTTGATTCGCGTTGAAGGCATTAAAACCTTCGAAGAACTGCTGGCAAAACACGGCAAAGGCTACGGTTGTGAAGTGTGTAAACCCACCATCGGTTCGCTGCTGGCGTCCTGCTGGAACGAATACATTCTGAAACCGCAGCATACTCCGTTGCAGGATTCTAACGATAACTTCCTCGCTAATATCCAGAAAGACGGCACCTATTCGGTGATCCCGCGTTCTCCGGGCGGTGAAATTACCCCGGAAGGTTTGATGGCTGTAGGTCGTATCGCACGTGAATTTAATCTCTACACCAAAATCACCGGCTCCCAACGTATTGCGATGTTTGGTGCACAGAAAGACGATCTGCCGGAGATCTGGCGTCAACTGATTGAAGCGGGATTCGAAACCGGTCATGCCTATGCGAAAGCGCTGCGTATGGCGAAAACCTGCGTGGGTAGCACCTGGTGCCGCTACGGTGTTGGCGACAGCGTCGGCCTCGGCGTAGAACTGGAAAACCGCTACAAAGGCATCCGCGCACCGCACAAAATCAAGTTCGGTGTCTCTGGTTGTACCCGTGAATGTTCAGAAGCGCAGGGCAAAGACGTAGGTATCATCGCCACTGAAAAAGGCTGGAACCTGTACGTTTGCGGTAACGGCGGCATGAAACCGCGTCATGCGGATCTGCTGGCAGCGGATATCGATCGCGAAACGCTGCTCAAATATCTCGACCGCTTCATGATGTTCTACATCCGTACTGCCGACAAACTGACCCGTACCGCACCGTGGTTAGAAAACCTCGAAGGCGGCATCGATTACCTGAAAGCGGTGATCATTGATGACAAACTGGGTCTGAACGCACATCTGGAAGAAGAGATGGCGCGCCTGCGTGAGGCTGTAGTGTGTGAGTGGACTGAAACGGTCAATACGCCGTCTGCACAGACTCGCTTCAAGCACTTCATCAACAGCGACAAGCGTGACCCGAATGTGCAGATGGTGCCTGAGCGCGAACAGCACCGTCCGGCAACGCCGTATGAACGTATTCCGGTAACTCTGGTGGAGGACAACGCATGAGCCAGTGGAAAGACATCTGCAAAATCGATGACATCCTGCCTGAAACCGGCGTCTGCGCGCTGTTAGGTGACGAGCAGGTGGCAATTTTCCGTCCGTATCACAGCGACCAGGTGTTTGCTATCAGCAATATCGATCCGTTCTTCGAATCCAGCGTACTGTCACGCGGGCTGATTGCGGAACATCAGGGTGAGCTGTGGGTAGCCAGCCCGCTGAAAAAACAGCGTTTTCGCTTAAGCGACGGCTTGTGCATGGAGGACGAACAGTTCTCCGTCAAGCATTACGAAGCACGAGTGAAAGACGGCGTAGTACAACTGCGCGGTTAATGTTTTAACGGGAGGCGCAATGCCTCCCCTTTTTGCATTGTCCTGTAATAACCTTCGGTATATTTCAGGATATTTTTTAAACTCTTTGTTTTATTTTTTGTTTTTATTTTTTAAGGATAATCAAATGTTTACAGACACTATCAATAAGTGTGCGGCGAACGCTGCGCGCATCGCACGCCTGTCGGCAAATAACCCGCTTGGCTTTTGGGTCAGCTCCGCAATGGCGGGAGCTTATGTGGGTCTTGGGATCATCCTGATTTTCACGCTCGGCAATTTGCTCGATCCGTCCGTGCGTCCGCTGGTGATGGGGGCAACTTTTGGTATCGCCTTAACGCTGGTGATTATCGCCGGTTCTGAACTGTTCACCGGACACACCATGTTCCTCACCTTTGGGGTGAAAGCAGGCACCATCAGCCACGGGCAAATGTGGGCAATTCTGCCGCAAACCTGGCTGGGTAATCTGGTCGGTTCCATCTTCGTAGCGATGCTCTATAGCTGGGGCGGCGGTAGCCTGCTACCGGTGGATACCAGCATCGTCCATTCTGTCGCGCTGGCCAAAACCACCGCACCGGCGATGGTACTGTTCTTCAAAGGCGCATTGTGTAACTGGCTGGTTTGCCTGGCAATCTGGATGGCGCTGCGCACCGAAGGCGCGGCGAAATTTATCGCTATCTGGTGGTGTCTGCTGGCGTTTATCGCCTCCGGCTATGAGCACTCCGTTGCCAACATGACGCTGTTCGCCCTCTCCTGGTTCGGCAACCATAGCGAAGCCTACACTCTGGCGGGCATTGGTCATAACCTGCTGTGGGTGACGCTGGGTAATACTTTATCTGGCGCCGTATTCATGGGATTGGGTTATTGGTATGCTACGCCGAAAGCTAATCGTCCGATTGCGGACAAATTTAATCAAACTGAAACGGCTGCAGGTTAATCAGTAAGGGGTTTTACGTGGATCATTTGCCTATATTTTGCCAATTACGCGATCGCGACTGTCTGATTGTCGGCGGCGGTGATGTCGCGGAACGCAAAGCCAGGTTGCTGTTGGACGCAGGCGCTCGCTTAACGGTGAATGCATTAGCGTTTATTCCGCAGTTTACCGCATGGGCAGATGCTGGCATGTTAACCCTCGTCGAGGGGCCATTTGATGAAAGCCTTCTCGATACCTGTTGGCTGGCGATTGCGGCTACTGATGATGATGCGCTTAACCAGCGCGTCAGCGAAGCCGCTGAATCTCGTCGTATCTTCTGTAACGTGGTAGATGCACCGAAAGCCGCCAGTTTCATTATGCCGTCCATTATCGACCGCTCACCGCTAATGGTAGCGGTCTCCTCCGGCGGCACATCTCCAGTCCTGGCGCGCCTGCTGCGCGAAAAACTCGAATCACTACTGCCTCTCCATCTGGGTCAGGTGGCAAAATATGCCGGACAGTTACGCGGTCGGGTGAAACAGCAGTTCGCCACAATGGGTGAGCGTCGCCGTTTCTGGGAAAAACTGTTCGTCAATGACCGTCTGGCGCAGTCGCTGGCGAACAACGATCAGAAAGCCATTACTGAAACTACCGAACAGTTAATCAATGAGCCGCTCGATCATCGTGGTGAAGTGGTGCTGGTTGGCGCAGGTCCAGGCGATGCCGGGCTACTGACGCTGAAAGGCCTGCAACAAATTCAGCAGGCTGATGTGGTGGTCTACGACCGTCTGGTTTCTGACGATATTATGAATCTGGTACGCCGCGATGCTGACCGCGTTTTCGTCGGTAAACGCGCGGGATACCACTGCGTACCGCAGGAAGAGATTAACCAGATCCTGTTGCGGGAAGCGCAAAAAGGCAAACGCGTGGTGCGTCTGAAAGGCGGCGATCCGTTTATTTTCGGGCGTGGCGGCGAAGAGCTGGAAACGCTGTGCAATGCAGGCATTCCGTTCTCGGTGGTTCCGGGCATTACCGCAGCTTCTGGTTGCTCTGCCTATTCGGGTATTCCGCTAACACATCGCGATTACGCCCAGAGCGTGCGCTTAATCACCGGGCACTTAAAAACGGGTGGCGAGCTGGACTGGGAGAATCTGGCGGCAGAAAAACAGACGCTGGTGTTCTATATGGGGCTGAATCAGGCCGCGACCATTCAGCAAAAGCTGATTGAATACGGAATGCCAGGTGAAATGCCGGTGGCGATTGTCGAAAACGGTACGGCGGTTACGCAACGCGTGATTGACGGTACGCTCGCGCAACTCGGTGAACTTGCGCAGCAAATGAACAGCCCGTCTTTGATTATTATTGGTCGGGTCGTTGGCCTGCGCGATAAATTAAACTGGTTCTCTAACCATTAATTTAAAAAAAATTATCTAAGGCCGGATATTTCTGGCCTTTTTATTTACAATAATCACCATATTAATTTTTATTTTCAGCAGACATAAAACAACTTTTTAACTAATTTGTTTTTTAACAACTCCCCACAGTTACAGTGGCTTACAAATATAATTGAATTATTAATAGTCCACTCACTGACGTGTCATAGATATTCCTGTATTGTCTCTAACGAGCTGTTTGCTTATATTCACATAATTAATGAATATTACTCGATATATTTTACATAGGGAATGAGAATGAACAAGTTTATTAAAGTAGCATTGGTAGGTGCGGTACTGGCAACGTTAACTGCATGTACTGGTCATATTGAAAACCGTGACAAAAACTGCTCTTATGATTACCTTCTGCATCCGGCAATTTCTATTTCTAAAATCATTGGCGGCTGCGGTCCGACTGCACAGTAATCTCTTAACAGAGATCGGTTAATGCTGTTTTAATTACCTGACGCCCTCTATTTTTACCAGAGGGCGTATTTGTTTTTACCTTGCCTTTAAAAATATCGTTCACAGCAGTTAAATACAGGCAATACTCTCGCGCAAAATACGCAGCACTGTCTCCTCACCACTACGATTAGGATTAATACGAATCGCACAATGTTCTAATTGTGGATTCGCCTGACGAAATGTCCCGGAAAGACGATAAAAGAGCGGCGGAATTTCATATTTCGACTCCGCACCAACTGGATATGGCAATGCACCGCGTTTCTGCGCTTCTTCCAGTACCCTTGCAGCAATCGGCTGATGGAACTCCACAATCAACACCTTCGACTGCGCATTGGCAATGACGGCGCTTTTAACTTGTGGCACTGCGCCACCGTTGAGCAAGGTCAGCAACCTTTCAGATACCCTCGCCTGTACCGCATGCATCACCGGCGCAAAAACCAGTCCGCGCAAGACTTCCAGCGCCTGAGCGCCCTGAATCTGGCTGCCTCCGGAGTAAAGCGTGGCACGAATACGGTTGATGGCATCAGCATCGCCTACCACCGCACCAACACCCTCCGGCCCAAACAGCTTGAAGCAGGAAAAAGTTGAGACATTCGCCCCGCATTCGCAGCCAATCCGCGCCACCTTCATCACCGCATAGTTGTCATCAGTTAACGCTGGAACACCCGCCAGGCGCAACGTTGCCAGCACATCTGCCAGAATGTAGCGATCCTGCGGCTGCTGGCGTGTATGTTGCACCAGTGCTGCATCTGGTTGTTGCTCTTCGACGATTTGCTTAAGTGCCGACAGGTCATTGAAATCAGCGGTAATAAGCGTCAGCCCCATCTGCTCAATAATGACCCGCGTAGTCGGATAAACAGGCGCATCATGTACCAGAAGACGCTGCCCGGGCTTGAGCAAAGCTGCCAGCCCGGCACGGATCGCCCCAGTGCCAGCGCCTTGCACCAGCGCCGCCGCTTGCGCATGAAACACACCCGCCAGTACCTGTTCCACACGTTGAGTAATGCGCGGTTGATTCAACCCCGGCGTTAATCCCAAATCACCACAGGTAAGGAACTCACCGCCAGGGAAATAGCGGCAAATCGTGTCCACCAGCGCAAACTGCTTTTGCTGTGCTTCAGCAAGAGTCAGGCTTTGCAAGGGAAACGTCTTCATAAGTGCATTCCTTAAGCCGGAACAAACAAGCCAAGCCAGTAAAGAACATTCAGCAGAATGCCGGTGATCATCACTGCCACCACAGGTGCCGCCATTTTCTGTACCGGACGCCCCAGAGATTCGTTGAGGAAGTAAATGGCGACCGCAATAGAGAATCCGGTATAACCCGCCATTTTGATTGCCGCGAAAATCGAACCGACCAACAGAGCCACTTCCATCAGCATATTCATGGCGTTACGAATGTTATCCGACGCATTACGCACTGACGGGTAGCGCCCCAGCCATTTACCTATCGACCGTAACAACAAAACTTCCGCCGAAATAACCACTGCGCCCAATACCGCCGCAACCATCGGATTAGGCGAGAGATAGCCCACCGCATAGACAAAGGTAAAGCCAGCAACCGCATACACCCCCGTGGCTAACGCAGTGGTGGCAATCAACGGCACAAAACCCAGCCCGCGCATAAATTCTGCCAGCGCCGCCTGATTGATCAGCGTTTGCGATTGCTCCGGCGTGACGCCTGCGGAGTACGCTTTCTCAAGGGTGAAGATCGACACTTCGCTACCAGCAAAAATTTTCATACTGGCAACAGCAGCGATCAGCGCTCCGACAATGGCGATATACGGAAGATTTTTGATAATCCGCGACGTGCGCTCTTCAAAGACCGAAAATCCGCTGGCATCGATATCATTTTCATCACGATGACGCAGGTCGTGAGTTATCGCGATCCCCAGCAGCATTACCATGCCAATAAAGATTTCGATGGATTCCGGATTAAGATGCGGGAAATAACGCACCACCACGACGCGAGTCATCAACACGACGGCGGCAGCGATCAGGCTTTGCTTCCAGCCAAACTGGTAGAAAATCGCCACCAGCGGGAAGAGTGCAAAAGCAGAAACTACCGGAGAGCTTAATTCCCCCAGACTACCTAAAACATCAACCGGCAGCGCAGTCAGCAACTGGTTTACCGGCAGCAGGCAGGTGAGGATCAGTATCCCCCAGATTGCGCCAAGGCCAAACGCCATCAGGCTGTTTATCGCCAGTACGCCGAGGATATCGGTAGGAAGAAAAAGTAACCATGCGTTGAGCAGGCCGGTTTTCAGGGTAAAGGAGATCCCCACCGATGCCACAAAACCAATACTCAAACCGAAAGCGATACTCCCCGCCTCGCGACGGTTCATATAGCCTTCAATCAATTGTGGCAGGATCGGGCGAATACCATCATGAAATACGGCCGCCGAGCGATGTGCCAGAAGTGATGTCATACCGGTCAGGCACGCCACCACGATAATCTGAATATACAGATCCATAGTCGTGCCTTTTATTTCAGATGGTTAATCAGCATCGGAATCGCGTGTTCAACGTGCTCAACGGAAAGCCCAAACGCCACCTTTCCTTCAGCGATCATTTTGGCGATATGCTCGTCTTTCGCTTTAATACCAGGCCTGGCAATGGTGCAACTTTTGTTATAACCAATCACTGCGATAGCAATCGACAATGCCGCACCTGCGCCGGTATTACACGCGCCGATGTAGTAATCCAGTTGCCCGGATTTCACTTTCATTGCCGCTTCCATGTCGTTATAAATGAAAACTTCAAAACAGCCAGGAGCCGTCGTTTCAATAGTTTTTTTAATCTGCTCACGCTGTAAGCCTGCAACGCCAATCTTTTTCATGAGTCTGTCCTTATTGGAAAAATTGAGAGGGAGTTTCACGTAACATCACATCCACATCGGCCTGACTGAATCCTGACTGGCGCAACTGCGGAATAAAGGTGGTAAATAAAAAGTCATAGCCATAACCACCGTTGGCTTTTAAATGGGAACGACGAGTAATATCCATCGACAGCATGACGCGGTTAAGCAATCCACGGTCGCGGAGCGCGTGAAGCATCGCAATACGCTTCTCATCCGGGTAGTAACTGTTCTTGCCAATGGTGTCGAACTGCACATACGCGCCGAGATCGATCATCTTTAAAATGTTGTCGAGGTTGTCTTTAAGATCGCAGTGCCCGAGGGTGACCCGCGAAAGATCGACACCGTGGGATTGCAGTAGAGCCAGTTGTTCCAACCCCATAGTGCTAAAAGATGTATGAGTGGAAATGGGCCGTCCGGTCTGGTTATGCGCCAACGCGGCGGCAATGAAAACTTTCTCTTCCAGCGGCGTGATTTTGCCCTCACTGGAGCCAATCTCCGCGATGATCCCGGCTTTCAGTTCCGTGCCATCGATACCCTGTTCAATTTCATCGACCATCTCTTGCGCCAGCTCCTGCACGCTGCGGGTCGCCACATGCTCCGGGAAAAAGGCATCCTGGTAATAACCAGTACAAGGCACCACGTTGATTCCCGTCTCACGCATCACATCGAGCATAAATTGCGCATTGCGGCCCATGTAACGATTGGTCATCTCAATCACATTACGAACGCCCTGCGCCATCAGGTCGTTCATCTCCTGGCAAATGAACGCATATTGATCAAGGCGGCAATCCACGTTGTTTTTAAAGCCGGAGAGATCAATATGCAGATGCTCATGAGCAAGGGTGTAGCCGGTCGAATCGATGGTCATAAAGAGTCACCCTGAAAGCGAAGGGAAGATAAAAAAGAGCTGCCGTTTTGTGGCGGCGAAGCACGGAAAAATTCACATACCGTGGCTCCAACATCAGAGAGCGTGGGATACACACCCAGACGAGTGGCAGCCAATCCACGCTGATAAACCAGCACAGGCACTACTTCGCGGGTATGGTGGCTGTGGCCGATAGTCGGGTCGTTACCGTGATCAGCCATGACGATCAGGCAATCATCCGGCTGCATCGCCTCAACAAGCCGGGCAAGATTACGGTCAACGACCTGCAAACGTTCGGCATAACGTGCGACGTCTTCTGCGTGGCCGGCGAGGTCGGTTTCCTGAATATTGGTGCAAATAAAGGCTGTCGGATGGGCGTTAAATTCGTCGAGAGTGATATCCATAATCCGTTGGCTATCCACCAAATTTTGCCAGCTCATTCCATGAGGATTGCTGACGATATCCGCCACCTTACCCACCAGCACCGTAGGTACGCCTACCTGATGCAGTTGTTGCGGCACCTGCACTTTTTCATCGACACCGTAGCCCATATGTACAACCTGGAAACCGCTGTCATAAGCGCCGGAACGCGGTGCATTTATGCCAATAAAACGCCCTTCCTTGCTTTCTGCGGCATCAAGAATGCGCTGGCTGTCCTGCAACAGGCCGCCAAAAGTAATAACCCTGCCAACCTGTACCTGCTCACGCACCACACGACCAATCTTGACAACTTCATCGAACGGTATCGCAGAGAGATTGGCGGTAACGTTATAGACCTGGCCTAAATCCGCTTCGAGATTGTCGCCAACTGCCACGGCCTGGTTTACCCACAGAAATTGCAACGCATCGCCACGGCGTTCGACCTGCCAGCCCGCAGCCATTAAGGCTCGTTCAACACGATCAATAACGTCGCGAAAGGGCATCCGCAGCGGCGGCAAGGGGCGCGTACCTAAAATTTCCTGATGCCCCATAAAGGTATCGCCACCTTCATGTTGCAGTTCTGCTACGCCCCAGACTGCGCAATCCGATGGCTGCATATCACCCGGCGCATAACCCAATGCATTGATTAGCCCCAGCTTCTCAAGAGTCGGCAACTGTAAATGCGGCAACTGGCTAAGAATGTGACCACAGGTATTCGCCCCGGCATCCTGTGGGCGTACCCGCGCAACATCTTTCATTGCGCCTACGCCAAAACTATCGATCACTAACACCACAAATCGCGCCATTTACGCCTCCAGAAGGTTGCCGAGGCTGTCATAGCGACCAACAATTTCCGCCGCGCCGCGCTGAATACCGGACACCAACACCACATCGCTACGGGTGACAAAAATCTGCGTACGAAAACAGAGCACCACCGCGCTACTTACCGGAAACTCACCAGCCAACGGCAGGTAATAGTCGATACTGTTGTCATCCACTGTTTTGAGAAGTGTTTCTGTGATGCTTTGATTTTCTGGAGTAAAAATAAGAGCGTGATGTGCATGACCACGGCGATAGTAACCACCGCCATAGCAATAACTGTCGCCACGGAAGTGGTGGGAAATTTCACTTAACCAAAGCATGGCGATACGTTCGGGTTGATCGCCCTGCTGGTTTGCCGGAATAGTGCCGGTCAGCGCATGACCAGGTTCGGCATGGGTAACACCATATTGCGCTAACACCGGCAACGAAGTGCAACTGGTCGCTGAAGGCGCGTTTAGTTGCTCAAGGGCAGTGCCAGATTTAGCCAGTTGATCCCGCGCCTGTACCAGCGTGTGAAGATTCGGCGTGGGTAAAACTTTCCCGCTTGTTTCATCCCAAAGCAGGCAAGGGAAATGGGTAAGTCCCGCTAAATGTAGTCCTGGTAGTTTTTGGATTTCAGCGACAATGTCATGCAGCGTATTTTGGGTAAAACCGCTCTCCTGCCCTGGATAAAGGAAATCATCGTCGCTATAAACTTTGAGCAGCACAGACTGTACGCATCCAGCCTTCACCGCTGCCGCAGAAATTTCCCGTGCTTTATCGAGGGTAAACACAGTGATAACACCGGTTCCCTGTTCAACGGTGTCAGATACCTGGTGACAAGGGATTTGTACCAGATGCCCCTGATGCGCCACCGGCAAACCGGCGCGACGCATCACTCGTGCCTCTTTGTAGTCCACCGCCACAATGCCGCTGTAGCCCAGCGCCAGCAGCTTTTCCGCCAGCCACGGGTTACGACCGAACTGCTTAGTCATCAGATACAGTTCAATACCGTAAAGCCGTGCTGTCTCAATGAGCCGCTTACCGTTTTCCAGTACCTGATCCACGTCGATCACCCAACAGTCCGGGGCGATCTTGCCCTGCTGCCACAGGCTTAATGCGGCAGAAATCAGCGCCGGGTTCTGGCGTTTCAATGCTTCTACAAACATCTTGTTGCCTCGTTTCTGTTCCTTAATCCAAATATTCATTTTTTTGAATATTTAAGATGTACGACGTGGATTTGCCATGTGCTTCAAAGGTCTTCGTTAGCGGCCATCCATAATCCATAAAGGTTGGCCAGCAGATATCCTTCTTCACACGGGTTAACTTCCAACGCGAATCCCTGCAATAACACCCGATGCAACTGCATGATCGCTGGCCAGTGGCTGGATTGCGCCAGTTCCGTCAGTAATTCGTCATCCAGCGGCAGTATCTGTTCACCGCGACGGCTGCGCATCAGCGCACTCGCCATATGCGTCATCGCCATCGTTCCCTGCTCGCTACGTATGGGCAGATGACATTCTGTTTCCAGAATCTTGACAACCTGCATCATGCCTTTACAGATGTCCTTATCTATGACCCCTGCATCGCAAAGCAGGTTGAGTCTGGTTTCCATTTTAGATGCCTTTTATTTAATAACTGGGTTCCTGTTCCCCGCTGACCACCCGCTGTTGATGGGCAAGCAGGGCGTGTTTATCAACAACCGCACGCAGTAATTGTTGCATTGGGTAATCATCAGCTCGCGTCAGGATCACGGCTTCGGTGGCCTGCAAAAATCGCGGATCGTCTGTGAGCGGCGTCGCTTCTAATCCAAGCATGGCCAGTTCGCTTTCTGCCACCACATTCCAGATCACCGCATCGACATCACCTTTGACAATGCGCTGCAAACTCTCGTGATAGGAGAGATCGACGCGCTCCACACTGCGATCACCAAAAAAGACATCGGTCATGATTTTCTGATCCGCCGAGCGACTATCCAGCCCAACACGCTGCACATTACCGGATTCACCTTTGCGACAAATCAACTGGTGCTCGCCAACGTAGGTGTGCGGCCCCAACTCCAGTGCGAGGCATAAACCTTTTTGTGTGAGATAACTTTCTGCCGCCAGCCGGGAAACCACTGCCATGTCATACACACCGTTAAGCAAACACTCCACGCGAATATCCGCGCCGCGCATATGCGCATAGTAAAAAGGAATGCCATCAAACTGGGCTTTTAACCCGCTCGCCAACCCTTCGTACAGACGGGTATAAGGCAGAGGCATCGCACAGACTACATTGTTGATATCGACATGGCTCAACAGCGCTTTGTTATCCATCTCCGCCAGGAAACTGCCATTACGCCCGCGACGTTCAATGCGTATCGCGCCGCTTGATTCCAGCGTTTTTAGCGCGGCCTGCGTCAGGCCAACGGACGAGCGGCATTCAGTTGCCAGCTCATCAATCGTTTTCAGGCGATTACCGCATTTTTCACCCAACAAATAACGGGCCAGCGTCGTGATGACGACACCTTCTTTTTTGATAAACGTTCGGCGCATGGTAAATTTTCAATAAAGTGAATATTTATATATTTATTAAAATGAAGATAAGTGGCAACCACGAGAGATGGAAACGGCGAGATGCTTCACATTTTTCCGGATTACTGCGAAAAAGGGACAAAAAAACCGGGTTTCCCCGGTTTCAGAGTGATGATAAAAGCAAAACTGCATGATGCGCTACGCTTTCCTTCAACATGTTGAATTTACAACATTTTATAGGCCAGATAAGGCGTTCACGTCGCATCTGGCATAAACAAAGCGCACTTTGCCAACAATGTTGAATTACGGCTTCGCTACAAAACCAATTGCTTCGTAAACCGCTTTCAGCGTGCGGGAAGCGTGTGCGCTGGCTTTTTCTGCGCCGTCTTTCATCACCTGTTGCAGGAAGGCTTCGTCATTGCGGAAACGGTGATAACGCTCCTGCAATTCAGTCAACATTCCGGAAACCGCTTCTGCCACTTCGCCTTTCAAATGACCATACATTTTGCCTTCGAACTGTTTTTCCAGCTCCGGGATGCTCTGGCCAGTCACTGCAGAAAGGATATCCAGCAGGTTAGAAACCCCCGCTTTGTTCTGCACGTCGTAGCGAACTACTGGCGGCTCGTCGGAATCAGTGACCGCACGCTTGATTTTCTTCACTACCGATTTCGGATCTTCCAGCAGGCCGATAACGTTATTGCGGTTATCGTCAGACTTGGACATCTTTTTGGTCGGCTCCAGCAAAGACATTACGCGCGCGCCAGATTTCGGAATATACGGCTCTGGCACTTTAAAGATATCGCCATACAGCGCGTTGAAACGCTGGGCGATATCACGGCTCAGTTCCAGGTGCTGTTTCTGATCCTCACCGACCGGCACCAGGTTGGTTTGATACAGCAGGATATCTGCTGCCATCAGCACCGGATAGTCAAACAGACCAGCGTTGATATTCTCAGCGTAACGTGCAGATTTATCTTTGAACTGAGTCATGCGGCTCAGCTCACCGAAATAGGTATAGCAGTTCAGCGCCCAACCTAACTGTGCGTGTTCCGGTACGTGGGACTGAACAAAGATGGTGCTTTTCTCAGGATCGATGCCACAAGCCAGATACAGTGCCAACGTATCCAGCGTCGCTTTACGCAGCTTCTGTGCATCCTGGCGCACGGTAATAGCGTGTTGGTCAACGATACAGTAAATGCAATGGTAGTCATCCTGCATGTTTACCCACTGACGCAGCGCACCCATGTAGTTACCAATGGTCAATTCACCTGAAGGCTGTGCGCCACTAAAAACGATGGGCTTAGTCATTTTTCGATTCCTGATTTTCGCTTTGCGGAAGCCCTAATGCGGGCAGAAGGTCATTGAGAGACTGATAAATTACATCAGGCTGGCTAAGTTCGATAGCCTCGCCGTAGTTATATCCATAGGTTAAGCCAACAGAAGGACAACCGGCCGCTTTTGCCGCCTGAATATCATTGCGAGAGTCGCCAACAAACAGCATTTGTTGTGGAGCAATGCCCATACGTTCAGCCACCAGTAACAGCGGATCCGGATGCGGCTTTTTGTTTTGTACGTCATCGCCACCGATGACCACGCTAAAGTATTTGGCGATATCTAAAGCTTCAAGCAATGGCGCAACAAACGGCGTCGGTTTGTTCGTGACCAGACCTAACGGCAAGCCTTTGGCCTGCAACGCACCGAGCGTATCGGCAACGTGTGGAAACAAAAACGTCCCTTCTTCAGCAACCTCGCCATAGTAGCGGTCAAACAGCTTACGCATAATACGCACCTGTTCTTGCAATGGGATGTCGTCATCAACAGGCGGCTTACCCATCGTTTTACGCAGGGTCGCACGTTCCTGACGCGCCCAGGTCAGTGCTCGTTCCATCAGAACATCTGCGCCGTTACCAATCCAGGTAATAACTCTTTCTTCGCCTGCGACAGGTAACTCCAGCGCGTACAGCGCCATATCTACCGCGGCAGCAAGACCGGGAGCACTGTCAACCAGCGTGCCATCGAGATCGAAGGCAACGCCCCGAATATCTTCAAACTTATTCATGACTTACCTTTGCCAGTTCACTGCGCATTTCATCAATGACTTTTTTGTAGTCTGGCTGGTCGAAAATGGCCGAACCAGCGACGAACATATCCGCACCCGCCGCAGCGATTTCGCCAATGTTATTAACCTTCACTCCGCCATCCACTTCCAGGCGGATATCGAAACCAGACTCGTCGATGCGGCGACGCACTTCGCGTAGTTTATCTAACGTTTGCGGAATGAAAGACTGACCGCCAAAACCGGGGTTAACTGACATCAGCAGGATCACATCCAGCTTATCCATCACATAGTCCAGATAACTCAACGGCGTGGCCGGGTTGAACACCAGACCCGCTTTACAGCCATTTTCTTTAATCAGTTGCAGCGTGCGATCAACGTGCTCTGAGGCTTCAGGATGAAAGGTAATGATGCTGGCACCTGCGGCAGCGAAATCCGGCACAATGCGATCAACCGGTTTCACCATCAAATGTACATCAATAGGGGCGGTAATGCCGTAGTTACGCAAGGATTTCAGCACCATAGGTCCAATCGTCAGGTTGGGAACGTAGTGGTTATCCATGACATCAAAATGCACGACATCAGCGCCGGCTGCCAGGGCTTTTGCGGTATCTTCACCCAGGCGGGCAAAATCAGCCGACAGAATTGAGGGGGCAATCAAATACTGTTTCATCCGCTTCTCCTTGAGAATTATTTTTTCGCGGGTGAAACGACTCCTGGTTTGTACAAAGCCAGCAGTTCGTCCACCTTTTTACGTGTGCCGCCGTTGCTGCTTATACTGCGTCGAACTTTGACGACATGCAATTTTGCGCGCTGATACCACTCGCGCGTTAGCGCAGTATCATGATTGGAAATCAGTACCGGGATCTGGCGATCAACCAGACCTTCAGCAATCTCCGCCAGATGCGCTTGTTGTTCAAGAGTAAAACTATTTGTGTGATACGCCGTAAAGTTGGCGGTTGCAGAAAGTGGTGCATAAGGCGGATCGCAATAAACGACGGATGCATCATCCGCGCGCGCCATGCTGTCGGCGTAAGACTCACAATAGAAAAAGGCATTCTGCGCTTTTTCGGCAAAGTGATACAACTCTGCTTCCGGGAAATAGGGTTTTTTGTAACGGCCGAATGGCACATTAAATTCACCGCGCAGATTGTAACGGCACAGACCGTTGTACCCGTAGCGATTCAGATATAAAAACAGTACCGCCCGGCGGAAGGGATCCTGACTTTTGTTGAACTCTTCGCGGAACTGATAGTAGACCTCAGCGCAATTTGTCTCAGGAACAAACAGCTCGTGAGCAGCCTGTACGTACTCATCGGTACGCGTCTTCACAATGTTGTAGAGACTGATCAGGTCGCTATTGATATCAGCAAGGACATAACGAGAAAAGTCGGTGTTGAGAAACACCGACCCGGCACCCACAAAAGGCTCAACCAAACATTCGCCCTTAGGCAAATGTCGTTTAATATCATCAAGCAGGGGATATTTGCCCCCTGCCCACTTCAAAAAAGCGCGATTTTTCTTCATGCTGACTAACTAATTACACCTTCTCCGGCTGTGGAGAAAGCTCCGACAGCATCCAGCGCTTCAGGCAGTTCCCGCAACGGTAAACCATTGCGGGAAATAGCCTTGATTACTTCAAATCGGCCTGTACCTGACGCAGCGGTTTCGCCCACGGGTTTTTGGCCTGAACATCGGCTGGCAATGTAGATACCGCTTTTTTCGCTTCTTCTTTCGAAGCGTACACGCCAGAAACCAGGACATACCACGGCTGACCGTTACGCGTCGTTTCATAGACAACGTAGTTTTTCAGATTCTCTTTCTTCGCCCAACCGTTCAGGTTGTCGTAGTTAGAAGAACTGCTTAGCTGCAGAGTGTAATGGCTGGACGGTGCCGATTTCAACGAGCCGACATTGCCTGTGGTCTTCGCCCCAGCGGCTGGTGTTGCCGTGGTTTGCGCCGGAGATGCCGTTTGTGCAGGCTCCGTGCTGGCGGTCGCTTTTGGCGCAGGCGTTGCTACTGGCGTAGAAGTCGCAGCAGGTGCCCTGGTGCTCACCACTGGCGCAGCCGGTTCAGTATGCTTCGGCTGTTGTGCTACTGGCTTCGGTTCCGTTTTCACGGTTGCTTGCGGTTTCTTCGGTTCAATCACCGTCTGCTGACGTGCCGGACGCGTGGTGGTCGGACGTTCAGCAGTTTGCGTTTTCGCCGTATCACGCGATGCATTGCCATTGCGAACTGGGGCTACAGTCGCAGGTTCGGTCGGCAGCGTGGAGTTGACCGCCACATTGTTCAACTGCTGCTGATTTTGTGGTTGTGTCAGCGCGTTATTCAGATCGCCCTGCACTTCAACACGTTGCTGCCCATCCATTGCCGCCGGGGATTGCCCCTGAGTCGGCGTAGAAGAGATCGGTGGCAGAGAAACATCCTGCTGGGTATTTTGCGCAGACGTGGTTCCCGGCGCTGGCTGCACACCATTCGCCTGATCGACCGCATTACCAGAAAGATCAATACTCTTCTCACCAGACGCAGTTTGATCGCTGGAAGAGGTCGAGGGGGCTTTTAGCGCAGAACCGATACCGATGATCAACAACAACAGAACCAGAATGCCGACGCCCATCATCATATACTGACGAGAAGCCGGTTTGCTGGCTGCTTTTTTACGCTTACGCGGACGACGCTCTACGCGCTCTTCATCCACAGCTTCATCTTCGGAATCATCAATTTCTTCTTCGATTTCCGGTTCCTCATTGCGCTCTTTTTGCGCACGAGTCGGACGGCGATCGTCAGTGTCATCAAGTTCAATATCATCAAAATTGATCTGCGGTTCGCCACGTTCAGTACGTTCTGAACGCTCAGAAGATTGACGAGAACGACCAGTACGACGATCGCTGGGATCGGGTTTCAGCTCGTCTTCTGGTTTGAATTCATCCATTTAACACCCCACTAAAAGGTTAATGCTTACCACGTTGCAATTAACCTGAAGCTAATAGACCACTTAATAAGCGGCCTGACCTTTCTTGTTGTTACGCTGATTGACAATCGGCAATAGCATTAAGAACAAGCTCGTGCGATACGCCGCCGCGAACTTCGCTCTTACCAATTGCCAACGGAAGAATTAAGCGCATTTCTCCCGCAAGGACTTTCTTGTCACGCAGCATATGCGGTAAATATGCCTGCGCGGACATTTCGCGCGGCCCATTAACCGGTAACCCAGCCCGCGTGAGCAGAGTAATAATACGCTGCGTTTCGGCAGAACTGAACTGCCCAAGACGTTCCGACGTCCGCGCCGCCATCACCATACCTGCAGCAACCGCTTCGCCGTGTAACCAATTGCCATAGCCCATTTCAGCTTCAATGGCATGACCAAAGGTATGTCCCAGATTCAGTAAAGCACGTAAGCCGGATTCGCGCTCGTCGGCAGCAACAACTTCTGCTTTCAGCTCGCAACAACGACGAATACAGTACGCCATTGCCGAACCATCCAGACCGAGCAATGCATCCAGATTATCTTCCAGCCAGTTGAAAAACTCACCGTCAAGAATAATGCCGTATTTGATGACTTCCGCCAGCCCCGAAGCTAACTCTCGCGGGGGAAGCGTTTTCAGACAGTCGAGCTCCACCACCACGGATGCTGGCTGATAAAAAGCGCCAATCATATTTTTACCGAGGGGATGGTTGACTGCGGTTTTGCCGCCGACGGAAGAGTCCACCTGCGACAGCAGTGTCGTCGGGACTTGAATGAAGCGAACACCGCGCTGATAGCTCGCCGCTGCAAAACCGGTAAGATCGCCCACTACACCGCCGCCAAGCGCTACCAGCGTCGTATCGCGACCGTGCGGCTTTTGCAACAACGCCGTAAAAACGGTGTCGAGCACTGCCAGGCTTTTATACTGCTCGCCGTCAGGAAGGATAACGCTATCAACGTTAACACCCGCCTGTTCAAGTACGCCGCGAACCTTATCGAGATACAAGGGAGCCAGGGTTTCGTTGGTGACCAACATCACCTGCTCGCCCGATTTCAGCGGTAAGAATGAAGCTGGTTCGTTAAACAAACCAGATGCGATGGTAATTGGGTAACTACGTTCCCCGAGAGTAACGACTATCCTCTCCATAACGCGACATCCACCTTAATTACTGTACCCGCAGACGAGTGTATATAAAGCCAGAATTAGTTGCTTTCCAGCATGTGAATAATCTGGTTTGCGACCACTTTGGCGCTTTGATCATCAGTACGAATGGTCACGTCGGCAATCTCTTCATACAGCGGATTGCGTTCATTAGCCAACGCTTCCAGAACTTCACGCGGCGGCGTTTCAACGTGCAGCAACGGGCGTTTTTTATCACGCTGCGTGCGCGCAAGTTGCTTTTCGATGGTCGTTTCAAGATAAACGACAACACCACGTGCGGAAAGACGGTTACGCGTTTCGCGGGATTTCACAGAGCCGCCGCCAGTAGCCAGCACAATACCCTGCTTCTCGGTCAACTCATTGATGACCTTTTCTTCGCGTTCGCGGAAGCCTTCTTCGCCTTCTAAATCGAAAACCCAGCCCACATCAGCTCCGGTTCGTTTCTCAATCTCTTGATCGGAATCGTAAAATTCCATATTGAGTTGTTGAGCTAACTGGCGCCCAATAGTGCTTTTTCCGGCACCCATAGGCCCAACCAGAAAGATATTGCGTTTCTCTGCCATTTTTTCGGTACTACTAAGACTATTCGTTAATGATAAACCCGCTTCGCTCAGAGAGCGCCGCAGGACATGAACTGAAACCTCATAAGATATTGCGAGAGTCAGACTGAAAATTATCTCAATACTCCAGCGGGTTTGGCAACTGAATAAATCGCCCCTCCCTCTGCATATCTGGTCGTTGCAGGTGCACTGCCTTGCTATCACCGCTCTGGCGATAAATCACCGGGTAAGATTAGCGTAAAAAAGACAGCAAAATGCCGCGTGAAAGATAAATCACCATCATATAACGCAGGCAGCAAGGAACACCGACTCTCAAATCGGTACTCCTTGTATGCTAAATACCTGCGCACGTCAAATAGATGAAACATGTTCAGCATAAAAACATCGCCGTTTTTGCGGTGATTTACTCACTGGAAACCAACCGTGGCGTGATAAACACCACTAACTCACGTCGTTCATCTTCTTTTCCGTCATGACGAAATAATTGCCCGAACCAGGGGATATCGCCCAGCAGCGGTACGCTATCCTGTCCCGATTTATTTTTACGGGTAAAGATGCCGCCCAGTGCCAGCGTTTCTCCGCTTTTGACTTCAACCTGCGTTTCGATCTCCTGTTTATCAATCGCCAGCACTTCGCCATCGGCCTGTTGTAGTACTTGCCCCGGCACGTTCTGGCTGATGTGTAATTTCAACCGGATGCGGCCTTTTTGTAACACTGTAGGCGTGACCTCCATTCCCAGTACGGCCTCTTTAAATTCCACCGACGTCGCGCCGCTTTCACCGCTGGAAACCTGATACGGGATCTCGCTTCCTTGTTTAATGCTGGCAGGCTGGAGATGCGAGGCCAGCAGACGCGGGCTGGCGATAATATCCAGTTGCTGTTTTTGTTCGAGTGCGGAAAGCTCCAAATCCAGTAAACGCCCGTTGATGCGCCCAATGTTAAACCCGATATGCGTCGTCGCCGTCGCCACGGAAAGATCGCTTCCAAGTGCGGTCACTTGCCCAACGCCGCCAGCTTGTTGCGCATCTGCCAGCGTCCATTTCACCCCCAATTCCCGCAAACTTTTTTTATTAATAGTGACAATGTGCGCCGACAGTTCAACTTGCCCGACCGGCAAATCCATTTGCGCAACCCACTGTTCCAGCGCAGTTAACGCAGCTTTGTTATCACGTAGCAAAAGGCGATTGGTGCGTTTATCGACGGTCATACTGCCTTTGGCGCTAAGCAACTTCTCCCCTGCTTTCGCCAGCTCTCCGGCATCTGCGTATTGCAGAGTAATATTGCGATTTTCCAGCGGAAGATTCGCCTGCGCCCGCGCCTGTTCAGCCTCCTGACGGGCGATATTGTCATTCTGCCAGGCAACAGAATGCACCGAGAGAATGTTGCCTTCCTGGCGCGTTATCAGCCCGGCGCTTTTCACTACGGTTTGTAGTGCCTGCTTCCAGGGAACGTCAGTGAGATGTAGTGACACCGTACCGTTGACGTCAGGCGAGACCACCAGGTTTAACTTTTCCTGTTCAGCCAGTGCCTGTAAAACCTGAGCTACCGGAACATCATCCACCATCAGCGTGACTTTTTGCGGCTTTGCCGCCTGTACGATGGGTATCATGATTATCAGCAGTAGCGCGGCTATCCATTGCTTCATTTTTATCTCCTTGCCGTTGCCACAACCACTGTGGCGGTTCGCAGTTTTTTCCGGTTCTCAGCGTTAATGTTTCTGGCGTCAGTTGAAAAATCGTCCAGCCATTCTCCAGCACATCGTTTTGCTGTACCCGTCGCCATTTCTTTTGGCCATCTTTTATTACGCCAATAACGCGGTCGCCTCGCCCTATTATTCCCTGATAACGCCACTGGCTGAGTTCGCTAATCCGGCATATATCCTCCGACGGTTTAAAAGGGTCACGCATCCCCGTTAAAAGGCATAATGCAACACCCGCCAACAACCAGCGTTTACCCCTCATGTGGCGTCTCCAGTTGTAGCGTGAACAAAAGTTCATCACCTTCCACGCTTAACGAAAAACGGCTCACGCTGACATTGCGTTCTGCCAGGCGTGTAAATGCAGACGGCACCGCTTCCCAAAGCGTTTTCAACGCCAACTCGCCTCCCTGGGCGGACGGGTGCCAGTAAACCAGTTGCGCGCCGGGCAACTGAAAATCCAGCGGCGAAAATGGCAATGTCTTTTCTTCGCTGATGAGAGTGGTATCTACCAGGCGATACAGTGCGACGGATTGCTGGTGATTCGTTGCTCGCAGTCGGGTTAATGCATCGCTCTCTTCCTGGCGTGCCAATGAAAGAAAGAGGAGCGTGAATAACACCAGCAACCAGAGCGTCCACCCAAACAGGCGGATACGGGGTGATGTGGCATACCACCAGTCAAAGAACGTGTTCATCGCTAACTTTCCTTGTTAACCGATACTCAAATTGCCAGCGTCCTTGTGCATCCTGCTGCGTGGCCCCACGCTGGTTGAGCTGAAAAGTAGCATCCTGACGAAGTGACGTTTCCAGCGCATTTAACGCGGTAATGTTCGCCGTAAGTCCCTTTACCTCCAGCGTTCCCTGCTGCCAGCTTATCGTGGTCAGCCAGGCGTGCTCCGGTAAAAGCGTCGCCAGTGACTCCAGTGCAGATTGCCAGTCGCGGGTAAATTGTCGCTGGCGCTGACGTTGCAAACGCTGTTCGCGAAATTGTTGGCGCTCCAGCAAACGCGGCTTAGTAACCTGTAAGCCACGGGCAAGTTGCTGTTCTGCCTGAAGTAAAACAGCATCTACGCGAGCTTCGGCGTTGCTTGTCAGACGCAGCATTTGCGTTATCACAACAGCCAACAGCAAAGGAGCAACGAACATCAGCAACCAGAAGCGAAAAAAGGTTGTCCGGCGTTGCTGTCGCCAGGGCAAAAAATTGATTGGCGGATTCATCAGCGCGTCTCCCCAAGCGCCAGACCCAGCGCAATAGCGAAGTCTCCACCAGGCGGCGGTAGCGGCGGCTGACGAACAGAAACCGCGTCCCAGGGGTCAAACCCACCTTCACCACATATCGCGACACTTTCGGGGTCAACAGCTAACGCCGCCGCCAGCTCATTCGCGCTTGTCATCCCTACCGCCAGTTTGCGCCCCCAGCTATAACGCGTCGCCCATAGCCACTGTTCGTTATCACGCCAGGCCAGGCACCGCTGATGAGAGGGTAAAAAAGGCAGGAATCGCTGCAAAGCGCAGGCGTCTGGGGTAATCGCACTAACGTGAACACGCAATCTTTCTGCCAGGGTAAGCAGCGTCGCCAGCTCTTTGCTTTGCGCAGCGGTCACGTTATAAGCAGGGCTTAGCGAATCTTCGCTGTAATCAAAGCGCAGGGAGTCCGGTTCCATATCCAGCTCGCGGGCCATCGTACCTGTCAGCCAGGCCGTTTGCTCCCGTTCACCGAGGGACATCGCCGGACGCGGTATTGCCCTCTGTAACGTGCGGCTGGCAGGAAATGCCAACATAATGTGATGACGGCGCGGCAGTTCACGACTCCACGGTAACAACGTTTTGGCCAGCCGTTCCGCGTCAATAATGCGCCCATCTTTGATAATGTCTGTTGCCAGCGGCAAGCGCCACCAGCGTTGTAAAAAGCATTCTTTAGCGCCACGCACGATAGCAACCGCCACCGCTTCTTGCTGTTGTAAATGCAAACCAATTTGCCAGATCTTAAATGCCATTGTGATGATCTCCTTATCCCCCGTCACTCTGACGGGTATATCAATGCGTCTGGCTTGCCTTTATACTACCGCGCGTTTGTTTATAAACTGCCCAAATGAAACTAAATGGGAAATTTCCAGTGAAGTTCGTAAAGTATTTATTGATCCTTGCAGTCTGTTGCATTCTGCTGGGAGCAGGCTCGATTTATGGCCTCTACCGCTACATCGAGCCACAACTGCCGGATGTGGCGACATTAAAAGATGTACGCCTGCAAATTCCGATGCAGATTTACAGTGCCGATGGCGAGCTAATTGCTCAATACGGTGAAAAACGTCGTATTCCGGTTACGTTGGATCAAATCCCGCCGGAAATGGTGAAAGCCTTTATTGCGACGGAAGACAGCCGCTTCTACGAGCATCACGGTGTTGACCCGGTGGGGATCTTCCGTGCGGCAAGCGTGGCGCTGTTCTCCGGCCACGCATCACAAGGGGCGAGCACCATCACCCAACAACTGGCGAGAAACTTCTTCCTGAGTCCAGAACGCACGCTGATGCGTAAAATTAAGGAAGTCTTCCTTGCGATTCGTATTGAACAGTTGCTGACGAAAGACGAGATCCTCGAGCTTTATCTGAACAAGATTTACCTCGGTTACCGCGCCTATGGTGTCGGTGCTGCGGCACAAGTCTATTTCGGTAAAACGGTCGATCAATTGACGCTGAACGAAATGGCGGTGATTGCCGGGCTACCGAAAGCCCCCTCCACCTTCAACCCGCTCTACTCTATGGATCGTGCCGTTGCGCGACGGAACGTCGTGCTGTCGCGAATGTTGGACGAAGGGTATATCACTCAACAGCAGTACGCTCAGACACGCACTGAGCCGGTTAACGCCAACTATCACGCACCGGAGATCGCCTTCTCAGCGCCGTATCTCACCGAAATGGTACGCCAGGAGATGTATAACCGTTACGGCGAAAGCGCTTATGAAGACGGTTATCGCATTTACACTACCATTACCCGCAAAGTGCAGCAGGCCGCACAGCAAGCTGTACGTAATAACGTTCTGGACTACGACATGCGTCATGGCTATCGCGGCCCAGCCAATGTGCTGTGGAAAGCAGGTGAGTCAGCGTGGGATGACAAAAAGATTACCGATACGCTGAAGGCGCTGCCGACCTATGGTCCGCTGCTGCCTGCCGCGGTCACCCGCGCCAACCCGCAGGAAGCGACAGCAATGCTGGCGGACGGAACATCTGTAACGCTGCGAATGGAAGGAGTGCGCTGGGCGCGGCCTTATCGTTCAGATACTCAGCAGGGACCGACGCCGCGTAAAGTGAGCGATGTTGTGCAAACAGGTCAGCAAATCTGGGTTCGCCAGATGGGCGATGCCTGGTGGCTGGCACAGGTGCCGGAAGTGAACTCAGCGCTGGTATCTATCAATCCACAAAACGGCGCGGTTATGGCGCTGGTTGGTGGCTTTGACTTCAACCAGAGCAAATTTAACCGCGCCACCCAGGCGCTGCGTCAGGTTGGTTCGAATATCAAGCCTTTCCTCTACACCGCAGCAATGGATAAAGGTCTGACGCTGGCAAGTATGTTGAACGATGTGCCGATTTCCCGCTGGGATGCAGGTGCGGGTTCAGACTGGCAGCCGAAAAACTCACCACCGCAGTATGCCGGTCCAATCCGTTTACGCCAGGGGCTGGGTCAGTCGAAAAACGTGGTAATGGTACGAGCGATGCGTGCGATGGGCGTGGACTATGCCGCAGAGTATTTGCAACGCTTCGGCTTCCCGGCACAAAACATTGTCCACACTGAATCGCTGGCGCTGGGTTCTGCTTCCTTCACGCCGCTACAGGTGGCGCGTGGGTACGCAGTGATGGCTAATGGTGGCTTCCTGGTTGACCCCTGGTTTATCAGCAAAATTGAAAACGACCAGGGTGGCGTAATTTTCGAAGCTAAACCGAAAGTAGCCTGCCCGGAATGTGATATTCCGGTGATTTACGGTGATACGCAAAAATCGAACGTGCTGGAAAATAGCGACGTTGAAGATGTTGCTACCTCTCGCTCGCAGCAGAATGTTTCCGTTCCAATGCCGCAACTGGAGCAGGCTAATCAGACATTAGTGGCGAAGACTGGCGCGCCAGAGTACGCACCGCACGTCATCAGCACACCGCTGGCATTCCTGATTAAGAGCGCCCTGAACACCAATATCTTTGGTGAACCAGGTTGGCAGGGCACCGGCTGGCGCGCAGGCCGTGATTTACAACGTCATGATATTGGCGGGAAAACCGGGACAACCAACAGCTCGAAAGATGCGTGGTTTTCGGGTTACGGTCCAGGCGTTGTGACCTCGGTATGGATTGGCTTTGACGATCACCGCCGCAATCTCGGCCACACCACGGCTTCCGGCGCGATTAAAGATCAGATCTCGGGTTATGAAGGTGGAGCGAAGAGCGCGCAGCCAGCATGGGACGCTTATATGAAAGCCGTTCTGGAAGGCGTACCGGAACAACCGCTGACGCCGCCGCCGGGTATTGTGACGGTGAATATCGATCGCAGCACTGGGCAACTGGCTAATGGTGGCAACAGCCGCGAAGAGTATTTCATCGAAGGTACGCAGCCTACACAGCAGGCGGTGCGCGAGGTGGGAACGACCATTATCGATAATGGTGAGGCACAGGAATTGTTCTAAAAACGACGCCCGGCAGCGTTAATGTTGCCGGGCTTTTACTATGGAAGATGTCGATGAAAATGGAAAGTCACTCTCCTTCTCCTTCGGAGAATTGCAGCGAAAGTAATCGTCAGTTCACCCGGCAATATGCCCCATTCAGCCTTAACCAGACTGATTTTCTAACCATCTACGGCCTTGTTTTACGAAGGTATCATCCCGATAAAGTGCCACGCCTACACAAAGCGGCTCTCTATGACATCATTGCTGTCACGTTTTTCTTGCTATTCCCTGCATCTCTCGTGATTTTAGAGATATTTAATATAGAAATTGAATTATCAGTCTGGAATAACGTCACCGATGACCTTCTGTTTATCCTCAATAAAAACAAAGTATTAGTTATCGTATTTTGGCTACATGGTATGTTTTTTTCAGTAAAGACCTACTGGACAAGGTATAAGCAGAAAAAAGCACAGTCTGATATCTACAATCAAAACGCAATAACGGAAGGATTGAACTTTCAAATCGATGAGACTGGTGTTAAATGCTGGAAAAAATCTGGCACCCACAGCTTTTGTGTCTGGTCAGAGATAAATGACCTTATCCCCTGTAAAGATATATTTGTATTGGTTATGAACAAGTCAAGTTTTATATGGCTGAGTGATAAAGAAGAGGAAGCACTGGCGTTTATTCACGAAAAACTCGCCCAGTCACGCCAGCCTGCATAACCAGGGGCTTTACAACCGCCCCTGCCCCTTCAACCACTCACGTACCAGGAACAGCGCACTGACATTGCGCGCTTCGTTGAAATCAGGGTCTTCGAGCAAATCCATCATATGCGCCAGCGGCCAGCGCACTTGCGGCAGCGGCTCTGGCTCATCGCCTTCCAGCGATTCAGGGTAGAGATCCTGCGCCACCACGATATTCATTTTGCTGGAAAAGTAAGACGGTGCCATGCTGAGCTTCTTCAAGAAAGTCAGATCGTTCGCACCAAATCCCACTTCTTCTTTTAGCTCGCGGTTAGCGGCTTCATAGACACTTTCACCGGGGTCAATTAACCCTTTCGAAAATCCTAACTCGTAGGATTCAGTTCCCACTGCGTATTCGCGGATCAAAATCAGGTGATCGTCCACAATCGGCACAATCATCACGGCTTCCCGGTTGGTTGGACGCATTCGTTCATAAACACGCCGCACGCCGTTGCTGAACTCCAGATCCACGCTTTCGACGGTAAACAATCGGGAACGGGCTACAGTTTCAACATTCAGAATGGTGGGTTTTTGTAATGATTTGCTCATCGTGGAATCTATGCTGTGAAATCAGCAGTTATTGTGCGATATCGGACACGCTTTCGGCAATGTGAATTGCATGTTATTTACATTTACGTAACCTAATAAATAATCATTCTCAAATCAAATAAAAAGTCAATAGGTTGAAATAAGTCCAGGAATTTGCTGATATTCCGCCCTCAGAGGGTTTGCTATGATCAGCGGTTACTGGGATGCGCTTAATGATGCTCAAGTTCAACTCCACGCTTGCCGATAGCCAACCGCAGAATCCTATATTGTGTCCAGGATGCGACTAACCACACCTGACAAATTAAGTAAGATGGGGAAAGCATGAGCACCATTGTGATTTTTTTAGCTGCTTTGCTGGCCTGCTCACTACTTGCGGGATGGCTGATAAAAACCCGCACCAGGCGGCGACAATTGCCCTGGGCTAACGCCTTCGCTGATGCGCAAACGCGCAAACTCACTCCGGAAGAACGTAGCGCTGTTGAAAATTATCTCGACAGTCTGACGCAGGTTTTGCAGGTTCCCGGCCCAACGGGTGCCAGCACGGCTCCTGTTTCTCTGACCCTGAACGCCGAAAGCAACAACGTCATGATGTTGACGCACGCCATCACGCGTTATGGCATTTCTACCGACGATCCAAACAAATGGCGTTACTATCTCGATTCGGTGGAAGTCCACCTGCCCCCGTTCTGGGAGCAGTACATCAACGATGAAAATACCGTTGAACTGATCCATACCGATTCGCTGCCGCTGGTTATTTCACTCAACGGTCATACGCTGCAAGAGTACATGCAGGAAACTCGCGGCTATGCGTTACAGCCAGTCCCGTCAACGCAGGCGTCTATTCGCGGAGAAGAAAGCGAACAAATTGAATTACTCAATATTCGCAAAGAAACGCACGAAGAGTATGCGCTTAGTCGCCCGCGTGGGCTACGTGAAGCGTTACTGATTGTCGCCTCCTTCCTGATGTTCTTTTTCTGCCTGATTACCCCGGATGTCTTTGTTCCGTGGCTGGCTGGTGGCGCATTACTGCTCCTGGGAGCAGGCCTGTGGGGGCTATTTGCACCGCCGGCAAAATCATCCCTGCGGGAGATCCACTGTCTGCGTGGTACGCCGCGTCGTTGGGGATTATTTGGCGAAAACGATCAGGAACAAATCAACAATATCTCGCTCGGTATTATCGACCTGGTCTATCCCGCGCACTGGCAGCCTTATATTGCCCAGGATCTGGGGCAGCAAACGGATATCGATATCTACCTTGATCGGCATGTGGTACGCCAGGGACGCTATCTTTCGCTGCATGACGAAGTGAAAAACTTCCCGCTACAACACTGGCTACGCAGTACGGTTATCGCTGCCGGATCGCTGCTGGTGCTGTTTATGCTGCTGTTCTGGATCCCGCTGGATATGCCGCTGAAATTCACCCTCTCCTGGATGAAAGGCGCGCAGACCATTGAGGCCACCAGCGTTAAACAACTGGCAGATGCCGGAGTACGTGTAGGCGATACCTTACGTCTTAGCGGTACAGGGATGTGTAATATCCGCACTTCCGGCACCTGGAGCGCGAAAACTAATTCACCGTTTTTGCCATTTGACTGCTCGCAGATCATCTGGAATGACGCCCGTTCATTGCCATTACCAGAGTCTGAACTGGTCAACAAGGCCACGGCACTGACCGAGGCAGTAAACCGCCAGTTGCACCCGAAACCGGATGATGAATCTCGCGTCAGCGCCTCATTGCGTTCAGCAATTCAGAAATCCGGCATGGTACTGCTTGATGACTTTGGCGACATTGTGCTGAAGACGGCTGATCTCTGTGCTGCCAAAGATGATTGTGTACGGTTGAAAAATGCGCTGGTAAATCTCGGCAACAGTAAGGACTGGGACGCACTGGTAAAACGCGCCAACGCCGGAAAACTCGACGGTGTCAATGTGTTACTCCGCCCGGTGAGTGCAGAATCACTCGATAACCTGGTGGAAACCTCTACAGCACCATTCATCACTCATGAAACGGCGCGAGCGGCGCAATCACTGAATAGCCCGGCACCGGGAGGATTCCTGATTGTCAGCGACGAAGGCAGTGATTTAGTCGATCAACCGTGGCCTGCGGTTTCGCTTTATGATTATCCGCCACAAGAGCAGTGGAACGCCTTCCAGAAGCTGGCACAAATGTTGATGCATACGCCTTTTAACGCCGAGGGGATCGTCACCAAAATTTTCACCGACGCCAACGGCACGCAGCATATCGGCCTGCACCCCATCCCGGATCGCTCCGGACTGTGGCGCTATCTGGGCACGACATTGCTGTTGCTAACGATGCTGGGCAGCGCCATCTATAATGGCGTGCAGGCCTGGCGGCGATGCCAGCGTCACCGTACCCGTATGCTAAAAATTCAGGAATACTACGAAAACTGCCTGAATTCGAAACTGCTGACATCTTCAGAAAGCCTCATCGAATAACACGTTTGCGCGGCAGGTTATGCTACCCTGTCGCGCAAATTGCTTCACTCTGGAGATTCCCCCATGCATATCAACATTGCCTGGCAGGACGTAGACACCGTTCTGCTGGATATGGACGGCACACTGCTCGACCTCGCTTTCGATAACTATTTCTGGCAAAAGCTGGTGCCCGAAACCTGGGGCGCGCAGAACGGTGTCACGCCACAAGAAGCGATGGAATATATGCGCCAGCAATATCACGACGTGCAGCATACGCTAAACTGGTACTGTCTTGATTACTGGAGTGAGCAACTGGGCCTGGATATTTGCGCGATGACCACCGAAATGGGGCCACGCGCCGTGCTGCGTGAAGATACCATTCCGTTTCTTGAAGCTCTGAAAGCCAGCGGCAAGCGGCGAATTTTGCTCACTAACGCTCATCCGCACAATCTGGCGGTAAAACTCGAGCATACCGGTCTGGACGCACACCTTGATTTATTACTTTCCACCCACACATTTGGTTATCCGAAAGAGGATCAGCGGTTATGGCATGCGGTGGCCGAAGCTACGGGTCTGAAAGCTGAAAGAACGCTGTTTATTGATGACAGCGAAGCGATTCTCGACGCTGCCGCGCAATTTGGTATTCGTTACTGCCTCGGCGTTACTAATCCCGACTCAGGGATTGCTGAAAAACAGTATGAGCGCCATCCGTCACTGAATGACTACCGCCGCCTGATCCCCTCGCTAATGTGAAGGAGACGCCATGAAAGAAAAACCTGCTGTTGAGGTTCGACTGGATAAATGGCTATGGGCCGCCCGTTTTTATAAAACCCGCGCGCTGGCCCGCGAAATGATTGAAGGCGGTAAGGTGCATTACAACGGGCAGCGCAGCAAGCCGAGTAAAGTCGTCGAACTGAATGCCACGCTCACACTGCGCCAGGGAAATGACGAGCGAACAGTAATTGTGAAGGCGATTACTGAGCAGCGTCGCCCCGCCAGCGAGGCGGTCTTGCTGTATGAAGAGACTGCGGAAAGTGTAGAGAAACGCGAAAAAATGGCGCTGGCACGTAAACTTAATGCCTTAACCATGCCGCACCCGGACCGACGCCCGGACAAAAAAGAGCGCCGCGACCTGTTACGATTTAAACACGGCGACAGTGAATAACTGTCACCTGCAAGAGAGATGATTATGCCGCAACATGACCAATTACATCGCTATCTGTTTGAAAACTTTGCCGTGCGCGGCGAACTGGTAACCGTTTCGGAAACCCTGCAACAGATCCTTGAGAATCACGATTATCCGCAGCCGGTGAAAAACGTGCTGGCAGAACTGCTGGTCGCAACCAGCCTGCTGACCGCTACACTGAAGTTTGATGGTGATATCACCGTGCAACTACAAGGCGACGGCCCGATGAATCTGGCGGTCATCAACGGAAACAACAAACAGCAGATGCGCGGCGTCGCACGCGTGCAGGGCGAAATTCCAGAAAATGCCGATCTGAAAACGCTGGTCGGTAACGGTTATGTGGTAATTACCATTACGCCGAGCGAAGGCGAACGCTATCAGGGCGTCGTTGGTCTGGAAGGTGATACCCTGGCAGCTTGCCTGGAAGATTACTTTATGCGTTCTGAACAGTTGCCGACGCGCCTGTTTATTCGCACCGGCGAAGTAGATGGTAAGCCTGCCGCTGGCGGCATGCTGTTGCAGGTGATGCCTGCGCAAAATGCCCAGCAGGATGACTTCAATCACCTGGCGACACTGACCGAAACCATCAAAACCGAAGAACTGCTGACCTTACCGGCAAACGAGGTTTTGTGGCGTTTGTATCACGAAGAAGAAGTGACGGTTTACGATCCGCAGGATGTTGAGTTCAAATGCACCTGCTCGCGTGAACGTTGCGCCGACGCGCTGAAAACGCTGCCGGATGAAGAAGTAGATAGCATCCTGGCGGAAGAAGGCGAAATTGACATGCATTGTGATTACTGTGGTAACCACTATGTGTTCAATGCGATGGATATTGCCGGGATCCGCAACAACGCATCTCCGGCAGACCCGCAGGTTCATTAATTAGTAAATCCGGCAGAGACAACTCTGCCGGATTTTTTGTCTTAATAGCCTGATGTGCTGCGCTTATCAGGCCTACGGTATAAATCGCAAGTTATTGTAGGTCAGATAAGGCGTTCGCACCGAATCCGGCAAAAATCAGATGCGCATTGTCACTCATTCAGATTCAAATCCAGCGTTTCACCATCCACCGTAAGATCGCGCCACGCTTTAGGCTTCGTCCCCAGTTTTCCCTCCTTCGCAGCAGTGAGTAATTTTTCTTTCGTTATTTCGCGCGGAAGTAAACTCATCGTAAGCTCTTGCCATTCTTTCTTGTCAGGATCAAAGCCATAAACAATATATCTTTCACTATTAAAAGCGAAAAGAATCCCCTCTGCCCTGCCATCACTATTCAGATCTTGCTCAACCAGTACACAGGCGTCTTTTTCAATACATATCATCGCGTTATAGAGATTTTTCATCACTGCCGACCAGAATGTCGCATCCGGTTTGCCAGAACCTGGGGCAATTAATACATTATCGGCTAATGCTTTTTCCGATATCCGCTGCTGAAGATGCTGGACTCCATCAAACGCCATAAGCAGACTCCGTCTGCGTTTCGGGTCTTTCATATACTCGACATCGCTTTTCAGCGACTCGAGCGCCGCACGTCCATAGCGACCGCTCTGCTCGAGCATGTAGATACTCACCTGGTCTGGCGTATTTTTGCCGCTCTGATAACGCGCCATATGACTGTTCACGCTAATGCGCATACTGTCCAGCACTGGAGAATTAAGCAATACCAGTATCACCAGCACCAGCAACGAAACCGCAAGATTAACTTTACCCTGAAGAACAAGGGGATTTTGCCCTTTACGCCAGACAATACTGACAAAATATCCCAGCGACCAAACCAGTAACACCACCACAGCCAGCGCACCATGCAAGCGTTCGGCAGTCCAGCCGTACTGAGCAACCCGCAACCATAACGCCCAGGCGGCGATCAGCACATACAGCGGCGTAACCAGCAGAGCGGTTTTAATCAGGTAACGCAACGGGCCAGCCCAGGGAATTGATGCTTTTTGCGGATCGCGGACAACGGCCATTAAAAGCAGTTGCAAAAAGGCCAGCGTCAAAAGCAACCCGGCGGCAGAGATATGGCGAGAAATCGCATTCAGGCCCGCAAACGACAGGGTGATAATAAACAGCAGCGTCAGCAATGACACCAACGGCAGTAAACCCGTGGCAATTAACGTGAACAACTTTTGAATTGAGTCAATTAAACGTGACTGTGTCCGCGCCAGGATCACCGCCAGCGCAGTAACCAGCCCCAGCGTAAGATAAATAAACCAGTCGGTTGAAAAAAAGAGCGTTTTGAAAAACGTGATGCCAACAAGTTTAAATAACTCACTCCACAGTAAAAGCACCAGCCACGTCAGGCCATTGGTGATAAAAATCACTAATAATACAAGTACGTTATGCCATACCGACTGGTAAAAATAGCTATAGCGGGTAATGTCATTGTGCACACGCAGGCTCTGTTGTACCCACGGCAGCAACATCACTCCCATCAACAGCAGATAACAACCAAAATCCCAAAGCGCCTTTTCCGCTCTCCAGGGACTCATGCCATCAATTTGCCACTTCAGCCAGCCGCTCATCCCGAGAGTGGCAATCAACACTATCGCCAACCATCCCCAAAGTCGCTTCTGTTTGAAGGACACCACGGTGAAGAGTAAAACAGATAAAAGCGCCAGGGTCGCAGGCACACCATAGACAATCCAACTGTTATTTTTTCCGGCAAGCCAGGTTATCAGCAAGTAGCAAACCAGCCCCTGGAGTAATCCGGTAGCAACCATTCCCCAGCGTGTTACGGGTGAAAGTTCAACGTTGTCCATGTTGGTATCCAGATTCGAAAGGAGAGTTAATTATCGCATCCAGGCAGGACTAATTTGCTTTTTTCAGAAAATAATCAAAAAAAGTTAGCGTGGTGAATCGATACTTTATCTATTGAATTTTCATCAGTTTCATAAATGAATGCGATTACGCTCACAATATCCCTGCCATATAAACCAATTTTTAACCTTTTAAGAACATTTTCCACACCGGGAATGCTATTTCTGCGATAATAGCAACCGTTTCGTGACAGGAATCACGGAGTTTTTTGTCAAATATGAATTTCTCCAGATACGTAAATCTATGAGCCTTGTCGCGGTTAACACCCCCAAAAAGACTTTACTATTCAGGCAATACATATTGGCTAAGGAGCAGTGAAATGCGCGTTAACAATGGTTTGACCCCGCAAGAACTCGAGGCTTATGGTATCAGTGACGTACATGATATCGTTTACAACCCAAGCTATGATCTGTTGTATCAGGAAGAGCTTGATCCAAACCTGACCGGTTATGAGCGCGGGGTGTTAACTAACCTGGGTGCTGTTGCCGTCGATACCGGGATCTTCACCGGCCGCTCACCAAAAGATAAGTATATCGTCCGTGACGATACTACCCGCGATACCTTCTGGTGGGCCGACAAAGGCAAAGGTAAGAACGACAACAAACCTCTCTCTCCGGAAACCTGGCAGCATCTGAAAGGCCTGGTGACCAAACAGCTTTCCGGCAAACGCCTGTTTGTCGTTGACGCTTTCTGTGGCGCTAACCCGGACACTCGCCTTTCCGTGCGTTTCATCACCGAAGTGGCCTGGCAGGCGCATTTCGTCAAGAACATGTTTATTCGCCCGAGTGATGAAGAGCTGGAAGATTTCAAACCAGACTTTATCGTCATGAACGGCGCGAAGTGCACCAACCCGCAGTGGAAAGAACAGGGTCTGAACTCTGAAAACTTCGTTGCGTTTAACCTGACTGAGCGCATGCAGTTGATTGGTGGCACCTGGTACGGCGGCGAAATGAAGAAAGGGATGTTCTCAATGATGAACTACCTGCTGCCGCTGAAAGGCATTGCCTCCATGCACTGCTCCGCCAACGTTGGCGAGAAAGGCGATGTTGCGGTGTTCTTCGGCCTTTCCGGCACCGGTAAAACCACCCTTTCCACCGACCCGAAACGTCGCCTGATTGGCGATGACGAGCACGGCTGGGATGATGACGGCGTATTTAACTTCGAAGGCGGCTGCTACGCGAAAACCATCAAGCTGTCGAAAGAAGCAGAACCCGAAATCTACAACGCCATCCGTCGCGATGCGCTGCTGGAAAACGTCACCGTGCGTGAAGATGGCACTATCGACTTTGATGATGGTTCAAAAACCGAGAATACCCGCGTTTCTTATCCGATCTATCATATCGAAAACATCGTTAAGCCAGTCTCCAAAGCGGGCCACGCGACTAAAGTGATCTTCCTGACCGCAGATGCTTTTGGCGTACTGCCGCCGGTTTCTCGCCTGACTGCCGATCAAACCCAGTACCACTTCCTCTCAGGCTTCACCGCCAAACTGGCCGGTACTGAGCGTGGCATCACCGAACCGACGCCAACCTTCTCTGCCTGTTTCGGCGCGGCATTCCTGTCGCTGCACCCGACTCAGTACGCAGAAGTGCTGGTGAAACGTATGCAGGCGGCGGGTGCGCAGGCATATCTCGTTAACACCGGCTGGAACGGCACTGGCAAACGTATCTCCATTAAAGATACCCGCGCCATTATCGATGCCATCCTGAACGGTTCGCTGGATAACGCAGAAACCTTCACCCTGCCTATGTTTAACCTGGCGATCCCAACCGAGCTGCCGGGCGTAGACACGAAGATCCTCGATCCGCGTAACACCTACGCTTCCCCGGAACAGTGGCAGGAAAAAGCTGAAACGCTGGCGAAACTGTTTATCGACAACTTCGATAAATACACCGACACCCCTGCGGGTGCCGCGCTGGTCGCTGCTGGCCCGAAGCTGTAATCAGTTAAGTTAAGAGACAAAAGCCCCCGTTTCGCAAGATACGGGGGATTTTTTATAGTAGAAAGGAAGCATCAATGAGCTACGATTTAATGGTGTTTGAACGTAGTGCAGCCCCACAAGATCCGGCTGTTTTTATGGAATGGTATGAGAAGCAAACTTCGTGGAGTGAACAACACGACTACAATAATTCAGAAATAAGCAGCCCCGCCCTTAGAAATTTTTACTCAACTCTGATTCAAACCTTCCCTAATTTAAATGGGCCGGATGCCCCCGATGACGAACAGTTCGATAAGCTGGATGAGTCAGGATTAGATGTTTATTTGACCGACTATTCAATTGGAAAAAATATTATCTATATGGCATTTAGCTGGTCTGTAGCAGATGACGCATTGAAAAAAGTTCGTGAAATAGCTCACCTTCATCAAGTTGGTTTTTGCAATGTAAGTAGCAATATGGAAGTTGAATAATCTTATCAACACGATGAGTCTATATTCTCGTGTTGTGAGCATAATGTATTAGAAGCGAAAAAAACGGGAGGCTCATCGCCTCCCATTTTTTTACCCTTCTTTTGTCGTGCCCTGCGCTCGCGTGACCGGTACAGGCAACCAGGCGCGAATGGAAAGCCCGCCTCGCTCGCTGGTGCCGAGCTCCAGCATCCCGTTATGGTTATCGATGATACGCTGCACAATTGCCAGCCCTAACCCCGTTCCGCTAATGGTGCGCGCGCTGTCGCCGCGAACAAACGGCTGGAATAAGTGCTTACGCTGCTCTGGTTCAATACCAGGACCATCATCTTCCACCTGGAACCAGGCGCGATTCGGCTCCGTACCGCTACTGACTTTAATCCAGCCATTGCCGTAACGGGCGGCGTTCACCACCATATTTGCCACTGCGCGTTTGATGGAGAGCGGATGCATTTTTACTTCAATGCTGCCCGGCTCAAGCGCGGTTTCAATTTCCCGCTCATAGCCACTTTCCGCAGCAATCACCTCACCAAGCACGGCATTAAGATCGGCCAACTCCATCGGCATCTCCTGCCCGGTGCGTAGATAGTCGATAAATTGCTCAATGATGGCATTGCACTCTTCGATATCCTTGTTGATCGATTCCGCCAGGTAGCCATCCTGCTCACTCATCATCTCCGTTGCCAGGCGAATACGCGTCAGCGGCGTGCGCAGGTCATGACTCACCCCTGCCATCAACAACGTGCGGTCATCCGCCAGTTGCTTGACGCCAGCCGCCATATGGTTGAAGGCACGGGTAACCGAACGCACCTCCGAAGCACCATATTCACGCAGCGGCGGAGGAATAATCCCCTTACCCACCTGCAAAGCCGCATGTTCGAGATCGACTAACGGTCGGTTCTGAATACGAATAAACAGCCACGCGCCGCCTATCGCCAACAGCATTATCGCCAGCGTATAGCGGAACAGCGGGGAGAAATCACCCTGATGAATTTCGGTCAGCGGCACACGCACCCAGATATTGGGCGACAGCCAGGTTTTCAGCCAGACGACAGGCGAGCTTTTGTTGACCTCGACGCGAACTTCCGTCGGACCGCCCAGTTGCTGCGCCATCTGATGGCTTAAGAATTCATAGTGTTGCGCCCAACGCAGCCCGGCCTCTTCGGCAGCTTCGTTGGAATAGAGAGAGATCCCCAGCTCACGGTAGATCTCCCGACGAAAAGCGGGAGGCACAACCAACTGCGTGCCGTCCTCCAGTTGCAGTTTGTCGGTCATCAACATACGTACTTCGTATGCGAGGACTTTATTAAACTGCTGAAGGCTCGGCAAAATCGCGAAGTTCAGTACCACCAGGTAAGTCGTCACCAGGCTGACGAACAGCAAGGTGACGATGAGCAATAACGTGCGGGCAAATGAACTTCGTGGCGAGAAGCGCAATCGCCTCATGCTTTAGAACCGTCCGGCACGAAGACGTAGCCCAGACCCCAGACGGTCTGAATGTAACGTGGGTGCGCCGGATCTTCTTCCACCATGCGGCGCAGACGCGAGATCTGCACGTCGATGGAGCGTTCCATTGCGGAATATTCACGTCCACGGGCAAGGTTCATCAATTTATCGCGGGAGAGCGGCTCACGCGGATGACTGACCAGCGCCTTCAGTACCGCAAATTCACCGCTGGTGAGCGGCATCGGCTCATCTTCACGGAACATTTCGCGCGTACCGAGGTTAAGTTTGAACTTACCGAAAGCAATTACCGCTTCTTCCTGCGACGGCGCGCCCGGCAACTCGTTCGCCTGACGACGCAGTACCGCACGAATACGAGCCAGCAGTTCACGTGGGTTAAACGGTTTCGGAATGTAATCGTCAGCGCCAATCTCCAGGCCAACGATACGGTCAACTTCTTCCCCTTTCGCCGTCACCATAATGATCGGCATCGGGTTACTCTGGCTACGAAGACGTCGGCAAATCGACAAGCCATCTTCACCAGGTAACATCAAATCCAGTACCATAAGATGGAAAGATTCACGGGTGAGCAGGCGATCCATCTGTTCTGCATTAGCGACGCTTCGAACCTGGAAGCCTTGTTCGGTGAGATAACGCTCCAGCAGCGCGCGCAGGCGCATGTCGTCATCGACCACCAGAATCTTGTAGTTCTCTTGCATTGTTTATACTCCCAAAGGTTCGCAACAATTTGTAAGCGTGTATTCTTAAAAAAGCTTACGTTCGTCACCAGCTAAATCTGGTATAAATTTCAGCCTAAATTGTTACAAAGCATATTAAACAGCAGTTTAAGTATACAATTTATTCGGCGGAACATTATTGATTCTGTTGATATGATCACGTTATACCCAATGTGCGCATTATCAAACAGACAAAGGGAATCAACGAGATGAAAACGCCCCTGATTACCCGGGAAGGGTATGAAAAACTCAAACAAGAGCTCAATTATCTCTGGCGTGAAGAACGCCCCGAGGTCACAAAAAAGGTGACCTGGGCTGCAAGTCTGGGCGACCGCAGCGAAAATGCTGACTATCAGTATAATAAAAAGCGCCTGCGTGAAATCGACCGCCGCGTGCGCTACCTCACTAAATGCATGGAAAATCTAAAAATCGTCGATTATTCCCCGCAGCAGGAAGGCAAAGTGTTCTTTGGCGCGTGGGTGGAGATTGAAAACGACGATGGTGTTACCCACCGTTTTCGTATCGTCGGCTACGATGAAATTTTTGGCCGTAAAGATTACATCTCTATTGATTCCCCAATGGCCCGCGCATTGCTGAAAAAAGAGGTTGGCGATCTGGCGGTGGTGAATACCCCTGCCGGGGAAGCGAGCTGGTATGTTAATGCCATCGAGTACGTGAAACCGTAAGGAAGAGTCTTAACCTCCTGCCGATGGCTGGCATTTTTGCCAGCCAGTCCGTATAACTATCCCCTGATTTTTGATCCGAAAAGATGAACTCAAACCATGATGAATGATTCGTTCTGCCGCATTATTGCGGGTGAAATTCAGGCGCGCCCGGAACAGGTTGAAGCCGCCGTTCGCCTGCTTGACGAAGGGAATACCGTGCCGTTTATCGCACGTTATCGTAAGGAAATCACCGGCGGTCTGGATGACACGCAGTTGCGTAATCTGGAAACGCGTCTGGGATATTTGCGCGAGCTGGAAGAGAGACGTCAGGCGATCCTCAAGTCCATTTCTGAGCAAGGTAAACTCACCGATGAGCTGGCGAATGCCATCAACGCCACTTTAAGCAAAACCGAACTCGAAGACCTCTATCTGCCCTATAAACCTAAACGCCGCACCCGTGGGCAAATCGCCATTGAAGCAGGTCTTGAGCCGTTAGCTGACCTGTTGTGGAACGATCCATCGCAAACGCCGGAAATTGCCGCTGCGCAATTTGTTGATGCTGATAAAGGCGTAGCGGATACCAAAGCCGCGCTGGACGGCGCGCGCTATATACTGATGGAACGTTTTGCCGAAGATGCCGCCCTGTTGGCGAAAGTGCGTGATTATCTGTGGAAGAACGCACATCTGGTCTCAACCGTAGTGAGCGGTAAAGAAGAGGAAGGGGCAAAATTTCGCGACTATTTCGATCATCACGAACCGCTGTCAACGGTGCCCTCTCACCGCGCGCTGGCGATGTTCCGTGGGCGTAATGAAGGCGTACTCCAGCTTTCGCTGAATGCCGATCCGCAGTTCGACGAGCCACCGAAAGAGAGCTATTGCGAACAAATCATTATGGATCACCTCGGCCTGCGCCTGAACAATGCTCCAGCGGATAGCTGGCGCAAGGGCGTGGTGAGCTGGACCTGGCGCATCAAGGTGCTGATGCATCTGGAAACCGAACTGATGGGCACCGTGCGCGAACGCGCAGAAGATGAAGCAATCAACGTTTTTGCCCGTAACCTGCATGATCTGCTGATGGCGGCTCCTGCCGGGCTGCGTGCGACGATGGGCCTCGATCCGGGTCTGCGTACCGGGGTAAAAGTAGCGGTAGTCGATGCGACCGGTAAACTGGTGGCAACCGACACCATTTATCCGCACACCGGGCAGGCCGCAAAAGCAGCGATGACCGTTGCTGCTCTGTGCGAAAAACATAACGTTGAACTGGTGGCGATTGGTAACGGTACGGCTTCCCGCGAAACCGAGCGTTTCTATCTCGACGTTCAGAAGCAGTTCCCGAAAGTGACGGCGCAAAAAGTGATCGTCAGCGAAGCAGGCGCATCGGTTTACTCTGCTTCCGAACTGGCAGCACAGGAGTTCCCGGATCTCGATGTTTCTCTGCGTGGCGCGGTATCTATCGCCCGTCGTTTGCAAGATCCGCTGGCGGAGCTGGTGAAAATCGATCCGAAATCCATCGGCGTGGGTCAGTATCAGCATGACGTCAGCCAGACACAACTGGCTCGCAAACTGGATGCAGTGGTGGAAGACTGCGTAAACGCCGTTGGCGTCGATCTCAACACCGCTTCTGTTCCGCTGTTAACTCGCGTGGCGGGTCTGACGCGCATGATGGCACAAAACATCGTTGCCTGGCGCGATGAGAATGGGCAATTCAAAAACCGTCAGCAATTGTTAAAAGTTAGCCGTTTAGGGCCTAAAGCCTTCGAGCAGTGTGCGGGCTTCCTGCGTATTAACCACGGCGATAACCCGCTGGACGCGTCTACCGTTCACCCGGAAGCCTATCCGGTGGTCGAACGCATTCTGGCGGCAACGCAACAGGCACTGAAAGATCTGATGGGTAACAGCAGCGAACTGCGTAACCTGAAAGCCTCTGACTTTACCGATGAGAAATTCGGTGTGCCGACGGTAACCGACATTATCAAAGAGCTGGAAAAACCGGGTCGCGACCCGCGTCCGGAATTTAAAACCGCTCAGTTTGCCGATGGCGTCGAGACAATGAACGACCTGCAACCGGGTATGATCCTCGAAGGTGCAGTCACCAACGTCACCAACTTTGGCGCGTTTGTCGATATCGGCGTACATCAGGACGGTCTGGTTCACATCTCTTCCCTGTCGAATAAGTTTGTGGAAGATCCGCACACCGTGGTGAAAGCGGGTGACATTGTGAAGGTGAAAGTGCTGGAAGTGGATCTCCAGCGTAAACGTATCGCCCTGACCATGCGCCTGGACGAACAGCCTGGTGAAACCAATGTCCGTCGTGGCGGCGGTAACGATCGTCCGCAAAACAACCGCCCGGCAGCAAAACCGCGTGGCCGTGAAACGCAGCCTGCCGGTAACAGCGCGATGATGGATGCGCTGGCAGCGGCGATGGGCAAAAAACGTTAAACACCCGACTGGCCTACGGTTCAGCTTTGCACGAGTTCGTAGGCCAGATAAGGCGTTCACGCCGCATCTGGCAATAAACGCCTTAACTGACATAAAAGTGCCGGAGAACATCTCCGGCATTTGAGATTGCTGACAAACTCGCTTACGGGTCAAAACAGGCACAACTTTCCCCCCTCTCCCTAGCCCTCTCCCCGATGGGGCGAGGGGACCGTCCGTGCACTTGCCTGGCTCCGGTATTTTTATTCCACAGCCAAAACCACAATATATTCCGCTAATATTTATCACATCATTAACAACTGAAACCTTAATAAAACATTAAGCAGCCATAATAATTCGCCCTCCGAATTATATTTTTGCTCTGATATAACCTTGAGCCACATCAACATTGGCGCAAATTATTATCTAAACCAACATTCGCACACATTTTAAGTATTGCTGATAGAAACCATTCTCATTATCATTGTACTGTTGATTATTTAATCTCTCCTTCGTTGGCGAATCATCTGGTCTCATGTCGCTGTCAAACGCCCCATGAGGTAGTTAACCAGTTTTACTCTAAATAATTCGAGTTGCAGGAAGGCGGCAAGTGAGAGAGTCCCCGGGTACTTACTCCAGTAAGTAACTGGGGTGAGCGACCGAAGCCGCAGCACATGCAATTTGAATTATGACGAGTATAGCGAGAAACAAGTAGGCACCTATGCAATACACCCCAGATACTGCGTGGAAAATCACTGGCTTTTCCCGTGAAATTAGCCCGGCATATCGTCAGAAGCTGCTTTCTCTTGGCATGTTACCTGGCTCCTCTTTTAATGTGGTGCGCGTCGCTCCACTCGGTGATCCTATTCATATCGAAACCCGTCGTGTAAGCCTGGTATTACGGAAAAAAGATCTGGCCTTATTAGAAGTGGAAGCGGTTTCCTGTTAATACGGTGAAAATAACAATGAAAAAATTAACCATTGGCTTAATTGGTAATCCAAATTCTGGCAAGACAACTTTATTTAACCAGCTCACCGGGGCTCGTCAGCGTGTAGGAAACTGGGCTGGTGTTACCGTCGAACGTAAAGAGGGTCAGTTCACCACTACCGATCATCAAGTCACCCTGGTGGATCTGCCCGGCACTTATTCTCTGACCACCATCTCTTCGCAGACTTCGCTGGATGAGCAAATCGCCTGTCACTACATTTTAAGCGGCGATGCCGATCTGCTGATTAACGTGGTGGATGCGTCTAACCTTGAACGTAACCTTTACCTGACGCTGCAACTACTGGAGCTGGGTATTCCGTGCATCGTGGCGCTGAACATGCTCGACATTGCCGAGAAGCAAAATATTCGCATTGAAATTGATGCCCTGGCGGCGCGTCTTGGCTGCCCGGTGGTTCCACTGGTCTCCACTCGTGGTCGTGGTATTGAAGCGCTGAAACTGGCAATTGACCGCTACAAAGCCAACGAGAATGTAGAACTGGTGCATTACGCCCAACCGCTAATCAATGAAGCCGACGCACTGGCGAAAGTGATGCCGTCCGACATCCCGCTGAAACATCGCCGCTGGCTGGGTCTGCAAATGTTGGAAGGCGATATTTACAGCCGCGCCTACGCTGGTGAAGCATCGCAGCATCTGGATGCTGCTCTCGCCCGTCTGCGTAATGAGATGGACGATCCGGCGCTACACATTGCCGATGCGCGTTACCAGTGTATTGCCGCCATCTGTGATGTGGTGAGCAACACCCTGACGGCAGAACCCAGCCGTTTCACCACTGCCGTAGATAAAATCGTGCTTAACCGATTCCTTGGTCTGCCGATTTTCCTCTTTGTGATGTACCTGATGTTCCTGCTGGCTATCAATATCGGCGGGGCGCTACAACCGCTGTTTGACGTCGGTTCCGTGGCGCTGTTTGTACATGGTATTCAGTGGATTGGTTACACACTCCACTTCCCAGACTGGCTGACTATCTTCCTCGCCCAGGGCCTGGGTGGTGGCATTAACACCGTTCTGCCACTGGTGCCGCAAATTGGCATGATGTACCTGTTCCTCTCCTTCCTGGAAGACTCCGGATATATGGCGCGTGCGGCGTTTGTGATGGACCGTCTGATGCAGGCGTTGGGATTACCGGGTAAATCTTTTGTGCCATTGATTGTTGGCTTCGGTTGTAACGTGCCGTCGGTGATGGGCGCGCGAACCCTTGATGCACCGCGTGAACGTCTGATGACCATCATGATGGCTCCATTTATGTCCTGCGGCGCACGTCTGGCAATCTTCGCGGTATTTGCGGCTGCGTTCTTTGGGCAGAACGGCGCGCTGGCTGTGTTCTCACTGTATATGCTGGGTATCGTGATGGCTGTGCTGACTGGCCTGATGCTCAAATACACCATCATGCGCGGTGAAGCGACGCCGTTTGTCATGGAGTTGCCGGTATACCACGTACCACACGTTAAGAGCCTGATTATCCAGACCTGGCAGCGTCTGAAAGGTTTCGTTCTGCGCGCCGGTAAAGTGATTATCATCGTCAGTATTTTCCTGAGTGCCTTCAACAGCTTCTCGCTAAGCGGAAAAATCGTCGACAACATCAACGACTCAGCGCTGGCTTCTGTCAGCCGTGTGATCACCCCGGTCTTCAAGCCGATTGGTGTACATGAAGATAACTGGCAGGCAACGGTTGGCCTGTTCACGGGTGCCATGGCGAAAGAAGTGGTGGTGGGTACGCTCAACACCCTCTACACCGCAGAAAATATTCAGGACGAAGAGTTCAATCCGGCGGAATTCAACCTTGGTGAAGAGCTGTTCAGCGCGGTAGATGAAACCTGGCAGAGTCTGAAAGACACCTTTAGCCTTAGCGTACTGATGAACCCAATTGAAGCCAGCAAAGGCGACGGTGAAATGGGCACCGGGGCGATGGGCGTGATGGATCAAAAATTCGGTAGCGCGGCAGCAGCTTACAGCTATCTGATTTTTGTCCTGCTGTATGTACCGTGCATCTCGGTAATGGGCGCCATCGCTCGTGAATCAAGCCGTGGCTGGATGGGCTTCTCCATCCTGTGGGGGCTGAATATCGCTTACTCGCTCGCCACCTTGTTCTATCAGGTTGCCAGCTACAGCCAGCACCCAACCTACAGTCTGGTGTGCATTCTGGCGGTGATCCTGTTTAACATCGTGGTCATTGGCCTGCTGCGTCGCGCGCGTAGCCGGGTTGATATCGAACTGCTGGCAACGCGCAAATCGGTAAGCAGTTGCTGCGCAGCCAGCACCTCTGGCGATTGCCACTAAGGATACGGCAATGGCTTCGCTCATCCAGGTGCGTGATTTGCTGGCGTTACGGGGCCGTATGGAAGCGGCCCAAATCAGCCAGACGCTGAACACTCCACAACCGATGATTAACGCAATGCTGCAACAACTGGAAAGTATGGGCAAAGCCGTGCGGATTCAGGAAGAACCTGACGGCTGCCTCTCCGGCAGTTGCAAAAGCTGCCCGGAAGGAAAAGCCTGTCTGCGTGAGTGGTGGGCGTTGCGTTAACATTGTTCCACAACATTGTTCCACCACCTGTTTTGAAAAGCCCGGTATGCGTTTGCTACCGGGCTTTTTTGCGTGCCACTTTCCATAAAAATGCAACTCTTGCAGCACGACGTAAATTCCTCTGAAAGAGTCTCGCAGGGATGAAAACTGGCTAATGCACAGGTGTGGAGTGGCGCGTAGAGTCGCGGCATTCAAACAACAGGTGAAGGAACGCCATGAGCAAAAAGCAGAGTTCCACCCCACACGATGCACTGTTCAAACTCTTTTTACGCCAACCGGACACGGCGCGCGATTTTCTTGCGTTCCATTTACCGGCCCCCATTCACGCGCTCTGTGATATGAAAACCCTCAAGCTGGAGTCGAGCAGTTTTATTGATGACGATCTGCGTGAAAGCTACTCTGACGTGCTGTGGTCGGTGAAAACCGAGCAAGGACCAGGATACATCTATTGCCTGATTGAACATCAAAGCACCTCAAACAAACTGATCGCATTTCGCATGATGCGTTACGCCATTGCCGCAATGCAAAATCACTTGGATGCCGGATACAAAACGTTGCCGATGGTGGTGCCGTTGTTGTTTTACCATGGTATTGAAAGCCCCTATCCCTATTCGCTGTGTTGGCTGGATTGTTTCGCCGATCCCAACCTGGCAAGGCAGCTTTATGCCTCTGCATTTCCGCTGATTGATGTCACCGTCATGCCTGATGATGAAATCATGCAACACCGACGCATGGCGCTGCTGGAGTTAATTCAAAAACATATTCGTCAACGCGACCTGATGGGACTGGTAGAGCAAATGGCCTGCTTATTAAGTAGTGGATACGCTAATGACAGACAAATCAAAGGGCTGTTTAATTACATACTACAAACAGGCGATGCGGTACGTTTTAACGATTTTATCGATGATGTGGCCAAACGTTCACCGAAACACAAGGAGAGTTTAATGACTATTGCGGAAAGATTGCGGCAGGAGGGACATCGTCAAGGGGTACAACAAGGTGTACAGCAAGGTGTACAGCAAGGACGACGCCTGGAAGCCCTGGATATTGCCCAAACGATGCTGAAAGCGGGTATCCCCCACGAAGACATAATCTTATTTACCAGCCTGACGATGGAGGAGCTTAAAGAAATTATCCATTGATAAATTAATGACTATTGCAGAAAGATTACGGCAACAAGGAGGAGCCATGATCGTTACTATCCCACGAGATCTTGCCACCGATCCTGGCTGGTCACCGGGCACAGAGATTACCGTGGAGAAAAAAGGCGATAGCGTTAATTTGCGCGCCACAGAGCACAAGCCGCGTGGGCGTCTTACCGTCGCGCAATTGTTGAGCCAGATCGATGAAAGCGAAATTACGGAGCTAAATCAGTCGACAGAAGGATGGGCAGAAGGGAAAAAAGGTAATGAAGCATGGTAAAGGCACGGACGCCACATCGTGGTGAGATCTGGTATTTTAACCCTGCTCCGGTTGCCGGGCATGAACTTCGGGGTCCACATTATTGCATTGTGGTAACAGACAAAGAACTCAACAATGTCTTAAAAGTTGCTATGTGCTGTCCGATTTCAACAGAGGCAAATGCAGCACGTTCCACAGGGGTGACGGTGAACGTCCTCCCCCATGATACGCAAACCGGTAACCTGCATGGCGTTGTGCTTTGTCACCAGCTAAAAGCTGTCGATCTTATTGCCCGTGGCACTAAATTTCATACCGTTGCCGATGAAACATTGATTAGTAAGGTACTCGGTAAACTGGTAAATTTAATCGACCCACAATAATTTGCCCTTACTTACCACCTACACCCTCTGCTTCAACGCCACCAGCAGGTGACAAAACTCATCCGGATGCGAAATAAACGGCGCATGAGCCGCTTTGGCGAAGATATATGATTTGCTGTGAGGCCAGAGTTCATCCAGCATTGGCACTACTTTGCGCGGCACCAGACCGTCAAGATAGCCATATAAGCGCAAAAACGGCATTTGTACGCTTTGCAACGGCTGACGGAGATCGACCGTTTTCAGAATTTCCAGCCCACCATTAAGCACGTCAACCTCCGGCATCGGTAACGCCAGAACGGTTTTCTTCAGCGCTCGCGCATCCTGACGCGCCGTTTCCGTGCCCATCGTTTGTAGTGCAAGGAACCGTTCCACTGTACGCTGAAAATCTTCACTTAGCTGCTGCTGAAAACCCGCCAGCACGTCCGGTTTTATCCCCGGCCACTCGTCACGAGCACTGAAACACGGTGACGAAGCTACGGTAGCCAGCGCCTGAACACGCTCGGGATGGGTTAATGCAATCTGACTTGCCACCAGCCCCCCCAGACTCCAGCCCAACCAGATGGCTTTATTCGGTGCCCGTTGCAGCACGCATTCCGCCATGTCAGAAAGCGACATCGCGCCATATCCCTGGCTGCGCCCGAAGCCAGGCAGATCAACAAGATGCAGCGTAAAATGCGAGCTGAGTTCCTCATCGATGCAACGCCACACTTCGGCATTCAGTCCCCATCCGTGCAACAGCACAAGATGAACATTCCCCTGACCTTTGGTCTGCCACCAGATGTTATTCATCCGCTATTGTTCTCTTTTGACTCACAAGGATGAATATATGCTAACAGTACCGGGATTATGCTGGCTATGCCGAATGCCGCTGGCGTTAGGTCATTGGGGAATCTGTTCTGTCTGCTCCCGCGCCGCACGTACACATAAAACGTTATGCCCGCAGTGTGGATTACCGGCTTCACACTCACATCTTCCCTGCGGTCGCTGCCTGAAAAAACCGCCACCGTGGCAAAGACTGATCACTGTTGCCAACTATGCACCTCCATTAAGCCCGCTCATTCACCAGCTTAAGTTTTTGCGACGTAGTGAAATCGCCAGCGGCCTGTCACGTCTGTTACTATTAGAAGTCTTACACGCCCATCGGACTACCGGATTACAACTGCCGGATCGTATCGTCAGTGTTCCGTTATGGCAGCGCCGCCACTGGCGTCGGGGATTCAATCAAAGCGATTTGCTGTGCCAGCCTTTATCGCGCTGGCTGCACTGCCAATGGGATAGCGACGCCGTCACGCGTATAAGAGCCACTGCGACCCAGCATTTCCTCAGTGCCCGGCTGCGCAAGCGCAACCTGAAAAATGCCTTTCGCCTTGAATTGCCCGTGCAAGGTCGCCATATGGTGATTGTGGATGATGTCGTTACCACCGGAAGTACCGTCGCAGAGATTGCGCAGTTGCTTTTACGCAATGGTGCGGCGACAGTCCAGGTCTGGTGCCTTTGTCGAACCTTGTAGAGCCTCGATGATGGGCGTATTATAACCAACTAAAATAGTCAACTATTAGGCCATTACTATGATCCGTATTTCCGATGCTGCACAAGCGCACTTTGCCAAACTGCTGGCAAACCAGGAAGAAGGGACACAAATCCGCGTATTTGTGATTAACCCTGGCACGCCTAACGCTGAATGTGGTGTATCTTATTGTCCGCCAGACGCCGTAGAAGCCACCGATACCGCCCTGAAATTTGACCTGCTGACCGCGTATGTTGATGAACTAAGCGCACCTTACCTGGAAGATGCAGAGATTGATTTTGTTACCGACCAACTGGGTTCTCAGCTAACGCTGAAAGCCCCGAACGCCAAAATGCGTAAAGTGGCTGACGATGCGCCGCTGATGGAGCGCGTGGAGTATATGCTGCAATCGCAGATTAACCCGCAGCTTGCCGGTCACGGTGGTCGTGTCTCGCTGATGGAAATCACCGAAGACGGTTATGCCATTCTACAATTTGGCGGCGGCTGTAACGGTTGTTCCATGGTCGACGTGACGCTGAAAGAAGGGATCGAAAAGCAGTTGCTGAACGAATTCCCGGAACTGAAAGGTGTACGTGACCTCACCGAACACCAGCGCGGCGAACACTCTTACTACTAAGTTATCCCCCTCTTTTGTAGATTGCCCGATGCGACGCTAAAGCGTCTTATCGGGCTACGTTGAACATGTGCCAGACGTTGGCACGGCATTACCTCAGTAAATCTAATCCCTTCATTTCCCCACGATAATATGACCAACCTCTCATAATTTAAATTTACCCCGCTCTGGTGATTCTCAAGCGCATAATGTTACCCGTATCATTCTCATGGGCACCAAACACACTCATAACATTTGACGACACTAATTCGTTTTAGGAGTCATCAGCCGTGGTGCCGTTATATCTCTGTTCCCAGTTGGGACAACCAGGATTTGTCGTCAGAAACCTGACGTTACCCATAACAAATTAAAGGCCAGGTAAATCATGCCATTAGTCATTGTTGCTATCGGTGTAATCTTGTTATTACTCCTGATGATCCGCTTCAAAATGAACGGCTTCATCGCTCTCGTCCTGGTGGCGCTTGCTGTTGGATTAATGCAAGGGATGCCGCTGGATAAAGTTATTGGCTCTATCAAAGCCGGTGTCGGCGGAACGCTCGGTAGCCTTGCCCTGATCATGGGTTTTGGCGCAATGCTGGGCAAAATGCTGGCAGACTGCGGCGGCGCACAACGTATCGCCACCACGCTGATCGCCAAATTTGGTAAAAAGCACATTCAGTGGGCAGTGGTACTGACCGGTTTTACCGTCGGTTTTGCCCTGTTCTATGAAGTGGGCTTCGTACTGATGCTGCCGCTGGTGTTTACCATCGCCGCTGCTGCAAATATCCCGCTGCTGTATGTTGGTGTACCGATGGCCGCTGCGCTTTCCGTAACCCACGGCTTCCTGCCACCGCATCCTGGCCCGACTGCGATTGCAACCATTTTCAATGCCGATATGGGTAAAACCCTGCTGTACGGTACTATTCTGGCAATCCCGACCGTTATTCTCGCGGGTCCGGTTTACGCTCGCGTGCTGAAAGGCATTGATAAGCCGATCCCGGAAGGCCTGTACAGCGCGAAAACCTTTAGTGAAGAAGAGATGCCGAGCTTTGGCGTCAGCGTCTGGACTTCTCTGGTTCCGGTTGTACTGATGGCAATGCGAGCCATCGCTGAAATGATCCTGCCGAAAGGTCACGCTTTCCTGCCGGTAGCAGAGTTCTTAGGTGACCCGGTAATGGCAACGCTGATTGCCGTACTAATCGCGATGTTCACCTTTGGTCTGAACCGTGGTCGCTCAATGGATCAAATTAACGACACGCTGGTTTCTTCGATCAAAATCATCGCCATGATGCTGCTAATCATCGGTGGTGGCGGTGCGTTCAAGCAGGTGTTGGTAGACAGTGGCGTGGACAAATATATCGCCTCCATGATGCACGAAACCAATATTTCCCCGCTGCTGATGGCCTGGTCTATTGCCGCCGTACTGCGTATCGCGCTGGGTTCCGCAACCGTTGCGGCAATTACTGCGGGCGGTATCGCTGCGCCGCTGATTGCAACAACTGGCGTCAGCCCAGAGTTGATGGTTATCGCGGTTGGTTCCGGTAGTGTGATTTTCTCTCACGTGAACGATCCGGGCTTCTGGCTGTTCAAAGAGTACTTTAACCTGACTATCGGTGAGACCATCAAGTCCTGGTCGATGCTGGAAACCATTATCTCGGTGTGCGGTCTGGTAGGCTGCCTGCTGCTGAATATGGTGATTTGATAACACTGACTGCCGGATATGGCGTGAATGCCTTATCCGGCTGCTCTAATGAGTAGGCCGGATAAGACGCATCAAGCGTCGCATCCGGCATTAACCGCACTCTACGTCTTCTTCCCTGCCGCCCTGCGCCGTCTGTCCAAATCCTTCAGTAACTTGTTCACGCCATCATCGGAAAACATCGTCTCAAGGGTTGTAGACAGCTTGCGCCGCCAGTTTTTGTACTGGTAACTGGTGCCAGGAATATTCACCGGTTCCGCCATATCCAGCCAGTCTTCCGGCTGTAGCCCTAACAGAGCGCTGTTACTGTCGGCAATGTACCGCTGCAAACCACGATTAAGCATCGGCGTCATCGACATCAGCGATGCCTTATGTCCGGCACGTTTTGGCAGACAACCATATTTATGCAGCGCATCCAGTAGCCCTTGCTTCGCCAGCTCGCGATCCTGATACAAACCGCGCAGCACTACTTCATCCGGGTACAGCCCCAGCGTTTTGCCCAGCGTTAAATCCCCGCTCTCCCAGTAACCACGCAACGTTGGCAGGTCGTGCGTTGCTGCTACTGCCATCGACTGTTCCGGATACGCTTTCGGTGCGCGGAACGTCTTCTCATGGTCACTTTCGAAATAAAGCACTTTGTAGGAGTAAACCCCGCTACTGCGCAGCTTACCGACAATCTCTACCGGTACAGTGCCGAGATCTTCGCCAATCACCATGCAGCGATGGCGTTTGCTTTCCAGCGCCAGAATAGCGAGCAGATCATCCACCGGATAGTGAACATACGCTCCCTGATCCGCCGTTTCGCCATACGGTATCCACCACAAACGCAGCATCGACATCACATGGTCAATTCGCAATGCGCCGCAGTTTTGCATGTTCGCGCGCAGCAGTTCGATAAACGGTTCATAGGCGCGCGCGGTGATGATATGCGGGTCCATCGGCGGCAAACCCCAGTTTTGCCCTAACGGGCCAAGGATATCTGGCGGTGCGCCAACCGATGCTTTCAGGCAATACAACTCACGGTCACACCAGGTTTCTGCCCCACCTTCCGCTACGCCAACCGCCAGGTCACGATACAAGCCAATCGGCATTTCATAGCCCTGGCTTATCTCCCAGCAGGCGGCAAACTGGCTGTAGGCCAGCCACTGCAGCCAGAGATAAAAATCGACGTCATCACGATGTTCTTCACAGAACTGACGCACTTCTGGCGAGTCTACGTTCTGATACATCTCGGGCCATGCTGGCCAGCCCCAGCGCATTTCGTCTTCTTTTACTTGTTGTGCATGTAGCGCATCAAACGCCGCCTGCCAGAACAGGCTGTCGCCCTGTTCAGCAACAAACTGGCGAAACGCTACCATTTGTCCATCATCACGTTGTGCGAAGACTTTCCACGCCATCCGCAGTGCGGTCATTTTCAGTGCGGTGACGGTAGAGTAATCGACCCAGTCAGTATCCCGCGCCTGTTGCAGCGCCTGTTGCGTAGTCGGCATGTGCCACCAAGCCTGCGCCTCCTCGCTAAGATGGAAATCTTCAACGGCGTTAACATCAATATAAATCACGTTCAGCCAGCGGCGAGAAGACGGGCTATACGGGCTGGCACTTTCCGGGTTTGCCGGATAGAGCGCATGAATCGGGTTCAGGCCAATGAACGACCCGCCGCGTTTCGCCACATCCACCAACATGGCTTTGAGATCGCCAAAATCACCGATGCCCCAGTTTTTTTCCGATCGCAGGGTATAAAGCTGAACGCAAGCGCCCCACAGTTTTTGTTTATTCAACAATGCCTGCGGTTCGTAGCAGCGTTTCGGTGCGACAATCACCCGACAATGGGCGCGCTGTTCGTCCTGGGTAAGCGTCAGCGTGTGATAACCTTCCGGCAGCTTCGCCGGAAGATTGAAGGCTTTGCCACCACTCACGTTGCCTTTGTACTGTGTTCCTTCTTCGGTAGTCAGCAGCCAGCTAAATTCGCCGCTGCCCTCCACCGCCATTGGCATTTTTTTACCGAAGGTATACACCATGACGTTGGGTACTGGCGTTACCGCCACTTTCGTGGCGGTACTCCGATGCATCGCGTCAAGCAAACGCCGTTTGGTTTCGGCGCCAATCGACTGCGGTTTACCGTGGGCATTGATGTAATTGGGGCTGATCCCCGCCGCCAGCGCGGCATTATCCAGACGTTTGCTTTCCATCGAGCTTCCTTAGCGTTTTGCCTGCCAGATACGAGCCTGATAATCGCGAATAGAGCGATCCGAGCTAAACATACCGCAGCGGGCGGTATTGAGGATCGCCGCGCGTGTCCAGGCTTCCTGGTCGCGGTACAGCACATCCACCTGCTTTTGTGCCTCTACATAGGCTGCGAAATCCGCCATCACCAGATATGGATCGCCGCCCTGCTTACCGATACTGTGCAGCATCTGGTCAAACGCATGTTTATCGCCGTCGCTGTATTTACCGCTTTCCAGCTCTTTCAATACTGCATCGAGCTGCTTGTCTTTCTTACGCCATTTGAGCGGATCGTAGCCCTTCGCTTTCAATGCCTTAACCTGCTCCACGGTATGACCGAAGATAAAGATATTTTCTTCACCGACTTTTTCAGCAATTTCGACATTTGCGCCATCCAGCGTACCGACAGTGAGCGCACCATTAAGAGCCAGTTTCATATTGCCCGTGCCAGAAGCCTCTTTCCCAGCAGTCGAGATCTGCTCAGAGATATCCGCCGCCGGGATCAGCATTTCCGCCGCCGAGACACAGTAATCCGGCAGGAACACCACTTTCAGCTTGTCACCCACTTTTGGATCGTTGTTGATCACTTCAGCCACTTTATTGATCGCAAAAATAATGTTCTTCGCCAGATAGTAGCCCGGCGCGGCTTTCGCCCCGAACAGGAACACACGCGGTACGCGGTCAGCTTGCGGGTTTTCGCGAATCTCTTTGTACAACGCCAGAATATGCAGCAGATTCAGGTGTTGCCGTTTGTACTCGTGCAGACGTTTAATTTGGACGTCGAAAATTGCCTGCGGGTTGATTTCAATACCAGTACGCGCTTTTACAAACTCTGCCAGACGAACTTTATTCGCCTGTTTGATTTCGCGATATTGCTGGCGGAATTTCGCGTCATCAGCGAATTTTTCCAGATTAATCAACTGATCGAGATCGTTAGCCCACTCTTTTTTCAGCGATTTATCCAGCAGCGCCGCCAGTGCCGGGTTGCACTGTTTGATCCAGCGACGCGGAGTAATACCATTAGTGACGTTATGGAATTTGTTCGGCCACAACTGGTGGTATTCCGGGAACAAATCTTTCACCACCAGATCCGAGTGCAGCGCCGCCACGCCATTCACCGCAAAGCCGCTAACCACACACATATTGGCCATACGAACTTGTTTGTCATGTACCACCGCCAGTTTCGCCCATACCGCCTTGTCGCCCGGCCAGGTTTGTTCCACCAGCTTCTTAAAGCGGTTATTGATTTCGTTGATTACCTGCATATGGCGTGGCAACAGCGCTTTAATCAGCTTCTCATCCCAGCACTCCAGTGCTTCTGGCATCAGGGTATGGTTGGTATAAGCGAAGGTTTTACTGGTGATTGCCCAGGCGTCATCCCAGCTCATTTGGTGCTCATCTATCAGCACACGCAGCAGTTCAGGAATGGCAATAGTCGGGTGTGTGTCGTTAAGTTGAATGACTTCGTAATCCGCCAGCTCGTGCAGTTTACGCCCCGCCAGATGATGGCGACGAAGAATGTCAGCAATCGAACAGGCGCACTGGAAGTATTGCTGCATCAGGCGCAATTTTTTACCGGCGGTATGGTTGTCGTTTGGATAGAGAACTTTAGTCAGTTTTTCCGCGTTGATGCCCTGTTGTTCAGCACGCAGGAAATCACCGTCATTAAATTTGGTAAGATTGAACGGATGAGCATGAGTCGCCTGCCACAAACGTAGCGGCTGTGCTACGCCGTTACGGTAGCCCAACACCGGAAGATCCCACGCTTGCCCGGTAATGGTAAATTCCGGTTCCCAGCGTCCATCTTTCGTCACTTTGCCGCCAATGCCCACCTGCACATCCAGCGCTTCGTTATGGCTAAACCACGGATAGTTGCCACGATGCCAGTCGTCTGGCGCTTCAGACTGTTTGCCACCGACAAAGGACTGACGGAACAGACCATACTGGTAGTTAAGACCATAGCCAGTAGCTGACTGCCCAACGGTTGCCATTGAGTCGAGGAAACACGCAGCCAGACGCCCCAGGCCACCGTTCCCCAACGCCGGGTCGATCTCTTCTTCCAGCAGGTCTGTCAGGTTGATGTCATAAGACTTCAATGAATCCTGAACAGCCTGATACCAGCCGAGGTTTAACAGATTGTTGCCTGTCAGACGACCAATCAAAAACTCCATTGAGATGTAGTTAACATGACGCTGATTCGCCGCCGGTTTGGCAAAAGGCTGGGCCCGCAGCATTTCCGCCAACGCTTCACTCACAGCCAGCCACCATTGGTGAGGGGTCATCTCAGCCGCTGAAGTTAAACCATAACGCTGCCACTGGCGTGACAGGGCTTCCTGAAATTGCTTTTCATTAAAAATGGGTTGTGACATAGGAGTTCCAGTTTTCTTAGATATTAAACACAACGTTATCGTTAGTTTGCCAGGCTCCATGTTGACCTTCCTCATCCTACGGGGGATTAGGCGGGGAGGAGTGACGGGGATGAGCAAGAAAATGTGATCGCGCCCACTTAAAGGTAGTGCAATCAACTGCAAAAGTATCAGCTCAGTGCCAGAGAGCGCAGAAAACCTGTTATTAACAGTCAGAAATGGCCGTTGCGTATTATCAAAAAGCGGAAAGTAACTCTATAAATTAAGTAAAGCGGCGAAATAGTTTCAACAATGAAATATCCATCAAAGGGCATCTCATTCTTAATAGATTTATTAAGATCATCTTTCCAGAGAGACCTTTCATCAGGAATTAAGGAGGTTTCATTGCTTTAATGAACCTTTTGGATTAAGGGAAAACACCCTAGGATCCAATATCCACACTGCATTTGCGTTGTTTTAAGATGAGGCATTAATAAACGTTTGGAATTGTGACAGAGTGCAAATTCAGACACATAAAAAATTGTCATCGCTTGCATTGCACAGGTTTCTGGCCGAACTTATAACTATTAATTACGAAGCGCAAAAAAAATAATATTTCCTCAATTTCCACAGTGAAGTGATTAACTATGCTGATTCCGTCAAAATTAAGTCGTCCGGTTCGACTCGACCATACTGTGGTTCGTGAGCGCCTGCTGGCTAAACTTTCCGGCGCGAACAACTTCAGGCTGGTGCTGATCACAAGTCCTGCGGGTTACGGAAAGACAACACTCATATCCCAATGGGCGGCAGGAAAAAACGATTTGGGCTGGTACTCGCTTGATGACGGCGATAACCAGCAAGAACGTTTCGCCAGCTATCTGATTGCCGCCGTGCAACAGGCAACCAGCGGGCACTGCGTCATCAGTGAAACAATGACGCAAAAACGGCAGTATGCCAGCCTGACGTCACTGTTTGCCCAGCTTTTCATTGAGCTGGCGGAATGGCATAGCCCACTTTTCCTGGTGATTGACGATTACCATCTGATCACCAATCCGGTTATCCACGAATCCATGCGCTTCTTCATTCGCCATCAACCAGAAAATCTCACCCTGGTAGTGCTGTCACGCAATCTTCCGCAATTGGGCATTGCCAATCTGCGCGTACGTGAACAACTATTAGAAATTGGCAGCCAGCAACTGGCGTTTACCCATCAGGAAGCCAAGCAGTTTTTTGATTGTCGTCTGTCATCACCGATTGAAGCGACCGAAAGCGGTCGGATTTGCGATGATGTGTCCGGTTGGGCGACGGCGTTGCAGCTAATCGCGCTCTCTGCGCGGCAAAATACCCACTCGGCCCATAAATCAGCGCGCCGTCTGGCGGGCATCAATGCCAGCCATCTTTCTGATTATCTGGTCGATGAAGTGCTAGATAACGTTGATCTGGCGACACGCCATTTCCTGCTAAAAAGCGCCATTTTGCGCTCAATGAATGATGCGCTAATCACCCGCGTGACCGGCGAAGAAAACGGGCAAATGCGTCTTGAAGAAATTGAGCGCCAGGGGCTGTTTTTGCAACGGATGGATGATACTGGCGAATGGTTCTGCTATCACCCGCTGTTTGGTAACTTCCTGCGCCAACGCTGCCAGTGGGAGCTGGCGGCGGAGCTGCCAGAAATCCACCGTGCCGCCGCAGAAAGCTGGATGGCACAAGGCTTTCCCAGCGAAGCTATTCATCATACGCTGGCGGCAGGCGATGCTTTGATGTTGCGCGATATTTTGCTTAATCACGCCTGGAGCCTGTTCAACCATAGTGAACTGTCGCTGCTGGAAGAGTCACTCAAAGCCCTGCCGTGGGACAGTCTGCTGGAAAATCCACAGTTGGTGTTATTGCAGGCCTGGTTGATGCAAAGCCAACATCGCTACGGCGAAGTGAACACCCTGCTGGCGCGAGCCGAACACGAGCTCCAGGACATCAGAGAAGGCACCATGCATGCAGAGTTCAACGCCCTGCGCGCCCAGGTAGCCATTAACGACGGTAATCCGGAAGAAGCCGAACGACTGGCAAAACTGGCTCTGGAAGATCTGCCTCCGGGTTGGTTCTATAGCCGCATTGTTGCGACCTCTGTGCTTGGCGAAGTGTTGCACTGTAAAGGTGAGCTGACCCGCTCGCTGGCATTAATGCAACAAACTGAGCAGATGGCGCGTCAGCACGATGTCTGGCACTACGCCTTGTGGAGTCTGATTCAGCAAAGCGAAATTCTGTTTGCTCAAGGATTCCTGCAAACTGCGTGGGAAACGCAGGAAAAAGCGTTCCAGTTGATTAACGAACAGCATCTGGAACAGTTGCCGATGCATGAATTTTTAGTACGTATCCGCGCGCAACTGTTATGGGCATGGGCACGGCTGGATGAAGCCGAAGCCTCGGCGCGTAGTGGGATTGAAGTCTTATCGTCTTATCAGCCACAGCAACAGCTCCAGTGTCTGGCAATGTTAATTCAATGTTCGCTGGCTCGTGGCGATCTGGATAACGCCCGTAGCCAACTTAACCGCCTGGAAAACCTGCTGGGGAATGGCAAATATCACAGCGACTGGATCTCTAACGCCAACAAAGTTCGCGTTATTTACTGGCAGATGACCGGCGATAAAGCCGCCGCAGCAAACTGGTTGCGCCATACTGCGAAGCCGGAGTTTGCCAATAACCACTTCCTGCAAGGTCAATGGCGCAACATTGCCCGTGCACAAATCTTGCTGGGCGAGTTTGAACCTGCGGAAATTGTCCTCGAGGAACTCAACGAAAACGCCCGCAGTCTGCGGTTGATGAGCGATCTGAACCGCAACCTGCTTTTACTCAATCAGTTGTACTGGCAGGCAGGGCGGAAAAGTGACGCCCAGCGCGTATTGCTGGACGCATTAAAACTGGCGAATCGCACAGGATTTATCAGTCACTTTGTCATCGAAGGCGAAGCCATGGCGCAGCAGTTACGCCAACTGATTCAGCTCAATACGCTGCCGGAACTGGAACAGCACCGCGCGCAGCGTATTTTGCGGGAAATAAACCAACATCACCGGCATAAGTTCGCTCACTTTGACGAGACCTTTGTCGAACGTCTGCTAAATCACCCGGAAGTGCCGGAACTTATCCGTACCAGCCCGCTGACCCAACGCGAATGGCAGGTGCTGGGGCTGATTTACTCCGGTTACAGCAATGAACAAATTGCGGGCGAACTGGAAGTGGCAGCGACCACCATCAAAACGCATATCCGCAATCTGTATCAGAAACTCGGCGTTGCCCACCGTCAGGCTGCGGTACAGCACGCACAGAAACTGCTGAAGATGATGGGATATGGGGTGTAAGTTTGGTCAGATAACATTCCTGCTCCGACTTACATCCCTGCATTATTCAACGCTAACTCGCGTTACATCGTCTGTTTCAGTCAGAGTAAACCGCACAGGTAAGAACCGTTCCACCACCGCGATATTGGTCAGCAGATGGCATGAGGGATGCGCGACCGTAAACGCCCCCGCACCCGCCAACGCCATGGGCAACACCAGTTGATCTGCGAGATATTCACCTACTGCCGCCGGACTTGCCAGGTAACGTTTCACTTCTTTAACCAACTGCGCTGCTACCACTTCGGCACTGACGCGCTTTTCACCGACGGCAAAAAAGCGTTCGGTAATATTTTCGCTTTCCACTTCTAGCGAGACGGTATTTCCCGGTCCCTGCTCACGCGGCAAGAGATGGATATTCTGCTCATACAGCGAAAAACTGGCTGCCAGCGCAACGAGTTCACGTTCTCCGACATGCCGCGGCACACCAGCTAATAATACTTCGCCGCGTAATCGCATAACGGTGCCCCGCTCGCCCAGTTGTAACGCGTTTAGTGATGCCACGGGCGTGACTTCCGCTACCACCACACCGCCTCCGGCAGGGTAAAAACCGTGGCGTAACAGCGTGGTTTGCTGATGAATCCCCATTTGTGCCAGCAGAGGTTCCAGCACGCGGCAGATAAAACCCGCGGGCGGCGCCGACGGGTTTTCGGTGCCACCGCTGACTTCTACGCGAGAAGGTCCATCGGCAAACCACAGCGCAGGCAACACCGTTTGCAGCACCAACATGCAGCTTCCGGCACTGCCGATAGCAAAGCGATAATCGCCGCCACGCACATTACCGGGCCGGAAGACCAGGCGCTGCGAACCCAGTTCCGCGCCGTCTACTATAGCTCCGCAAATTTCCGTCGCCGCCTTTACCGCGGTCAGATGCTGGCGCAACAGCCCCGGTTTCGCCCGTCCGGCACGAATGCCTGTGATGGTAAACGGCTTACCGGTTATCATCGACAGACTTAACGCCGAGCGCAGGATCTGCCCGCCGCCTTCGCCCTGTGCACCATCCAGCGCAATCATCCTTTTCATCATTTATCCTTTTACGCACACCACCTGACGCAGGGTGTAGACGACTTCCACCAGATCGCTTTGTGCTGCCATTACTGCATCAATGTCCTTATACGCCATCGGGATTTCGTCGATCACCTCGGCATCTTTACGGCATTCCACATGCGCTGTAGCACGGATCTGATCTTCCACACTAAACAGTTTTTTCGCTTTGGTACGGCTCATCACGCGACCTGCACCGTGGCTGCATGAGCAGAAAGACTCTTCATTTCCCAGCCCACGCACGATAAAGCTTTTCGCCCCCATCGACCCAGGAATAATTCCGTACTGCCCGGCACGCGCAGACACCGCGCCTTTCCGCGTCACATAGATCTCTTCGCCAAAGTGCAGCTCTTTTTGCACATAGTTGTGGTGGCAGTTGATCTCTTCCATTGCCAGCGTTTGCGGCTGTCTCACCGTTTTATGCGTAATGCTCTGCAACGCCGATACCACGTTTTCCATCATCGCATCACGGTTGAGGCTGGCAAAAAGCTGCGCCCAGGCTACTGCTTTCAGGTAATCGTCAAAATATTCCGTTCCTTCAAGGAAGTACGCGAGATCACGTGACGGCAACGTTTCAAGCTGTTCCTGCATCTCTTTTTGCGCCAGGTCGATAAAGTAAGTTCCGATGGCGTTACCAATTCCGCGTGAACCGGAGTGCAGCATAATCCACACCCGATCCGCCTCATCAAGGCAGATTTCAATAAAGTGGTTACCCGTTCCCAGCGTTCCCAGGTGTTTATAGTTATTGGTATTCAGGAAACGCGAGTATTTTTGCGTTAACCACTGATAACCGGCTTCCAACTCGGCCCATTTAGCATCGACGTTGACAGGCGGATTTTCCCATGCGCCTTTATCACGTTTACAACGCCCGGTAGTACGCCCGTGTGGCACGGCAGTTTCAATTGCCTGACGCAGCTCCGCCAGGTTTTCAGGCAAGTCTGCCGCCGTTAACGCGGTACGCAGTGCGTTCATTCCACAGCCGATATCCACGCCCACCGCCGCCGGAATAATCGCCCCTTTGGTCGGGATCACGCTACCAATGGTGGAACCTTTCCCCAGGTGCACATCGGGCATCACCGCAATATGCTTGAAAATAAACGGCATCTTCGCCGTATTTATCAGTTGCTGGCGCGCATCGTCTTCTACCGGCACGCCTTTGGTCCACATTTTTACCGGGGCATTTTCAGTGGTCAGTAATTCGTAATTCATTTTCTTTTTCTCGTTTCGTTGTTTGCTGTCCTGATAATTGCAACCGTCGTGCCAGAAAATTAAATCAGCAGATTAAATCTATAATTAATTGTTTTTATTTAATTAAAAGTACAAAGTCCGTATACGGAGATTTTCTATAAAGCCACTTAACCGATAATGAAATATCGTCTTTTATAAGGATATCTAAGATGCGTAAAACAGTGGCTTTTGGTTTTGTCGGAACCGTACTGGATTATGCCGGGCGCGGTAGCCAACGCTGGTCGAAATGGCGGCCGACACTCTGTTTATGCCAGCAAGAATCATTGGTGATTGATCGACTGGAATTATTACACGACGCCCGCTCACGCTCGCTGTTTGAAACGCTTAAACGCGATATCGCCAGCATTTCACCAGAAACGCAGGTTGTAGGTGTAGAAGTGGAACTCCATAATCCGTGGGATTTCGAAGAGGTCTACGCCTGCCTGCATGATTTCGCCCGTGGTTACGCTTTTCAACCTGATAAAGAAGACTATTTAATTCACATCACCACTGGCACCCACGTAGCGCAAATTTGCTGGTTTTTGCTGGCAGAAGCGCGTTACCTGCCCGCCCGACTGGCGCAAACTTCCCCGCCGCGCAAGAAAGAACAACCGGATAGCGCAGGCGCAGTGACGATTATCGATCTCGATTTAAGCCGTTATAACGCTATCGCCAGCCGCTTTGCCGAAGAACGCCAGCAAACGCTCGATTTTCTTAAGTCGGGCATCGCCACGCGTAACCCACACTTCAACCGCATGATTGAACAGATCGAAAAAGTAGCGATTAAATCCCGCGCGCCAATCCTGCTTAATGGCCCGACCGGCGCGGGCAAGTCGTTTCTGGCACGACGCATCTTCGAATTAAAACAGGCACGGCATCAGTTTAGCGGCGCGTTTGTTGAAGTGAACTGCGCCACGCTGCGCGGTGATACCGCCATGTCGGCGCTGTTTGGTCATGTGAAAGGTGCGTTCACCGGCGCGAGAGACGCGCGGGAAGGGTTATTACGCAGCGCCAACGGCGGCATGTTGTTTCTTGATGAAATTGGCGAACTGGGCGCAGATGAACAAGCCATGTTGCTGAAAGCCATTGAAGAGAAAACTTTTTATCCGTTTGGCAGCGATCGCCAGGTGAGTAGCGATTTTCAGCTTATCGCCGGAACGGTGCGCGATTTGCGCCAGTTGGTCGCTGAAGGGAGATTTCGTGAAGACCTGTATGCGCGGATAAATCTCTGGACCTTCACTCTGCCAGGACTACGCCAGCGTCAGGAGGATATTGAGCCTAACCTGGATTATGAAGTGGAGCGCCACGCCTCACTCACCGGCGATAGCGTGCGTTTTAACACCGAAGCGCGGCGCGCATGGCTGGCTTTTGCGACATCCCCCCAGGCAACATGGCGCGGTAATTTTCGCGAACTTTCTGCCAGTGTTACGCGTATGGCGACGTTTGCCAATAGCGGACGCATCACTCTGGAAGCTGTGGAAGATGAGATTCGCCGTCTGCGCTATAACTGGCAGGAGAGTCGCCCTTCGGCACTTACGACGTTGCTGGGCGCAGAGGTGGAGAACATCGATCTCTTCGACCGAATGCAACTGGAAAACGTGATTGCCATTTGTCGCCAGGCAAAATCGCTTTCCGCCGCCGGACGTGAACTTTTTGACGTTTCGCGCCAGGGCAGAGCCAGCGTTAATGACGCGGATCGGCTACGCAAATACCTGGCGCGTTTTGGTCTGACGTGGGAATCGGTACTGACTCAGCACAGTTCCAGTTGAATATGATGGTCCGTCAGCACCTGCATCACCCCCGCAGGCGGCATGGTGTCGGTGTAAACGGCATCGACCATGCTGATGCTGCCCATGTTTACCATCGCATTACGGCCAAATTTTGAGTGATCGACAACCAGCATAACGTGGCGCGAGTTCTCAATAATGGCGCGTTTGGTGCGAACTTCATGGTAATCGAACTCCAGTAACGAGCCGTCGCTGTCAATGCCGCTGATCCCAAGAATGCCGAAATCGAGGCGGAACTGAGAGATAAAATCCAGCGTCGCTTCGCCAATGATCCCGCCATCGCGGCTACGCAATTCACCACCGGCGAGAATAATGCGGAAATCTTCTTTCACCATCAGCGTATTAGCGACATTGAGATTGTTGGTGACAATGCGCAAATTGCTGTGATTGAGCAGCGCGTGCGCCACCGCTTCCGGCGTGGTGCCGATATCAATAAACAGCGTCGAACCGTTGGGGATCTGCTCGGCCACTTTACGGGCGATACGCTCTTTTTCTTCGGTCTGGGTAGCTTTGCGATCGTGCCACGGCGTGTTAACCGAACTGGAAGGCAGCGCCGCGCCGCCATGATGGCGCAGGATCAGGTTCTGTTCCGCCAGTTCATTGAGGTCACGGCGAATAGTCTGCGGGCTGACGGAAAAATGCTCTACCAGCTCTTCGGTGCTGACATAGCCCTGCTGCTTAACCAGTTCGATAATACCGTTGTGTCGTTGTGTTTGTTTCATTTATAAATCCCTGGAATTATTTTCGTTTTCGCGCATTGAGCGAATCAACAAAAGCCATCGCTAAACCCACGGCTAACCCGGCGATGTGTGCTCCATTCGCCATCGACATCCCAAACAAATCAAACCATCCGGCAACAATCCAGATCAGCGCAAAGATGATTAACCCACGTTGCAGGTAAATACCGCTTTGCGGATCGCGCTCGCCGCGTAGCCAGACGTAGCCCATCAGTGCATAAACCACGCCGGAAAGCCCGCCAAACCACGGCCCACTGAACTTTTGCTGCACATAGCCGCTTAGCAGGGCGCTGATGAGAGTAATGACTATCAGCTTACCGCTACCGAGGCGTTTTTCCACTGCGCCACCGAGATACCACCACCAGAGCAGGTTAAAGAGGATATGCATCAGCGAGAAGTGCATTAACGCATGCGTGAAGTAGCGCCAGAACTCAAATTTCAGCGTCGGATCGAATGGCCAGGCCAGCCATAACATCACTTCCTGATCGCCAAGAATTTGCATGGCGATAAACACCAGCACGCAGGCAATCATCACTACCCAGGTGACCGGGCCTGCACGTTCACGCAAAGTGGCAAAGAAAGGAAAACGGCGATAGTGCAGGCCACTACCGGTATGACCTGACTGCCAACTGGCGGCGAGATAACGCGGATCTGCCGGGTTTTCGAGAAAACGCGCCAGCTCTGCCCGCACGCGTTCGGCCTGGGATTCATCCGCCAGCCAGACATCGCTTTGGTTATGTTGTTGAATCGTGAGGATAACGCCCTGTGTCGCCATGTAATCAACAAATGCCTGCGCCACGCGGGGGTTAGCAAAAGAGGTAATCATCAACATCGTTGCTGTCGCTTATTCCACACAAAAGGGGACAGTATAAAGCGTTACGCGCCGTAAGCCACCTCTGCGGGAAACTGACGCTGCCAGGCTTCAAAGCCACCATCGATACTGTAAACCACATCATAACCCTGTTGCAGCAGATACTGCGCCGCGCCTTTGCTGCTATTACCGTGGTAACACATCACCATTACCGGGGTATCGAAGTCATTTTCGCGCATGAACGCACCCAGCGTGTCATTGGTTAGATGGAAAGCCTGCGCCGCATGCCCCATTGCGAAACTTTGTGGATCGCGAATATCGACCAGCACCGCCTCTTTTTCCTGCAACTTCTGGTGCGCGTCGGCAACGTTAATACATTCGAACTGATCCATGCGTCTCTCTTTCTTTACAAACAAGTGGGCAAATTTATCGCACAGTTTACGTCGGAGCGGCAGATAAACGCCATAATGTTATGCATATCACTCTAAAATGTTTTTTCAATGTTACTCAAAGCGCGTTTGTTTGCTATTATGTTCGATAACGAACATTTATGAGCTTTAACGAAAGTGAATGAGGGCAGCATGGAAACCAAAGATCTGATTGTGATAGGTGGCGGCATCAATGGTGCTGGTATCGCGGCAGACGCCGCTGGACGCGGTTTATCCGTGCTAATGCTGGAAGCGCAGGATCTCGCTTGTGCGACATCTTCCGCCAGTTCAAAACTCATTCACGGTGGCCTGCGTTACCTTGAACACTATGAATTCCGTCTGGTCAGCGAGGCGCTGGCAGAACGTGAAGTGTTGCTGAAAATGGCCCCGCATATCGCTTTCCCAATGCGTTTTCGCCTGCCGCATCGCCCGCATCTGCGTCCCGCGTGGATGATTCGCATTGGTCTGTTTATGTACGATCATTTGGGTAAACGAACCAGCCTGCCGGGATCAACCGGTTTGCGTTTTGGCGCAAATTCAGTATTAAAACCGGAAATTACGCGCGGATTCGAATATTCCGACTGTTGGGTCGACGACGCCCGTCTGGTATTAGCCAACGCCCAGATGGTCGTGCGTAAAGGCGGTGAAGTGCTTACCCGTACTCGTGCCACGTCTGCCCGCCGCGAAAACGGTTTGTGGATTGTGGAAGCGGAAGATATCGATACCGGCAAAAAATATACATGGCAGGCTCGCGGCCTGGTTAACGCCACCGGTCCGTGGGTGAAACAGTTCTTCGACGAAGGAATGCATCTGCCTTCACCTTATGGCATTCGCCTGATCAAAGGCAGCCATATTGTGGTGCCGCGTGTGCATACCCAGAAACAAGCGTACATTCTGCAAAACGAAGATAAACGTATTGTGTTCGTGATCCCGTGGATGGATGAGTTTTCCATCATCGGTACCACCGATGTGGAATACAAAGGCGATCCGAAAGCAGTGAAGATTGAAGAGAGCGAAATAAATTACCTGCTGAAAGTGTATAACGCGCACTTTAAAAAACAGTTAAGCCGTGACGATATCGTCTGGACTTACTCCGGCGTGCGTCCGCTGTGTGATGATGAATCCGACTCACCGCAGGCAATCACTCGTGATTACACGCTCGATATCCATGATGAAAACGGCAAAGCACCGCTGCTGTCGGTATTTGGCGGCAAGCTGACGACCTATCGTAAACTGGCGGAACACGCGCTGGAAAAACTGACGCCGTATTATCAGGGTATTGGCCCGGCGTGGACGAAAGAGAGCGTATTACCTGGTGGAGCCATCGAAGGCGACCGCGACGACTACGCAGCCCGCCTGCGCCGCCGCTATCCGTTCCTGACCGAATCGCTGGCACGTCATTACGCACGTACTTACGGCAGCAACAGCGAACTGCTGCTCGGCAATGCGGAGACGATAAACGATCTCGGGGAAGATTTCGGTCATGAGTTTTACGAAGCGGAGCTTAAATATCTGGTTGACCACGAATGGGTCCGCCGCGCCGATGACGCTCTGTGGCGTCGCACGAAACAAGGCATGTGGCTGAATGCAGAACAACAATCTCGCATGAGTCAGTGGTTGGTGGAGTATACGCAGCAGAGGTTATCGCTAGCGTCATGATTTAACGTAAGCAGGCCAGGTCAGATTTCAATCTGACCTGAGACTGATGACAAACGCAAAAGCGGCCTGATGCGCTACGCTTATCAGGCCTACTTGGTTCATGCAATATATTGAATTTGCATGATTTTGTAGGCCGAATAAGGCGTTCACGCCGCATCCGGCATGAACAAAGCGCACTTTGTCAACAATCTGACAAACTTTTGGATTCAGGGAATTACGACAAAGCCCACACCATCATACCCAACGTAACAAAACTCAGGCACGTTCCCCACTCACTCCACTTCCGTATCTGGCTTCTATTTTTGCTACGCCACTGGCAGTAATATCCCAACGCAAAACCAAGCTGTGCACTTATCGGACCGACAAAGTCAGTCCACGGTTGGGACCAAAATGGCGAAAAATTCAGTGGGAGCCAGACAACTGTCACAAAGAAACTGCGCATATTTTCCAGCAAAGCAATTTGCGCTGGCGCGACATAAAAAATGATATTCCACAGGAGTAACCAGAAATAAACTGGTGCAAATACCAGCCAACAATGCAGTCTGCTTTTCAATTCGGGTGGCGTTCTGCGCGCAAATTGCCAACCAACGCCCACCATTACACAGAAGAAAAGCGCATATTCAGCCGATAACCATAGTTGTAATTCCAGAAGTGAAATACGCCTGATCATAAGCGGGATAGAGAACAGTATTTCCCCCAGAAAACTCAGCGTGATAATACAAGCAGCCAGAGCAACCACCGTCGGCCACACCAACAACGGCACAATAACAAAGCCGAAAATTAGCGGTGGAATATAAAGCCTGATTTTATTCATCTTTATTGTCCTGAGGATTCGGATGATGCGTCATTCATTGCACATAAACACTCATCAACCATCCAGAGCCTGGTTAATGAGCTGCTGAACAATGCCTTCATCCCAGTATGCCGATTTGCAGTTGGCAATCGTAATATCAACGCCTGTGAAGGGATCAGTACCGGCAAGACTTGCAAATAACGTATCAACTAATTCCATTTGGTTGTCCTTTATTATTAACTGACAGTTTAAGCTGTCAGGATAAACCTATCCTACAGATGATATCTATTCAAAATCCGTGCAATAAATAATAAAAAACTGTGCAAGGCTATTGAGAATGTCAGGAGTTTGTTGATAAATTCATTATTTCATAACGCTCATTCATTAACGCTATGTAGAAACACAGAAATATGGGACTCTATCCATCGTATCATTTCATTATGCCTGAAGCAGACATTCTCACCGTTAATTTTTCCACATAAACCAAAACCATCAAAATAGATATCACATTTTTTATTTTGATATGAAGTGATATTCACGCGCCACCTCAGATTAGTAACATTTTCCTCTTGTTCAGCATAATCCATCTGTAATAGCTCAACAATTTTTTTACTTTCTTTATCATCAAGCTCAGTGATTTCAACCTTGTATTTATAAATTTCATTCAGCCGTCCCTCATCAATTGAAACTGGCGAAGTGCATCCCTGCGGATAATTTATAATCTCTAGTTTATCTACACGATTACCTATGTGGCATAAATCGTTCACTTTGCCTTCGGCAACTGCGGATCCGGCGTAAATCATAAGCAAAACCGTTAAAGCTTTTTCTATTTTTTGTTTCATATTTTATTGAGTAACATTAACAGAGTCGTTTAGCGTTGATTTCTCCCTGTTGCCATCATCACTCCAGTAAATTAATTTATCGATATTATAATCAGGGTAAACTGCATATGATGTTGAAATATTTAACCTGTCCTCAAACGGACTTTTCGCGCTCACTCTCAATAAAGCAGAAACTGATGGTCCTCTGACTTGATTCTCTATATCCGGGCAACGAAAAGCATAATATTGGTACAAGTCAAATTCATTTTCTGAATAATACTCAGACAAATTAATTCCGGGGTTAATTTGCTCTCTTTCACAAACTAATGTGTAATGCAGGAAAGGCGGTGAAATACTCTGGTGTGCAGCATTACTCTCAGGAAGAAAGAGTAAGCAACTGCTGATAGGTAATAAAATCTTCATATCCATATCTGCCCCCTGTTTACTTTATTATTTAATATCTGATAACGTTTTATACATCGGCACATATCCCACATCTTCTACCAGGCTCTGCCCTTGTGGCGTTAAAAACCACTCCACCAGTTTTTGTGTTTCTAACGTTGTATTTTCCCGCGTCACCATGAACGCATCGACGATGTACGGATATTTGCCGTTGCGAATGTTTTCCGCAGTCGGCGCAATGCCGTTAATCGCTAATAATTTTATATTCTTATCAGCATTCATTTGCGTGGCGTAATAGCGGAAGGTGTAACCAATTGCGTTGTTTGTATTACGGTATTCGGCAACGACTTTAATCATTCCTTCCATCACACTTGCTACTTCTGTTTCCTGCGGAGAGATCATGCGGATATTTTTCATGACCTGTGATTGCATCACCGTCTGACTACCCGAGTCTTCCGGACGTTGCCAGGTCTGGATCTCCTGATCATTACCGCCAACCGTGCGCCAGTTGGTAATTGCGCCACTGAAGATGTCACGCACTTGTTGTTCAGTCAGGGAATTAACCGGGTTATCCGCATTGACGATGAAAACAAATGCTTCGCGAGCAAAAGGTGTGTGCATCAAAGTAACACCTGATTCCTCTGCACGTTTTTTCTGCCCACCGGAAGGTTGAGCCACAAAAATAATATCAGCGTCTCCCTTAACGATTTTGTTATACGCCTCCGGCGTGCGAGAGTTCGCCAAATATTCCCGGGTGTGTAAATCTTCCTGTATTACGCTTAACGCATAAAATGCAGAGGCATAAATTGGGTACGCTGCCGTAGCGCCATCGAGTCGCGGCCAGTTTTGCGTAAACTGGATTTGTGGTTTACCACGCAGCGCTGTAAGTTGATTATTGAGTTTATCGGGTCGCCAGGCCCAGGTATCAATATTTTCGCGTACACCAACGCCGGGATTGAGCTGTTTATATAAATAAGCCTGATAACCAGCGACAAAACCAAGCATGAGAAGGATAAACAGGAGAGAATTACGGCAACGTAGCCCGGATGTGCCGGTTAAAGAATGTCTGGTTGGCCAGGCGTATCCCAGCGAAAAACTGATATGCGCCCCAACGGGAATTATGACTATCCACCAGAACTCACCACCAACTAATGAGACTAACAAAACGCCCAGCCAGGGAAGCATAAGGTTTGCCAACCAATCTGCTCCCATCTGGCGAAATTGATAATCTGCCAGATGTAGCGTGATTATCCAGCCAACCAGGATTAATAGTGCCGGTAACAGAAAAAAGCATTGTCGCCAGGCGGCTATTTCTCTTTTTTCTGGAGCGCTATCGCCCGCCCATACTCGCCCCGAGAAAAATAGCATTATCGCGCCCAGCGCCAACATAAAAATGTTAAGCAGAAGGTAAATTGTTGGCGTGAAGAGTAAATTGCAAACCTCAAGAATGGCGGTAAGTCCGACCCCCAGCATGGCAACAACCGCTGCCAAAAATTGCGTCAGTATGGGGATGCCGAAAAAAGTCATTACCAGCGAGGTCAAAATCCATTTTCCGTTTTGCATATTATTCATCCTTGCTGTTACTGCGCTTTATTTTGCACCGATGGCTAAAAGCGGGCTAATCCGATTCTGTACTCACACACATTACTGATATTCCACCCGCAAAATAGCCAGGGCGTTATAACGACCCGCAGCAGGTAGCCGCCCTGTGGTACTGACGGGGAGAGACAGAAAAGTCACGTCTGCCGTCTGAGCTGACGCAGCCCGGTTTTCAACTAACTTAAATGGCACGCCAACATGCGCAGCCAGCTCATTCAAGTCTACGGACTCCTGTTGGCTATCCATAATCATAATGCCAACGTCTGGGTTATCCTCCGCCTGAATAATGCTTTGCCGACCATTAACATCTCTCGTTGATGAAATATTGCCATCAAAAACCAGCGTCATTACGGCATCAATATCTTTATTTGTACAGTTTATCGGAATAGTGGTTGCAACCGGGGAAACGCCCGTTGGCTTCACTCCAGCACCAGCCCGACTTAGCTCACTGGCCCAGACATCCGGCATATTAACGGTAAAACTGGTGCCCTCATTAATTGTGCAACCTTGTGGAACCTCAATATTTAAGTTACCAATATAAGCATTAAATACAGGAACTGGTCCGTGCTCCGTTGGGAACTGGCTGACATACAAAGAAACCAGCAGCACGTTATTTATTGAGATGTCGGATATTATTTTTTTATCAAGTCTGATTTTTATATAGCCTTCTGTTCCGGATGACCAACTCGATGGTTTACTTCTGTCTGCTGGATAATTGGTGCTATAGTTTTCAAAAGGAACTATCTTATCTGTCATTGTTTCATTTCTCTTATAGAGTTTTATATGTGTTGAAACCGATATCTCATGAGTCAAGGGGATAAATATATCGCTTCCCTGATGATCACCAGACGCACCTGATGGATCTATGCCAGATGTGGCTGTAAAATAAACCTCGTAATCATCCAGGGAATTGCAATACGCTTTATAAGTCCCTATTTTCCAGTTCTGCACTGGTAATATTTTCCCGGGAGCATTATTATTAACATCTGAGACAGTAACAGTACCAAAATTATAAGAAAATGTCGCAGGAGTAGTATTATTACCAGGCTTTCCAGGATAACAAAAAGCGCGATCCCGTCCCATATCTTCTGCATACACGATGTTATAGCAACTACTGATTAAAAGAAAAAACAATATACAAATTACTTTTATATTTCCCCAGGAATAAGTTAACATTCTGCTTCTCCAGTTATCCATGTATCGCTACTGCACCCATAACATTATTTTGCAAAACATTTAATTTCACGTTACATACAGGTAAGGCATTATTATAAAGATCCAACGTTTGCCAGTTAACCTCACAATATCCTTGCCGCAAACACCAATTCTGTTGACGATGGCTAAATGGTGCGACCATGCCACCATTTATGCTTTTACCATCAATAGATAAATTATAGAGTGTCACATACCAGGGGGTAGGGTTAAAAATGGTGACAGTTTCATTGTTTCGCGACCAACGTAACTGTTTATAAGCGTCAAGTGGATTACCTGATAATGTCTCCGGGCGATAAAATATTTTCATCCTATTGCGTACGGCTACCTGGAGTTGATTTTCGTTCTTAAGCTGTGAGTTTGGTTCCTGAGCAGGTAACGCTGCAATATTCAGTATAAATAAACTCTCACGATCTGCAGGTAACTGGCCACCCACGTGATTAATTCTTATTTTGGTATGTTTATCTTGTTTAAGTACTAATAATGGTGGCGTCGCAATAAATATCTTATCTGGAAGTAAAGGCTGGGATTCCACTGTCCCTTTTAACTGACGTCCATCATCAGGTGTCACGGAAATTTTAACCAACATATCTTTACTGGCAGTATTTTTAAGCTCGACCGATATTGATGACTGCTTTTCTGGGTAAACAAAACGGGTACTGCCAACGACAACCCCTGCTTGCGCATTTGTGCAACATATTAAAAAGAATATCAGCACATTAATCATAAGTGACGATAAAGGAAACTGATGCATTCGCATCTCCTGGTTGTACATCATTTTTTATGGCTTTATAAGCCGCAAAGAAATGCAATGTGTTATCTACCAATGGCGTAAGAGCATAACTGGTGCTTATTATACCATTACTAATACTTTGTCTGTTGTTATCAAAAATAGCCAGCGCTAACCCCTCAACAGATCCCTCATCCAGTTTATACAGGGTGGTATCTTCACTTACTGATGTTCCATCAAATTTGATATTGGCATTACTGACATCACTGCCACAGCGGGTTAATTTTATAGAGAAGTCAATTTTTTCAGTGACATCCCCTGAATTTCTAACCCTATAACTGGGTACATCTGGCATGTTGACCGTGAAATTTTTAGACTCATCGGCAACAATGCAAGTCTTTGCCGTTATTATTCCTTCTATACGTACAACACCTGTATGCGTTGTATCATCAGCAATGGATGATATTGATATCACAGAGAATAACAAAGCAATTAAATTACAATAGCGCGTCATATTATCCTCACTGATAGTCTATATCAAAGTACAACAGTGCATTTGCCTGCCCCGCATGTACGTTTTGCTGAGTTGACTTATAGCGGAGTTTAAAGTCTAAACTGGCATCGCCATTATTATCTAAAAATAATTCTTTGAAACCTGACTCATCATTAATTGCAATAACTTTATCATCGTTATCTAAAATTTCGACGCCCACTCCAGTTGCACTATCTGCACTGGAAGTAAGGCGTAATAAGGTGGTATTGATGGTGTCTGTATCCCCGCTAAACCGCACATTAGCACTGACTCCTGAACTATAAATAGTACTGGTTGCCGTTGGACATCCTTCCAGATTTATCGTAAATGTATGACTGCCAGAAACATCTCCCACATTTAAAAAATCATTGGCGTCATAAGTTCCCATGCTTACTGGCTGGTCTTTACTTCCAGTTGTAATATCACATGTTTTTGCTAATAACTGACCTGTAAATGTGACCACGACGGTATCGTTAGCAAGTGCATTACATGAAACCACCACCATGAATAATGAAGTAAAAATTAATAAAATAAATTTCTGTAATATATTCATTAGCGGCACTCCAGATTTGCATAGCTAATAGCATTATCTATCTCGCTTTTCGGTAATTGATAGCTTGCCTGACATTGCTGATAAGAACCGTCTCCCCACTGTATATTTATTATGCCTTGTAAAGGCAAACCGGAGAGATAAACCTGACCACTGTCGCCAACTATTCCTGTAATCTGAGCCGTCCCCTCAGTGGGTACACTGGCTGTCGCACCAAATGGAACAGGTTTATTACGATAGCGAACATTAAATAAACCACGAATACCGACATGGGCATTAAACTCAGCGCGAACTAAAGCGCCTTTACTGGGTATCACTTCCATGCTGGTAGCATCTAATTCTGTATGCATACTCATAGACATAGGGTCTAAAGAGATATTATTACGCCGGTATTCCGTGGCATAAGGTACGACAGCATAGCCACGCCAGTCTGTCTTCACTCCCGTTCCACGTTCCACATTTACATTGTTTGCCCCAGGTGCTTTTATCAGTATATTTGTTTCACCTAACGGCTGGCTTAGCGTGAGACCATTTTCATGAACAACCAGGGCACCACTTAAACCATAGTTAAATTGCTGGTTACCATTATTATCGTAGCTGTATCCTGAATTTAGTGAACCATAAGCACCACGGTAGTTTAAACCTACCGATCCATTCCCACCATTATTCTGATTGGCGAAATTTTGTTGAATGTTATAGTTAAGATTATGTTGCTCCAGCAGTGAGCCTGATACTCCAGCATACTGATTCACATGGCCGCTATTATCCTGACTGTAACCATAAGTCGCAGTCATAGAATTTGATGCATTACGCCCATCAACGGCTGGTGATAGCCAATTGCTGATCGGCAATGAGACATTGACGGATAAGATTCTGTCAGCATCAGAACCCGGTGATTTGCTATAATTATAAGCAACATTTAAATAAATCCCATGCACGCTCGTATTATAGCCGACCTGATATAAGGTATCTTTATTATTCGTATTCCAGTAACTTTGCTGACTTGCCGCCAAATACATAGAACCATATTTACCTAATGGTTGCGATATATTTGCCTGAAACTTTCCTCTTTTGTTATAACGCAAATTGTAAAAATCATTCCAGTTATAAACATAGTCTTTTTCATTAAGAGTATCTGGATCGATAACTGTCCCCGACATTTGTTTATATGTGGTATCACTCAACGAATAAAATCCTTCCGTCGAGTAACGATAACCAATAATCTGAAAAGCCGTACCTGTTTGCACTAATGATTTTGAGTATAGAAAACGGTACGATTTCCCTTGATGTTTACTGCCATCGGCAAGCGTGCTATTGGCTTGCGTCAAATCGAATGACGTCGCTCCAAACATACCAAGGTTGAACCCCAGCCCGAGAGCTATTGCCCGATAATTATCAGAATATTGTATTCCTCCATATGCAGTAATATCCCAGGGTAATCCCCAAATCAAATCGCCCTGAAAGATATATGGATTATTTTGATTGTAGCTATTAGTACGATATTTACCGGCCGTCGCGGAATATTTTATATGGCCTTCGCGTTGAAGGATGGGAACAGCGGCGTAAGGAATGGTATAGATAGTTTCAGAATTATCAGACTCTTTGATCGTAACGTCCAAATCCCCTGCGGAAGACGTAGGGTTCAGATCGTTGATTTCAAAAGGTCCGGGAGGAATATAAGTCTGATAAATAACATAGCCATTTTGTTTAATCGTTACCTGAGCATTGCTTTTAGCAATGCCGCGCACAGTAGGGGCAAAACCACTTTGGCTATCGGGCAGCATGTTTTCGTCGGACTCAAGTTTAGCACCACGAATACTCACGCTGTCGAAAACATCTGATGAAGACCAGGTATCACCCAGTGTTAATTCACTTTTGAAAGGAATAATTACCCGTTGTAATGTACTACTCACATGTGCAATTTTCCCCGGTGAATTACCTGAACGACTCCATGTAGAGTAATCACGAAAACGCCACGCCCCTAAATTTAAACCTGAACGCAGATTTAAATAATAGCTATCAGACACGTAGTCGCCACGATCACTATTGCCAGAAAAATCATAATTAATAAGAACTGCCGGGATACCATTATCCCATTCTTCAGGTGGAATATAGCCACGTGCCTCATGCTTTAATATTGCCTGCGGGAAAGTCAGTTTGAGTCGTTGCGCATCAAGTTCAGGTGTATATTGAACTTCTGCAAACCATATACGCAAATCGAGACAATGATTCCCCTCATCTTGCGCCTGCTCCGGCAATGCACTTTTGTTGATTCCTAAAATGACTAATTCATCGAGCGAAAAACAGGGAATCAACTGATTCTGCTCATCAGCTTTGAAAGTGACCTTACGTGATGTCAAAGGCGAATCATTGACCCATATTTCAACCTCATAACTACCAGGTAGATAAGTCATCCCTTTCTCAAAACGAGATAAATCAGCAACAGCTTCAGTATCACCCGACAGAAAGGCAGGGTTAAAGCGCATACCCGCCACTGAATACGCAGGCAAAAGTGTCAGTAGAAGCGGTATACACTGCCCCATCTGCTTGTTCCTTGCCATCCAGTGTTCGAGTTTTTTGAGCTTTAGGTTCATGTCCCTGACCTGAGTTGCTTTAACGTTTTAATCTTCCAGGTTTATTGCATCGTTCCCTTTTGCCTGGCCGTTGTGGCACCGTAATCATTGATAGTTTGATAAGTAATTTCGCCCGCTAACGTCACCGGAGAAGATACTGTGATGTCGCTTTTTGGGGGAACAAACGTATTGGGTAATTTTGCCCCTTGCACCCTGATTCCTGTCACCGTCAGGTAATAGGGAGAAGGGTTAATGATTTTCAGTTGTTTACCTTCGTATTTAAATCGCAGCATATCCCGTGCTTTACCAGCCTGAACGGGTAAGTTAGTCGGACGGTAAAATAATTTAATCCTGTTTTGTAACGCCAGTTGTAATGTGTTTTTCTGGGTATTCTTCTCATCCGTCGGCGGAATCGCTTTCACGTTCATCCAGAATAGTGTTTCACGGTCAGTCGGTAACGGTGTTTTACCAATAAACATTATCCGCAGTGATGCTTCTTTTCGGGTTGGCAACATAAATAATGGAGGCGTAACCACAAAGTTTGAACTTTTCTTACCGCTTTGATTGTCATCCACCCATGACTGAATTAAATAGCTGGTATTGGACCCACCATTCTGCACACTTAACGTGATTTGCTGACTGTCAGATGGATAAACCAGACGCGTAGAACCAAGACCGAAACCACCCGCTGCAATAGCGTTGATAGATATGGCGGACAGTAAAAATAGAGCACCGACCCTTATGGCATATTGAGTCTTCAGCGAAGGTTTAATGTTTCTATTTGCAAAACATTTATTTTTTGAAATCCATCTCATACTGCATCCTTGTAGATGAAAATTAACTGCAATTATTAACTCGTGTATATTTATTATAAATAAACACGTAGTATTAATTTCAGGCTACAAATAACTGTAACCTGAAATTATATTGTTGTAATTATTCGTACAGCACGACGAAACTTGCCGTAGATTTCACCAGACCTGGTGCAACGGTACTACCGTTCTGAGCATATCCCGCGGTAAATGCAGCGATAAAATCATGGGCGGTTGCATCGCCAGGAATCACGTAAGCCGCCGAAGAACTACTCCCCTGAGGAGATTGTGTATTCAGTTTAACCAGGCCATTAGTTGTCGTGTTTTTAGAATAAATACGAATCCCTACTCCAGTTGCTCCCGCTTCGCCAGTACCATCAGCATCAGCAGCCCCTTCCACTTCATTGGCAAGCGTCTGGTTGGCACCGTCCGCTGCACCAGTAAAACGGAATTCAATATTTTGACTGGTCGTATTGCTACAATCGGTTAGTTTAATGTTGAAGTTAGTCTGGTTACTGGCACCCGTTGCTTCAGTATCGATGCCCGTGAAAGCGTTAGAAGGTACGACTGGCAGTACCACTTCAATCTGTTTCGATTCTGTTGCAATCTTACACGTTGCTTTAACCACGCGACCAGTAAAACGAATGTTTCCGCCCATCGCATCGGTGTTGTCATCCATATCGGTAAGTTTCGGATAATCAACGGTGCTCCAGTCTGTATCGGCACCACCAAATTGTGATGCATCGCCTGGCGCAGCGGTTACCGCAGTTGACATCAGCATACCTGATGCGAGTAAAACTACGGATAAATTAGATAGATTGAATTTCATTTATACCTTTCCTTTTGTTAAAAAATCCAAGCAATATTGGCGATTATTATTACATTCAGCTTTAACAAGTCACATTATTAAGATGAGCAAAGCTGGCGTTGGTGAATCCCAGGGGGATTTTATTAAGGGATAGATTGACTTAAAAATATTATATGTGCTGTTTAGCAATGTAACTAAAAAATCCCATACTCGCAATGAGTGACTTTATATAAACATACAGTAGATTGAAAATAAAGGGTTTTATTTTAAACAGAATAGCTGAGGAGTGGTGAAATATATAAATATAACGAATGATTTATTGGTTATTTATTTATGGTGTTTATTATATAATGCGTACTCAGATGAAATTTTTTATTAATAATTTATTATTAATAGATGCTGTGTGTAAATCGTCATGACATATTATTTATCTGATATAAAAATGCCGTATGTCCATTAACGATAGTTTTAAATGGAACACACGGCAGTTATCACTTTGCGAAATTACAATCTCACTGGATCAATATGCCAGATAAGATCGGCGTACTCTTTGATGGTTCGATCAGAAGAGAAGTAGCCCATATTGGCGATGTTCAGCATCGCTTTGGCTGTCCACTCTTCCGGACGCTCGTAAAGTTCGTCAACCTTATCCTGGCAATCGACATAGCTGCGATAATCCGCCAGTACCTGGTAGTGATCGCCAAAGTTGATCAGCGAATCAACCAGATCGCGGTAGCGGCCCGGATCTTCCGGACTGAACACGCCGCTGCCGATTTGCGTCAGCACCTGATGCAGTTCTTCATCTTTCTCGTAGTATTCACGCGGTTTGTAGCCCTGACGACGCAGTTCTTCCACTTCTTCCGCTGTGTTACCAAAGATAAAGATGTTGTCCGCACCGACATGATCCAGCATCTCAACATTCGCGCCGTCCAGCGTTCCGATAGTCAGCGCACCGTTAAGTGCAAACTTCATGTTGCTGGTGCCAGAAGCTTCTGTCCCTGCCAGTGAGATCTGTTCGGAAAGATCGGCCGCCGGGATGATCAACTGCGCCAGGCTGACGCTGTAGTTCGGGATAAACACCACTTTCAACTTGTCGCCAATCTGCGGATCGTTGTTGATCACCGTCGCTACATCGTTGATCAAATGGATAATGTGCTTCGCCATGTAATAGGCCGATGCTGCCTTACCGGCAAAAATATTCACACGCGGAACCCATTTCGCATCAGGATCGGCCTTGATACGGTTATAGCGGGTGATAACGTGTAACACATTCATCAATTGACGTTTGTATTCGTGAATACGTTTGATTTGCACATCAAACAGCGCTTTTGGATTCACCACCACATTCAGTTGTTGTGCGATGTACTCCGCCAGACGCTTTTTGTTATCCAGCTTCGCCTGATGAACAGCATGATTGACCATCGGGAAATCACAGTGCTGTTGTAGCTCGTTTAATTGGCTCAGGTCGGTACGCCAGTTACGCCCCAGGTGTTCGTCCAGTACGGCTGAAAGCGACGGGTTCGCCACCGCCAGCCAGCGACGCGGCGTCACACCGTTGGTGACGTTGGTGAAACGCCCTGGGAAGATTTTCGCAAAGTCGGCAAACAGCGATTGCACCATCAGATTAGAGTGCAACTCCGACACACCGTTAACTTTGTGACTGACCACAACAGCCAGCCAGGCCATCCGCACACGACGCCCATTAGATTCATCAATGATCGACGCCCGTCCCAACAAGTCGGTATCGTTCGGATACTGCTCCTGCAAGGTTTTCAGGAAATAGTCGTTGATCTCAAAGATAATCTGCAAATGACGCGGCAGAATTTTACCCAGCATATCGACCGGCCAGGTTTCCAGCGCCTCGCTCATCAGCGTGTGGTTGGTGTATGAGAAGACCTCACAGCACACTTCAAAAGCGTCGTCCCAGCTAAATTTGTGCTCATCAATCAGCAGGCGCATCAGCTCAGGAATCGACAGCACCGGATGGGTGTCGTTGAGATGAATCGCGATTTTATCCGCCAGATTATCGTAGGTTTTATGCAACTGATAATGGCGACTTAAAATGTCCTGAATGGTTGAGGAGACCAGGAAATACTCCTGACGCAAACGCAGTTCACGCCCGGAATAGGTGGAATCATCCGGGTAAAGCACGCGGGAAACGTTCTCGGAGTGGTTTTTGTCCTCCACCGCCGCGAAGTAATCGCCCTGGTTAAATTTACCGAGATTAATTTCGCTACTGGCTTGTGCGCTCCACAGACGCAAGGTGTTTGTCGCGTCAGTATCATAACCTGGGATGATTTGGTCGTAAGCCACGGCCAAAATTTCTTCGGTTTCAATCCAGCGCGTTTTCTTGCCTTCTTGCTGAATACGACCGCCAAAACGCACTTTGTAGCGCGTATTGTGGCGTTTAAATTCCCACGGATTGCCGTACTCCAGCCAGTAGTCCGGAGACTCTTTCTGACTGCCGTTAACGATGTTCTGTTTGAACATACCGTAGTCATAACGGATTCCGTAACCGCGTCCCGGCAACCCTAAAGTCGCCAGTGAATCCAGGAAGCAGGCCGCCAGACGCCCCAGGCCGCCGTTACCGAGGCCCGGGTCATTTTCCTCATCAATCAACTCTTCGAGATTTAATCCCATCGACTCCAGCGCACCCTGGACATCGTCATAAATACCTAACGACAGCATGGCATTGGAGAGAGTTCGGCCAATCAAAAACTCCATCGACAGGTAGTAAACCTGTCGAGTTTCTTGCGATAGCTGGGCACGATTCGAGCGTAACCAGCGCTCCACGAGACGATCGCGCACAGCAAATAACGTTGCGTTCAGCCATTCATGTTTATTGGCTACGACCGGATCCTTTCCAATCGTAAACATCAGCTTATAAGCGATAGAGTGCTTAAGAGCTTCTACGCTAAGCGTGGGCGATGAATATGTAAACGGAGCATTCATATAGGCGTTTCCTGAAAACTATTTCAAGCGATAGTAAAGCTCACGGTACGACTTCGCCGCGACCTGCCAGCTAAAATCCATTGCCATAGCCTGACGTTGCACAAACCGCCACAGCGAAGGGCGGGACCACAGAACAAAAGCGCGCCGAATAGCCCGTAACAACGACCAGGCATTACTATCTTCAAAGACAAACCCACTGGCGACGCCATCTGCAAGGTTCTCAAGAGAACAGTCAGAAACCGTATCAGCAAGCCCACCGGTACGCCGCACTAACGGCAGCGTGCCGTACTTCAATCCATAAAGTTGCGTTAAGCCGCACGGTTCAAAACGACTGGGCACCAGAATGACGTCCGCGCCGCCCATAATGCGATGCGAAAATGCTTCGTGATAACCAATCTGTACACCAACCTGCCCGGGATGTTCCGCCGCTGCGGCAAGAAAACCTTCCTGCAACACCGGATCGCCCGCGCCGAGTAACGCCAGTTGTCCACCCTGTTCCAGAAGGCCCGGTAAGGCCTCCAGCACCAGGTCAAGACCTTTCTGGCTGGTCAGACGGCTCACCACTGCAAAAAGCGGCACTTTATCGTCAACCTTAAGCCCCATTGCGATTTGCAACTGGCGCTTATTCTCCGCTTTATCCTCCAATGAATCGCGGGTGTAACGCGAGGCTAAAAGTAAGTCCGTCTCTGGACTCCATATTTTCTCGTCCACGCCGTTCAGTATGCCGGAAAGCCGCCCTTCACGATGACGTTGCTGGAGCAGACCTTCCATACCGTAGGCAAACTGAGGTTCAGTAATCTCACGAGCGTAGGTCGGACTAACCGCGGTAATGTGGTCAGCGTAATACAATCCGGCTTTCAGGAAAGAGATTTGTCCGTTGAATTCCAGTCCGTGAACATTAAAGAATGACCATGGCAATTGGATGTCATTCATGTGATGTGCATAAAACATGCCTTGATAGGCCAGATTGTGCACAGTAAACACCGACTTCGCCGGACGCCCACTTGCCGCCAGATACGCAGGCGCAAGGCCTGCATGCCAGTCGTGCGCATGCACCACATCAGGACGCCAGAATGGGTCAAGCCCACTTGCCATCTCTGCCCCAACCCACCCCAGCAGTGCAAAACGCAATACGTTGTCGGTGTAGGCAAATAAGTTGGTATCGTGATACGGGCTTCCGGGACGATCGTAGAGATGTGGCGCATCAATCAGGTAAATGCCAACCCCGTTGTAATGCCCGAACAGCAGCGTGAAATGCCCGGCAAAGGTATCACGACGAGATACCACCTTTGCATCGGTCACGCCGCGGCGAATATCGGGAAATGCAGGCAACAGTACGCGAGCGTCAACGCCGTCTGCGATTTGTGCTGCGGGTAATGCCCCAATAACATCAGCCAGACCGCCGGTTTTAAGCAGCGGGAACATCTCTGAACATACATGTAAAACCTGCATTATCGCTCCTGTTTATACCCTAACTTCCGTAGCATTTCGCGCGTAACCAGCACGATGCCTTCTTCTGAACGATAGAAACGACGTGCATCCTCTTCTGCATCCTCACCAATCACCATGCCTTCCGGAATAACACAAGCGCGGTCAATGACACAGCGACGCAGACGGCACGAGCGACCTACCCATACTTCTGGTAGCAATACGGCGGAATCAATGTTGCAGAATGAATTCACGCGAACGCGTGAGAACAGAACGGACTGCACCACCACCGAACCAGAGATCACACAACCGCCAGAAACCAGGGAGTTAAGGGTCATCCCGTGGCTACCGGAGCGATCCTGAACGAATTTCGCTGGCGGCAATGATTCATTGTAGGTACGAATCGGCCAGTTGCGATCGTACATATCCAGTTCCGGCACGACAGAGGCCAGATCGAGGTTCGCTTTCCAATAAGCTTCCAGCGTCCCCACATCGCGCCAGTACGGCTCGGCGTCCGGGTCGGACTGTACACAAGAGAGCGGGAATGGATGCGCATAGGCGAGGCCTTCTTCGGTAATTTTTGGAATCAAATCTTTACCAAAGTCGTGGCTGGAGTTTTCATCGCGATCGTCTTCTTCCAGCAGTTCATACAGGTAGTCGGCGTCAAAGACGTAGATCCCCATACTCGCCAAAGATTTGCTCGGATCGTTTGGCATTGACGGCGGGTTAGCCGGTTTCTCAACAAATTCGATAATTTTATCGTTTTCATCGACAGCCATAACACCAAATGCAGAGGCTTCTTCAATTGGGACTGGCATACAAGCAACGGTACAACGCGCACCTTTTTCGACGTGGTCGATAAGCATTCGCGAATAGTCCTGCTTGTAGATATGGTCACCCGCCAGGATTACTACATACTCCGCTTTATAACGGCGAATAATGTCGAGGTTTTGGGTAACTGCATCTGCCGTACCGCGATACCAGTTTTCCCCTTTCATTCTCTGCTGCGCTGGCAGCAGATCGACAAACTCGTTCATTTCTTCATTGAAGAACGACCAGCCGCGCTGAATGTGCTGCACCAGGGTGTGAGACTGGTACTGGGTGATCACGCCCATACGGCGGATACCGGAGTTGATGCAGTTGGACAGAGCAAAGTCGATAATGCGGAACTTGCCGCCGAAGTGTACGGCAGGCTTTGCTCTCTTATTGGTTAAATCCTTCAGGCGAGTACCGCGTCCCCCCGCCAGAATCAAGGCAACAGACTTCAATGGCAGCTGGCGTGCCAACATTAAGTGATCGTTCTTCTCTAAACTAATCATGACTAACTCCTTTTTTATCATCTCTGGAACACACACAATCCGTGTGCAGGTCCCGGCCAGACAGCCGTAATCACTGGGTTATCCTCTCCAGCGAATGGGGGAATGGCATGCCACTCCCCTGCAGGTAAAACAATCTCTGTTACCTCAAGCGTGGCGTTTATTGCGATCAAGAAACGATCCGAAAGCAAAATTTGCAGTTGCTTCGGCCCGTTCTGCCACTCATCCGAGCTTAAAGATTGAGCATATCGATTTAGCCAACGGACATTGCCGTCGCCTTCTTCCCACCAGCGATCCTCTACCAAAGCAGGAATGCGCTTGCGCAGATGGATTAACGCGGCGGTAAACGCGATTAAACCACTGCTTGCTTGCGACCAGTCCAACCACGTTAGTTGGTTATCCTGACAGTAAGCATTGTTATTGCCATGCTGGCTGTGACCATGTTCGTCACCGGCCAGTAACATCGGCGTACCCTGGGAGAGCAACAACGTTGTTAACAGGGCGTGAATGCTGTCGCGCCGCCGTTCAACCAGATCAAGAGTACCGCCTAATCCTTCTTTACCATGATTGTTACTGTAATTGTTGTTGGTTCCGTCGCGATTTTCTTCTCCATTTGCTTCATTGTGTTTATGGTTGAAACAAACGCAGTCGCGAAGCGTAAAACCGTCATGTGCTGTGACCAGATTAATCGCAGCACTCGGCAGACGGCCATTACGTTTAAAAACATCACTGGATGCGGCAAAGCGTCCGGCAAACTCTCCCAGAGGTAAATCATAATGCAGCCAGAAACGGCGGGCGGCATCGCGGAAATGATCGTTCCACTCGGCAAACAGCGGAGGGAAATTCCCCACCTGATAGCCGCCGGGTGCGATATCCCACGGTTCAGCAATCAGCTTCACTTGCGAAAGCACCGGGCAATTCTGGATAGCGATAAACAGCGGCGCATCCTGACGAAACTCCGGCGTTCGCCCCATGACTGTTGCGAGATCGAAACGGAAGCCATCAACGTGACAGGTTTCCACCCAATAGCGTAGACAGGCGCTGGCGTATTCCACCACTGCCGGATGGCTCAAGTTGAGTGTGTTGCCACAGCCGGTCCAGTTGTGATAATCGCCGTCTTCTCTTATCCAATAATAGCTACGGTTATCGATCCCGCGCAGTGAGAATACCGGACCGTCGAGATCCAGTTCCGCACTGTGGTTGAGCACGATGTCGAGAATGACCTCAATGCCCGCTTTATGCAGGGCTTTGACTGCATCACGAAACTCATCCAGCGCCGTTTCTGGCGAGCAGGCATACGCCGGATGCAGCGCAAACAGCGCCACCGGGTTGTAACCCCAGTAGTTGCTTAGCCCCATGCGTTGCAAACGCGGCTCACTGGCAAATTGCGCCACCGGCAGCAGCTCCAGTGCGGTAATGCCCAACTGTTTTAAATAGTTGATCATCACCGGATGCCCCAGGGCTTTATAAGTGCCGCGGATCTCTACCGGGATCTCCGGGTGCAAGTAGGTTAATCCTTTGACATGGGCTTCATAAATGATAGTGCTGCCCCACGACGTGCACGGCGGGGCATCATCCTCCCAATCATAGTGGTCCACTACCACGACGCATTTCGGCGCAATGGCAGCATTGTCGCGATAGTCAGGTTCACTATGGCCAGCGTGCAGCAGCGGGTTATCTTTAAATTCCCCGACAATTTGCCGCGCGCAAGGATCAATCAACAACTTCGCCGGGTTAAAGCGATGCCCCATGGCGGGTTGCCATGGGCCATGAACGCGATAACCATAACGCAAACCCGGGCGCGCATCCGGCAGATAACCGTGCCAGATATCGCCACTTCGTCCTGGCAAGTCATACCGATGTTCTACGTCCTGGGCGTCAAACACACACAGCTCTACCCGCTCGGCATGAGCGGAGAAGAGCGTAAAGTTGACGCCCTGGCCGTCGTAATGCGCGCCAAGGGGAGCGGGTTTGCCAATGGCAAGTTGTGTCATTCTCCCTCCCGAACCAGCCAGATAGTGGCCAGCGGCGGTAGTGTAAGGCTTAATGAATGCTGACGACCGTGGCTGGCAATCTCATCGCTGTGTACCGCGCCGCCATTGCCGGCATTACTACCGTGGTAGTGCATGGAATCAGTGTTGAGGATTTCACGCCATTTACCCGGCTGATTAATGCCAAAGCGATAGTCATAGCGCGGCACCGGCGTAAAGTTACTGGCAACGATAATTTCATTCCCCTCTTTATCGCGGCGAACAAAAATCAGCACCGAGCGTTCATGGTCATCCACCACCAGCCATTCAAAGCCATACGCGTCGAAATCCAGCTCATGCAGTGCTTTATGATGACGATAAGTGTGGTTCAGATCGCGTACCAGACGCTGGACACCGTGATGCCAGTTGTCACCGCCTTCCAGCAGATGCCAGTCGAGGCTGGCATCGTGGTTCCACTCTCGCCCTTGGGCAAATTCATTACCCATGAACAGCAGTTTTTTGCCCGGAAACGCCCACATCCAGGCATAGTAGGCGCGCAAATTGGCAAACTTCTGCCATGCATCACCCGGCATTCTGTCGAGAATCGATTTTTTGCCGTGCACCACTTCGTCGTGCGACAACGGCAGGACGAAGTTTTCAGTGTAGTTGTAGAGCATCCCGAAGGTGAGTTTATCGTGATGGTATTGACGATAAATCGGGTCGAGCTTCATGTAATCCAGGGTGTCGTGCATCCAGCCCAGGTTCCATTTGTACCAGAAGCCCAGGCCGCCAATATCCTGAGGACGAGAAACGTTCGGGAAGTCGGTAGACTCCTCCGCCATCGTTACCGCGCCAGGAACTTGCTCACCGATAATACGGTTGGTATTGCGCAGGAACTCAATCGCTTCCAGATTCTCGCGTCCACCAAACTCGTTGGGGATCCACTCACCCTCTTTACGGCTGTAATCACGATAAATCATCGACGCTACTGCATCGACACGCAGCGCATCAATACCAAAACGTTCAACCCAGTACAGCGCGTTACCGACGAGGAAATTGCTGACTTCACGACGTCCATAGTTGTAGATCAGGGTATTCCAGTCCTGGTGGTAGCCTTCACGCGGATCGCTGTGCTCATACAGGTTCGTACCGTCAAATTCGGCAAGCGCAAAGTCATCAGTCGGGAAGTGCCCCGGCACCCAGTCGAGAATAACGTTCAAACCGGCTGCGTGTGCGGCATCAATGAAATAACGGAAGTCATCACGAGTACCAAAACGACGAGTTGGCGCATACAGACCCGTCGGCTGATAGCCCCAACTGCCATCGAACGGATGTTCATTAATCGGCAACAGTTCGAGGTGGGTAAAGCCCATCCACTTGGCGTAAGGCACCAGTTGATCAGCCAGTTCGCGATAGCTTAGCCAGAAGTTGTTGTCGGCGTGACGACGCCAGGAGCCCAGGTGAACTTCATAGATAGAGATTGGCGCATCAAACTGATTCGCTTTTTTGCGCTCTTCAGTCTGTACGACTTTTTCAGGCAGTCCGCAAATAAGGGAAGCGGTTTCCGGGCGCATCTGCGCTTCGAAAGCATAGGGATCAGACTTCAGACGGAGATTACCGTTAGCATCAATCATCTCGTATTTATAGAGCTGACCGTTATGCGCGCCAGGGATAAACAGTTCCCAGATACCGCTTTCTTTACGCAGACGCATTGGGTGACGGCGGCCATCCCAGTAGTTGAATTGCCCAACGACCGAGACTCGTCGGGCATTTGGTGCCCAGACAGAAAAACGCGTGCCGGTAACGCCATCCATAGTATCAGCGTGCGCGCCTAAGGTTTCATATGGGCGCAGGTGAGTACCTTCAGATAACAGCCAGGCATCCATTTCCTGGATTAAAGGACCAAAACGGTAAGGATCATCAATCAGGTTCTGCTGACCATGCCAGACAACAGCCAACTGATAACGGAAAAAATTCTTACGCCGCGGTATGACGCCGCTAAAGAATCCACGAGAGTCGAGACACTCCAGTTTAGCGACTTTGCGTCCGGTTTTTGGTTCAATCACCCACACATCGGTGGCATCAGGTAAAAGGGCACGGACTTCCAGTCCCGCTGTAGTTTTATGCATTCCCAGTACGGAAAATGGGTCTGCAAAATGGCCTGCAATTAGCGCGTTTATCACGTCTCTATCGATACGAACGGACATGCTTGTCTTCCTGTTTTATTGTGTCACCCCATCCAACTGATTTTTGACATCTGGTTGTGACATTTTTTTGACCTGAACGACGCAGCACTCTGTGCATCCTCTCTGCGTCGTCCTCCCTTCAGGTAAGGCAGTGAATACCCAGGTATTCTGCCACCCTTAAAGAATAGCCAATGCTTTATCTAACTCCCGGTAAATCATGAAACATCTGCGCTTACTCCTGTATTACGCACTAAAAGGGGCGGCATCGCGCCCCAAATTTAATGAATAAAGATTACGCCAGTTGACGAAGCATCCGACGCAGCGGCTCCGCGGCCCCCCACAGCAACTGATCACCCACGGTAAAGGCTGATAGGAATTCTGGTCCCATATTCAGTTTACGCAGGCGGCCTACAGGCGTGGTCAGCGTGCCGGTAACGGCTGCTGGGGTTAGCTCACGCATCGTGATTTCACGATCGTTTGGTACTACTTTCGCCCACGGATTGTGCGCAGCCAGCAGTTCTTCCACGGTCGGTATGGATACATCCTTTTTCAATTTAATGGTGAATGCCTGGCTGTGGCAGCGTAGTGCCCCGACACGCACACATAAGCCATCTACCGGGATCACGGAAGATGTGTTGAGGATCTTGTTAGTTTCCGCCTGCCCTTTCCACTCTTCGCGGCTCTGACCATTATCGAGCTGTTTGTCGATCCACGGAATCAGGCTACCAGCCAGCGGCACGCCAAAGTTATCAACTGGCAGTTCGCCGCTGCGGGTTAGCGTCGTAACTTTGCGTTCGATCTCGAGAATAGCAGAGGAGGGGGTCGCAAGTTCATCCGCCACATGGCCATACAACTGACCCATCTGGGTTAATAACTCACGCATATGTCGCGCACCACCGCCGGAAGCCGCCTGGTAGGTCGCAACGGAAACCCAATCAACAAGATTATTAGCGAATAAACCGCCCAACGACATCAACATCAGGCTGACAGTACAGTTACCGCCAACAAAAGTCCTGATGCCTTTATTTAATCCGTCGGTAATGACGCCCTGATTAACAGGGTCAAGGATGATGATGGCGTCATCTTTCATGCGCAGAGACGATGCTGCGTCAATCCAGTAACCTTGCCATCCGCTTTCACGAAGCTTTGGATAGATTTCGTTGGTATAATCGCCGCCCTGACAGGTCACGATGATATCGAGAGCCTTCAGCGCTTCCAGATCAAAAGCATCCTGAAGTGTGCCGGAGGTGCCGCCAAAGGACGGCGCAGCCTGGCCAGACTGGGAAGTCGAAAAGAAGACAGGGCGAATGGCGTCGAAATCGCGCTCTTCAACCATGCGTTGCATGAGAACGGAGCCGACCATACCGCGCCAGCCGATAAAACCAACATTTTTCATAAGCGTTTTTTTCCTGCAAAGATGTGTGCTGTATAAATGTGCCTGTGTCCTCATGGCACATCTTTCACCATACAAAAAGCAGCCAAAGTCGCAAGTGAAATTAATCAATGATAGCGAAGCCATCAGTAATGCGACTTATCCTGCTTTAACAGCACGCAGAAAGTCCACCGCAATTATCAGGGAACTTGAGTTATGAATGAAATCATTTCTGCAGCAGTTTTATTGATCCTGATTATGGATCCGCTCGGAAACCTACCTATTTTTATGTCCGTACTAAAACATACTGAACCGAAAAGACGCCGGGCAATCATGGTGCGAGAATTGCTCATCGCGCTATTGCTGATGTTAGTGTTCCTGTTTGCGGGCGAGAAAATTCTGGCATTTCTTAACCTGCGGGCAGAAACCGTCTCTATTTCTGGCGGCATCATTCTTTTTCTGATTGCCATTAAGATGATTTTCCCCAGCGCCTCGGGTAACAGTAGTGGACTTCCGGCAGGTGAAGAGCCGTTTATCGTGCCGCTGGCAATTCCACTGGTGGCGGGGCCGACTATCCTCGCCACGCTGATGCTGCTGTCACACCAGTACCCGAATCAGATGGGCCATCTGGTGATTGCCCTGCTGCTGGCCTGGGGCGGCACATTTATCATCCTGCTACAGTCATCGCTCTTTTTGCGCCTGCTGGGCGAGAAAGGGGTAAACGCACTGGAACGCCTGATGGGGTTGATTCTGGTAATGATGGCAACCCAGATGTTCCTCGACGGTATTCGGATGTGGATGAAGGGGTAATGTTCAAACAGGTGCTGCGCACAACCAGCATTTTTCGCCGCTGATTAACCACAGCATCTATAGCTTCCCATTGCCCTTCCCTGAAGGTAGCGGTGGCGTTACTTAACATCCGTTGTAACAGCAATTCAGCTCCGTGTTTCTCCATCATCTTCTCCTGCGTCCGTTAACGCAGTGATTAGAATGGATAATGAGCCAGTGTTTTTGCGAGAGAGAGCAAAAAGATGAAGAGAGGGGAAAAGAGAAATGAATTACTGCGAGCAAGCTCGCAGTAATTTGTCGCGGTAATTAACTCAACAACTGAAACGCAATCATCCCGACGATGGCACCGACAGTACCAAGAATGGTTTCCATCATGGTCCAGGTTTTCAGCGTTTCGGCTTCGGTCGCGCCGGTAAATTTACCGAACAACCAGAAACCGGCGTCGTTAACATGGCTGACTACAATCGAACCACCAGCGATACAAATCGACAGCGCCGCCATTTGCGCACCGGAGTAATTCAGTTGTTCAATAACCGGCATCACCAGCCCCACCGCCGTTAAACAGGCAACGGTTGCAGATCCCTGAATGATGCGCACCGCCGCTGCCAGCACGAAGCAGGTGATCGCAATCGGCAGGCCCATCCCGGTTAACGCTTCGCCCAGCGCAGGACCTACGCCAGAGTCAACCAGCACCTGTTTGAACACACCGCCCGCACCAATCACCAGCAGAATAATCCCCGCAGGTTGCAGCGCGTGACCGCAAATCTCCATCACTTTGTCTTTCGGCATACCCTGACGCATCGCCAGACCATAAATCGCCACCAGACAAGCAACCAGAATCGCGGTAAATGGATGGCCAACAAACTCAAACCATTCATAAGCCGTTGACCCTTCTGGCACAAAACGTGCAGCAATGGTTTTCAGCCCAACCAGTACTAACGGCAGCAGGATCAGCGACAAACTGAATCCGAAGGACGGCATTTTGCCTTCGCCAAGATGCGGTTCACTGATGTCGTCAGGAATATGCAGCTCAACGTAACGGCTGATGAAATTACCCCACAGCGGGCCGGCAATAATCATCCCCGGAATTGCCGCACACAGGCCAATCAGGATCATCCAGCCAAAGTCGGCATTCATCTGCGATGCCAGCAGCATTGGCGCTGGCCCCGGCAGCAAGAACGCCGCTGCCGCTGCTACGCCTGCAAACAGCGGGATAACCAGCTTTACCAGGTTTGTGCCCGTGTGGCGCGCCATTGAGAATGCAACGCTAATCAGCAGAACAATCGCCACTTCAAAGAACAATGGTAACGCACAGACCAGACCCGCAAGGCCAATGGCATAATGCGCGCGGCTGTGACCGAAGGATTTGAGCATTTTGACGGCAATCTGATCGACTGCGCCGGTTTCATGTAAGATCTTGCCAAACATGGCTCCCAGGGCGACAACCACCGCCAGGAAACCAAGGGTACCTCCCATCCCTTTTTCCATCGTCGCTGCGATTTTATCGAGCGGCATACCGGAAAAAAGGCCTGCCCCCATAGACACCACCATCAAAGCCAGGAAAGCATGCATACGCGCCTTCATGACTAAAAACAGCAGCAGTAAAACAGACCCTACTGCTGTTAAAACAAGCGTTAATGTAGTCACTACTTATTTGCCTTTTTTAATAACCTCAATGGTGCTTGCCACAACACCTTCCAGCGGCTGATCGATATCTACCACCAGTACATCGGTTTCGTCCGCACCCGGTTCCTGCAGCGTTTCAAACTGCGTCACCAGCATTTGGGTTTTAAAGAAATGGCCTTTGCGCGCTTTCAGGCGGCTTTCAATCACATCAAAATCGCCTTTCAGGTAGATGAAAGAGAGATTTGGATTACCTTCACGCAGCAGGTCGCGATAGTGCTTTTTCAGTGCGGAACAGACGATCAGCGACACTTTATTGGTACGCTGCATGGCAAACGCGGCGTCGTTCAGCGCCTGTAACCACGGTTTACGATCATCATCATTCAACGGTTCACCGGACGCCATTTTTTCGATATTGCGACGCGGATGGAGGAAATCGCCATCAAGAAACGCGGCATGAAGTTGATGCGCCACTTCACTGGCGACCGCAGATTTGCCGCTGCCCGATACGCCCATCAGAACGTAAATGTGGTGATCATGGTTAGTCGTGCTCAAAGTGGTGCCCCCACAGTACAAGAATTAAAAATGTTACGGGTAACTGTTATCGGTAACATTGTCCGGCCGGACAAAAACAGAAGCAATATCCATCCGTGCCTTAAGTGTATAAGTGTGAGCTACTTCAAATTTGTGAGCTTAAATAGATCCGCCCGGTGACAAGGTGAAACCTAAATCTAACATTTTCGGTGTCACCGCTTCGCCACGAATACGCGCCAGCAGGCGCTCAGCGCCAATGCTGCCCATCCGCTCACGCGGCGTCAGCACGCTCGCCAACCGTGGCTCCATCACCTGACCAATATCGTGACCGTGGAAACCGGCGATCGCCATATCATCAGGGATTTTCAGCCCCAGGCGCTGACATTCAAATGCCGCACCAACGGCCAGGTCATCGTTGGTACAGAACACGCCATCTAACTGCGGATATTCCCGCCGCGCCTGGCGAATCAGTTCAATACCAGAAGAGTAAGAAGAGGATTGCTCGACCATCACGCTATACGGCACCAGGCCGGCATCCAGCATCGCCTGCTCATATCCCTTCTGTTTGATGATAGTACGTTCATCGAGGCGCGCACCAAGATAAGCCACATGACGATGCCCACGGGCAATGATAGCGGCGGTCATCTGCCGTGCCGCTTCAAAGTTATTAAATCCGACGGCGATATCGAGACACGGCGACTGGCTGTCCATCAGTTCCACCACCGGAATACCTGCCACTTCAATCATCTTTAATGTGCGCGGCGTGTGGGTACGTTCGGTGAGGATCAGCCCGTCGATATTCCACGAGAGCATCGATTCGAGGCGTTCTTGCTCCATTTCCGGTTTATAACCGTAGTGAGCCAACATGGTTTGATAACCGTGTGCGTCGGTAACGCTTTCAATTCCGCGTAACACTTCGGCAAAAACCTGGTTAGTCAGAGAAGGTAGCAGGACACCAATCGCCCGACTGGTGGCGTTTGAGAGGATATCGGGTGCGCGATTGGGAATATAACCCAGTTCATCAAGAGCGGCAGCGATCTTGCCGCGCAGGGCGACGGAGACTTGCTCCGGGTTGCGTAAAAAACGACTGACCGTCATTTTGGTCACGCCTACACGATCAGCCACATCCTGAAGTACGGGTCTTTTCTTTTTCATCGTCCTGAAAGGTACAAAAGGGATAGATTCCTTTAGTTTACCACGGACGCATCAGAACCTTCCCGATTCCTCGGGAAGGTTTGTGAGATAAATTTAGACTGGCGGTAAATCGAACAGCAGAATTTCACTGTCGCTATCGGCGTGGATGGATATCGCCTGCTCATCCCAAATTGCCAGGCCATCGCTGGTCGAGGCTTTTACGCCGTTAATGGTGACGTTGCCTTTCACCACCTGGATCCAGACGCGGCGTTCAGCGGCAATCTGATGTATTGACTGTTCATCTTTCACCAGCGCCCAGCGGTACAGCTCCATATCCTGATGCACTTTCAACGAACCGTCACGCGCATCCGGCGAGAGCACCAGTTGTTTGCCCTGTACGGCATCGAAGCGACGCTGTTCATAACGCGGCGTAATGCCGTTTTCTTCCGGCATGATCCAGATCTGATACAGATGCAGACGCTCGGTGCTACTTGGGTTGTACTCTGAGTGACGAATACCCGTACCCGCACTCATAATCTGAAACTCGCCCGCCGGAACCTGTTCTTTGTTCCCCATGCTGTCCTGATGCTCAACCGCACCTTCCAGCACATAGGTCAAAATTTCCATATCTTTATGTGGGTGAGTGCCGAAGCCCTGCCCTGCTTCAATCACGTCGTCGTTAATCACACGCAGCGCGGAGAAGCCCATAAAGTTCGGATCGTAATAGTTGGCAAAAGAGAAAGTGTGCCAGGAGTCCAGCCAGCCATGATTCGCATGGCCACGTTCATTTGCTTTGCGTAAGTAGATCATTTGTATTCGCCCCCTGAATGATTTGATGGGCTTAGTGTGGACCCGATCCGTCCGGGATGATAGAGGGTGAAAATTGACCCCTCTGTTCAAAAAAATTGAACTATTTGAGGGGGCATAAAACTTACTTCGCGAGAGTTACCGTGGAGGGTGAAGCTTGCTCAAAACCGCGCTCAAGGATTTCCAGATTAGTAAGAACTTCAGATTCCTTGACGTAATTTGGCGCACCGGTAGTAATGGTTTGATACAGCGCATCGTAGACGCGTCCGTAATCTCCCACTTCCGGCTTCATTTCCTCTCTTACCGTAACGCCCTCGTCATTGACATACTCCAGCACACCGACCGAATCATCCGCCGCGAATCCCGCTTCGCCCGGCATAATATTAGCCTTCAGGCTGGTTTCCTGCTGGTCAATACCGTATTTAATAAATGTACCTTTCTTACCGTGAACGATAAATTTCGGATAATCGATTTTCACCAAATGGCTGGTTTTGACGATGGCTTTCAAATCACCATAAAACAACTGCGCTTCGAAAGTGTCGTCCGGATTGGCTTTATTACGCAGGCTGCGAATATCGTAAGCCACATGATCCGGGCGACCAAACAGTGAAATAATCTGGTCGAGGGTATGCACGCCAAGACCATAGAACGCGCCATCTTGCGGTAGTCCGGATTTAGTTTCTGCCACCGGGCGGTAGTAGTCAAAATGGCTTTCCACTTCGACAATCTCTCCCAGCTTGCCGCTTTCAATCGCTTTTTTCGCCGTCAGGAAGCAGGAGTCAAAGCGACGATTCTGATACGGCGTGACGGTCAGCCCTTTACTTTTTGCCAGCGCAAACAGCTCTTTCGCTTGCGCAAGCGTAGGGGTGAACGGTTTTTCGACCAGCACATTTTTTCCGGCCTCCAGCGCGCGCTTCGCATACTCGAAGTGACTGTCAGCATGGGTGCAGACGACAACCAGCTTAACGTCGGGATCATTTAATACTTCGTCGAGATCGCTGGTGAAATGAATATGGGAATAGATGGGAGCCTGTTCTTCCGGCCTGGCATGGCGGCGAAAAATATGCGCGACATGCCAGCTATCCTTGCGGTTAAGTACATACGGCAGATGGTAACGGGTGGTGCTTTTACCGAAGCCAATGAAGGCGCAGTTAATGACCATAGTTTCGTCCTTTTTAAGGTGGTTAGTGACACCTTAGCGCAAAGCGGACGTGGTTCCTATGCCTGTGTTTCAGTACGTCAGATTGTTGGCAAAGTGCACTTTGATCATGCCGGATGCGGCGTGAACGCCTTATCCGGCCTACACAAAATGGCATCGGTTTGTAGGCCTGATAAGCGTAGCGCATCAGGCAATTTTGCATTTGTCTCAACACGAGCACTTCCCGTGGGCAAAATAGCAAGTCAGCCTGGCTGAAACGAAAGCAAAAAAAAGCCAGCACCCGGCTGGCTAAGTAATACTGGAAGCAATGTGAGCAATGTCGTGCTTTCAGGTTCTCCGCGAGGGTCTTCCTGATCGCGAGACAATAATAATCATTCTCATTCGCACTTGTCCAACACTTTTTGCAAAAAAATGCATTTGACTCGCTTTTGAAAGTCAATGATGTTGAAAGGGACATTTACACCAAAGAGGACAGAGGAATGAATGAGATAGTGATACGCCACGCTGAAACGCGCGATTACGAGGCTATTCGGCAGATTCACGCCCAGCCGGAGGTGTATTACAACACGCTACAGGTGCCTCATCCTTCCGCTCATATGTGGCAGGAGCGACTCGCCGGGCATCCCGGCATCAAGCAACTCGTCGCCTGTATTGATGGAGACGTCGTAGGTCATCTTACCATTGACGTACAGCAACGCCCGCGTCGCAGTCATGTTGCCGATTTTGGTATCTGCGTCGACTCCCGCTGGAAGAATCGCGGCGTCGCCAGTGCCCTGATGCAAGAGATGATTGAAATGTGCGACAACTGGTTGCGGGTAGATCGCATTGAGCTAACGGTGTTTGTCGACAACGCCCCGGCAATTAAGGTCTATAAAAAATACGGCTTTGAGATTGAAGGAACTGGCAAGAAGTACGCATTGCGAAACGGTGAATATGTTGATGTGTATTATATGGCGCGGGTGAAATAGAAAATTTGCAATCTAAGTTTGTCATTTAAGCCCTCACCTACCGGGAGAGGGCTTAACATATTAATACCCCGCCGTTAAATCATCTACCGAACGTGGATCGGATGCGCCGTACAACTCACCGTCCGGAGCAACCATAATGCTTTGCGTGCTGCCCATCGCTTCTTTCAGCGCCACTTTCTGGCCTTTTGCTTCCAGTAGCTTGAGCGTATCCGGGCTAAATCCTTTCTCCACTCGCAACTCGTCCGGCAACCACTGATGGTGGAAACGCGGCGCATTAGTCGCTTCAGCGACGTTCATTCCATAATCGATACTGTTCACTACCATTTGCAGCACGGTGGTGATAATTCGGCTACCGCCAGGGCTGCCAGTGACCAGCCAGGTTTTGCCATCTTTCACCACAATGGTTGGTGACATCGATGACAGCGGGCGCTTGTTCGGCCCTACAGCATTGGCATCACCGCCTACCAGCCCGTACACGTTCGGTACGCCCGGTTTGGCCGAGAAATCATCCATTTGGTTATTAAGCAAAATACCGCTCTCGCCCGCGACAATACCCGTACCGAAGGTGGTGTTCAGCGTATAGGTCACCGCCACCGCGTTACCGTCTTTATCCACCACTGAATAATGGGTGGTTTGATTACTCTCATAAGGCGCAAGCTTGCCGGGGCGAATTTCGCTGGACGGCTTCGCTTTATTGATATCAATTTGATCGGCAATAGATTTGGCATAGGCCTTATTCGTCAGCGCCTGCCACGGTACTTTGACAAAATCCGGATCGCCAAGGTATTCCGAGCGATCGGCATAGGCATGTTTCTCGGCTTCGGCCATGATTTGCATCGCATCAGCGCTACCAAAGCCATATTTCTTCATATCGAAGTTTTCCAGAATATTGAGGATCTGCACGATATGAATCCCACCAGAAGATGGCGGTGGCATGGAGTAAACCTGATACCCGCGATAATCGCCACTAATCGGTGTGCGTTCGACCGCTTTATACGCAGCCAAATCCTCTTTGGTAATCAAACCACCGTTTTTCTGCATCTCCTGGGCAATCTGCTCAGCTATTGTGCCTTTGTAAAACGCGTCCGGGCCATTTTCGGCAATCATCTCCAGGCTCTTTGCCAGGTTCGCCTGCACCAACTTGTCGCCCTTTTTCAGCGGCTCCTCCTCTTTCCAGAAGATAGCCTTGCTGTTTTCGTGATTCGGCAGCACTTCGCTACCATAGGTTTTGAGATCGTCAGCCAACGCATCGTTAACGATAAAACCATCACGCGCCAGTTTAAACGCGGGCTGAACCACTTTGTTCAGCGGCATGGTGCCGTATTTATCCAGCGCCAGCGAGAAACCTGCTACCGTGCCCGGCGTGCCGGAGGCCAGATGCGAAGTGAGTGATTTTTTACTGTCCGGGTTGCCCTGGTCATCGAGGAACATATCGCGGGTCGCTTTGGCAGGTGCCATTTCGCGGAAGTCGATAGCGGTGGTGTTGCCATTTTTAGTGCGGATCAGCATAAAACCGCCGCCTCCCAGATTCCCCGCCTGCGGATGCGTTACCGCCAGCGCATATCCCACCGCCACGGCAGCATCCACGGCATTCCCGCCCTCCTTGAGGATATCTACCCCCACCTGAGTGGCAGTGGCATCGACAGAAGCCACCATTCCCTGCTTCGCGCGCACCGGATGGAAGACATCCTCCTCCACGCCATACGAGACGGGCGGCGGCGCAGGTGGCGCGGCTGCCGCACTAAAACAACATCCTGAAAGTAAAGTAGCAATCGCCGCCCGGCGTAAAAACGTCGGTTTTATCATCGTTATTCTCCAGTTGTATGAGGGGCCTTCCCCACTTAAGCCTGGTGTATAACTCTGAAATAATCATCGTTTTGCCGGGAAGCGAGTAAACTTAAAGGATATCTTCAGAGGAGGATACGCGATGAAACGACTTCTGCTTTTGACGGCACTCCTGCCGTTTGTCGGCTTTGCACAGCCCATTAATACTCTGAATAATCCTAACCAGCCGGGATATCAAATCCCCAGCCAGCAACGGATGCAAACCCAGATGCAGACTCAGCAAATCCAACAAAAAGGGATGCTGAATCAGCAACTGAAAACTCAGACGCAACTACAACAGCAGCATTTAGAAAATCAGATTAACAGCAACTCGCAGCGGGTATTGCAGTCACAGCCGGGGGAGCTAAATCCCGCCCGGCAGCAAATGCTGCCCAACAACAACGGCGGGATGTTAAACGGCAACCGTAATCCGGATAGTTCGTTGAATCAGCAGCATATGCTGCAAGAGAGGAGAAACGGCGACATGCTGAATCCACCCAGCACATCGCAGCCTGACCTTCCGTTGAAAACTATTGGGCCGTAAAATTTGGCCCGATCACGTCAATCGCATCAGTACAGATGCAATCCACACCCCAGCGCAGCAACTCTGCCGCTCGCTGGGGTCTGTTGACGGTATAAACCAGAATCCGCAACCCAGCGTCTTTCAACTGCATCACTCGCGCTTTATCGAGCAACTTATGATTGAGATGAATAGAAACGCAGCCCAGCCGCGTAGTCAGTTCGCGCCAGTCGTCGCGCCACTCATCAAGCAACAAACCGCGCGGCAGTTCCGGTGCTGCCAATTGTGCGGCTTCTAAAGCATCAATCTCAAACGATGACAGCAGCGGTGGGGTCATCTCCGCCCAAAGTTCGCGTGCCGCCAGTGCCACCATTTTGCCCGTCGACGACCCGGTGCCGGTGGTGGGTTTGATTTCGATATTCGCCATCATCCCGTGTTCGCGACAGCGTTCCGCCACCTGCGAAAGCAACGGCAGCGGCTCACCTTTAAACGCTTTGCTGTACCAACTGCCTGCATCCACGCGCAGTAAATCCTGCCAGTTCAGTTCGCCCGCGACGCCCCAGCCGTTGCTGGTACGTTCGAGGTTGTCATCATGGAGCAAGAAGATCTCACCATCTTTCGATAACTTCGCGTCAAATTCGATCATCTTATGACCGTATTTTGCCCCCACGTCGATTGCCGCCAGGGTGTTTTCCGGGGCAAGTTTACCGCCGCCACGGTGGGCGACGATGCGGGGATAAGGCCAGTTACTCATACTCGTTGTCCTGTTTCACCATCAAAAAGATGTAGCTGATTTTCCGGCAAATGCAGCCACAACATGCTGCCTGCCGTCGGGCGTTCCTGATGCGCCAGTCGTACCACCAGCTTCTGATCGCCCCAGCGTCCGTGCGCCAGATTATCAGCGCCGAGGATCTCCAGCGTGTCCATCACCAGCGGCACGCCGCCTTCTGCCTGCGAGCTTAACGCAATATGTTCCGGGCGGATACCGAGGGTCATTTTACGCCCGGCATACTGCCGATAATAACCGTTCAACGGTAGTACGATGCCGCCGTCCAGCTCGAAGTGCGTACCTTCGTTATTCACGCGACCTGTCAGCAGGTTCATCGCCGGACTGCCGATAAAACTCGCCACAAACAGGCTGGCGGGTTTTTCGTACACTTCAACCGGCGTGCCAATCTGTTCGGCAACGCCGCCGTTCATTACCATCACTCGCTGGGCGAGGGTCATCGCTTCAACCTGATCGTGGGTGACGTAGAGTGATGTCGTTTTCAGACGACGGTGTAACTGTTGCAACTCAAGACGCATCTGTACGCGCAGCTTGGCATCGAGGTTAGAGAGCGGCTCATCAAACAAGAACACCGCCGGATCGCGCACAATCGCGCGCCCCATCGCCACACGCTGACGCTGACCGCCAGAAAGCTCGCGTGGACGGCGCTTAAGCAAACCGTCAAGTTCGAGAATGCGTGCTGCTTCTTTGACACGTTCAGCAATTTGCTGCTTGCCCATACCGCGAATTTTCAGCCCCCACGCCATATTCTCCTCTACGCTCATATGCGGATAAAGCGCGTAGTTCTGGAACACCATCGCAATCCCGCGATCTTTCGGCTCCATTTCGGTTACGCGCTGCTCGTTGATCCAGATATCGCCCTCAGTCACCTGCTCCAGCCCGGCAACCATGCGCAGTAGCGTGGATTTTCCGCAGCCAGACGGCCCAACCATCACAATAAATTCACCGTCTGCCACATCAAGCGTCAGCGGTTTAATGACCTGGGTTTTGCCATCCCAGCTTTTGGTTACTGCCTGTAATTTCAGTCCTGCCATCTTATTTCTCACTATCGACCAGGCCGCGCACAAAGGCACGCTGCATCACTAAAACAATCAATACTGGTGGGATCAGGGTTAACAACATCGCAGCCATCACCGAGTTCCATTCTGTCGTGCCTTCGCCAGTGGCGATCATCCCTTTAATCCCCGCCACGGTGGTGCCGAGATCAACATCGGTAATAATCAGCAGCGGCCACAGATACTGGTTCCAGCCGTAGATAAAGGTGATCACAAACAGCGCCGCCAGATTGGTTTTTGACAGCGGAAAGACAATGTCGCAAAAGAAGCGCATCGGTGACGCACCGTCGATACGAGCCGCTTCCACCAGCTCATCCGGCAGCGTCATAAAGAACTGCCGGAACAGGAACGTAGCGGTCGCTGAGGCCATCAGCGGCAGCGTTAAACCTGCGTAGCTGTCGAGCATCTTCAGATTGGCGATCACTTCTACCGTCGGGAAAATACGCACTTCAACCGGCAGCATCAGAGTAATAAAAATCATCCAGAAGAAGAGGTTACGCAGCGGAAAACGAAACCAGACGATGGCGAATGCCGAGAGCATCGAAACGGTAATTTTGCCCAGCGTAATGCTGAACGCCATCACGAAACTGTTAAGCAACATCCGCCAGAATGGCGCGCTATTCGTGCCTACTCCGTTTACCCAAATGTTATGGATATTCTCCAGCAGATGCGTGCCGGGGATCAGCGTCATCGGCGCGGCGTAGACTTCCTGTTTATCCAGCGTCGCTGCGACAAACGCCACGTACAGCGGGAAGAGGATCACCGCAATCCCAAGGATCAGCATGGTATGGCTGAATATCGTCAGCCACGGACGGTTCTCAATCATTGGTAACGCACCTTGCTTTCAACATAGCGGAACTGCACCACCGTCAACACGATGACGAGGAACATCAACACCACCGACTGCGCGGCAGACGAAGCCAGATCCAGTCCGGTAAAGCCTTCGCGGTAGATCTTATAAATCAGCGTGGTAGTGGCCTGTACTGGCCCACCGGACGTAGCGGCATCAATCACCGGGAAGGTGTCGAAGAAGGCGTACACCAGATTAACCACCAGCAGAAAGAAACTCACCGGAGCGATAAGCGGTAACGCGATCTTAAAGAAGCGGCGAATCGGGCCTGCGCCGTCAATGGCCGCCGCTTCGATCAGTGAACGGGGAATGGATTGCAGCGCGGCATAGAAGAACAGAAAGTTGTAGCTGATTTGCTTCCACACCGAGGCGAACACCACCAGAAACATCGCCTGGCCGCTGTTTTGCGCGTGGTTCCAGTCATAGCCGAACTCAGCAAGAAAATGAGTGATCAGCCCGCGACCGGGGTTAAACAGGAAGATCCACAATACGGCGGCAACGGCGGGAGCCACGGCATACGGCAACAACATTAAAGTTTGATAGAAACGGCTGCCGCGCACGATGTACTCCACCAGCGCCGCAAAGAACAGCGACACCAGCAAACCGCTGACGGTGACAAAGGTGCTAAATTTTATCGTCGTCCAGAAGGAGTCGAGATAGTAACTGTCATGGAACAGCGTGACGAAGTTATCCAGCCCGACAAACTGGCTGGAGAAACCAAACGGATCGACGCTTTGTAGCGAGTACCACAACGCTTCGCCCGCAGGCCAGATAAAAAAGATAACGGTGATGATGAGCTGCGGCGCGACCAGAAAATAAGGCAGCCAGCGCGAGCGGAACACCGGACGGGATGATGACATTACGGTTAATTCCTGAACTGTGCCGGATGCGCTTCGCTTATCCGGCCTACACGCGATGCCAGGTCAGATAAGCGAAACGCATCCGACATTACACTGATTAAGACTTCGTCGATTTCTCAAAGCGGCGCAGCAACTGATTCCCACGCTCAACGGCGGTATCCAGCGCCTGCTGTGGCGTCTTCTTACCGGTCCACACGCTCTCCAGCTCTTCATCCACAATTACGCGGATCTGCGGCATATTGCCCAGACGCAGTCCTTTGGTATACGGCAACGGCGGCTTGTTCAGCATCTGACGCGTCGCAGTATCCGCTCCTGGGTTTTTCTCGTAAAAGCCCTGCTCACGGGTCAGGTCATAAGCCGCTTTAGTGATCGGCAGATAACCGGTTTTCTGATGCCACTCAGCAGCGTTTTCTGGCTTCGCGAGGAAGTCGAGGAACTTCGCCACACCGGTGTAAGTATCCTTATCTTTGCCCTGCATCACCCACAGGCTGGCTCCGCCGATAATGGCGTTTTGTGGCGCATCTTTCGCATCGGCGTCGTAAGGCATCATGCCTACGCCATAGTTGAATTTGGCATACTCTCGAATGTTGGCAAGCGAACCGGAAGAGGCGGTCGTCATCGCGCAATCACCGTTATAGAACTTCTCGGTGGATTCATCCTTACGCCCGACGTAGCTAAAATCGCCCTTCTTGTTCATCTCTTCCAGCATAGCGATATGTTTCACCTGCTCCGGCTTGTTGAACTCCAGCACCGCATCTGTGCCGTCAAACCCGTTGTTTTTGCTGGCAAATGGCAGGCCATTCCAGGCGCTAAAGTTTTCCAGTTGGATCCAGCCCTGCCAGCCGCTGGCGTAGCCGCACTTCATACCGGAGGCTTTCAGTTTTGCGGCATAGTCAGCCAAATCCTGCCAGGTTTTCGGCGGCTGCTCCGGGTCTAACCCTGCTTTTTTGAAAGCATCTTTGTTGTAATAGAGAACGGGAGTCGAGCTGTTGAACGGTTGGGAGAGTAAATGTCCGGTTTTGCTGTCGGAGTAGTAGCCTGAAACCGTCGGCACAAACTGCGACTCATCGAAGTTAATCCCCGCATCTTTAAATACTTCATACACCGGTTTAATCGCTTTCGACGCCATCATGGTGGCGGTGCCAACTTCATAAACCTGCAAAATAGCCGGCGCGTTACCGGTACGAAATGCTGCGATACCCGCGCTTAAATTCTGTTCGTAGTTGCCTTTGTAGGTCGGTACAATTTTGTAATCCGGGTTTTCGGCGTTAAAACGTTGAGCCAGAGAATCCACCTCTTTACCCAGTTCCCCTTCCATCGAATGCCAGAACGGAATAGTCGTCACGGCCTGTGCATTCCCCATTAACGCCAATCCGAGCGCCAGTGCTGAAGCTGTATAATGTAACGGTTTCATTGATTATCTCTCTTGTTGTACCGGATGCGCGAATTCACGCGTTTTATGCTCGCGGGGTAACATGACATGCTCGAATTACAGAAAAATAACTCTTTTGTTACATTTTTAAGATAGTAAGGTGTCAGAAAGATGACAAGGCGGTGACGGTACGGGTGAGGGAAAATGGGAGATGGGGCACGGATAAGCGGGAAAATAGAAGGTCTGAGTCAAACTCTACAGATTGTAGATAATGTGCTCATCGTTTCATGCCGGATGCGGCGTGAACGCCTTATACGGCCTACAAGATCGTGCAAATTCAATATATTGCAACTCACCCAATAGGCCTGATAAGCGCAGCGCATCAGGCAATTTTACATTTGTCACCTGTCTCAAAGGAGTCTTTTGACTCCTTATCAATCAACGCGTTATTACCCGCCTAAATACGCGCTTCTCACCGCTTCGTTCGCCAGTAGTGCGTCGCCGGTATCGGAGAGCACCACATGACCGTTTTCCAGCACGTAGCCGCGATCTGCCAGCTTCAGCGCCTGATTGGCATTCTGTTCGACGAGGAAGATGGTCATTCCCTGCTCGCGCAACTGCTCGATGGTGTCGAAGATTTGTTGGATGATAATCGGTGCCAGTCCGAGCGATGGCTCATCAAGCAGCAGCAAACGCGGATTGCTCATCAGTGCACGACCAATCGCCAGCATCTGCTGTTCACCGCCGGACATGGTGCCCGCCCGCTGAATACGGCGCTCATGCAGACGCGGGAACAGCTCATAGACCCACTTTATGCGCTCCTGAAACTGATCTCTTTCGGCAAAGAAACCGCCCATTGCCAGGTTCTCTTCCACCGTCATCCGCGAGAAGACACGACGCCCTTCCGGGACAATCGCCACTGCTTCACGCATGATTTTCGCCGTCTGCCAGTCGGTAATGTCTTTATCATCAAACACAATTCGTCCGCTGGTGGCGCGCGGGTCGCCGCATAACGTACCGAGCAAGGTGGTTTTCCCTGCGCCGTTCGCACCAATCAAGGTAACAATCTCTCCCTGATTAATATGCAGGCTCACCTCATGCAGCGCCTGGATTTTGCCGTAGTGGGCGCTGACTTTGTCAAAGGACAACATGACTTTTTCCATCTTATGCCTCACCTAAATAGGCACGGATCACGTCCGGGTTATTACGGATCTGCTCCGGCGTACCATTTGCCAGTGGCGTCCCCTGATTAACCACGTAGATTCTGTCTGAAATCCCCATCACCAGCTTCATATCGTGCTCAATCAACAAGATAGTGGTGTTGTGATGATTACGCAGCTCGGCAATCAGCTCATCCAGTTCTTTGGTCTCTTTCGGGTTAAGACCTGCCGCCGGTTCGTCGAGCATTAAAATCTCCGGCTGCGTCACCATGCAGCGGGCAATCTCCAGACGACGCTGGTCGCCATAGGCCAGGTTGCTCGCCTGGCGGTTGGCGTGTTCCAGCAAACCAATGCGCTCAAGCCAGGTTGCGGCGCGGTCGAGCGCTTCACTCTGGGCGCGACGGAAAGAAGGCGTTTTCAACAGGCCGGAAAACAGCCCGGTTTTTAGTTGCTGATGCTGCGCCACCAGCAGGTTTTCAATCACTGTCATTTCACGGAACAGACGCACATGCTGGAAGGTGCGCACCACGCCCATGCGGGCAATTTGCTGGCCGGGCAAACCTTCCAGATGCTGATCGCGCAGTAAAATGGTGCCGCCGGTGGGTTTGTAGAATCCGGTCAGGCAATTGAAGACCGTGGTTTTTCCGGCACCGTTAGGGCCGATTAACGAGACGATTTCCTGCGGGTACAGCTCGAGATTGACGTTGTTCACCGCCAACAGGCCGCCGAAGCGCATCATCAGGCCGTTAACAGATAATAATGGCTGACTCATGCCTGCTCTCCTTTCGCTTCGCCGTTCTTCAGCTTCAGTTGCGGGCGTGTCATGGGCAGCAAGCCCTGTGGACGCCAGATCATCATCAGCACCATCAGGCCACCGAGCATCAACATGCTGTATTCGTTGAAATCACGCATCAACTCGCGCGACACCACCAGCAGAACTGCCGCCAGAATCACCGCAAACTGTGACCCCATGCCACCGAGCACCACAATTGCCAGCACAAATGCCGATTCGGCAAAGGTGAAGGATTCCGGGCTGACAAAGCCCTGGCGCGCAGCAAACAGCGTTCCGGCGAAACCCGCAAACGCGGCGCTGATGGTAAAGGCTGTCAGCTTGATACGGCGCGGGCTTAAACCCAGCGAACGACAGGCGATTTCATCTTCACGCAACGCTTCCCATGCGCGACCCAGCGGCATCCGCAGCAGGCGATTAATGACGAATAAAGAAAACACCACCAGCAACAAGGCCACCAGGTAGAGAAAGATGACGCGATCGGACGGATCGTATTTCAGGCCAAAGAAATTACTGAAGGTATCCCAGCCGCCTTCACGGGCAGTACGACTGAACTCGAGGCCAAAAAAGGTCGGTTTAGGGATCTGGCTGATGCCGTTCGGACCGCCGGTAACTTCAGTATTATTGAGCAGCAAAATACGCACAATTTCACCGAAGCCGAGAGTAACGATCGCCAGATAATCACCGCGCAGACGCAACACCGGGAAACCGAGCAGGAAGCCCGCCGCCGCTGCCATCAGACCGGCAATCGGCAGACAGGTCCAGAAACCAAGACCATAATAGTGATTGAGCAGCGCAAAGGTGTAAGCACCAATGGCGTAAAATCCGCCATAACCGAGCACCAGCAGGCCGGAAAGCCCTACCACCACGTTCAACCCGAGGCCGAGGATAATATAGATCATGGTCAGAGTGGCGATATCCACCGTCCCTCGCGACACCATAAACGGCCACGCCACCGCAATCACCAGCAGCGCCACGAGGAACAGCTTCTGTTTCACCGTGGAACCATCAATCGCTGGCAGGATGAACTTCGGCCCGGAAACGCTTTTCAACCCTTTCTGGAAAGCAGGTCGCACAAGCTGAAAGAAAAAGACCACCGCCGTGCCGATAAACACCCATTCCCAACGGACATCCGAAGCCGTGTCGACCACCAGTTTGGTGCCGTCCAGCTCCAGTTGCACGCCCATAAAGACGCCCGCCAGGACAAAGAACATGGCGGCAGAGAGCAGCGCCATTGCAATATGCATCGGTTTCATACTTTCTCTACCTCCGGACGCCCCAGAATACCGGTCGGCATCACCAGCAACACCAGAATCAGCAAGGCGAATGAAACCACATCTTTATATTCCGTACTCAGATAGGCAGAAGAGAGCGCCTCCGCAATCCCCAGGATCAGCCCGCCAATCATCGCCCCCGGAATGCTACCAATCCCGCCGAGTACCGCAGCAGTAAAGGCTTTCATCCCGGCCATAAAGCCAATATAGGGGTTAATCACGCCGTAGAACTGACCGAGCAGAACGCCTGCCACCGCCGCCATCGCTGCGCCAATCACAAAGGTCAGCGCAATCACCCGGTCGGTGTTAATGCCAAGCAGACTCGCCATTTTCAGATCTTCCGCGCAGGCACGACACGCGCGTCCCATACGGGAATAGCGAATGAAAATCGTCAGCGCCAGCATGGCGAGGAAGGTGACAATCCAGATCACCGCCTGCATGGTGGTAATAGACGCAGAGAAGCTTTCGCTATGACCCACTATCCACTGACCATTAAACAGGCTGGGCAGCGCCACGTCGCGCGAACCTTCGGTCAGGCTGACGTAGTTTTGCAGGAAGATAGACATGCCAATCGCGGAAATAAGGGCAATCAGACGTTTAGAGTTACGCACCGGGCGATACGCTACCCGTTCGATACTCCAGCCGTAAGCGCTGGCAATGACTATTGCACCGACGAATCCCGCCGCCACCAGCAGCCAGCCGGTATCAATGCCCATCATCATCAGCGCAGCGATGATCATAAACGAGACGTAGCTGCCGATCATATAAACCTCGCCGTGGGCGAAGTTGATCATGCCGATAATGCCGTAAACCATGGTGTAGCCGATGGCAATCAGCGCGTAAGTACTGCCCAGCGTGACGCCGTTAAACATCTGCTGCAAGAAATACAAAAACTGCTCAGACATAAGGTAACCTTTCTAAACCTGCCCGCTTTTCACGGGCAGTGGGATGATTACTTGGCTGCCGTGGAAGAACCGTCGGCGTGCCACTGGAAGACACCAAAATCAAATCCCTTCAGATCGCCTTTTTCATCCCAGTTCAGCGGCCCAATCACGGTATTAGCACCGTTAGCTTTTAAATCTTTCACCAACGCCAACGGTTCATCGCTGCCGGTACGCTCAAGGGCAGTCGCCAGAGATTGCACCGCTGCGTAGGTGATCCAGACATAGGGACCGGTTGGATCTTTCTTGTCGGCTTTCAGCGCATCAACAATGCCCTGGTTTGCCGGGTCCTGGTCATAGCGTTTTGGCATGGTGACCAACATACCTTCGGCAGCATCACCGGCAATGTTCGACAGCGACGCGTTACCGACACCTTCCGGCCCCATAAACTGGGTTTTCAGGCCGACGGAACGAGCCTGGCGCAGCATCTGCCCCATTTCCGGGTAGTAACCGCCGTAGTAAACGAAGTCGATGTTTTCTTTTTTCAGGCGGGCAACCAGCGCGGAGAAATCTTTCTCGCCAGCAGTAATGCCGTCGAAGAAGACGATATTGGCATTAGCCGCTTTCAACGCGTCCTGCACCGAACGCGCCAGCCCTTCGCCATACTGTTGTTTGTCGTGAATAATGGCGATGCGCTCAGGTTTCACCGTCTCAACAATGTATTTCGCGGCAGTCGGCCCCTGGGAGGAGTCCAGCCCGGCAGTGCGCATGATGTGTTGATAACCGCGTTGAGTCAGTTCCGGGTTGGTCGCCCCCGGCGAGATCATCAGAATACCTTCGTCTTCATAGATGTCCGACGCCGGCTGGGTAGAGGAGGAACAGAGATGACCAATAACGTATTTAATGCCGTCGTTAACGATTTTGTTGGCGACCGCAACGGCTTGTTTCGGATCGCAGGCGTCGTCATATTCCACGCCAACCAGCTTATCGCCTTTAATTCCTCCTTTCGCGTTAATGTCTTTGATTGCCTGGCGAGCACCGTTAAATTCCATATCGCCCCACTGGGCAACCGGGCCAGACATCGCGCCGACAACGGCAACTTTAATATCGTCGGCCAACGCGGTGTGTGATATTGCCAGTGCAATCATCCCTGCGATGATAGTTTTCGCATTCCGTTTCATTATTCAAAATCCCCACTCGTAATGTTGTGTTGCTTTGTTTTTATGTATTAAAAAATCTGGTTGTTCTTTTTTTATACTGCGCTGTTTTGCCTGTCTGATTAAGGGTTTAGCGCAGTATTTTGTGATAATAGCGATTAAAATCCCTATTTTTCAGTCGATTAAGAACAGATAATATTCTGAATTTATTGATAGATAAACAGAAAAAAGCGCCGTTGTCAGCATAAAATAACGACACAAAGGGCGGAATAATTCACTACCATTCAGGGGATTATGCTGGACAATTTTCATTCTCTAATGTTTTTAATTTGTAATTATTGCTGAAAAAAAATTAATCACCTGCCAAAAGAAATAAAAAAGAGAAAGCCTCCGATTAAATTATTTCGCTACACTGGTTCCACTTTTGTGATTTGTACGGGTTACCTATGAAGCTGACCATCATTCGATTAGAAAATTTTAGCGACCAGGACCGGATTGACCTGCAAAAGATCTGGCCGGAGTATTCCCCTGCGTCTTTACAGGTTGACGATAACCACCGTATCTACGCCGCGCGTTTTAACGAGCGCCTGCTTGCTGCCGTGCGAGTAACCTTAAGCGGCACTCAGGGGGCACTGGATTCCCTACGCGTGCGGGAAGTCACCCGCCGACGCGGTGTGGGGCAATATCTGCTGGAAGAGGTGTTACGTAACAATCCTGGCGTTTCATGCTGGTGGATGGCGGATGCCGGTGTGGAAGATCGCAGCGTGATGGCGGCGTTTATGCAGGCGTTGGGATTTAAGGAACAACCGGGCGGCTGGGAAAAGCATTAATATTCAGGTGTGATGACAAACGAGGGATTGCCTGATGCGCTACGCTTATCAGGCCTACAATGTGTATTTCAATTTACTGATTTCTGTAGATCTTGTAGGCCGGATAAGGCGTTTACGCCGCATCCGGCATGAAGCAATGAACTTGATATCAGCAATTTGACGGCAACCCTGGGTTGCCGATTAATGATTACTTCGCATCGGTCGCCGTGCCATTAGCGTGCCAGTCAAACACGCCGAACTCGAAGCCTTTCAGATCGCCTTTCTCATCCCAGGTCAGCGGCCCCATCACCGTATCAACCGGGTTCGCTTTCAGGTATTTGGCGATCTCAGCCGGATCGTCGGACTGGTTCAGACCCGCCTGTAAAGATTGCAGTGCCGCGTAGGTGGTCCACACGAATGCGCCGCTTGGATCCTGTTTTTTCGCTTTGATCGCGTCAACAATTGGTTTGTTCGCCGGAACCTGATCGTAGTTCTTCGGCTTGGTCACCAGCAGACCTTCCGCTGACTCGCCCGCGATATTAGACAGCGAGACGTTAGCCACACCTTCCGGCCCCATAAACTGGGTTTTCAACCCCGCCGCACGTGCCTGACGCAGGATCTGCCCCATTTCCGGGTGGTAACCGCCGTAGTAAACGAAGTCGATATTCTCTTTCTTCAGACGCGCCACCAGGGTTGAGAAGTCTTTTTCTCCGGCGGTGATGCCGTCAAAGAACACCACGTTAGCGTTACCTTTCTTCAGGCCGTCCTGCACCGCACGCGCCAGACCTTCACCGTACTGCTGTTTGTCATGAACGATAGCAATACGCTGCGGTTTCACTTTCTCAAGAATATATTTCGCCGCTGTTGGTCCCTGGTCAGAGTCCAGGCCAGTGGTGCGCATAATCAACTTATAGCCACGCGCGGTCAGTTCTGGCGCGGTTGCCGCTGGGGTGATCATTAAAATACCTTCATCTTCATAGATGTCAGACGCTGGCTGCGTTGATGAAGAACAGAGGTGGCCAATCACATATTTTATGCCGTCGTTAACAACTTTGTTCGCCACTGCTACCGCCTGTTTCGGGTCACAGGCATCGTCATATTTTACGATTTGCAGTTTGTTGCCTTTAACGCCGCCTTTGGCGTTAATATCCGCAACTGCCTGCTCTGCGCCAGTAAATTCCTGGTCACCATACTGGGCTACCGGGCCAGACATCGCTCCGACAACCGCGACTTTGATATCTTCCGCCAGAGCCATATTGCTGAATGCCAGCGCGATACATCCTGCCAGTAACGCTTTACCCTTTATATTCATCCTGAGAATCCCCATTCTTCTGGTTATTACGTGTATTGTGATGTTGTTGTACAGCACTTTATTTCGTTTTGTGTATGACTACCCGTGCCTTAGCAGCATACTCTGCTAAAACATACCCGATTTTTATGATTTTGGAACGAGAAATTTAGACGAAACACCACAAATTCATAACAAAAATTACCATCATTGAGAACCATATCTTCGCTTAGATATTTATAAATACATGAAATGTATATTAATATATTATTTGCTATATTTATGGCATATCTTAAATAAGATATTCAGTTCAAGAATAAATAAAACATTAATCATCATTTAAAACAATAAAATATAACCCACCCTTCCTCTTATTTATTACAAAAAGTTTATTAGCAATTTTAGCCAACGCTACCATCTGTGATCCTGTTAACATTTTAATTTATTCGAATTAATATAAAATCTTAGACAAAGGATTCATCCTTAATATGATAAGAAACATAACATTCGAATTATGAATATTTATTTCTTATCAGCCGCGCCATAACTATAAAAGGAACTTATCATTTGAATCAGTTCGATATTATAATTCTGACACACGGTGAAGCTGGTAATTATTTATTATCCAGCAGCGAAATGATTGTAGGTAAAACAAAAAATTCCACGTCGCTTTCTCTGCAGCCTGGAATGTCACCTGAAACACTTATGCTACAAGTAAAAGCGGTACTCAGGCCTGGTATTGATACGCTCATATTCACAGATATCTATGGCGGAACGCCATCAAATATTGCCCTCCTTCTTTCTAAAGATTTTCCCATTCGCTGTATCAGCGGTGTCAATTTGGCTATGTTAATCGAAGCCAACATGTTACAGGATTCTGACGAAATACTTACCTTTGAAGAATATGTTCAACATGTACATGATGCGGGTAAAGAAATGGTTCAAACTTATTACTTTAATAAAGGATGATAAACTATGAGTATAGTACATGCCCGTATTGATTACCGTTTAATTCATGGACAAGTTATAACAAAATGGTTAAAAAGAAGTGATGCTAATAAAATAATTGTCATTGATGACCCTTTATCACGCGATCCTTTTCTTGCCGAAGTCTATAAGATGGCAGCGCCAAGTGGCGTCGAAGTAATAATGACATCTATTGAAGATGTATTACAGCGCTGGAATAGCAATAACTTCTATGAAGGAAAGCTATTAATACTTTTCAAATCGATCGATTCTGCATTACAAACCATACAAGGTGGTTTAATGCTAGAGGAATTACAGGTCGGCGGCGTTGAAAACACTCCAGGAAGGAAAATAGTTTTCAATCAAATATCACTCAATCATGAAGATGCCGACAAACTTCAAATCATCGAAGATAAGAATATAAAAGTTTATTTCCAAACTATTCCTGAAGAAGATCCTGCCAGCCTACAAAAAATCAAAAATAAGTTACCTTAATTAAGGAGAGGAACTTATGTCTATTTTTACCGCAGCAATTATTGCCCTGGTATATTGGATATCCCAGGCAAAAGTATGGTACGGTTTTTCTATTATGCGTATGCCATTATCGATAGCGCCTATTATGGGACTAATCTTTAATGATATGCCAACCGCTTTATCTGTTGGGGCCACCTTACAGATGATCTATATCGGGAGTATTGCCCCGGGAGGAAACCCTCCTGCCGATGAAGGTTTAGCCTCGTGTATCGCAATCCCAATTGCACTTACCGCAGGTATTAAACCAGAAATTGCTATCTCTTTAGCTATTCCTCTGGGATTGCTGGGCGTGGTTCTGGAAAACGTGCGCAAAACACTGAACACTACGTTTGTCCACATGGCTGACCGCTATGCAGAAAAAGGGGATATCAAAGGCATACAACGCGCAGCCACAATATATCCTCTCCTGTTAGCCTTTCCGATGCGTTTTGTACCGGTATTCATCGCCTGTTTGTACGGCCCGGATGCCATTGCCTCTTTTGTAAACCTGCTTCCCGCCTGGTCGACGAATGGACTGGCGATTGCCGGTAATATTCTGCCTGCACTCGGTTTCGCAATAACCATCATTGTCATCGGTAAAAAACAATATATCCCTCTGTTCATTATCGGCTTTTTCCTCGTGACCTATTCAGGTTTGAATACTATTGGCATCTCTATTTTTGGACTCTGTGCCGTCCTCTTATATATGCAGTCACAAAATGCAAAAGGAACGCAAAATGGATAATACAATTGAGTCAGGATACTCAGCATCCTCACCAATTACGCAAAGAGATGTTCAGATTGTTTGGCTAAAATGGCACGCGTTCTCTGAAACATCTTTGAATTTCGAACGCTTGCAAGCGCTGGCATTTTGTAACGCAATGACAGGGGTATTAGCGAAATTATATCCCGATGAAAAAGATCTCGCTAAAGCCCTACAACGCCATTTAACCATGTTCAACACTCAGGCGAACTGGGGATCGGTTATCGCTGGTATTAGTATTGCGCTGGAGGAAAAAGCAGCTCAGGAACCAGAAGAACAACGTGAAGCAACAACGCAGCTCGTTACGGGTTTAAAAACGGGTCTTATGGGGCCTGTATCAGGTATTGGTGACACGTTAGACTTTGGTACATTGCGCCCCATTGTTATTGGTGTCTGTATCCCGTTTGTTATTCAGGGATACGTTATTGCCGCACTTCTCCCCCTGATTTACCAGGTTGTTTACATGTTTTTCGCCAGTCGATTTGCACTCAATATCGGCTATAAAAAAGGGAAAGAATCAATCCTGGAAATCCTGCATTCTGGTAGCATTCATCGAATCATTGAAGGCGCAGGAATGTTCGGGTTGTTGATGATGGGGGCGCTTTCAGCAACATATGTAAAAATTAAGACGCCATTGCACATTACAACCGGTGGCGGTAATACCATCGTCTTGCAGGATATGCTGGATAAAATTGTACCTAACATGTTGCCGCTTATTGCCGTGTTGGGTATTTATTTTTACATACAAAAGTGTGGCCCACATTTCTTACGCATTCTGGTAACTATTCTGTTTTTAAGCCTGGCGTTTTCTTTCTTTGGAGTTTTATAAAATGAAAAAGATAACTATCACGCCAAGACCTTTTGTTGATAAAGGCAAAGTCTATATTGAAAAACTACAATCTGCAGGTTATGACGTTGAATGTAATGCCAGTGGAGGTCGATATAGCAAGGAAGAACTCATCGAGAAAATTAAATATGCAGATGCCATTATTACCGGCAACGATCCTTTAGACAGAGAAGTGATTGATCAGGCCAAAAACTTGAAGGTTATATCGAAATATGGTGTAGGGTTAGACAATATAGATGTCGATTACGCGAATAGAAAAGGCATCGTAGTGCACAAAGCTCTCAATGCCAATTCTATTTCCGTTGCAGAGATGGCCATCCTGATGATGCTCTCCAGTTGCCGAAAATATGTCGAAACCGAGAATCAAGCCAGAAATGGTCAGGATGTCAGGCTTGTCGGTCATGAGCTATATCAAAAAACGCTGGGATTAATTGGGCTTGGTGCAATTGGTCAGCATGTTGCCCATATTGCTCATTCTCTTGGAATGATTATCACCGCCTATGATCCCTATCTCGATAAAAATAAAGTTCCATCTTATATAGAGCTTAAATCACTGGATGATATTTATCATCATAGCGACATCCTTTCTCTACATTTGCCGTTACTGGATAATACTCGTAATCTGATCAACGAGACGGTATTCGATAAAATAAAACCCTCGGCCATTTTAATTAACACAGCAAGGGGGGGATTGGTTGATGAAGAATCTTTATATAGCGCACTTATTAATCAGAAAATAGCCTTTGCCAGCGAAGATATTGAGTTGAAGGAACGTTCAGCAAAAATTAAAGAACTAAAAAATTATTCTATTACACCTCATGCTGCTTCATTCACCAATGAGGCCGAGCATAACACCATGCAAATTTCTATTAAAAATGTCCTACAGGAACTGGAGAAAGAATAATGAAAGAGCTTAAAGGGATTATTACCGCAATGGTAACGCCTTTCGATGAAATGGAAAAAATGGACATTTCAGCAGCAAAAAAAATGGCACGTTGGTTAGTCGATAAAGGCGTACACGGCTTGTTTATTTGCGGAACGAACGGTGAGTTTCATTTGCTCTCCGATGACGAAAAAGTTGAACTAACAAAAGCCGTAGTTGAAGAAGTTGGCAATGAAGTGACTATTTGTGCAGGCGCGGGTTGCTGTAGCACAAAACAAACGATTGAATTAACAAAACGCTTAGTAGATGCAGGTGCCGATTACATTTCCGTTGTGACACCATACTACCTGGTGCCTAACCAGGAAGATTTATACCGCCACTATTATGATATTGCCTTAAGCACAACAGCCCCCATTATTCTTTATAACTTGCCGGGTCAGACAGGGTTGAGTATTGAATATGAAACGGCAAACCGTTTAGCCGATATTGAAAATATCGTAGCGATAAAAGATAGCAGTGGTAAATTTGAAGTTCAGAAACAATATCTGGAAATATCTAAACATAAAAACTTTAAGGTGTTAAATGGCTCAGACTCCTTAATGCTGGATGCATTTAAAGAAGGTTCTGTGGCTGCTGTTGCTGCAACGTCGAATGTTCTGCCTACTATTGAAGTCGATTTATATAACTACTTCATGGCCGGTGAACTGGATAAAGCACAGGAAGAGCGCAACAAGATGGATTCGCTACGCATGACCATTAAAAAAATGACTGCGCCTGCGGTAATGAAGGAAGCACTAAACCTGATGGGCGTGAAAGCCGGTATTACCCGTAGACCAATTCATATGCCAAACGACGCGATCGTCGAAGACATCAAGGAAATGCTAAAAGGCTATAAATTCCTGTAAATGATAAATGCCGGATGCACCTTATCCGGCAAGACAGCAGAAACAAAAACCCCCGGACTCGCTTCCAGGGGTTATCAGGTACAGCTCAACGCGTTGTGCAGTTACGCTTCAATAGCAGCGCGAAGTTTTTTCATCGCGTTCTTTTCAAGCTGACGCACACGCTCGGCGGAAACGCCGTAACGGTCAGCCAGTTCCTGCAACGTAGATTTGTTGTCTTCGTCAAGCCAGCGCGCGCGGATGATGTCCTGGCTACGTTCGTCCAGACCTTGCATCGCGTCGGTCAGACGGTTTGCCGCCTGCTCTTCCCAGTTATCATCTTCAATGCCGTCGGCAAAGTTAGATGATTTATCCTGCAGATAGAGCACCGGAGCCATCGGTTGGCTATCGGAATCGTCGTCGGAAGACATATCGAATGTCATGTCTTGTGCCGCCATACGCGATTCCATCTCACGCACGTCTTTGCTGGTAACGCCCAGTTCGCGAGCCACCATTTCGACTTCATCCTGATTAAACCAGCCCAGACGCTGCTTGGTTTTACGCAGGTTAAAGAACAGTTTGCGCTGTGCTTTGGTCGTCGCAACTTTAACGATACGCCAGTTACGCAGAACGTATTCGTGGATCTCTGCTTTGATCCAGTGGACGGCGAAGGAGACCAGGCGCACACCCACTTCCGGGTTGAAACGGCGCACTGCTTTCATCAGGCCGATGTTACCTTCCTGAATCAAATCCGCCTGTGGCAGGCCATAGCCCGCATAATTACGAGCAATATGAACAACAAACCGCAGGTGAGACAGGATCAGCGTTTTAGCTGCTTCCAGATCGCCATGGTAATGCAGCTTTTCAGCCAGCGCCCGCTCCTCGTCAGCCGACAACATCGGCCACGCGTTAGCTGCCCGGATGTAGGAATCCAGGTTGCCAACAGGGGCTAAAGCTAAACTTTGCATTTTGTCAGTCATTCAAATCCTCTCAATCGATATCTTCTGGCGCCTCAGTGGTAGCAACAACTGTGCCAGAGCTTAAGAGCAACGAGATTATCATTCACAGTTTTATCAGACCGTGATTTTATCCACAAGTTCAATGCTGGCTTGTGAATAAATTACGCACAAAATGTGACATAGAGATGAAATACCGGGAAGAGACAACGGGGTCTCTTTCCCTGCTACGGAACCCATTGCAGGGAAAGAGTATAGCACGCTTTTATTATTCCGGCGTAAAGTGGCGTAAATGCTGCACCGTGGCAAGCCACGCTGCCACCCAGCCAATCATCGAACACACCAGCAACAACAACAGGCATTCATCGAAAGATAACCCATTGATATCAAACTTCGTTCCGAATACCTGTGCCACTTCTGCAACCGCCGATGACAAACGTAGCACCAGGATTTCTGACAAAATTAATGACAGCAATGCGCCAGAAAATCCCAGCAGCGCACCACCGTACAGGAACGGGCGAAGGATGAAACCATCCGTCGCGCCAATCAGTTTCTGCACGTTTATAGAATCACGACGGGCAAAAATGCTCAGACGCACACTGTTGCCGATAACAAGGAACACTGCCGCCACCATCAGCACGCCGATCATTGCCGAAACACGCCCAACCAGCCCAGTCAGCGCGGTCAGACGGGCAAACCAGCTATCGTCCATTCGCACTTCATCAATGCCGTTAATCTGGGTAATACGGTCACGTAGCGTATTCAGTGACTCCGTACCCTGAAAATCGAGTTTCGGGATCACCACCGCTACTGCCGGAAGCGGGTTTTCCTCCAGCATATCCAGCGCACCGCCAAAACCAGACCAATTACGGAACTCGCCCAGCGCGTCTTCACGAGAAAGATAATTCACTTTCTCCACGCCCTGCTCGGCCTGTAGCTGCGCAACCACCCCCGCTGCGGCATCATCGTCCAGCGTTTTTTGCAGATAAACGGTGATTTGCGGTGACGGATAATATTGCGTCGCCGCATGGTTGACGTTTTTGTACACCATATAACAAACGCTGGGCAGCGTCAGGGAGATGGCGATCACCATCACCGTTAAAAACGTGGCGAACGGTTTGCTTTTTAGATCCTGCAAAGCACCGTGGAACGCATAGCGCACCTGTTCGTTGAAAACATTGGTTTTGCGATTCGCCGGTTTCGGTGATGACTTCGCTCGTTTCGGCGCGTTACGACCACCGTCGCCAGAGCCGCCGACCGATTTACGGAAGCGATCCAGACGTCCACCGAACTGGCGAATATTATTAATTGCATCGCGCTTATTCATGGGTCACGCCTCCATGCAAGTGACCATCGCTCAGAGTGAGCATGCGATAGGAACGCCGCGAAATCAGGTTAATATCGTGCGTTGCCATTAATACTGTTACTCCAACGCGGTTAAACTCTTCAAACAAACGTAAAATCCCTTCTGACAGCGCGTCGTCCAGGTTACCGGTCGGTTCATCCGCCAGCAGTACCGCAGGTTTGTTAACCACCGCACGGGCAATGCCAACGCGTTGTTGTTCACCGCCAGAAAGCTGAATAGGAAAGTTCTTCGCTTTGTCCAGTAGCCCGACTTTATCCAGCGCCGCCGATACACGGCGACGGATATCGTCACCACTGGCACCGGCGATAATCAGCGGGATCGCCACGTTATCGTAGACAGTACGATCCATCAGCAGATGGTGATCCTGGAAAATCATACCGATCTGGCGGCGCAGAAACGGAACTTCACGGTTTTTCAGACGCGTGATGTCATGGCCGCTAAACCAGATTTTCCCGGCGCTGGGCCGCTCAATCCCACAGATCAGCTTCAGGAGGGTACTTTTCCCTGCGCCGGAATGACCGGTCAGAAACGCCATCTCACCCGGCTGCATATGGAACGTCACGCCCTGCAGCGCCTGCCTCCCACCGAGATAAGCCTTGCTGACATGTTCAAAGCGAATCATTTTTAGTCCTCTCGGGCAAAAAGTGCCTCAATAAAGTCGTCCGCTTTAAACGGACGCAAATCCTCAATACGTTCGCCTACACCAATATAGCGGATAGGAATACCAAACTGGTCAGCCACCGAGAAAATTACCCCGCCTTTCGCCGTGCCGTCCAGTTTCGTCAGCGTGATACCGGTTAAGCCAACCGCTTCGTGGAACAGTTTGGCCTGGCTTACCGCATTCTGCCCGGTGCTGGCGTCGATAGTCAGCATAACTTCATGCGGAGCTTCAACGTCGAGTTTCTTCATCACGCGAACGATTTTCTTCAGCTCTTCCATCAGGTGCGATTTGTTCTGCAAACGTCCGGCGGTATCGGCAATCAGGACATCAACATTACGCGCCTTAGCGGCCTGAATGGCATCGAAGATAACAGAGGCGGAGTCCGCACCGGTATGCTGGGCAATCACCGGAATATTATTGCGCTGTCCCCAGACCTGAAGCTGCTCAACCGCTGCCGCACGGAAAGTATCGCCTGCCGCCAGCATTACCGACTTGCCCTGCTGCTCAAACTGACGCGCCAGCTTGCCGATGGTCGTGGTTTTACCCACACCGTTGACGCCCACCATCAGGATCACGAATGGTGTTTTGCCTTCGACATTCAGAGGCTCATCAACCTTCGCCAGAATCTCACCCATCTCTTCTTTCAGCAGGCCGTAAAGCGCCTCAGCATCGCGAAGCTGCTTGCGTGATGCGCCTTCTGTCAGATTGGTGATGATTTTGCGTGTGGTTTCCACGCCCACATCGGCAATCAAAAGCTGTTCTTCCAGCTCTTCAAACAGATCATCGTCGATTTTTTTCCCACGGAACAGGCTGATAAATCCGGAACCGAGGTTTTCTTTCGTTTTTAACAGGCTTCGCTTCAGGCGCGCGAAGAAACCTTCTTTGGTTGGTTTTTCCTGTTCCTGAGCGATTTCTTTAACCGGCTGATCTTCTTCTGCCGGAGTAACCACCATCACCGCCTCTTCTACCGCTTCGGCGGCCAGTGCCTGCGCTTCCAGCTCTTCGTCAGTGATTTCTTCTTGCGCCGCTTGTTCTTCCGCCGCGTCGACAATCTCCACGGTTTCCGCTTCTGCCTGCCATTCTTCTGGCGAAACTTCCTGGGCTTTGACTTCTTCCGGCAGCGGCAGTTCTTCACGCTCAATAGCCACCGGTTCCGGCGTGACTTCGGGTTCAACTACCGGCGCTGGCGCTTCTTCAACTATAGATTCCGGCTCTGCAATAACTTCCGGTTCGCTAACAGCTTCAGGCTGCACTTTCTCACTTTCGACAACCTGTTCGCTTACTTCCACCACTTCGGCAGCAAAAGTTTCCGCCCCGGCTTCAGTATGAACCTGCGGCTGCTCTTCAACAGCTTGTTCAGCTACTTTCGCAGGCTCTTCTGCCTGAACGATTTCTTCTACAACCTGTTGTTCATTTTGGACTTCTGTCTCTTTTTCCGGGGTCTGCTCTTTTTGACCAAAGCCCAGCCAGGAAAAAAAGCCACGTTTTTTTTCTTTCGCCATCTGCGACTATACTCCTCGCTGTTGCTTCATGGCACAGCGTTCACGCTATGTACATAGCAGCTAAAAAAATGATGAAATAGTCTATCACTTAACTTATTCCACATCACCGCCTGCAATTATGTGTTATCTGGCGGATTGAGCACTTTATCATGAAAAAACCGAATCATTCCGGCAGCGGTCAAATCCGCATTATTGGCGGGCAGTGGCGAGGCCGTAAACTCCCGGTTCCTGATAGCCCAGGTCTACGCCCCACTACTGATCGCGTACGTGAAACCTTGTTTAACTGGCTAGCGCCGATAATTGTTGATGCGCAATGTCTGGATTGCTTCGCAGGTAGCGGGGCTCTGGGGCTGGAAGCCTTGTCACGCTACGCTGCGGGAGCTACGCTGGTTGAGATGGATCGTGCAGTATCTCAGCAGTTAATCAAGAATCTGGCGACGCTGAAAGCAGGCAATGCGCGAGTCGTGAACACCAATGCGATGTCTTTTCTGATGCAAAAAGGAACGCCGCATAATATTGTGTTTGTTGACCCACCGTTCCGCCGTGGCTTGTTGGAAGAAACCATTAATTTACTGGAAAACAACGGCTGGCTGGCTGATGAAGCCTGGGTTTATGTTGAAAGTGAAGTAGAAAATGGCCTGCCCACCGTTCCGGCAAACTGGTCGTTGTATCGCGAAAAAGTGGCGGGTCAGGTCGCTTATCGGTTGTATCAGCGTGAAACACAAGGAGAAAGTGATGCTGATTAATATTGGACGTTTGTTAATGCTCTGCGTTTGGGGATTTTTAATCCTCAATCTTTTTCAACCATTCCCACGCCCGCTGAATATTTTCGTTAATGTCGCGCTGATTTTTACGGTTCTGATGCATGGTATGCAACTGGCGCTGTTGAAATCGACCTTACCGAAAGATGGCCCACAGATGACCACTGCCGAAAAGGTGCGTATTTTCCTTTTCGGCGTGTTTGAACTGCTGGTCTGGCAGAAGAAATTTAAAGTTAAAAAATAACCTTATTGCTCGCCAACAAAGCTGACAAAACGCGTTCCTTTAAAGCTCAACGTACCTTTATCACCCACCGTCAGGGCATGGTACTGTTGAGCGTCAAGACGGAACGTCTGCTCCAGTCCGCCGCTTTGCGGTTTGAAACTCGCCTCATAACGCAGACTGGTGCCAGCCGGTATCACTTCCTGCTGACGCGAACGACGATCGTTAATCGGTGTTTCTCGCTTATTGCTCACCACCACCAGTTGTTGCTGGAGCGGTGCCATATCATTATCAGCTTTTTCCCGTCGCTGCTGCATAAAGCGAAACGATGCGGCGACAATGATTAAGCCAATGATAACAATAAAGAAAAGAGGTGCCTTGCTCATCTTTATCCCTCATCGGAAAATGCGGAAATAAGCATACCCTGCCAGTTATGGTGTTGTCATCCGTCCACCCTCGCCACTAAACTGGAAGCAAGACTGTAGGCATTCCGCTTACGAAAAAATAACGAATTCAAGGAACTAAGATGCTTTGGTCGTTTATCGCTGTCTGTCTTTCCGCATGGCTATCTGTGGATGCATCGTACCGTGGGCCAACCTGGCAACGCTGGCTATTTAAACCGTTAACCCTTCTTCTCCTGCTATTGCTGGCCTGGCAGGCACCAATGTTCGACGCGATTAGTTATCTGGTGCTGGCGGGGCTGTGTGCGTCACTGCTGGGTGATGCGTTAACCCTGTTACCACGCCAGCGTCTGATGTACGCCATCGGCGCGTTTTTCCTCTCACACCTGCTGTACACCATCTATTTCGCCAGCCAGATGACGCTCTCCTTCTTCTGGCCGTTGCCGCTGGTACTGCTGGTGCTGGGCGCGCTATTACTGGCCATTATCTGGACGCGTCTGGAAGAGTTCCGTTGGCCTGTCTGTACTTTTGTCGGTATGACGCTGGTAATGGTGTGGCTGGCAGGTGAGCTGTGGTTCTTCCGCCCGACCGCTCCCGCACTCTCTGCTTTTATGGGCGCTGCACTGCTGTTCATCAGTAACTTTGTCTGGCTGGGTAGTCACTATCGCCGCCGCTTCCGTGCGGATAACGCCATTGCAGCGGCTTGCTATTTTGCCGGTCACTTCCTCATCGTCCGCTCACTGTATCTCTGATAAAACTTGACTCTGGAGTCGACTCCAGAGTGTATCCTTCGGTTAATGAGAAAAAACTTAACCGGAGGATGCCATGTCGACTCCTGACAATCACGGCAAAAAAGCCCCTCAATTTGCCGCGTTCAAACCGCTAACCACGGCACAGAACGCCAACGACTGTTGCTGCGACGGTGCATGTTCCAGCACGCCAACACTCTCTGAAAAAGTCTCCGGCACTCGCTATAGCTGGAAAGTCAGCGGCATGGACTGTGCCGCCTGTGCGCGCAAAGTAGAAAATGCCGTGCGCCAGCTTTCTGGCGTGAATCAGGTACAGGTGTTATTCGCTACCGAAAAACTGGTGGTTGATGCCGACAATGACATCCGTGCGCAAGTTGAATCGGCGGTGCAAAAAGCGGGCTATTCCCTGCGCGATGAACAGGCCGCCGAAGAGCCAAAAGAATCACGCCTGAAAGAGAATCTACCGCTGATTACGCTCATTGTGATGATGGCGATCAGTTGGGGACTGGAGCAATTTAATCATCCGTTCGGCCAACTGGCGTTTATCGCCACCACGTTGGTTGGGCTGTACCCGATTGCTCGCCAGGCGTTGCGCTTAATTAAATCCGGCAGCTATTTTGCTATTGAAACGTTAATGAGCGTAGCCGCCATCGGCGCGCTGTTTATTGGCGCAACGGCAGAAGCCGCGATGGTATTGCTGCTGTTTTTGATTGGTGAACGGCTGGAAGGTTGGGCCGCCAGCCGCGCACGTCAGGGCGTCAGCGCATTAATGGCGTTGAAACCAGAAACCGCCACGCGCCTGCGTAACGGCGAACGTGAAGAAGTGGCGATTAACAGCCTGCGCCCTGGCGACGTGATTGAAGTTGCTGCGGGCGGGCGTTTACCTGCCGACGGTAAACTGCTCTCACCATTTGCCAGTTTTGATGAAAGCGCCCTTACCGGCGAATCCATCCCTGTGGAACGCACAACAGGCGATAAAGTCCCTGCAGGTGCCACCAGCGTCGACCGACTGGTTACACTGGAAGTGCTATCAGAACCGGGTGCCAGCGCCATTGACCGCATTCTGAAACTGATCGAAGAGGCCGAAGAGCGCCGCGCACCGATTGAGCGATTTATCGACCGTTTCAGCCGTATTTACACGCCTGCGATTATGGCCGTCGCCCTGCTGGTGACGCTGGTGCCACCGCTGCTGTTTGCTGCAAGCTGGCAGGAGTGGATTTATAAAGGGCTGACATTGTTACTGATTGGCTGCCCGTGTGCGTTAGTTATCTCCACGCCTGCGGCGATTACCTCCGGGCTGGCAGCAGCGGCGCGTCGTGGGGCGTTAATTAAAGGCGGCGCGGCGCTGGAGCAGTTAGGTCGTGTTACCCAGGTGGCGTTTGATAAAACCGGTACGCTAACCGTCGGTAAACCGCGCGTTACCGCGATGCATCCGGCAACCGGTGTTAGCGAATCTGAACTCCTGGCGCTGGCGGCAGCGGTGGAGCAAGGGGCAACACATCCACTGGCGCAGGCCATAGTTCGTGAAGCGCAAGTTGCCGCACTCAGCATTCCTGGCGCAGAGTCACAGCGAGCACTGGTCGGCTCTGGCATTGAAGCGCTGGTCAACGGCGATCGGGTGCTGATATGCGCCGCAGGGAAACATCCTGCCGAAGCATTCGCTGGTTTGATTAACGAACTGGAAAGCGCCGGACAAACGGTAGTGCTGGTGGTGCGTAACGATGACGTGCTTGGTGTGATTGCGTTGCAGGATACGCTACGCGCCGACGCCGCAACTGCCATCAGTGAACTAAACGCACTGGGCGTTAAAGGGGTGATCCTCACCGGCGATAATCCGCGTGCAGCGGCAGCCATTGCCGGTGAACTGGGGCTGGAGTTTAAAGCTGGATTACTGCCGGAAGATAAAGTCAAAGCCGTGACCGAGTTGAATCAACATGCGCCACTGGCGATGGTGGGCGACGGTATTAACGACGCACCAGCCATGAAAGCCGCAGCCATTGGGATTGCAATGGGTAGCGGCACAGACGTGGCGCTGGAAACCGCCGATGCAGCGTTAACGCATAACCATCTGCGTGGTCTGGTGCAGATGATTGAACTGGCACGCGCGACTCACGCCAATATCCGCCAGAACATCACTATTGCGCTAGGGCTGAAAGGGATCTTCCTCGTCACTACACTCTTGGGTATGACCGGCCTGTGGCTTGCGGTGCTGGCAGATACGGGGGCGACGGTGCTGGTAACGGCGAATGCGTTGCGGTTGTTACGCAGGAAGTAAAGGTGTTGCCTGATAGCCTCTGGCTATCAGGCTTAACGCTGGGGCGGGAACGGCGGCATAGTCAGGAAAGCGTAATATAGCGCTAACATCAGAATGACGGAGATAACACTGAATGCAGCAACCAGGCGAGATGCTAATGATGGCCTTTTGAACATCAACCACAGAGCATAAGCAAGCCCGACGCCGTTGAGTAAAGGTAAAAATATCATTAGCCAGAGCCAACCCCATGCAAGTACCCCCAGCCATCCCCCACGACGATAAAAACAGGGAGCTGCCAATTGGGGGCGAATATCGCGAGCAATCCCAGCAATCCCAGACAAACTGGAATTAAATAATCCATTTGTGCATTCCATTACACTTGCTTGCCGGATGCGGCGTAAACGCCTTATCCGGCCTACACAGAGCATCGAACTCGTAGGCATGATAAGACGCGACAGCGTCGCATCAGGCATTGTGCACCATATCGCCAGATGCAGCTTAAACGCTTTATTCGTTCTACAAGCCGGTTGCAAGCCGCAAAATTGAGCGCGATCGCCCCCCTCGCCCCTCTGGGGTGAGGGTTAAGGTGAGAGGAAAAGGCGGCATCGAAGCCAATCTGCCCCCATCAGCCACCTTTGCGAATCAAATAACGATAAGGCAGTCCGTCCGTCTCTTTGGCCACCAGTTCGTGTTCCATAAAGGTACAAAACCCAGGAATATCGCGGGTCGTGGCCGGATCATCGGCAATAATCAGCAACGTTTCGCCAGGCTGCATATTACGCACGGTTTTACGCACCATCATCACCGGTTCCGGGCAGCGCAGGCCTAGTGCGTCAAGTGTGTGGTCAGGGCTGGAAAAGAGATCGGTCATTTTCTTCTCGTCACATAAAAAAACGGCGCTAGTTTACGCCCCGCGAGTCCGTAAGCAAACCAGGTTAACGATTGCGTGAAAATTAACCATTGCATTGTTAACACAAAGCAGTATCATGCGGCGGCTCGAAAAAAGGGTAAGCACGTTATTATCTCACTATAAAATAACGTGCCGTACGTATTGGGTTCCCTCACCCCAATGGTTAATCAAAAAGGTACAATATGAACGCTTTCTCGCAAACTCAACGCTATAAAGCGTTGTTCTGGTTATCGTTATTTCATCTACTGGTGATCACCTCCAGTAACTATCTGGTACAGCTTCCGGTCTCTATTTTCGGTTTTCATACCACCTGGGGCGCGTTTAGCTTTCCGTTTATTTTTCTTGCTACCGACCTGACCGTGCGTATTTTTGGCGCGCCGCTGGCTCGTCGTATCATCTTTGCGGTGATGATCCCCGCGTTGCTGATCTCCTACGTCATCTCGTCGCTGTTTTATATGGGTTCATGGCAGGGATTCGGCGCTCTCGCCCACTTCAACCTGTTTGTCGCCCGTATCGCTACCGCCAGCTTTATGGCCTACGCGCTGGGACAGATCCTCGACGTACACGTCTTTAACCGTCTGCGTCAGAGTCGTCGTTGGTGGCTGGCACCGACGGCTTCCACACTTTTCGGTAACGTCAGCGACACATTGGCCTTCTTCTTTATTGCTTTCTGGCGCAGTCCGGATGCCTTTATGGCCGAACACTGGATGGAAATCGCGCTGGTTGATTACTGTTTCAAAGTGTTAATTAGCATCGTTTTCTTCCTGCCAATGTATGGCGTATTACTCAATATGCTATTGAAAAGACTGGCAGATAAATCCGAAATCAACGCTTTGCAGGCCAGTTAAAGGTTCGTTATCAGACTTGTGATAAGATGGATGAATGAGCCGTTATGGCCGTTTATCAAAAGGAAGATGTCAATGCGCAATCTGGTTAAATATGTCGGAATTGGCCTGCTGGTTATGGGGCTTGCGGCCTGTGATGATAAAGACACTAACGCTACAGCGGAAAGCACAGTCGCGGAAAGTAACGCTACCGCGAATACCGTCAACCTGCTTGATGGCAAGTTAAGCTTCTCGCTGCCAGCAGATATGACCGACCAGAGCGGTAAGCTGGGAACACAGGCCAATAACATGCACGTCTGGTCCGACGCCACTGGGCAGAAAGCAGTGATTATTATTATGGGCGATGATCCGAAAGAAGACCTGGCTGTGCTGGCGAAGCGTCTGGAAGATCAGCAACGTAGCCGCGATCCACAACTGCAAGTGGTGACTAACAAAGCCATTGAGCTGAAAGGTCACAAAATGCAGCAGTTAGACAGCATCATCTCCGCTAAAGGCCAGACGGCGTACTCTTCCGTCATTCTGGGTAACGTGGGAAATCAAATGCTGACGATGCAAATCACGCTGCCTGCTGACGATCAGCAAAAAGCGCAGACCACCGCAGAAAACATCATTAATACACTGGTGATTCAGTAATTTTAAGATGATGAAACGGCCTCCGGTACTTGCTCCGGAGGCCGTTTTTTTAATCGCCACGTCAGCAATAACGCGATTGCTACCAATCCCGCCGCCGCCAGATAAATCACTGGCACACCTGCCCAACTCATCACCAGCCCAGCCAGCGGCCCGGTCACGCCCAGCGATAAATCCATAAACACAGTATAGGTTGCCAGCGCCGCCCCCTGATTCTGCTGAGGCACCGCTTTTACCGCCACCACGCCCAACGCCGGGAACACCAGCGAAAATCCCGCCCCCGCCAGTAGGACGCCGATTTTCGCCATCCACGGCATGGTCGCCACGCCAACCAATAGCAGGCCGATAATCTCAACGCTAAAGCAGATCATCGCCACGTTTAAGCCGCCAATACGATTAATACCGTTAGGGAATAACAGCCGCGTACCGACAAATGCACAGCTAAACAGCGTCAGCGCGAAAGCTGCGCCGTCCCAACCTTTAGCGTCATAAAACAGTGTGATAAAAGTGGCGATGACACCAAATCCGGCGGAAGCTAACGCCAGTGCCATGCCGTATAGCCAGACGCGCCCAAGCACCGCGCGAAACGGCAGCGGCTTGCCTTTGTTGGCTTTCACTGAAGGACGCGGGATCGCCAACAGAATTGCCACCAGTGCCACGCCCATAATGATTAACGCCAGCGCCTGCAAACCGCCCCAGTGATAAAACAGCACGCCCAACGGCGCGCCCATAGCCATCGCCCCGTAAGTGACAATGCCGTTCCAGGAAATGACTCGACCGATATGCAGCGAACCAACCACGCCAACGCCCCACAGTGTCGAGCCGGTTCCGGCAAAACTTTGTCCAATACCGAGAATTACACGCCCCAGACACAGTAATAACAGGCTGATGACGGGCAGACTGGCGGTTAATCCTGCCGTCAGATACCCCAGACCACTCAAAAAGCAGCCGCACAGACCAAAGATGACTATCTTTTTTGGCCCCAGCAAATCGGCGTAACGGCCGGCATGAGGACGACTCAGCAAGGTGGCGAAATATTGCAGGCTGATAACCAGCCCCGCCCAGAAGGCGCTAAAACCCATCACATCATGGACATAGCCCGGCAATACAGCGAGCGGCAACCCGATGGTAAGGTAGCTGGCGAAGTTAAACATGACAATGGAGACAATGCGCAAATTCAGGCGCAATCCGTTAAATGCCGGTTCGGCAACGGGTTCGGGCATGAGGATCACCACGTTTTTACAACAGTGTTTCATTTTTACCACGTGCTGACGTGGAAATCAGCAGTAAGAATCAGAATATTGCTGGCGTGACTCCCGCTACACTTAATACAAAAAGTCACAAGGAAGCCCCAATGGAAACCCCTCAACCCGATAAAACGGGTATGCACATCCTGCTGAAGCTGGCCTCACTGGTGGTGATCCTCGCGGGTATTCACGCAGCAGCAGATATCATAGTGCAACTGTTGCTGGCGCTGTTTTTCGCCATTGTCCTCAACCCGCTGGTCACCTGGTTTATTCGTCGCGGAGTCCAGCGTCCCGTTGCCATTACGATTGTGGTGGTAGTAATGCTGATCGCACTTACCGCGCTGGTCGGCGTGCTGGCGGCATCGTTTAACGAATTTATCTCCATGTTGCCGAAATTTAACAAGGAACTGACGCGTAAACTCTTTAAATTACAAGAAATGTTGCCATTTCTTAATCTGCATATGTCGCCGGAACGGATGCTTCAGCGGATGGACTCAGAAAAACTCGTAACATTCACCACTGCGCTAATGACCGGACTTTCCGGGGCAATGGCGAGCGTGCTTTTGCTGGTGATGACCGTGGTTTTCATGCTGTTTGAAGTGCGCCACGTGCCTTACAAAATGCGCTTTGCGCTGAATAACCCACAGATTCACATCGCGGGATTACACCGCGCACTTAAAGGCGTTTCGCATTATCTGGCCTTGAAGACGCTGTTAAGTTTATGGACGGGCGTGATCGTCTGGTTAGGGCTGGCGCTGCTGGACGTACAGTTTGCACTGATGTGGGCAGTTCTGGCGTTTTTGCTCAACTACGTGCCCAATATCGGCGCGGTGATCTCCGCCGTGCCGCCGATGATTCAAGTGCTGCTGTTTAATGGCGTTTACGAATGCATCCTGGTCGGCGCACTGTTTTTAATCGTCCATATGATCATCGGCAATATTTTAGAACCACGGATGATGGGCCATCGCCTTGGAATGTCCACCATGGTGGTGTTTCTTTCATTGTTAGTCTGGGGATGGCTGCTCGGCCCGATTGGCATGCTACTTTCAGTACCACTAACCAGCGTGTGTAAAATCTGGATGGAAACCACGAAGGGCGGCAGCAAACTGGCGATTTTACTGGGACCAGGCAGACCGAAAAGTCGGTTACCGGGATGAGGCGACAAGTGATACGATACGCACTTTCCATCATAATTAAACGTTGGCCCTGATATGTATCGGATAGTTCTGGGGAAAGTTTCGACCTTAAGCGCAGCTCCACTGCCACCGGCTTTGCGCGATCAAGCACCGCAAGGCCCACGGCGAGAACGCTGGCTGGCGGGGCGTGCATTGCTTTCGCACACGCTTTCTCCACTACCGGACATCATCTACGGTGAACAAGGGAAACCCGCCTTCCCCCCGGAAACGCCGCTCTGGTTCAACTTAAGTCATAGCGGTGACGATATCGCCCTGCTGTTGAGCGATGAAGGTGAAGTCGGCTGTGATATCGAAGTGATTCGCCCGCGCGCCAACTGGCGTTGGCTGGCGAACGCGGTGTTCAGCCTCGGAGAACATGCCGAAATGGACGCTGTGCATCCTGACCAACAACTGGAAGTGTTCTGGCGTATCTGGACACGCAAAGAAGCCATCGTTAAACAGCGTGGCGGCAGCGCCTGGCAAATCGTCAGCGTAGACAGCACCTACCAGTCATCGCTGTCAGTCAGCCATTGCCAGCTCGACAATTTAAGCCTGGCAATCTGCACCCCTACTCCCTTTACGCTCACCGCCGACAGTGTGCAATGGTTCGATTCACTTAACTGATCCGCCCGTCCGACTGCCTATCTCTTGATCCAGAACAGGTTATCAGTATGACGAATACTTAAAATCGTCATACTTATTTCCGCCATCTATTTTAATCCATTGGGGTTACCATGTTCTCCACACTCCGCCGCACTCTGTTTGCGCTGCTGGCTTGTGCGTCTTTTATCGTCCATGCCGCCGCGCCAGATGAAATCACCACCGCCTGGCCGGTGAACGTCGGGCCACTAAACCCGCACCTTTACACGCCTAATCAGATGTTCGCCCAGAGCATGGTTTATGAACCATTGGTGAAATATCAGGCAGACGGTTCGGTGACCCCGTGGCTGGCAAAAAGCTGGACCCATTCGGAAGATGGCAAAACCTGGACCTTCACCCTGCGTGATGACGTGAAATTCTCTAATGGTGAACCGTTCGATGCAGAGGCCGCAGCAGAAAACTTCCGCGCAGTGCTCGATAACCGTCAACGTCACGCCTGGCTGGAGCTGGCAAATCAGATTGTTGGTGTCAAAGCACTCAGCAAAACCGAGCTACAAATCACCCTAAAAAGCGCCTACTATCCTTTCCTGCAAGAACTGGCTCTGCCGCGCCCTTTCCGCTTTATCGCTCCGTCACAATTTAAAAACCACGAAACCATGAACGGGATTAAAGCCCCGATTGGCACCGGGCCGTGGGTTTTGCAGGAATCGAAACTGAATCAATACGATGTCTTCGTCCGTAACGAAAACTACTGGGGTGAAAAACCGGCAATTAAAAAGATCACCTTCAACGTGATCCCCGACCCGACTACTCGCGCGGTAGCTTTCGAAACCGGTGATATCGACCTGCTGTACGGTAATGAAGGGCTGCTGCCACTCGATACCTTCGCCCGCTTTAGCCAGACCCCGGCTTACCACACTCAACTGTCACAACCGATCGAAACTGTGATGCTGGCGCTTAATACCGCCAAAGCCCCTACCAACGAGCTGGCAGTGCGGGAAGCGCTCAATTACGCCGTAAACAAAAAATCGCTGATTGATAACGCATTGTATGGCACCCAGCAGGTTGCCGACACTCTGTTTGCCCCTTCTGTGCCTTACGCTAATCTCGGCCTGAAGCCGCGCCAGTACGATCCACAGAAAGCGAAAGATTTGCTGGAAAAAGCAGGCTGGACACTACCTGCGGGCAAAGATATCCGTGAGAAAAACGGTCAGCCGCTGCGCATTGAACTGTCGTTCATCGGCACCGATGCGTTAAGCAAATCAATGGCAGAAATCATTCAGGCCGATATGCACCAGATTGGCGCTGATATCACATTAATTGGAGAAGAAGAGAGCAGTATCTACGCCCGCCAGCGTGACGGTCGATTTGGAATGATTTTCCACCGCACCTGGGGCGCGCCATACGATCCACACGCTTTCCTGAGTTCGATGCGCGTACCGTCGCACGCTGACTTCCAGGCACAGCAAGGATTAGCCGACAAACCGCTGATTGATAAAGAGATTGGCGAAGTGCTGGCGACCCATGACGAAACACAACGTCAGGCACTATATCGCGACATTCTGACCCGTCTGCACGACGAGGCGGTTTATCTGCCAATCAGCTATATCTCGATGATGGTGGTGGCAAAACCGGAACTGGGCAACATCCCCTACGCGCCGATTGCCACTGAAATTCCGTTCGAACAGATTAAACCGGTGAAACCTTAATGTTGCGTTATGTATTGCGCCGCTTTCTGCTGCTGATCCCGATGGTGCTTGCCGCCTCGGTGATCATTTTTCTGATGCTACGCCTCGGCACCGGCGATCCAGCGCTCGATTATCTGCGTCTGTCCAACCTGCCGCCGACGCCGGAAATGCTGGCTTCTACCCGCACAATGCTCGGTCTGGATCAGCCGCTGTACGTGCAATACGGCACCTGGCTGTGGAAGGCGCTACATCTTGATTTTGGTGTCTCATTCGCCAGCCAACGCCCGGTGCTGGACGATATGCTGAATTTCCTGCCCGCCACGCTGGAACTGGCAGGCGCGGCGCTGGTGTTAATTCTGCTCACTTCCGTGCCGCTCGGTATCTGGGCGGCGCGCCATCGCGATCGCCTGCCCGATTTCGCCGTGCGTTTTATCGCGTTTCTCGGCGTGTCGATGCCTAACTTCTGGCTGGCATTTTTGCTGGTGATGGGGTTTTCGGTGTATCTGCAATGGCTGCCCGCGATGGGCTACGGCGGCTGGCAGCACCTCATTTTACCTGCGGTATCCATCGCCTTTATGTCGCTGGCGATAAACGCACGTCTGCTGCGCGCCAGTATGCTCGACGTCGCCGGTCAGCGTCACGTGACCTGGGCGCGGCTACGCGGTCTGAACGACAAACAGACCGAACGCCGTCACATCCTGCGCAATGCCTCGCTGCCGATGATCACCGCCGTGGGGATGCACATTGGCGAACTGATCGGCGGGACAATGATTATCGAAAATATCTTTGCCTGGCCGGGCGTCGGCCGTTACGCCGTGTCGGCAATTTTTAACCGTGACTATCCGGTCATTCAGTGTTTTACGCTGATGATGGTGGTGGTTTTTGTGGTCTGTAATTTGATTGTTGATTTGATCAATGCTGCGCTGGACCCGCGTATTCGTCGTCATGAAGGAGCGCACGCGTGAACTTTTTCCTCTCTTCCCGCTGGTCGGTACGTCTGGCGCTGATCATTATCGCCCTGCTGGCGCTGATTGCGCTCACCAGCCAGTGGTGGCTACCGTATGATCCACAGGCGATTGATCTGCCTTCTCGCCTGCTTTCGCCAGATGCGCAGCACTGGTTGGGCACTGATCATTTAGGCCGCGATATTTTCTCGCGGCTGATGGCGGCGACTCGCGTGTCGCTCGGCTCAGTAATGGCCTGCCTGCTGCTGGTACTGACGTTAGGGTTGATTATTGGCGGTAGCGCCGGGCTGATTGGCGGGCGCGTCGATCAGGCCACCATGCGCGTTGCGGATATGTTTATGACCTTCCCGACCTCGATTCTGTCGTTCTTTATGGTCGGCGTACTCGGCACCGGGCTAACCAACGTGATTATCGCCATCGCCCTGTCGCACTGGGCGTGGTATGCACGTATGGTGCGCAGCCTGGTGATTTCACTGCGCCAACGCGAGTTTGTGCTGGCGTCACGGCTTTCTGGCGCGGGCCATGTGCGGGTGTTTGTCGACCATCTGGCAGGCGCGGTGATCCCTTCGCTGCTGGTACTGGCAACGCTGGATATCGGCCATATGATGCTGCACGTGGCGGGAATGTCCTTCCTCGGCCTCGGCGTGACCGCGCCGACCGCCGAATGGGGCGTGATGATTAACGACGCGCGCCAGTATATCTGGACTCAGCCGCTACAAATGTTCTGGCCGGGGCTGGCGCTGTTTATCAGCGTGATGGCCTTTAACCTGGTGGGTGACGCACTGCGCGATCATCTGGATCCTCATCTGGTGACGGAGCACGCACACTAATGCCGCAACAGATTGAACTGCGCGATATCGCGCTACAGGCCGCAAAGCCGCTGGTGCACGGTGTATCGTTAACCCTGCAACGCGGGCGCGTGCTGGCGTTAGTTGGCGGTAGCGGCAGCGGGAAATCATTAACCTGCGCCGCGACGCTGGGCATTCTACCCGCAGGCGTTCGCCAGACGGCTGGGGAAATTTTAGCCGATGGCAAACCGGTTTCTCCCTGCGCCCTACGCGGTGTCAAAATTGCTACCATCATGCAAAACCCACGCAGCGCCTTTAATCCGCTGCACACCATGCACACCCACGCGCGGGAAACCTGCCAGGCGTTAGGGAAACCCGCCGATGACGCCACGCTTATCGCAGCCATAGAAGCAGTGGGGCTGGAAAACGCTGCGCGCGTGCTGAAGCTGTACCCGTTCGAGATGAGCGGCGGCATGTTGCAGCGCATGATGATTGCGATGGCAGTGCTGTGTGAATCACCGTTTATCATCGCTGATGAACCAACTACCGACCTTGATGTGGTGGCGCAGGCGCGCATCCTTGATCTGCTGGAAAGCATTATGCAAAAGCAGGCTCCGGGAATGTTGCTGGTCACTCATGATATGGGCGTAGTGGCGCGTCTGGCGGACGATGTAGCAGTGATGTCACACGGTAAGATTGTCGAACAGGGCGATGTCGAAACGCTGTTTAACGCACCGCAACATCCGGTGACGCGCAGCCTGGTTTCCGCTCATCTCGCGCTTTACGGTATGGAGCTGGCATCATGACTTTACTTAACGTTTCCGGCCTTTCACATCACTATGCGCACGGTGGATTTAGCGGTAAGCACCAGCATCAGGCGGTACTGAATAACGTTTCTCTGACCCTGAAAAGCGGTGAAACTGTCGCCTTGCTGGGGCGCAGCGGCTGTGGGAAAAGTACTCTCGCACGGCTGCTGGTGGGTTTAGAGTCGCCGTCGCAGGGCACGATTAGCTGGCGCGGTGAACCGCTGGCGAAGCTCAATCGCGCCCAGCGTAAAGCGTTCCGCCGTGATATTCAGATGGTGTTTCAGGACTCCATCAGCGCCGTTAACCCACGCAAAACCGTGCGCGAGATCCTGCGTGAGCCGATGCGTCACCTGTTATCGCTGAAAAAATCGGAGCAACTGGCGCGCGCCAGCGAAATGCTGAATGCGGTAGATCTCGACGACAGCGTGCTCGACAAGCGCCCACCGCAGCTAAGCGGCGGTCAACTCCAGCGCGTCTGCCTGGCGCGCGCGCTGGCAGTCGAACCGAAATTGCTGATTCTGGATGAAGCCGTTTCTAACCTTGACCTGGTACTGCAGGCGGGAGTGATTCGCCTGCTGAAAAAGCTGCAACAGCAGTTTGGCACCGCCTGCCTGTTCATCACCCACGACTTACGCCTGGTAGAACGTTTTTGCCAGCGGGTAATGGTGATGGACAACGGGCAAATCGTCGAAACCCAGGTGGTGGGAGAGAAATTAACCTTTTCCTCTGACGCCGGACGTGTGCTACAAAACGCGGTATTACCCGCATTCCCCGTGCGCCGTCGCGCCACAGAAAAGGTTTAACGTAAATGCAACGAGTCACCATCACGCTTGATGACGATTTACTGGAGACGCTGGACAGCCTGAGCCAGCGTCGCGGCTATAACAACCGTTCCGAAGCTATCCGCGATATTCTGCGTAGCGCTCTGGCACAGGAGGCTACCCAGCAGCACGGCACACAAGGTTTCGCGGTGCTCTCCTATGTGTATGAACACGAAAAACGCGACTTAGCCAGCCGTATTGTCTCCACGCAGCATCACCACCACGACCTTTCGGTCGCCACGCTGCATGTGCACATTAATCACGACGACTGCCTGGAAATCGCCGTGCTGAAAGGTGACATGGGCGATATACAGCATTTTGCCGATGATGTTATCGCCCAGCGCGGCGTGCGGCACGGGCATTTGCAGTGCTTGCCGAAGGAAGATTGATTTATTTCTGAAACGAGGAAAGAAAAGATATTAACTGAACTTAATTTATAAAATTAAGTTCAGTTGCATAGATAGATCCTGTAAAGGCAGATGTTCTGCGTAATGAACGCAGCTAAAATTTATGACTTCGCTTTATGACATCACAATATGAAGCCAGGTTTCCCTTCCTTACGCCATTGTCCCAATCGTCTTCCTGAATCGCAGTAGCGCGATGGTGAAAAACACGCCGCCAATTGCCATCAGCGTCAGGAACTGCGGCCAGACGATTTCGAATCCGGCACCACGGTAGAGAATGGCTTGCGCGAGGCTAACAAAGTGTGTCGTCGGCATGGTCAGCATAATATCCTGCACCATCTGCGGCATACTTTCGCGCGGGGTAGAGCCACCGGAAAGCATTTGTAACGGTAGCAACACCAGAATCACCAGCAGCCCAAGCTGTGGCATCGAACGTGCTATCGTCCCCATAAAAATGCCGATTGACGTGGTGGCAAACAAACTGAGCGCTACACCCAGCATAAACAGCGGGATCGAGCCTTCAATCGGTACGCCCAGCACACCTTTCACCATCAGCACCAGCGATAATCCCGACACCACCAACACCACCAGCCCCATCGACCAGACCTTCGCCATCATGATCTCAAACGGCGTTATCGGCATCACCAACAAGTGTTCCACCGTGCCGTGTTCACGCTCACGGATCAGTGCCGATCCTGTGAGCACAATCGCCAGCATGGTAATGTTGTTGATGATCGCCATCACCCCGCCAAACCACGCGGGGTCGAGGTTCGGGTTAAAGCGCATGCGGGTTTCCAGCGATACCAACGGTTCGCTGTTATCACGGTAGCGCGCGACAAAGCTATTCACTTCACCGTTGATAATATTCTGGATATAACCGTTGCCAGTGAATGCCTGGCTCATGCGCGTGGCATCGACGTTCACCTGAATATCTGGCTGGCGTCCGGCGAGGACATCACGCTGAAAATTTGGCGGAATATTTATCGCGAAGGTATAGCGTCCGGCGTCCAGTCCGGCATCCATCTCATCGGCGGTGATCATCTCCGGTGGCAAAAACCACGGGCGATAGAAGCTGTTAACGATCCGGTTCGACAATTGCGATTGATCCATATCGGCAATAGCGATCGGCGCGAGGTTCAACGATCCTGGCGTAACGGTTGCCGACGAGTACACCGACACCGTAAACGAGAAGACAATCAGCGTCAGCATCGCTTTATCACCGAGCAGACTGCGCAACTCTTTGATACCCAGATTAAAAATATTGCGTAAATGGCGCATCATCCCTCCTGTTTTTTCAGTAGCAGGATGCTTAAGCCCATCACCAGCGGTATGGCTATCAGCAACGGGATGAAAAGTTGCCACAAATCAGTCAGATCCAGCGCCTTCGAGAATGTCCCACGGGCGATAGTCAGAAAATGGCTGGTCGGATAAACCTCGCCAATCCAACGTCCCGGCCCTTCCAGTGAAGCTACCGGATCGATCATCCCGGAAAACTGCGTCGCCGGAATCAACGTGATTATGGCAGTACCGAAAATGGCGGCTATCTGGCTTTTCATAAAGGTGGAGATCAGCAGCCCCATTCCTGTGGCGATGATGATATACAGCAGTGCCGCCAGGGTGAGCGTCAGGAAACTGCCTTTATGCGGCACGCCAAACACAAACACCGACAGGCCGCAGAGCAGAAAAAAGTTCAGCATTCCCAGCGCGATGTACGGTAGCTGTTTACCGAGCAAAAATTCGCTGCGGGTAGTAGGCGTAACGTAGAGATTGATAATCGACCCCAACTCTTTTTCCCGTACCACGCTAAGGGCGCTTAGCATTGAGGGAATCATCATCAACAGAAGCGGGATCACCGCCGGAACAATCGCTGGCAGACTTTTTACGTCCGGGTTATAGCGATAGCGCGTCTCAATGTTCATCAGACCGCTTTGACTGGCTGGTGTCGATTGTTGGCTTGCCTCGTTCTGTAGCCAGTTCTGATGCATCGCCTGCACGTAACCTTTTACCGTTTCAGCGCGGCTGGGCATCGCACCGTCGATCCAGACGCCGATTTCCACCGGCGTACCGCGTGCGATATCGCGGCCAAAATTGGGTGGGATCTCAATCGCTACCGTCACATCTCCTGCACGCATCCGGCGCTCAAGCTCGTCGTAACTGGTGAGCGGCGGCTGTTCGATAAAGTAACGGGAACCGGAGAGATTGAGTGTCCACGCCTGGCTGCTGACAGTCTGGTCGCGGTCAAGCACCGCAAAGCGCAGGTTTTCCACATCCATACTGATGCCGTAACCCATTATCAGCATCAGGATCACCGTCCCCATCAGCGCCAGCGTTGAACGTACCGGATCGCGTCGCAGTTCCAGTGCTTCGCGGCGGCTGTAGCTAAACAGACGACGCAGGCTAAATCCCTGACGTGGCGCGTGAGTGGTGTCATGTCCCACGGGCGGTGCTTCAACTTCGTTGCTCTGCCCTGCCGCTTCCTGCAAATAGGCGATAAATGCCTCTTCCAGGCTGGCAGCCCTGCGTTTCTCAACCAGCTCCTGCGGCGTGCCGCTGGCGAGTACTTTTCCGGCGTGCATCAGCGAGATGCGGTCGCAGCGTTCCGCTTCGTTCATAAAGTGGGTGGAGATGAAAATGGTCACTTTGTCCTGGCGCGAGAGATCCACCATCAACTGCCAGAACATATCCCTCGCCACTGGATCGACGCCAGAAGTCGGCTCATCGAGGATTAACATCTCCGGGCGATGAATCACCGCCACAGCCAGCGAAAGTCGCTGACGAATACCGAGCGGCAGGGATTCCGGCAGTGCATCTTCAACATCGTTGAGCTTAAAACGCTCGCTCATCTCAGCAACTCGCGCAGGAATGTCCGCTTCCGGAATGTGAAACAAGCGGGCATGTAGCTCAAGGTTTTGCCGCACGGTGAGTTCGTTATAAAGCGAAAACGCCTGCGACATATAACCCACCCGCCGGCGGGTATCGATATCTTTTGGATCGACTGGTTGCCCAAACAACCACGCTTCACCTTCGCTGGCAGGCAGCAGCCCGGTGAGCATTTTCATGGTGGTGGATTTACCGCAGCCGTTCGAACCGAGAAACCCAAAAATCTCCCCGCGTGGAATGCGAAAATTAACGTGATCAACAGCGACAAAGGAACCAAAACGCATGGTCAGATCGCGCGCTTCGATGGCAATCTCTGCGTTTTCAGGTTGATACGGTGGGATGACTACCGCCTGATGCGCCTGGCGTTGCGCTTGCGGCAACAGATTTATAAATGCTTCTTCCAGCGTGGCGCTTTGCGTTTGCTGCCGCAGCTCTTCGGCACTTCCGGTTGCCAGCACTTCTCCGGCATTCATCGCTACCAGCCAGTCGAAGCGTTCGGCCTCTTCCATATAGGCGGTGGCAACCAGCACGCTCATATTACTCTGCCGCTGGCGGATGCTGTCGATCAGATCCCAGAACTGGGCGCGGGAGAGCGGGTCAACCCCCGTCGTAGGCTCATCAAGAATCAACAATTCCGGATCGTGGATTAACGCACAACACAACCCAAGTTTTTGCTTCATGCCGCCGGAGAGTTTACCCGCCGGACGATCGCGAAAAGGTGCTAACCCGGTACTGGTCAGTAGTTCATTAATTCGCACTTCCCGCTCCGCTTTGTCGTGACCGAACAAGCGGGCGAAAAAATCGACGTTTTCATACACCGACAAGGTGTGGTAGAGGTTTTTGCCCAGTCCTTGTGGCATCCAGGCGATGCGCGGACAGACGTCGCGGCGATGCTTCGGGTCGCGCATATCGCCGCCCAATACCATCACGCTGCCCTGCTCAATGACGCGGGCACCAGAAATCAACGACAACAAACTCGACTTCCCGACACCGTCAGGGCCAATCAGCCCGACCATACAGCGGGCCGGAATATCGAGAGTGATATTGTTCAGCGCAACGGTTTTTCCATAATGCTGGCTCACGCCCGCCAGTTGCGCGACAGGCGGGACGGGAACCAGTTCCAGATGCGTCATTGCGGCAACCTCACCGCCAGGTCTTCAGGCCACGGAAGTTCTTCATTCACCCGCACCCACGCCACGCCCGGCAAGCCAGTTTTGACATATTCCAGATGCTGCTGGAGTAATTCCGGTGGGATACGCGCTTTGACGCGGAACATCAGTTTCAGCCGTTCATCGCTGGTTTCGACGGTTTTTGGCGTGAACTGGGCAACGCTGGCGACAAAGCTGATGGTCGCCGGAATACGCAGATCTGGCGCGGCATCAAGGATCAGACGCGCTTCCCCGCCCAGTTTCAGCGTGCCAGCCTGTTCGGTTGGCAGGAAGAAGGTCATATAGACATCGCTCAGGTCGACCATATTCAGCACCCGACCGCCTGCCGCCAACACTTCACCAGGCTCAGCAACCCGATACTGCACACGTCCGTCGCGCGGGGCTTTCAGTTCACTATCGTCGATATCTGCCGCGATACGCCGTTCAGTGGCTTGTGCGGCTTCGACACGCGTTTGCGCCTGAATGATATTGGTGCGTGCCGCTTCTATAGCGGCTTTAGAGGCAGAAACCTGGGCTTTTGCCGATTCCAGCGCAGCACGGGCGCTTTCGGCAGCGGCGCGGTCATCATCCAGTTGTTGCGCAGAAATAGCCCCACTATGGGCGAGCGAGCGGGAACGGGTATGACGTTTGGCAACGGAGTCCAGTTCAGCCTGGCGTTGATTGACCAGCGACTGCGCGGCGCGAGTTTCACTTTGCCTCTGCTCCAGCAAGGCCCGGGCGGCAGCAACGGCGCTTTGTGCTTCTTTGATTTGTGCGATGGCTTCCAGCCGCTGCTCCTGCAACACGCGGGTATCCATTTTCGCCAGCACTTCACCTTCGCGGACAAACTGGCCTTCTTTCACCAGAATAGTGTCGATACGCCCGGCGATTTTGCTGGCGATATCCACTTCCGTCGCTTCAATGCGCCCATTACTGACGGCAAAACCTTCCGGCACACCTGTCGGGCGCAACAACCACCATGCCACGACGGTAGCAACCGCCAGAACCCCGACAACCCACCACGCCAGATGGCGTTTACTCTTATCCATAATCGATCCGCCATAATCCCTGTAAGCAAACGAAACGTGTTACAACTGCCACTGAACGACGTTCAGCGGATTCTTCCATCCGGGATAAGAAGGAAACGGCATATGCGGCCAGGGCGCTGCAAGATGAGCACCAACGGGGAAGGCTTAGTGAAAACGGGTAGTAATGTTGTCATCATCAGCATTCCTGGCCGTAAATGAAACACGCATACTCATAATTGAAATCAATTAAATACTAACAGTTATATTCATGTTGTCTATTTGATTACTATCAGCTTGTGATACACCACGATGTTCTACATTTCGATTACGTTCTTAACCAAAAATCCTTTTTACAGGTTCTCAGGTTGTGCGACATAAATTTTCACAACAGGAAATAATGTAACTATCACACAGAGTTATTATCCCCTTGAGTACGAATATTTCCCGAATGTGAATACGTTTTTTACGAAAAGGTGATGAATGAGAAAAGACTGCACCTTACGCAACGATGAAAATAAGAAAAATATATTAATTCAGAATTCATCGTAGGATAAATATTTAATTACCAGCTTTAATCCATCTCTAAAAGCCGATACTTACAACAATAAATCCAGCTATAGTAAAGTTACTTTTTACAATTAGTGGTATCTCATTGTTATATTTAATTGGCTGAAAATACTACTTATACGTTTTCTGATATTAGCAGAAAAACATATGGAGATAGAGATGAATATCTATATTGGATGGTTATTTAAATTAATCCCTTTGCTAATGGGGGTAATATGCATCGCATTAGGTGAGTTTGTATTAGCAGGTTCTGGACAAAGTGAATACTTCGTTGCAGGGCATGTTCTGATTTCTCTCTCTGCAATATGTCTGGCATTGTTCACTACCGCATTTATTATTATCTCTCAGTTAAATCATGGCGCGAATAAACTCTACAACACATTATTCCCTGTTATTGGTTATGCTGGCTCCATTGCAACTATGATTTGGGGATGGTCATTTCTGGCCAGCGATAATGTGATGGCAGATGAATTTGTCGCCGGGCATGTGATTTTCGGTGTTGGCATGATTGCCGCCTGCGTATCAACCGTGGCGGCCTCTTCCGGGCATTTTCTGCTGATCCCGAAAAACGCAGCGGGTAGTAAGAGTGATGGAACACCATTGCAGGCGTATTCTTCAACTATCGGTAATTACTTAATTGCTATCCCCGTTCTGTTCACTCTCTTCGGTTTTATTTGGTCAATAGTGCTGTTACGCAGCGCAAATATCACACCACATTATGTTGCAGGCCATGTGCTCCTGGGGCTAACAGCAATTTGCGCTTGTCTTATTGGTCTGGTTGCTACCATCATCCATCAAACGCGGAATACGTTCTCAGCGAAAGAACATTGGCTCTGGTGTTATTGGGTTATTTTACTCGGCTCACTTACCGTTATTCAGGGCATCTACGTATTAATCAGTTCAGATGAAAATGCCCGTCTGGCTCCGGGTATTATTCTCATTTGTCTGGGGATGATCTGCTACAGTATTTTCTCCAAAGTGTGGTTGCTGGCGCTGGTCTGGAGACGCGCCTGTTCGTTAACCAACAGAATACCCATGATACCCGTATTTACCTGTCTGTTTTGCCTGTTCCTCGCGGCATTCCTTGCAGAGATTGCGCAAACCGATATGGCTTACTTTATTCCCTCGCGGGTTCTGGTTGGCTTAGGTGCAGTGTGTTTTACGCTATTTTCAATCGTTTCTATATTAGAAGCAGGGTCTGCAAAAAAATAATAGAAAAGACTTCAGATAAGACGCTGAGCGTCTTATCTGGGCTTTATTCAGGTTGATTCCCCCTGATTTCACTGCGAAAACGAGGGGGTACTTTACGTCTTATTCTGCCGCCAAATCCTGCGCACAAGCCCACGCGCTGGACCACGCCCACTGGAAGTTATAACCTCCCAGCCAGCCTGTGACGTCCATCACTTCACCAATAAAGTACAGCCCAGACACTTTGCGCGCTTCCATCGTCCGTGATGAGAGTTCATTGGTGTCCACGCCGCCGAGAGTCACTTCGGCGGTGCGATAGCCTTCGGTGCCGTTGGGTTGTACGCGCCACTCGGTCAATGTGGTAATCAGCGCCTGTTGGTCACGCACGTTGAGCTGTTTTAGCGGGACGTCCGGGATTTGCCCAAGTTGTTGCAACCGTTCAACCAACCGTTTCGGCAGATGAACCGCCAACGTGTTCTTCAGGCTCTGATTCGGATGTGCACTGCGCTGCTCGTTAAGGAAGGCTTCCAGGTCGACATCCGGTAGCAGATTGATGCTGACAAATTCACCCGGTTGCCAGTAGCTGGATATCTGCAACACCGCCGGACCAGATAAGCCACGATGCGTGAAGAGTAAATTTTCACGGAACACCGTGCCGTTTTCAGCGGTGATCACTGAAGGTACTGCAACGCCTGCCAGCACCTGTAACTCTTCCAGCAACGGTTTATGCAGTGTGAATGGCACCAGACCAGCGCGCGTCGGCAACACGTTGAGGCCAAATTGTTCGGCAATCTTATAACCGAACGGCGACGCGCCCAGACCCGGCATCGAGAGGCCTCCGGTCGCAATGACCAGTTTATCGCAGCCGACGGTCATACCATTCAGTTCAAGCGTAAAACCCGTTTCATCCTTTGCCACACTCAGCACTTCGCTACGCAATCTGAAGGTCACATTACCCTTCTCACACTCTGCCACCAGCATGTCAACAATCTGCTGTGCGGAGTCATCGCAAAAGAGTTGCCCTAACGTTTTCTCGTGCCAGGCGATGCCGTGTTTATTGACCAGATCAATAAAATCCCACTGCGTAAATCGGGCGAGGGCAGACTTACAAAAATGCGGATTCTGGCTCAGATAGGCACCAGGCTCGACATAAAGGTTGGTAAAGTTGCAGCGCCCACCACCAGACATGAGGATTTTGCGCCCCGGTTTTTTACCATTATCGATCAGCAAAACTCTGCGCCCTGCCTGACCTGCCAGCGCAGAACAGAACATACCAGCCGCACCAGCGCCTATAATAATGGCATCAAACCTTTCCACGTTGCGCTCCTCTTAGAAAAAATGGGCGTGAATTGTAAAGATTCCTCAGTGGCCGCACCAGCATCAATATTACTTAGGGGAAGTATTTATCTGAATTATATAAGATAATTATTTTTTGAGTGAAATTCATACAGGAGGCAAATCAAAAAAATCTATATTTCACTTTGCCCGCGCCGCGAAAGTCACTGATAATGCGCCGCGTTCATGTCCTCAAAATGGCGTAACGTCCTATGCTACATTTGTTTGCTGGCCTGGATTTGCATACCGGGCTGTTATTATTGCTTGCACTGGCTTTTGTGCTGTTCTACGAAGCCATCAATGGTTTCCATGACACCGCCAACGCCGTGGCAACTGTCATCTATACCCGCGCGATGCGTTCTCAGCTCGCAGTGGTTATGGCGGCAGTGTTCAACTTCCTGGGTGTTTTGCTGGGTGGTCTTAGTGTTGCCTATGCCATTGTGCATATGCTGCCGACAGATCTGCTGCTTAATATGGGATCGTCTCATGGCCTTGCTATGGTGTTCTCTATGTTGCTGGCGGCGATTATCTGGAACCTTGGTACGTGGTACTTTGGTTTGCCTGCATCCAGCTCCCATACGCTGATTGGCGCGATTATCGGTATTGGTTTAACCAATGCGTTGATGACCGGTACATCAGTGGTGGATGCACTCAATATCCCGAAAGTATTAAGTATTTTCGCATCTCTGATCGTTTCCCCTATTGTCGGCCTGGTGTTTGCTGGTGGTCTGATTTTCTTGCTGCGTCGCTACTGGAGCGGCACCAAGAAACGCGCCCGTATCCACCTGACCCCAGCGGAGCGTGAAAAGAAAGACGGTAAGAAAAAGCCGCCGTTCTGGACACGTATCGCACTGATCCTTTCCGCTGTCGGCGTGGCGTTTTCTCACGGTGCGAACGATGGTCAGAAAGGCATTGGTCTGGTTATGCTGGTACTGATTGGCGTCGCACCAGCAGGCTTCGTGGTTAATATGAATGCCACAGGTTACGAAATCACTCGTACCCGCGATGCTATCAACAACGTGGAAGCTTACTTTGAGCAACACCCTGCGCTGCTCAAACAGGCGACCGGTGCTGATCAGTTAGTGCCGACTCCGGAAGCAGGCGCAACACAGCCTGCGGAGTTCCATTGCCATCCGTCGAATACCATTAACGCGCTCAACCGCCTGAAGGGCATGTTGACCGCCGATGTGGAAAGCTACGACAAGCTGTCGCTTGACCAGCGTAGCCAGATGCGCCGCATTATGCTGTGCGTTTCTGACACTATCGACAAAGTGGTGAAAATGCCTGGCGTCACTGCGGATGATCAGCGTCTGTTGAAGAAATTGAAGTCCGATATGCTTAGCACCATCGAGTATGCTCCGGTATGGATCATCATGGCGGTCGCGCTGGCGTTAGGTATCGGGACGATGATTGGCTGGCGTCGTGTGGCGACGACTATCGGTGAGAAAATCGGTAAGAAAGGCATGACCTACGCTCAGGGGATGTCTGCCCAGATGACGGCGGCGGTGTCTATCGGTCTGGCGAGTTATACCGGGATGCCTGTTTCCACCACTCACGTACTCTCCTCTTCCGTAGCGGGGACGATGGTCGTTGATGGCGGTGGCTTGCAGCGTAAAACGGTAACCAGCATTCTGATGGCCTGGGTGTTTACCCTCCCGGCTGCAGTGCTGCTCTCCGGCGGGTTGTACTGGATCTCCTTGCAGTTCCTGTAATCGCACGCATAAAAACGAGCGGGTCAGTTTTCTGGCCCGCTTTTTTTATGCCTTATTGCCGTGGTACTTAATGCCAAATCATCAATGCAATCAGGCTTATCACCACCAGACCACACAATGCGCTGGTCAGGATAAACTGCCGACGCACACGCTCGCAGCGACGAATAAACTCATCATCGTGATGATCACGATACCTCTGAGCATAGATATACCAAACGAGACGAACCTGTTTGTTGGGTTGGCCATGTGAGGTAAAAAAGCCCCCTCCATCAACATATTGATAGAGCAATGGATCGCAATTACGCAGTACCACTAACAACGCGCGTAGTGATGAGAAATAGCGCGCCATGTTAACAATGCAAACGACACATAAAGCCCAAAATAATGCGACGGTGCTTATCATACCTCCTCCCCGGCGACCTGCCCACAGAGTTCCACCCCGGGGCTACCGCTCCCGATACGCTGCCAATCAGTTAACACCAGGTCCTGGAGAAACCGCTTTTGTCGTAACGAACATCCGAGCGGCTCTATAGATAGTGTAGGAGATCAGGTTGTTTTTTTTCCATAAGGTTAACCACTATCAATATATTCATGTCGAAAATTTGATTATCTGATTGGTAAGCAAGGCGGATTGACGGATCATTCAGGTCGCTATAAGGTAAGGATGGTCTTAACACTGAATCTTTACGGCTGGGTTAGCCCCGCGCACGTAGTTCGCAGGACGCGGGTGACGTAACGGCACAAGAAACGCTAGCTGGCCAGTCATCGACAACTTTATGGAAGGAGTAACACTATGGCTTATAAACACATTCTCATCGCGGTCGATCTCTCCCCGGAAAGCAAAGTTCTGGTAGAGAAAGCGGTCTCTATGGCCCGCCCCTACAATGCGAAGGTTTCTCTGATCCACGTAGATGTAAACTACTCTGACCTATACACCGGACTTATTGATGTGAATCTGGGTGATATGCAGAAACGCATTTCCGAAGAGACTCATCACGCGCTGACTGAGCTTTCCACTAACGCAGGCTACCCAATTACTGAAACTCTGAGCGGCAGCGGCGATCTGGGTCAGGTTCTGGTTGATGCGATCAAGAAATACGATATGGATCTGGTGGTTTGTGGTCATCACCAGGACTTCTGGAGCAAACTGATGTCTTCCGCACGCCAGCTAATCAACACCGTTCACGTTGATATGCTGATTGTTCCACTGCGTGACGAAGAAGAATAATTATTCCCCTCTACTTGCTCCTGAACGCCCGCTCATGCGGGCGTTCTGCTTTTTGTTTTGAGCCGATGTTAATCTGCAGTCAGAAAGCTCACCTGCGTAGCGAGCAATTCAAATTTACACCACATAAAAAAGCATGTAACGCCATTACACATAAAAACATCAGCATGATTGGCTGGTTATTTTTGCTGTGATAGTGCATTAATGCATTCATTACATCAATATTAAGAATTTTAGACGCGTGTAAAATCTTTCGCGCGCAATCACTTACGCGTTCATACTTTTCAGGACGGTATTGGAAGGTTAATAAATATGAATACAACAACACCCACTGGGATGCTGCAGCAACCTCGCCCATTTTTTATGATCTTTTTTGTCGAATTATGGGAACGATTCGGCTACTACGGCGTGCAAGGCGTGCTGGCGGTTTTCTTCGTTAAACAGCTCGGATTTTCACAAGAGCAAGCCTTTGTCACCTTTGGTGCCTTTGCGGCGCTGGTCTATGGCCTTATCTCGATCGGCGGTTATGTTGGCGACCATCTATTGGGAACCAAACGCACCATTGTTCTCGGGGCAATTGTGCTGGCGATTGGCTACTTTATGACCGGGATGTCGTTACTCAAACCTGACCTGATCTTCATCGCGCTGGGGACTATCGCCGTCGGCAACGGCTTGTTTAAAGCCAACCCTGCCAGCTTGCTTTCTAAGTGCTATCCGCCAAAAGATCCGCGGCTCGATGGCGCTTTCACCCTGTTTTACATGTCAATCAACATCGGCTCGTTGATAGCATTATCGCTGGCACCAGTTATCGCTGACAGATTTGGTTATTCCGTCACCTATAATCTGTGCGGTGCGGGGTTAATTGTCGCGTTACTGGTCTACATCGCCTGTCGTGGAATGGTAAAAGATATTGGTTCTGCGCCAGACTTCCGACCAATGAGCTTCAGCAAACTGTTGTACGTGTTGATTGGCAGCGTGGTGATGATCTTCGTCTGCGCATGGCTGATGCACAACGTGGAAGTTGCCAACCTGGTGCTGATTGTCCTCTCCATCGTCGTCACCATTATTTTCTTCCGTCAGGCATTCAAGCAGGATAAAACCGGGCGCAACAAGATGTTTGTCGCCTTTGTGCTGATGCTCGAAGCGGTGGTGTTTTACATCCTCTACGCCCAGATGCCAACATCACTGAACTTCTTTGCCATCAACAACGTGCATCATGAAATCCTCGGCTTTTCCATCAACCCGGTCAGCTTCCAGGCGCTCAATCCGTTCTGGGTGGTCATTGCCAGCCCGGTACTGGCGACTATCTATACCCGTCTGGGCAGCAAAGGCAAAGATCTCTCGATGCCGATGAAATTCACCCTTGGCATGTTTATGTGTTCATTGGGTTTTCTGACTGCCGCCGCTGCGGGGATGTGGTTTGCTGATGCCCAGGGACTGACATCGCCGTGGTTTATCGTCCTGGTTTACTTGTTCCAGAGCCTGGGTGAACTGTTTATTAGCGCCCTGGGTCTGGCGATGATTGCTGCGCTGGTGCCGCAGCATTTGATGGGATTTATTCTCGGGATGTGGTTCCTGACGCAGGCAGCCGCATTCTTGCTGGGCGGCTATGTAGCGACATTTACCGCCGTGCCGGACAACATTACCGATCCGCTACAGACATTACCGGTCTACATCGATGTGTTTAGCAAAATTGGTCTGGTCACGCTGGGCGTTGCGGTGGTAATGCTGCTGATGGTGCCGTGGCTGAAACGGATGATTGAGACGCCAGAAAGCAATTAATTTTTCCTGCAGCAAACCGGGTAGCAGTAACGCTACCCGGTTTACTTTTACGCTGGTGTCCCGGCATAAATATCAAAGCGATGCCCTTTGGTAACGACCGCGTTAGGCGTGGCGACATTCGCCAGCGGCGGGGCGTAGTCCGGCCGTTTGACCACCACGCGTTTTGTCGCTAACTGGCGAGCAGGCTCCAGCAACCCATCCGCATCGAGATCCGGCCCAACCAGCGACTGAAACACGCGCATCTCTTTTTTCACTAACGCACTTTTCTGCTTATGCGGGAACATCGGGTCGAGATAGACCACCTGTGGGCGCGGGGTAATATCGGTCAGCGCCGTCAGGCTGGAGGCGTGAATTAACTGCAAACGTTCCTGTAACCAGCCGCCGATTTCCGCATCGGCATAGCCACGCGTCAGGCCATCATCGAGCAGCGCGGCAACCACCGGATTACGTTCCAGCATCCGCACGCGGCAGCCCACCGAAGCCAGCACAAAGGCATCGCGCCCCAAACCTGCAGTGGCGTCGACTACATCCGGCAGATAATCACCCTTAATGCCCACCGCTTTTGCTACCGCCTCACCGCGTCCGCCGCCGAATCTGCGTCGGTGTGCCATCGCTCCACCAACAAAATCAACAAAAATACCGCCAAGTTTCGGCTCATCGCGCTTGCGCAGTTCCAGATGCTCCGGCGTTAACACTAAGGCCATCAGGTTGTCTTCATCGTGCTCCAGCCCCCAGCGGGTCGCCAGAACAGATAAGGCACCGTCTCCGGTGCCCGATTCATCAATTAAGCAGATTTTCACTGACTGATCAGCCCTTAATGCCGTAATGCTCCAGCATCGCATCCAGTTGCGGTTCACGACCACGGAAGCGTTTGAACAGCTCCATCGGCTCTTCTGAACCGCCACGGCTCAGAATATTGTCGAGGAATGACTGTCCGGTTTCACGGTTGAAAATACCCTCTTCTTCAAAGCGTGAGAAGGCATCCGCTGCCAGCACGTCGGCCCACAGGTAGCTGTAGTAACCTGCTGCATAACCTCCGGCAAAAATGTGGCTGAAAGCATGTGGGAAACGCCCCCAGGATGGAGACGGCACCACGGCAACCAGTTTTTTGATTTCTGCCAGCGTTTCGAGGATCTTCGCGCCTTGTTCAGGACGGAACTCCGCGTGCAGACGGAAATCGAACAGGCCGAACTCCAGTTGACGCAGAATAAACAGCGCTGCCTGGTAGTTTTTCGCCGCCAGCATTTTATCCAGCAGCTCTTTCGGCAGCGGTTCGCCGGTTTCATAATGACCAGAGATAAACGCCAGCGCCTCCGGCTCCCAGCACCAGTTTTCCATAAACTGACTCGGCAGTTCGACTGCATCCCACGGCACCCCGTTGATACCGGAAACGCCTGCGGTCTCGATGCGGGTCAGCATATGATGCAGGCCGTGACCGAACTCATGGAACAGGGTGATCACTTCGTCGTGGGTAAACAGCGCCGGTTTACCATTCACCGGACGGTTGAAGTTACAGGTCAGGTAAGCGACCGGTTTTTGCAGCGAACCGTCGGCTTTACGCATCTGGCCTACGCAGTCATCCATCCACGCCCCGCCGCGCTTGTTTTCACGGGCATACAGATCGAGGTAGAAGCTGCCGCGCAGTTCGTTGTTCTCGTCATAGAGTTCGAAGAAACGTACATCCGGATGCCAGACATCGACATCCTTACGCTCTTTGGCGGTGATGCCGTAAATACGTTTAACCACTTCAAACAGGCCGTTAACCGCTTTGTTTTCCGGAAAGTACGGACGCAGTTGTTCGTCGCTGATGCTATAAAGATGCTGTTTTTGTTTTTCGCTGTAGTACGCAATATCCCACGGCTGCAACTCATCGACGCCAAATTCGGCTTTGGCGAAGGCGCGCAGTTGCGCCAGTTCTTTTTCACCTTGTGGACGTGCGCGTTTTGCCAGATCGGTTAAGAAATCAAGCACCTGCTGCGGATTTTCTGCCATTTTAGTGGCGAGTGATTTAAAGGCGTAGTTTTCAAAACCCAGCAATTGCGCCAGTTCATGACGCAAGGTGAGGATCTCTTCCATCACTTTACTGTTGTCCCACTTACCAGCGTTCGGGCCTTGATCGGAGGCGCGGGTGCTGTAAGCGCGATACATCTCTTCACGCAGGGCCTGGTTGTCGCAGTAGGTCATTACCGGCAGATAGCTTGGGATATCCAACGTCAGCAGGTAACCTTCCAGTTCTTTCGCTTCGGCCTGAGCTTTTGCCGCAGCCAATGCACTTTCTGGCATACCCGCCAGTTCCGCTTCGTCGGTGACGAGTTTAGTCCAGCCCATCGTCGCATCGAGGACGTTGTTGCTGTACTGATTGCCCAGTTCGGAAAGACGGGTAGCAATCTCACCGTAACGCTGCTGTTTTTCTTTCGGCAGGCCGATGCCAGAAAGTTCAAAATCACGCAGTGCGTTATCAACCGCTTTTTTCTGCGCTGTGTTCAGCGTGGCGTAGTAATCGCCATCGCGCAGGTCACGGTACGCTTTATATAGCCCTTCATGTTGCCCTACCCAGGTGCTGTATTCCGACAGCAGCGGCAGCGTTTGTTCGTAAGCTTCACGCAGTTCCGGGCTATTTTTCACCGAGTTCAGGTGGCTAACCGGGGAGAAAATACGTCCCAGTACATCATCGACTTCTGCAAGCGGCTGGCAGAGATTTTCCCAGGTGTACGGTGCCCCTTGCGCTACCACGCGCTCTACATTTTCGCGGCAGTCGTTCAACGCCTTAGTGACGGCTGGAACCACATGTTCCGGGAGGATTTTTGAAAACGGCGGGAGTTCAAAGGGAGTCAGTAACGGATTCGTCATAGGTACAGTCCTGGTTAAATAGGGGGAACGAAACGCTCGCAGGCGCTTTCGCCGGATGCGACGCAGGCGTCTTATCCGACCTACTTTGGTAGGCCGATGCCATCCGACGCGTAATGGGTAATAGCATGGGGTTAAGTGTAGTGAATTTCAATGAGAAACGTTACGCTTTCGCGGCGGCGGCCTCTTTTCGGTATACTGTTCTGATACGCTTTTGTGCGCCCCGAATACGGGCCGATTTTTACTTACCGGAACACCTTTACCCATGCTCAGTTATCGCCACAGCTTTCACGCTGGCAACCACGCCGACGTCCTTAAACATACCGTTCAGAGCCTGATCATCGAGTCGCTGAAAGAGAAAGATAAACCGTTTCTCTATCTCGATACCCACGCGGGTGCGGGGCGTTATCAGTTAAGTAGCGAACATGCCGAGCGTACAGGCGAATATCTCGAAGGCATCGCCCGTATCTGGCAGCAGGATGACCTGCCCGCAGAATTGGAGTCGTACATCAATGTGGTAAAACACTTCAACCGTAGTGGGCAGCTACGTTATTACCCTGGTTCGCCGTTGATTGCCCGTCAGTTACTGCGTGAACAAGACAGCCTGCAACTGACCGAGTTGCACCCCAGCGATTATCCGTTACTGCGTTCTGAATTTCAGAAAGACAGCCGTGCGCGCGTAGAAAAAGCCGACGGCTTCCTGCAGCTTAAAGCTAAACTGCCGCCGGTCTCCCGCCGTGGCCTGATCCTTATCGACCCGCCGTATGAAATGAAAACAGACTATCAGGCGGTGGTCAGTGGGATAGCAGAAGGCTACAAACGTTTCGCCACTGGCACTTACGCATTGTGGTATCCGGTAGTGCTGCGTCAGCAAATTAAGCGCATGATCCACGATCTGGAAGCGACCGGTATTCGCAAAATTCTGCAAATTGAACTGGCGGTGCTGCCAGACAGCGATCGCCGTGGCATGACCGCTTCTGGCATGATTGTCATTAACCCTCCGTGGAAGCTGGAACAGCAAATGAATAACGTGCTGCCGTGGCTACACAGCAAACTGGTTCCGGCAGGCACCGGGCACGCTACCGTAAACTGGATCGTACCGGAGTAATTGCAGCCATTGCTGGCACCTTTTACGTCTCGCGCTACAATCGCGGTAATCAACGATAAGGACACTCTGTCATGACTAAACACTATGATTACATCGCCATCGGCGGCGGCAGCGGCGGTATCGCCTCCATCAACCGCGCGGCTATGTACGGCCAGAAATGCGCGCTGATTGAAGCCAAAGAACTGGGCGGCACCTGCGTGAACGTCGGCTGCGTGCCGAAAAAAGTGATGTGGCACGCGGCGCAAATCCGTGAAGCCATCCACATGTACGGCCCGGATTATGGCTTTGATACCACCATTAATAAGTTCAACTGGGATACATTGATCGCCAGCCGTACCGCCTATATCGACCGTATCCATACCTCCTATGAAAACGTACTCGGTAAAAATAACGTCGATGTAATCAAAGGTTTTGCTCGCTTCGTTGATGCCAAAACGCTGGAAGTTAACGGTGAAACCATCACTGCTGATCATATTCTGATCGCCACCGGTGGCCGTCCGAGCCATCCGGATATTCCGGGCGTGGAATACGGCATTGATTCTGATGGTTTCTTCGCCCTTCCCGCTTTACCAGAGCGCGTGGCGGTTGTTGGCGCAGGTTACATCGCCGTTGAACTGGCTGGCGTGATTAACGGCCTCGGCGCGAAAACGCATCTGTTTGTGCGTAAACACGCACCACTGCGCAGCTTTGATCCGATGATCACTGAAACACTGGTCGAGGTGATGAACGCCGAAGGCCCACAACTGCACACCAATGCAATCCCGAAAGCGGTGGTGAAAAATGCCGATGGCAGCCTGACGCTGGAGCTGGAAGATGGTCGCAGTGAAACGGTGGATTGCCTGATTTGGGCGATTGGGCGTGAACCTGCCAATGACAATATCAACCTCGAAGCTGCTGGCGTTAAAACCAACGAAAAAGGTTATATCGTCGTCGATAAATATCAAAATACTAACGTTGAAGGTATTTACGCGGTGGGCGATAACACTGGCGCGGTGGAACTGACGCCGGTTGCAGTAGCAGCGGGTCGTCGTCTCTCTGAACGCCTGTTTAATAACAAGCCGGATGAACATCTGGATTACAGCAATATTCCGACCGTCGTTTTCAGCCATCCGCCGATTGGTACTGTTGGTTTAACAGAACCGCAGGCGCGTGAGCAGTACGGCGACGATCAGGTGAAAGTGTATAAATCCTCTTTCACCGCCATGTATACCGCTGTCACCACTCACCGCCAGCCGTGCCGCATGAAGCTGGTATGCGTTGGGCCAGAAGAGAAGATTGTCGGTATTCATGGTATTGGTTTTGGTATGGATGAAATGTTGCAGGGCTTCGCGGTAGCGCTGAAGATGGGCGCAACCAAGAAAGACTTCGACAACACCGTCGCTATTCACCCGACGGCGGCAGAAGAGTTCGTTACTATGCGTTAAATGTTAAAGGGCAAAGAGTGGTGTGCTCTTTGCCCTTAGCTACGTTTCCGCTATCAGTTCAGAAGCTGAAGCAGGAAGCGGATCAGTTCCAGCAACGCAATTAACGCCCCAAGAACAATGATTGCTTTATCAATCACCCGTTTTCTCCATGCTATGGAGTGAGAATGCATCCGCTTACTCATCCATTGCCTGTCACGGCGCATGTCTCATTGTTAGATAACGACTATCTCACTCCGGCCAGAGCATCAGTTAACGGCACCACCCGTACCACTGATCAGGACTTTGAAAGCGTTTATGCGCATTACCAGAGTGAAAATGCCTCAGAGCTAACTGGATAATTATACAGTGCTTATAGTTTATAAAACCAGCATGGCCTTGCAATAGTTTCAGTATGGTATTAGCATTGATGCGTTAGATGATGACTATCTCACTCCGACCAGGGCCACCAACTCTGGGCTGGAAAGTAAAAAACCGACGCAAAGTCGGTTTTTTTACGTCCTGATTCAGACCCCTTTTCAAATAAATACCCAACTCTTAATTCACACCCATTACCTTCCTTTGCACCTATACATCCGTTAAATCATATATGTTTTTGACTTATTCATTTCGAAGAGAGACACTACCTGCAACAATCAGGAGCGCAATATGTCAATTCTGTTACCCATCCAACTGTTCAAAATTCTTGCCGATGAAACGCGTTTGAGTATCGTTTTACTGCTCAGCGAGATGGGTGAGTTATGCGTCTGTGATCTCTGTACTGCCCTGAATCAGTCGCAGCCCAAGATCTCACGCCACCTGGCATTGCTGCGTGAAAGCGGCTTATTGCTGGATCGCAAACAAGGTAAGTGGGTTCATTACCGTTTATCGCCGCATATTCCTTCCTGGGCTGCGAAAATTATTGAGCAGACCTGGAGATGTGAACAGGAAAATGTTCAGGCAATTGTCCGTAACCTGGCCCGACAAAATTGTTCCGCAGACAGTAAGACCATTTGCAGCTAAAAAATTCACCCACACATATATGAATTTTCGCATATGTTATTTCAGGGAGGCATTATGTTACTGGCAGGCGCTATTTTTGTCCTGACCATCATATTGGTTATCTGGCAGCCGAAAGGTTTAGGCATCGGCTGGAGTGCGGCGTTGGGCGCGGGACTGGCGTTAGTTACGGGTGTGGTACATCCGGGCGATATTCCTGTGGTGTGGAATATTGTCTGGAATGCGACTACTGCATTTATTGCCGTTATTATCATCAGCCTGCTGCTGGACGAATCCGGTTTTTTCGAATGGGCGGCGCTGCATGTTTCACGTTGGGGTCATGGGCGTGGCCGCTTGCTGTTTACCTGGATAGTCCTGCTCGGTGCGACCGTTGCGGCTCTGTTTGCCAATGATGGCGCGGCACTTATTTTGACGCCGATCGTTATCGCCATGTTGCTGGCTTTAGGTTTCAGTAAAGGCACAACGCTTGCATTCGTCATGGCGGCTGGATTCATTGCCGATACCGCCAGCCTGCCGCTTATCGTATCCAACCTGGTAAATATCGTTTCGGCAGATTTCTTTGGCCTCGGCTTTAGCGAATATGCCTCGGTCATGGTGCCGGTGGACATCGCCGCAATACTGGCCACGCTGGTGATGTTGCATCTCTACTTTCGCAAAGATATTCCACAGAACTACGATATGGCATTGCTGAAACCTCCCGCCGAAGCAATTAAAGATCCTGCCACCTTCAAAACGGGCTGGGTTGTTTTATTGCTTTTGCTGGCGGGATTTTTCGTTCTGGAACCGCTCGGTATCCCGGTAAGCGCCATTGCGGCAGTGGGCGCGCTAATTTTGTTTGTAATCGCTAAACGCGGCCATGCTATCAATACGGGTAAAGTGCTACGCGGCGCACCCTGGCAGATTGTCATCTTCTCACTCGGCATGTATCTGGTGGTTTATGGCCTGCGCAATGCGGGGCTAACAGAATACCTTTCTGGCGTACTTAATGTATTGGCAGATAACGGTCTGTGGGCCGCGACGCTGGGCACCGGATTTCTGACCGCCTTCCTCTCTTCTATTATGAACAATATGCCTACGGTACTGGTTGGTGCGTTGTCTATTGATGGCAGCACGGCATCTGGCGTGATCAAAGAAGCGATGGTTTACGCCAACGTTATTGGCTGCGATCTGGGGCCGAAAATTACGCCAATTGGTAGCCTGGCAACACTGCTCTGGTTGCACGTACTTTCGCAGAAGAATATGACGATTAGCTGGGGGGATTACTTCCGTACAGGAATTATTATGACCCTGCCGGTGCTGTTTGTAACGCTGGTCACGCTGGCGCTACGTCTCTCTTTCACTTTGTAATGAGATACTGATATGAGCAACATTACCATTTATCACAACCCGGCCTGCGGCACGTCGCGTAATACACTGGAGATGATCCGCAACAGCGGTACAGAACCGACTATTATCCACTATCTGGAAACCCCACCGGCTCGTGACGAGCTGGTCAAACTCATTGCCGATATGGGAATTTCGGTACGCGCGCTGCTGCGTAAAAACGTTGAACCATATGAGGAACTGAGTCTTGCAGACGATAAATTTACTGACGATCAGTTAATCGACTTTATGTTGCAACACCCGATTCTGATTAACCGTCCAATTGTGGTAACACAGTTGGGAACCCGGCTGTGCCGCCCTTCGGAAGTAGTGCTGGAGATCCTGCCGGATGCTCAGAAAGGGGCGTTCACCAAAGAAGACGGTGAGAAAGTGGTTGATGATTCAGGTAAACGATTAAAATAAACAAAGGGGGCGACTGTGCCCCTAATCGTTGACGCAGCGCGTATCATTTCTTAGCGGATGCGAGATCGTGCAATTTCAGTAAATTGCGCTTCCTGCCCTCACAGATAAATAGTTTCCCTTTTAATAAACAGTTATCACCATAATGATAATAATTAGCACTCTATGTTCCATAAGAGAAAAAACAATTTAATTAAAATAGTTAAATAAAGGACTAGTATTATAAATAGACGGGTAATAACATCACACAGCAATGCTCTCTCTGGGACTAATGTTCAAGATATAAATATCAGACAGGTTTACATTACTATCAGGCATATCACCTGAGAATTGGATGAAAACCATAAAGAAATATCTATTATGGTTTTAACATTTGTTGATAAGGATAGTAACATGAACAAGACAAAAGGTGCACTCATCTTCAGCCTTTCATTTTTTCTTGCCGCATGTAGTTCGATTCCGCAAAATATCAAAGGCAATAACCAACCTGATATTCAAAAAAGTTTTGTTGCTGTTCATAACCAACCAAATTTGTATGTTGGTCAACAGGCACGCTTTGGCGGTAAGGTTATCAACGTTATTAACGGCAAAACAGATACGTTGTTAGAAATCGCCGTATTACCGCTGGATAGCTATGCCAAACCTGAAATTGAAGCCAACTATCAGGGTCGCCTGCTCGCCAGACAAAATGGCTTCCTTGACCCAGTGAACTACCGTAACCACTTTGTCACCGTTCTCGGCACGATTCAGGGCGAACAGCCAGGTTTTATCAATAAAGTCCCGTATAACTTCGTTGACGTGAATGTACAGGGGATTCAGGTGTGGCATTTGAGAGAAGTGGTCAACACCACCTACAACCTGTGGGATTACGGCTACGGCGCATTCTGGCCAGAACCCGGCTGGGGCGCACCTTATTACACCAATGCGGTTAGCCAGGTAACGCCAGAACTGGTGAAATAATTTAGTTTAAAGATGCAGATATTTTCCAAATATCTGCATCTTTAATATGAATATTAATATACAACTATAATTATAAGTCCTGCCCTGTTTATTACCTTTGGCAACCTGATTATGAAGTTAATGCTCGCAACAGGAGTCGGTTATGTTTCTTATAATTACCAAAGACATCATGTTTTTCACCGCAATGAAAAATATTTTGAGTAAGGGTAATGTCGTTCATATACAGAACGAAGAAGAGATTGACTTAACGTTGCATCAGAGTGCTTTGGTGATTATTGATACATTAATGAATAATGTATTCCACTCATCAATGCTCAACAAAATTGAACGTCTGCAACCTGTCCATGTCATTGTTTTCTCGCCGTTTAATATTAAACGCTGTCTGGGGAAAGTCCCGGTAACTTTTGTTCAGAGAAATATTACGATTATTGACTTTGTCGCGCTGCTCAATGGCAGTTACTGTTCTGCGCCAGAAGCGGATGTGTCACTCTCGCGCAAACAGCATCAGGTTCTGACCTGCATTGCAAATCAAATGACGACAGAAGATATTCTGGGAAAACTAAAAATCTCATTAAAAACATTCTACTGCCATAAACACAATATTATGATGATCCTCAACCTCAGGCGGATCAACGAACTGGTACGGCATCAACATATTGATTATCTGGTCTGAATTCTCCAGCCGATATTTATAAAGAGGCCCGGCGACAGCCAGACCTCCGGACAATGACACGTTACGCAGCAACGCCTTCTTGCGTCAGTGCCGCAATCTGTTTACGCCATTGCGCTTGCTCTTGTTCGCCTTCTGTACGTTGACCATAAAGTTGCGCAATCTGCGTACCATCATGGGCAAACAATTCCAGGCTGGTCACGTAGCCATCGCTGGTCGGTTTACGGGTAACCCAGGTTTCAGCGATGCTCTCTTCTAATAGATGAAGAGTAAATGTTGGGTTGAAAATATTCAGCCAGCCTTTCATTGGCACCACTTTTTCTACCACACCCGTGAAAATTTGTACGCAGCCACGGTTGCCAACAAACACCATGATCTCATTGCCATCTCGCTGGGCGGATTCCAGAATCTGCGCCAGCGCACTATTGGCGACTTTGCAGGCTAGATCGTCTGCCACCAGTTTAAACGCCTGTTGGCGCGTCAGGTTATGCCGCTTGAGCAGCGTAAAAAACTGATGAACATCCGTCATCGCACGCCACTCTTGCTCTACAGCACTGGCATTGACGTTGCTATGCGCAGCAGGTGCATCAACCGTTGTTAACTCAAGCGGCGTATTTTCCTCGACAATAAAACGCGCCAGAAGCTCGCTCCATGCCGCCATATCGGTATTGTCGGTGGCATAAACTTTCAGTAACGCATCGCCCTGATGATCAAAGAACTGAACACTCTGACGTTCGCCGCGAGCCGTGGTTTCTTTTATATGGAAAACACTGGCCCACTGGTTGAGAAACAGACGCAGATCCAGCGCGCGCGGATTGAGTATTAATCCGGCATGGCCGTTCAAATGCTGGTTGGTAAATGCCCCAACTTGCTCATGAACAGCATATTCATTACGACAGATACATTTGGTTTCGCCAACGCTTTCCAGCGCCGCGAGAATTTCACGAATATCGCCGCGCATCCGCCACGCATCGTGCGTGACACGGGCAAATGCCAGTTCTGCTTCGCTGATATTCATTAAACCTGCGATGTCACGCGCGTACTTTCCGGGATTTTGTTCTTTTAACTCAAGCCAGCGTGTGTAGTGGTTCATTGTCTCTCTTCCTTCCAGATAAATGCCCCGAAATATCGGGGCTGATGATTACCATTGATAACTCACGAAAATTTTTCCGTTACGACCATCCTGCGGGATACCCTGCGGTGACCAGTACTCTTTATCGAAGGCGTTGCCCAGTACCAGAGTGGTGGTCATGCCTTTGAGCGCCTGCTGTCCTTGATAACTAACGTAGAAATCATTCACGCCGTAGCCTGGTTGTTTGCTGTAACTGCTGCTGACATGTGTTGAGCGATCGGCAAACGTACCAACCCAGCCGACAGAGAAGCCACTGTGGGCGATCGGAATATTCAGGGTGCTGGTAACGGTATCCGGGTTAATGCTGGAGATATATTCTCCGGTATCGGTGTCTTTGCCGCGGGTACGGTTATAGGCCACATCAAGGCTAAACAGGTCAGTGGTATATTTCGTCATTACATCCCAACCCCAGATTTTGGCGTTCGGGACGTTATAAGACATGGTTGTCGCCGCCGCGAAATCGACGGTTGTGGAGATGTAATCCTTCGCTTTGGTATCAAAGTAGCTGGCTTTAAATTCCAGGGCATCATTGGACAACATCAGGTCATCAAAACGCAGCCCAAAGCCGTATTCCTGAGTTTCGTTGGTTTCCGGACGTAAGCTCGGGTTCGGCACCCAATAGTTGGTATAGAAGCGACCAATCGAGAAGTGCTTAGAATCGTTGTACATTTCACCCATCGTCGGCGCGCGGAATGCCTGGGCATACGAACCAAATAACATTAGCCAGTTGGTCGGGTTGATAGTCATCCCCGCGCGAGACGACCATTTGTCGGCATCAACATCTTTGTAACCATCACTGCTGCCGCGATAGCTGTCATAGCGGGTTCCGCCGAGCAGGGTAATCGGCAGATCGCGTAAGGTGATCTCATCCTGTAGCCAGCCGGAGCTGAAATCGATTTTCGCTTGCGGGAAGCCCGTTGTCGCACCGCCCGGATGCTGTTCCTGACGATAATACTCACCGCCATATGTCAGCAGGTGAGAAGCAAAACTATCGGCAAACAGCGTGGAGCGGTTCTCCAGTTTGGCACCTTTTGTTGTCTGTTCACGATATTCGCCGGAACTCCCCGTGTTCTGGGCATTAATACGGACTTCCGACCAGTAAACTTTTGCATCGGCATTTAACCAGTCGTTGCCCACTGGCGCGAGTTTATAAGCAAGTTGCGCATCACGTTGAATCGTTGAACGATCAACCATCGGATTACTGCTGTCAGAAGCTTCAACGGTCTGCGGATTTTTTGGTTCGCGCGCGTCGTTATTGTAATAACGCACTAATCCACTCAGAGCCTGGGCAGAATCAATTTGCCAGGTCCCTTTCGCCAACATGTTATTAATGGCCTCATCATTCGGCGCGGTTTCGCCATTGCTCTGGCGTAAATCACCACGATCGCGGCTGGACCAGGCCACAATACCATCCAGATTTTCCGTTCGCCCAAAAGCACTCGCGCCTAACCCCAGGCTATGATCTCCCGTGCCGCCAGTGCCAAAGACACGAAAACCGCTGCTTTGTCCTTCCTGCAATAAATCTTTTGCATCGACCGTATCGTAGGAGATAACCCCTCCCAATGCGCCACTGCCATACAGTAATGCCGAAGGTCCACGGACAATCTCAACACGTTTGATCAGCGCCGGATCGAGGAAAGTCCCATTCAGGTGCCCGGTATCAGTTCCCTGACGAACACCATCAACAAGGATCAACACACCGCGATGGTCATAGCCACGCATATTCACATCCTGTCCATTTGTACGCCCAGTACCATCAAGGGTAATCCCTGGAACATGACGCAGTAGATCGGTGGCTGACGTAGCCGTTTGGTTTTCAGGGGCGGAAGTGTCGATAACGCTGACCATCATTGGCGCTTCGAAGGAACTGCGTGCATTCCCTGTTGCCGTAACGGTCATGGTTTCAGTAGCAAAAGCAATCGTCGGCAAGCTGGCAGAAACAGCCAAAGCCAACAAACTCAAGCGCAACGAGGTAAATTGCGGACGTGACATAGCGATTCTCCATGAGGAAAATAAAAAATGCTGGCTGCCTGGGTAAAAACCGGGGTGGCTGGCGAAAAATAAATTTATTTGTGATTCAACGCGATAGTATTAGCCGGGTGAGTTAATTGGCGTTTATATCCCGTGAAATTACCTGGTATTTCTGACCATTGCGCAAAAGCACGCCCTCTTTGTCAGGCAAAGTGGTACACCACGTCTGAAGTGAAGAGTGCTGTGCGTTATCCTTTGCAAAAGCTATGATTTTGTTATCCATATAGTCATATTTTGTTAAATCCAAGCGTGATAATGAGAATTATTATCGATCAATTTTTTATGATCAAGCTTTTTTTTAACCGCTATTAGCACAATAAACAGGGGGTTATGACATCTATCTTGTCTCCTGGAAACCATCCTGTTTTTGTGGTAATTCCCCACGGCGTCATCACGAAGCTTTGTCGTTAACGGCAATAATTTCCCCATCTCTTTGCTCTGTAAGCCGCAATATCTCTGAGATCTCCGCTTTTTCCCGCCCTGAAATTTAGTCGGCAACAATAACGTTAGCTGACGAAGCATCTTGATAAAAATCAAAAATAAATACGCTTGTAACACCTTGTGTATTGAATCGATGGTTGTGTTTCATATATAACTCAAATGATAATCATGATCATTCTCAATTTGATACGAGTTCTCATATGCTGCCAAGGATCACCAACAGGCTGTTTCTTTTTTCCCCACTAACGTTATGTATTTCAGTTATGGCCTCCACCGCGAAGACCACTGTAAAACGTATCCCCATGAAAAAACTGTTTACGGCAGTGTTGGCACTTAGCTGGGCCTTTAGTGCAACGGCTGCCGAACGCATTGTGGTCGCAGGAGGATCACTGACGGAGCTGATCTACGCGATGGGCGCTGGCGACCGCGTGGTTGGTGTCGATGAAACGACATCTTATCCACCAGAAACCGCCAAACTGCCGCATATTGGCTACTGGAAACAGCTAAGCAGCGAAGGCATTTTGTCACTTCGCCCGGATAGCGTAATTACCTGGCAGGATGCAGGACCGCAAATTGTGCTCGACCAGCTACGGGCGCAAAAGGTCAATGTCGTCACTCTGCCGCGTGTACCCGCCACCCTTGAGCAGATGTACGCCAACATTCATCAACTGGCAAAAACGTTACAGGTTCCTGAACAAGGTGACGCGCTGGTGACACAAATCAATCAACGCCTGGAGCGAGTACAACAAAGCGTGGCGGCAAAAAAAGCCCCGGTTAAAGCGATGTTTATTCTCTCTGCTGGCGGCAGTGCGCCACAGGTTGCCGGTAAAGGCAGCGTTGCAGACGCCATTTTGTCGCTTGCCGGAGCAGAAAACGTCGCTACCCACCAGCAATACAAAAGCTACAGCGCGGAATCGCTGATTGCGGCTAACCCTGAAGTGATTGTCGTAACCTCACAAATGGTCGATGGCGATATTAATCGTCTGCGTTCTATTGCCGGAATTACCCACACTGCCGCCTGGAAGAACCAGCGTATTATCACCGTTGATCAAAACCTGATTCTGGGAATGGGCCCGCGTATTGCTGATGTCGTTGAGTCGTTACACCAGCAACTTTGGCCGCAATAAATGGATTTGAATCAGACATATGAATACGAATACTACGTTAGATCTCAAGCCACATTTTGCTTTAGACGGTACGCAGCCATTTAAAGACAGACGCGCCATGATGCCATTTCGCGGGGCTATTCCGGTCGCCAAAGAGCAACTGGCGCAAACCTGGCAAGCGATGATCAACCAAACAGCAACACCACGTAAACGACTGGTTTATCTGCACATTCCATTTTGTGCGACACACTGCACGTTTTGCGGTTTTTATCAGAATCGTTTTAATGAAGATGCGTGTGCTCATTATACCGACGCCCTGATTCGAGAAATCGAACTGGAGTCAGACAACGTATTGCATCAGTCCGCGCCCATCCATGCGGTCTATTTCGGTGGCGGTACACCTTCCGCGCTTTCGGCACGCGATTTGGCCAGAATCATCACCACATTACGAGAAAAGCTGCCATTGGCACCTGATTGCGAAATCACGATTGAAGGCCGGGTGCTGAATTTTGACGCTGACCGAATCGACGCTTGCCTTGATGCGGGAGCAAACCGCTTCTCGATTGGCATTCAGTCATTTAACAGCAAAATCCGCAAGAAGATGGCACGCACCTCAGATGGCCCAACTGCCATTGCGTTTATGGAAAGCCTGGTCAAACGCGACCGTGCTGCGGTGGTCTGCGACCTGCTGTTTGGCCTGCCTGGTCAGGATGCACAAACCTGGGGAGAAGATCTGGCTATTGCCCGTGATATCGGCCTCGACGGCGTCGATCTCTATGCGCTCAACGTCCTTCCCAACACGCCGCTGGGCAAAGCCGTGGAAAACGGGCGCACTACCGTGCCCTCTCCGGCAGAACGTCGCGATCTTTACCTGCAAGGATGTGATTTTATGGAAGACGCGGGCTGGCGCTGCATCAGTAACAGCCACTGGGGCCGCACCACACGCGAACGCAATCTCTATAACTTGCTGATTAAGCAAGGTGCCGATTGTCTGGCCTTTGGTTCCGGCGCAGGCGGTTCGATTAATGGTTACTCCTGGATGAACGAACGCAATCTTCAGACCTGGCATGAATCCGTCGCGGCAGGCAAAAAACCGTTGATGATGCTCATGCGTAACGCCGAACGTAACGCGCAGTGGCGTCATACCTTGCAGTCGGGTATTGAAACGGCGCGTGTACCGCTGGACGAACTTACGCCACATGCCGAAAAACTCGCACCGTTACTGGCTCAGTGGTACCAAAAAGGCTTAAGCCGCGATGCTTCAACTTGCCTGCGGTTGACCAATGAAGGTCGTTTCTGGGCAAGCAACATTTTGCAGTCTCTTAATGAGCTAATTCAGATACTTAATGCGCCAGCGATTGCGCTTGAAAAACCATAACAGGAGTGACTTATGAGCCATGTCTCGTTACAGGAATTTTTGAAAACGGAGCCAGACGGTACGCTGGAGGCCATTGCCGAACAATACAATACCTCACTGCTGGAAGTGGTGAAAAACCTCCCCTCCCCGACAATCGTGCCAGGCGATAAATTCGATACTGTCTGGGATACCGTCTGCGAATGGGGCAAGGTCACCACGCTGGTGCATACCGCTGATGTGATCCTCGAATTTAGCGGCGAACTACCTTCCGGTTTCCATCGCCACGGCTATTTCAACCTGCGCGGAAAACAGGGCATGTCCGGGCATATCAAAGCAGAAAACTGCACGCATATTGCCTTGATCGAACGTAAATTTATGGGCATGGATACCGCCTCTATTCTCTTTTTCAATAAAGAAGGCAACGCCATGCTGAAAATTTTCCTCGGTCGGAATGAGCATCGTCAGCTCCTGAGTGAACAAGTCAGCGCCTTCCATACTCTGGCGGCATCTCTGAAGGAACACGCCTGATGACGCCCTGGCTACTCTTTGGCGCAGGCGGAAAGGGGGTTGGAGCCAGAACGCTCGAACTGGCACTGGCGGAACAACGTCCGGTCGTCGCTGTCGTTCGTCATGCCGATGCCGCCACGAGGCTGGCGCAACAAGGCGTACAGGTTTTTACTGGTGACGCTTGTGACGCCAGCATAGTCGCAGCCGCCTGTCGCGCTGCGGGTCCGGATGCGCTTGTCATCTCATCAATGGGTGGCGCACAGGATTATCTGGCGCACAGAACAGTGATTGATGAAGCCGAAAAAGCAGACATCAGACGCATGATTCTGGTGACTTCTTTGGGATGCGGCGATAGCTGGCCGTTCTTATCGGAGCGGGCAAAAGCCGCGTTTGGTCAGGCGGTACGGGAAAAAACACTGGCGGAAAGCTGGCTACAAACCAGCCGGCTTGACTACGCCATTCTCCGCCCTGGCGGACTGCTTGACGGCGCAGCAACAGGCAAAGCACAACGGATACAAAATCAGGAGTGTCATGGTTTTGTCCGCCGTGCCGATGTTGCCGCACACATTCATGAACTGGCAAACGCGCCAGCACTCAATAAGCAGATCTACAGTCTGATTGAACCGGGCCTGAAACCGGCGTAATCCCATGCGGCGCAGGCTCTCCGCGCCGCAACGTCATAACGGAGTTTTACGTGCTCAAGGATTCATTTTCTTCCGCCAGTGTCTTTATGGGGCTATCACTATTATTGCTTGCCCTGGTGCTGTTCGGTGCCAGTCAGGGAGCGTTAAAAATCAGCTTTAGCGCCCTTCTTGATGAGGAATACCGCGATATCTGGCTGAATATTCGCCTGCCACGCGTTTTACTGGCAGTGCTGGTAGGCGCAGCGTTGGCAACCGCTGGGGTAATTATGCAGGGGCTTTTTCGCAACCCCATGGCTGACCCAGGATTGCTCGGCGTCAGTAGCGGTTCAGCATTAATGGTTGGCGTGGCAATTGTCCTGCCCTTTTCCTTCCCTGTGGTGCTGGTGCTCTATGAGCAAATGGTGTTTGCCATCGCCGGAAGTTTAGTGGTCTGCACCGTCATTTTTCTCATCACACAGCGCCATCGCGATGGCAGCATGATGCAATTGTTACTCGCCGGGATCGCCATCAACGCCCTGTGCGGTGCGGCGATCGGCATACTGAGCTATATAGGCGATGAGCAGCAGCTACGACAACTCACGTTGTGGATGATGGGCAATCTCGGTCAGGCGCAATGGCCGACATTATTGGTCGCCAGTTCATTCATTCTGCCAGCCATTATGGCAACAACCTGTCTCGCCGGGACGCTGAATTTGCTGCAACTTGGTGATGAAGAAGCCCATTACCTCGGCGTGAACGTAAAGCGTAAACGCCAACAATTACTGTTGATTAGCTCGCTGCTGGTTGGTGCTGCGGTATCGGTAAGCGGCATTATCGGTTTTATTGGCCTGGTGATCCCGCATCTGATTCGCATGACGACCGGGGCGAATCACCGCTGGCTAATCCCTTGCTCTGCCCTCGCCGGAGCCTGTTTGTTACTGATGGCAGACACACTTGCCCGCACGCTGGTACAGCCAGCAGAAATGCCCGTAGGATTATTAACCAGTCTGCTTGGTGGGCCTTATTTTATGTGGTTGATTCTGCGTAACCGGAGGATCGCATGATCAGCGCCAAAAACCTGGTTTATAGCCTTCATGGGCGACGTCTGACTGACAATGTCTCGCTGACTTTTCCCGGCGGAGAAATTGTTGCCATTCTCGGCCCTAACGGTGCGGGAAAATCCACGCTGCTTCGCCAGCTAACCGGCTATCTTCAACCTGATAGCGGCGAATGCCGGTTGTTTAATAAGCCATTAAATGAATGGTCAATTACCGAACTGGCGAAACACCGGGCCGTGATGCGTCAGAATAGCCATATGGCGTTTCCATTCAGCGTACAAGAAGTGATCCAGATGGGGCGACATCCTTATCGTACCGGTAATCAGGGTGATGAAACGGCACAAATACTGGCGTTATGTGACTGTCAGTCGTTAGCTAACCGCGACTACCGGCAATTATCCGGCGGCGAACAACAGCGTGTGCAATTGGCCCGCCTGCTGGTGCAACTCTGGGAAGCAATACCCTCGCCAAAATGGTTATTTCTTGATGAACCAACTTCGGCGTTGGATATTCACCATCAACAACATCTATTTCGTTTATTACGTCAGTTAGTTCGAGAACGGCAATTTAACGTCTGCTGCGTATTGCACGATCTTAATCTTGCTGCCCGTTATGCTGACCGTGTCGTATTAATGCAAAAAGGCAGAGTTGTCGCAAATGGCAAACCGCAAGATGTGTTGACGCAGCAGGCGCTAACTACGCTCTACGGCGCGGATATTACAGTATTAAGCGATCCCGCTAATCATTCGCCACTGATCGTCCTCGATCATTAAATACGACGGGAGTGCCAGTCTGGTACTCCTGTCGAATTAACTATTATGAACATCAGCTAATTGAAACACCTTTCACCCCTGCCATTCCTTTTAGTAATCGCAACAGGTCTTCTATCGGCGTCGTAGCATGAAGCTGGATATCAATAGCAACCACCTCATGATCTTCATTTTCCTGCAACGAAACTAAATCTGTTTTTATTTTTTTCTGCTTAAACCAGTCGAGCATCGACACTGTATTACCGTTCACCAACGTAAGCTGCAAATGATAATTTTTGCTCATCAGGCGGAAGGTTAATTGATGGAAGACTTCCAGCACCAATAAGGTCATTACAGAACCGTAAATCCCCAGTTCATACATGCCGCTGCCAATCACCATACCGATCGCTGCTGTTACCCAAATATCCGCAGCGGTAGTTAAACCGACAATATTTTGATTACGAACGAGGATGTTCCCCGCGCCGATAAACCCGACGCCAGTGACGACCTGAGCGGCAATACGGCTGGGATCAAGCCCGACATGGTCGAACGCCAGCACATCAGCAAAACCATATTTCGACACAATCATAAACAGCGCACTGCCCATACCAATCAAGACATGGGTACGTAAACCAGCACCTTTGCCGCGTATTTGCCTTTCTATGCCAATAGCACCACAAACAATTGCGGCCAGGATCAAACGAATAATGAATTCGCTAGTCATATAAAAACGCAAAAAGGAGCAGCAAGATGGCTCAACTTGCTACTCCTTTTTGCTTTATTCCTGTTAATTCGGCAGGACATTTGCCAATTTATCTTTGAAGGTATACAAATTTTTCTGCGGATTTTTCTTACAGTATTCAATCACTTTAGGGATCTGAGTCAGGTCAGTTTCGTTTAAGGTTACAGTATCACCGCCTTTATAAACTGTTTCTTCATGCAGCATCCACCATGCAACAGGTGTCATTGCTTTTGGATTCAGGTCAATAAACTCCTGACAAGTCATATCCTTAGCAGATTCATTAGCAGCCAGTGCAGATTGCGCATTCACCAGTGACAGAGCTGCTACAGCGCCAACGAAAACAATGGCTTTACGTAGAGATGAAATATTCATTTTACAACCCATTCAATAAATAATTTACATATGAACAGGAGGATCACCTGCTTTTAACGCAAGGTATTCCGGCCTGTTCAATATTTAAGGAAATACGATGTAACGCATTCCCTTAATTACATATCTTTCTTGATTTTGTCCCATTCGCCTTTAACTTTATCTTTAAAGCTGGCTTTTTTATCCTGGGTACAAGCCTGAACGATAGCAGGCGTTACGGTTGCAATACCCTGAACATCTAAAACCGCATCTTCTGGTTTGTCTTTATTATTCAGAGCCTCAGCAAAACCGACTGCAGTCGGCTGGAAGGATTCGTCTACAGCCAGGAAATCTTCACAGGTCCAGGAGTTGACCGGTTTTTTATTGTCGGCTGCTTTTTGCGCATCGGCTGCATTGCTCACTACAGGCAGAAGAAGCAGACCACCTAGAATAACGCCTAATACTTTTTTCATCGTAATATCCTCAACTATAAAGTGAAAGAGCCGTCACGAATCAATTTCGACATTGAGGTTATAACCTGGTTTTCTGGGTATGTCATGTTGAGACAAAATATCAAAATCAGATATTTTTATTATAATACAATAGGTTACATAGTCATCAAGCACAGTAATTAGGAAATTTTTATTAAATCAACTGCATTCTCTGATGCATTTTTGGCATAGATTGATAGCAGGGGTTTTCCTTCTTAAATTTATAGGGTGGTTCTATGTTATATATAGATAAGGCAACAATTTTAAAATTTGATCTGGAGATGCTTAAAAAGCACCGCAGAGCGATCCAGTTTATTGCCGTGCTGCTGTTTATCGTCGGTTTGTTATGTATCAGTTTCCCGTTTGTTTCTGGCGACATTCTAAGCACAGTCGTTGGCGTATTATTAATCTGTTCGGGTATTGCGCTTATTGTTGGATTATTCAGCAACCGCAGTCATAATTTCTGGCCTGTATTATCGGGTTTCCTCGTGGCGATAGCCTATTTATTGATCGGCTATTTCTTCATCCGTGCACCAGAACTGGGGATTTTCGCCATTGCGGCGTTTATTGCAGGATTGTTCTGTGTCGCAGGGGTTATTCGCCTGATGAGTTGGTATCGCCAGCGCTCAATGAAAGGCAGTTGGTTACAACTCGTTATTGGCGTGCTGGATATCGTCATTGCCTGGATCTTCCTTGGCGCAACGCCAATGGTTTCTGTGACATTGGTGTCAACCCTGGTAGGGATCGAACTGATATTTAGCGCTGCCAGCCTGTTCAGCTTTGCTAGTTTGTTCGTAAAAAATAATAACTAGCAGACCTATCTCTGCTCCATTTTTTAGCCTGGATCATAGTTACGTATAATAACTATGATCCAGTCAATATTCACATCACCGCATTACTCCTTTGATAAATTACATACTATTGTTGAAATAACTATCACACAACGATTAAACCAACCATTTGAAAATTTTATATTTTTCTTTATTTTGCAGCAAATTAGCCATTTCAAACATTATCATGGCTGATATTTTTCGTTGTCAGGTTTAATGTTTTAGAAGTGCTGTGAGAAAGTGAACTGAAGGTTCCATAAACATCGATACTATGGGTACAGTCTGGGGTTTGTTTTTGCACTATCAATGCACTAAAAGAAAGCTGGCAATCCAATTGCCAGCTTAAATAGAAACAAGGAGACTCAATATTTAAATCGGATTACGCTTTAACTTTAGTAATATTCTTCAGAGATCACAAACGGATAAATTATAACTTATTCTTGGGTAGATTCCTGCAAACTGTTAATATTCTGTTTAGTAATCACAAATTGATAACAACCAGGAATATTACCTAGGATCAATATATGGAGTACGTAATGGATAAATCTGAAGTTTTGATTAGTGTTAATAGACGTATTAGTTCACGAAGGGCAAAGTTCTTATAGGCGTTTACTATATTGAACACCATATTCGGACATGGATGTAAATAATGAAAAGGACAACATGTTCGAAACGATAACGGCTAAGGAGCAAGTTATGATTTTTCTCATGACGAAGGATTCTTTTCTTTTACAGGGCTTTTTGCAGTTGAAAGATAATCACGAAATGATAAAAATCAACTCCCTGTCAGAGATAAAAAGCATAGGCAACAAACCATTCAAGGTGATCATTGATACCTATCATAATCATATCCTTGATGAAGAAGCGATTAAGTTTCTTGAGAAATTAGATGCCGAAAGAATCATTGTTCTGGCACCTTATCACATCAGTAAACTTAAAAGTCAGTCACCTATTTATTTTATCAGCCGCAAAGAAAGCATTAACACTCTGCTTGATATTACCTATGGAAAACACTTGCCCCATAAGAATTCTCAATTATGTTTCTCGCATAATCAATTCAAAATCATGCAACTGATTCTGAAAAATAAAAATGAAAGTAATATCACGTCAACACTGAATATTTCTCAACAAACATTAAAGATCCAGAAATTCAATATCATGTACAAGCTGAAACTTAGACGTATGAGCGACATCGTGACTCTGGGGATCTCTTCTTATTTCTAAATAAGGAGTCGATGTGGCCCAGCGATAATTGCCTGAAATTAATGGCTGGCATGACGAGGGATGCAAATGCTGACTCCATTACTCCCGGTGATAACCAAAGGAGAAGCAAAAACGAGCTTATTCCCCTGGTATGTGTATCCACCAGTAGAAACCTTCGTTGCCCGGATGCAGGCAGAGACTGTCGGCAGAACGGCAACATTTTTTTTGCCATTCGCGTCACTATATTGGTCGCTCTGCCTACATGCTCCCTCGCTGGCTTACAACCCCATGGCTTGCATTATGCCGCTGGTCTGTAAATCCCTCATACCTCTCCCCGCGCGTAATTCAAAGAACCGTTATTTCTCACGAATTTTCAGGGACTAAAATGAACAGAAAAAGAAAACTGTTAATACCGTTGTTATTCTGCGGCGCGATGCTCACCGCCTGCGATGACAAATCGGCGGAAAATGCCGCCGCTATGACGCCTGAAGTGGGGGTAGTGACGCTCTCCCCCGGTTCGGTCAATGTGATGAGCGAACTGCCCGGCAGAACCGTTCCTTATGAAGTTGCCGAGATACGCCCCCAGGTGGGTGGCATTATCATTAAACGCAACTTTATCGAGGGTGATAAGGTCAACCAGGGGGATTCACTTTATCAGATTGACCCTGCTCCATTGCAGGCAGAGCTGAACTCCGCGAAAGGTTCGCTGGCGAAAGCCCTCTCCACCGCCAGCAATGCCCGCATCACCTTCAATCGCCAGGCATCGTTGCTGAAAACCAACTATGTCAGCCGCCAGGATTACGACACCGCGCGCACCCAACTGAATGAAGCGGAAGCCAATGTCGCCGTCGCCAAAGCGGCTGTTGAGCAGGCAACCATCAATCTGCAATACGCTAATGTCACCTCGCCCATTACTGGCGTCAGCGGAAAATCGTCGGTGACCGTCGGCGCATTAGTCACCGCTAATCAGGGAGACTCTCTGGTAACCGTGCAGCGTCTGGACCCGATTTATGTCGACCTCACCCAATCAGTGCAGGATTTTTTGCGCATGAAAGAGGAAGTCGCCAGTGGGCAAATCAAACAGGTTCAGGGCAGTACGCCAGTTCAGCTTAACCTGGAAAATGGCAAACGTTACAGCCAGACCGGCACGCTGAAATTCTCCGACCCGACAGTGGATGAAACCACCGGCTCCGTCACGTTGCGTGCAATTTTCCCCAACCCGAATGGTGACTTGCTGCCTGGTATGTACGTCACGGCTTTGGTGGATGAAGGTAGTCGGCAGAATGTGTTGTTAGTACCGCAAGAAGGCGTTACCCATAACTCCCAGGGCAAAGCAACGGCGCTCATTCTGGATAAAGACGATGTTGTACAGTTACGCGAAATTGACGCAACCAAAGCCATCGGAAATCAGTGGGTTGTTACCTCTGGTTTGCAAGCTGGCGATCGGGTGATCGTTTCCGGTTTGCAACGCATTCATCCAGGTATCAAAGCACGCGCAATTTCCTCCAGCCAGGAAAACGCCAGCACCGAATCGAAACAGTAACGTTGCAGGCTTAAGGGGACTTTCATGGCTAACTATTTTATTGATCGCCCGGTTTTTGCCTGGGTACTTGCCATTATTATGATGCTCGCGGGTGGGCTGGCGATCATGAACCTACCGGTTGCGCAGTATCCGCAGATTGCGCCGCCGACCATCACCATCAGCGCTACCTATCCGGGGGCTGATGCGCAAACGGTAGAAGACTCGGTCACTCAAGTGATCGAACAAAATATGAATGGGCTGGATGGCCTGATGTATATGTCATCAACCAGCGATGCGGCAGGCAATGCTTCCATCACCCTGACCTTTGAAACGGGAACATCGCCCGATATTGCGCAGGTTCAGGTGCAGAATAAACTGCAACTCGCGATGCCTTCGTTACCAGAAGCGGTGCAGCAACAAGGGATCAGCGTTAATAAATCGAGCAGCAACATCCTGATGGTAGCGGCGTTTATTTCTGATAACGGTAGTCTCAACCAATACGATATCGCGGACTATGTGGCTTCTAACCTCCAGGATCCACTAAGCCGTACCGCGGGCGTCGGTAGCGTGCAGCTCTTTGGGTCAGAGTACGCCATGCGTATCTGGCTGGACCCACAAAAACTCAATAAATACAGTCTCGTTCCTTCTGATGTTATTTCCCAAATCAAGGTACAGAACAACCAGATTTCCGGTGGTCAACTGGGGGGGATGCCACAGGCGGCAGACCAGCAACTGAACGCCTCAATCATTGTGCAGACGCGTCTACAAACGCCGGAAGAATTTGGCAAAATCCTGCTGAAAGTGCAGCAAGATGGTTCGCAAGTATTGCTGCGCGACGTTGCCCGCATCGAGTTGGGGGCAGAAGATTATTCCACTGTGGCGCGTTATAACGGCAAACCTGCTGCCGGGATTGCTATCAAGCTGGCTGCCGGAGCGAATGCCCTTGATACCTCGCGGGCGGTAAAAGCGGAGTTAAACCGATTATCAGCCTATTTCCCCGCCAGCCTGAAAACGGTTTACCCTTACGACACCACACCATTTATCAAAATTTCAATTCAGGAAGTTTTCAAAACGCTGGTTGAAGCTATCATCCTCGTCTTCCTGGTCATGTATCTGTTTTTACAAAATATTCGCGCTACGATTATCCCAACTATCGCCGTGCCGGTCGTTATTCTCGGCACATTTGCGATTTTGTCGGCGGTCGGTTTTACCATCAACACCCTCACCATGTTTGGGATGGTGTTAGCTATAGGGCTTTTGGTGGATGATGCCATCGTGGTGGTAGAAAACGTTGAACGCGTGATAGCGGAAGATAAACTGCCACCGAAAGAAGCGACGCATAAATCGATGGGGCAAATCCAGCGTGCGCTGGTCGGGATTGCCGTTGTTCTTTCTGCGGTATTTATGCCGATGGCCTTTATGAGCGGCGCAACCGGAGAAATTTATCGCCAGTTCTCCATTACGCTGATCTCCTCTATGTTGCTTTCGGTGTTTGTGGCAATGAGTCTGACCCCAGCCCTTTGCGCCACCATTTTGAAAGCCACACCGGAAGGCGGTCACAAACCGAACGCCTTGTTCGAACGCTTCAACCATCTGTTTGAGAAATCGACTCAGCACTATACCGACAGTACCCGCTCACTGTTGCGCTGCACTGGTCGCTATATGGTGGTATACCTGCTGATTTGTGCCGGGATGGCGGTGCTGTTCCTGCGTACACCGACCTCTTTCTTACCGGAAGAGGATCAGGGGGTATTTATGACCACGGCGCAGTTACCGTCAGGTTCCACAATGGTTAACACCACTAAAGTGCTGCAACAAGTAACCGATTACTATCTGACAAAAGAGAAAAATAATGTCCAGTCGGTGTTTACCGTTGGCGGCTTCGGCTTTAGCGGCCAGGGACAAAACAACGGTCTGGCATTTATCAGCCTGAAACCGTGGTCTGAACGCGTCGGTGAGGAAAACTCGGTGACCGCAATCATTCAGCGGGCGATGGTGGCTCTGAGCAGTATCAATAAAGCGGTGATTTTCCCGTTCAACTTACCTGCGGTAGCGGAGCTGGGTACAGCATCAGGTTTTGATATGGAACTACTGGACAACGGCAACCTGGGGCACGAAAAGCTGACTCAGGCGAGAAACGAGTTGCTGTCACTGGCAGCACAATCGCCTGACCAGGTAACGGCGGTTCGCCCGAACGGCCTGGAAGATACGCCAATGTTCAAAGTGAACGTCAACGCCGCGAAAGCCGAAGCGATGGGCGTGGAGCTGTCTGATATCAACCAGACCCTCTCTACCGCCTTCGGCAGTAGCTACGTGAACGACTTCCTCAACCAGGGGCGTGTGAAAAAAGTGTATGTCCAGGCAGGAACACCGTTCCGTATGCTGCCGGACAACATCAACCAGTGGTATGTACGCAACGCCTCCGGCACGATGGCACCGCTTTCCGCTTATTCTTCAACAGAATGGACCTACGGTTCGCCGCGACTGGAACGCTACAACGGCATTCCGTCGATGGAGATTTTAGGGGAGGCCGCTGCTGGAAAAAGTACCGGTGACGCGATGAAGTTTATGGCAGAACTGGTGGCTAAACTTCCGGCGGGCGTCGGCTACTCCTGGACTGGGCTGTCGTATCAGGAAGCGTTATCGTCCAACCAGGCACCCGCGCTGTATGCCATTTCACTGGTCGTGGTGTTCCTCGCCCTCGCCGCGTTGTATGAAAGCTGGTCAATTCCATTCTCGGTGATGTTGGTTGTTCCGTTGGGCGTTATTGGCGCATTACTGGCAACTGACCTGCGCGGCCTGAGCAATGACGTCTACTTCCAGGTCGGTTTGCTGACCACCATCGGGCTTTCAGCCAAGAACGCCATCCTGATCGTCGAATTTGCGGTTGAGATGATGCAGAAAGAAGGGAAGACACCGGTAGAGGCGATTATCGAAGCGGCGCGGATGCGTTTACGCCCGATCCTGATGACCTCTCTGGCCTTTATTCTTGGCGTACTGCCACTGGTTATCAGTCATGGCGCAGGTTCCGGCGCACAAAATGCGGTCGGTACAGGCGTTATGGGGGGGATGTTTGCAGCAACCGTGCTGGCGATTTACTTCGTTCCCGTCTTTTTCGTCGTTGTGGAACATCTCTTTGCCCGCTTTAAAAAAGCGTAACGTATGAATGAGAGTAAGGCTGAACGTGAATGTTCTGCCTTACTCTTTCCTGACAACCATTCACTACTCAACAACCAGCTAACCATCAGGAATACCAGACTTAGCAAACAGCATTGAAAGTAGAAACCACTCCAGCCATTGGTCATCAACTTGAACAGTACGACACAAACCAGCATTCCCGTAATTATATGAATAATCAGCTTAATAACTCCAAACATGCTGCACCTTTTCCTCCTGAAAATACTAATATCCGTTTGCGAACTGCCAAAGAGAACTTGCCGGTGCCCCCGGCAAATATGGATGGGAAAAGATTTTTACATGAAGCGTAAAGCAGATCCTGACCGACTTTCGAATGATAGATGAAGTCAGGAAAAAGTCCCTGTTGACTGTTGCGCAAACTGGTGTGGTGTTACGCCATAATACTGGCGGAAAGTGTTAATAAAGTACGACGTACTGCTATAGCCACATTTTTCTGCGATCATCGGTAGCGGGAATTGTCGTAACTCGAGCAATTGTCTGGCCATCGACATTCGCGAGGCCAGTAATATTTTACTAAAGCAGGTGTTTTCATCCTGTAGCTTCTTTTTGATTAGGCTTTCACTGGTATACATCTTTTCTGCGATATCACGCAGATACCAGCGTCTGGCAATATCAAAGCTAATAATGCGTTCAACTTTTCCTGCAATGGTACTAATGCTATTAAAAAGGAATGGAATCAGCTCTTTATTTCGTGAAAACATCGAAAGGCAGGAGAAATAGAGCATATTATTTAATGTCGTTGAAGCAATGTCCTCTTTAGTAAAACTATCGAATATTGCTGTAACCAACGGCATCGGTGGGGTCATGTTAACTAACAGCTTTTTTTTATTGTGCAATCCTAAACACCGGAACGGTGGACGGACATTGTGTAAGTAATGAGTAATTATTCGTTCATCAATATCCAGCCTGCGGACATTTGATTCATTAAAGTCAAAACTCTCCGCCATATTTTTTTCTATCAGTAGAATACTATCTTTATACAAAGATAGTTTTTGCTGCTCATGGTATATATCAAATGAGCGACAGGTGAGGATCACCGAACAAACATGTGCCATGACAAGCCCTTATATTCCATTACCACGAACATTACAATTTCAGTATACAAATGAAATGATGAATGATTCACTCCGTGAGCCAAAACTGCCAAAATTGGTAGGACCAAAAGCCAGCCATAGCGCAGTGTACATAACAGCTAATTACTAATAAGTAAATGCGTCAGCAATATATTTTAAGAAAGCGTATAGCTTATGTTTATAAAAAAATGGCTGATATTATCGACAATTAAAGTTATATTTTATTTACTGAGAGCACAAAGTTTCCCGTGTCAACAAGGAGCGTTATAACGGTTTATTAGTCTGGAGACGGCAGACTATCCTCTTCCCGGTCCCCTATGCCGGGTTTTTTTTATGTCTGAGTAAAGAATCAGAGTCTTATCCCTTCAGCATGGCGTTCAGAACTGTAAAAATTTCCCTGCCCAACAAAACTTGCTATCGGGTCACCATTCAGTATTCCCTGCGCTATTCGCTCCTGATACTCTGTCGGCGTCATACCATAATAGTTTCGAAAGACATAAATAAAATACGACGCACTGTTATAACCGCAGGATACGGCTACTCGTTTTATTGGAAAACCATGAACAACAATCAGTTGCAACGCCCGCTGCATTCTACATTCAGTCAGTAACTGTGAATACGATGTCTCTTCTTCACGCAATTTTTTCTTTAACAAACTCGGACTCACCAATAACTCACTGGCAATCTGTGCTAATGACCATTCATGAGCAATATTATTATTGATGACCGTGCAAACCCGCGTTCGCATATTCGGTCGCAAAATATTCATAAGCAGTGGTATAAACTGTTTATCTTCAAGAAAAATAGACAATAACGCAAATGTTAATGCTCTTTTACGTAATATCTCACCATAGCGGAGATCTTGATTTTGCGAAAGATGTACAACTTCCTGAAAAACAGGGATCTCTCTGGAACAATGATGAACAACTAACGAAGGAGCTTTTTTATAGGTATAAAGATTTAGCGTCTCCTCCTTGAGCATCGGGAGAAATAGTGAAAGTGTGTCCTTCGTGACTAATACGACGTTACCTACACACTTATCAATCAAGATCTGGCTTGCATCCGCAAAAACCACATCACCACCATTAAAGCAGCGATATTCACCATTCAACATAGTGAGAATAAATTTATGTTTTGCGTACGCAATTAAACAATTCCCATATTGTGATTGCATAGTTGACTTAATATAACATAAATATATTACTGATTATTAATGTAGCACGCCGCCATCTTAAGTCAAATTTATTGGCAAATAAATTTAAACAATTTTGACAGGGGAATTGATTAAATGTGAAGGAAAATTGTGTAAGAGCATTGAATTTATAATAAAAAAATCGAAAGTACCAACGTAAGGAGATTAATACAAAACAAATGATCTACTGGCGTCATTTTGTTTGATTTTAGAAAGACTTATATTAGATACAACTTAACAACGCCATGAATACAAAATCAATATAATATTAATATTGCGCTAATGAACGTATGCCCCGGTTTTCAAACCGGGGCAAAGATTATTATAACGCCCTGTTATCAGGTATGTTTAAAGCTGTTCTGCTGGGCAATACCCTGCAGTTTCGGGTGATCGCTGAGGTATTTCAGGGAGGCTTTGTAGTCTTCCAGC
>NZ_KE138680.1:907712-1296479 GCF_000408325.1 Escherichia sp. KTE52
GCCTCGGAAGAACCAATGGTGTTGGTGCCAACGGCCTGACCGTTTTTCGGCGCAGGCGCGTGCCACAGATCAGCAACCATGTTTACGCAACGCAGGTCAATTGCTGCAGATTGCGGGTATTCTTCTTTGTCGATCCAGTTTTTATTTATCGACAAATCCATCAATTTATGGACATTTTCATCGTCCCAGGTCTGGCAGAAAGTCGCCAGATTCTGACGGGCGTTACCGTCGAGAAATAATTCATCATTGATAATCTGGAATGCGATGTCATCGCGTATTTCATGCAGCGGAAAACGTTTCGATTCCGCGATAGTGGAAATTGCCTTTGCGCCAAAACGTGAATCTAGTAGTTCTGAGCGGAAATCCGTTAACAACTTCTGGTCCATTTCGAACTCCTTAAATTTATTTGAAGGCAATAAAAAAGTAGGATTTATCTGTAATAGACGCAAGGAGTTGCCGGTGTAATTTAAATAACAAAATCCTAAGAGTGAAATAACGTTATTTATATAATCAGTTATCGCTAATAATATTATATTTATAGCTTATTAAAACAAATGTATATTTTGGCATTTCTTTATTAATTTTTATTTTAATTACAAAAAAGTTGGTGACCTTCTGCATTGTTACACAGGTAGCCGCTACTCTTATTCGTAACAACAATGACATATCCTGATTTCTCAATAGATTACATGAATATTCCGAAAGTGAAGAATGACGGGAAACAACATATATAATATTCTCTTTGAATATTAGTGAGTTATATTTTTTCTCCATTAATAAACGTGATCTACCGCACGCTTTGTCGCCCACCAGGCGGAACGAATGACTACCCTTAAAGGAAAGCCCGATAATTAGCGACGAATTTCGGAGGTCGGATCCTTATGCTCAATCAGAAAATTCAAACCCCTAATCCAGACGAACTGACGATCGAAGTCGATCTCTGTTATGAGCTGGATCCGTATGAATTAAAACTGGATGAGATGCTCGAGGCAGAGCCAGAACCCGAAATGATTGAGGGATTGCCTGCCTCTGACGCGCTAACGCCTGCTGACCGCTATCTCGAACTGTTCGAACATGTTCAGTCGGCAAAAATTTTCCCCGACAGTAAAACCTTTCCCGATTGTGCGCCGAAAATGGACCCGCTGGATATATTAATCCGCTACCGTAAGGTTCGCCGCCACCGTGATTTTGACTTGCGCCGATTCGTTGAAAATCACTTCTGGTTACCGGAAGTCTACTCCAGCGAGTATGTATCGGACCCACAAAACTCACTAAAAGAGCATATCGACCAGCTATGGCCAGTGTTAACCCGCGAACCGCAAGATCACATCCCGTGGTCTTCTCTGCTGGCGCTGCCGCAGTCGTACATTGTCCCCGGAGGCCGTTTTAGCGAAACCTACTACTGGGATTCCTATTTCACCATGCTGGGGCTGGCGGAAAGCGGACGCGAAGATTTACTGAAATGCATGGCCGATAACTTCGCCTGGATGATCGAAAACTACGGCCACATCCCCAACGGCAACCGCACCTACTATTTGAGCCGCTCACAGCCACCGGTTTTCGCTCTGATGGTGGAGCTGTTTGAAGAAGATGGGGTACGCGGCGCACGCCGTTATCTTGATCATCTGAAAATGGAATATGCCTTCTGGATGGACGGTGCAGAATCGCTGATCCCCAATCAGGCCTATCGCCATGTCGTTAGGATGCCGGACGGTTCGCTGCTTAACCGCTACTGGGATGACCGTGACACACCGCGCGACGAATCCTGGCTTGAGGACGTAGAAACCGCAAAACATTCCGGTCGCCCCCCCAACGAAGTGTATCGCGATTTACGTGCGGGCGCGGCTTCTGGCTGGGATTACTCCTCCCGCTGGCTGCGTGACGCGGGTCGTCTGGCGAGTATTCGCACCACCCAGTTCATCCCCATCGACCTGAACGCTTTCCTGTTTAAACTGGAGAGTACCATCGCCAACATCTCGGCGCTGAAAGGTGATAGAGAGACAGAAGCGCTGTTTCGCCAAAAAGCCAGCGCCCGCCGCGATGCGGTAAACCGTTATCTCTGGGATGATGAAAACGGAATCTACCGCGATTACGACTGGCGGCGCGAACAACAGGCTCTCTTTTCCGCTGCGGCCATCGTGCCGTTATATGTCGGCATGGCAAACCACGAACAGGCCGATCGTCTGGCAAATGCCGTGCGAAGCCGTTTACTGACACCTGGCGGGATTCTGGCAAGCGAGTATGAAACCGGTGAGCAGTGGGATAAACCCAACGGCTGGGCACCGTTACAATGGATGGCGATTCAGGGATTTAAAATGTACGGAGATGACCATCTGGGTGATGAGATCGCTCGTAGCTGGCTGAAGACGGTAAATCAGTTCTACCAGGAACACCACAAACTGATCGAGAAATACCATATTGCCGATGGTATCTCCCGCGAAGGCGGCGGCGGTGAATATCCGTTACAGGACGGGTTTGGCTGGACCAACGGTGTGGCACGCCGTTTAATTGGTTTATACGGCGAACCGTAATATTTTTTACAGCCAGCCGCTAATATCCTGCTGGCTGTAAAATTATCCTCTTCAGGAGGAGATATTTAACATCATTGCCGCCTGGGTTCGGTTTTTCACTTCCAGACGTCGATAAAGCGATTCCAGATGCGCCTTTACCGTTCCGGTGCTGATATTTAACGCCCGGCCAATCTCTTTATTCGATTCGCCTGCCGCCAGCATGGTTAAAATTTCCCGCTGGCGGGCGCTTAATGATGCGAGATCTTTCGACTCTTTTTCCGGCGCTGTTCGCCAGTCGCCGGGCAGAAACATCATGCCCATCACCGCACTGTTTACCGCCAATACGAACGTCTCAACGGTTGAATCACGCGGCACAATGGCCATCACATTAAAGTGGATAACCTCCTGCAACCATCGTTTGTTGCAATCCGTCGCCGTGATTAACACTTTAATATCAGGAAATTGCACCACGGTTTTTTGCAATAACCACTGGCAAAATTCACCGTCTTGATCGCCATCCAACATCACTAAGGCTTCGGGATAGCTTTCAAGTCTTTGCCATAGCTCATCTGCCTGACTGACGCCCTGAATACCTACCCCTGGAATACGCTGTTGTAAACTGATTTTCATTCCATGAATAAATATTGACTGCCTGTCAAACATGATTATTTGCATTACTGAATCTCCACCTGAATACGTTAAAAAGACTTAAGTAGTGGAAGGGTATTACCCGAGAGACAAAATAAGAATTCGCCATTTGGCGGTGGCCATTCTACAGAGATGAAACGTAGAAAATAGTTACCGATATAAATAGTTACAGCTAAATGCCCGAAATTACATGTCGAGGGCACTATTTAAAAAATTCTTAAGGAATTCCTTATATTTTGCACCGCATTCAGGCAAGTAAAGTAGATTTATCGCTCGTTTTAATAACGTCTACGGTTAAAGAAAATGATTAGATTGCGCACTAATCCGCAATACGCTGTTTGTGCATTTTATGAAATGAGTCAAAATTATGACCTTCTGCTGGTTATTTCTCTATTCAGGGAACGCTAATCCACCCTTTATTCTCTAAAATATCCTCACTTTCTGCGTTGCACCGTTGTGAAATCATGCATTAGATGTTAGAAAAAACAATAAATAATGCGATATGCGCGTTACTGTTTCGCTGTGAACAACAATCGGTCAAAGAAATGGATAAAATTCACGCAATGCAGTTGTTCATCAAAGTCGCGGAGCTGGAAAGTTTTTCCCGCGCGGCAGATTTCTTTGCTCTGCCGAAAGGTAGCGTCTCGCGTCAAATCCAGGCACTGGAAAACCAGCTTGGCACCCAGCTCCTCCAGCGTACCACGCGGCGGGTACAACTGACGCCGGATGGTATGACCTATTATCAACGGGCGAAAGATGTGTTGAGTAATCTCAACGAACTGGACGGCCTGTTTTTGCAGGATACCACCAGCATCAGCGGTAAATTGCGCGTCGATATCCCGGTCGGAATGGCGAAAAATTTGTTGCTGCCGCGGTTACCCGATTTTCTGTATCAGTATCCGGGTATTGCACTCGAATTAAGCAGCAGCGACCGTCAGGTAGATATTCTTCATGATGGCTTTGATTGTGTGGTTCGCACAGGTACGTTACCCGACGATGGACTCATCACCCGTCCACTCGGCAAACTGACGATGGTCAACTGTGCCAGTCCGCACTATCTGACGCGCTTTGGTTATCCGCAAAATCCCGACGATCTGACTTCACACGCGGTAGTGCATTACACGCCACATCTGGGCGTGCACCCATTGGGTTTTGAGGTTGCCAGTGGTCATGGCGTCCAGTGGTTTAAGTCCGGCGGCATGTTGACGGTAAACAGTAGCGAAACCTATCTCGCCGCCGGTCTGGCGGGGCTGGGGATTATTCAGATCCCCCGCATCGCCGTGCGCGAAGCCCTGCGCGCCGGACGGCTTATTGAAGTGTTGCCCAGCTATCGCGCCGCTCCACTCTCCATTTCCCTGGTTTACCCTCAGCGTCGGGAGCTTTCCCGCCGTGTAAACCTGTTTATGCAGTGGGTTGCAGGCGTAATGAAAGAGCACCTGGACTGACCGACTATACTTTTTAAGACAGACAACGACTGAAGGACTAAAGAGCGGATGACGCAGGAAAACGAGATCAAACGTCCCACCCAGGATCTGGAGCATGAGCCGATTAAGCATCTGGATAATAGCGATAAAGGCGGCAAAGTCAGCCAGGTGCTGGAAACTGTCACCACCACCGCCGAAAAAGTCCAACGCCAACCGATCATCGCGCACCTGATTCGCGCGACTGAACGCTTTAACGATCGACTGGGTAATCAGTTTGGCGCAGCGATCACCTATTTCTCGTTTTTGTCGATGATCCCGATTTTGATGGTGTCGTTTGCCGCTGGGGGTTTTGTGCTGGCTTCGCATCCGATGCTGTTACAGGATATCTTCGACAAAATTCTGCAAAACATCAGCGATCCAACGCTTGCCGCCACGTTGAAAAACACCATCAACACCGCTGTTCAGCAGCGTACTACCGTAGGTCTTGTTGGCCTGGCGGTGGCACTTTATTCCGGCATCAACTGGATGGGCAATTTACGTGAAGCGATTCGCGCCCAGTCGCGTGATGTCTGGGAACGTTCGCCGCAAGATCAAGAAAAATTCTGGGTTAAATATCTGCGTGATTTTATTTCGCTGATTGGCTTGTTGATTGCGCTGATTGTGACGCTCTCAATCACCTCCGTTGCCGGTTCTGCGCAGCAAATGATTATTAGCGCATTACACCTTAATAGCATTGAGTGGCTGAAACCGACGTGGCGATTGATTGGCCTGGCGATTTCCATCTTCGCCAACTATCTGCTTTTCTTCTGGATCTTCTGGCGGCTGCCGCGTCACCGCCCACGGAAAAAGGCGCTAATTCGCGGGACATTCATCGCAGCTATTGGTTTTGAAGTGATTAAAATTGTGATGACCTACACCCTGCCATCGCTGATGAAATCCCCCTCCGGCGCAGCCTTTGGTTCCGTGCTGGGGCTGATGGCATTTTTCTACTTCTTCGCCCGTCTGACGCTGTTTTGCGCGGCGTGGATTGCCACCGCCGAGTACAAAGATGACCCGCGAATGCCGGGTAAAACACAACATTAAAATATGCCGGATGCGGCGCAAACGCTTTATCCGACCTACGAATTTATTCGGTCTGGCTCCCCATGGCCGGGTAAGATGCTCCGGCATCGCATCCGGCTATAACGCGCACATAACCTCCTGAAACTCTTCCCCCTGCGCCTCTTCAGTATCGCTTCAGGAGCAAACAATTTCATGCCAACTCATAAGCCCAGCATATAAATCCAGTTGGTAACTTTTATTTAACCTAAAACCAGTTTTATCGACTATTTATGAAATTATGTGAAGCATTTCATAGAAGAAAAATCACCAGCCTAAACATTATCCCCTTTTTGCCTGGTTTTTAGTCGTTTTCGTGGTTTGTTACACATTGAAATATCACTTTTGCTGTGCGTAATATGGCTATTCGTTAGACAAAAAATAAGAAAAGATTATGCAAGCAACAGCCACAACACTCGACAACGAGCAAGAATACACGCCGATCAACTCGCGTAATAAAGTCCTTGTCGCCTCCCTCATTGGCACGGCCATTGAGTTTTTCGACTTCTACATTTACGCCACTGCGGCCGTTATTGTATTCCCGCATATCTTCTTCCCGCAGGGCGATCCGGCGGCGGCGACACTACAGTCGCTCGCGACCTTCGCTATCGCTTTCGTCGCGCGCCCCATCGGCTCTGCCGTGTTTGGTCATTTTGGCGATCGCGTTGGGCGTAAAGCGACGCTGGTCGCCTCTTTGCTAACGATGGGAATTTCGACGGTGGTCATCGGCCTGCTGCCTGGCTACGCAACGATTGGTATTTTCGCCCCGCTGCTGCTGGCGCTGGCTCGATTTGGTCAGGGCCTGGGATTAGGCGGTGAATGGGGCGGCGCAGCGCTGCTGGCGACCGAAAATGCGCCGCCGCGTAAACGTGCGCTGTATGGCTCCTTCCCGCAGTTGGGCGCACCGATTGGCTTCTTCTTTGCCAACGGCACTTTCCTGCTGCTTTCCTGGCTGCTAACCGACGAGCAGTTTATGAGCTGGGGCTGGCGCGTGCCGTTTATCTTCTCGGCGGTGCTGGTGATTATCGGCCTGTATGTTCGCGTGTCGCTGCATGAGTCGCCGGTGTTTGAGAAAGTCGCTAAAGCGAAAAAGCAGGTGAAGATCCCGCTGGGTACGCTGCTGACCAAACACGTACGCGTTACGGTACTCGGCACCTTTATCATGCTGGCGACCTATACGCTGTTTTACATCATGACCGTCTATTCAATGACCTTCAGTACCGCCGCCGCGCCAGTCGGGCTTGGCCTGCCGCGCAATGAAGTGCTGTGGATGCTGATGATGGCAGTAATCGGTTTTGGCGTGATGGTGCCGGTAGCCGGATTGCTGGCTGATGCCTTTGGTCGTCGTAAAAGCATGGTAATCATCACCACACTGATCATCCTGTTCGCACTGTTCGCCTTTAACCCACTGCTCGGTTCTGGCAACCCGATTCTGGTTTTTGCCTTCCTGCTGCTGGGGTTAAGTCTGATGGGGCTGACCTTCGGGCCAATGGGCGCGCTGTTGCCAGAGCTGTTCCCAACGGAAGTGCGTTACACCGGAGCATCATTCTCTTACAACGTATCGTCGATTCTCGGGGCTTCCGTTGCACCGTATATCGCGGCCTGGCTGCAGACTCACTACGGGTTAGGTGCGGTAGGGTTATATCTGGCGGCGATGGCCGGCTTGACGCTAATCGCTCTGCTGCTGACGCATGAGACGCGACATCAGTCGTTGTAATAAGAGTGAAAAGCCTGATGCGCTACGCTTATCAGGCCTGAATTTCCATACAATGTATTGAATTCGCAAGGATTAGTAGGCCGGATAAGGCGTTCACGCCGCATCCGGCATGAACAAAGCACACTTTGCCAACAATCTAAATCTGTTTAATTGCCGGATGCCAGACATCCGGCAATTATCATCACTTCTTCATCTGCGACAAAATCATCCGGCACTGATTAGCTTCACCTTCTGAAGGTGATATCAACGCCAGTAATGCCGCCGCAGGTGTCACCAGCGTTGCCAGTGCCGCCGCAACAGCACCACGGGCAATCAACGGCCCTGCTTTCACCCCTGCCTGCGGATTTTTGAACGTTCCGCGGACATACAGCGGCGAACGCAGCGTGATAATCCGAATACCTTTGCTCTCTGGATCGACAGTTAAATCCAGTTGCTCCGAAGCAAAACTTGCCGTGCCGGTAACATTAATCAACGCATTCTCAGTATCGAAAGCAAAAATCTGCGGACGCGCCACGCCGTTGGCAATATCCAGATTCGCCGCCGCGCAGTTCACCCGCACCTCGTCATCACCAAAAATCGCACCGACAATGTAGTTACCGACGTTCAAGCCGACAATCTCCATCAGGTTACGGCTCACCAGCCCGTCATTCATCAACAGTTTCAGGTTGCCATTACTATTTCCCAGCAGCGCCGCCACCGAGTTGCCGCTACCGCGTAGTTCAGCATCGCCGTTCATTTCACCCAGTGTTTTCTGCATCAGCGCCACATCCGGCATCAACGCTTTCAGTTTCAGCCGACGAGCCTGAATATCCGCCCGACCCTGCATCGGTTTTTTATCCCCTTCCAGATGAATGTTCGCCGCAATACTGCCGCCCGCCATGCCAAATTTCAGCGGTTGCAGGCGCAGGTCGGCGTTTTTGAGGATGATATGGGTAGAAAGATCGCTAATCGGCAGACTGCTGCCATGCTCAATGCGCCGACCTTTAAAACGGACATCGGCATCCATCGCATCCCATTTATCGGTTTCGAAGCGGTCATATGGCAGCACTTTGCCCGCAGGCTGAACATTCTTTTCGCCCTTCTTCTGTTCAGACCGTTTCGACTTTTCCGCACCTTTCCCGGAACCAACGCCAATCAACGGCCCCAGATCTGCCAGCCGTAACTGCCGCGACTCGACGTCACCTTCCAGTTTTGGTCGTGGTTTGCCGGTGGTGTAGACCAGAGAACCGTGAATATCGCTATCACCAATGCGCCCGTTAAAGCCGCGATAATCAAAGACCGACGATTTTTCAGTGTCGATTTTCGCTACCAGTCGGCCATCGGTTTCAAACGGCGGCGTATCGGGCAACAGAACGCCGGTCAGTTCGTAGAGATCACCCAGCGAATCGCCAGAAAATTTAAGCCGTAAATCGACGCCGCCCATTTTCATTGGGTCATTCACCACGCCATCAAAAGCGACACGGGTGTTACCGGAGCGAAAATCAGCCTGCACCGGAAACGGTGTCCCTTCACCACGCAGCGCTAGCATACCGCCAATTTTACCCGTCCCCATGAGTGGTTCGCCGTTATAGCGCCCTTGTGCTTTCAGGCCAAAAACGTAATCGCCCACCTTTTCTTGATCCGTTTTACCTTTCGATCCGGTCACTTCGCTGAACGGCAACGGCTTGCCTAACGGATCAACGAAAATCTCCAGATCCACTTTGCTTACTTTGTCATCAATAGCGATCCGCCCTTGATCGAACAGAATATTATCCAGCCGAAACGACCACGCCGACGGTTTTGCGTTCGCGTCTTTGTTGTCATCGTTGCCGAGGTTGAACGTCCAGTTGTTGTTCTTTTCAGAGAGGCGAATCAGGCGCGCATCAGGCTTTTCCAGCTTGATCCACGGCAACCAGATCGTTTTGGTCAGCAGCGCCAGCGGAGCCAGCGTCGCTTCTACGCGCGGCAAATGCACCATCGTTACTTCGGGAATATCCGGCGGGTTGCCGAGAATGATGTCTTCTGCGTGCACATGAGGCCACGGCACCCAGCTACGCCAGCCGGTTTCTTGTTTTTGCCGCTCCCACACCACGCCCAGATCGCCACGAATAGCGAAGGGGCGATTCAATTCCGCAGAGACTTTCTGGTTGATGGTCGGTTTGAGACGATTCCAGTCAAAAGTCGCAATCAAAATGATCGCCACGACGACCAACAACAAGAAAGCCCCTGAAATCGCAGCGGTTATTTTGCCTGCCTTGCTCATAGTTCGCTTCCTCATGTTCTTCCTGTGCCAGTCCTAAAGATAGTCCAGCCAGGCGAAAAATGAGGCGGCTTACAGAGCCAGCGCCACTGAATCCAGCGTTTCTATCGGCGCAGGGCGCGAAAGAAACCAGCCTTGTGCAGCGAATGCGGGAGAATTTTGCACATCGCCCCATTCTTCCTCAGTCTCGACACCTTCGACAATCACGCCGCGGCAGTAGCGGTTCATCAAATGCAAAAGCTGGGAAAAGAGCGTGCGGCCTTCCGGAGACTGGCGCAGCATCACAAACAACTCGCGAGCGATTTTGATGTAGTCATAACGCACTTCACTTAGCGCAGAAAAGTTTGCCATCCCGGTGCCAAAATCATCCAGCCACAGCGGGCCAAATTCGCACATTGAGGCAAATGTTGAATCTTTCGGCAGGCGGATGTGTTCCACCAGTTCAAAGCGCAGCCAGGGAAGACGGTCAATCTGGCGTAAAATCTCCGGCCGCTGACGCAGGGCGAGAAGTGTAGGGCCATCAATATTAACCGATGCCAGCAGACCGTGCTCAGCAAAGAACGCGGCTTTTTTCGCTAGTAAATCAATCTGTTCTTTCACCACATCCATCCGATGCCTGACGGTGATTTCGGCAAAATAACGATCTGGCGGCAGTCGTTGCAAAGGATTATCGGGATGCGTGACTACCGTTAAAAGCTCCACGGCCATCAATCGCCCGGAAGTCTGGTAAATCGGCTGCCAGGTGTAAGCTCGCTCACATTGCAACCAAAAACGCCGTTCCTGCAAGCTCTCGATGCTTGCTTCAGGGTTGCTTATTCGCTGGATAACCTGCCTTATCATCGAAGATGTCCTGTGTTTAAAAGTGATACTGGCCGGACTCGACAAATATTATCGGCGCGCTACGGCAGAACTTTACCGCCAGAGAGGAGTTAATTTGCCCGCGCAACGACGGAATTTCTCAGGAATACGTTCTGGCTCAAAAAAATAATGGAACAGTGTTTTAATATAGTTGACCAACAAACCACCGCAGCGCAAACTAACGCTAATTTTTTACAGATCAGGTTCACGACTATGTCCAAAAAGATTGCCGTGATTGGCGAATGCATGATTGAGCTTTCCGAGAAAGGCGCAGACGTTAAGCGCGGTTTCGGCGGCGATACCCTGAACACTTCCGTCTACATCGCTCGTCAGGTCGATCCTGCGGCATTAACCGTTCATTACGTAACGGCGCTGGGAACGGACAGTTTTAGTCAGCAGATGCTGGACGCCTGGCACGGAGAGAACGTCGATACTTCCCTGACCCAACGGATGGAAAACCGTCTGCCGGGTCTTTATTACATTGAAACCGACAGCACCGGCGAACGGACTTTCTACTACTGGCGTAACGAAGCCGCGGCCAAATTCTGGCTGGAGAGCGAGCAATCGGCGGCGATTTGTGCAGAACTGGCGAATTTTGATTATCTCTATCTGAGCGGCATTAGCCTGGCGATCTTAAGCCCCACCAGTCGCGAAAAACTGCTTTCTCTGCTGCGCGAATGCCGCGCCAATGGCGGGAAAGTAATTTTCGACAATAACTACCGTCCACGCCTGTGGGCCAGCAAAGAAGAGACGCAGCAGGTCTACCAGCAAATGCTGGAATGCACGGACATCGCTTTCCTGACGCTGGATGATGAAGATGCGCTGTGGGGTCAACAGCCGGTGGAAGACGTCATTGCGCGTACCCATAACGCGGGCGTGAAAGAAGTGGTGGTGAAACGCGGCGCAGATTCTTGCCTGGTGTCCATTGTGGGCGAAGGGTTAGTGGACGTTCCGGCGGTAAAACTGCCGAAAGAAAAAGTGATCGACACCACCGCTGCGGGCGACTCTTTCAGCGCCGGTTATTTGGCGGTACGCCTTACCGGCGGCAGTGCAGAAGAAGCGGCAAAACGCGGGCATTTGACTGCCAGCACCGTGATTCAGTATCGCGGCGCGATTATCCCGCGTGAGGCGATGCCAGCGTAATGGTTTTTGGCGGAGAACGGGCAGATATTCGTTCTCCGTTAATAGTTTCGGCAGTACACTATCGTCCTGTTGGTAATCTTTATGCCGTGACAATATGCCATTTTGCAAAAGGATTTTTGCAGCTTCACTTCTTCTGATCTGCCTGGGTTACGGGCTGCATATTTTATTTCCCCCCTCACAGCCGCTTCGCTTTGATCAGCAAGTCTATATCTGGCAACGCATCTGGACGGCAGAACATAACGAGGCATTAAAACGAAGCCACCCACTTTTCTCTACGCTGCGCATACTCGGGATGCAATTTCATCCGCAGGAAGGCATCCGACATTTTGCGGTGAATACTTCGCTTATTCAGCAAGATGGTCGCCCGGTCTGGCTGGTTGCGAGACTCGACGGTCAGCTTACACAGCTTAATAACCAGCAAATTATCCAGCATATTCAACAAACCCAACGTGAGTGGCAAAAGGCAGGAATTACGCTGGCAGGCGTGGAAATTGATTATGACGCGCCAACAGCAAAATTGCCGGACTATCTGATACTACTTAGTGCGTTACATCAGACGCTTCCCACAAATATAAAACTTAGCGTAACCGCCCTGCCCACCTGGCTTGAATCACCACATCTCGCACGATTATTGCGCATTGCGGATACTTCGGTTTTGCAGGTACATAACGTGCTGTCACCCGAAAAAGGCTTGTTCGATGCCAGCCTGGCGCAACGTTGGGTAAAGCAATATGCCAGGCAAACTACGCATCCTTTTTTCATTGCATTGCCCGCTTACGGTTCCGCGCTCACCAGTGATAATCGCGTTGAGAGCGAAGCTCCGTTATATGTTGCTGGGGAGATGCGTGAACTCAGTGTGTCGCCGCAGACACTTGCCGATTTCATTCAATATTTAAAACAGCAACCGCCACGTGGATTACAGGGCCTGGTATGGTTTCGGCTACCGTTAGCAGGCGATCGTCGCGCCTGGTCACTAACGACGCTGGAAGCCGTGATTCGGCATAAACCACTGACGCCACGCTGGTCGTTAATAATTACTCAACATGCAGACGAGCAACTTTTTGATCTGGCTATTAAAAACAGCGGAAAAATTGATGCGCCGTTGCCGAAACAAGTAATTCTGCCCAATGCCGATTGCCCATTCGTTGATGGAGCCAGCCACTATCAGGTGCAACCTCACTCATCCAGCCTGCATTTTGTAAGGATAAGCGCCAGGCAACTGCGCGCCGGAGAAAGCAGCCCGCTGGGATGGGCGCGCTGCAATCAAAGACTACAAGGAGAGTTTAATGTTATCCCCTAAAATATCGCAGCTTTCCGTTGTTGTATTGCTCTCACTAATTAGCACAAACGTTAATGCCTGTGGACCATTTATTCCCAATCATCTGTTAACTGACCGCAATAACGCACTGCTGGAAATGCCAAATGGCAGTTTTGTCTTTGAAGTACAACAATTGGTTAAACGCGATCCTGGTTTACCAATATGGCAGCCCGTTGAAGCAACGAAGACAGATTCAGATGATGATGCTGAGCCTCCTGCGCAAAATCGGACACTGGAAATCGCACAAAAATTGCAGACGCCATTATCTGATGCGCAGAGACTTTATTATTCAGGAGCTCAGGATTTTCATCAGGGAAAATACGATAGCCCATACTTTCAGCAACTATTGGCCTTGCCGAAAACAGAGCAAGGGGAATGGCGGCTTGCTACGTTATATAGTCTGGCAAGAGGGGGATTTGATGCCGCTGGCGACGATCTCGATCTTATAATCAATAAAGGTGGTTTTAATCAGCAGATTGCTGAGCAGGCCGTACAGCGTTATCTGCAAATCATTGAAGAAGTCCGTAGTGGAGCAGCCGATCCTGAACTGCTCTCTCTCGCCAGTCTCGGTCAGCTTGGGCATTATTATCTGAGAAAAGGCAATATAGCTGCGGCAGTAAAAATTTATGCCCAACAAGCGGCTCAGGGTTCGCCCTCCGGGAAAACTTCGCTACGGATGATTTCGCTGTATATAACCAGGGAGAAAAATTTATCACTGCTGGAGTCGGTTATTGATGCTCCACTGGTTCAGCAACTGGTAATCGCAGAGCTATTTATTCGTCAAGACTGGGGATATGTCAGTGAAGCCTGTACTAAAGACCTTGTAGATTATACCTGTCCGACGCATCGCGACCGTTTAATTAAGTTGCTAAGTCAACACAGGGTTAAAGGATTTAGTTATAGCGATCGACTGGCAGCACTGGCGTATCGGGCAGGAAATTATTCGTTAGCACAAACGCTGTTGCAGGATGCACCAGAAAGTGGCTTAAGCGAATGGTTAAAAGCAAAACTGGCATTACGAGCCGGAGATATTCCACTGGCAACGAGCCACTATGCTCGCGCACTACCGATGAAGTCTGGGGAAGTATGAACCCGGAAAGCCCTTATTATCATGGTGATAAAGTTACCATCCCATCTTGCCGTATTGCCAGTGAGCAAGCGATTGTGGCATTGAAACGCGATGATTATCTTCAGGCCACCGCATTGTTTTACCAGGCTAAAGATCTCTATTGGGCCGATTTAGCCTGGGTTGCAGAAAACGTTTTAACCTTGCCGGAGTTACAGACGTTTGTTGAAAAAAACGTACCAGCACCTCGGCACCCTTTAAAGCCTGTAGATTTAAATAATAGCCGTTACGATTATTATCTTTCGCCAGATATTATTCCAACGGACGTTAAAGTACGTGCGCTATTAGGTAGACGATTAATACGTCATGGTCAATATCAGCAGGCCATCAATTGGTTTGATATTCCTGATCATCGCCAGGGCGCACAAAAACTGGCTAATTTAATGGCAATAGCAAAAAATAAAAATATCCCTGATAAGCAACGCGCGCAGGCGCAATACGAGGCTGCAAGATTATTACGATATAATGGCATCGAACTTATCGCCTACGAAATGTATCCCGACTATGCTATTACCAGTGGCGCATATTCAACACCCTATACCTACACTAATAATGGCAGTTGGATAGGCGAGAAAGAAAACCGTCGTGTTGCTAATGCAGTGCCTGACAAAAATAATCACTTTTTGCATTACCGCTGGCAAGCTGCGGAATGGGCCGGACAATCTGCCAGGTTACTTCACCCCAAAACCCAGGCATGGGCCGCCGTGTTATGCCATGCTGCAAGTTGGGTCAGATATCTTGATCCAGAAACTGAAGCATTAATTTATCAACGCTACGTGAAAAACGGTAAAGCTTTTGACTGGGCGGCACATTTTGGTCGTGATTGCCCAGAACCGGTATTCAGGAAGGAACTGAAGAAATAACCTTGCAGAGATGAGAAGTACTATCTTTATAGGTTAGCGAAAACTGCTGACGCATATCATTCATGCTACGCGTAAATTTAAGTGGATTTTCGCCTTTAATTTCGACCGTGACGAAGGCATTCCCATTATTGTTAAAGAAGTCAAAATAATAATCATGCTGATGTCGACGGTTGGTTTTAAATTGCCGAAATGATAAATAGCAGCGGTCATCGAAGGTAATTAGAAAATCATTTTCGCCGTATTCGTTTATCATCCTGTTTTTCAGGTTACCGCCGAAGAGAATTGTATACTTCGCTCTGTCAGCAAATAATTCAGCATCCGTTTCTCGGTTGATCGTGTTGACGCTGATACCGAATTCTATTTTTATCTTGTCTTTATCGATATTATCTCTTGTACTGACATAAATATTATTCGCATCCCATAGCAAGAGGAAGTTTTTGTTGCAGGAATAGAGACCCGTTAAGCTGAGAATCATTATCAGCAAGAATAGTGTGGCTTTGTAGCGCATTTATATCCCTTTAGCACGTTACGTTCACAAACGTGTGGTTGCTTACTTTTACATAAACCACAGCCGTCAATGATTATCCGCACGCTACTACCGTGCCAGGAAAAATATCTGCGGGTATATCACGGCAACTTATTCGTCACCGTTAATCCCGGCAGCCAGAAGAAAGGCTGCCGGGTTATTTATCACTGTGCGGGTGGAATATCCGTCACTTCAGGATGCACATCATCTGCGGCTACAGATGTGGCGGCAGCCGCCGTAGATGGTGCCATGATTTGATCCCAGGCGGCCTGCAATCCTTTCATGTTAAATTCCGGCTCACCTTTCGGCTGCAGCAGAATTAATGCCATGTCGTTCGACAACTGCTGACGCAGATCCTGATTTAACATTTCTACCGTCAGGCTGTTAAGAAAATCCTGACGCAGTTTCTGATATTGCTCTGGCGCGATATCGACGACCTGATTTTGCAGTGAACGCATCCGCTGCCCCATCAGAATATCGGTATCAGCTCGCGCATAAGCAGCAAACAGTTTCTGTAACTCCAGTTTCTTTTGCGCAACCAGAGCGTTGAACTCTTCTTCTGGCAGGCCTTTATCACGAACTTTCGCCAGTTCACGCGCAACCAGATTCAGGTTGCTGTTCAGTTTGTCGTTTGGCGACTCGATGTTGATGGCACATTGCGCACGCTGATACAGCACACGGCAGTCAAAACCGAGGCCGATATCTTTGCTGTTATTGGCGCTTAGTGCTTGCTGAACATGCCAGAACAGCGCCTCACGAGCCAGATCAGCACGCCAGTAGCGCAGGAGCGCCGCTGACTCACGAATCGGCTGCCACGGCGTATCCCACATAATGGATAACCGGTCCTGACGCACTGCGTCAGTCATAATGCTTACCGCTTCGGCGCGCAGCGGAGAAAGCGTCGGCACTGGTGCCGGTGTTTCACGTTTGCCTTTCAATTCGCCAAAGGTTTTGTTGATTTGGTCGACAACCGAGCGCGCATCAACATTACCCACCACCAGCAGCGTCATAGCATCTGGGGTGTACCATTTCTGGTAGAAATCTTTAATTTTCGCCGCCTCAACGGGTTGTTTCAGCGAATCAGCAGGATCGTGACCTAGCAAGGTAGATCCTTTCAAACGATAGCGCCACCAGCCTTCTTTGGTGTCGGCTGGCCAGGTTGCCACCATGTCCTGGCTTTGCAACGCATGGTTTACCGTTTCTGGCGTGATGGTCAGCTTGCCGGTCGTATTCGCCAGATAAGAGAGCGCTTCTTTCAGCAGGTCGTTACGGTTATTTGGCAAACTAAGATTAAACAGCGTGGTGTCATAAGAGACGATCACCGGCGGCATTGGACGCTTAGGGTCGATCCCCTGTTGCCACAATGAACGTGCCTGTGCTGCTTCCAGGCCACCGCTTTGCGTTAGCGCAATACGAGGAATAGCGTGGCTGTAACCGCTCTGTTGTGTACTTTCAGCGAGCGAACCGGTATTAACCAGCAGGCGAATTTCAACACGATCGCTGGGACGCTGAGGCGTGGTCAGCACTTGCCACTGTAAACCGTTGGAGAGCGTCCCCTGTTGCCATGCTGGATCAGGCTGGAGCGCATCTGCCTGCACATAGCCAGCAGTGGCCATCACCAGCAAACCGCCCGCTAAAAGTCGAATTTTTGTGCCCTGCATGTGAACCCCTGATCAACTATCCTGGTAATAAAAGACTGCCCGTTGTCGGTCAGTCTGAATGACGTTAAAAACACTTCGTGTTAGACCGCAAGAACATGAAAATGTCACGGAGGAAGTGAAATAAACCCGAACTCACCCAAGGGGTCAGTTCGGGCACAGGGGTCAATTATGCGCAAACACCCGCACTCGGGGAAGGGAGTGCGGGCATAAGTAGTGAGATTAAGAGGATAATTCGTGCGTTTTGCCATCCGGCGCACGATTATTCAGCACATCATCCAGTTTTTTGTGGTCCAGTTCTTTAACCCACTTCGCTACCACGATGGTTGCGACACCATTACCGACAAGATTAGTCAGCGCACGAGCTTCCGACATAAAGCGGTCGATGCCGAGGATCAGCGCCAGACCAGCCACCGGTAAATGACCCACGGCTGAAAGCGTCGCCGCCAGCACGATAAAGCCACTGCCCGTTACCCCTGCCGCCCCTTTGGAAGAAAGCAGCAACACAACTAACAGCGTGATTTGGTGGACGATATCCATCTCACTGTTGGTGGCCTGGGCGATAAACACCGCCGCCATCGTCAAGTATATCGATGTTCCGTCAAGATTAAACGAGTAGCCTGTTGGGATAACCAACCCCACCACCGATTTCCGGCAACCGAGTTTCTCCATCTTGTCGAGCATACGCGGCAGCGCTGACTCGGAAGAAGACGTCCCCAAAACAATCAGCAATTCTTCACGGATATAACGGATAAATTTGAAGATACTGAAACCGGTCGCTTTAGCGATTGAACCCAGTACCAGCACCACAAACAGGATACAGGTGATGTAGAAGCAGATAATGAGCTGCCCCAGTTGCACCAGTGTGCCGACGCCGTATTTACCGATAGTAAACGCCATCGCCCCAAACGCACCAATGGGTGCCAGGCGCATGATCATATTGATAATGCCGAAGATGACCTGTGAGAAACTTTCGATAACGTTAAAAATCAGTTGGCCTTTGCTACCCAAACGATGGAGCGCAAAACCAAACAGGACGGCAAACAACAGCACCTGCAGGATGTTACCGCTGGCAAATGCGCCAATAACACTCGCCGGGATGACATCCATAATGAAGGCGACAATGCCCTGATCTTTCGCCTGCGCGGCGTAAACCGCGACCGCTTTCGCATCAAGACTTGCCGGATCGACGTTCATTCCGGCACCAGGCTGCACGACGTTAACGATGATAAGACCAATAATCAGCGCGATGGTACTGACAACTTCAAAGTAAAGCAGTGCGACAGCGCCGGTACGACCGACCGCCTTCATGCTTTCCATGCCCGCAATGCCAGTTACGACAGTACAAAAGATGACGGGAGCGATGATCATCTTAATGAGCTTAACGAATCCGTCGCCAAGCGGTTTCATTTGCTCGCCTATTTCAGGATAGAAATGGCCAAGGAGAATACCAATGGCTATCGCTGTCAGGACCTGAAAGTAAAGGCTTTTAAACAGAGAGGTCTTCATAGGGTGTCCTTTAGTAAAACCACAGGTCTTGTAAGGTTATGGTGTACCTGCGGCCTTAAAATAACACCCAGACAACATCACAGAAATGTACCTGGATCATAATTGAAACAAAAAGGTTAAAAAGTTTGAGCTGGCTCGCACAAACCAGCACTTTTTAAAGTTTTGTAATCAGTTTGGGGTAGTTATTTATCTTCCAGGTAACTCTCTTCGAAGATTTCAATGGGGAGTGGCCGTGCAAAAAGGAAGCCCTGGGCAATACCCACGCCCGCTTTTGCCAGCCAGTCGCGTTGCGCTTCAGTCTCCACGCCTTCGGCAATCATTTGTAGGTTCAGACTTTGCGCCAGCATGATAATTGCGGTAATCATGCTGCTATCTTCTGGCAAGCCTTCAACGAACATTTTGTCGATTTTCAGCACGTCTATTGGCAACGATTTCATATGCTGCAACTGACGTAGCCCTGCGTAACCCATGCCGAAATCATCCAGTGCCACCTGTACTCCGGCATTTCGCAGCGGACGGAGGATCGCCACCGCCGCTTGCGGGTCATCAATACGTCGACTCTCTGTCACTTCCAGAATCAGCGTTCCCGGCTGAATGCGATAGCGGGTTAACAACTCCAGCATATCCGGCACCATATTCGGGTGCATAAGCTGTAGCGCCGAGAGGTTCACCGACAACGGCAGCATAATGCCGCGCTCTTGCCAGGCGGCAAGCAGCCGACAGGACTCCTCCAGCACCCAATGACCAACGGTAACCATCAGTCCACAGGACTCAATTCGATCGATTAGCCCATCCGGCAATTCCCAACTACCATCCGGTTGCTGGATACGCAACAACACTTCCGCACTGACTAATTTGCCACTGGTCATCTCCACCTGTGGCTGCAACCAAATAGCAAACTGATGATTTTCCAGTGCATTAAGGATATCGCTCTCTTCCGTCAGCCGCTGTTGAGCTTCTTCCATCTGCTGCGGATCATAGAACTGAATTTGATTCTTCCCTTTATGACGAGCAGTAAACGCCGCTGAAATAGCACGACCATAAAGTTGTTCGGCAGTAAGATCGCCATAGAACATCGCCACACCAATGCTACAGTGTGGACGCAGTTGAATACGTTCAATTGGCAAACGCTCGCTCATGATAGTAAGCACTTGCTGACCTAATGTGATAGCGTGCCACGGCTCCTGTACGCCGTTAGCGATAACAGCGAAGTCATAGCCGCTGACCTGTGCGAGGATCATGCGTGGCGACAGCACAGATTTGATTTTCTCCACCAGCGTCAGTAGCAGGATTTCCCGCTGCGCCTCTTTCAGCACGCCTGCGGTATCACGCAGCGTTTCACAAGTGATGATCATCAGTGCGGTGGTTTGTTTACGTGCAACCACCTGCTCCAGCATCTCCATCAGCAAGGCTTTGTTTGGCAAATCCGACACCGGGAAGCGCATCGCATTTTCGCACTGTTCTTCATAATGGCGCTGCAACAATTGCTGATTAAGGTTGTAACTGCGCACCAGCATACCGATTTCGTCGTCCTGATGCAGACGCGGCAAGGCCAGTTGATGACCAACAATCTCTTGCGGTGGAATGGCGTTTAGTTCGCGAGCAATATTACGTAAAGGATGTAATATCAGTCGGTTAATGCACCAGCTAATCGCCACCGTCAGGATGAGTGACAAAAGTAAGTAAATGGTCACTAACGTAGAGACGGTGCTCATCACGAACTTGTACATGCGGAAGGAATCTGCCTGTAACACCAGATAGGCAATCGGCTGCGGGGTGGCCGGACGCTCCAGCGAGTAGACGCCCAGCGAGATTTGTACCGGTAACTCAAACAATCGGGTGAACATCACTGGCACCGGGCGCTCTGGAATAAAACTTTTACGTAGCGCCTGGAACTGGTTAGGTAATACAACATCGGCGCGGCTGACCACACCCGCCGGTTTTATGCTGGCAAGAATAGCTTCCGCCTGCGGAATATCACCTTTCAAAATGGCGGAAGATAAGGGTTCGCGGACAGAGCGAGCAATGCTTTCCAGTTGCGTAGCCGTGTTATAGCGGTTCTGCTGTACCAGATGAAACAGCAAAACAGTGCAAAAAACAAAAACGAATACCATGACAACGGCCGCCACCATTGCCATCTGCTTAATTGTTAACGAGCGACTAACGCGCAAATTGTCTCCCCCCGGAAATCCCAGATTGCCGCCCGAGTATACCCGATCGCAGCGGCATTAAGAGAGGCGCTATCTGAAAACTTACCAGTCGGCGTAAGGTATCAGCGGCTGCGGCGGTAAATCCATGTCGCCCTGCCATCCGGCGGCGGAATACCGTACATAGAGCAGGAAATGGCTGGGCGCATAATCTTTCGCCTGCTGGATATCGATTGCCGTACCGACAAACCAGTTGGATGTGACGCGGCGTTCAAGTAATGCCCGCGCCGTGTAGCCAAAGCCCTGACTGCTGCCACCGTCGTTGGTCTGGCCGGCTGCATCGTCTTTCCAGTCAGTCGGGATCAGGTTCATCAGCGGATAACGCGGCATGGTTTTGGTTCGTGAATGCGACCACGAGCCAGACGCCCCCAGCTCCCACGACCAGTTTTCCGTCCGCTCACGCCACATCACCGGTACGGCAAACGACAGGTATTCCTGCGGGCTGTAGTAACCGCCCTGACCGAGTGAGTACCCACTCAGGTCTTTGTCGTAATGCCAGATCATATTGTTCAGACCAATGGTGACGCGGCGATTGTTCTGGTTGATGACTTTATAGTAATAGCCCGTCATCCAGCGCACGCGCCAGTTATCTTCAACATTTTTGCCGGTTAACTGGTCGCCGCTAAGCGATGCCCAGACGCCGTTCGCTTCACCTTTATCGTAGCTCAGGCTTAGCCCCACGCCATCAGCACGCACGCCGCCCCATTTTTTCCCGGTGTTGCCCGGGGAGTCTTTTTGCCCGCCAAAGGCCAGCAAGGAACTGGAGATGGGGCGACGATGGGCGTTAATGGTGTAACCAAGCGGCCCCACGTCGTCGCTGTAACTGATGCCGCCAACGACATCCACCACGTTGAAGCCCATCGGCGTGGTGCCGATATCCCAGCTCCAGACGTCATTGCGCCAGCCGACAGCAACGCTGGCACCGGAATCCGACTGACTGCGATTGCCGCTACAATCCTGTAACGTACAGGTGCCCCAGTTGTTATCCCATTTACCCTCAGCGTCGGCGGAGAAACTGCCAACGTTCATATTGACGAAATCACTGCGGAAGAACATTCGCCCGTCGGAATACGGCGCATCCACCTGCAACATGGTGGTGTGCGCTTTCAGATCAGAATAGCCACCAGTACCGCTCGAACCCCAGTAATCATGTTCGAGGGTGACGTTGAGATCCTGCTGACGATAGAGGTCCGCCGCATCGCTGCGCACGCCGCGTTTCAGCCAGTCGTCCTTCTCGTCATTGCGGGTCAGACGGGTAAAGGTGTCGTTATCCTGCGGACGCGTTGTCGCCACACCGGATGCGACCATTGCGTCTTTGTAGGTTTCCAGCGCCTGCTGCGGTTCCCCCGCCTGCGCTTCAAAACTCGCGCCATCGCGCAGTACCATCGCGCTTTCCATCGACGGTGGTTGAGATTTTGCCTGTGGGATCAGCCTGTTAAACGTCTGCTGCGCCGCCGCGGTATCGCCAAGCTGTGCCTGCACCAGCGCCACACGCCGTTGCGTGTTCAGCGACGCGTTATCGGTGGCGGGCAGTTTCGCCAGTTGGCTGCGCGCTGCCGCTTTGTCGCCTGCAGCAATATCCACTTCCGTCAGGCCAAGAATGGCGTCGATGTTATTCGGCTCGCGCGTCAGGACATTCTGATACGCAGCGCGGGCGGCGGTGTAATCACGCCGTTGCTGCGCCCAGTCGGCCAGCGTGAGGTCAATGCGCGTGGAAGGTGGTTGCTGGCGCAGCATCGCTTCCGCTTCGGCCTCTTTGCCGCTTTCCCGCAGACGGTTAGCGGTTTCCAGCACCTGATCGCTTTGCAGCCGATTAACCAGCTCCTGAATATTGCTGTTCCACTGCGCGCGCGGCAGGCTGTTGATATGCGCCAGCGCCGCCCGCTCCTGATCGTGACCGGAGAGATACAGCCCGTAAGCGTAAACCTGCTCCGGATCGTCTGGTTTCTGCTGTGCCAGATTGCGCATCAGGGTATCGGCCTGGCTACGTTGCCCGGCCTGCCAGAGATCCTGCGACAGCCGGTAAGTAATCCATACACTGCCGGGATCCAGCGCCAGCCGTTGCCGCTGAAGCGCTGCCGCCTGCGCCCATTTGCCCTGATTTTCCAGTGCCTCCGCCTGCTGTGCCAGACGATCGTTTTGCAGGCTGCGTTCGATGTCATCAACGCTGCGCCGCTGGCTGGCCGGGAGCGAGGCAATAAACGCTTCGGCTTTTTCCGGTGACTGCTGGCGATAAATATTCGCCAGTCCGCGCACGGCGTTGGTGTTGCTGCTGTCCATGCGCAGCGTCTGCTGATAATAACGTTCCGCGGCGGGGTAATCTTTGCGCGCCATTGCCACATCACCCAGTCCCAGCACTGCATAGCTGTCGGCGTTATCAACACTGCGCGCCTGCCGGAACAACCGTTCGGCCTGCTCTGGATTATTGGCTTTCAGCGCAGCATCACCCTGCTGGATCGCCAGCCAGTAGCGGTTCACTTTCAACAGGCTGTTCCACTTGTCATTGTTACTGCTGTGCGGGTCCAGCGCGAGGGCTTTTTCCAGATTCACCACCGCATTCGCGCGATCGCCTTTCTGGGAATACGCCTGGCCCAGCGCACCCAAAGCTTCACTGTCTTTCGGGTTAGCGCGCACCGCCTGTTGCAGTTCGGGAATAGCTTTACCCGCCATGCCTGAATCCACCGCGGCTAAACCTTGCGCACGAGCGCGGAAATTAGGATCAGCCAGTTGTTTTTGTTGTTCTGCCAGTTGCGATTGCGCCAGTGCCACACTATCGCCATCGCTAAAGATTGAGAGATATTTTTTCAGCGCCTGCACGCTGGCATCACTGACAGGCATGTCTTTTATCTGTGCGTACCAGATTTTAGCGGCACCCTCTCGCCCGGCGTTGGATTTCGCCATCTGTTCCAGCACGGCAAAACCTTCGTCACGGCGATCGCTGCTAAACAGCAATAACGCCAAATTGTTTTGCAACCCCGTATTGCCCGGTGTATCCGCATTGATGCGTTTTAGCTGATTAATCGCTTCGCCACGACGCGCCGGAATTTTCGCCACTGTACTCCAGTACTCGACGGCAATATCACCTTCCGGCGGCGCTCCGTTAAACAGTTTGTTGTAACCTGCCACGGCTTCTTCTGCGTGCCCCGTGGTGGCCTGTAAACGCGCCTGTTGCAGTGCCTGACGACCATCTGCCGTGGAAAGCAGCATGATGGTACGCGACGATTTATACGCATTTGAACTCGGCGCTAATTGCGACAGTCGGTCGAGCTGTTTTTGCGCCCCGTCAGTGTCTCCCTGACGTAATAATGAACGAAAACGAGCAGCAACCACATCCGGGTTATTCGGATCGATAAGCTCCAGACGATACAGCGACTGCTGCACCAGGTCTTCACGATGGGTAGCTTCGCCCACCCGAACCTGCTCCAGCAACTGTTGCTGGGCGGTTGGTGCCGCCTCGACCATCGGCATCATGGCCAGACCGAGGGAAAGCGTAAGGATATTTAGTGTGAATTTGCGCATTCCAGGCCCCAGTCAGGTAATAACTCACCCTTTGTCGAGAAGCGAAAACGGTGTTGATCCCAGCCTTGTCCAAACAGGGTCAACACATAGTTGTAATAGGCATCGCTACCAGGAAAGTTATCGGCTACGCGCTGGCGCTGTACAGCCTGCGCATCACGGTTCTGAAGAAACGGCAACATAGCCGCAGAAAAACCGACTGGCCCTTTACCCTGCGCTTTCCCCGTCGCGACATCAACTTTCTCCGGTGGATAACCATTTTTCTCGGTAAATGTTGCCATCGGTTTAAAACGGTTGAGCATCCGCGCTTTTTGCGGATCGCTATCCGGCATCATGCCGACCCACATATAGACGCGAATAGCGTCGTAACTGCTGATCAACGTTTTCTCCGGCTTTAACTGCCAACCTTTGTCTTTCTCATAGCGTACCCAGTCTGGTGAAAAACCTTTCGGTGCAGTTTCCAGCAGTAAGCGCTGATTGGTTTCGCGCAGCGTAGTCCACGGCGCGCCAAAGCGGGTGAAATACTGCGCCAGCGTTGGAGGCAGGTAACTCGGGTTAAAGCGCCAGGTGTTATCCTCAGCAAAGCCCACTTTGCCCGGTAACAGCATGGAACCCAACCCTGGCACCGTCACCACTTCTTCTTGCGCAATGCGTTTTAACAACGCGCTACCGATGTCGGTATAGCGTTGCTCTTTCCACAATCGTCCTGCTTCCAGCAGTGACCAGGCCATCCAGATATCGCCGTCAGAGGCTGAGTTACTGTCCAGCACTTCCCACTTCGTGTTCTCTTTCTTGCCCCATAGCCAGGCGGGCAAATGTTCTTTTAATGACCCCTGGGCGAGATTGTTCTGCGTCCAGTCGAGAAGGTTGTCGAAAGCCGCACGGTCGTTAGCCGCCAGGGCAAAGAACATGCCGTAACTTTGCCCTTCGGAGGTGGTAATTTTGCGCGCATCACTGGGGTCAATGACGCGCCCCTCCTGACTGATGTAATCCTTTTTGAACTGCTCCCAGGCAGGCCAACTGCAGGCAGCCTGAACACTAAAGGCAGCCAGCAGCAGCATCGTCACGATTCCACTACGCAAAACATTCATCATCAATTACTCATTATCCGGGTTAAGACGACGACGGCTGATGATACGCAGCAGACGCCACAGTACCCAGGCCAGCAACACCACGCTGATTGCCGCCAGCACCGCCAGCAGAATCGGGTGATTCGCCAGTGCATACCACAAGCGTTCGAACCACGGCAGATGTCCGACGTAATAGATATCACCGACACGCAAACTGTTTACGCCAGATTCACGGATCACCGCTACCGAGCCAAACATGGTGGCGCGTTTGCCGCTGTCGTTCACCGCATCGTTAAGCATTTCATAACCGCGAGGGCTGTCCGCCAGCAGCGCAATCACACTGCGCTGGTCGTTATACGGTGACTGGAAGCCAATCACCGCCGCCATCGCGCCGGAAGACGTCAGCGTTGACTGGGTTTCTGCCGCGCGGTCGTTTTCGTCCGGCACAATCCCCGGGAATGGCGTCTGACGCATCGGCGTTTTCACCCAGCTTTCTGTGGCCTGTACCAACATATCGATCTGCTTATCGTCTTTCAGTTTTTCAGGGATACCGCCGATGATCATGATATCGGCGTCTTTCCCCTGAATGGCGCTGCCGTCATCGGTCACCGTCAGGTTAATCGCCGGGAAGCCCGTCTGTGCGCCAATAAAGCCAACGGTATTGAGCAGCGTTTCCATCTGCGCTTCATTTGGCGTTTTTGGCATCACGGTGATGGTTTGCGACAGATCCGCCATCCGGCTGAACGGGAAGCCCGCGTTAGCAAACGCGCGCAAATCCGGCATCGGTATAAAGTGGTAATACTTCGAGAAGTCGATGGTGGAGTCATCGCCAATCACCACGTGATTCTGCACCGGCTGGAAGGTAATACAGTTATTCACCGAACCGCCCGGCATCGGGTTCATGTATTCAAAGTCAAAGCGTAACTGGTTGGTGGCTCCCAGTTTCAGCGCCGGAATCGAGACATCGGTTTTACCATCCAACAAGCCTTGTAACACAGGTATACGCAGCAGCAGGCGATTTGCCTCCTGTTTGCTACTCAGATTGAAGGATTGCAGGAACTGGTTGTTCAGGCTGATATCCATCCGTGAACTGTCTTTCACCGGCGGCGTGGTGTAGCGATAGTTGATATCCATATCGATACCGGTACTACGCATCAGATAGAGATCCGGCGGCAAGTTTAGCGAGACGTTAATCGCAGCCGGTTCCAGACCGCTGGACTGTAACTGTTCTTCATAGGTTTTCAGCTCGCCAAAGGTGACCGGACGATCGGTACGCACCCAGTTCGGCGCATCGTACGGCTTACGTGGCAGCAGCGGTTTGACTTCTTTCACTTCTACGCTGTCGCCGCGGAACAGAATATTGCCCTGGGCGATACCTTTCGCTGCCTGCAACAGGTCTTTGTCGTCACGACCAAAAACCACCAACAGCTTGACGTAAGGATTTTCCGGATGGTTGATCATCTCAATCACCGGGGCTTTTACTGCCGGATGATCGCGCAGGAAGTCCGGGCGTTTGTCGTTAGTGGCAAAAACAATGGCATTGCGATCAGGAAGTTGATTATAGAGTACCGGGAAGTTCTGCCCACGCCAGCCGGAACGGGAACCAAACCACGAGGCAACAATGGCGGAAGCCTGTTGCAGCCCCACATCCGGCGCACCGGCAAAGACCATCGGGAGCGTATTAGTACGGTTATCGCGTGGGTCGAAGAACGGTATCGGGAAGTGCGACAGGTCATTTTTCACATTCAGTGATTGATACGTCAGATCCAGCCCACTACTGCGTCCGACATCCAGCCAAAGTGTGGTGCTGGCCGGGTTTTCGCACACATCCTGATAATGACCGACAAACTCCAGCCGCACGCGGTTGAAGTCGGTAATAAACAGCGGATTAATCGGCATTTGCGCCAGTGTCTTTTTACCCAACTGTTCTTTGGTCACTGGCAGCACACCCATCAGTTCATCATTCAGATAAACCTTTAACTGCGACTGGACAGGCAGCAATGACGGCGACGGCGTATATTCAAGGTTAAGCATCGCCTTCGTTACCACTTCGTCGCTGCGCATACCAAACTCAATACTGCCGTTCGGGTTGATGCCACGCAGCACCATGCTGCCCGGCGGCGGCGCGATTTGCGCAAAAGTCAGCTTCACATCCCGTGAAGGGCCGTTCTGCGCGACGACTGGCGCATCCGCTCCCTGCACGCCCGGCATCACCTGCCCCACCTGCGGGCTCTGCTCCGCCTGAGTAGGTACGGCTGGCTCAGCATTGATCAGTGGTTGCGTTGCAGGCGTCGCATGCGTCATGTAAGAAGGGAATGCACTCATCCCCATTGCCACTGCACAAATCCAGAATAGTTTTCTTTTCATCGCGTTATCATCATTGTTGAGCCAAAACCTGATCCGATGGTTGTACCGTTTCGCTCCGCTCCGGGCGGCGCGGAATGAACGAAACAACCCAGGAAACCAGAGAAGTCAGCGCGCGGAAAATGCCCTTCACTGAAGAAGGCGCAAACTCCGCCAGATGGCGGTAGCCACGGAAGCCGAGCTTCAGAATATCCAGCAGACTTTCCAGCGGCTTATCTTCCGGGTAGCTGTCCTGCCAGAGCGCCCATGTATCCGCACGGGCAAACGTACACTGCACAAAATCGATATGTTGCTGGGTAGTAAGCGGCATCAATTGCAGCCCAACTTCGTTACCCATCACGCGCGCCACCTGAGTCGGGAAGACATATTCCTGCTGACCGCGTTTGAGCAGTAAGTTCACCTTCTGTCCTTCCAGAATCTGCGCCTGACCGTTGATCTTGATCCCCAGACCGCCGTCAGAGAAGTCCTGAACAGTGCAGGAGAAAAGGTGGCCGTCTTCGCGGGCAATGGCCGCTGGCATCGTCATTTCTACACGATGCGAACGCCGTACCTGTTTACTTTCAACCGATACCGCTACCGCGCCGCCGAGAATAATCAGGTTGTAGAACACCCACACCATACTGACAACCACGGTGAGCATTTCAGTTGGCGGGCCGTAGAAGTAACGCCAGATGCCAACAGCGACACCAAACAGGTTGAGCAGGACGAGGAAGATGTACGGTCGCGAGATCACCCAATCGACATATTCTTCCTCCACCAGGCCGCCTTTGGCGGTGACGTTAAATTTGCCTTTATGCGGGTTAATTAACGCCACCAGCGTCGGCGGCGCGATATACCACGCCAGCACTGTTTCGTAGATTTCACTCCAGAACGAGTGGCGATATTTACCCTGAATCTTCGAGTTGGTCAGGCTGGCATGGATCATGTGCGGCAGCACAAACAACGCGATCATCAACGCGGGTGCGTAGATGATGTAAGCATGAAGCAGCAGGAACGCCAGCGGCGCGGTCAGGAAGATCAGCCGTGGAATGCCCGACAAGAAGTGGAACATGGCGTTGACGTAACACAGCCGTTGCGCGAACTTCAACCCTTTACCGGTAAGCGGGTTATCAAGACGGAAGATTTGCACCATCCCACGCGCCCAGCGAATACGCTGACCGATATGTGCCGACAGGCTTTCGGTCGCCAACCCCGCCGCTTGCGGAATACGCATATACGCAGAGGTGTAGCCACGACGGTGCAAACGCAGAGATGTATGCGCATCTTCGGTCACGGTTTCGACAGCAATGCCGCCGATCTCATCTAACGGCTTACGGCGAATCACCGCACAAGAACCGCAGAAGAAGGTGGCATCCCACATATCGTTACCGTCCTGCACCAGACCGTAGAACAGCGTGCCTTCATTCGGCGTTTTACGAAAACGCCCCAGGTTGCGTTCAAATGGGTCTGGTGAGAAGAAATGGTGCGGTGTCTGCATCATCGCCAACTGCTTCTCTTTCAGGAACCAGCCCATCGTCATTTGCAGGAACGAGCGCGTCGGTACGTGGTCGCAGTCAAAAATCGACACGAACTCGCCTTTGGCATATTTCAGTGCGTTGTTGATATTTCCGGCTTTAGCGTGTTCATGAGTTGTTCGGGCGATATATTTCACCCCAACATTTTGTGCAAACTGACGAAACTCTTCCCTGCCGCCATCGTCGAGGATCCAGATATTGAGTTTATCTTTCGGCCAGTCGATACCCAGCGAGGCGTAAATCGTATTTTTCACCACGCTAAGATCTTCGTTGTATGTCGGCACAAAAATATCCACCGATGGCCATTGCGACATATCTTTTGGCAGCGGTACTGGCTGACGGTTCAGCGGCCATACCACCTGGAAGTAGCCAAGCACCAGCACAATCCACGCGTAAGTTTCCGCGAACAGCAGAATTAAGCCACACACCAGGCTAACCGGATCGTCCCAGTTCAGCGTGGAAGTGTAGCGCCACCAGATATAACGGCACGAAACGGTGAGCGACAGCACAATCAGCATCAGTGCAGAGAAGCGTCCCGGTAAACGCCGCACCATTAGCGCTACACCCCACAGCAACATCAGGAAGATAAACTGTGACAGTGGGTTAAACGGCTGGGTGACGCAAATCAGCGCCAGAATCAGCGAGAACGTCACGATGATGCCAAGAATAAAGCGCCGTGCTCCGGCGCTTATATGGCCCAGCTCTTTTTTCTCATCAAGATGTTGCGTGTTATGACTGAAGCGAGCCGGAAGCTCATCCATCCATTGATGATAACGACCACGAATATTCTGCAAGCGTGAAAACGAACGCCAGCGCGGTTTCGCCGTTTCTCTGCGTGAAGCACTGATTAACAACCAGCAGGTCTGGATTACATAGCGGACCGGATCCAGCGGACGCGGGCGCGCGGCGTTGATATGCGGATAAAGGTTTTTATGTTCTGCTCGAATACGCTGCCAGCGCGGATGTTCCAGCGGAATAAATACCCAGGCGAGAATCAGCCAAAAACAGCCGAGCGTCGCGCTAAAAGGCGACGCGCCGTGACGACGATATTCCCGATAACGCCCGATAAGACGTGCGTTGACCGGCGGGATAAGCAACCACCGGGTCAGAATACTCATGATTCGCTCCCGGCTGACGCTTTCAGCCCGGAATAGTTCAACAGACACCAGTTCGCCAGCGTTAGAATCTCTTCTGCCGCCAACGCATCGCTACGGTATTCGCCCAACGGTTGTTTTGCCGCCAGACATTCAGCCATCGCTTCATCACGATGGATCAACATCGGCAACAAGCGCCGCTGGCTTTGCAACCATAGTTGGTAAATATCATCCTGAACCTGGCTACCTACGCGAAAATCATTAATTAAAATATGCGCGCCAGCAGGTAGTACCTGCTGATGCAGCCGAATATGACAGTTGGCATCCACTTTAACGATTGCCAGGGTGTGATCGCACAGACTCAGCAACTGATGCGTTATCTGCGAGGCGTCGCGTGGTAAATCGATCAAAATCCATTGATAACGCCCGCTAGCTTTCAGTTGCTGAATACCGGTGCAAATCTCGCCCAATCGCGTTTGCCAGTGTTGGGGATTTTCATGTTCTTCGAGAGTCAGTTGACCAAAGGGCAGCAGATCGAGCTGCGAGGTATAACGTAGCCCGGCATCACGCCAGTCCTGACCATCCAGCATGGCTCTTGCCCAGCCCTGACGGTGAGAAAAATCAACGTTAAATGACAGGCGCAGCAAATTGTCCGGGCAGGCATCGACCACCAGGACATTTTCTCCTAACATTTGCAATGACCAGCCTAACGCGGCAGTGATGGTTGTAGTACCCACGCCACCCCGCACCCCCTGCAATCCCAGTACGGCCATTTACCACTCCCCTACTTCTGCTGCGCAAACTCAGCCAACAGCGGCCAGCGTTTTAATGCTGCAGCCAACTGTTCGCGTTGAGAAATATCGGCATAATCAATATCAGGCAGTGAAAAAGCCTGTTTTAGCGCCAAAATATCATTCTGGAAGATATAGCCTATCGCGGGATCAGGCAGAATATCGGGTTCATTGTTATTCATTATGGATGATCCCTATGAAATAAACATATTACACAGTAAGACACTTTCACCGCTTTATTGCTAACGGTGGCACAGAAGTTCGCTCATTTTTTGGCTTTCCGTTACGCAACAGAAAAACTAAAAAACGAAAAGGCTGATATCACAAGGCTTCTGACCTGCTAAATTGATTCACATGCTAAATCTGATAAGTTTTAATTTCAATGGTAGGTTTATTTCTTAGCTTTCGCTAGTAAACTGATAATCAGACAAAATGGCGACTTGAGGGACACTGTGGACCCTGTATTCTCTATCGGTATCTCATCCTTATGGGATGAGCTGCGACATATGCCAGCAGGCGGCACCTGGTGGTTTAACGTCGATCGCTATGAAGATGCTATCAGTCTGGTGAATCAAACCATTGCATCTCAGGCCGAAACCGCGAAAGTCGCGGTCATTAGCATGGACAACGATCCTGACAAATACTTCAAATTAGATGATTCTCAAGGACCAGAAAAAATAAAATTATTTTCGATGCTAAATCATGAAAAGGGTCTATACTATTTGCCACGTGATTTACAGTGTTCTATTGATCCTCAAAATTACCTTTTCATTCTTTTTTGCGCAAATAACGCATGGCAAAACATTCCTGCCGAGCGGCTTCGCTTATGGCTGGAGAAAATGAACAAGTGGAGTAGATTAAACCATTGTTCACTGCTGGTAATTAATCCTGGAAATAATAACGATAAACAATTTTCATTGTTGTTGGAGGAGTACCGTTCGCTTTTTGGACTCGCCAGTTTACGTTTTCAGGGTGATCAGCATCTGCTGGATATCGCCTTTTGGTGTAACGAAAAAGGCGTCAGCGCCCGTCAGCAACTGACCGTCCAGCATCAAAATGGCATCTGGGCGTTAGTTCAGCGTGAAGAGGCAGAGATCCAACCACGCAGCGATGAAAAACGTATTCTCAGTAATATTGCTGTACTGGAAGGCGCGCCACCGCTATCGGAACACTGGAAGCTATTCGACAATAACGAAGCCTTGTTCAATGAAGCCCGTACCGCTCAGGCAGCAACGGTCGTTTTCTCTTTACAGCAAAATGGACAAATTGAACCTTTGGCCCGCAGTATTCATACTCTGCGCCGCCAGCGTGGCAGCGCATTGAAAATCCTCGTGCGGGAAAATATCGCCAGCCTGCGCGCCACCGACGAGCGTTTATTGTTGGCCTGCGGCGCAAATATGGTTATTCCATGGAACGCTCCACTCTCTCGCTGTCTGACGATGATTGAAAGCGTGCAGGGGCAGAAGTTCAGTCGCTATGTACCGGAAGATATCACCACACTGCTGTCGATGACTCAGCCGATTAAACTGCGGGGGTTTCAGAAGTGGGATGTGTTCTGTGATGCGGTTAATAACATGATGAATAACACCTTGTTACCTGCTCACGGTAAAGGCGTTCTGGTGGCTCTGCGCCCGGTGCCTGGCATCCGTGTCGAGCAAGCACTGACGCTGTGCCGCCCTAATCGTACCGGAGATATTATGACGATTGGTGGCAATCGACTGGTGCTGTTTCTCTCTTTCTGCCGGATTAATGATCTGGATACCGCGTTGAACCATATTTTCCCACTGCCTACTGGCGATATTTTCTCCAACCGCATGGTTTGGTTTGAAGATGACCAAATCAGCGCCGAGCTGGTGCAAATGCGCCTGTTAGCGCCGGAACAATGGGGTATGCCGCTGCCTTTAACGCAAGGCTCCACGCCAATCATTAATGCCGAACACGATGGTCGCAACTGGCGACGCATACCTGAACCACTGAGATTGCTGGATGATGCTGTGGAGCGTTCATCATGATGACCATCAGCGATATCATTGAAATTATTATCGTTTGTGCACTGATATTTTTCCCGCTGGGCTATCTGGCTCGACATTCTCTGCGGCGTATTCGTGACACTTTGCGTTTGTTATTCGCTAAACCTCGTTATGTAAAACCGGCCGGTACATTACGCCGTGCGGAAAAAGCCAGGGCAACCAAAAAATGACTCAATTTACCCAAAACACTGCTATGCCTTCTTCCCTCTGGCAATACTGGCGCGGCCTTTCTGGCTGGAACTTCTATTTTCTGGTTAAGTTCGGCCTGCTGTGGGCGGGCTATCTTAACTTCCATCCGCTACTAAACCTGGTATTTGCCGCGTTCCTGCTGATGCCGATTCCACGCTACAGCCTGCACCGTCTACGTCACTGGATAGCCCTGCCAATCGGTTTTGCATTGTTCTGGCACGACACCTGGTTGCCTGGCCCGGAAAGCATCATGAGTCAGGGTTCGCAGGTCGCCGGTTTCAGTACCGATTATTTAATCGACCTCGTCACTCGCTTTATTAACTGGCAGATGATCGGAGCCATTTTTGTATTGTTAGTGGCCTGGTTATTCCTGTCGCAATGGATTCGCGTCACCATTTTTGTCGTCGCCATTCTGGTGTGGTTGAACGTACTTACCCTGGCGGGTCCAAGTTTCTCCCTCTGGCCAGCCGGTCAACCGACCACGACGGTGACAACGACAGGTGGCAACGCAGCAGCAACTGTCGCTGCCGCAGGCGGTACGCCGGTGGTTGGTGATATGCCTGCGCAAACCGCGCCGCCGACAACCGCAAACCTTAATGCCTGGCTGAGTAATTTCTATAACGCCGAAGCGAAACGTAAGTCAACCTTCCCATCTGCTCTTCCGGCTGATGCACAGCCATTTGAATTGCTGGTCATCAACATCTGCTCACTCTCCTGGTCGGACATTGAAGCTGCCGGGTTAATGTCGCATCCGTTATGGTCGCATTTTGATATTGAGTTCAAGAACTTCAACTCCGCCACCTCATACAGCGGTCCGGCGGCAATTCGTCTGCTGCGCGCCAGTTGTGGGCAGACTTCGCACACCAATCTGTATCAACCAGCCAATAATGACTGCTATCTGTTCGATAACTTGTCAAAACTGGGCTTCACCCAGCACTTGATGATGGGGCATAACGGCCAGTTCGGCGGCTTCCTGAAAGAAGTGCGCGAAAATGGCGGTATGCAGACAGAATTGATGGATCAAACAAACCTGCCGGTTATTTTACTGGGCTTTGATGGTTCGCCAGTTTATGACGATACCGCCGTGCTTAACCGCTGGCTGGACGTAACCGAAAAAGATAAAAACACCCGCAGTGCCACGTTCTACAACACGCTTCCACTGCATGATGGCAACCATTATCCGGGCGTCAGTAAAACAGCAGACTACAAAGCGCGGGCGCAGAAGTTCTTTGATGAACTGGACGCCTTCTTTACCGAGCTGGAGAAATCGGACCGTAAAGTGATGGTCGTCGTCGTACCAGAGCACGGCGGCGCGCTGAAAGGTGACAGAATGCAGGTATCAGGTCTGCGTGATATCCCTAGCCCATCAATCACTGATGTCCCCGTTGGCGTAAAATTCTTCGGCATGAAGGCACCGCATCAAGGCGCACCGATTGTTATCGACCAACCCAGCAGCTTCCTGGCAATTTCTGACCTGGTGGTTCGTGTTCTCGACGGTAAAATTTTCACCGAAGACAATGTTGACTGGAAAAAACTCACCAGCGGATTGCCACAAACAGCGCCGGTATCTGAGAATTCAAACGCGGTGGTGATTCAATACCAGAACAAACCTTACGTTCGGTTGAATGGTGGTGATTGGGTGCCATACCCGCAGTAAACTCGAAAAAGGCCGCAGAGTTTTATCCCTGCGGCCTGGTCCGGGCGCAAATTGCCATTACGGCAGCCGACGCCCGCATGGCATGTTACTTCCGCTTATTCAGCCAGCTCACGATCAGGCTGGCGAGAATGCCAGCAATGACCGGAGCCGCTAAATCGTGCCAGAAGGCCATGCCTAACTGCGCGAGCGTCATATAGCCGCCTGTGTTGTAATGACAACGTTTCGCGGCTATTCTTGAGTTGTTTGGGTTCAAGAATGGCCCCCGTGATGTTGTCAGGTATATATCTGCAACGTGCGGGGGTTTTCTCTTTCCAGCAACCAATGCCACCAGGGATAAAGCCCCGCAACATTGCGCCTCACCGGAACCCTCCGGCTTGCCGCTGATTCTACGGCAGCGTATCTGTCCTGAAATCTCTCAATTTTTCACTCTGTGCTGCGCATTCCGCAGAATATTATCGGCTTGCAGCCGTTGCATTTTTCTCACGAAAAAGACCGCAGAGTTTTATCCCTGCGGCCTGGTTCGGGCGCAAATTGCCATTACGGCAGCCGACGCCCGCATGGCACGTTACTTCCGCTTATTCAGCCAGCTCACGATCAGGCTGGCAAGGATGCCAGCAATGACCGGAGCCGCTAAATCGTGCCAGAAGGCCATGCCTAACTGCGCGAGCGTCATATAGCCGCCTGTGTTGTAATAACAACGTTTCGCGGCTATTCTTGAGTTGTTTGGGTTCAAGAATGGCCCCCGTGATGTTGTCAGGTATATATCTGCAACGTGCGGGGGTTTTCTCTTTCCAGCAACCAATGCCACCAGGGATAAAGCCCCCGCAACATTGCGCCTCACCGGAACCCGGTGGCTTGCCGCTGATTCTACTGACGCTTTCTGCCCCTGGTATCTGCCTGTTTTTCACTTTGCGCGATGCATTCCAGCTTATTTTCATGTTTGCAGAATTTTCACTGTCCGCATTACCCGCGATCTGACACCAGGCTGGTAGTGAAATGCGCAATTTTGTAGAATTGCGCCTCCTCGCGATTCTCCCCGGTGAATCTGTTGCCTCATTCTTAGCACACTGCGTATTCGACTTCTCCGCCTGTTGCGCAAGAGAAACGGGGGATAACCATCTTTGCGGGGCTGACTTCTTTCTGGACAGGACTTTATGCAGGACAACACATTACAACTACGCGATCAGAAATTGCCATTTACGCGATACGACTTCGGCTGGGTTTTATTATGCATAGGAATGGCAATTGGTGCCGGAACGGTGCTGATGCCAGTACAAATTGGGCTGAAGGGAATTTGGGTATTTATCACCGCAGCCATTATTGCTTATCCGGCAACCTGGGTAGTACAGGATATTTATTTAAAAACACTTTCTGAAAGTGACTCCTGTAATGACTACACCGATATTATCAGTCATTACCTGGGGAAGAACTGGGGAATATTCCTCGGCGTCATTTACTTTTTGATGATTATCCACGGAATTTTTATCTATTCCTTATCTGTGGTTTTCGACAGTGCTTCATATCTGAAAACCTTCGGGTTGACTGATACCGATCTTTCACAATCTTTAGTCTATAAAGTGGCTATTTTCGCCATACTGGTCGCTATCGCTTCCGGTGGAGAACGGTTGTTGTTTAAGATTTCCGGGCCAATGGTAGTGGTCAAAGTGGGCATTATTGTGGTGTTCGGTTTTGCAATGATCCCCCACTGGAATTTCGCCAATATAACCGCTTTTCCGGAGGCTTCTGTCTTCTTCCGCGATGTCCTGCTCACGATTCCTTTTTGCTTCTTTTCTGCGGTATTTATTCAGGTGCTTAACCCGATGAATATTGCCTACCGTAAACGGGAAGCAAATAAAATACTGGCAACACGACTCGCACTGCGTACTCACCGGATTAGCTATATCACGCTCATCGCAGTAATTCTGTTTTTTGCCTTTTCGTTTACCTTTTCGATTAGCCATGAAGAGGCGGTTTCCGCGTTTGAGCAAAATATCTCAGCACTGGCGTTGGCCGCTCAGGTGATCCCCGGGCATATCATCCATATCACCTCTACGGTGTTGAATATCTTTGCTGTACTTACCGCTTTCTTTGGCATTTACCTTGGATTCCACGAGGCCATTAAAGGCATTATTATCAATCTGTTAAGCCGAATTATTGATACCCAGAAAATTAACTCACGCATGCTGACACTGGCAATTTGCGCTTTTATCGTCATTACGTTGACCATTTGGGTTTCATTTCGGGTATCGGTGCTGGTGTTCTTTCAGTTAGGAAGTCCGTTATATGGCATTGTGTCGTGCCTCATTCCGTTTTTCCTGATCTATAAAGTCGCACAACTGGAAAAACTTCGCGGGTTTAAAACCTGGCTGATTCTGCTGTACGGTATTTTGCTGTGCTTGTCGCCACTGTTGAAGTTGATTGAGTAAAAGCAACGGGGCTACTCACAGCAGCCCCAGACGATGTCGATAGCATTGCAGTACAGCCTGGATACGCTCCTGAGTCACAAAAAGGGTCAAAAAAGACATGTATTCGATATGTAAAACACTAAAAGATTATTTTTGATATGAGACCGGCATGAAAACCGGTCTCATCGGGTGGGTTATACAACTGGCTTCTGCGGATTTTCATCCTGATCAACAGCAAAGCAGGCCACCAGTTGACCGCCATAGTCTTTTAGCTGCGGCTGCAACTGTGTGCAGAGGCCGAAACGTCTACGACAGCGAGCGTTGAAGGCGCAACCCGGCGGTGGATTCAGTGGGCTTGGCAGTTCACCGGTGAGCTTGATGCGTTCGCGACGATCGTCCGGGTTCAGGCGCGGCGTCGCAGAGAGCAGCGCCTGAGTGTACGGATGACGCGGGTTATTGAAGATTTGCTCCTTCGTTCCCTTCTCCACGCAGCGCCCCAGGTACATCACCATCACTTCATCGGCAATGTGCTCCACCACCGACAGGTCGTGCGAGATAAAGACATAAGAAAGCCCCAGCTCTTGCTGTAGGTCCATCATCAGGTTGAGCACCTGCGCACGCACCGAGACGTCCAGCGCGGAAACCGGTTCGTCGGCAATCACCACGTCCGGGTCAAGCATCAACCCACGGGCGATGGCGATGCGCTGACGCTGTCCGCCGGAGAACATATGCGGATAGCGGTCGTAATGCTCGGTTTTCAGGCCGACTTTCGCCATCATCGACAGGGCTTTTTCCCGACGCTGTTCTTTGCTTAAGTTGGTGTTAATCAGCAGCGGCTCTTCGAGAATTTGCCCGACTTTTTTACGTGGATTCAGCGAACCGTAGGGGTTCTGGAAGACGATCTGGATTTTCTGCCGACGCAGTTTCTGCGCCTGCGGATCGTGCTTGAGCAGATCCTGCCCCTGGTAATACAGTTCGCCGCCGGTCGGCGTTTCGATCATCGTCAGCAACCGACCGAGGGTCGATTTACCGCAGCCAGATTCTCCCACCACCGCCAGCGTTTTGCCGCGTTCAAGGGTAAACGAAACGCCGTCCAGCGCCTTCACCAGACGTTCCGGCGCGAACATACCTTTCTTCACCGGATAATGCTTTTTCAGGTCGATAGCCTGCAACAATGGCTGTTGCGAGGTGGCCTCTTGCGTACTCATAGTGTGGGCCTCCCGGCATCATCAAGTGGGTAATGGCATTTGGACTGACGCCCGTCAGCGAGCATATTCAGCGCCGGTTCTTCAGCGCGGCATTTGTCAGTGGCATAGGGGCAGCGCGGATTAAGCAGGCAGCCGTTCGGGCGGTCGTATTTTCCGGGAACCACACCAGGTAACGACGCCAGACGTTCTTTGTCCTGGGCAAATTCCGGCAACGCACGCAACAATGCCTGGGTATATGGATGACGTGGCGCACGGAAGATAGCGTGGGCATCACCCGTTTCCACCACCTGACCGGCATACATCACGATGATTTTATGCGCCGCTTCCGCCACCAGCGCCAGGTCATGCGTAATCAATACCAGCGCCATGTTCTCTTTCTGCTGTAACTCCAGCAGCAGTTCGATGATTTGCGCCTGAATGGTCACGTCCAGCGCGGTGGTCGGTTCATCGGCAATCAGCAGTTTTGGCCGACAGGCAATTGCCATCGCGATCATTACACGCTGGCTCATCCCGCCGGAAAGTTGATGCGGGTAAACGTCCAGACGCGATGCCGGATCGGGGATGCCGACCAGATTCAACAGGTCAATCGCTCGCTGACGGCGGGTGCTTTTGTTACCCCCCTGATGCACCTTAATCGCTTCCATAATCTGGAAACCAACGGTGTAACACGGGTTGAGACTGGTCATCGGGTCCTGGAAGATCATCGCGACTTCGGCACCGACCAGGTTGCGGCGCTCTTTTTCCGAAATACGCTGCAAATCCTGACCGTTAAATTCCAGCTTTTCTGCCATCACGCGACCGGGATAATCAATCAGCCCCATAATCGCCAGCGAACTAACCGATTTGCCAGAACCAGACTCGCCAACAATGCCAACCACTTCGCCCTGTTTCACGCTGTAGCTGATGCGGTCTACGGCGCGGAATGGTGCGCTTTCATCACCGAAATGCACCGATAATTTATCTATATTTAATAACGCCATCTCGAACCTCTTACTGCTTCAGTTTGGGATCGAGCGCGTCACGCAGACCGTCACCCATCAGGTTAAATGCCAGCACCGTCAGCAGGATCGCCAGACCCGGGAAGGTCACGACCCACCAGGCACTTTGCGCGAACTGCAATACATCGGAGAGCATGGTGCCCCATTCCGGCGTTGGCGGTTGCGCGCCCATGCCAAGGAAGCCGAGGGCAGCCATATCGAGAATGGCGTTAGAGAAGCCGAGCGACGCCTGAACAATCAGTGGTGCAAGGCAGTTAGGGAGAATATTGACGAACATCTGGCGCAGCGCCCCAGCCCCCGCCACGCGGGAAGCCGTCACATAGTCGCGGTTCACTTCCACCAGCACGGCAGCGCGCGTCAAACGGACGTAATGCGGCAGGGCGACAAAGGTTAATGCCAGCGCGGCGTTGCCGATAGATGGGCCGAAGATAGCCACCAGCACCAGCGCCAGCAGCAGGCTTGGCAGCGCCAGCATGATATCGACCACGCGCATGATGATGTTATCGACCAGACCGCCAAAGTAACCAGCGATCAAGCCGAGAATAACGCCCATAATCAGCGACAATACCACCACCAGACAACCGACCAGCAGTGACAGCCGGGCACCATACATCAGGCGCGACATCACATCGCGACCGACGTCATCGGTGCCGAGCAAATGCGCCATGCTGCCGCCTTCCTGCCAGGCTGGCGGGGCGAGCAGCGCATCGCGGAACTGCTCCGCCGGGTTATACGGCGCAATCCAGTTGGCAAAAATCGCGATAAACAGCACGATGACCACGTAAACAAGCCCGACGACTGCGCCTTTGTTGCGTTTAAAATAGTGCCAGAACTCCTGTAACGGGGTCATCGGCACCGGTGCAGTAATCACTTTATTTTCAGTAACCTGTGACATGATGTTCCCTTACTTCTTATGACGAATACGCGGGTTCACCACGCCGTACAGCAGATCGACCAGCAGATTGACGAGGATAATCATCGTCGCCACCAGCAATACGCCCCCCTGCACTACCGGATAATCGCGGCGTTGCAGCGCGTCAATCAACCAGCGCCCCAGACCCGGCCAGGAGAAAATGGTTTCGGTCAGAATCGCCCCCGCCAGCAGCGTGCCCACCTGCAGGCCGATCACGGTCACCACCGGCAGCATGGCGTTGCGCAGCGCATGGACGATAATCACCCTAAGGCGGGTCAGGCCTTTGGCGCGAGCGGTGCGGATATAGTCTTCGCCCAGCACTTCCAGCATCGAGGAGCGCGTCATACGAACGATAACCGCCAGCGGAATCGTACCCAGCACCATCGCAGGTAAGATCATATGTGCGACGGCGTCGATAAAGTTACCGTCTTCACCCCAGATGGCGGTGTCGATCAACATAAAACCGGTTAATGGATTAGCGTCATCGAGGAACACCATGTCGCTCACGCGACCGGAGACCGGCGTCAGGTTCCAGTGCACTGAAACCAGCATGATCAGCATCATGCCCCACCAGAAGATCGGCATTGAATAGCCGGTCAGCGCCAGACCAACCGCCGTGTGATCGAAAATGGAACCCCGTTTAACTGCCGCCAGCACACCAACCGGAATGCCGACCGCGGTCGCAAAAATCATCGCGCAGACGCCAAGTTCCAGCGTGGCCTGGAAGCGCGGCACGAACTCTTCCCACACCGGGATGCGGCTTTTCATCGAAATGCCTAAATCGCCATGCATAACGCCCCAAATGTAGTGGAGGTACTGCTGCCACATCGGTTTATCTAAGCCGAGTTCAGCCAGCAGTTGCGCATGACGTTCTGGGGAGATCCCACGTTCGCCCGCCATGATCATCACCGGATCGCCGGGGATCATGTGGACAAAGGCAAAAGTGAGAAGGGTAATACCGATAAACGTGGGGATGACGAGTCCCAAACGTCGGAGAATAAACTGCAACATAACCCGGATTCTCTGTAGTGACGCACAGCCTGGAACTGCGTGTCTGCATTGCTCACCAATCAATTCCTGTCCTTATCGGGCAGGGAATGAAGTATTGCTACCGGATGGCGCTGCGCGCAGAGGCCAGCGCCACCGGGTATACAGATTGTTGACAAAGTGCGCTTTGTTCATGCCGGATGCGCCGTTAACGCCTTATCCGGCCTACAAAATCTTGCAAACTCAATGCATTGCAAAATTCTCGTAGGCCTGATGAGCGGAACGCATCAGGCAGTTTTGCGTTTGTCATCAGTCTCGTATGGCTTTTAATTATTCAATAGAGACGTTTTCGAAGTGATGTTTGCCTAATGGATCAACCACATAGCCTTTAACTTCTTTACGTACCGGTTCAAACACGGTGGAGTGAGCGATGATCAGTGCCGGAGCCTGATCGTGCATGACCACCTGCGCTTGTTTATACAGTTCAACACGTTTGTTGTGGTCGTCGGTAGCACGCGCCGGTTGAATCAGATCTTCAAACGGTTTGTAGCACCATTTTGAGTAGTTAGAGCCTTGTTCAGAAGCAGCGCAGCTAAACAGGGTGGCGAAGAAGTTATCCGGGTCCCCATTGTCGCCAGTCCAGCCCATCATTACTGTCTGGTGCTCGCCATCTTTTGCACGCTTGAGGTACTCACCCCATTCGTAAGTGACGATTTTGGCCTGTACGCCCACTTTCGCCCAGTCAGCCTGAATCATCTCTGCCATGCGACGAGCATTCGGGTTATACGGACGTTGTACTGGCATTGCCCACAGATCGATGGAGAAGCCTTTTTCCAGACCCGCTTCTTTCAGCAAAGCTTTCGCCTTTTCTGGATCGTAGGTGTAGTCCTGAACGTCGTCGTTATAGCCCCACATAGTTGGTGGGATCAGGTTTTTTGCTGCCACGCCAGCGCCCTGATAAACCGCTTTGATGATCGCGTCTTTGTTCACCGCGTAGGTCAATGCCTGACGAACTTTCACGTCATCCAGTGGTTTTTTCTGCACGTTATACGAGAGGTAGCCAACGTTCAGCCCCGGCATCTCCATCAGGTTGATGGATTTATCCTGCTTCATGCGGGCGATATCTGCCGGGTTCGGGTACGGCATCACCTGGCATTCGTTCTTCTGCAACTTAGCGTAACGCACGGAAGCGTCAGGGGTAATAGAGAAGACCAGCGTGTCGATCTGCGGTTTGGTGCCCCAGTAGCCATCAAACGCTTTGTAACGAATACGGGAATCTTTTTGATACTGCTGTAACTGGAACGGGCCGGTGCCGATTGGGTTGAGGTCCAGTTTTTCCGGCGTACCGGCTTTCATCATCGCGTCAGCATATTCTTTTGACAGAATAGAGGCGAAGTCCATTGCCAGGTCAGCCAGGAACGGCGCTTCCGGGCGAGTCAGCACGAACTGAACGGTGTTGTCATCCACCTTTTTCACTTCGCTGATCAGCTCCGGCAAGCCCATGCCTTCGAAGTATTCGTAGCTGCCGCCAGAAACTTTATGGTACGGGTTTTGCGCATTTTTCTGACGATCGAACGAGAACACCACGTCATCGGCGTTCAGTTCACGCGTCGGTTTAAATTCTTTGTTGTCGTGCCACTTCACACCTTTACGCAGATGGAAAGTATAGGTTTTACCGTCGTCGCTGACTTCCCACTTTTCAGCGAGGCCGGGGATCACTTCGGTGGTGCCGATTTTAAATTCAACCAGGCGGTTATAAAGCGGTACAGAAGAGGCGTCATAGGTGGTGCCAGAGGTAAACAGTTGCGGGTTAAACCCTTCCGGAGAACCTTCTGAACAATAAACCAGAGTTTTAGCCTGAACACTTGCTGCAACGGTCATAGCCACCAGGCTGAGACCAAGCTTTAGCATCCCTGACTTTTTCAAGGAAATACGCATTATTCTGCTCCAATTGTGATGTTTGTTGTTTTAACCCTTTGCAGTGGGTTGTCGCCGCCTGACCTTTTTTGTTTTTTGCCCGGTCGGGTCAACGTAAAGAGGTGGGGATGCCGTACTTATTTACATCAGTGTAACAGTGCGGATCCTCCATAAAATGCCCCTCATGACCTACAATCTGTCAACAGAATGTGAAAACGTCAATACAGCCAACCGGGATTTACAACAACGGTGAGATTCCACAAACAAAGATTAAAAAAACTTCGCAAGGCTATTTGCAGCAGAGAAATTTGTGCTATGCCAACATAACCAGAACAATCACCTTAATATTTCGCAACAACTGGTGATTAAGTTTTAGGCAGATAATGAAAAAAATCTGATGGAATGGTGGTTATCTGAGCGATTAATACCGCGAACGTTAAAGCGCACAGCGGAAAATGCCAGCGCCAGCCATAAGTAACGCAAGAAAAGATTTAAGCAAATATAAAAAAAGACAATGGAATATGTCACAAATCCGTTAATGGATAGTGAGATATGGGGCGCAAATTTGGCAGTGAAATGCGTGGTGTGTAGATTGGATAAAGCGTTTACGCCGCATCCGACAATGGGCTGACACATTTGCCTGATGCGACGCTGGCGCGGCTTATCTGGCCTGAGTTCGAGCGGGCACAAATGCAAAAAAGCCTGCTCGTTGAGCAGGCTTTTCGAATTTGGTCGGTGATAGAGGATTACTCGCCACTTCGTGGCTCGCCCTGCGGGCCGTTGCTGGCGCAACGTTCTCTCGCTTCGCTTGAGTCGAACCTCTCTGCCCCCGGAGGTTCTCATCCTCTTCAAACCGCAGAAAGCAAAAAACCAGCCCGTAGGCTGGTTTTTCTAAATTGGTCGGTGATAGAGGATTCGAACCTCCGACCCCTTCGTCCCGAACGAAGTGCGCTACCAGGCTGCGCCAATCACCGAATGCGGGGCGCATCTTACTGCGCAGATACGCCCTCGTCAATCCCTTAATAGCAAAATGCCTTTTGATCGGTGAGAAAGTCGGCAGACCATTTAGTTGGCTGCAACGTCCTTCGCCTGCGGGATATGACACCAGTTGTTGTTTTCGTTAATGCCACCGTCCGGTGAAGTATAACCAAGGCAGCCCATGATGGTATCGTACAGCTCTACATGGCGGCGCGGTACTTTCATTTCCGCTTCTTTTTTCAACTGTGCAAATGCCTGCGCGTTGGCCGGATTTTCCAGATATTTATCCGACATCCAGACCATCATCGGTACACGGAACTGTTCCGGCGGTGCATATTCGCGTGGTGTACCATGCAAGTGTTCGCGCTCGTTAATCGACTCACCGTGATCCGCCGCGTAGAAAATAATAGCTTTCTTATCGCGGAATTTGTCAATCACTGTGTCGATAAAATGATCAACGTAGGTTATAGAGTTATCGTATGAGTTAATCATCGGTGCTCGTGGACATTTACGATCAACTGCATAGCACTCTGGTTTCCACTGGGCAAACTGACGGGGATAACGCTGAGTATAGTTGTAGTGCGACCCTTTGGTATGCAGCACAATCAGATGCTTGCCTTCTGGCTTTTTCTCCAGAGAACGCTCGATTTCATTGACCAGCAACATATCGTCCACCGCTTTCCCGCGGTTACGTGGCTCAGCCGCAATTTGCTCACGATAGGCAATGTTGTCAGCCATGGTATTGCTGTAGAACCACATCTCGCTCTGCATGGCGTACAAATCCGAGCTAAAGCCTAACTGCTTGAGAACTGCGAATACGTTCTGCTCTTTGAGCGTACGTTGTGGGTTATCTTCCGTTCCGCCTTCGCGGACAAACATACAGCGTAGTGATAATTTAGTCGCGGTATCACAAGAATAACCACGGTACATCACCAGATTTTTCTCTTTTGCCAGCTTCGGCGTGGTATCACGCTCGTAGCCCAGCATCCCCATATGATCCCAACGCGTGGTTTCACCAATAATAAAAATTACATAGGTGTCGTCGAGATTTTGCGTCGGGGTATAAGTGAATTTTTTCGCCGGATTCATCAACGAACGATTATCTGAAGATTCATCCACCTGTGCCCAGGCGTACAGCCCCAACGCAGAAAGCCAGTTCGAAGGTAAATACGAGTTCGCCAGCACCCCACCATAACTTGGCATATCCACCCCAGCCATGCGGTCTGCACGCTTTTGAGCGACGTCCATCAGACGGATAGGTCCCCATACCAGTAGACCCGCCAGCAGCACGGTAAGCGCACTACGCCAACGTGTTTTCGGTGTACAAAGCTGACGCCAGAAGGTGTCTTGTGAGCGGTTCATCCAGATAAGTATCAACGGGATAATACTCACCAGTACAATCCATGCGATAAGCGACCAGCCAACTACTTCTTTCGACAAATCGATATCGGTAGTCATCACCGAAGCGACAATCCCATAGCCAATCATGACGTTCATAAATGTCATGTAGTAGCTGGCTCCGGCAGAGACCAGCACCAGCAACGAGGCCAACACTTTCCAGACTGTTCTGCCGAAGAGTGAAATTAAGCGTAAAAAGAAGAAGGTAGCCAGGACAGTACCGGCCAGTTCGATAACCGCCGATACACCATTAAGAAAAGTAAAATTATGCGCATAACCATCGAACCGACGGAAATAGACTGCGCAATTCATAAACAGACCGATATAGACAGCGAGCAAAAAGCTTAGCTTTTGCTGCGTTATCGTTTTGATATATCTCATGCAAACAAACCCTGGAAAAACAGGTGATAACACCCTGCATAATAGCTTTTCAGGCCAGGCAGGGGAAAAGTGCGGAGGTTGTCAGATAAAGAAAATCTGCACACGCAGACAAGTAAACCACAGCAAAAGGAAAAAGTGTGGGGAAAGAGTGTACATGAAGCACAAATTTACAAAAATACAAGTATGAAAGGATACTTTTTGTAAATTGAACGCTTAAAAGGACCAGCTAGCTGGCCCTCGATTTTATCAATGACTCATCCTGAATTGTGCCGATACATTTGATTCATACACAATGAAAAAATACGCCACGCTATCTCAGGACGAGTCTGAAACCCGTCGTTAAACTTAACCATGTACCTCACGAAACGTTCTGAATTCAGGCTGGCGAATGGTCGTTGAAAGCGCCAGCGAAAGAATCAGCAAGGCGAAAATGACGTAGAAGGTTACATAGAAGCCGCCAAACAGTGAGGCGATAATCGAGCCGCAAATACTACCGATACCAAACCCGAGGTAAATCACACCGTAGTTTTTCGCCAGGTTATTAAGCCCGAAGAACTCACTAACCAGTGACGGGAAGACGGTAATGGTGCCACCGAAGTTAAAGGCCACACAGGCAATCGCCGCAAAGAATGTCAGCGCATTGAGTGGAGCAAACAACAGCGCTGCCATACCCACCAGCGAAATCACCTGACCAATGGTGATGACACGAATACGGGCAATTTTGTCAGACAGAATGCCCAGCACCAGACGACCAGAAAGGTTAGCAATAGAAATAACCGTCACTGCGTTAGCTGCTGATACTGCATCAAGATGCGCCAGGCTCTGGGCGATATCTTTCGCCACACCAATGACATACAAACCGCTCATACAGGCAGTCAGGAACATCACCGCCAGCATCCAGTATTGCGGTTTACGCATCGACTCTGCCAGAGTGAAATCATTTTCCACCACGCCATTATGGGTTTTGACTTCCTGCTTCGGCGCGTCTTTCATTAAGGTTGCGCCAAAGACAATCATCACCAGCACAATCGCGCCCCAAATCAGAAAGGTTTTTTCCAGGCCGACCGTCTCCAGCAGATGCGAGTCGATAAATTTGAATCCCAGGCTACCCAAACCATAGGAACCAATGGCGAACGCGGAGATCAAACCTTTACGCTCCGGGAACCACTTCACGCAGTTAGAGAGCGTCAGCAGGTAACCCGCGCCATCTGCCAGACCGACCAGCACACCAGCGCTCAACCACAGCATCATCAGACTGTTGGAATGCGCGGTAAGGAAGAAACCCAGCCCCAGTAAAATGCCGGACGCCATAGTGACGCGTTTTACGCCAAAACGTTCCTGCAACTTACCAGCCACAGAAGATGAGATAGCCAGTCCCAGACTCAACAGGCCAAAGGAGAAAGCGACCTGACTTATCGGCGCATCCAGCTTGGCGGAAAGCGCGCCGTTAAACAGGCTCCAGGTATAAACCGAACCCAATGCAAACTGGGTAATGATAGTACCAATGAGTGTCAGCCAGCGGGTACGCTGATAGTTTGAAGGTGTCATGGCAGTATTCCTGCATTAATAAAAAGGAAAATTCTCTGCTGACAACCATAACGAAGTGCATTTTATGCCAGGGGGAAAACGGCATGAAATGCCATCAGAACGGAATGAAATGCCTCAGTTCAGGAATGAATGACGTGACAAACATTCACAACAATAATTATTGAGTCAGTTAGCACCCACTATCAATACAATGATTGTTATAACCGATCCCGCATTGTAAAAAACAAGTTAAAACCTGGCACTAACCCCCATAGTATACAAATAATCACTATTATTGGCGCTGTTCTCTGCCTGGGATAACGCAGCATAAGCGGCAATATGTTGGTTAAGCAGCATATCGGCGCCTACGGTCACATCAAGCCAGTTGCCGTTCTGATTTGTCGCCGTCATGCGGCTCAAACCTGATTGAGCCTTCCAGATATTTTCACCAAATTGCTGGTTGTAGCTGATTTGCGCCCAGGGGCGGAAATCACCAAGCCGGGAATCAACACGCCAGCCCAACGTACTGACGCTGGCATGCCATAACGGATCGGTCAGTGTTGCAGTGCTGTCGCCAAACTCGTTATACATCGAAGTGGTCGTTCCGTCGTAATGCAATGCGGCGACCGGGCCTGTTGTAACGTGTTCATATAAAGGGAAGTTCCAGCCCATACTCATGCTGCTGGTTACATCCGCGGGAGTTTCTTCCGCCAGATTAACTTCCAGTCCCAGCGCCCTTTGGCTACTTTGAATACGTTGCGACAAAATATCGTTGTAATCAGGTTGGTGATCGCTATCCCAGGTATAACGTTCTGTGGTATGTCCTGGCTGCGTATCAACGATATATTCTTGTTGCCAGGCGTAAGCTGTGTTGAGAAAAAAAGAACTGATTACCACGCTCGCCAGCAGACTTAGGGGCCAGCGACCACCGCATTTTTTTATGATCATTAACACGACTCCAGGGAAGAGCCGAATTCGGCATTATTATTGTCATTGTATGAAGGATATCGGGCATATTAGTCCTGTATTAAATATTGACTTTTTCGCCGGTGCGTCAAGAAAAGCAGGTGAAATTTTTACGAACAGGTGCATAGAGAGGGAAAGTATGGAACGTTGCGGCTGGGTGAGTCAGGACCCGCTTTATATTGCCTACCACGATGAAGAGTGGGGCGTGCCTGAAACTGACAGTAAAAAACTGTTCGAAATGATCTGCCTTGAAGGGCAACAAGCTGGGCTGTCCTGGATTACCGTCCTCAAAAAACGTGAAAATTATCGCGCCTGTTTTCATCAATTCGATCCCGTGAAGGTCGCTGCAATGCAGGAAGAGGATGTTGAAAGGCTGGTGCAGGACACCGGAATTATCCGCCATCGCGGGAAAATCCAGGCCATTATTGGCAATGCGCGCACATACCTGCAAATGGAACAGAACGGCGAACCATTTGCCGACTTTGTCTGGTCGTTCGTAAATCATCAGCCGCAGGTGACACAAGCCACAACGTTGAGTGAAATCCCCACATCAACGCCCGCCTCCGACGCGCTTTCTAATGCATTGAAAAAACGCGGTTTTAAATTCGTTGGATCAACGATTTGTTACTCCTTTATGCAGGCATGTGGGCTGGTGAATGATCATGTGGTTGGCTGCTGTTGCCATCCGGGGAATAAAGCATGATTAGACAAGCACAACGTTCGGAACTGCCCGCAATCCTTGAACTGTGGCTGGAAAGTACAACCTGGGGACATCCCTTTATAGAAGAAAGTTACTGGCGTGACTGCATTCCGCTGGTGCGTGATGCATATCTTGCCAACGCGCAAAACTGGGTATGGGAAGAAAACGGTGAATTTCTCGGTTTTGCCAGCATTATGGAAGAGCGGTTTCTGGCAGCAATGTTTGTCGCACCGAAGGCTGTCAGACGCGGTATCGGTAAGGCTTTGATGCAACATATGCAACAGCGCCATCCTCATTTATTGCTGGAGGTTTACCAGAAAAACCAGCCAGCAATAAGTTTTTACCATGCGCAGGGTTTTCAAATTGTCGACTGCGCATGGCAGGAGGAAACCCAACTCCCTACCTGGATTATGGATTGGCAGGCGGATCAAACGCTGTAAGTTTAAGTTCAGGCCCCGTGTATTTTTCCAGCCACGCCAGCGCCGTGTTACCCGCACAACCATTACCCAGCCGCGAGCTTGGGAAGTCTTTGGTCAGCACATTCACCGCGCCATTTTTACAAATGCCGCCAGCAGTAAAATCCAGATCTGGCCATGCCCCTTCGTGAATGCAAATCACACCAGGCCTGATGCCTTCACTAATCACCGCTCCGGCAAGAATTTGCCCGCGCGAGTTCCACAACCGAACAGTATCGCCATCTTGTATGCCGCGTGCCTTTGCATCGTCAGGATGAATGGTGACAGGCTCACGGTTTGCCACCGCATACAATTCGCGAAGTGAACTGTAATTCAACTGACTGTGCAGGCGATGCGCCGGATGGGCTGAAAGTACCTGCAACTGCTCTGCTTCGGCGTTGCCCCACCACTCATCGGGTTCCAGCCACATCGGATGGCCTGGACAATCCCGATAACCGTAATCCGCAATGCGCTGCGAGAAGATCTCAATCTTACCACTGGTCGTCTTTAATGGGTGTGCCTGCGGGTCGCGGCGAAAATCCGCGAAACGGATAAACCGCTTGCTGTCTGGATTTTCTGACATCTCAATTAACTGATTGGCTTCCCAGAACTCGTCAAACGGCGGTATTTCAACCTGCTGATTTTCTCCACGCTGCCGCGCAACGTTATAGAACGTTTCCAGCCATTGCAGCTCACTCTTCCCTTCCGTAAACCGGGCATAGCCGCCCTTCTCCCAGCGCTCACTTAACTCAGCAAAAACATCAAAATCATTACGCGCTTCACCACGCGGTGGCACCACTTGCTTCATCGGCACCAGATGTTGATTGCTGTAATCGCCGGTCATAGTGAGATCGTTACGCTCAAACGACGTAGTCGCGGGGAGGACGATATCGGCATGTTTCGCCGCCGCCGTCCAGAAACATTCCGATATCACCACCAGCTCCGGTTTTTGCCAGGCGCGAATCAGACGATGAGTATCCTGATGATGGGTGAAGTTAGCGCCGCCCGCCCACCAGATAAAACGAATATCCGGGAAATGTCGGTTCATGCCGTTGTGTTGATACGCGCTGCCAGGGTTTTCTAATGCTTCGACAATGCGGGCTACGGGGATTTTATCTACCGCATCGGTGCCACCCGGCAAACTGCCCTGCATGGAAGGCAGCACCGCAGCGCGGCGGGTCGGGTTGCCGCCATTAGCAAAATGGTAAGAAAGACCAAAACCGCCACCGGGCGTGCCGATTTGCCCTAACATTGCCGCCAGCGTGACTATCATCCAGTGTTTTTGCTCACCAAACTGCTGGCGCTGCATTCCCCATCCAGCCATCAGCATAGTGGTATTTTGGTGGAAAATAGCTGCCAGCTCGCGGATTTTCTCTGCGCCAACACCGCAAATCTCCGCGGCCCATTCGGCATTTTTTGCAATGCCATCACTCTCGCCCAACAAATAAGAGGCGAAGACGTCATAACCTGTGGTGCAACGCGCCAGAAATGCCTCGTCGTGCCAGCCGTTTTCCACCAGCGTGTGAGCTATCCCCAGCATCAGCGCCACATCAGTCCCCATATGCGGAGAGACCCATTCCATTTTATCGCCAAAGAAATCGACGGTTTCCGATCGCATTGGATCAATGCAGATCAGCTTTTTCCCGCTGTCACGCAGTGCGGCAAAGTAAGAAAGTCCCTGCTCATCGGACGCATTCCACGCAATTTTCAGCGTGTTTAATGGGTTAGCACTCCACAGCACCACCACGTCGCTATTTTCCAGCACCAGCGGCCAGCTAGTCTGCTGCTGATAGACTTCGCTGCCACCCACGACATACGGCATGATCGCCTGTGCCGCGCCGGTTGAATAATCGCCCAGATGGCCGGTATAACCGCCTGCCAGCGCCATATAGCGTTGTAACAAGGTTGACGCTTTATGCAGCACACCGTTTGAACGCCAACCGTAGGAACCGGCAAAAATCGATGCCGGACCATAAGCCTCACGAATGCGTTTATGCTGATGGTGGATGAGATCCAGCGCCTCATCCCAACTCACACGAACAAATTCATCCTGCCCGCGAACGCCTTGTGGTTTTTCTGGCGATGCGAGGAAACCTTTGCGCACCATCGGAAATTGCACTCGCGTGTTGCTATGAACCTGGTCACGAACCGCGCTCTGCAAGGAATTTTCCATTTCTGTGGCTAACGCACCACGCGAGCTGAAGACTGTTTCACCGTCGGTTTCAACCAGCATGGGCCCCCAGTGGGCGGCAGTAAGAACGGAATAACGTGAGGATGAGATGGCCAAACCGAAGGCTCCTGAAAGGTTAGATGTATTGAGCAGTTAAATATTACTTACAAATTTCCGAGTATTCCCAGGAATAATCTTCATGTTCACACGGCATAATCTCCCGCCACGAAACCCGTGACCAAGAATAAAAAGGTTATTAAGGATTAACAATGAAGAAACGTGTTTATCTTATTGCTGCCGTAGTCAGCGGCGCTCTGGCGGTATCTGGTTGTACAACTAACCCTTACACCGGCGAACGCGAAGCAGGTAAATCTGCTATCGGTGCAGGTCTGGGCTCTCTCGTTGGCGCGGGTATTGGCGCTCTCTCTTCTTCGAAGAAAGATCGCGGTAAAGGTGCGCTGATTGGCGCAGCGGCAGGTGCGGCACTGGGCGGCGGTGTTGGTTATTACATGGATGTGCAGGAAGCGAAACTGCGTGACAAAATGCGCGGCACAGGCGTTAGCGTAACCCGCAGCGGAGATAACATTATCCTCAACATGCCGAACAACGTGACCTTCGACAGCAGCAGCGCCACCCTGAAACCAGCAGGTGCTAACACCCTGACCGGCGTTGCAATGGTGCTGAAAGAGTATCCAAAAACGGCGGTTAACGTGATTGGCTACACCGACAGCACTGGTGGTCACGACCTGAATATGCGTCTGTCCCAGCAGCGTGCTGATTCCGTTGCCAGCGCATTGATCACCCAGGGCGTGGACGCCAGCCGTATTCGTACCCAAGGTCTTGGCCCGGCTAACCCAATCGCCAGCAACAGCACCGCAGAAGGCAAAGCCCAAAACCGTCGCGTAGAAATTACGTTAAGCCCGCTGTAATCACTGTCATGCCAGGTGACGAAGAAATCACCTGGCATTCTTCGGTTTTCCTGCTTCATTTTTCAGGCTAAGGTGATCGCCTTATCAGTGAATGGAGAGAAGAATGAAGCCGTCCGTTATCCTCTACAAAGCCTTACCTGATGATTTACTGCAACGCCTGCAAGAGCATTTCATCGTTCACCAGGTGGCAAATCTCAATCCACAGACCATCGAACAAAACGCGGCGATTTTTGCCGAAGCTGAAGGTCTACTGGGTTCAAATGAGAATGTTGATGCCACGTTGCTGGAAAAGATGCCGAAACTGCGTGCCACTTCAACTATCTCTGTCGGCTATGACAATTTCGATGTCGATGCGCTTAATGCCCGGAAAATCCTGCTGATGCATACGCCAACCGTATTAACGGAAACAGTAGCCGATACGCTGATGGCGCTGGTGCTGTGTACCGCGCGTCGGGTTGTGGAAGTCGCGGAGCGCGTAAAAGCGGGCGAATGGACCGCCAATATCGGCCCGGACTGGTACGGCACTGATGTTCACCATAAAACACTGGGGATTGTCGGGATGGGACGGATCGGAATGGCGCTGGCGCAACGTGCGCACTTTGGCTTCAACATGCCAATTCTTTATAACGCTCGTCGCCATCATAAAGAAGCTGAAGAACGCTTTAACGCCCGCTACTGTGATCTGGATACATTGTTACAAGAATCAGATTTCGTTTGCCTGATCCTGCCGCTAACTGAAGAAACTCATCACCTGTTTGGCGCTGAACAATTCGCCAAAATGAAATCTTCCGCCATCTTCATTAATGCAGGGCGTGGGCCGGTAGTTGACGAAAATGCACTGATTGCCGCATTACAGAAAGGGGAAATTCACGCCGCCGGGCTGGATGTCTTCGAACAAGAGCCATTGCCCGTAGATTCACCGTTGCTATCAATGACCAATGTCGTTGCAGTACCGCATATTGGTTCGGCCACTCATGAGACGCGTTATGGCATGGCTGCCTGTGCCGTGGATAATTTGATTAATGCGTTGCTGGGGAAGGTTGAGAAGAACTGTGTGAATCCGCACGTCGCGGGCTAAGCCGCGACTGCGTAGATAAAAGCCCGATAACTTCTCGGGCTTTTACCGTTTATTGGGTTGCAGTTACTGCTGCGGTCCAGGCCTGATTAAACGCCTGATGCTGTGCCGGTAATGGCGCGATCAGTTTGTTATATTCACTTGCCTGCTGGGAAGTCGGGAACTGAATGCCGTTCGATACAAAGCTCACCTGAGTACCTTGCTGAGCAATGTAGTCTCCAACCATCACCAGTTGTTGCGTGAAGGTTTGTGCCGCTGGAATCAGCGGTTGCAAGGCATCGGCCGGAGTAGTCACCACTTTAGTGAATGCCTGATCAAAGACCGGTTTCAGATCGTCAGCTTGTTTTAGCGCAGAGTGCGCGGCATCTGCCTGCAACTTCGCATTTTGCAATTGTTGCGCCAGTACGCCCAGAGAACCGTTCATTTCACGCAGTGGACCACTTTGCGTGACGTAATCCTGCGGTACACGAATCGCGTTAACGCTGTCTACAACCGGACGCAGACCGGAATCCATCGCCTGATTAACCTGTTGGGAATAGCCATACAGGATCGCGTAATCAGAGACAAAAGGACCAAATTGTTTTTTCTGATCGGCAGTCAGGGTTGGTAGACGTTCACCGCTACGCATCACAGTATTCTGCAGGAAGTCGATAAACGCTTTACGCTGATCGCCTTCTTTATCAAAACACCCACTCAGGCTAACTACCATTAATAACGCCGCAAGAGGCGCAAACCAGCGAGAGCAGGACTTTCCTGTCGCCATTTTCTTACTCCTTTCACCCAAAAAAAGCGCACAACGACACACGCGTGTCTGACGCAGACAAGGATAGTCCAGGACAGGCCTACAGGATACCCTTTATGTATAATCTTCCTGGGAAAATGATGGAGAAAATGAAGTAAGGTTAATTTGTTGTTTCATTGTTAAAAATTGATATTGCCATTGTGTTTTTGTTGCCAGGACTTTCCTTCTCGTTGGGAGGCCAGATTTTCGAAATCTTTACAAATCACGGCCAGTACGAGATATATCTGCATATATCAGATCGTTAGGTGACTATAAGTCACGGTGACTGACGGGCTGAATCGAATCACACTCAAAGCATGTCTAACTTCTCCCCGCTATGCCTGTTTTCCCGACTATTCTTAATAAGCTTCGATGAAATTCACGATCCCGCAGTGTGATTTGAGGAGTTTTCAATGGAATATAAAGATCCAATGCATGAGTTGTTGAGTAGCCTGGAACAGATTGTTTTTAAAGATGAAACACAGAAAATTACCCTGACACACAGACCAACACCTTGTACCGAAATTGAGCAATTACGCAAAGGGACAGGGTTAAAAATTGATGATTTCGCCCGGGTTTTGGGCGTATCTGTTGCCATGGTAAAGGAATGGGAATCCAGACGCGTGAAGCCTTCCAGTGCCGAACTAAAACTTATGCGCCTGATTCAAGCCAACCCGGCATTAAGTAAGCAGTTGATGGAATAGGTTTTTATTCCCTTTTTTGATGATGACGGTCCTGCTGACAGGGCCGCTTTCTGAACGATTAATCATAAATTTGAAAAATAAATGTTGCATCACCACCCAATGCGTGGCTTAATGCACTCAACGGTTTGACGTACAGACCATTAAAGCAGTGTAGTAAGGCAAGTCCCTTCAAGAGTTATCGTTGATACCCCTCGTAGTGCACATTTCCTTTAACGCTTCAAAAATCTGTAAAGCACGCCATAACGCCGAAAGGCACAATTAATTATTAAAGGTAATACACTATGTCCGGTAAAATGACTGGTATCGTAAAATGGTTCAACGCTGACAAAGGCTTCGGCTTCATCACTCCTGACGATGGCTCTAAAGATGTGTTCGTACACTTCTCTGCTATCCAGAACGATGGTTACAAATCTCTGGACGAAGGTCAGAAAGTGTCCTTCACCATCGAAAGCGGCGCTAAAGGCCCGGCAGCTGGTAACGTAACCAGCCTGTAATCTCTGCTTAAAAGCACAGAATCTAAGATCCCTGCCAATTGGCGGGGATTTTTTTATTTGTCCTGGACTGACCCCATAAAGTTGGACAGTTCATGTTAAGCGGCTTTCAGGGTCTGGGTTCGGTATTCTACCGGACTCAGGCCTTTTAATTTCAGGCTGATCCGCTCGTTGTTATAATAATGGATATAGTCCTCTATCGCCTTCCTCAGTTCATTCAGTCCGGCATGCCTGTCCACTCGCTTCAGGGCATTCATATTGTGATACCACGTACTGCGGGACATACCCGCGGCACGCAGAAGATCACCGAGCGCATGCTTAAGCCTTAGCTCACTGATTATCCGGGCTTTCTGCCGTTTTTCTCGCTTTGAACTAAGGCCTTCAGCTTTTTTAGATAGGCATTCTCTGCGCGAAGGTAACGGAGTTCCGCCCGCAGTTCTTCGGGAGATAACTTTTCCAGTTCTGCATCGGTAAGTGGAGGTGTTTTTTGAGGTTTTGTCATGTCCTTGCTCCGACCTGGTTTTATGTTCAGAAGTCCTTCTTCACCAGTGTCTTTGTAAACCTTCACCCAGTGCCGGACCACGGATTCATTTGAGATATTAAACCGTGCGGCGGCCTCGCGCATGGTAAGTTCTTCACTCAGAGCCTTCAGAACAACCGTCAGTCGAAACTCAGGAGAGTGGCGGTCATTTTTCCATGTAATATCATCAATACCGTGGAGTTGCCAGGCTCTTACCCAGCGTCGCACAAATGTTTCTTCAACACCAAAACGTTCAGCGGTACGACGTGCGCCATCGTGTCCGGCAAGATAATGATTAACGACAGCTAATCTGGTTTCGAGAGAATATTTTGGCTTTGCCATAAAAAACTGCACCTTAATCAGTTGGGTGTCCAACTTTTGGGGTGCAGTCCATCTGGCAGGCTTTTTACTAAAGGAGTTATTACTGCAACAACGAAATATCCGCAACGCGCAGGAACAATTCGCGCAGTTTTTCCAGCATGGTCAGACGGTTGATACGCAGATCTTTATCATCAACCATAACCATCACTTTATCGAAGAAGGCGTCAACCGGTTCACGCAGTTCAGCCAGTTCGACCAGCGCATCCTGGTAACGACCTTCAGCGAAGTATGGCTCCAGCTTGTCGCGCAGTACAACCACCTGCATCGCCAGCTTAATTTCTTCCGGCTCTTTCAGGGTAGATGCGTTCACACGATCGCTCAGGACTTCGTCAGATTTCGCCAGAATGTTGGATACGCGCTTATTCGCTGCCGCCAGTGCAGCCGCTGCTTCCAGAGTACGGAAGTGCGATACGGCCTTCATACGGGCATCGAAATCTGCCGGACGAGTTGGGCGGCGCGCCAGAACGGCCTGGATGGTGTCGACGGTATAACCTTCGTCCTGATACCAGGCACGGAAACGGCCAAGCATAAAGTCGATAACGTCATCGACCACATTAGCGTTGGTCAGCTTATCGCCGTACAGACGCACCGCTTCTTCGGTTAGCGTTTGCAGATCGAGGTTCAGGTTCTTCTCGACGATAATACGCAACACGCCGAGTGCCGCACGACGCAGCGCAAACGGGTCTTTATCGCCTTTCGGATGCTGACCAATACCGAAGATACCAGCCAGAGTATCCATCTTGTCAGCGATCGCCAGCGCACAGGCTACCGGGTTAGACGGCAGAGAATCACCAGCAAAGCGCGGCTGATACTGCTCGTTCAGCGCGACAGCCACATCTTCCGCTTCGCCATCGTGGCGCGCGTAGTGCATACCCATCACGCCCTGAGTGTCAGTGAACTCGAAGACCATATTGGTCATCAGGTCACACTTGGACAGCAGCCCCGCACGGGTCGCGTGGTTGACGTCAGCACCAATCTGTTCAGCAATCCAGCCAGCCAGCGCCTGAATGCGGTCAGTCTTGTCGCGCAGCGTACCTAATTGTTGCTGGAACAGCACGGTTTGCAGACGCGGCAGGTTATCTTCCAGACGTTTTTTACGGTCGGTATTAAAGAAGAACTCCGCATCCGCCAGACGCGGGCGAACGACTTTTTCATTACCGGAGATAATTTGCTGCGGATCTTTTGATTCGATGTTGGCAACGAAGATAAAGTTCGGCAGCAATTTGCCGTCGTTCGCATACACCGGGAAGTATTTCTGGTCACCTTTCATGGTGTAAACCAGTGCTTCAGACGGCACCGCGAGGAATTTCTCTTCAAATTTCGCAGTCAGAACGACAGGCCATTCCACCAGCGAAGCCACTTCTTCCAGCAGGCTTTCGCTTAAGTCAGCGTTACCGCCAATCTTACGCGCGGCTTCTTCGGCATCGGCTTTAATCTTCGCCTTACGTTCTTCGTAATCAGCGATGACTTTACCGCGCTCACGCAGAATTTCCGGATATTGATCGGCATTATCGATAGTAATTTCCGGCTCGCCCATAAAGCGGTGGCCGCGAATCACGCGATCGGACTGAATACCCAGAATGGTTGCCGGAATGACTTTATCGCCCAGCAGCAAAGTCACAGTATGAACTGGACGCACGAAGTGTACGTCGCTTGCGCCCCAGCGCATCAGTTTCGGAATCGGCAATTTCGCAAGCGAAGTAGCTACCATGTTCGGTATCAGCGCTTCGGTGCTTTCGCCCTTCACGTGAGCGCGATACAGCAACCATTCACCTTTGTCAGTAGTCAGACGCTCAGCCTGGTCAACGGAGATCCCGCAACCACGCGCCCAACCTTCTGCAGCTTTGCTCGGTTTGCCTTCGGCGTCAAATGCCTGGGCAATTGCCGGGCCACGTTTTTCGATTTCACGATCAGGTTGTGCTTCCGCAAGGTTAGCCACTTTCAGCGCCAGACGACGCGGAGCAGCAAACCATTCAACAGTACCGTGTGCGAGACCGGCGTTATCCAGCTCCGCAGTAAAGTTCGCAGCAAAGGACTCTGCCAGGCTGCGCAGTGCTTTTGGTGGCAGCTCTTCAGTGCCAATTTCCACCAGAAAAGTTTTCTCAGACATGGCCGCCTCTTACTTGTCTTTGTTGCACATCGGGAAGCCGAGGGCTTCACGGGAAGCATAGTATGCTTCTGCCACTGCTTTGGTCAGGGTGCGAATGCGCAGAATGTAACGCTGACGCTCGGTGACAGAGATGGCTTTACGCGCATCCAGCAGGTTGAAGCTGTGGGCGGCTTTCAGAATACGTTCGTAGGCTGGCAACGGCAGCGGATTTTCCAGCGCCAGCAATTGCTGTGCTTCTTTCTCGTACTGCTCGAAGCAGGTGAACAGGAAGTCCACATCCGCGTATTCGAAGTTGTAGGTGGATTGCTCCACTTCGTTCTGATGGAAGACGTCACCGTAGGTGGTTTTACCCAGCGGGCCGTCGCACCAGACCAGGTCATAAACGCTATCTACGCCCTGAATATACATCGCCAGACGTTCCAGACCGTAGGTGATCTCACCGGTAACCGGTTTACACTCCAGACCACCAACCTGCTGGAAGTAAGTGAACTGCGTTACTTCCATGCCGTTCAGCCACACTTCCCAGCCCAGTCCCCAGGCACCCAGCGTCGGGTTTTCCCAGTTGTCTTCCACGAAACGGATATCGTGGATAGTCGGATCCATGCCCAGCTCTTTCAGAGAACCGAGGTACAGCTCCTGGATATTGTCCGGTGATGGCTTAATCACCACCTGGAACTGATAGTAGTGCTGTAAACGGTTGGGGTTTTCGCCGTAACGACCATCGGTCGGGCGACGAGAAGGCTGAACATAAGCAGCCGCCATCGGTTCTGGCCCCAGCGCGCGCAGACAGGTCATTGGGTGAGAGGTTCCCGCGCCGACTTCCATGTCCAATGGTTGAACAATGGTGCAGCCCTGGCGAGCCCAGTAATCCTGTAAGGTCAGGATCAAGCCCTGGAAGGTCCTGGTATCAAACTTTTGCATATTATTTCGTGCTGGATACGTGTGGATTTAAAGGAAGGGATCAGTATACCCGCTGGATGGAAGATATACAGTACGAAACGGGAAAAAGGCTGCGCTTAACGCATGGAAAGATGCAAAAAATGGCCATCCGCGTCAAAAGAACAGACAAACTGTTCTTTCCTGAAGGTATAACCACGCATTTCATAGCTCCCCTGGAACTGTTCAAACGCGATGATGTCGTTTTTTTGCTCGCCAGTGTTATAACGTTTTGCCACCTGATCCTTGCACAAGATTTCCATATTCAACGAACGCAGCGGTTCAACCTTTACCCGTTGCGCTTTCTGTTCGGGTGGTGGTGCCGAACATCCCACTAACACAATGAGCGTCATTGCCGGAAAGAAATAGTTCATCATCGTTAAATTACCGTCTGGTTTGCAGGTGAGTCTTATTATTAATATCGGTATAGTGGCTGGATCTTATAAATTTTCTCAAGCATCTCTAAGATGTAGTGATCAAACTCAGATTATTCCAGTGCATCAGCCGAATGATTTATCGGTCAGACTTTTTTTAACCAGATACAGAGACACAGATGCAGCCCAAAATTTATTGGATTGATAACCTGCGAGGGATAGCTTGTTTAATGGTGGTGATGATTCATACCACTACCTGGTATGTGACCAATGCCCATAATGTTAGCCCTGTAACCTGGGATATCGCGAATGTTCTAAATTCGGCCTCTCGTGTCAGCGTGCCGCTATTTTTCATGATTTCCGGCTATCTCTTTTTTGGCGAACGTAGCGCCCAACCGCGTCATTTCTTGCGTATCGGCTTGTGTCTGCTGTTTTATAGCGTCGTCGCACTGCTCTACATTGCGCTGTTTACCTCCATCAATGTGGAGTTATCGCTAAAAAAACTGCTGCAAAAACCGGTGTTTTATCACTTATGGTTTTTCTTCGCGATTGCGGTGATTTATCTGGTTTCGCCACTGGTTCAGGTAAAAAACATCAGCGGTAAAATGTTGCTGGTGCTAATGGTGGTGATTGGCATCATCGCCAACCCAAACACAGTGCCCCAGAAGATCGACGGTTTTGAATGGTTACCAATTAACTTATATATCAATGGCGATACTTTTTACTACATCCTGTATGGCATGCTGGGCCGCGCCATTGGGATGATGAACACACAACATAAATCTCTATCGTGGATGAGCGCCGCACTGTTTATAGCGGGAGTATTTATTATCTCTCGTGGGACATTATATGAATTACAGTGGCGCGGAAACTTTGCCGATACCTGGTATCTTTACTGTGGACCGATGGTTTTTATCTGCGCAATCGCGTTACTGACTCTGGTAAAAAATACTCTGGATACGCACACTATTCGCGGGCTTGGGCTGATATCCCGTCATTCTTTAGGTATATACGGATTCCACGCGTTGATTATCCATGCGCTGCGTACCGGTGGTATTGAGCTTAAAAACTGGCCAATACTGGATATTATTTGGATCTTTTGCGCGACGCTGGCAGCAAGTTTGTTACTTTCTGTGCTGGTGCAACGAATCGACAAAAACAGATTAGTGAGTTAAGTAAAAACCCGGTCAGTGTGACCGGGCTTACGTGGGTTATTCGCTATATTCTTCCTGCACAGTCATCGTTTCTTTTGATGCGTTGATTCCGGCATCACGGATATTCTTCTGCACCGCTACCGTACCAAACAAGCTTAAAAAGAAGGCCAATCCATAAAAACCTTTTTCACTAAGTAATAACGTTGCATTCCACAGACCTACCATCAGTAAAGCGACAGAGATGATAAAGACCACCAGGCAGGTCATATAATAAATAGACGTAGTAGGAATGCCTTCATATTTATCCCGAACGGTCTTTTGATAGGAAGCTGCCGAAAACAGCCCTAACACCAACACGGCAAAATAATACCCTTTTTCATTTAACTGCATCTCTGCATTCCATAGCCCTAACAGATAGGTAACGATACCGCCTGCGAGAGCTATCCATGACACAATACCGAATGCTGGAGAATAGGTTGATATTTTGTTTTCCATCACAGATTTCCTTTCATTCCTGAATCATTAAGAGCTTTATGCCGATCATACCGTGCGGAACAAGCGCATTTGACCAAACAAGCAGACGAAAAAGGCGAGCGGATAGATCACCATCTCATACGCGTTAATGGGCGCATTTAAAACACCGATAAACAAAAGACCGATAGTGATTAACGCAACTAACTGGCAGACACGAATAAAGAATTCATCCAGTTGCCCAAGTTTTTCTGCGCGCAGATAGGCATAGTTGCCAAAAGTCCCCGTCATTAACACGCCAAGAAAATAGCCTTTGCCGCTTAACAATGGGCATGAGATCCATAGTCCTATCAGATAAACCAGCGCCCCGATAACAAATAATAGTTTTGCCACAGTCTTTGAGGTTTTCATAACGATCTCCATATCTACCTGCGATACATTACGAGTAACCAACAAAAGACAAAACTGAAAAACACCATTAACAAATGATTTTCAGAATAAATTCATATAAAAAATTAATAAATTATAAATATACATAGTTGTGAATTATCCCCCGTCACATAAGACAGGGGAAAATATTATGTCATCAGCGGCAGAAGTTGCTGATAGAGACGACGGAAAGTTTCTCGTCGTGGCTGATAAGCAGCATAATGTTGTGCATCCGGCTGATGCGACTGTTCCAACGGCAGTTGTGGTAACAGTTCAGCGAGTGATTTATCTGGATTCATCGCAATCTGAGCCAGCCTCGCTGCGCCCAATGCAGGCCCCACATCGCCGCCTGTGCGGTAATCTAGTTGCTGACCACTGATATCCGCCAGCATCTGGCGCCAGTACTCGCTACGTGCGCCACCACCAATCAATGTAATACTTTGCGGTTGAATGCCGCAGGCATGTACGACATCCATACCATCGGCTAACGCATACCCCACGCCTTCCAGTACGGCACGCGCCAGTTCCGCGGGGCCGTGCTGATGGGTCAGACCGAAGAAAACGCCCTTTGCCTGTGGGTTATTGTGCGGCGTACGCTCGCCGGAAAGATAAGGTAAAAACCAGACAGGATCGACACTCTCATTAGCCTGCTGCGCTGCAGTAATTAAAGCGGGAACATCACCCATGCCGGTTAATTTCACCGCCCAGTCCAGACACGATGCCGCACTCAACATTACAGACATTAAATGCCAACGCTCCGGTAAAGCATGACAAAAGCTGTGTACGGCACTTTCCGGCTTGCTTAAGAACCCTTCGCTTACTGCAAAATAAACCCCCGAAGTTCCCAACGACAGCATTGCCTGGTTGGCATCCACCATACCCACACCAATCGCACCTGCCGCATTATCACCGCCGCCCGCGACAACTGGCACCGCCGCCATTCCCCACGCTTTTGCAACCTCGGGTAGCAAAGTGCCAGTAATATCGCTGCCTTCGTATAATGCTGGCATCTGATCACGAGATAGCTGGCAAGCCTCCAGCATGACATCACTCCAATCTCGCTTTGCGACATCCAACCACATGGTGCCAGCCGCATCAGACATATCACTAACAAACTCCCCCGTCATACGCAGACGCAAATAATCTTTCGGTAATAATACTTTGTCGATTTGATGGAATATCTCCGGCTCATGCCGCTGAACCCACAGCAATTTAGGCGCAGTAAATCCGGGCATCATAAGGTTGCCGGTAATCGTCCGCGATTGCGGAACTCGCGATTCCAGCAAAACGCACTCCTCTGCACAGCGCCCGTCGTTCCACAAAATGGCAGGACGTAGCACCCGCTGTTGAGCATCAAGTAAAGTTGCACCGTGCATTTGCCCGGCAATACCCAATGCTTTAACGTCTCGCAGAGAATGCTGCTCACCCAGGGTTCTCATCGCGCGATCAGTCACCTGCCACCACTGTTCCGGATCTTGCTCCGACCAGAGTGGATGCGGACGCGAAACGGTCAGTTTTTCCGTTTGCGAAGCGACCACCTCACCTTGCTCGTTGAGCAAAATAACTTTTACGCCCGATGTGCCAAGATCTATCCCGATATACATAGCGATCGTTCCTTAAAAAAATGCCCGGTATCGCTACCGATAACCGGGCTTGAGACTGCGCAATTAGCCGTTATCTGTCGAACAGATAATGATTTACCAGGTTTTCCAACTGCTCCTGGCGTCCACTCTGATGCACCGGAGCCAGATTATGTTCCTGAGCATATTTTGCTAAATCCACCAGTGACATTTGGCCTTGCAGGATTTGCTGACCCAGTTCGCTATTCCAACCGGAATAACGTTGCGCTACGCGTTTATCCAATTCGCCGTCTTCAATCATGCGTGCTGCAATTTTCAATGCCAACGCCATCGTATCCATCGCCCCAATATGACCGTAGAACAGATCATACTTATCAGTACTCTGACGACGTACTTTGGCATCAAAGTTCAGACCGCCGGTCGTGAAACCGCCTGCTTTAAGGATTTCATACATTACCAGCGCGTTCTCTTCCACACTGTTCGGGAACTGGTCAGTATCCCAGCCAAGCTGCGCGTCGCCGCGGTTAGCATCGACTGAGCCGAACAGACCAAGCGCAATGGCGGTGGCAATTTCATGGTGGAAAGAGTGACCCGCCAGCGTCGCGTGGTTAGCTTCAATATTCAGTTTAATTTCTTTTTCGAGACCAAACTGTTTCAGGAAGCCATAGACCGTCGCGGCATCGTAGTCATATTGATGTTTAGTCGGCTCTTGCGGTTTCGGTTCGATAAGTAATGTGCCCTGGAAGCCTATTTTATGTTTATGTTCAACAACCATCTGCATAAAGCGACCAAGCTGTTCACGTTCCTGACGCAGGTCAGTATTCAGTAAAGTTTCATAACCTTCACGACCGCCCCACAATACATAGTTTTCACCGCCCAACTTATGCGTCGCTTCCATCGCGGTAACAACCTGAGTTGCCGCCCAGCTAAAGACTTCGGGATCTGGATTCGTCGCCGCGCCCGCGCCATAGCGAGGATGAGTAAAGCAGTTAGCGGTTCCCCACAACAATTTCACACCGCTCTCTTCTTGTTTGCCAGCCAGCACATCAACCATTTGCGCAAAGTTATTGATGTACTCTTTTAACGACGCGCCTTCCGGAGAAACATCCACGTCATGGAAGCAATAAAATGGCACATGTAATTTGTGGAAGAACTCGAATGCGACATCAGCTTTACGCTTCGCCAGTGCCAATGCCTCGCCAGGTTGCTGCCACGGACGGTTAAACGCGCCTACACCAAACATATCCGCTCCGTTCCAGCAGAAGGTATGCCAGTAGCAGGCGGCAAAACGCAAGTGGTCTTCCATACGCTTGCCCAGCACCAGTTCGTCGGGGTTGTAATGACGGAATGCTAACGGGTTAGAGGATTTTGGACCTTCGTAACGAACGCGATCGAGCTGGTCAAAATAGGCTTGCATAATGAACTCCATAATCAGGTAATGCCGCGTGTGATGGTTGATGTCGTAATATTGGGCACTCCCTTTCAGTTGCTCAATTATGTTATTTCACACTGCTATTGAGATAATTCACAAGTGTGCGCTAGCTCGCAAAATAATATGGAATTATGAAACTGGGTAATTCCTCGAAGAGAAAAATGCAACAAGTACAATTAAGCAACAAAAGTAAGATCTCTGTCATAAATCAAGAAATAAACCAAAAATCGTAATCGAAAGATAAAAATCTGTAATTGTTTTCCCCTGTTTAGTTGCTAAAAATTGATTACGTTTATCGCGGTGATTGTTACTTATTAAAGCTGTCCTCTAACAAAAGAAGGCCTCTACACCATGAAAATAAAGAATATTTTACTCACCCTTTGCACCTCACTCCTGCTTACAAACGTCGCGGCGCACGCCAAAGAAGTCAAAATAGGAATGGCAATTGATGATCTCCGTCTTGAGCGCTGGCAAAAAGATCGTGATATCTTTGTGAAAAAAGCGGAATCTCTCGGTGCGAAAGTATTCGTGCAATCTGCAAATGGCAATGAAGAAACCCAAATGTCGCAGATTGAAAACATGATTAACCGGGGCGTCGATGTTCTCGTCATTATTCCATATAACGGTCAGGTATTAAGTAACGTTGTAAAAGAAGCCAAACAAGAAGGTATTAAAGTATTAGCTTACGATCGCATGATTAACGACGCGGATATCGATTTTTATATTTCTTTCGATAACGAAAAAGTCGGTGAACTGCAAGCAAAAGCCCTGGTCGATATCGTCCCGCAAGGAAATTATTTCCTGATGGGCGGCTCCCCGGTCGATAACAACGCCAAACTGTTCCGCGCCGGGCAAATGAAAGTATTAAAACCTTATGTTGATTCAGGAAAAATTAAAGTCGTTGGCGACCAATGGGTTGATGGCTGGTTACCAGAAAATGCGCTAAAAATTATGGAAAACGCGCTGACAGCTAACAATAACAAAATTGATGCAGTTGTCGCTTCAAACGATGCTACCGCCGGTGGGGCAATTCAGGCATTAAGCGCGCAAGGTTTATCAGGGAAAGTGGCTATTTCCGGCCAGGATGCGGATCTCGCGGGAGTTAAACGTATTGCCGCGGGAACGCAAACCATGACGGTGTATAAACCTATTACTTTGTTGGCAAATACCGCGGCAGAAATTGCCGTTGAGTTGGGCAATGGTCAGGAACCGAAAGCAGATACTACGTTAAATAATGGCTTGAAAGATGTTCCATCCCGCCTGCTGACACCTATCGATGTGAATAAAAACAACATCAAGGATACGGTAATTAAAGACGGATTCCACAAAGAGAGCGAGCTTTAAGCGTTACCTCCCCGGCGCTGGCCGGGGGTGTGATTTCTCTCCATGCCGCGTGAATTGATTGGCTTAGGTGGAGTCGTTATGTCTTATCTACTTGAAATGAAGAACATTACCAAAACCTTTGGCACGGTGAAGGCAATTGATAACGTCAGTTTGCGGTTGAGCGTTGGCGAAATCGTCTCACTCTGTGGTGAGAACGGTTCGGGTAAATCAACATTAATGAAAGTGCTGTGCGGAATTTATCCTTTTGGTAGTTATGAAGGTGAAATTATTTTTGCAGGTGAAGTAATCCAGGCGAGCCATATTCGCGATACCGAACAAAAAGGTATCGCCATCATTCACCAGGAATTAGCGCTGGTGAAAGAATTGACCGTGCTGGAAAATATCTTTCTGGGCAATGAAATAACCCATAATGGTATTATGGATTATGACCTGATGACGCTACGCTGCCAGAAGCTATTAGCACAAGTCAGTTTATCCATTTCACCAGATACCCGCGTTGGCGACTTAGGGCTTGGGCAACAACAACTGGTTGAAATTGCCAAGGCGCTAAATAAACAGGTACGTTTGTTAATTCTCGATGAACCGACAGCCTCATTAACCGAGCTGGAAACTACGGTTTTACTGGATATTATTCGCGATCTGCAACAACACGGCATAGCCTGCATCTATATCTCGCACAAACTCAACGAAGTCAAAGCAATTTCCGACACGATTTGCGTTATTCGCGATGGTCAGCATATAGGAACCCGCGATGCAACCGGAATGAGCGAAGACGATATTATCACTATGATGGTAGGGCGAGAATTAACAGCACTTTACCCTAACGAACCACATACCACTGGTGATGAAATATTACGCATTGAGCACTTGACGGCATGGCATCCGGTTAATCGTCATATTAAACGGGTTAACGATGTTTCTTTTTCTCTGAAACGCGGTGAAATACTGGGTATTGCAGGGTTAGTCGGCGCCGGGCGCACCGAGACCATCCAATGTCTGTTTGGCGTCTGGCCCGGACAGTGGGAAGGGAAAATATTTATCGATGGTGAACAGGTAGATATTCGTAATTGCCAACAAGCCATCGCTCAGGGTATTGCGATGGTGCCAGAAGACAGAAAGCGCGATGGCATCGTTCCGGTAATGGCAGTTGGCAAAAATATTACCCTCGCCGCGCTCAACAAATTTACCAGTGGTATTAGCCAACTTGATGATGCTGCAGAACAAAAATGCATTCTGGAATCAATCCAGCAACTCAAAGTGAAAACGTCGTCACCGGAACTTGCTATTGGACGTTTGAGCGGCGGCAATCAACAAAAAGCGATCCTCGCACGCTGTCTGTTGCTCAACCCGCGTATTCTCATTCTTGATGAACCCACCAGGGGTATCGATATTGGCGCGAAATACGAGATCTACAAATTAATTAACCAACTCGTCCAGCAAGGCATCGCCGTTATTGTCATCTCTTCTGAATTACCTGAAGTGCTTGGTCTTAGCGATCGTGTACTGGTGATGCATGAAGGAAAACTAAAAGCCAACCTGATAAATCATAACCTGACTCAGGAACAGGTGATGGAAGCCGCATTGAGGAGCGAACATCATGTCGAAAAGCAATCCGTCTGAAGTGAAATTAGCCGTACCGACATCCGGTGGCTTCTCTGTGCTGAAATCACTGAATTTACAAGTCTTCGTGATGATTGCTGCAATCATCGCCATCATGCTGTTCTTTACCTGGACTACTGACGGTGCCTATTTAAGCGCCCGTAACGTATCCAACTTGCTCCGTCAGACCGCGATTACTGGCATCCTCGCAGTAGGGATGGTGTTCGTCATTATTTCCGCTGAAATCGACCTCTCGGTCGGTTCCATGATGGGGTTGCTAGGTGGCGTCGCCGCTATCTGTGACGTCTGGTTAGGCTGGCCGCTGCCACTCACCATCATTGTTACGTTAGTACTGGGGCTGCTTCTCGGTGCCTGGAATGGTTGGTGGGTAGCTTATCGCAAAGTACCTTCTTTTATTGTCACCCTGGCGGGCATGTTGGCATTTCGCGGCATCCTTATTGGCATCACCAATGGTACGACCGTTTCACCCACCAGCGCCGCGATGTCACAAATTGGGCAAAGCTATCTACCAGCCAGCACCGGTTTCATCATCGGCGCGCTTGGCTTAATGGCTTTTGTCGGCTGGCAGTGGCGCGGAAGAATGCGCCGTCAGGCTTTGGGTTTGCAGTCCCCGGCATCTACAGCAGTAGTCGGTCGCCAGGCATTAACCGCCATTATCGTTTTAGGTGCAATCTGGCTGCTGAATGATTACCGTGGCGTTCCCACACCTGTTCTGCTGCTGACGTTGCTGTTGCTCGGAGGAATGTTTATGGCAACACGAACAGCTTTTGGGAGACGCATTTACGCTATCGGTGGCAATCTGGAAGCCGCGCGACTCTCTGGAATTAACGTTGAACGCACCAAACTTGCCGTATTTGCTATCAACGGTTTGATGGTGGCCATCGCCGGGTTAATTCTTAGTTCGCGGCTTGGCGCTGGTTCACCTTCTGCGGGTAATATCGCTGAGCTGGACGCGATTGCAGCCTGCGTGATTGGCGGTACTAGTCTGGCAGGTGGTGTGGGGAGTGTTGCCGGAGCAGTAATGGGGGCATTCATCATGGCTTCACTGGATAACGGCATGAGTATGATGGATGTACCAACCTTCTGGCAGTATATCGTCAAAGGTGCGATTCTGTTGCTGGCAGTATGGATGGACTCCGCAACCAAACGCCGTTCCTGATTTTGATAAAAATTTTCTCAAAGCCGGTAACTTATTGCCGGTTTTGAGTTTTTTGCATGATTCAGCAGGAAAAGAACCATGTTTACTAAACGTCACCGCATCACATTACTGTTCAATGCTAATAAAGCCTATGATCGTCAGGTAGTAGAAGGCGTAGGGGAATATTTACAGGCGTCACAATCGGAATGGGATATTTTCATTGAAGAAGATTTCCGCGCCCGCATTGACAAAATCAAGGACTGGTTAGGAGATGGCGTCATAGCCGACTTCGATGATACACAAATCGAGCAGGCGCTGGCTGATGTCGACGTCCCTATTGTCGGAGTTGGTGGTTCGTATCACCTGGCAGAAAGTTACCCACCCGTACATTACATTGCCACCGATAACTATGCGCTGGTTGAAAGCGCATTTTTGCATTTAAAAGAGAAAGGCGTTAACCGCTTTGCTTTTTACGGTTTGCCGGAATCTAGCGGCAAACGTTGGGCAGCCGAACGCGAATATGCGTTTCGCCAGCTTGTTGCTGAGGAAAAGTACCGCGGAGTCGTTTATCAGGGGCTGGAAACCGCGCCAGAGAACTGGCAGCACGCGCAAAACCGACTGGCCGACTGGCTACAAACGCTACCACCGCAAACAGGGATTATTGCCGTCACTGACGCCAGAGCGCGGCATATTCTGCAAGTATGCGAGCATTTGCATATTCCCGTACCGGAAAAATTATGCGTGATTGGCATCGATAACGAAGAACTGACCCGTTATCTTTCGCGTGTCGCCCTCTCTTCTGTCGCCCAGGGCGCGCGGCAAATGGGCTATCAGGCGGCAAAACTTCTGCATCGGTTATTAGATAAAGAAAAGATGCCGTTGCAGCGGATTCTGGTTCCGCCTGTACGCGTTATTGAACGGCGCTCTACGGATTACCGTTCGCTGACCGACCCCGCTGTTATTCAGGCCATGCATTACATCCGCAATCACGCCTGCAAAGGCATAAAAGTGGATCAGGTACTCGATGCAGTTGGCATATCGCGCTCCAATCTTGAGAAGCGTTTTAAAGAAGAGGTGGGTGAAACCATTCACGCCATGATTCATGCCGAGAAGCTGGAGAAAGCGCGCAGCCTGCTGATTTCTACTACCTTGTCGATCAACGAGATATCGCAAATGTGCGGTTATCCATCGCTGCAATATTTCTACTCTGTATTTAAAAAAGCGTATGACACGACGCCTAAAGAGTATCGCGATGTAAATAGCGAGGTAATGCTGTAGCGAGAGTGAAAAAGCGGTCAGGCATCATGAGAAGCGTTAACGTCGCATCAGGCAATGTTGCACAGCCACCTGACGCAGAGCAAAAGCCTTATCCGACCAACAAGTCGGATAAGGCTGAAAGGAATGCAATTACATATGTGCGGCGATTAACCGCTGGTTATCCTGGTACATCGCGAACAGGTAGTTGTTATAACTCTGCCCTTTCGTTGAATAACCTTTCAGCTTATGAATCATCGCTGTAGCGGTAACTTCCTGATCCGCTTTACGCAACTGCGCGCGCGATTTACGGAACGAAGCGTAAGCCGGGTGCGTATTCAGGTTAGTGACATAGGCGCTCACCGATTCTTTGACAGAACTAAATTGTGAGTATCCCTTCACTTTACCCGGTGCATTGGTGCAACGCCCTTTCATGCATTTCATGCCGAACAGGTTGTTGTTGCTACGCGCCAGTTTTGACGTACCCCAACCGCTTTCTGCCGCAGCCATCGTCGCCACCATGCTGGTAGGAATAATATCTACACGTTCAAGCAGCGTATTCCACGGGATTTTTCGCGTATTACCAGACCACTTCACCTTGTAGCGTTTGGCGATATCTTGCAAACGCGCACGCTCTGCAGGTGACCATTGTCCCTGGTATTGTTTTGAAATCAGCCAGTTACGTTCCGCCGTAATGGCAGCATTTTGGCTGGTAATATAGGGCATCACGGTCCGGAGAAACGCTTTTTTTCTTGGTGTTCCGGAAGGGTATTTTCGCAAATCAGGAAGTGAACTGCTCTTTGCACTATTGCGAGAATACTCTTGTTTACTGCTTACCTGTTTATTACTAGCTTTAGTTAAATGGGACTTCTGACTCGCTGTTGTTGTATGCGTCTTCGCTAACACCTCACTCGAAAACACCAGAGTGAGTAACATAAGAATCATCGCCCCATATCGTCGTATGGGAGTCAAAATCATCAGGTCTCCTGATCGGATTTAATCATTCAAACACCTTATACTCGTCATAGTTCAAGTTGCATGTACTGCGCAAACGCTGTTCAAAACACCATCGGTGTTTTGTCCTGCAACTCGAATTATTTAGAGCAATATTTTTCCCAAATTTGAGAGTTGAATCTCAAATCATATCAAAAATAGCGGCCAAGAGCACCCCAAGGAATAGTCCAAATCTGAAACTATGTCACGCGGTAATGGTTCAGATTGGTGCTAAATCGCAGAAAATGTGGGGGTTATCGCAAAAAATAAGCTTAAATCTCAGGTGAAATACTCCCCCTTTCGTCTCATCCTGGCGCAATCCTCATCAGGGAGGAGTTTTACCAGTATTATCACTGGCAAACTGGTGAAATTCGCAGCAACAAGGACTCATCCGTTATGAAACTTGCCGTCTGTTTTCTGACACTCATTCCCGGCTTTGCCGTTGCCGCTGGCTGGACTTCTCAGGGATTTCCCACCTTTACTGAAGAGAGCACAGGAACATTCGTCAGCCACGCACCGCTGACCAAAGGTACGCGTTCGTTGACGCTGAATTTTAATCAACAATGCTGGCAGCCTGCGAATACAATAAAACTCAATCAGATGCTTTCTCTGCAACCTTGTAACAACACACCGCCACAATGGCGATTGTTCAGAGATGGTGAATATAAGCTGCAAATAGACACCCGCTCCGGCACGCCAACATTGATGATTTCGATCCAAAACACTGCCGAACCAATAGCAAACCAGATCCATGAATGCCCAAAATGGGATGGACAGCCATTGACGCTTAATGTCAGCGCTACCTTCCCGGAAGGTACGGTAATCCGTGATTATTACAGCCAACAAATCGCGACGGTGAAGAACGGTCAAATAACGTTACAACCTGCCGCCACCAGTAATGGCTTGCTGCTGCTGGAACGGGCAGAAACCGACACGTCCGCCCCCTTCAACTGGCATAACGCCACGGTTTACTTTGTGCTGACAGACCGTTTCGAAAACGGTGATCCCAGCAACGACCAGAGCTATGGTCGTCATAAAGATGGCATGGAGGAAATTGGTACTTTTCACGGCGGAGATTTACGTGGCCTGACCAACAGACTGGATTATCTCCAGCAACTGGGCGTCAATGCCCTGTGGATCAGCGCCCCCTTTGAGCAAATTCATGGCTGGGTTGGCGGCGGTACAAAAGGCGATTTCCCGCATTATGCCTACCACGGTTACTACACCCAGGACTGGACGAATCTTGATGCCAATATGGGCAACGAAGCCGATCTGCAAGCATTGGTTGATGGCGCGCACCAGCGAGGTATCCGTATTCTCTTTGATGTGGTGATGAACCATACCGGCTATGCCACGCTGGCGGATATGCAGGAGTATCAGTTTGGCGCATTGTATCTTTCCGGCGACGAGTTACAAAAAACGCTGGGCAACCGCTGGAGCGACTGGAAACCCGCAGCCGGGCAAACCTGGCATAGCTTCAACGATTACATTAATTTCAGCGACAAAGCTGGCTGGGATAAATGGTGGGGAAAAAACTGGATCAGAACGGATATCGGTGATTACGACAATCCAGGATTCGACGATCTCACCATGTCGTTGGCCTTTTTGCCGGATATCAAAACAGAATCTACCACTGCTTCTGGTCTGCCGGTGTTCTATAAAAACAAACCGGATACTCACGCAAAATCTGTCGACGGCTTTACCCCTCGCGATTATTTAACCCACTGGTTAAGCCAATGGGTTCACGACTACGGTATTGATGGTTTTCGGGTCGATACCGCCAAACATGTTGAGTTGCCAGCCTGGCAGCAACTGAAAACCCAGGCCAGCGCCGCCCTGAAAGAGTGGAAGAGCGCTAACCCTGGAAAAGCGTTAGATGACAATCCTTTCTGGATGACTGGCGAAGCCTGGGGTCACGGCGTGATGAAAAGTGACTACTATCACCACGGCTTCGACGCGATGATCAATTTCGATTATCAGGAGCAGGCAGCGAAAGCGGTCGGTTGCCTGGCGCAGATGGATACGACCTGGCAGCAAATGGCAGAGAAACTACAGGATTTCAACGTGCTGAGCTACCTCTCCTCACACGATACCCGCTTGTTCCGCGAAGGGGGCGATAAAGCCGCAGAGTTATTGTTACTGGCGCCAGGTGCGGTACAAATCTTTTATGGCGATGAGTCCTCGCGTCCATTCGGTGCCACTGGTTCTGATCCGCTGCAAGGCACACGTTCGGATATGAACTGGCAGGATGTTAGCGGTAAATCTGCCGCCAGCGTTGCGCACTGGCAACGCATCGGCCAGTTCCGCGCACGGCATCCAGCCATTGGTGCGGGTAAACACACCGCATTGTCACTGAAACAAGGTTATGGATTCGTCCGTCAATACGGCGACGATAAAGTGATGGTCGTCTGGGCGGGGCAACCGTAACTTTTCCGGCTTCCCGCTTGCAGTATGCCGGGAAGCCACATTTTAGTATAAAATGCCAGCATAAATAAAAAACTCAGCATAACACGCCAACCTCTTGCAGAAGCCCGATTTGCACCCTGGCAAATGTAGCGTTATTGTTACTTTCCTTGCTTCAGAGTTCGAATGATATCCCGCTATGACATTCTCCCTTTTTGGTGACAAATTTACCCGCCACTCCGGCATTACACTGCTGATGGAAGATCTAAACGACGGTTTACGCACACCCGGCGCAATTATGCTCGGCGGCGGAAACCCGGCGCAGATCCCGGAAATGCAGGACTACTTCCAGACACTGCTGTCCGACATGCTGGAAAGCGGTAAAGCAACGGATGCGCTATGCAATTACGACGGCCCACAAGGAAAGACGGAGCTACTGTCGCTACTTGCCGGGATGCTACGTGAGAAACTAAGTTGGGATATCGAACCACAGAATATTGCACTAACAAATGGCAGCCAGAGCGCGTTTTTCTACTTATTTAATCTGTTTGCCGGACGCCGTGCCGATGGACGGATCAAAAAAGTGCTGTTCCCGCTGGCTCCGGAATACATTGGCTACGCGGACGCCGGACTGGAAGAAGATCTGTTCGTTTCTGCGCGCCCAAATATTGAACTGCTGCCAGAAGGTCAGTTTAAATATCACGTCGATTTTGAGCATCTGCACATTGGCGAAGAAACGGGGATGATTTGCGTCTCCCGACCGACGAACCCAACAGGTAATGTAATAACCGATGAAGAGTTGCTGAAACTAGATGCGCTGGCAAATCAGCACGGCATTCCGCTGGTGATTGATAACGCTTATGGCGTCCCGTTCCCTGGCATCATCTTCAGCGAAGCGCGCCCGCTGTGGAATCCGAATATCGTGCTGTGCATGAGCCTTTCCAAGCTGGGTCTGCCGGGTTCGCGCTGCGGCATTATCATCGCCAATGAAAAAATCATTACCGCCATCACCAATATGAACGGCATTATCAGCCTCGCACCTGGCGGTATTGGCCCGGCAATGATGTGTGAAATGATTAAGCGTAACGACCTGCTGCGCCTGTCAGAAACGGTGATTAAACCGTTTTACTACCAGCGTGTTCAGGAAACTATCGCCATCATTCGCCGCTATTTACCGGAAGATCGCTGCCTGATTCATAAACCTGAAGGGGCAATCTTCCTCTGGCTATGGTTTAAGGATTTGCCGATTACCACCGAGCAGCTTTATCAGCGCCTGAAAGCGCGCGGTGTACTGATGGTGCCGGGGCATAATTTCTTCCCCGGACTGGATAAACCGTGGCCACACACGCATCAATGTATGCGCATGAATTACGTGCCGGAACCGGAAAAAATTGAGGCGGGTGTGAAGATTCTGGCGGAAGAGATTGAACGCGCCTGGGTTGAAAGCCATTAATGAGACTGATGGCAAACGCAAAATAGCCTGATTCGCTACGCTTATCAGACCCACACGAATTATACAACATATTGAATTTGTGTGATTTTGTAGGCCGAATAAGGTGTTCAGGCTGTATCCGGCATAAACAAAGCGCGCTTTGCCAACCCTCTGATTAATACGTTATTCCGGCGTTGAGAAGCGCCGGAATAACGTCTCAAACAGGTTGCTGCTGTAGTCGTTGACGCTGGATTTTCTCGACATCCATACATTGCAACGCCTGTGTCGGGCAGGCTTCAACACAAGCCGGTCCCGTCGCCCGATGCCAGCAGAGATCGCACTTAATCGCCCTCGCCTTTGCGCGCGATGAAACGACTTCCATCGCACCAAACGGACATGCCAGCATACAGCTTTTACAGCCAATACAACGTGATTGTTCCACGAAGATATGTCCATGTTCGCGGCGAATCGCGTCCACAGGGCAGACATTCGCGCACGGCGCATCTTCACACTGATGACAGGCTACTGCCGTGGTACAGGTATGGTCTTTGATGACACGAATACGCGAAATAAACTCGCCTGGTGACAACGCAGCGCAATCCTGATTCTCCTGATGCGACACTGCGCAGGCCACTTCACAGGTACGGCAACCGATACATTTCGTCGCATCCGCAATAATAAACCGGTTCATGATCACTCCTTTGCACTAAAACCGCAGCGTGCCAGAAAGCGCGCCATTATTGCTTTGATCCAACAAAGGGATTGTTACAGTTTTGTCACTTATCCCGGATATTATGTGATCACGCCCTGCTCCCGGACGGTAAATCCCAGCTCATTGGAGATAGCTTGGGCAGTTTCACGCAGTGGTTTCAGGAGATTCTTCTCCCCCACCTGTTTCAGACGCGACGTAGAAAGAGAGATAGATACGGCATACGGCACCCGTCCGTGAATATCAAATACTGGTGCAGCAACACAGGAAACACCGAGTTCATTCTCTTCTCTGTCCATCGCCACTCCACTTTCACGAATCTGCGCCAGTTCGTCAAACATCGCGGGCAAATCGGTAATGGTATTGCGGGTTAGCGGCTGGATCTCATTCAGATGGCTTTCCCAATACGATTTCACGTAATCCTGGTGACCAAATGCCATATAGATCTTACCCATCGCAGAGCAGTAGAGCGGCATATGCTGACCGATATAGGCGCGGGTTCGCAGCATACCGGTGGTAGGTTCGAGTTTATAAATCAAGATCGCGTGATCATCTTCGCGGCTGGAGAAGTTAATCGTTTCACCGGTGGCGATGTTCAGCGTCTCAAGATGCGGCGCAGCAATATGAATGATATTTAGCGATGACAGCGCCTTTTGCCCGACAGCAATAAATTTGGTCGTCAGGCGATAGCTGCCTGCTGCGGGCGCGGTGGTCACATAGCCACAGGACTGTAACCCCTGCAATAAGCGATGGACGGTGCTTTTATTCAGTCCAGCCAATTCCGAGAGATGCGCCAGCGGACAACCGTTTGGGTAGTTGCTCAGGATCTCAATCAACATCAACCCCCGAAACAAGCTCTGACTTCCGGCAGGCCGCTCTTTATCCTGCGCTATCTCGTGCTCTTTTTTTCCCATCGCTTACCTCCCCTTTTTGGCGCGCCCTGATGGTAGCGCAAAGTGTGTCGCAGTTCACGATCTCAACAGATAAATTATAACTTTTTGATTTTTATGATTTTTGAAAATCATCAATCAGATTGCTTTGTTAAAAAGTGATCGATATATTTGAAATCAAATTTCGCATAGTGGAATTTTAAGCTAAAAAAGCGTTCAAAAAAACAAGGAAACCAGGGATGAAAGTGACATTTGAGCAGTTAAAAGCAGCCTTTAACCGGGTATTAGTTTCACGCGGCGTTGACAGCGAAACCGCCGATGCCTGTGCAGAAATGTTTGCCCGCACCACCGAATCCGGCGTTTATTCTCACGGCGTTAACCGTTTCCCGCGTTTTATCCAACAACTGGATAATGGCGATATCATCCCTGACGCCGGGGCCAAACGTATCACCAGCCTTGGGGCAATTGAGCAGTGGGATGCCCAGCGCTCAATCGGTAACCTGACGGCGAAAAAGATGATGGATCGCGCCATTGAACTGGCTGCACATCATGGGATTGGTCTGGTAGCGTTACGCAATGCCAACCACTGGATGCGCGGAGGCAGCTACGGCTGGCAGGCAGCGGAAAAAGGCTATATCGGCATCTGCTGGACCAACTCTATCGCGGTGATGCCACCGTGGGGTGCGAAAGAGTGTCGTATTGGCACCAACCCATTAATCGTCGCCATTCCTTCCACGCCGATCACCATGGTCGATATGTCGATGTCGATGTTCTCCTACGGCATGTTAGAGGTTAACCGTCTGGCGGGTCGTCAGTTACCGGTTGATGGTGGCTTTGACGATGAAGGCAATCTGACTAAAGAACCTGGCATAATCGAGAAAAATCGCCGCATTTTACCGATGGGTTACTGGAAAGGGTCCGGTATGTCGATTGTGCTGGATATGATCGCCACTCTGCTTTCCGACGGTGCCTCCGTTGCCGAAGTAACCGAAGATAACAGCGACGAATACGGTATCTCACAAATCTTCATCGCCATCGAAGTGGACAAACTGATCGACGGCACCACCCGCGACGCCAAATTGCAACGCATCATGGATTACGTTACCACCGCCGAGCGTGCTGACGAAAACCAGGCAATTCGTTTACCAGGCCACGAATTTACCACCCTGCTGGCAGAAAACCGCCGTAACGGCATCACGGTTGATGACAGCGTGTGGGCAAAAATCCAGGCGTTATAAGGAGACAGACCATGATATTTGGACATATCACGCAGCCTAATCCGTGCCTTTTACCCGCTGCCATCGAAAAGGCACTCGGTTTTCTGCGCACCACCAATTTCAATGCTCTGGAACCGGGCGTTGTTGAAATCGACGGTAAAAATATTTATGCGCAGATTATCGATTTAACCACTCGCGAAGCAGTAGAAAACCGCCCTGAAGTTCATCGTCGCTATTTGGACATTCAGTTCCTGGCGCGGGGCGAAGAGAAAATAGGTGTAGCCATTGATACCGGAAATAATAAAGTCAGCGAATATCTATTAGAACAGCGCGATATTATTTTTTATCACGACAGTGAGCATGAGTCATTTATCGAAATGATACCGGGTAGTTACGCTATTTTCTTCCCGCAGGATGTTCACCGCCCGGCATGTAATAAAAATGCCCCAGCGGCAATACGGAAAATCGTGGTTAAAGTAGCCCTCTCTGCTTTATAAAAAAGTTATTACTGGAGCACAAAATGAAAGCGAATAATGCCGGTTATATTATCGGCGCGTATCCCTGTGCACCTTCTTTTCACCAAAGAAGTGAAGAGGAAGAGAAGGAATTCTGGCGACAATTATCAGAGACCCCTGATATTCGCGGTCTGGAACAACCCTGCCTGGAAAATTTCCATCCTCTTGGCGATCAATGGTTACTCCGTCATACGCCAGAGAGTTGGCAATTTGTCGTCACCGCAGTAATGGAAACCATGCGTCGCCGCAGCGAAAACAACGGTTTTGGTCTCGCCTCCAGCGACGAAGAACAACGCAAGGCGTGCGTGGCGTACTACCGCCACCTGTTCAATAAAATCAACTCATTACCGGCTAATAAAGTGCTCGCACTTGAGATCCAGGCTGCACCATTAGCAACCAATCCCAATGTTATGCAAGCGACAGACGCTTTTGCCCGCTCGTTGAAAGAAATCGCCAACTGGGACTGGCCGTGCAAACTGGTGCTGGAACACTGCGACGCCATGACCTCCCCCGCTCCGCGTAAAGGTTTTTTGCCGTTAGAAAATGTTCTGGATGTCATTGCTGATTATGACATCAGCGTCTGTATCAACTGGGCACGTTCGGCCATTGAAGGACGCAATACCACATTACCGCTTACCCATGCCCTGATGGCAAAACAGGCCGGGAAACTCGGTGCGCTGATGTTCTCAGGAACCACACTCAACGGAGAATATGGTGAATGGCAAGACTTACACGCGCCATTCGCTCCTTTCTGCCCGCAAAGCCTGATGACCACAAAACATGTTAGCGAGTTATTTAATGTGGCAGAACCATCAACATTGCAATTTTCTGGCATCAAGTTATTAGAAATCCATGCTACTGCTGATGTTCATCACCGTATCGAAATATTACGTAACGGCATTCACTCTATGAATGAATGTCGTTAAATCGTTTCACTCATATATCGCATTAAATCTCTAATTAGTCGTTTCCAATAATTATTACGAATACCTACAACATTAATTAATGAAAACATATGACATAACAAGAAGGACTCGTTATGAAACGGATACTCGAAGGCATTCTTGCGGTCATCATCGCAATACTGTCTTGTATTATTTTTATTAATATAATTCTTCGATATGGATTTCACACAAGCATATTATCGATTGATGAATTATCCCGACTTTTATTTGTCTGGTTAACATTTATTGGCGCTATCGTGGCGTTTATGGACAACAGCCATGTACAGGTTACTTTCTTAGTCGAAAAACTCTCACCCACTAATCAACAACGTGTTTCGCTGCTAACCCATACGCTTATTTTATTGCTTTGCCTGGGCCTGGCCTGGGGGGCAATAGAAAAAACAGCGCAAGACTGGAGTAACTTATCGCCCATTCTCGGCGTACCTGTTGGCTTAATGTATGCCGCCGCAATCCCCACTAGCCTGATTATCGCATTGCTGGAATTGCGCCATTTATACCGGCAGTTAACAAGTGCCCCCAGCCGAAACCAACAAGGAGCCTGACGATGACAATCCTTATATTTATTGTCAGTTTGTTAGGGGCTATCGCCATTGGTATTCCCATCGCCTGGGCATTATTACTGTGTGGCATTTCATTGATGTTCTGGATGGATATCTTTGATGTGCAAATTCTGGCGCAAACACTGGTCAATGGTGCAGACAGCTTCTCCCTGTTAGCCATCCCCTTCTTTGTACTGGCGGGTGAGATCATGAACGCGGGCGGCCTGTCGCAACGTATTGTCGACTTGCCGATGAAACTGGTAGGCCACAGACCGGGAGGTCTGGGTTACGTCGGCGTTCTTGCTGCGATGATCATGGCAAGCCTTTCTGGTTCTGCGGTTGCCGATACCGCTGCCGTCGCGGCACTGTTGGTGCCGATGATGCGTCAGGCCAACTATCCGGTAAACCGCGCCGCCGGGCTTATCGGATCGGGCGGTATTATCGCGGCCATTATTCCGCCATCTATTCCACTCATTATCTTCGGTGTCTCCAGTGGGTTATCCATCAGCAAACTGTTTATGGCTGGCATTGCGCCGGGCATCATGATAGGCATCACGCTGATGATTACCTGGTGGTGGCAGGCAAAACGGCTAAACCTGCCTTGCCAGCCGAAAGCCTCGCTGCGGGAAGTCTGGCAATCTTTAGTTTCCGGTATTTGGGCGCTCTTTTTGCCAATAATTATTATTGGCGGTTTCCGTTCGGGATTATTCACACCAACAGAAGCTGGCGCGGTTGCGGCATTCTACGCCTTGTTTGTCTCGGTGGTGGTCTATCGCGAAATGACGTTCGCCACGCTTTACCATGTTTTGGTTAACGCGGCGAAAACCACTTCCGTGGTGATGTTCCTGGTGGCTTCCGCTGCGGTATCCGCATGGCTAATCACCATTGCTGAACTGCCGATGATGGTATCGGAGTTATTACAACCGTTGGTTGACTCGCCTCGCTTATTATTCATCGTAATTATGCTCGCCATTATGGTGATCAGTACAGTCATGGATTTAACTCCTACCGTATTAATTCTTACGCCGGTATTAATGCCATTAGTAAAAGAAGCGGGAATAGATCCTGTCTATTTTGGCATTATGTTTATTATTAACTGCTCAATTTCGCTAATTACGCCCCCGGTTGGTAACGTACTTAACGTCATATGCGGTGTTGCGAAGCTTAAATTTGACGATGCTGTAAAAGGCGTTGCGCCTTACGTCATGGTTTTATTCATGTTGTTAGCATTATTTATTTTTATCCCAGAATTAATTACCGCCCCACTAAAATGGATGAGCTAAAAGGAAAATATTATGAAATTACGTTCTGTAACCTACGCTTTATTAATTGCTGGAGTGGCTACATTCAGTACATCTTCTCTGGCGGCACAATCATTACGTTTCGGTTATGAAACATCACAAACCGATTCGCAACATATTGCGGCAAAAAAATTCAATGAATTATTGCAAGAGAAAACCAAAGGTGAGCTGAAATTAAAACTGTTCCCGGACAGTACCCTCGGCAATGCACAGGCGATGATCAGTGGTGTGCGCGGTGGCACCATTGATATGGAGATGTCCGGCTCGAATAACTTTGCGGGACTCTCACCCGTGATAAACCTGCTGGATGTACCTTTCCTGTTCCGCGATACCGCCCACGCGCATAAAACCCTCGATGGCAAAGTGGGCGACGAGTTGAAAGCCTCCCTCGAAGGCAAAGGACTGAAAGTACTGGCGTACTGGGAAAACGGCTGGCGTGATGTGACTAACTCTCGCGCGCCGGTAAAAACCCCTGCAGACCTGAAAGGACTGAAGATTCGCACCAACAACAGCCCGATGAATATCGCCGCATTTAAAGTGTTCGGTGCCAACCCAATCCCGATGCCATTTGCTGAAGTCTATACCGGCCTGGAAACTCGCACCATCGATGCGCAAGAGCATCCGATCAACGTCGTCTGGTCAGCAAAATTTTACGAAGTACAAAAGCACCTTTCCCTGACACATCACGCTTATTCACCGCTTCTGGTGGTGATCAACAAAGCGAAGTTTGATGGCTTAAGCCCGCAGATGCAGGAAGCTCTGGTCTCCTCCGCGCAAGAAGCGGGTAGCTACCAGCGCAAACTGGTTGCTGAAGATCAGCAAAAAATCATCGACGGTATGAAAGACGCCGGTGTAGAAGTCATCACCGATCTTGACCGCAAAGCCTTTAGCGACGCCCTGGGTACTCAGATCCGCGACATGTTTGTTAAAGATGTTCCGCAGGGTGCTGATCTGCTGAAAGCCGTGGATGAGGTGCAATAAACCATGACGCAATACTGGCTGGGGTTAGATTGTGGCGGTAGCTGGCTAAAAGCCGGACTGTATGACCGCGAAGGCCGGGAGGCGGGCGTGCAGCGCCTGCCGCTGTGCGCATTAAGCCCGCAGCCAGGTTGGGTAGAGCGCGATATGGCAGAACTGTGGCAATGCTGCACTTCCGTCATTCGCGATCTGCTTGCAAATACCGGTGTCAGTGGTGCTCAAATTGTCGGCATCGGCATTTCGGCACAAGGTAAGGGATTGTTTCTACTAGATAAAAATAACAACCCGCTCGGTAACGCCATTTTATCCTCTGACCGCCGGGCGATGGCAATCGTTCGTCGCTGGCAGGAAGAAGACGTACCGGAAAAGCTCTACCCACTGACCCGACAAACGCTGTGGACCGGGCATCCTGTGTCGCTGCTACGTTGGCTGAAAGAGCACGAACCAGAACGCTATGCACAAATTGGCTGCGTGATGATGACACATGACTACCTGCGCTGGTGTTTAACCGGCGTAAAAGGCTGCGAAGAGAGCAATATTTCGGAGTCCAATCTCTACAACATGAGCAGCGGGCAATATGACCCACGCCTCACCGACTGGCTGGGGATCAGTGAAATCAATCACGCCCTGCCGCCTGTTGTCGGTTCAGCCGAAATTTGCGGGGAAATCACCGCTCAGACAGCCGAATTGACCGGTCTGGAAGCGGGTACGCCCGTTGTCGGCGGTCTGTTTGATGTGGTTTCCACCGCACTCTGCGCCGGAATCGAAGACGAATTCACCCTCAATACGGTGATGGGGACCTGGGCGGTGACCAGCGGTATTACATCAGGTCTGCGTGACGGCGAAGCGCATCCGTATGTCTATGGCCGCTACGTCAACGACGGTGAGTTCATCGTTCACGAAGCCAGCCCGACCTCCTCCGGCAATCTCGAATGGTTTACCGCGCAGTGGGGAGGAATCTCATTTGATGAAATCAACCAGGCCGTTGCCAGCTTGCCAAAAGCCGATGGCACTCTCTTTTTTCTGCCATTCCTGTACGGCAGCAACGCCGGACTCGAGATGACCAGCGGTTTCTACGGTATGCAGGCGATACACACCCGCGCACATCTGTTACAGGCCATTTATGAAGGTGTGGTGTTCAGTCACATGACGCATCTCAACCGGATGCGTGAACGTTTTACCGATGTGCATACCCTTCGCGTCACTGGTGGCCCTGCGCATTCTGATGTCTGGATGCAAATGCTGGCAGATGTCAGCGGCTTACGCATTGAACTGCCGCAGGTAGAAGAAACCGGATGTTTTGGCGCGGCGCTTGCCGCCCGCGTCGGTACGGGGGTTTATCGCAATTTCAATGAAGCCCAGCGCAGCTTGCAGCATCCGGTACGCACACTGCTACCGGACATGACCGCACATCAGCATTACCAACAAAAATATCAACGCTATCAACATTTAATTGCCGCAATTCAGGGCTATCACGTCCGTATCAAGGAGCATCATTTATGAGCCAACCTTTTCTACAACTGGCCCTCGACCACTCATCGCTTGAAGCCGCACAGCGCGACGTGACGCTGTTAAAAGACAGCGTCGATATCGTCGAAGCGGGCACCATTCTCTGCTTAAACGAAGGGCTTGGCGCGGTGAGAGCCTTGCGTGAACAGTGCCCGAACAAAATCATCGTCGCTGACTGGAAAGTTGCCGACGCCGGTGAAACGCTCGCTCAACAGGCGTTTAGCGCGGGAGCCAACTGGATGACCATTATCTGCGCCGCACCGCTCGCCACGGTAGAAAAAGGCCACGCCATGGCGCAGAACTACGGCGGTGAAATTCAGATAGAGCTGTTTGGTAACTGGACGCTGGACGACGCCCGCGACTGGCATCGTATTGGCGTGCGACAGGCGATTTATCATCGTGGTCGTGACGCGCAGGCCAGCGGGCAACAGTGGGGCGAGGCCGATCTGGCACGCATGAAAGCGCTTTCTGATATCGGCCTCGAACTTTCTATTACCGGCGGAATTACCCCTGCCGACCTGCCGCTATTTAAAGATATCCGCGTGAAGGCGTTTATTGCCGGGCGAGCGCTGACGGGCGCAGCAAATCCGACACAGGTTGCTGCCGATTTCCATGCGCAAATCGATGCCATCTGGGGAGGCGCGCGTGCGTAATCATCCGTTAGGGATTTATGAAAAAGCGCTGGCGAAAGATCTCTCCTGGCCGGAGCGGCTGGTGCTGGCAAAAAGCTGCGGTTTTGATTTTGTCGAAATGTCGGTGGATGAAACCGACGAACGGCTGTCACGCCTTGACTGGAGCACCGCGCAAAGGGCTTCGCTGGTCACCGCGATGATCGAAACGGGCGTTGCCATTCCATCAATGTGCCTTTCTGCCCATCGCCGTTTTCCTTTTGGCAGCCGTGACGAGGCGGTACGCCAGCGAGCACGGGAGATCATGAGCAAAGCGATTCGTCTGGCACGCGATCTCGGTATTCGTACCATTCAACTGGCGGGCTACGACGTCTATTACGAAGACCATGACGAAGGCACACAGCAACGGTTTGCTGAAGGGCTGGCGTGGGCGGTTGAACAGGCGGCAGCATCGCAAGTGATGCTGGCGGTGGAGATTATGGACACCGCGTTTATGAACTCCATCAGCAAGTGGAAAAAATGGGATGAAATGCTCGCCTCGCCGTGGTTCACCGTCTACCCGGACGTCGGCAACCTTAGCGCCTGGGGCAATGATGTTCCCGCTGAACTGAAATTGGGGATTGACCGTATCGCGGCTATTCACCTGAAAGACACTCAACCAGTCACAGAGCAAAGCCCTGGTCAGTTTCGTGATGTGCCGTTTGGCGAAGGCTGCGTTGATTTCGTTGGCATCTTTAAAACGCTGCATGAACTGAATTATCGCGGTTCATTCCTGATTGAGATGTGGACAGAAAAAGCCAATGAGCCGGTGCTGGAAATTATTCAGGCGCGGCGCTGGATTGAAGCGCGGATGCAGGAGGCCGGATTTATATGTTAGAGCAACTAAAAGCCGAAGTGTTGGCGGCGAACCTGGCGCTTCCCGCTCATCATCTGGTGACGTTCACCTGGGGCAATGTCAGCGCGGTAGACGAAACGCGACAATGGATGGTGATCAAGCCTTCCGGTGTCGAGTACGACGTGATGACCGCCGATGATATGGTGGTGATTGAAATAGCCAGCGGTAAGGTGGTGGAAGGCAGCAAAAAGCCCTCTTCCGACACGCCAACGCATCTGGCACTCTACCGTCGCTATGCAGAAATCAGCGGTATTGTGCATACCCACTCGCGCCACGCCACTATCTGGTCGCAGGCCGGGCTGGATCTCCCCGCCTGGGGCACCACGCACGCCGATTACTTCTATGGTGCCATCCCCTGCACGCGCCTGATGACCGCAGAGGAGATCAACGGCGAGTATGAATACCAGACCGGCGAAGTGATCATTGAAACTTTCGAAGAACGCGGCAGGAGTCCAGCGCAAATTCCGGCGGTGCTGGTGCATTCTCACGGCCCGTTCGCCTGGGGAAAAAATGCCGCCGATGCGGTGCATAATGCCGTAGTACTGGAAGAATGCGCCTATATGGGCCTGTTCTCACGCCAACTCGCGCCGCAGCTTCCTGCCATGCAAAACGAACTGCTGGATAAACATTACCTGCGTAAACACGGGGCCAATGCCTATTACGGACAATAATCTCTCACGCCGGGGCTTCATCGCCCCGGTACTATGAATTGATATGCTCCCGATTACATTGCGCACAAAAATCAGAAACGTTTAACGCAGGCGATTATAGTTACCGACCAGTTCATTATAAGCTTGTAATGATTTCGGATATGAGTCCTCGACCATCCAGCTTGTGTTTGCGTCCTGAAGTTTCTTTTTATCCCAGTCAGAATACGGGACTTTATCTCTGATACGACGAACATATTTTTTAGATGCAATTTGATATCGGTCTGCTGCCCCTGTGAAGAGAGAATTCATACTGTCTTTACTCACTTCTTTGGCTTGCGCCACCAGCGTTTCAAGTTCAGCCACTTTCTTCATTGCCGCTTCTGCATCAAACTTCTCTTGCGATATCAGGTTATTAATTTGTTTCGCTGAAATCATGGCAGCCAGAGAGTAGTAGTGGAATGTTTTCCCTTCTCTTTGTTCAATATTTTTCAGTTCTACAAGCTGACGCTTATCATTAATTTCCTGAATTGCCGCATGATAAGATTCTGCTACAGGTTCAAAGGCTTCAAGATTTTTTAAGAATGTCTGGTGCAGCGTTTTCCCTTTGGCAAACGCATCGTCTTTATAATTTTCCTGGGTGTAATATTTATCCATTTCATTAATAGTATTCCCCAGCGCGACTGCGGTATTAATATAATTCAACGCTACGCCATCAATAGGTTGCAGCGCAGGCGTTAACGCCACAACACTTTTCACGCCTTTTTCGCACTCAGAAAGACTGGATTCACTAATGCCGTAGATGCCATAAACATGACTCTCTTTGCCCGTTGGTCCCTGTTTAAAATCTTTCAGCCAGTCGGCATAACGCGCCAGACTGCGCTGTACCGGGATCTGTAACTTGTTGTAGCACTTGATATAGATATCCATTTTTTCGTCGAAAACCGCTTGTTCATCGACCACCGGTTGCGCAGGTGTTTCAGGTTTAGCTTCTGCTTTTGCAACGGGGGCTTCTGTAGGTTTCGCTTCAGGAGCAGGTGCGGCAGGTTGACTATTGGCGGGCGGGGGAGTTTCTGTTTCGGCTTTTTTATCATCACAGCCAGTGATACCGAGGGCCATTATGGCGGCTATAATAGCGGAAGATAATAAATTCCTTTTCATTTAATTGCCTTATAAATAGATAAATAAGAGAGTAAATATAATAAATGAAAAAATAAAATGTCACTACACGCGTTTTGTTTATAAATAAATAGATACAATTCACTGAATGAATAAGTCCTGTAATTTCATATATAAATTACAGGACTTAATTCAATTAACAGTTTAACCGCTGCGGGAGAGAAGTTTCTGCCCCCCGTTATTTAAATCTGCATTACATCCCATAACGTTCAGAAATAGCAGCATGTTTCTCTTCATTTGCTCCGGCTTCTTTGGCAAGACGCCACCAGCACAACGGATGTTCCCAGTCAGCGGTCAATTCACTCAGGCTCTTATCGATATCACCTTTAGAAACTGAACGCGGTGCACTGATGACAAAGTAGAACGCAGACAGCGGCTGTGCATCTTCTCCCTGATGACTGTCCGTTAACGTATAGTCATCATTACTGTTGCTCCAGTAGTACCAGTTTCGTTCACGGAGCGCCTCACGGAAGGTATTAAACTGTTCTTCACCAGGCATAACACCTTCGCAGAACCAGGACTCGCCGTACCCGGTCGGGATAATGGTTTGCAGGCACCCATAGAGCGGAGTGAAATTCTTCTGCTCTTCTTCGTCTTCTGGTCGGGTATTCAACATTTCCGCATCGAAAACGACAATTTCATCAACATGTTGCGGGAAATCGGTCCGGTAAGTCGGCTCTATAATCCTTGCCGTTACCGGCCCAATCCGCTGGGCATAGTAATAGCGGTATTCGAAGTTTTCCCGGAAACGGATGTTCAATAACCCCCATTTTTCGTCGATAAAACCTTCGCCTTCCGTAAGTTCTATTTCCAGCTCGGCTGCAATAGCACGCACCAGATCCCATTGTTGTAAGATGCTGGCGGTCGCCATGATATCCCACTGGAGATTGCGAATATCTTCTTCACGGCTGATCAAAAGCTGCTGTAATTGCTGTAAATAATCCAGTTGCCGATCCCAGGCATCCTGTTTTTGCGCCGCCCAGGAGCACATACGATAAACGCCTGGCCACTCGCGCCCTTTTGCGTTTTCCAGCAATTGTTGACCAATTGTCTCCAGTTCACTCCAGTCTTCCTGTTGGTTGATCACTCGCGCGCGGAACCACAGCGCCATATGTAGCAGCCCCGCCTGTTCATACAGCTTCGCCAGGTGCTCAATGGTTTGCTGATCGCCACGGTTAAGCAACAAATCCAGCAGGTCGAAACAGAGACCGTTATCTTCCTCAATATGACTTTCAACGTAACATTGCAAAAGTTCGATCGACTCATTGATCGCATTACAGGCGTTTAATGCATTGACCAGTTTGCCCAGCAATTCCGCATCATCTGGCGTGTTCAGGTAAGCACGACGGAATACCTCTACGTCTTTTTCTGGATCTGGCTGCGTTTCTTCATCGCTATTTTCAGATGCTTCCACTATCGGGCGAGCAAGCAACTCCGCCTCTTTGGCGGCGATTTTTTCGCTGAGTTCGAGAAATTCACGATCGACACCCAATAACGCGCGTAATTTCGGCATGTGCCGCTGGGCCAGTTTCATCGCCATTTTAGCAACCCAGACAGATTCACGTTCCAGCGCGAGGGTGATTTGCAGTTTTGCCAGATCAACCACTTTGCGGTGCGCCCCAGCCTGCGAACGATGCTCCAGCATTTGTTGGATAATGCGCGCCAGTTGCCAGTGGTTTCTCTGCGGATGGCGAGGAAGCAGTACGGTAATAATCTTTACCCACATGCCCCATGAATAGGGAGTCAGATCTGACCAACGCGGCAATTCCTTCCAGACTTCTTCGTCCTGTCCGCATAACGCCATGATGTACAGTTTTTTCAACTGATAACTGATACGGTCGCGTCCCCAGTAATCATTTTCTTCTGCCAGTTCATCAATCAATTTGCGTGCTTCATCGTAACGCTGAAGGGCAACCAAAATATCGGCACGGGTCGCCAGCAGCGCTTCTAAATATTCACTCCCCACTGCGTTTACCGCGTCGATTTGCCTGTCGATATAAACCAACGCCTCTTCTGTTTTGTTGGAGTCCACCAGTGCGCTGGCATATTCGCAGGATAAACACATAAAACAGCTCCAGGTCGGATCAATGCGCGCGATGGTCTCTTCACATACCGCCATGCGTTCATTAGCCCAGCCTGGGGCATCTATATTCTCGTAGCAGGCGGATAAATCCTGCGTAACGCAGATAGATTGCGGGCAATCTTTCGCCTCTTCCCGATGTGCTTTTTCAAACAGCGCCACCACATCAGGCAGCACTTTTTCGCCTTCTTCGTGGTTAGTCAGACGATGGCGCATTTCCCAGTGTCCGATAAATATTTCCAGCCACGGATTTTTTGCCACCTGATTAAGTGCTTTCATTTCCGGTAATAATGAATCGCACTTTTCCATTTGCAGATGCAAAACACCTTCTGAAAAATCATCAATAAGTTGCGGAATATATTCTTGCCCGGCATCGCGCAACTCCTGACTATATTTATTGTACCACTCCCATGTATCCATTTTATTTTCCTTGATTAATTAAAACAGGAATAACCTGAGTGAAATCTTCCAGTGCCTGGTGTAAATTCCACTGCTGCTCTTTATTACCGCTGGAACACAAAATCACTTTTAGCGATTTTAATAACCGTAATGCCGCCGCTGGTTGCTGTTGATGTTGTAATGCTGTCACCAGTTGCATGACGCAGGGATTATTAAGGTTGATATACAGACTTGATGTTTTGGTCTTTTGGATTTGCGAAGTAAATTGCCGCGCCAGCATTAACGCCGCGGTGCTGATGCGCTTATCGGCATCATCCTGCTCAAGAATTTGTTTTAATTCCGCTTCCCGGTCTGGCGTGACGACTAACGGTAAAACGGCCGGTTCGAAGCGGGAAATAATTAATTGCTCACCATCGCAGAGCTGCTCTTCCAGATACGCAACCTGCTCTTCGGGCAACTCCGCCAGGCTGAACAACTGCTCATTACCCGTTTGCGTACCGACTTCGATAATCCGGCAGTGATATAACAGCGCCCAACGGCGTAAAAATGGCACCACGGCATAGCGATCGCCACGCGCAACGGGTCGTTGCAGAATGTGGAACAACATCTCTTCAAAACCACCATCGCGGCTTAACAGAATATGAATGCTGTTATTGATGCGTAAATCTTTCGCCAGCAACGCTCCTTTTGAGGTTGGCACCTGCAAACGGTCTTTCAGCAAATCAAACAGACGATCATCACACAATGCCGCACCCAGTAACGCCTCGTTATGGCGCATTAATACCCGTCGCCATATTTCTGGCTGGTTTTGTGCGAGATCGGACAAACCAGAGATCAGCGACTCTTTTAACGCCTCCTGCACCGCAACCCAGGTTTCATCTCGCTGAAGATCTTCCCGGCTCGCCGTCGGCGTCAGTTTCGATGATTCAATCACACCGCCAATAAAACCGGCCCAGGGCGGTAACAGCTCACGCGCTTCGTCATCGAGTAACATGCCGCGCAAAAACAACGACAGGTTGCGGTTATCGCTGGTGCCGTAAGTTGCACCATCCTGAATCCATAAAATCCCGACGGCATCGCTCATCCCCGCCGGTACTACCGGAATGGTACAAATCGGTTCGAAGGAGGATTCAAACTGGGCGGCAAAGGCGAGATTTTTACGCTGCACCAACGCGCGGTGCATGGTTACGCCTTCGGGGGCGACTTCACGCCACGGCGGCTGGAGTTTATTCACCGGCTCGCTGGCATCGCCCACATAGACCGGCTCGTGCAGCAATATGCAGTAGCGGGAAAGAACGCGGTTCAGCAAATTGTTACTCGCCAGATGGCTGTACTCTTCTTTGAGCGTCAGAATGACCTGCGTACCCGGAGCCGAGTTTTGATGCGGGGTAACGGTGTATTTTTGCCCGTCGGTAGAGTGGTATTTCCAGCTCTGATCCGGCGTTTGCCAGGATGTGGTCAACACCGTGACCTCTTTTGCCAGCACAAAGGCCGACAAAAAGCCGAGGCCGAACATGCCAATGAGTCCCGTATCGTCATCCTGCTGGCGTAACATTCGGGTATAACCCACACCAACCGTTGCCAGAAAGCCATGAATTTCACTTTCCGTCAGGCCTGCGCCGGTATCGCTAATGGTGATGGTGGACTTCGCCACGTCAGCTACCACACGGATTAGATTGTCCTTTGGTGCATCAGGTTGCTCAATCCTGCGACGCACAATTGCATCATGCCCGTTCTGCACCAGTTCGCGCACGGCAACCACAGGTGTGGAGTAAAGATGCTTGCTGAGCACCTCAATTAAGCCGTTTAAATTAACTTCTGTTGAATATGAACTGCCTGGTAACTGTAATGTACTCATTTTTCAATACTCATAATCCATCACCCACTATTGAAAATACATTGAGGTTGACAACAAACACGAAATTGCCTGATGCGCTGCGCTTATCCGGCCTACGGAATTCATTAAGTCTGTACGATTTACAGGTCGGATGAGGCGTTTTCGCCGCATCCGACAAAAATATTTTGCATTTTGTCAGTAATACTTATTGCTGTTTTTAATGCTGGAATAAAATTGTTGTTTCCCTTTACTCATTAGTTACACGTTTTTATTTATTGATACGATGATTAGTTCAAAACGTCCATATAAATAAAATCATTAATTCATCACGTAACGTGAGAGAAGTATATCTTTAACCGCCGGAGTTAACGAGTATATTTACTACAAATAAACAGTAATTATATTTAAATGCTGAATAATATGTTGAGGATTATTTAATAAAAAAATAAAACCGCAACCCGTAATCAGAATTGCGGTATTTTTTAATGATGAATTAAACGCTGAGGATGGGTATAAACCGTTGCCCTGCCTGGCTTACAAAAGCCCACTAATGTCAGGTTACAACGCTCAGCAACTTCCACCGCCAACGTTGTCGCGGCAGACACCGCAAACAAAATCTCTACGCCGCACATCGCTGACTTTTGTACCATTTCATAACTGGCACGACTGGAAACCAGCACCGCACCTTGCAGCCAGCTTTCGCCTTCCCGCGCCCGGCGACCCAGCAGTTTATCCAACGCTACATGGCGACCCACGTCTTCATGTCCGCCCACCAGTTCACCAGAAGGCAGCATCCAGGCGGCGGCGTGCGTACAACCGGTCAATTGCCCCACGGGCTGGAAGTCATTGAGATGACGTAATGCGTCATCCAGTTTGTTGAGATCAAAGGTCTGGGTGAACGGCAGTGGCTGCACCGGTTTACCAATGTCATTAAGTTGCTCTACGCCACAGACACCACAGCCCGTGCGCCCGGCCAGCGCCCGGCGGCGCTCTTTCAGCCCCATAAAGCGGCGGCTGGAAAGCTCGATTTGCACTTCAAGACCGTTACAGGAAGGAACAACGTCCATACCGAAGATATCACGCGGGTTTTCGATAATTCCTTCTGAAAGCGAAAAACCGAGCGCAAAGAGCTCAAGGTCTTTTGGCGAGGCCATCATCACCACATGCGAAATACCGTTGTAGACCAACGCAACGGGAACTTCTTCCGCGACTTCATCAAGCCGGGAATGTTGTAAATCATCACGCCGCCATAACTCAATTTGACGCATCCCTGTGATATTTGTCACATTTTCGATTTCTTTTTGCTGTGTTTTTTTCACTTTCTCTTAACCAGATAAGAACACACACACCAAGATTATGGTATTCTGTTACAAACCCTTCCTGGATGGAGGGAAATTGAGCCAATTCTGGACCTTTGCGGCCTCTTCCGCAAAGAAAAATAACTCCCACTCCCTGCACGCGCAGCAAGCGAATGTAAATGGGACGTGACAATGTCGAAACAAGGAGCAATCCATGCAGGTCAGCAGAAGGCAGTTCTTTAAGATCTGCGCTGGCGGTATGGCAGGCACCACGGCAGCGGCACTGGGTTTTGCACCCAGCGTAGCACTCGCGGAGACAAGGCAGTATAAACTGCTGCGCACCCGCGAAACCCGTAATACCTGCACCTATTGTTCTGTTGGTTGTGGGCTGCTGATGTACAGCCTCGGTGACGGAGCAAAAAACGCCAAAGCATCTATCTTCCATATCGAAGGTGACCCGGATCACCCGGTCAACCGCGGTGCGCTTTGTCCGAAAGGCGCTGGCCTGGTGGATTTCATCCACTCCGAAAGCCGTCTGAAGTTCCCGGAATACCGTGCACCTGGTTCTGATAAATGGCAGCAAATCAGTTGGGAAGAGGCGTTTGATCGCATCGCCAAACTGATGAAAGAAGACCGCGATGCTAACTACATTGCGCAAAACGCCGAAGGCGTGACTGTTAACCGCTGGCTCTCCACCGGGATGCTGTGTGCTTCCGCGTCGAGTAACGAAACCGGCTATTTAACGCAAAAATTCTCGCGCGCGCTGGGTATGCTCGCGGTCGACAACCAGGCGCGTGTCTGACACGGACCAACGGTAGCAAGTCTTGCTCCAACATTTGGTCGCGGTGCGATGACCAACCACTGGGTCGACATCAAGAACGCCAACCTTGTTGTGGTGATGGGCGGTAATGCCGCTGAAGCTCACCCGGTCGGATTCCGCTGGGCGATGGAAGCCAAAATTCACAACGGCGCGAAGCTGATTGTGATCGATCCTCGCTTTACGCGTACGGCAGCGGTGGCTGACTACTATGCCCCTATTCGTTCCGGTACTGACATTGCTTTCCTGTCAGGCGTATTGCTGTACCTGCTGAACAATGAAAAATTCAACCGCGAATACACCGAAGCCTATACCAACGCCAGCCTGATCGTGCGTGAGGATTACGGCTTTGAAGATGGCCTGTTCACCGGCTACGACGCGGAAAAACGCAAGTACGATAAGTCTAGCTGGACTTATGAACTGGACGAAAACGGCTTTGCCAAACGCGATACCACGTTGCAACACCCACGTTGCGTATGGAACCTGCTGAAACAGCACGTTTCCCGTTATACGCCAGATGTGGTTGAAAACATTTGTGGTACGCCAAAAGACGCGTTCCTGAAAGTCTGCGAATACATCGCAGAAACCAGTGCTCACGATAAAACCGCCTCGTTCCTCTACGCGCTCGGCTGGACGCAACACTCCGTTGGTGCACAGAACATCCGCACGATGGCGATGATCCAGTTGCTGCTCGGCAATATGGGGATGGCAGGCGGTGGCGTTAACGCCCTGCGCGGTCACTCCAACATTCAGGGGCTGACGGATCTGGGGCTGCTGTCGCAGAGCCTGCCGGGTTACATGACGCTACCGAGCGAGAAGCAAACCGATTTGCAAACCTACCTCGCCGCCAGCACGCCGAAACCGCTGCTGGAAGGTCAGGTCAACTACTGGAGCAACTACCCGAAATTCTTCGTCTCGATGATGAAAGCATTCTTTGGCGATAAAGCAACGGCGGAAAATAGCTGGGGCTTTGACTGGTTGCCGAAGTGGGATAAAGGCTACGACGTCCTGCAATACTTCGAGATGATGAAAGAGGGCAAGGTCAATGGCTATATCTGCCAGGGCTTTAACCCGGTTGCCTCATTCCCGAACAAAAACAAAGTGATCGGTTGTCTGTCGAAACTGAAGTTCCTCGTGACCATCGACCCGCTGAACACTGAAACCTCTAACTTCTGGCAGAACCACGGTGAGCTGAACGAAGTCGATTCTTCGAAGATCCAGACCGAAGTGTTCCGTCTGCCATCGACCTGCTTCGCGGAAGAAAACGGTTCTATCGTTAACTCCGGTCGCTGGTTGCAGTGGCACTGGAAAGGCGCGGACGCCCCGGGGATTGCGCTGACTGATGGCGAAATCCTTTCCGGTATCTTCCTGCGCTTGCGCAAGATGTATGCCGAACAGGGCGGCGCTAATCCGGATCAGGTGCTGAACATGACCTGGAACTACGCCATTCCGCATGAGCCATCTTCAGAAGAAGTGGCGATGGAGAGCAACGGTAAGGCGCTGGCCGATATTACCGACCCGGCAACCGGAGCGGTCATTGTTAAAAAAGGCCAACAACTTAGCTCGTTTGCCCAACTGCGTGATGACGGAACAACCTCCTGTGGCTGCTGGATTTTCGCCGGTAGCTGGACGCCGGAAGGCAACCAGATGGCGCGTCGTGATAACGCCGATCCGTCTGGCCTCGGTAACACGTTGGGCTGGGCATGGGCATGGCCGCTTAACCGCCGCATTCTGTATAACCGCGCCTCCGCAGACCCGCAGGGTAACCCGTGGGATCCGAAGCGTCAGTTGCTGAAATGGGACGGCACCAAGTGGACCGGCTGGGATATTCCAGACTACAGCGCAGCGCCTCCGGGCAGCGGCGTCGGGCCGTTTATCATGCAGCAGGAAGGCATGGGCCGTCTGTTTGCCCTCGATAAAATGGCGGAGGGTCCGTTCCCGGAACACTACGAGCCGTTTGAAACGCCGCTGGGGACTAACCCGCTGCATCCAAACGTTATCTCAAACCCGGCTGCGCGTATCTTTAAAGATGACGCTGAAGCATTAGGTAAAGCCGATAAGTTCCCGTATGTCGGAACCACCTATCGTCTGACCGAGCATTTCCACTACTGGACTAAACACGCGCTGTTGAACGCGATTTTGCAGCCAGAGCAGTTTGTGGAAATCGGTGAGTCGCTGGCGAACAAACTTGGCATTGCCCAGGGCGATACCGTGAAAGTCTCCTCCAACCGCGGCTATATCAAAGCCAAAGCAGTGGTGACCAAACGTATTCGCACGCTGAAAGCGAACGGCAAAGATATCGATACCATCGGTATTCCGATTCACTGGGGCTATGAAGGCGTAGCGAAAAAAGGCTTTATTGCCAATACGTTGACGCCATTCGTCGGTGATGCGAACACGCAGACGCCGGAGTTTAAATCCTTCCTCGTGAATGTGGAAAAGGTGGATACCTAATAGATTTCAGATTGCAGGGAGCTGGCAACGCCATGAAGACCGGGAGCAGAAACACTATGTGACCGGGATGAATAAGGAAGCCAGCGAACCTGCAAGCTGAAAGATGAAGGGTACGGAGACGAAATATGGCTTACCAATCTCAAGATATCATTCGTCGTTCCGCGACTAACGGTCTGACCCCCGCCCCTCAGGCGCGGGATTTCCAGGAAGAAGTGGCGAAACTCATCGACGTCACCACCTGTATCGGCTGTAAAGCCTGTCAGGTGGCGTGTTCAGAGTGGAACGACATTCGCGATACCGTCGGCAATAACATTGGGGTGTATGACAACCCTAATGATTTAAGCGCCAAATCGTGGACGGTGATGCGCTTCTCGGAAGTGGAGCAAAACGACAAACTGGAATGGCTGATCCGCAAAGACGGCTGTATGCACTGTTCCGATCCAGGCTGCCTGAAAGCGTGCCCGGCGGAAGGGGCAATTATTCAGTATGCCAACGGTATCGTCGACTTCCAGTCCGAGCAGTGCATTGGCTGCGGTTATTGTATCGCGGGCTGTCCGTTCGATATTCCTCGCCTCAATCCGGAAGACAACCGCGTCTACAAATGTACGCTGTGCGTAGACCGTGTAGTGGTTGGGCAAGAACCGGCCTGCGTGAAGACCTGCCCGACAGGCGCGATTCACTTCGGTACGAAAGAGTCGATGAAAACGCTGGCGAGCGAGCGCGTGGCTGAGCTGAAAACCCGCGGTTACGACAATGCAGGTCTGTACGATCCGGCTGGCGTCGGTGGTACACACGTGATGTATGTGTTGCACCATGCTGACAAGCCGAATCTGTATCATGGCTTGCCGGAAAATCCGGAAATCAGCCAAACCGTAAAATTCTGGAAAGGCATCTGGAAACCGCTCGCGGCTGTTGGCTTTGCGGCTACCTTTGCGGCCAGTATCTTCCACTACGTGGGTGTCGGTCCGAACCGTGCGGATGAGGAAGAGAATAATCTGCACGAAGAGAAAGACGAGGAGCGCAAATGAAACGACGTGACACCATCGTGCGCTACACCGCACCGGAACGTATCAACCACTGGATCACCGCCTTCTGCTTCATCCTGGCGGCGGTAAGCGGGATGGGATTTTTGTTCCCCTCTTTCAACTGGTTGATGCAAATCATGGGCACGCCGCAACTGGCGCGAATTCTGCACCCGTTTGTTGGCGTGGTTATGTTTGCCTCGTTCATCATCATGTTTTTCCGTTACTGGCATCACAACCTAATCAATCGGGATGATATCTTTTGGGCGAAGAATATTCGTAAGATCGTCGTCAACGAGGAAGTAGGTGACACCGGGCGTTATAACTTCGGTCAGAAATGCGTTTTCTGGGCGGCAATTATTTTCTTGGTCCTGCTGCTGGTGAGCGGTGTGATTATCTGGCGTCCTTATTTTGCGCCTGCTTTCTCAATCCCGGTGATCCGATTCGCGTTAATGCTGCATTCATTTGCCGCAGTGGCGTTAATTGTGGTTATCATGGTGCATATCTACGCCGCCCTTTGGGTGAAAGGCACGATTACCGCCATGGTGGAAGGATGGGTTACCAGCGCATGGGCGAAGAAACACCATCCACGCTGGTATCGTGAAGTCCGCAAGACAACGGAAAAGAAAGCTGAATGAGTATTCGCATAATCCCGCAAGATGAGCTGGGTTCGAGCGAGAAACGTACGGCGGATATGATTCCGCCGTTATTGTTCCCTCGGCTCAAAAATTTATACAACCGCCGCGCCGAGCGTCTGCGCGAGCTGGCAGAAAATAATCCGCTGGGTGATTACCTGCGCTTTGCTGCGCTTATCGCCCACGCCCAGGAAGTGGTGCTGTACGACCATCCGCTGGAGATGGATCTGACCACACGCATTAAAGAAGCAAGCGCACAGGGCAAGCCACCGCTGGATATTCACGTACTGCCGCGTGATAAGCACTGGCAAAAACTGCTGATGGCGCTGATTGCTGAACTGAAACCTGAAATGAGCGGTCCGGCGCTGGCTGTGATTGAGAATCTGGAGAAGGCATCGACCCAGGAACTGGAAGATATGGCCAACGCGCTGTTTACCTCTGATTTCTCGTCAGTCAGCAGTGATAAAGCGCCGTTTATCTGGGCCGCGTTGTCGCTCTATTGGGCACAGATGGCTAATCTGATCCCTGGCAAAGCCCGTGCAGAATATGGCGAACAACGTCAGTACTGCCCGGTTTGTGGTTCGATGCCGGTTTCCAGCATGGTGCAAATCGGCACGACTCAGGGCCTGCGTTATCTGCACTGCAACCTGTGCGAAACCGAATGGCACGTGGTGCGCGTAAAATGCAGCAACTGCGAACAGAGCGGCAAACTGCACTACTGGTCGCTGGATGACGAACAGGCTGCAATTAAAGCCGAAAGCTGTGATGACTGCGGCACTTACCTGAAGATTCTTTATCAGGAAAAAGATCCAAAAGTTGAAGCTGTGGCGGATGACCTCGCCTCTCTGGTACTGGACGCGCGAATGGAGCAAGAAGGCTACGCCCGCAGCTCCATCAACCCGTTCCTGTTCCCGGGTGAAGGGGAGTAATCTCTGACGTTTTCCGGGGGGCACAGGTCGCCCGGATTACAGTTCATAGGGTGTGACAACACCTGCTATTCCCGCAAAATCTCTCGTATTTCGCGTTACCAGTTCGCAGCCATAAATCTGTGCCGTTGCCAGAATAATGGCATCTGGCTTTTTGATTTTATATTCAAGAATGAAAAAGTCTTTTTGTCATTCCTCATGCACCTTACACGGATTCTTCAACACCTGGCGCCTCCCCCTTTTGCCTGCCTCCCTTTGCCTTACGTACCGGAAATTGCTGCCGCTCCAGATATTGCTCCACCGCTTCGCGTAAAATTGCAGATCGTGAAACTTTACGCCAGCCCCTGAGTTTGTTCAGTCTTTTAATTGCCTCTTCTGACAAATGAAGAAAAACCGTATTCATCGCCATCGTTACCACCTAACATATACTGTTAATTAATGTATGAAACTTACACTGGAAAATTAATTAACGAAAGCTGGTTTCCGCATGTGGTTTTGTTTTTGCGAGACACTTTCCAGAAACAATGCAACAGTTACAGTTATTTTAATTATTATTAAAAAATCGTTTAGCATCGCCCATGATTGTTTATTACTCTTAATTAGGTCGGATCGCATCCACAGAAAAGCGACAACAAATAATAAGGCCGAGTTATGGTGCTATGAATATATTATATTCAAGGATATTTGTTTTTTGACTGGGTCTTCATTTACATCATCAGGATAGTGTACCCGAAAAAGTCAGCGTATTTACCGCATCAGGCTTAAGATAAAATTTATCGCCCATCGCAGACCGGTCAGTGCCGCCACCAACCGGTATTTAATTAAAACGGCCGCCCTACTCTTCTTCGTTCCCGCCCTCTTCATACGGGCCAAATGGCTTCGCGGGCAGAACGATATATGTGCCTTCAAACACCGCGCCTGGCGTATCGTCGCCAAAGATTTCGACCTGCATTTGCACCCGCGCTTTACGCCCGCGCGCCAGACGGTCGAGATCGCCGCTTAACGCACCGAGGTCGGCCACCGCATGAGGTTTGCCGCTAATCGGCTTGCTGTAGCGGATATGCGCATCGGCAAGAATAATCGTTCCGCCGAGGTGGCGTTCGCGCAGCATCAGCCAGATAAGCCCCCAACCGGTGAGCGTTGCCAGAGAGAATAAACTCCCGGCAAACAACGTGTGGTGCGGATTCTGATTGCCGGTTTCCGGCATGGTGGTGATAAATTTTTGCCCGGTATATTGCTGAATGCGCACGCCCATTTTTTCGCTTAACGGGATGTGTTCATACCACGCCTGCTGGAGCTGGGCGCACCAGTCGCCGCGATGCAAAATGTCATCCAGAGTAGCGACGGGTTTAATCATCAGAAAATGGCGAATCGGCGTGGTGGTTGGGGTGGTGATCTCCCCCTGATTCACAAACCCCAGCTTAGCGAAAAACTCCACCGCGTCTTCACGGGCGCTACAGGTCACGCGCTTAACGCCTTCCTGACGCGCTACCGACTCCAGGGTCATCGCCATCAGCGTGCCCAGGCCTTTGTCCTGCACGTCGGGATGAACGGCCATAAAGCGAATGGAGGCTTCGTTATCGGCATTGATATACAGCCGCCCTACTGCCACCAGATTACCCTGCTCGTCGACGACCATCTGGTGATGCGCCATCGCATCCCAGGCGTCGCGTTCAGAACCTTTCGGTTGATGCAGGGGTTTACGCAACATCTCCCAGCGGAATTGATAGTAGCGCTCTAATTCTTCTTCTGTTTGTGGAACCCGAAGGTGATACATAGCGATACTCTCTCTTGTTTCCCGTGACACACCTGGAAGCTGGCTCATACCTGCAACCAGAATGTCACGGGACCATCATTGACCAGCGATACCTGCATATCGGCAGCGAAGCGTCCTGTTTGCGTGTTCATTTCCTGCTGACGGCAGCGTTCGACGAAATAGTCATATAACGCCTCTGCGCGATCCGGTGAAGCGCCTTTGGAGAAGCTGGGGCGCATCCCCCGTTCGGTATCTGCGGCAAGGGTAAACTGGGAAACAACCAGCACACTGCCGCCCGCCTGTTGCACGTTGAGATTCATCTTGCCTTCAGCATCGCTAAAAATGCGATAGCCGAGCACACGCTCACACAGACGGTTTGCTTTCTGTTCGTCATCATCCTTTTCGACACCCAATAACACCAAAAGTCCCGCGCCAATTTCGCCCGTCACTTCTCCCTCCACGGTGACGCTGGCTCGGGTTACGCGTTGAATTAATGCAATCATGGTTCGTCGTCTTCTTCTTGTTCAGCAGCTTGTTTAAGTTTGCGGTATTCCCCGAGAGTGACAGTAATTTCTGCACCAAGCAAGACGATACACCATGTCCAGTAGACCCAGACAAAGAGGATGGGGATCACCGCCAGCACACCGTAAATGAGCTGATATGACGGGAACATGGTGATATAAAGCGCGAAACCTTTCTTTCCTGCTTCGAACAGGAGTGCGGCGACAAACGCGCCGACAATCGCGTCGCGGTTAGGTACGCGAATGGTAGGAACAATGCTGTACAGCAGCCAGAAGGAGATCCACGACAACAACAGCGGAAAAATACGCAGCACATTGTCGATGACAGTATTGAGATCGCTCGCCCAGCGCAGGGAGAGTAGATAGGAGCTGATCGCCAGACTGGCCCCCGCCAGCAGCGGCCCCAGCGTCAGGATCATCCAGTACACAGCAAACGAATAAATTTTGGGGCGAACCCGTTTACTGCGCCAGATGGCATTCAGCGCGCTATCGATGGAGTACATCAACAATAATGCCGTGACGATCAGACCACACGCCCCGACGGCGGTCATCTTGTTGGAGTTGGCAACAAACTGTTCGATATATTGCTGGATAACATCGCCTGTGGCAGGAAGAAAGTTGGCGAAGATAAAATGACGCAACTGAATGCTGACGTCAGAAAACATGGGAAACGCGGCGAAAAGTGCAAAAACAACGGCAACCAGCGGCACTAATGAGAGCAATGACACGTAGGCAAGGTTACCTGCCAGGGTTGTCATGTTGTCCTCATTAATGCGTTGCCAGAGTAGTTTCAGCCAGGCCCATAGCGGACGGGTACGATGCCTGGCTTTTTCATGGATGGTTTTTAGCATAACACCTTCGCGAAATAGTCCGGGATGGTGGTTTTATCTTTCACCAGAATGCTGGTAATACCTAGCTGATTAGCTCCTTCTATATTATCGGCGTTATCGTCGAAAAAGACCGTCTCGTCTGGTGAAAAACCTTCTGCCCGCAAAACATGCTGGTAAATTCGCGCTTCCGGTTTGCGCATACCTAAATCTTGCGACAAGTAGATATGGTCGGCAGCGCTACGGATTTCCGGGTATTCCTTTGGCCAAAAGGTAGTATGCAGGCGGTTAGTATTGGAAAGCACCACCACGCGATGCCCCTGCTCACGCAGTTTATGCATAATGGCGATCACTTCCGGGCGTAGCGCGACAAACACCGCCTGCCAGCCGTGGGAGAACTGTTCGTAACTTAACGGTAAGGCCATCTCATGACACAGCGCCTCAGCGAACTCTTCATCACTAATTTCCCCACGCTCATGCTGATGAAACGCCTCACCCATATGAAAACTCTTCTTAAGCGACGCCAGCGGAATACGCGTTAAATCGCTCCAGGTTCCCAGCACACGGTTAAAGTCGATATCGACAATCACATTACCTAAATCAAAGATATAGAGCATTTTTGCCTCCTTTCACACCACAGGAAATTAACTGTAGCGGGAAAGGATGGGTTTGGCTATGTGGCAATAAGGGTAATCTTGTGACGCTGATTGCGAAAAAGCAGAGTAATTTCACTGACTTTTTCGCATTAGATGAATGGTTAAGATTCAGGCGTAAATTGCCAACGGGTTTCGATGACCAGCGGCTTATCTGGTGTCACAAATTCCGGCGTTAGATTTATTGCGTTAGGTGCCTGAGTAAGCGGGTTAACACAGGTGGCATCAGGCTGTTTATCAAATACAACCAGACTGTTTGCTGAAGAAGTCATGGTCATCGCGAGTTTACCTGGCCACAGTAACTTAACCTTTAACCCGTCATAAAAACCAAAACAGTCATCCCAGGGGCCGACTTGAGGAGAGATGCGATTTCCTGTTGGCAGTTCATCACTACCCGCTTCTTCTTGCCAGTCCGCATCAAAAAGCACCTGCAACGACGCTGTACTTTGCGGAGCCAGCTTTTTCGCAAACCACGGATGCCAGCCCGCAGAGGCCGGGAATGTATCGGCATGTGAATGGATTTCCAGTTGTAAAACCAGCGCATCGTTCTCCAGCAAAAAAGTCTGAATCACTTCCCCTTGCCATGGCCACGGTGAAGCCAGAGGCATACGTAAAGTCAGGGAATCTGTTGTTTTGGCGATAATTTCCCATGTTGAATAGCACGCCATACCATGTAACGCATGTGGTGGTTTATTGGCGGGTAAAGAATAACATTGCCCACCAGCATTCAGCGTCGCGTTCCCCAATCGCCCTGCCCACGGCACCATTGGGAAACAGCCGTACTGAAAAGCTCTGCGTTGCGGCTGCCATTGGCGTAATACTTCACAACCAAATGCCTGTAATGAGGTGATCCTGGCACCATCATGCGGATAAATCTGCAGGCGAATACTGCCTTTTTCCAGCGTCACAGACTCTCCCACAGGCCCAGGCCAGGGCGCGTCAAACGCCTGTTGTAGCGCCAGATAATGCTCGTTATTCCGTTCAGTTTTCATGAGATTGTTCCCTGATGTAGCGGTAAGAAGCGGTTTCTTGTTCATCGGTCGGCTCAATCAGCCAGACGCAAACAAAGGAAAGAACTGAGACAGCAAATAAAAACAGAGCGACATACCACGGTTTTCCCCCTCCCAGCGCCAGCAAACTTGAGGCGATAAGGGGGCTTAGTCCGCCAAGTATTGCGGAAAATTGATAGGCAAAAGAAAGACCGGTATATCGTACTTTGGTGCCGAACATGCGGGTGAAAAGTGTCGGCTGCACGGCAAACATCATCGTCGGGCCTAAGTTATAGCCGAGGATCATACTGCACCAGATGATGAGCGTACTTTTACTATCCAGTAATAAGAAGAAAGGAAACGCGAACAGGACACAAAATCCCGCACCTGACAAATACAGACATTTTTGACCTATACGGTCTGATAACCACCCGACCAACGGACAACTGAAAATACCGATCGCCGAGGCAATCAACATGCCCGTCAGAGGAATATCTCGCGATAATGCTAATTGGCTGGAAATATAAACGATACCAAAGGCGTTAATAATATTGGAGGAGACACTCTCTGCCAGCCTCGCGCCCAGCGCTAATAAAATATTTCGCGGATGTTTTTTGAATAATTCAATCAACGGAGGAACGGACTTTTCTTTATTATTCGTCGTTTTTTGCTTTTGAAAATCCAGTGTTTCCTCAGTATGCAGGCGGATAAATAACCCAACGATCAACATCACCGCAGAAAGCCAGAACGGAATACGCCATCCCCAGGAGAGAAACTGTTCCTGAGTCAGTAAATGGTTACAGAGCGCAAAAATACCGGTTGCCAGCATAATCCCCACTGATGCAGCCGTTTGTGGGAGCGAACCTAAAAAACCGCGCCGGGATTCGGGCGCAGATTCAATGGTCATCAATGCCGCTCCGCCATACTCGCCACCAAGACCAAAGCCCTGAATTAAGCGCAGCGCCATTAATATGAGCGGTGCCCAGATCCCAATTTCCTGATACGTCGGAATAAAACCAATCAAAAATGTGGAACAACCGACAATAGCCAGTGTCCAGATAAGCGTTATTTTTCGCCCAATTTTATCGCCAAAATGGCCAAAGACGATGCCACCTAAGGGACGAGTCAAAAAACCGACACCAAAGGTAGCAAAGGCGGCTATAAGACCTATAAAAGGATCGCTGTTCGGGAAAAAAAGCGGAGCAAATACCAGCCCTGCTGCCGTGCCAAAAATAAAGAAGTCATACCATTCCATCAACGCGCCCGCGAAACTGCCCATTACGACACGTCTCATGGCTTTACCGGAAAGTCCTTCTTGCGGTGTAGGTAACGTTTCAGACATCATTTTCCTCTCCTGGTCGGCGAGAAATTGGGAAATAACCCACTACAAAGTGGGCAGTCTGATAAATACGCGCATCGACCTGATGCCGATACGCGTTATGTTTATTTGTTCAATTCCGCCAGAACTTCCGCGTCTTCGGCATCCACATTCGCCCCCAACGGTTCCCAATTAATCAATACGCAGGTCAGGAATCCCAGGAATGGCACAATTGCCAACCAGTAAAACGCTTCAGTTTTCAACGCACCCCACAGCATCGGCCAGAAAATAAGCCCGGCAATCGCACCGGTGCGCATAATCGCACGGGCAAATCCCACCCCAGTAGGGCGAATAGCAGGAGGATATGAGAGTGTGGCAATGGTCATGCCCAACCCACCAGGCCCCGCTGAATGGAAGAAAATAATTGATCCCAACAACCCTAAAGACAGCCAGGGATTAGTCGTCGCCAGTGCGCCTAACGACAGCAATGCTAAGGTCACAACGGCAAATCCATACATGGACTGTCGGCGGGTGCCTAATCGTTGGAGAATAAACGAGCCGATCATCCCGCCGGTTACCCCACAAAGGGCATTCACGACGGCAGAACCCGTCAACGCGCCAGTAAGCCCGCCACTTATTATTCCCGCCAGGGTAAGAGGAAGATAAACACCTACAGCGTTATATTGCCACGCCTGCATGGTTGCCACGACACAGCCGAGGATGGTGCGTTTGCGGTAACGATCATTAAATAAGATGCCATATCCACCTCTGTATTTATTCTCTACCTTTTCCGCGGATCTGGCTTCTGCTGTACCCGGTGTCGCAACGCGAGCCTGAACACCGTAACGTTTTCCCAGGATGTCGCATGCTTCCTGGTAACGCCCGACGCGTGCGGCCCACATTGCGGATTCACCGATAAAGACGTAACGCAAAATCATGAAGATGACTGCGAAAATAGCCCCGATGAATATTCCGTAACGCCACAACTGTTCTTCAGCAATACCAGACAGAAGCAGAGGCAAAAGCACCAGATAGACAACGGTAGTTGAAACATACCAGGCCATTTGCCAGAGATTGACCGACGTTCCGGTTTTCTTCGACGTTGAACCACGAAGCTCTGCCACGGCATTGGTTGCCAAAGGGAAGTCGATGCCTAAGCCAAAGCCCATAATGACGCGACACACCAGCACCCACCAGATACTGGGCGCAATAGCCACCGCAGCAGCACCGATGGTGCATAACCCCATGCCAATAATAAATGCTCGCTTTTGCCCAAAGCGGTTGATGACCCGATTCGCTAATAAACCACCTATTAATGCGGCGATTAATACTGAAGCATTAACGGTTGCGGCAAGCCCAGGAGAAATACCAAATTGAGCGGCAATATATTTATTACCAAACCCCACCATCGCCGCCTGATAGGCATCAATCAATATGCCGCCCAAAGCAATAAAAATAACGCCGATACTGGTGTTGATCGCAGAGTTCTTATTAACAATATCAATTACATCCTGTGGACGACTAATTGAATAAATTGCAGGACTGGTGATTTGACTCATCGCAGTGTCCTTTTTAATTGTTGTAGGGTGGCGCTGACGTAGCGCAGCGCCAGACAGAGATTTAGAAAATCATTCCGGCGCAAATTGCAGCATGACTTTTATGGAGTCATTTTGCTGCGCGCGTTCGAATGCTGCCGCTGCGTCATCAATGGCAAATAAATCGGTAACCAGCTCACTGGTATCAAACCGCCCATCCGCCAGCCATTCGATAACGGCATCGAAATCTTCAGGGATGTACATGCCAGAGTTGAGCAAGTCACGCTCGAAACGTTGCATCATCGGTAGTGGTATTTCACGCGGCCCACCCGGTACGCCCATACACACAACGGTGCCTCCGGCATACACACGGGTACAGGCATCATTAAGCGTGGCCTGCGCTGCAACGACATCAATCGCTCCCGTAAATCGCACATCTGCGGCCAGTTCTCCCGGTGCCCAAACCTCTGCAGCACCCAATTTTAACGCCAGTGCACGTTTGGCCGCGTCAGGTTCAATCACGGTAATCTTTCCTGCCCCCATAATGCGCAGTGCCTGCACAATGGATAAGCCAATTGTTCCAGCACCAATCACCAGTACGCTCTCCAGAGAAGCCTTCGGCATTCGGTTAACACAGTGACGAGCACACGCTGCCGGTTCGGCAAAGGCCAACACTTTTAGCGGTAAAGAGGCTGGTGCGACATGGCAATTACGCGCAGGAACAATGTGCTGTGAGCGAGCAAATCCCGGCGCGCGAAAACCGGCAACCTGCGGTGGTTCACAAAGATTAAAACGCCCTGCTTTGCAGGCCCGGCATTCCATGCAAGCCATGATGGGATCGACAACCACATGATCGCCCGGCTGTACATGTTTGACGTCGCTACCCACTTCCGTAACACGCGCTGCAATTTCATGACCGGGAACGACTGGCGGTTTGGCAAACGGATGACCGCCTTTCAAAACATGCAGATCCGATCCGCATATCCCGTAGAACACAGGCGCAATCCGTACTTCGTGCGGTTTAAGTTGCTGGTGTGGTACTTCAACATATTGAGTGGTGACTTTCCCAATATCTGAAAATAAAACCTGGGTAATTTTATCCATCATTATTCTCCAGAATCGTTATCCATAGGGAATTAGCGTTGCGCGATACCTTCATCGACAATTTCAGCCAATCGTTGTAAGCGTGGAACGGAGACATCGCGCAGCATAGTTTGTGGATCTTGTGCACCAACAACCGACGCCCAAACCGCTCGTCCTGCCAGGAAGCCAGACGCGCCGCTTTTCATCGCAATACTTACCGCGCGTCCAAAAATATCGGCATCGACGCCAGAAGAAAGAATTACCCACGGCATCTTCATCTGATCGTTAAGTTTCTGGCAGGCGGAAAGTAAGGTTTTTTCATCGCCTTTGCCTCCTAATGGCATCTCGGCTTTGTAAAGATCAGCCTCTGTTCCACCAAGCTCTGCGGCGGCGGCAACAATGGCGCTTTCACGATCAAAGTCCCAACCACGACGAGGTGGACGCACCACAGGCTCAATAATGCTGACCAGCCCGGCACTACGGCAGCGACGAACAAACTTATCGACCATTGCCAGACGTTCCTCTGCAGGTTCATCTTCACGCCAGAGCACAAGTAATTTCATCGCCTTCGCCCCCATTTCACGGGCTTTATGCGGGTCGACGGACATATCTATTTCAACGCTATCAACCGGGATGCCATTACCTGGGATAAAAAGATCGGCAGCGACAATCAGACCGCAAGAATTAGCAACAGCGCCCTGCTCGACAATTTGATCAAGACAAAATTGTTTATCCGCCAGAACGGCAGAAGCATAAGGAGAAAGGATGCGGGTCGCGGCGACTTTAAAATCGGTGAGTACACTGTCGGAGACGGGTTTTGGCTGTCCTGCTGCCGCAAACATCAGACGCATAGCTTCACGCTGATCGACAGCTAACATGGCAAATCCACCACCTGGGCGGGAGATATCTTTCAGCGTAAATGGGGTGAAGTGGGATGACATAGAAACTCCTGTTAATAGATAAAATTAAAGACCAGCCTGCTGACGAACCTGATTTAGCAGGGCGCTCCAGTCCTGCCGCCCTTTACCGTCTTGACTTGCTGCGGCGTAATAACTTTCTGCTGCAATCCCCATATTGAGCGGCGCCCCCGTCTCCTGAGCGACATCAACAGCAATACGCAGATCTTTCAACGCCAGATCCACCATGAAGGCGGGAGAAAGATCGCCTTTCAGCACTTTGCCAGGCCAGGTGGTCGTAAAATGCCCTTTCCCTGCTGCCGTACCACTCATCACCTTAATTGCGATATCAAGATTTAATCCCAGTGACTCACATAACACAGCGGCTTCGGAGGACAGCGCATTAAGCGCAATGCTCATATAGTTGTTAATTAGCTTCACGCGGATCCCCATTCCCGGGCCGCCAGCTTCGACCAGCTCATTACCCATGCACATGAGAATCGGGCGTGCGCGCACAATCTGCTCATCAGTGCCACCCGCTAAAATCAGCAATGTGCCATCAATCGCATTCACAGACGTTCTGCCCACGGGGGCGTCCATCATACTGATGCCTTTTTCTTGTAATTCCCGTATTAATGCATCGGTCTGTAAGGGATGAATAGTCGACATATCAATCACTAACGCGTCAGATGAAACAGTTTCACAGACACCTTTTTCCCCCAACAACACCTGCCGAACAATGTCACCATTGGGAAGCATAGTGATGATAAATTCAGCACCTACTGCCGCTTCCGCTGGGGTTTGTGCCGCAGTAGCCCCCTGCGTGACTAGCGCATCGACAGCCTGTGTATTGACATCAAATACCTGCAATAAATGCCCTTTTTGCAATAGATTGTTAGCCATTGGGCTACCCATCTGCCCCAGCCCGAGAAATGCAATGGTTGCCATGAACGCTCTCCTGTCTGACATTGACAAAATAATGACAATTGAAAATTCGTTTTCGTCTGTTTTTGAGCATATTTGTAATTTATGTTCAAAAACACGACACGCATCACTAATTTGATCATTTGTGTCATTTAAATTGACCAAAGACGACAAAATTAAACAGGACAAGACAAATATGACCAGAATTGCATGTGTGGGTATCACTGTTCAGGACAGGATTTATTCTTTGCCCTGTCTGCCAGAGGGCGGCGGGAAATATCAGGCAAATCATTATCTTGAGATTGGTGGTGGCCCGGCGGCAACAGCCGCTGTTGCAATAGCAAAACTCGGCGTGGAGGTTGATTTCATCGGTCGCGTCGGCGATGACAGTTGTGGAAATACCTTACTTGCAGAACTTGAGAGTTGGGGCGTCAATACGGCATTTTGCCGCCGATATCTTAATGCCCGTTCGTCGCAATCAGCGATCCTCGTTGATCAGCATGGCGAACGGATTATCGTTAATTATCCAAGCCCCGATCTCGATACTGATGCCGAATGGTTAGAAGCGATCGATTTCTCTCGTTATGATCTGGTTCTGGCCGATGTTCGCTGGCATAGCGGCACTGAAAAAGCATTCTCGCAAGCGCGCCTTGCGGGCGTGACAACGCTTTTAGACGCCGATATGACACCGCAGGATATTTCTCCACTTGTCGCGCTTGCCGACCATGCTGTGTTCTCAACGCCAGGGCTGAAACGTATGACCGGCCTTCAGTCACCTGAAGAAGGCTTGTACCAGGCAGCCACACAAACAGCAGGTAAAGTGTATGTCACGCTGGGTTCTGAAGGATCGTTGTGGATTGAAGATGATCATTTGTGTCAACAGGAGGCATTTTCTGTCAATGTGGTTGATACCACTGGAGCAGGCGATGTTTTTCACGGCGCACTCGCGGTAGCGTTAGCAGAAAAAATGCCCACAAAAGAGGCTATTCGTTTTGCCAGTGCGGTTGCCGCGATGAAATGTACCCAGGCTGGCGGTCGGGCTGGCATTCCTAATCGTGAGCAAACCGAATCATTTTTGTCACTTTATGCGTAAAATGGTAAACATCTACCGAGGAGGGGCAAGGGAGTATTCATGAGTATCATCGAAGTGACAGGTAATCCACGCCATGACCAACTCGTTCATCTAATCGCAGAACGCGGTTATATGAATATTGAAGAACTGGCACAACTGCTGGATGTTTCAACGCAAACCGTGCGCCGGGATATCCGAAAACTAAGCGAGCAGGGGTTGATCACCCGTCATCATGGAGGGGCTGGGCGCGTCTCCAGCGTCATGAATACCGCTTTTGAGCAACGGGAACTTTCGCTCACCGCCGAGAAACGGGCGATCGCTGAGGCGGTCGCTGATTACCTTCCCGAACGCTGTACCGTCTTTATCACCATCGGTACTACGGTCGAAGCCGTTGCCAGGGCATTACTCAACCGCCGTGATTTACGCATTATCACTAACAGCCTACGTGTAGCACAGATTCTTTATAAGAATCAGGATATTGAAGTGATGGTGCCGGGAGGCACTTTACGCGCCCATAACGGCGGGATCATCGGCCCCGGAGCTGTGGATTTTATTGAAGGTTTCCGCGCAGACTATTTAATCACCAGTATTGGTGCCATTGAGCATGATGGCACCCTGCTGGAATTTGATGTCAATGAAGCGTTAGTCGCGAGAACGATGATTAAACATGCGCGGAATACATTGCTAGTGGCAGATCATACTAAGTTTGCCGCGTCTGCTGCCGTTTCAATTGGCAATGCACGAAATGTCAGAGCATTTTTTACTGATGCTCCACCGCCCAATTCTTTCTGCCAGTTATTAAGCGAAGAGAATGTCGAACTGGTGGTTGCCGAGCAAGAAGTATTCTGAAATTGAAATTTCGAAAAATCCGCTGGAGATTTCAGCGGATTTTGTTTTGCCGGATGCGATGGTTGATACGGTTTTCATTGGCCGGATTAAACACATCCGGCCATTAATTAAGCTTCAGCCGCCAGCATCTCTTTCTTACGTTGGCTAATACGCTTAACCAGCATTACGGAAACCACCGCACCGCAGAATGCGAAGCAGGCCATAATGCCAAACACGATTTTGTAGCCAATAATCCCCGGATTTAAATCCAGAATGTAGCCATACAGACTGAAGCAGAACATCGCCGGGGCGTAACCAATAAAGCTACCCAACGCCATCGCCGCGCCTGTTTTATTTTCAGCAATTTTTGCTTCGCCGATAGGTGCAAAAAATACGGCTCGCTGTGTAAAGACTATCGCACCAAAGCCCAGCGTACATGCCATCCCTAAATATACCGACATACTTTCGTGCGGCAGCATAATCAACATTATGAGTGCCGCGGTGCTGATGATAAAGGTGTAGCACAGATATTTACTCGGTGATTTCAGGATCTTATCTGAAATCATGCCGCCAATAGGCCCACCGATCATCTTCAGACAATATTGATTTATGATGCCGTAAGCCCCCACCAGCGCAACGGGCAGCAGATAGATGTTTTTCAGGAATGGGATGAAGAACGTCAGGCCACAGTAAACCGCGTAAACGAAGAAGACGTTGAAAGCGATAAGCCAGATTGTTTTGTCTTTCAGCACCGAGCTCATACTGGTATTTTGCGATGCTTCGTCTTCTTTTTTCACCTCAACGGAAGGTGCCTCTTCTTTGTCATTCAGTACAAAGAAAATGATAATGCCCACGGCAATCACAATAAGGGAATAAAACCAGATACCCGCTTTAAAGCCCAATAAGCCACTACCAAACCAGGTAAATACTGCCAGCGCAGAAAATGCCACCACGGTATCGACAATGCCACGTCCTGTTTCGAAGAAACCAAACAACCGGCCTTGTTGTTCGCTATTGCCCAGCCGACTTACCGACTTGAGCAAAACAGGCCAGTTCATCATGTCGCAAGTAACGCCAAATAGCGCCCAGACAAAGAGGATGCCCCAATACCCCGGCATTGTCGTCAAATAAACTCCCAGTAATCCCGTAGCAATGAGTGAGAATGACATGGTGTATCTGCGCGGTAGTTTATCGGCAAAATAAATAGACAGAAAAAAACCCACTGTCGTGACAAATGAGTTTACTGACATGGCATTACCAATTTGGCCATTGGTCAAATTGAAATACTCCTGCATCGGGATATAAAACGCATCTTTTAACGACGGTAATTTATAAATTGTACCGCCACACAGTGTTAATAGACTAAATAACGCCCATTTCTTTTTTGTGAGCATAACATCCCCTAAGCGATTTTTAAAATCACTGTTTTAAAGGCAATAAGATACCGACCATTCTTATAGAATGGTTTTTATTAACTGCGGATGAGTTAAAACTTATTAGTGGTTCAGAAGATGGCTTGCCTCTTGCTTGATTTGTTGTAGTACGTTACGCACATGATATATCTGATTAATTGCATCTTCTTTTTCTTTACGTAACCGCGCATCCAGCAAATGCTTTTCTGGCAATGGTGTTTCACTCATCTGGCGATATGGGATCCACGGATTATCATCTTCGTCTTCAAAGCGGAACGCCGGAGCATAATAATCAACCTCTTCTTCCAGGCCATATGCCGTCACCTGCGGTTCATCATCACCCAGGCAGATAAGGTGCGTTAATAACTCTTTGAACGGCATATCTCCCTGACCTGAAATACAGGCTTTATGCCCCAGACCACTCTGTTCTTTAACGATCAATGCATCTTTGATATGCACCTGAGTAATATGCGGTGCCATCGTTTTTAAGGCGTCCATGGGATGCTCATTTGCATTGATCATGTTCGCAAAATCAAACAGTAAGGAAAGAGACTCCATCTCACTTTCTTTGACCAACGATACCAGCTCATGGCTTTTCAAATCTTCATGCTGTTCGATCGTAAAGGTCAGGCCGCTGTCCTGATACGCTTCCCGCACATAAGCAATATCGTTAGCGATGATCGATAATACATCGCGCAAATTACCTTCATAACGCGGATAAAAACGCACGGACGATGCCCCGGTTTTCAGTGCGATGGCGACGGCTTCGTCAATAGATGCTTTATCTGAGGCACTGGTTTCAATATGAATATCAAGGTTCAGACGGCGAGCTTTATCGCCAAAGGCAGAGAGTTCTTTATCTGCCATATTACCCAGAGAAAAACGTTCTCCATCCAGAACATGAATTTTGACGCCTCGCAGATTATTTTCACTCGCTATATCAAGTAAATCAGTCGGCAATACTCTTTCCAGCCGCATATTTAAATGAAAAGCATAGGCATGTAAATAAAGAGGAAGAGTATCGACACGTTGTAGAATCTTTCTTGCGTTATTTATTGTCACCATAAAACACCTACAGATTAATGATGAGGTCTACAGCCTCAAATCGCCAATATTCAATATCTATCTGGACAATATTCCCTTGCTGGTCGGCACGATGTTTTTCAATTAAGATCGCTGGCATACCCGCAGAACCGCCAAGATATTTGCTGATATCGCCAGGCATTCTGATGGGTTTGAAAATCAATTTTTTTACTACCGTCTCTTTTTGGTAGCATTTTTCCCAGACTGAAGAAAATGAATGGTTTTCAAGTTGCTCAATAAAACCAGGGGCAACTTCAGGATTAATATACGTCTCGTGATAGAAAACTTTATGCCCTTCCAGCGCCCCCCAACCGGTAATGCGATAGAGTTCGGTTGACGGCGTTACTGTAATCAGTGGCATGAGCGTCTCGGGAATATCGCTGATACGACTTTTCTCGGTAAATCCCCAGGAAGGTTCCCGCCCTTGTTCAATTGCAGCCCGTTGAAAGCTAGCCGACAGTTCCGGGCTGTAATTAAAACGCGGCTGAGTAACGAACCAACCTTTACGATCCTTACGGAAGATTTTGGATTCTGCCTCGAGGTTCAGCAACGCCTGGCGCAGCGTCATACGTTTAATACCCAGCAACTCTCCCAACTCTCTTTCTGAAGGGAGTTTTCCACCCGGCGTGGTGATGCCATCTTTTAACCACCGATCCAGTTTCTCTTTTGCATTTTCTACGGTGGATTGGTTTCCGGCCATTGTTTAATCCTTTTGGTTTAAACCAGATGAAGCATCTTACGCTTACGCCAAAAAAGAAAGCAATTAACGGCGTGTGACTTTGCAGATAATTGTGACAAAGCTCTCTATTGCTGTAGTCACAGACTTACAAGGGAGATACTCGCACTGGTGAGAACTTACAACAGGCAAAAAAAAAACCTGCCATCGCTGGCAGGTTTTTCACGACTAAAAAGAGAAATTAATCTTCTTTCGGACCACGGTTAGCGCGGCGACGATCGTTTTCCGTCAGGTGACGTTTACGAATACGGATAGAGGTCGGAGTGACTTCTACCAGTTCGTCATCATCGATGAACTCCAGTGCTTGTTCCAGAGTCATGCGGATAGGCGGAACCAGAACAACGGCTTCATCAGTACCGGAAGCACGCATGTTGGTCAGTTTCTTACCGGTCAGGCAGTTTACAGTCAGGTCGTTAGAGCGGCTGTGAATACCGATAATCTGACCTTCATAAACTTCTGCACCGTGACCGAGGAACAGCTTACCGCGATCCTGCAGACCGAACAGCGCGAACGCTACCGCTTTACCCTGACCGTTAGAGATCAGTACGCCGTTCTGACGCTGACCCACTTCACCCGGACGCACATCGTCGTAGTGGCTGAAGGTGGAGTACAGCAGACCAGTACCGGAAGTCATGGTCATGAACTCTGAACGGAAGCCAATCAGACCACGGCTTGGGATCACGTAGTCGAGACGTACGCGGCCTTTACCGTCTGGATTCATGTTTTTCAGCTCGCCTTTACGTTCGCCCAGCGCCTGCATTACAGAACCCTGATGCTGTTCTTCAACGTCCAGAGTCACGTTTTCGAACGGCTCTTGTTTACGACCGTCGATTTCACGGAAGATGACTTTCGGACGGGATACCGCCAGTTCGAAACCTTCACGACGCATGTTTTCGATAAGAACAGACAGGTGCAGTTCGCCACGACCAGAAACGCGGAACGCATCGGCGTCTTCGGTTTCTTCTACGCGCAGCGCAACGTTGTGTACCAGTTCTTTGTTCAGACGATCCAGAATCTGACGAGACGTTACGAACTTACCTTCTTTACCGCAGAACGGAGAGGTGTTAACGCAGAAGAACATAGAAACGGTCGGCTCATCAACGGAGAGTGCCGGCAGCGCTTCAACGTTTTGCGTGTCGCAAACGGTGTCAGAAATGTTCAGTTCACCAAGGCCAGTGATTGCCACGATATCGCCAGCTTCCGCCAGATCGGTTTCGATACGTTCCAGACCAAGGTGGCCCAGCACTTTACCAACTTTCGCGTTACGGGTTTTGCCTTCACTATCGATGATAGTAACCTGCTGGTTCGGCTTCACTTTACCGCGCTTGATGCGACCAATGCCGATAACACCAACATAGCTGTTGTAATCGAGCTGAGAAATCTGCATCTGGAACGGACCGTCAAGGTCTACGTCCGGTGCAGGAACGTGGTCGATAATCGCCTGATACAGCGGGGTCATATCTTCCGCCATATTTTCGTGGTCCAGACCCGCGATACCGTTCAGCGCAGAAGCATAAACGATCGGGAAGTCCAGTTGCTCGTCGGTCGCATCGAGGTTAACGAACAGGTCGAATACCTGATCAACAACCCAGTCAGGACGCGCGCCAGGGCGGTCAACTTTGTTGATTACCACAATCGGCTTCAGGCCGTAAGCAAACGCTTTTTTGGTTACGAAGCGCGTTTGCGGCATCGGGCCGTCAAATGCGTCAACCACCAGCAGCACTGAATCTACCATGGACATTACACGTTCAACTTCACCACCGAAGTCGGCGTGCCCCGGGGTATCAACGATGTTGATACGGTAATCATTCCATTTGATAGCGGTGTTTTTCGCGAGGATGGTAATCCCACGCTCTTTCTCCAAATCGTTGGAGTCCATCACGCGCTCTTGGGTTTCGGCACGAGAGTCGAACGTACCGGATTGTTGGAGCAGCTTATCTACCAGGGTGGTTTTACCATGGTCGACGTGCGCGATGATGGCGATGTTACGCAATTTTTCGATCACAACTTTGCCTCAGGCATTAGAAATAGCGCGTTATTGTACACGGATTAATCGCACTACAAAACAGGATCACAAACATCCTCCGCAAACAAGTATTGCAGAGTCCCTTTGTGATCGCTTTCACGGAGCATAAAAAGGGTTATCCAAAGGTCATTGCACCAACATGGTGCTTAATGTTTCCATTGAAGCACTATATTGGTGCAACATTCGCATCATGGTGCAGCCCTTTTGCACGATGGTAAGCATGATAACGCCTTTTAGGGGCAATTTAAAAGTTGGCACAGATTTCGCTTTATCTTTTTTACGGCGACACGGCCCAATTAATTGCAGATTTCGTTACCACGACGACAATGACCAATCCAGGAGAGTTAAAGTATGTCCGCTGAACACGTACTGACGATGCTGAACGAGCACGAAGTGAAGTTTGTTGATTTGCGCTTCACCGACACCAAAGGTAAAGAACAGCACGTCACTATCCCTGCTCATCAGGTGAATGCTGAATTCTTCGAAGAAGGCAAAATGTTTGACGGCTCCTCGATTGGCGGCTGGAAAGGCATTAACGAATCCGACATGGTGCTGATGCCAGACGCATCCACCGCAGTGATTGACCCGTTCTTCGCGGACTCTACCCTGATTATCCGTTGCGATATCCTCGAACCAGGCACTCTGCAAGGCTATGACCGTGACCCACGCTCTATTGCTAAGCGCGCTGAAGATTACCTGCGTTCCACTGGCATTGCCGACACTGTACTGTTCGGGCCAGAGCCAGAATTCTTCCTGTTCGATGATATTCGTTTCGGCTCTTCTATCTCCGGTTCTCACGTCGCTATCGACGATATCGAAGGCGCATGGAACTCTTCCACCCAATATGAAGGTGGTAACAAAGGTCACCGTCCTGCAGTGAAAGGCGGTTACTTCCCGGTTCCGCCGGTAGACTCTGCTCAGGACATCCGTTCTGAAATGTGTCTGGTAATGGAACAGATGGGCCTGGTGGTTGAAGCACATCACCACGAAGTGGCAACCGCAGGTCAGAACGAAGTGGCAACCCGCTTCAATACCATGACCAAAAAAGCCGACGAAATTCAGATCTACAAATATGTCGTCCACAACGTGGCGCATCGTTTCGGTAAAACGGCGACCTTTATGCCGAAACCGATGTTCGGTGATAACGGCTCCGGTATGCACTGCCACATGTCACTGTCTAAAAACGGCGTCAACCTGTTCGCAGGCGACAAATACGCTGGTCTGTCTGAGCAGGCGTTGTACTACATTGGCGGTGTAATCAAACACGCGAAAGCGATTAACGCGCTGGCAAACCCGACCACCAACTCTTACAAGCGACTGGTTCCGGGCTACGAAGCACCGGTAATGCTGGCTTACTCTGCGCGTAACCGGTCTGCATCTATCCGTATTCCGGTGGTATCTTCTCCGAAAGCGCGTCGTATCGAAGTGCGTTTCCCGGACCCGGCAGCTAACCCGTACCTGTGCTTTGCTGCCCTGCTGATGGCGGGTCTGGATGGCATCAAGAACAAGATCCACCCGGGCGAAGCAATGGACAAAAACCTGTATGACCTGCCGCCAGAAGAAGCGAAAGAGATCCCGCAGGTTGCAGGCTCTCTGGAAGAAGCACTGAACGAGCTGGATCTGGACCGCGAATTCCTGAAAGCCGGTGGCGTGTTCACTGATGAAGCGATCGATGCGTACATCGCTCTGCGTCGCGAAGAAGATGACCGCGTACGTATGACTCCGCACCCGGTAGAGTTTGAGCTGTACTACAGCGTCTAATAGTTGAAGTAGTCATACCCGGCGCACAAACGCCGGGGTTTTAGTTGCCGTGGAAATTTCAGCCCATCTCTGCATGGGCTTTTTTCTCCGAAACTTCTCTGATGCTTCGCGCTTTTTATCCGTAAAAAGCTATAATGCACTAAAATGGTGCAACCTGTTCAGGAGACTGCTTTATGGCAACAGGCACGCAGCCCGATGCTGGGCAGATCCTCAACTCTCTGATTAACAGTATTTTGTTAATTGACGACAACCTGGCGATCCATTACGCCAACCCCGCCGCGCAACAACTGCTCGCCCAAAGTTCCCGTAAATTGTTTGGTACGCCGTTACCGGAACTGTTGAGCTACTTCTCGCTAAATATCGGTCTGATGCAAGAAAGTCTGGAGGCGGGGCAAGGTTTTACCGATAACGAAGTGACGCTGGTGATTGACGGGCGCTCGCATATTCTTTCTGTGACGGCCCAGCGTATGCCGGACGGCATGATCCTGCTGGAGATGACACCGATGGATAACCAGCGTCGCTTAAGCCAGGAGCAGCTACAGCACGCCCAGCAAGTTGCTGCCCGCGATTTGGTCCGCGGCCTGGCACATGAGATCAAAAATCCACTTGGCGGCTTACGAGGTGCGGCGCAGTTACTCAGCAAAGCGTTGCCCGATCCGTCTCTGCTGGAATATACCAAAGTGATTATCGAGCAGGCGGACAGACTGCGAAATCTGGTCGACCGTCTGTTGGGGCCGCAACTACCAGGCACACACGTCACCGAAAGCATTCACAAAGTGGCAGAGCGCGTGGTGACGCTGGTGTCGATGGAATTACCGAACAATGTACGGTTGATTCGTGATTACGACCCCAGCCTGCCAGAACTGGCGCACGATCCGGATCAGATTGAGCAAGTACTGCTGAATATTGTGCGCAATGCGTTACAAGCGCTGGGGCCGGAGGGCGGTGAAATTATTCTGCGTACCCGCACCGCGTTTCAACTGACCTTGCATGGCGAACGCTATCGGCTGGCAGCACGAATTGATGTGGAAGATAACGGGCCTGGTATTCCGCCCCATTTGCAGGATACGCTGTTTTATCCGATGGTCAGCGGTCGCGAAGGCGGCACCGGGCTTGGTTTATCCATTGCCCGTAACTTGATTGATCAGCATTCAGGCAAAATTGAATTTACCAGTTGGCCGGGTCATACCGAGTTCTCGGTTTACCTGCCTATCAGGAAATAAAGGTGACGTTTATGCAACGAGGGATAGTCTGGGTAGTCGATGACGATAGTTCCATCCGTTGGGTGCTTGAACGTGCGCTCGCTGGAGCGGGTTTAACCTGCACGGCATTTGAGAACGGTGCCGAGGTGCTGGAGGCGCTGGCAAGCAAAACGCCGGATGTACTGCTTTCAGATATCCGTATGCCCGGAATGGACGGGCTGGCGTTGCTCAAGCAAATTAAACAGCGTCATCCGATGCTTCCGGTCATCATTATGACCGCACATTCCGATCTGGATGCCGCCGTTAGCGCCTATCAACAAGGGGCGTTTGATTATCTGCCCAAACCGTTTGATATCGACGAAGCCGTGGCGCTGGTTGAGCGAGCCATCAGCCATTACCAGGAACAGCAGCAACCGCGCAATATTCAGCTTAACGGACCAACAACCGATATTATTGGCGAAGCGCCTGCCATGCAGGATGTGTTCCGTATTATTGGCCGTCTCTCACGTTCTTCTATTAGCGTGTTGATCAATGGCGAATCCGGCACAGGTAAAGAGCTGGTCGCTCATGCCCTGCATCGCCATAGCCCGCGCGCCAAAGCGCCGTTTATCGCGCTGAATATGGCGGCTATCCCGAAAGATTTGATCGAATCAGAACTGTTTGGTCACGAGAAAGGCGCGTTTACCGGTGCCAATACCGTTCGTCAGGGCCGTTTTGAACAGGCCGATGGGGGCACGTTATTCCTTGATGAAATTGGCGATATGCCGCTGGATGTGCAGACACGGTTACTGCGCGTGCTGGCAGACGGTCAGTTTTACCGCGTTGGCGGCTATGCGCCGGTGAAAGTGGATGTGCGTATTATCGCTGCGACTCACCAGAACCTGGAACTGCGTGTGCAGGAAGGCAAGTTCCGTGAGGATCTGTTCCACCGCCTGAACGTTATCCGTGTTCATCTGCCGCCACTGCGCGAGCGTCGGGAGGATATTCCCCGTCTGGCACGTCATTTTCTGCAAGTTGCCGCGCGTGAGCTGGGTGTAGAAGCGAAGTTACTGCACCCGGAGACAGAAGCCGCCCTGACGCGTCTTGCATGGCCGGGGAACGTGCGTCAGCTAGAAAATACCTGCCGCTGGCTAACGGTGATGGCCGCCGGACAGGAAGTGTTGATTCAGGATTTGCCTGGCGAACTGTTTGAATCAACCGTAGCGGAAAGCCCTTCCACAATGCAGCCGGACAGTTGGGCAACGCTGTTAGCGCAATGGGCCGATCGGGCGCTGCGTTCCGGTCATCAAAACTTACTTTCTGAAGCGCAACCTGAGCTGGAGCGGACATTGCTGACCACCGCATTGCGACATACGCAGGGGCATAAACAAGAAGCGGCGAGACTGCTTGGTTGGGGACGTAACACACTGACACGTAAGTTAAAAGAGTTGGGAATGGAGTGACTCAGGCTTGCTGTGTAAAGATTGATTATTGAGCGCAAATTGCTGTTATTTTGCGCTTTACTGTTCCGATAAGTTCAGTATGATCTTGCCCGGAAAACGGGGAGAGTCATTATGTTAGAATCAATAATTAATCTGCTATCGAGTGGCGCAGTTAGCAGCCACGCGCCGCAAACTGCCGTTGCTGCCGTGCTGTGTGCCGCGATGATTGGGCTGTTTAGCTGAAACTCGTTGTTCATGCCGGATGCGGCGTGAACGCTTTATCCGGCATACAAAAACAGGTTTTGTTGGCCTGATAAGCGTAGCGCATCAGGCAGTTTTGTTCTCAGTCAATTGATGGCGCTTTCGTTTATCACCGTTGTAAACGAAGCGCCATTCAACTAAATCACCCGCGAGAACTGCTGCATTCGCGCTTTCTGGCGCAAATAAGTATCAAAGCACATGCAAATGTTGCGGATCAGCAAACGACCTTTCGCTGTCACCTGAATTCCCTTCTCATCGACATCCACCAGCCCGTCTTTTGCTAATGGGGCGAGCAGCTTGAGGTCTTCCGCAAAATAATCAGCGAAGTTTAAATCCCACTGCTGTTCAACGGGGGCGTAATCCAGACGGAAGTTGCAGATCAGCGACTTAATTACATCACGGCGAATACAGTCATCGCGCGTTAACGCAATACCGCGCCACAGCACATTGCCTTGCTCATCTACCTGCTGATAGTAACGCTTCAGCTCTTTCTGGTTCTGCGCATAGCAATCGCCAATCATACTGATGGCAGAGACGCCCATTCCCAGCAGATCGGTATCGCCCTGGGTGGTGTAACCCTGGAAGTTGCGATGCAGCACGCCTTCACGCTGGGCCTCCGCCAGCTCATCATCCGGGCGGGCAAAGTGATCCATACCAATGAACTGATAACCCGATTGCGTCAGGAAGGCGATGGTTTCCTGCAGGATATCCAGTTTTTGCTGCGGACTCGGCAGGTCAGCATCTTTGATTTTACGTTGAGCAGCAAAAATGGTCGGCAGATGCGCGTAGTTAAAGACGCTCAGACGATCAGGGTTCAGTTCCGCCACGCGTTTCAGGGTAAAAGCGAAACTCTCCGGCGTCTGTTTCGGCAGGCCGTAAATGAGGTCAATGTTGGTGGAGGTAAAGCCGATCTCACGCGCATGGTTAAGCAGGGCAAAGATGAACTCTTCATCCTGCTCACGGTTGACCAGACGTTGCACTTCTTTGTTGAAGTCCTGCACACCCATGCTCAGGCGGTTAAAGCCTTCGGCACGTAAATGATCGAGGACATCCAGTTCAATTTCACGCGGATCAACTTCGATCGAGATTTCCGCATCAGTATTAAACTGGAAGTTTTCCCGCAACAGATTCATCAGACGGCTAATTTGCTCTTTGTTCAGGTACGTCGGCGTACCGCCACCCCAGTGCAACTGGCTGACTTTACGTCCGGCAAACAGTGGCGCACGATGAACGATTTCTTGCTCCAGCGCGTCCAGGTATTGGTCGGCTTTATGCTGCTGGCGAGTCACAATTTTATTGCAGCCACAGAAATAGCAAAGCTTGTGGCAGAACGGGATATGCACGTAGAGAGATAAGGGACGCTCAGGGTAGCGCGCCACGGCTTGTAAAAACGCCTGTTCACCGAAGTCTTCTGAAAACTCCAGCGCGGTCGGGTACGAGGTGTATCGTGGCCCGGAATAGTTATATTTCTGGATCAGGGCCAGGTCCCAGTCGATTTGCTGTACAGACATGCTCACTCCTTCCGATGGCGTCTCTGGCGGCTACGGCGTACCGGCTGATGTCCGTTTTGGGTCATCAACCGGTTGCGCAGCCACTTTTGTCGCCGCGACAACCGCTGTAGTTTAACGAATAACCACACCAGATAACATATAACCGGAAGGGTTATCAGCAGAACGGGAAGGCCCACAGTGGCAACCCGTTAGTTGCCTCGCAACAGACGCATCATGTCTTCTTGCTTCTCGTCTTCTTCCTCTTCTTCATCGTCGTCATAAGAGAGTCCGAGTTTCTGCATCAGCTCATCAATTCGATCCAGTTTAGCATCAACCCAGGATTGCTCTTCGGCACTCAGGGTTTCGCCCGCTTCCAGACGTTCCAGCAGCGCATCCAGACGCTCATCCGTTTCCAGTAACTCCAACTCCGCCTGCGGTGAAAGCATAGGTTTCTCACTCTTCGGTTTGTGCTGTTTGGTGACTTTTTCAGTCACACCCAATGGAATAGGGGTTTTACTGCCAATGCGTGGATCTTTCGGTGCGTTCTGGCCTTTACTGCCCGATGTAGCGCTACCGCCCGCTGCACGACTGCCTGGCGCATGACCACGACGTTTTTTCTGACGCTTGCGGTCACGAGCTTCCTGATCCAGCTCTTCGCGTGTTTTTCGACGCGCTTTTGCGTGACCTTTGCTGCGTGAGTTTGAAGATGATGGTTTCATAATAGTTCGTCTTTTAGCCGTTTTATTCAGTATAGATTTGCGGCGGAATCTAACAGAAAGCAAGCAAAGAAAAAAGGCGACAGATTACTCTGTCGCCTTTTTTCCTGACTCATAACCCTTAACGGGTCTTACAATCCTTGCAGGCCGCCAACACACCCTGTTTTTCCATTAGCCAGAACATTCCGTGTTGATTCCATTTCCGTTTAATTACGTCTCCGGACGTTTGTCTTCCTGACAATCCTCTGTCTTCGCCTCCTGGCGCTCCTGACCCTCATCCTGAGTCATCTTCCTGTTAGCGTCCTCGCTCTATGGGTGCTACTTTACGCTTCTGCACCAAACAAACAATAAACTATCATCAGTATTTACTCATTTTCAGATTATTGTATAAAACTAATCACCTGATTTCTTTGACCTATTTGACATGCATCGCAGAATTTTCTCTACGATTTCGCATAAAAATGATCGGCAATATCTCACAAAGCATATGGTTTTTACTTACACCACTCCCCCGAAAAATCCGTCTTTTATTGTGGTTCAGGTATAATCGCCGCAACGCTTTGACTGATGGAGACGACCGCTTTGACTAATTTGAATTACCAACAGACGCATTTTGTGATGAGTGCGCCTGATATTCGCCACTTACCTTCCGATACCGGAATCGAAGTGGCTTTTGCAGGCCGTTCCAACGCAGGGAAATCCAGCGCGCTGAACACGCTGACTAACCAGAAAAGCCTGGCGCGTACCTCGAAAACGCCAGGACGCACCCAGCTTATCAACCTGTTTGAAGTGGCTGACGGCAAACGTCTGGTCGATTTGCCGGGCTATGGCTACGCAGAAGTTCCGGAAGAGATGAAGCGTAAATGGCAGCGCGCATTAGGGGAATACCTGGAAAAACGTCAGAGCCTGCAAGGCCTGGTGGTACTGATGGATATTCGCCATCCGCTGAAAGATCTGGATCAGCAGATGATTGAGTGGGCGGTAGACAGCAATATCGCCGTGTTGGTGCTACTGACCAAAGCGGACAAACTGGCAAGCGGTGCACGTAAAGCGCAATTGAATATGGTGCGTGAAGCGGTGCTGGCGTTTAACGGTGATGTGCAGGTAGAGACATTCTCTTCTCTGAAGAAGCAAGGTGTGGATAAGCTGCGTCAGAAGCTGGATACCTGGTTTAGCGAGATGCAGCCTGTCGAAGAGGCGCAGAGCGGCGAATAATTTTCTTGCCCTTGTGCTGGTGCCGGATGCGGTATAAACGCCTTATCCGGCCTTTAAAGTGAAGAAAATTCAATAAGTTGTTATTCACAATAAACCTGATAAGCGTAGCGAATCAGACAATACAGATATTTTCTTTCGTGCAATAAAAAACGCCCCAGTCATTACTGACTGGGGCGGCTAAAAAATTCAGCCAAATCCGATTACGTGAAGTAAAAGGTCTGAAAGATAGAACATCTTACCTCTGTACCCTACGCGAGTAACTTTACTCTTTTTTGTTCAGTTCAGAAAGCACTTTTTGTAATTTTTTTTCAGTTGTTGCATAGGAATTTCTAATAGTCATCACAAAATGTGGCGAGTTATGTTGCTTACTTACGAAAAAAAGGCTTGCTCAGGCGAATCTTAGTGCGCCTGATCCCAGTTTTCGCCACTTCCCACTTCCACCAGCAACGGCACATCCAGACGGGTACAGTTTTCCATCAACTGATGTATTTTCTTCGCTACCACATCGAGATCATCTTTATGAACTTCAAACACCAGTTCATCGTGTACCTGCATAATCATACGCACACGCGGTTGCTCGGCCTGGAGCCACGCATCAACGGCAATCATCGCCCGCTTGATGATATCGGCCGCGGTGCCCTGCATTGGCGCGTTAATTGCTGCACGTTCTGCCGCGGCACGGCGCGCACCATTGCTGGACTTAATATCCGGCAAATAGAGGCGGCGTCCGTCCAGCGTTTCAACGTAACCCTGTTCTTTCGCCTGGGCGCGGGTGCGTTCCATATACTCCAACACGCCTGGATAGCGTTCAAAGTAGAGATCCATGTACTTCTGCGCTTCTTTACGCGGAATGTTCAATTGCCGCGCCAGACCGAAAGCACTCATGCCATAAATCAGACCAAAGTTGATCGCTTTCGCGCTACGACGTTGCTCGCTGGTGACGGTTTCCAGTGGCAAACCAAACACTTCTGCCGCCGTTGCACGGTGGATATCTTTTCCTTCCGCGAATGCGGTCAGCAAGCCTTTGTCACGCGAGAGATGCGCCATAATGCGCAGTTCAATCTGCGAGTAGTCCGCTGAGACAATCACATAATCCTCTGGCGCAATAAACGCCTGGCGGATACGGCGACCTTCTTCGTTACGCACCGGAATGTTTTGCAGGTTAGGATCGGTTGACGATAAACGTCCCGTTGCGGTTACTGCCTGGTGATAAGAGGTATGTACACGCCCGGTTTTCGGGTTGATCATCAACGGCAGCTTGTCGGTGTAGGTCGATTTCAGCTTCGCCAGACCACGATACTCCAGAATCACTTTTGGCAACGGATAGTCCAGTGCCAGTTCTTCCAGTACCTCTTCCGACGTTGACGGCGCGCCACCCGGCGTTTTCTTCAGCGGTTTAATCCCCTGTTTTTCAAACAGAATGGTTTGTAACTGCTTGGTGGAAGAAAGGTTAAATTCTTCACCTGCAATTTCATGCGCTTTCTTTTCCAGCTCAGCCAGACGCAAGGTGAGCTCTTCAGAGTGATTGTGCAGCACTTTCGGATCGATCTTCACACCGTTACGTTCAATGCGTGAAAGCACCGGCACCAGCGGCATTTCGATATTCTCGAAGACGTTCAACGGCCCTTTGTGTTTTTGCAGATCCGGCCACATTTTCAGATGCAACTGCAAGGTGACATCTGCATCTTCGGCGGCGTAACGTCCGGCTTCTTCGAGGGCAATCTGGTTAAAGGTCAGTTGATTTTTGCCTTTACCCGCAATCTCTTCAAAAGTGATGGTTTTGTGCTTCAACCAACGTTCCGCGAGGCTGTCCATATCGTGACGCCCGGCAACGCTATTGAGAATGTAGGACTCCAGCATGGTATCAAACGCAATCCCACGTAGTTCAATGCCGTAGTTCGCCAGAATACCGCGATCGTATTTCAGGTTTTGCCCGACCTTCAGCGCCTTCTCATCTTCCAGCAGTGGTTTCAGCAGTTCGAGGGCGCGCTCGCGAGAGATCTGGTCGGGAGCATCGAGATAATCATGAGCAACCGGTACATACGCCGCCACACCTGGCTCGATGGCGAAAGATAGCCCCACCAGGTTGGCAGAGACGTTATCGAGGCTGTCGGTTTCGGTGTCAAAAGCAAATACCGGCGCTTTTTCCAGCTTCGTAATCCATTCTTTCAGCGTATTTTCATCAAGGATGGTGACGTAATTGTCGTAAGAAATCACCGTCGCAGTCACTTCCGGCATTTCGTCGACAACAATGGTTTCCTGCGACTTTGTGGCCGGTTTCGCCCCTTTGGCCTGTAACCACTTGCCTGCTTCAACATCGGCAACCCAGCGTTTGAATTCATACTTTTTAAACAGCCCTAACAACTCTTCAGCCGCCGGTTGCTGCACTTCCAGTTGTTCACAGGTCAGCTCCAGCTCAACATCAGTTTTAATCGTCGCTAACTGGTAAGAAAGATATGCTACCTCTTTATTTTGCTCGAGCTTCGCCGCCATTGTTTTCGCACCGCGGAAGCTTAGGCCAGCAATTTTTTCCGGCTCAGCATACAGCGTATCCAGCCCACCAAGACCTTGCAGCAGTGCCTGCGCGGTTTTTTCACCCACGCCCGGTACGCCAGGGATGTTATCTGAAGAGTCGCCCATCAGCGCGAGGAAGTCGATAATCAGTTCCGGCGGTACACCGTACTTATTCACGACCTCTTCCGGGCCAAGGATCGTATTCGTCATGGTATTGATGAGAGTGATATTTGGCGTTACCAGTTGCGCCATATCTTTATCACCGGTGCTGATCAGTACCGGGCGACCGGCTTTTTCTGCTTCGCGTGCCAGAGTGCCGATAACATCGTCTGCTTCTACGCCAGAAACGGCCAGCAGCGGCAAGCCCATCGCTTTAACCATTGCATGCAGAGGCTCGATTTGCACTCGTAGATCATCCGGCATTGGCGGGCGATGTGATTTGTAATGTTCAAACAGTTCATCACGAAAGGTTTTTCCCTTGGCGTCAAAGACCACCGCTGCATGCGTCGGTTTATATTGCAAGATCAGACTGCGCAGCATGTTGAGGACACCATACATCGCACCAGTCGGCTCGCCTGCGCTGTTGGTCAGCGGCGGAAACGCGTGATATGCGCGATAAAGATAAGATGAACCATCTACAAGGATAAGTGGGTTTTGGGGGATCTGAACCATAATGTCCGTGCCTGTTTATCAGATTATGGGTAAAGGATGCCACAGACGGGATAAAAACATGAGTTTTTCACCGCTTTTCGTGAAAATCTTTTGTAGATCTTCTGGATCGCTCGCTAATCCCCATGTGGATAACTTTGTGCATAAATTATTTACATCGCTTTTAATTTATTCTCATGCTTTTTACAGCATAATATTTATCGTTTACTTTCATGAAGTTAAAAATATCCCCTCAACGAACAATTGAGAAAAAGGGATTTTTTATAATGTGGATAGATATGATTTATTTTTCTATTTAAGGATCATCCGTTATTTGGATCGTTTTCTGCTAAAATCTGCGCCTTGCGCTTCTTTCGCGCACTGTCTATGGCTAACTTTTTGAATAAATTAATTATGACGAGAATACTCGCTACGATAACCCTTTTGCTGAGTATCGTATTGACCATTTTGGTCACCATTTTTTGTTCTATCCCGATCATCATTGCCGGGATCGTAAAACTGTTGTTACCTGTACCAGTAATTTGGCGAAAGGTTTCACGCTTTTGTGATTTTATGATGTATTGCTGGTGTGAAGGATTGGCGTGTTTGCTGCACCTTAACCCACACCTGCAATGGGAAGTTCACGGGCTGGAGGGGTTAAGTAAAAAGAACTGGTATCTACTTATTTGTAATCATCGTAGCTGGGCAGATATTGTCGTACTGTGCGTGCTGTTTCGTAAGCACATTCCGATGAATAAATATTTCCTCAAACAGCAACTTGCCTGGGTGCCTTTTCTTGGCCTGGCGTGTTGGGCACTGGATATGCCGTTTATGAAGCGTTATTCCCGCGCTTATTTATTACGTCATCCGGAGCGGCGTGGTAAAGATGTTGAAACCACTCGGCGCTCATGCGAGAAGTTTCGTCGGCATCCCACCACTATTGTGAATTTTGTTGAAGGCTCCCGTTTCACGCAAGAGAAACATCAAAAAACCCATTCGGCATTTCAAAATCTTCTGCCGCCAAAAGCTGCCGGTATTGCGATGGCACTGAATGTGCTGGGTAAACAATTCGATAAATTACTCAACGTTACGCTGTGTTATCCGGACAATAATCGCCAACCATTCTTCGATATGTTAAGTGGCAAACTGACACGAATTGTCGTGCATGTGGATTTACAGCCCATTGCTGAAGAGTTGCATGGCGACTATATCAATGACAAAGGTTTTAAACGCCATTTTCAGCAGTGGCTGAACTCACTGTGGCAGGAAAAAGACCGGCTTCTGACATCTCTGATGTCATCACAGCATCAGAATAAGTAAGTTTTACTCGCCTCTGTATTAGCAGAGGCGAGGCATCATTTTAATGAATAAAACGCCCTGCACGAGACATAAATTCTTCTTCACTCATCTCCTGCCCATTGAAAACAACTTTACCTGGCATATAACGCAGTTGCAGTGAGGCGATATTGTTATCAATGGTGATTAACTGAAACATCTTACCTAACGCCATCATTCCGCTAATTTGTTTATCAGCCCGCCTCTGGGCTTTTTCAGCATCCATTCCTTCAGATAAATTAATTTGCTTTGATATTTCAGTGACGACATTAAGCGGTAAAGTCACGTCAAAATTGAGTGATTTAATATCTTTATTTGTGGCCGATGATGATTTAGCAGGATCAGCAATACTGATATCCAGATTAGCGTTAAGTTCTCCGACTGTATTTTTCCAACTAATCGGTAATTTAATAACCGGTTCACTTTTTTGTAATAGCGGTAAAGACTCTTTGAACAACGCAGCATTCACTTCTTCTTGCGCATTTTTATCGTTAGCTAACTCAGGGTGTGCTGCATACTGCTTCTTCATCGCAATATTGTACTGAATGATAAATTGACGAACTGCCGTTGGGTCGATAGATTCAGCAATCAGCGACCATTGACCACTACCTAGCGCCTGATTTCCTTTGGTTAATTTCTCAATACCATAAGTCAGATTAGCATTGATAAAGTCTTTATCTTTAACACGCTCAAGCGTTGTCCTGGCTATGAATGCATCAATTTTGGCAACCTCTTCACCACGATTGATAATGCTGACCTGATTAAATTTTGACTCATTTTCACCAATCGGAAATTTATTTCCTTCCAGTCTTGTCAGGGAGTTCACAGTAAAGGTTTTTGCTATTACTTTATTCATCGGCGATAAGTTCAGAGTGATATCTTCGACTTTTCCTTCAATATTCAGGTTAGACAATGAACTATTATCGCCGCTAAAAGTAAACTGGCCTTCACCAAAGGATACCTGACCATACTCTGCAGGAGCAACATCTAATATCGTAGAGAATGAGCCACCAAATGCGAATCGCAATGATGCTTCGACGGGCGATTTATCTTTCGCAGCGATAAATAGCGACTGTGTCAGTTCATTATTCACTAATTTCACTTTTGCAGCCGCCAGAGCAGGGATGACATTACCATGCATTAACATCGTGATGGGAAACGGGCCGTGCTCAACATCCACATCAAATGCAACTTTCTGGCCTGGTTTGATATTGAGATCTGGAGCTCCGTTATCAAATGTAATTAGCATTTGAAAATGGGAATTAAAAAAACCTTTTTCAAAGTTTTCATAGCTTGCCGTCATCTCGTAGGCATGTTCACCTTTCTTTTTCCCATCGTTAAAATCTTTAATAAATTTTTCGACACCCGGCTGAATTTGCGTGCCAGTGTACCATGTACCACCACTCCAGATAACGGCTAACGCAATAATTACACCCGTAGCTGACTTACGTATCATATAGATATTCCCTGATAAAACAGCAAAAGTTTGAATATCCACTTATGATGAAATAATGTCCAGCAACTGGACGCATTATCAGAAAGTATTTATATTTATTTAAAAATAAAAAAGCCCGCGAGTATTCACGGGCCTTATGTAATTCACAATGAATTATTTTTTCTCAGACAGATATTTCACTGTGTCAGCATATTGCTGAACGAAAACATCCATATTGCTGGTATCCATACCCTGCGGGTTCAACTGATATTTACCGTTAACAAACATCGCCGGAACGCCACGCAATTGCACATCTGCGGCCGCTTTTTCTTGCTGTGCGACCAGAGATTTAACGACAAAACTGTTCCACGCCGCGTCGTACTCTTCACCTTTAATACCTGCGTTGATAAATACATCGCGGATATCAGATGCAGAGCGAATGGTCTGAGTTTTCTGTACGCCTTCAAACAGCGGAACAGTAACTTTGTCTTCTACACCCAGCGCCATCGCCACTGCCCAGGCCTGAGTCAGATCTTTGCCCAGGTCTCCACCCATGAAGTTGACGTGGTATTTGGTCATCTTCACGCCTTCCGGCAGTTTTTTCTTCACGTTATCAGAAATATGCAGAACTTCTTCAAACTGATAGCAGTGCGGGCAGAAGAAAGAGAAAAACTCCAGCACTTGCGGCGCGCCAGCAACCGGTTTTTCCAAGGTGGTGTACTGTTTACCATCTTCATACTGCGCCGCCGATGCGCTAAACGCTAAAACCAAACCAGCCAGCGCCAGCCAAATCTTTTTCATTGTCTACTCTCTCCGATTAATACATAGGTGTTAATTGTAAAGGGGGTTCTTGTAGAACTTTTACCTGTTCTATAAAAGTCGCCGTCTGTCGCAGCCAGTAATCTTCCCCGGTTAACCACGGGAAATTTTTCGGGAACGCGGGATCAGCCCAACGCCGCATCAGCCAGGCAAGATAATAAACCAAACGCATGGCGCGTAAAGGTTCAATCAGTCCGATTTCAGCGGTGTCGAACTCGCTAAATTCTTCATAAGCTTCAATAATAGTTTCCAATTGCATCCGCTGCTCGGCTTTATCGCCATTGAGTAACATCCACAGATCCTGTACCGCTGGGCCATTGCGCGCATCATCCAGATCGACAAACATCGGACCATCGCGCCAAAGAATATTTCCAGCGTGGCAGTCTCCATGTAGCCGCAGAACGGTGAAATCTTCCCGCCAATGCGCTGTAACAGCGGCAATCAGTTGATCTGTCGCTTTCAGGAATGCGGTCTTCAACCCGGAAGGTATTAGTGTGGCGTCCTCAAACAGCTTACGTGGCTCAGTAAGATATTCATTCAGGCCAATAGTCGGACGATGGATAAAAAGCTGTTTATGCCCCGTCTGGTGCATCCGCCCCAGATAGCGCCCCACCGCTTCCATCTGATCAATATTGTCGGCTTCGAATTGACGACCACCGACGCTTGGAAAAACAGCGTAATAAAATCCCTGATGATTCAATAAAGTTTGACCGTTATAGGCTAACGGCGCGGCGACTGGAGCTTCGTCGTTTACCAGTTGTAACGCAAATTGATGTTCTTCGAGGATTTGGTCGGCTGTCCAACGTTCAGGACGATAAAATTTAACGACGAAGCGTCGACGCTCTTCGTCCTGAAATTGATAGACTCGGTTTTCATAGCTGTTAAGTGGGGTAAGACCGGAATCCACCCGGATCCCTTGCTCAAACAGAGCGTCCATGATGGTGTCCGGGTGTAGTGTCTGGAAAGTAAAAGCGCTGTTGTTCATCCCATCATCCGGAAAACATTACGAATGATGAAGGATATCATTTCACGATGATTTTGTTGGTGCTGCTTACAAGCTTTTACTCTTTAATTACGCCACGTGCGCGTAACAGCGCCGTTTTGAAATCTTCTTCATAATCTTTCTGCAAACCCGGGATCACCGCATCTTTTGCGGAATCGCGCATTTTCAGGTGGTAGATTAGAATGTCATCCGTCAAATCCGCCAGTTCGCCGTCAAAACCTGACTCTTTCGCCAATTTCTGCAAAAATTGCAGCAGGTTAAGGTCTGGCTCTTTTTGCCAGGCTGGCTGGAGGAGTTCAATAACTTCATTCAGACGTTTACATTTCATAGTGATGCTCCTTACTCTTGAGACAGACACGTTAGCAGGGTCAATCCCACAATAAAAGAGGCGATATCGGTGAATCTGATGACGACGATAACAGGCGTGGTGCTGGCAGGCGGTAAAGCCCGACGCATGGGCGGCGTAGATAAAGGATTACTTGAATTAAACGGCAAACCGCTGTGGCGGCATGTCGCTGACGCGCTAATGACGCAGTTATCTCACGTTGTGGTTAATGCCAATCGCCATCAGGAAATCTACCGATTAAGCGGTCTGAAAGTAATTGAGGATTCACTGGCAGATTACCCAGGCCCTCTGGCGGGAATGCTTTCAGTAATGCAGCAAGAAGCTGATGAGTGGTTTCTGTTTTGTCCGTGTGATACGCCTTATATCCCCCAGGATTTAGCCTCCCGACTTTATCATCAGCGAAAAGATGCATCTGTAGTGTGGGTCCATGACGGCGAGCGGGATCATCCAACTATTGCCCTGGTAAATCGCACTATTGAGCCATTATTGCAGGAATATCTGCATTCCGGAGAGCGCCGGGTGATGGCCTTTATGAATCTTGCTGGCGGTCATGCTGTTGATTTCAGCGATCGTAAAGAGGCATTTGTTAACGTGAATACGCCAGAGGAGCTTGCCCGATGGCAGGAAAGACAATAATCCCTTTACTCGCCTTTGCCGCATGGAGTGGCACCGGCAAAACCACACTGTTAAAAAAACTTATTCCGGTATTGTGCGCACGAGGGATCCGTCCGGGTCTTATTAAGCATACGCATCATGATATGGATGTTGATAAGCCGGGCAAAGATAGCTATGAGCTACGCAAGGCCGGAGCGGCACAAACCATCGTTGCCAGCCAGCAGCGTTGGGCTTTGATGACAGAAACCCCAAACGCAGAAGAACTGGATTTGCATTTTCTCGCAAGCCGGATGGATGACTCAAAGCTGGATTTGATTCTGGTTGAAGGGTTCAAACATGAAGAGATCGCGAAGATTGTGCTGTTTCGCGATGGGGCCGGACATCGACCGGAAGAGTTGGTGATAGACAGGCATGTCATTGCTGTGGCCAGCGATATACCGCTTAATGTTGATGTCGCGTTACTGGACATTAATGATATTGAGGGGCTGGCTGATTTTGTTGTTGGGTGGATGAGTCAGCAGGCTGAATAAGCAGGAGTAGGTCGGATAAGACGTGGCAAACGTTGCATCCGGCATTTTTTCCGCACCAGCGCAAAAAGGCCATCCTTACGGATGGCCTTTCGCTTTATTTGATGCCTGGCAGTTCCCTACTCTCGCATGGGGAGACCCCACACTACCATCGGCGCTACGGCGTTTCACTTCTGAGTTCGGCATGGGGTCAGGTGGGACCACCGCGCTATCTCCGCCAGGCAAATTCTGTTATCAACCCGCTTATCGCCGGTTAATCTAATCTGTATCAGGCTGAAAATCTTCTCTCATCCGCCAAAACATCTTCGGCGTTGTAAGGTTAAGCCTCACGGTTCATTAGTACCGGTTAGCTCAACGCATCGCTGCGCTTACACACCCGGCCTATCAACGTCGTCGTCTTCAACGTTCCTTCAGGAGACTTAAAGTCTCAGGGAGAACTCATCTCGGGGCAAGTTTCGTGCTTAGATGCTTTCAGCACTTATCTCTTCCGCATTTAGCTACCGGGCAGTGCCATTGGCATGACAACCCGAACACCAGTGATGCGTCCACTCCGGTCCTCTCGTACTAGGAGCAGCCCCCCTCAGTTCTCCAGCGCCCACGGCAGATAGGGACCGAACTGTCTCACGACGTTCTAAACCCAGCTCGCGTACCACTTTAAATGGCGAACAGCCATACCCTTGGGACCTACTTCAGCCCCAGGATGTGATGAGCCGACATCGAGGTGCCAAACACCGCCGTCGATATGAACTCTTGGGCGGTATCAGCCTGTTATCCCCGGAGTACCTTTTATCCGTTGAGCGATGGCCCTTCCATTCAGAACCACCGGATCACTATGACCTGCTTTCGCACCTGCTCGCGCCGTCACGCTCGCAGTCAAGCTGGCTTATGCCATTGCACTAACCTCCTGATGTCCGACCAGGATTAGCCAACCTTCGTGCTCCTCCGTTACTCTTTAGGAGGAGACCGCCCCAGTCAAACTACCCACCAGACACTGTCCGCAACCCGGATCACGGGTCCACGTTAGAACATCAAACATTAAAGGGTGGTATTTCAAGGTCGGCTCCATGCAGACTGGCGTCCACACTTCAAAGCCTCCCACCTATCCTACACATCAAGGCTCAATGTTCAGTGTCAAGCTATAGTAAAGGTTCACGGGGTCTTTCCGTCTTGCCGCGGGTACACTGCATCTTCACAGCGAGTTCAATTTCACTGAGTCTCGGGTGGAGACAGCCTGGCCATCATTACGCCATTCGTGCAGGTCGGAACTTACCCGACAAGGAATTTCGCTACCTTAGGACCGTTATAGTTACGGCCGCCGTTTACCGGGGCTTCGATCAAGAGCTTCGCCTTGCGGCTGACCCCATCAATTAACCTTCCGGCACCGGGCAGGCGTCACACCGTATACGTCCACTTTCGTGTTTGCACAGTGCTGTGTTTTTAATAAACAGTTGCAGCCAGCTGGTATCTTCGACTGATTTCAGCTCCACGAGCAAGTCGCTTCACCTACATATCAGCGTGCCTTCTCCCGAAGTTACGGCACCATTTTGCCTAGTTCCTTCACCCGAGTTCTCTCAAGCGCCTTGGTATTCTCTACCTGACCACCTGTGTCGGTTTGGGGTACGATTTGATGTTACCTGATGCTTAGAGGCTTTTCCTGGAAGCAGGGCATTTGTTGCTTCAGCACCGTAGTGCCTCGTCATCACGCCTCAGCCTTGATTCTCCGGATTTGCCTGGAAAATCAGCCTACACGCTTAAACCGGGACAACCGTCGCCCGGCCAACATAGCCTTCTCCGTCCCCCCTTCGCAGTAACACCAAGTACAGGAATATTAACCTGTTTCCCATCGACTACGCCTTTCGGCCTCGCCTTAGGGGTCGACTCACCCTGCCCCGATTAACGTTGGACAGGAACCCTTGGTCTTCCGGCGAGCGGGCTTTTCACCCGCTTTATCGTTACTTATGTCAGCATTCGCACTTCTGATACCTCCAGCATGCCTCACAGCACACCTTCAACGGCTTACAGAACGCTCCCCTACCCAACAACACATAGTGTCGCTGCCGCAGCTTCGGTGCATGGTTTAGCCCCGTTACATCTTCCGCGCAGGCCGACTCGACCAGTGAGCTATTACGCTTTCTTTAAATGATGGCTGCTTCTAAGCCAACATCCTGGCTGTCTGGGCCTTCCCACATCGTTTCCCACTTAACCATGACTTTGGGACCTTAGCTGGCGGTCTGGGTTGTTTCCCTCTTCACGACGGACGTTAGCACCCGCCGTGTGTCTCCCGTGATAACATTCTCCGGTATTCGCAGTTTGCATCGGGTTGGTAAGTCGGGATGACCCCCTTGCCGAAACAGTGCTCTACCCCCGGAGATGAATTCACGAGGCGCTACCTAAATAGCTTTCGGGGAGAACCAGCTATCTCCCGGTTTGATTGGCCTTTCACCCCCAGCCACAAGTCATCCGCTAATTTTTCAACATTAGTCGGTTCGGTCCTCCAGTTAGTGTTACCCAACCTTCAACCTGCCCATGGCTAGATCACCGGGTTTCGGGTCTATACCCTGCAACTTAACGCCCAGTTAAGACTCGGTTTCCCTTCGGCTCCCCTATTCGGTTAACCTTGCTACAGAATATAAGTCGCTGACCCATTATACAAAAGGTACGCAGTCACCCCATTAAAGAGGCTCCCACTGCTTGTACGTACACGGTTTCAGGTTCTTTTTCACTCCCCTCGCCGGGGTTCTTTTCGCCTTTCCCTCACGGTACTGGTTCACTATCGGTCAGTCAGGAGTATTTAGCCTTGGAGGATGGTCCCCCCATATTCAGACAGGATACCACGTGTCCCGCCCTACTCATCGAGCTCACAGCATGTGCATTTTTGTGTACGGGGCTGTCACCCTGTATCGCACGCCTTTCCAGACGCTTCCACTAACACACATACTGATTCAGGCTCTGGGCTCCTCCCCGTTCGCTCGCCGCTACTGGGGGAATCTCGGTTGATTTCTTTTCCTCGGGGTACTTAGATGTTTCAGTTCCCCCGGTTCGCCTCATTAACCTATGGATTCAGTTAATGATAGTGTGACGGATCACACTGGGTTTCCCCATTCGGAAATCGCCGGTTATAACGGTTCATATCACCTTACCGACGCTTATCGCAGATTAGCACGTCCTTCATCGCCTCTGACTGCCAGGGCATCCACCGTGTACGCTTAGTCGCTTAACCTCACAACCCGAAGATGTTTCTTACGAACCATCATCGTGTTGCGAAAATTTGAGAGACTCACGAACAACTTTCGTTGTTCAGTGTTTCAATTTTCAGCTTGATCCAGATTTTTAAAGAGCAAATATCTCAAACATCACTCGTAAGTGAGTTTTGAGATACAGTGGCCGGCGACTTTCACTCACAAACCAGCAAGTGGCGTCCCCTAGGGGATTCGAACCCCTGTTACCGCCGTGAAAGGGCGGTGTCCTGGGCCTCTAGACGAAGGGGACGTATCAGTCTGCTTCGCAAGACGCCTTGCTTTTCACTTTCTATCAGACAATCTGTGTGAGCACTACAAAGAACGCTTCTTTAAGGTAAGGAGGTGATCCAACCGCAGGTTCCCCTACGGTTACCTTGTTACGACTTCACCCCAGTCATGAATCACAAAGTGGTAAGCGCCCTCCCGAAGGTTAAGCTACCTACTTCTTTTGCAACCCACTCCCATGGTGTGACGGGCGGTGTGTACAAGGCCCGGGAACGTATTCACCGTGGCATTCTGATCCACGATTACTAGCGATTCCGACTTCATGGAGTCGAGTTGCAGACTCCAATCCGGACTACGACGCACTTTATGAGGTCCGCTTGCTCTCGCGAGGTCGCTTCTCTTTGTATGCGCCATTGTAGCACGTGTGTAGCCCTGGTCGTAAGGGCCATGATGACTTGACGTCATCCCCACCTTCCTCCAGTTTATCACTGGCAGTCTCCTTTGAGTTCCCGGCCGGACCGCTGGCAACAAAGGATAAGGGTTGCGCTCGTTGCGGGACTTAACCCAACATTTCACAACACGAGCTGACGACAGCCATGCAGCACCTGTCTCACAGTTCCCGAAGGCACCATCCCATCTCTGGAATGTTCTGTGGATGTCAAGACCAGGTAAGGTTCTTCGCGTTGCATCGAATTAAACCACATGCTCCACCGCTTGTGCGGGCCCCCGTCAATTCATTTGAGTTTTAACCTTGCGGCCGTACTCCCCAGGCGGTCGACTTAACGCGTTAGCTCCGGAAGCCACGCCTCAAGGGCACAACCTCCAAGTCGACATCGTTTACGGCGTGGACTACCAGGGTATCTAATCCTGTTTGCTCCCCACGCTTTCGCACCTGAGCGTCAGTCTTCGTCCAGGGGGCCGCCTTCGCCACCGGTATTCCTCCAGATCTCTACGCATTTCACCGCTACACCTGGAATTCTACCCCCCTCTACGAGACTCAAGCTTGCCAGTATCAGATGCAGTTCCCAGGTTGAGCCCGGGGATTTCACATCTGACTTAACAAACCGCCTGCGTGCGCTTTACGCCCAGTAATTCCGATTAACGCTTGCACCCTCCGTATTACCGCGGCTGCTGGCACGGAGTTAGCCGGTGCTTCTTCTGCGGGTAACGTCAATGAGCAAAGGTATTAACTTTACTCCCTTCCTCCCCGCTGAAAGTACTTTACAACCCGAAGGCCTTCTTCATACACGCGGCATGGCTGCATCAGGCTTGCGCCCATTGTGCAATATTCCCCACTGCTGCCTCCCGTAGGAGTCTGGACCGTGTCTCAGTTCCAGTGTGGCTGGTCATCCTCTCAGACCAGCTAGAGATCGTCGCCTAGGTGGGCCGTTACCCCGCCTACTAGCTAATCCCATCTGGGCACATCCGATGGCAAGAGGCCCGAAGGTCCCCCTCTTTGGTCTTGCGACATTATGCGGTATTAGCTACCGTTTCCAGTAGTTATCCCCCTCCATCGGGCAGTTTCCCAGACATTACTCACCCGTCCGCCACTCGTCAGCAAAGAAGCAAGCTTCTTTCTGTTACCGTTCGACTTGCATGTGTTAGGCCTGCCGCCAGCGTTCAATCTGAGCCATGATCAAACTCTTCAATTTAAAAGTTTGATGCTCAAAGAATTAAACTTCGTAATGAATTACGTGTTCACTCTTGAGACTTGGTATTCATTTAGCGTCTTGCGACGTTAAGAATCCGTATCTTCGAGTGCCCACACAGATTGTCTGATAAATTGTTAAAGAGCAGTGCCGCTTCGCTTTTTCTCAGCGGCGCGGGGTGTGCATAATACGCTTTCCCGCTACAGAGTCAAGCATTTTTTCGCTTTTCTCTGTCGAAGTTCTCAGGAGAACCCCGCTGACCCGGCGGCTTATTTGCCGTTGTTCCGTGTCAGTGGTGGCGCATTATAGGGAGTTATTCCGGCCTGACAAGAGGAAATTTAAAATAATTTTCCGAATGCGTGTTTTTTATTCTTTATGCTTATTTCATCATCGGTTTGTTGGTTAAATGGGCGATTTCTCGGGCAAAATTCGCTACCTGTTCCCAATCGGTATAGACAACTTCTTTGCGCGTATCCGTTTCTCCGCCAGACATCTTCATAATCAGCTTGATCATAAAGCGGTCGTACCAACGGTAGCGTGGATAACGCAGCGCCCCAGCGATAACCGCGCAGCGATCGGGACGCCATTGTGAGTTCATCAAAAACTTCCGCGCGTAGCTGTTGGTCTGCACAGTACGCTTCTCCGGTTTGCGCGCCACCAGGTTCACCGAGTAAAAGGCGCTCGGCATGGAGTTCAGGCGTGTGGCATGCGTTTTGACAAACTCCTGGAACGCAGAATGGTAATGACCGTAGCGAATAGATGCACCAATTACCACGCAGTCGTAGTTTTCCCATTCTGGTTCTTCGGTGCGATGCAAGTTGACAACATCCGCCTGGCTCCCCAGTTCTTTCAATTCCGAAGCCAGATACGAGGCAATCTCGCGCGTTTGTCCATCCCTTGTTGAGAAAAGAATTAATGTTTTCACGTATTACTCCATCATTCACGCCAGAAAGTCGGGGTAAAGAGCACCAGCAATGTAAAGACCTCGAGACGACCAAATAGCATATTGGCAATCAGGATCCATTTAGCCACCGGATTCATGCTGGTAAAGTTATCAGCAACCACACCAAGCCCTGGCCCCAGGTTATTCAATGTCGCAACAACCGACGCAAAGGCAGAAAAGTCATCCACGCCAGTGGCGATAATCGCCAGCATACTGACAATAAAAACTAACGCATAAGCAGAGAAGAATCCCCACACGGCTTCAAGGATGCGTTCCGGCAATGCGCGGTTCCCTAGCTTAATGCTATAAACAGCATTCGGATGCACCAGACGTTTCAGCTCACGGTTCCCCTGTTTGAACAACAGCAGAATGCGGATCACTTTCAGGCCACCGCCCGTTGACCCGGCGCAACCACCGATAAATGCAGAGCACAACAGTAGTACCGGCAAAAAGAGCGGCCAGCGGGCAATGCTGTCGGTCGTAAACCCGGCGGTCGTCGCCATCGACACTACCTGGAAAAATGCCTGGTTAATCGTCATCAGCGCCGAACTGTAGACATTATGAAACCACAGTACGAGTGTACAAATAACCACCAGCGTAAACTGTACGCCGATAAACATGCGAAATTCCGGATCGCGCCAGTAAACCTTCAGACTACGCCCACTTAACAGCGAGAAGTGCAGACCGTAGTTACAGCCGGAGATCAGCAAGAAAATAGCAATAATAGTGTTAATGGTCGGGCTATCGAAATAGCCAACACTAGCATCATGTGTCGAGAAACCACCAATAGCGATTGTCGCAAAGCTATGACCGATGGCATCAAAGGCATCCATTCCAGCAAACCACAGCGCCAGCGCACAGGCGACGGTCAACAGAACATAAATCAACCACAAAGTTTTTGCCGTTTCCGCAATACGCGGGCGCATTTTGTTATCTTTCAGCGGGCCGGGCATTTCCGCGCGATAGAGCTGCATTCCACCTACACCGAGAATAGGCAGTATCGCGACTGCTAACACGATGATCCCCATCCCGCCAAACCATTGCAGCATCTGGCGATAAAAGAGGATGGCATGAGGGAGTGAGTCCAACCCCACCAGCGTCGTTGCGCCTGTGGTGGTCAGACCGGAGAAGGATTCAAAAAACGCATCTGTAATGGTGAGGTTCGGGCTTTCCGAGAAGATAAAAGGGAGCGCACCGACACTACCCAGCACGGTCCAGAACAGCACCACAATCAGAAACCCTTCGCGGGATTTCAGCTCGCCCTTCTCTTTACGGTTCGGCCACCACAGCATGGAGCCAATCGCGAGGGCGACAAAAAAGGTCTGGGTAAATGCGCGGCCCGCCCCATCCCGGTAGATGAGCGCTACCAGCCCAGGGATAATCATGGTCCCTGAAAATAAGATGACCAGTAGTCCAACGATTCGGGTTATGGCGCGAAAATGCATCTCTGCCGCTTCCTTAGTTCTGCAAAATGAAGTGGGGATTATTCTTCAATCGCTAACAATTGCAATGAACCACGGCTAAAATCCGCCAGCTTTGCGGAAAATTCAGCCACTTTCGCCGCCGGAAGCGCCACCCGCAGCAGAACGAATGCCTGATAATCGCTGGTAATAACTTTGCCGTCACACTGCCCCAGCAACGCTTCAATACCGGTTAACTGACTATATTCACATTGCAAAGTATATTCGGTTAATGGCGTCTTGCGTTGGGTCGTTAGCTGGCGCAGTGCCTGATTCACTCCGCCGCCATAAGCTTTCACTAACCCACCGGTGCCCAGCAATATGCCGCCGTAGTAGCGCACCACCACGGCGGTAATTTCCCCGACGCCGCTGCCCATCAGTTGGGCGAGCATCGGTTTACCTGCCGTTCCCGCCGGTTCACCGTCATCGGAGAAGCCCAGTTGTTGTGAATCGTCAGGCGCCCCCGCCACCCACGCCACGCAATGGTGGCGAGCATCGGGGTGTTCTGCCCGTACTGATTCAACAAACGCTTTCGCCGCCTCGACGCCATCGGTATGTGCCAACAGCGTAATGAAGCGGCTTTTTTTGATCTCTTCAACGACCGTGACCGGTGCCGCAGGAATTAACCAGCTTTCCATCACGCCAGCTTCAAATCCCGGGTCATGTTTTCCACGTTATTTTCGTGGATCACCACGTTGTCTTCGATACGAATGCCGCCGAACGGTTTCAGTGCTTCAATTTTCTGCCAGTTGAAGTGTTTGCTGAACTGCCCTTCACGCCACGGAGCCAGCAACGATTCGATGAAGTAGATACCCGGTTCGATGGTTAACACCATCCCCGGCTGGAGAATACGAGTGCAGCGCAGGTACGGATATTTTGCCGGTGCCGCGAGATGCGTACCACTATCATCCTGCATAAAACCGGCTACGTCATGCACCTGCAGGCCAAGCGGATGCCCGATACCGTGCGGCATAAACGGCCCGGTAAGATCGTTTTCGACCATCGCTTCTTCACTCATATCAGTGATGATTTGGTGTTTACGCAACAGTTTAGCGATGCGCTGATGGAACTGGATGTGGTAATCCACATAGCTGACACCCGCCTTCATGGTGGCGATCAGCGCCAGTTGTTCATCATTAACGTCTTTCACCAGTTGCGCATAGTCATTGTCGCTTTTTGCCGACCAGGTACGAGTCAGGTCAGCCGCATAGCCGTTATATTCGGCCCCGGCGTCCAGCAGGAAGCTGCGCATCTCTTCCGGCGCCTGATGATCCAGTTTGGTGTAATGCAACACCGCAGCATGTTCGTTAAGCGCCACAATGTTGCTGTAAGGTACGTCGGTATCACGATGGCCGGTCGCGGTCAGGTAGGCGATGTTGATATCGAACTCGCTCATACCGGAACGGAAGGCTTCTTCTGCCGCGCGATGACCATTGACCGCCATTTTCTGCGCTTCACGCATACAGGTCAGTTCGTACTCGGTTTTGAAAGAACGGTAGTAATGCAGGTAGTCAATGACCCCTTTCGGGTTGATGTTGCTGGCCTCAATGCCCAGTTGCAGCGCACGTTCCGGCACCGGACCAATATAACCGATATTGCCGCGCGCGGCAGGCAGTTGGCTACCAATACCATCAGCTTTCGGCAGCGCGATCACTTCCACATCTTCAGTCCAGAAGGAGGTCGGCAGCGGTTCGACGTTGTGCCAGTAATCAACCGGCAGATAAAACCACAGTTTCGGTTTGTTCACGCCATCCACCAGCAACCAGCAGTTTGGCACCTGAGTTACCGGCACCCATGCTTTGAATTGCGGGTTCACTTTAAACGGATAGGGATGATCGTCGAGAAAAACGTTGAACAGCTCGCCAGAGTGAATAAGTAATGCATCCAGCTTGAAGCGCGCCAGCGCATCGCGAGTCCGTTCTTGCAAGGTAGCTATATGATTTTTATAAAGCGAGGCCAGTGATTCCATTTTTTACCCTTCTGTTTTTTGACCTTAAGTCTCCGCATCTTAGCACAACGTTCATACAGAGCGTGATTTCTGCCGAGCGTGATCAGAACGGCATTTCTTTAATCTTTTATTTGCATATTTTTAACATAAAACACACACTTCAAGCCATCTGGTACGACCAGATCACCTTGCGGATTCAGGAGACTGACATGCTTTACAAAGGCGACACCCTGTACCTTGACTGGCTGGAAGATGGCATTGCCGAACTGGTGTTCGATGCCCCAGGCTCAGTTAATAAACTCGACACTGCAACCGTCGCCAGCCTCGGTGAGGCCATCGGCGTGCTGGAACAACAATCAGATTTAAAAGGGCTGCTGCTGCGTTCGAACAAAGCAGCCTTTATCGTCGGTGCTGATATCACCGAATTTTTATCGCTGTTTCTCGTTCCGGAAGAACAATTAAGCCAGTGGCTGCATTTTGCCAATAGCGTGTTTAATCGACTGGAAGACCTGCCGGTGCCGACCATTGCCGCGGTCAACGGCTACGCGCTGGGCGGTGGCTGCGAATGCGTGCTGGCGACCGATTATCGTCTGGCGACGCCGGATCTGCGTATCGGGTTGCCGGAAACCAAACTTGGCATCATGCCGGGCTTTGGCGGCTCCGTGCGTATGCCACGAATGCTGGGCGCTGACAGTGCGCTGGAAATCATTGCCGCCGGTAAAGATGTCGGGGCCGAACAGGCGCTGAAAATCGGTCTGGTTGATGGCGTAGTCAAAGCAGAAAAACTACTTGAAGGCGCGATGGCAATTTTACGCCAGGCCATTAACGGCGACCTCGACTGGAAAGCGAAACGTCAGCCGAAGCTGGAACCGCTGAAACTTAGCAAGATTGAAGCCACCATGAGCTTCACCATCGCTAAAGGGATGGTCGCACAAACAGCGGGGAAACATTACCCGGCCCCCATCACCGCAGTAAAAACCATTGAAGCCGCCGCCCGTTTTGGTCGTGAAGAAGCCTTAAACCTGGAAAACAAAAGCTTTGTTCCGCTGGCGCACACCAAAGAAGCCCGCGCACTGGTCGGCATTTTCCTTAACGATCAATATGTAAAAGGCAAAGCGAAAAAACTTACCCAAGACGTTGAAACACCGAAACAGGCCGCTGTACTGGGTGCGGGCATTATGGGGGGCGGCATTGCTTACCAGTCCGCGTGGAAAGGCGTGCCGGTTGTCATGAAAGATATCAACGACAAGTCGTTAACCCTCGGCATGACCGAAGCCGCGAAACTGCTGAACAAGCAGCTTGAGCGCGGCAAGATCGATGGTCTGAAACTGGCTGGCGTGATCTCCACGATTCACCCAACGCTCGACTACGCCGGGTTTGACCGCGTGGATATTGTGGTAGAAGCGGTTGTTGAAAACCCGAAAGTGAAAAAAGCCGTGCTGGCAGAAACTGAGCAGAAAGTACGTCCGGATACCGTGCTGGCTTCTAACACTTCAACCATTCCTATCAGCGAACTGGCCAACGCGCTGGAACGCCCGGAAAATTTCTGCGGGATGCACTTCTTTAACCCGGTGCACCGGATGCCGTTGGTAGAAATTATTCGCGGTGAGAAAAGCTCCGACGAAACCATCGCAAAAGTTGTCGCCTGGGCAAGCAAGATGGGCAAGACGCCGATCGTAGTTAACGACTGCCCGGGCTTCTTCGTTAACCGCGTGCTGTTCCCGTACTTCGCTGGTTTCAGCCAGTTACTACGTGACGGTGCGGATTTCCGCAAGATCGACAAGGTGATGGAAAAACAGTTTGGCTGGCCGATGGGTCCGGCATACCTGCTGGATGTCGTGGGGATTGATACCGCGCATCACGCCCAGGCAGTGATGGCAGCGGGCTTCCCGCAGCGGATGCAAAAAGATTATCGCGACGCCATCGATTCATTGTTTGATGCCAACCGCTTTGGTCAGAAGAATTGCCTCGGTTTCTGGCGCTATAAAGAAGACAGCAAAGGCAAGCCGAAGAAAGAAGAAGATTCCGCCGTTGACGGCCTGCTGGCAGAAGTCAGCCAGCCAAAGCGTGATTTCAGCGAGGAAGAGATTATCGCCCGCATGATGATCCCGATGGTCAACGAAGTGGTGCGCTGCCTGGAAGAAGGCATTATCGCCACTCCGGCAGAAGCGGATATGGCGCTGGTCTACGGCCTGGGCTTCCCTCCGTTCCACGGCGGCGCGTTCCGCTGGCTGGACACCCTCGGCAGCGCGAAATATCTCGATATGGCGCAGCAATATCAGCACCTCGGCCCACTGTATGAAGTGCCGGAAGGTCTGCGTAATAAAGCGCGCCATAACGAACCATACTATCCCCCGGTTGAGCCAGCCCGTCCGGTTGGCGACCTGAAAACGGCTTAAGGAGTCACAATGGAACAGGTTGTCATTGTCGATGCAATTCGCACCCCGATGGGCCGTTCGAAGGGCGGTGCTTTTCGTCACGTGCGCGCGGAAGACCTCTCCGCTCATTTAATGCGTAGTCTACTGGCGCGTAATCCGGCGCTGGAAGCAGCGGCTCTCGACGATATTTACTGGGGTTGTGTGCAGCAAACGCTGGAGCAGGGTTTCAACATCGCCCGTAACGCGGCGCTGTTGGCAGAAGTGCCGCATTCCGTCCCGGCGGTTACCGTCAATCGCTTGTGTGGTTCATCCATGCAGGCATTGCACGACGCGGCACGAATGATCATGACTGGCGATGCGCAGGCATGTCTGGTCGGCGGTGTGGAACATATGGGTCATGTACCAATGAGCCACGGTGTCGATTTTCACCCAGGTCTTAGCCGCAATGTTGCCAAAGCGGCGGGCCTGATGGGCTTAACGGCAGAAATGCTGGCGCGTATGCACGGTATCAGCCGTGAAATGCAGGATGCCTTTGCCGCACGGTCACACGCTCGTGCCTGGGCCGCCACGCAGTCGGGCGCATTTAAAAATGAAATCATCCCGACAGGTGGTCACGATGCCGACGGTGTACTGAAGCAGTTTAATTACGACGAAGTGATTCGCCCGGAAACCACCGTGGAAGCCCTCGCCACGCTACGTCCGGCGTTCGATCCGGTCAGCGGTACGGTAACGGCGGGCACGTCTTCTGCGCTTTCCGATGGTGCTGCAGCCATGCTGGTGATGAGTGAAAGCCGCGCCCGTGAATTAGGTCTTAAGCCACGCGCCCGCGTGCGTTCGATGGCGGTTGTCGGTTGTGACCCGTCGATTATGGGTTACGGCCCGGTTCCGGCCTCGAAGCTGGCGCTGAAAAAAGCGGGGCTTTCTGCCAGCGATATCGGCGTGTTTGAAATGAATGAAGCCTTTGCCGCGCAGATCCTGCCGTGTATTAAAGATCTGGGGCTGATGGAGCAGATTGACGAGAAGATCAACCTCAACGGTGGCGCGATCGCACTGGGTCATCCGCTGGGCTGTTCCGGTGCGCGTATCAGCACCACGCTGCTGAATCTGATGGAACGCAAAGATGCCCAGTTTGGTCTGGCGACGATGTGTATCGGTCTGGGTCAGGGCATTGCGACGGTGTTTGAGCGGGTTTAAACACTTGCCGGATGCGGCGTGAACGCCTTATCCGGCCTACGGTTCAGGACTCTTTGTAGGCCGGATAAGACGCGACATAGAGTAATGCCACTGAATAAAGCTTTAGTTGCCGTTTTTCCCGCCTGTCAGGGGCGGGTTTTTTAACCCTTAGATAAACGCAAACGCATCGCCAAACAGGCGATCTTCCCGCGCATTACGCTCATTGCAGAACAGGTCTCGGGCGATTTTCGCCATCTCAAAACGTCCAGCGATATAGATATCATGCTCTGCTAACGTACCGTGATCCTGCAACACCGCCGTTAATACCGTACCGGTACGCCCTCGCCAACCCGCTTCCGGCTGTTCAACCACCGGCACCACTTGTAAACCAGGATGCTTAAGCGAAAGCGCCTCAAGCTCAGAAAGATCGTACAGATGTTGCTGCTCACGCCCGCCCCAGTAAATAGTGATATTACGATTGGGATTACGCGCCAGCGCCGTCAGCAAAATAGAACGGGCATAAGAGAAGCCCGTGCCGCCGGCAATAAGAATCATTGGACGCTCTTCATCATCGCGCAGCCAGGCTTCACCGTGGGGGATATCGACTACGATTTGATGATCTTTAAGGATGCGGTCCATGACAGCTTTCGCGTAAAGATTGATTTCAGAAGCACCGATATGCAACTCGATAAATCCTTTTTCATCAGGCGTTGAGGCCATTGAAAATGGGCGTTTATCGCGCTCGTCCATCACTACCATCAAATACTGACCTGCACGGAATGAAAAGGCCGCATCTGGCACGATTCGAACACGGTATACGGTATCCGTGATAGCTTCTACCGAGGTCACTTTACAGCTTAAGGTTGTCATGCGCTTTCTCTGTCGGATCAATAAATAGGGCAAAACAAACGCGCATCAGGCGCTTTTACCGTTGTTAAAGATGGCCAGTTCATCCCAGATTGCGTCAATATGCGCAACAACATCCGGATCTTTTTTGATAGGACGCCCCCACTCACGCTGGGTTTCCCCTGGCCATTTATTCGTGGCATCCAGCCCCATTTTTGAACCCAGCCCGGAAACAGGCGAGGCAAAGTCCAGATAATCAATAGGCGTATTTTCAACCAGCACCGTATCCCGCGCCGGGTCCATGCGGGTAGTAATCGCCCAAATCACATCGTTCCAGTCGCGTGCGTTGACATCATCATCGCAGACGATCACAAATTTAGTGTACATAAACTGACGTAAGAACGACCAGACGCCCATCATGACGCGCTTTGCGTGTCCAGCGTACTGTTTTTTGATCGTCACTACCGCCAGTCGATAAGAGCAGCCCTCCGGCGGCAGATAAAAATCAACAATTTCCGGGAACTGTTTTTGCAGAATCGGCACGAACACTTCGTTCAGCGCCACGCCCAACACCGCAGGTTCATCTGGCGGACGACCGGTATAGGTGGAGTGGTAAATCGCATCTTCACGCTGGGTAATGTGCGTTACGGTAAAGACAGGGAAGCTATCAACTTCATTATAGTAACCCGTGTGGTCACCATATGGGCCTTCTGCAGCCATCTCACCCGGGTCGATATACCCTTCCAGCACGATTTCTGCACTGGCAGGTACTTCGAGGTCATTAGAAATGCACTTCACCACTTCGGTTTTGGTGCCACGTAACAATCCGGCAAAGGCGTATTCCGACAACGTATCCGGCACTGGCGTCACCGCGCCGAGAATCGTCGCAGGATCAGCCCCCAGAGCAACAGAGATCGGAAAACGTTCACCCGGATGCGCCGCGCACCACTCCTGATAATCCAGCGCACCGCCGCGGTGCGACAGCCAGCGCATAATCAGCTTGTTTTTACCAATCAACTGCTGGCGATAAATGCCAAGATTTTGCCGCTCTTTGTGCGGCCCCCGCGTCACCGTCAACCCCCAGGTAATCAACGGAGCAGCATCTTCCGGCCAGCAGGTCATAATGGGAATGCGGTTGAGATCGACATCATCACCAGAAACAATTTTTTGCTGACAGGGCGCACCACGTAACCGTTTCGTCGGCATGTTCAACACCTGCTTAAACTGCGGCAGCTTATCAAACAGATCGCGAAAGCCTTTTGGCGGCTCCGGTTCTTTCAGAAACGCTAATAATTTACCGACTTCTCGCAACGCCGAAACATCCTCTTGCCCCATACCCATAGCGACACGTTTCGGCGTACCAAACAGGTTGCACAGCACCGGCATTGAATAACCTTTAGGATTTTCAAACAACAGCGCAGGTCCACCGGCACGCAATGTGCGGTCGGCTATTTCAGTCATTTCCAGATGCGGATCCACCGGGAGCGTGATACGTTTTAGCTCACCCTGCTGTTCAAGCAAGGTCAGGAAGTCGCGTAAATCGTTATATTTCATGGCGTCCATTGTAGCCTCTTAATCTGCGCACATTATACGGCGTTCATCTTTACGATGCTGTAAATTTGTTAAATTAGCGTGAACTCAGGCGGTATAACGCAAACCCGGGAATATAATTAACTTAACGCATCGCTTTTGCTATTCTTGCGCCCCGATTAAACGGATAAGAGTCATTATGCAATCCTGGTATTTACTGTACTGCAAGCGCGGGCAACTCCAACGTGCCCAGGAACACCTCGAAAGACAGGCGGTTAATTGCCTGGCGCCGATGATCACCCTGGAAAAAATCGTACGAGGCAAACGTACTGCAGTCAGTGAGCCATTGTTCCCCAACTACCTGTTTGTGGAATTTGATCCAGAAGTGATTCATACCACCACCATCAACGCCACTCGGGGTGTCAGCCACTTTGTCCGTTTTGGCGCATCGCCAGCGATAGTCCCATCGGCGGTGATTCATCAGTTATCGGTGTATAAACCGAAAGACATTGTCGATCCGGCAACGCCATATCCAGGTGATAAGGTGATTATTACCGAAGGTGCTTTCGAAGGTTTTCAGGCCATTTTCACCGAACCCGACGGTGAGGCACGCTCTATGCTCTTGCTTAATCTTATCAATAAAGAGATTAAGCACAGTGTGAAGAACACCGAGTTCCGCAAACTCTAGAACGCAATCCCAAATAACTTTTTGACATTGGCATCCGTGGTGGCAGCCAGCCATGCGGCATCTTCCCCACGCCAGTGCGCAATACGTTGCAAAATATGGGGCAAACAGGCTGGCTCGTTGCGCCGGGAGGATGGCTTCGGCGTGAGATCGCGCGGGAGCAAATACGGTGCATCAGTTTCAATCAGTAGTTTATCTGCCGGAATCAACGGCAACAGTTCTCGCAGTTCCAGTCCGCGTCGTTCATCGCAAACCCAACCAGTAATGCCAATATAAATGCCTCGCGCCACACATGCCTGCATCTCTTCGCGTGTGCCAGTAAAACAGTGCAACACCGCGCCAGGTAGTTTATCCAGCCACGGCTCCAGCAATGTAATAAACCGCTCATGGGCATCGCGACAGTGCATAAACACCGGCATGTTTAATTCTGCGGCAATACGCAACTGGGCAACAAAGGCACGTTCCTGTTCTTCTGGCGTAGAAAAGTTGCGGTTAAAGTCGAGGCCACACTCACCCATCGCCACCACTTCTGGCTGCGAGGCCAGCCCCACAAGCACTTCTTCTGTTGCATCTTGCCACTGGCTGCTGTCGTGAGGATGCACGCCTGCCGTTGACCAACAGTGCAGATACTGACGCGCCAGTTTTTGCGCCTGTTGGCTTTCGTGCAGGTTAGTGCCGGTGATGAGTAGCCCATCAACACCCGCAGCAAAAGCGCGTGCCACAACATCATCGCGGTCTTTCGCAAATTGCGAACTGGTCAAATTAACGCCGATATCAAACATCCTGCTCTCCATATGACAACCGCCCTGACGGGCGGTTGAATTTATTCTTCAGTTTTTTCGCTTTCTGCTTCAGCGTCGTTTTCTTCTTCCCGGTTTCGGCCTTTACCAACGTAAAAGCGTGAGAAGAAGACACCGATTTCAAACAGGCAGTACATCGGGATCGCCAGCAGCGTTTGCGAGAAGACATCCGGCGGCGTCAGTAGCATCCCGACAACAAATGCGCCAACCAGCACATACGGGCGTTTTTTGCGTAAGTCTTCTGGAGAGGTAATCCCCATCCAGCACAGCAGCACAATTGCCACCGGTACTTCGAAGGAGACGCCAAACGCCATAAACAACGCCATAACGAAGCTTAAGTAGCTGGCGATGTCGGTGGACACCTGTACCCCTTCTGGCGCGGTATTGGCAAGGAAGCCAAATGCCAGCGGGAAGACCACAAAATAGGCAAACGCCATACCGATATAAAACAGCAGAGAGCTGGAAACCAGCAACGGCACCACCAGACGACGTTCGTGCTTATACAGCGCGGGAGCGATAAACGCCCACACCTGATAGAGAATCACCGGCGCTGACAGAATCAGCGACACCATAAAGGTCAACTTGATCGGCGTAAAGAACGGCGAGGCCACGTCGGTGGCGATCATCGTTGAACCTTGCGGCAACTGCTTGATCAACGGCGCGGATACCAGATGATAGATATCATTGGCGAAATAGACCAGGCACAGAAATATCACGATCACCGCGATAATGCAGTTCAGCAGACGCTTACGCAGCTCAATCAGATGCGTGATAAGCGGTTGAGTATCTTCTACAGACATGTTTACGGTTTATCACTCGATGAAGGGGAAGATGCAGCGGTTTTCGGTTCAGCATCCGCAGCAGGTTTTACCACCGACTCTGGCGTGGCTTCTGGCTTCTGTTCCGGCGAGCTGGCCTGAGTTTCCGCAGCGGCAGGCGTGACGCCTTCATGCGCAGCCTCATTGTCTTTCACCACCGGGTTATGGATGGTGTGCGCTTCATCACTCACCTTTTCAGGATCGTTTGCGACGTAGGAACGTTTCATCGACTCCGCGGCCTGGCGCAGTTCATCCATCGACGCTTTCAGTTCGGGCGTCAGGTTAGTGAGACTCGCCTTTTCAACCTTTTTCAGGCTGTCCTGAAACTCCTGGAGTTTTAACTCCTGGGTCAGTTCGTTCTGCACCGTTGTCGCCAGTGAACGCAACGCACGAATCCAGCCCGCTACCGTTTTTACCGCCACAGGCAATCGTTGCGGCCCCAGAACGACGAGGCCGATGATGAATACCAATAGCAGTTCGCTAAAACCGATATCAAACACGGATTACACCTGCTCTTTATCGTGGCGCTTCGCGTCTTCTGTTTTAGCCTGTTCCTGGTTCGTATCCGCCTGCTTATCGACGATAGTTTTCGCAGTAAAATCAGCATCCTGACTGGTTTTATCCTGCTTTGGTTCATCATCGCTCATTGCTTTTTTAAAGCCTTTGATCGACGCACCAAGATCGGAACCGATGGAGCCGAGCTTTTTGGTGCCAAAAAGCAGTACAACGATGACGGCAATAATCAATAACTGCCAAATACTGATACCACCCATACATGTTCCTCTGTGGTAGATGATGATTAAACAAGGCCGCATTATACGTTACACGGCCCGCCTTGAGCGATGAAAAAATCAGCGTGTTTTGCGCCAACCGACAAACCAGGCGCTCAGCCCCCCCGCCATTAACCAGGCGGGCATCAACCCAAATTCAGGTCGGCTGACCAACAAGAATGTGCCACTTAATACTAATGTCGCACCAATTCCGAGAAAATAACGGGATTGTCCCTGACGCACATGATTCGACTGTAACTCGCGCGCAATCTTATCAACACTGTGCTGTAAATACTTGCCCTGGCGCAAACTGTCATAAACCAATTCAGGCAGTTCTGGCATTTTTTCGATCCAGAACGGCGCTTTTTCCTTAAAGGCTCTCACCAGCGCAGGAATACCAACCTGATCTTTAATCCACGATTCAAGGAAGGGTTTTGCAGTTTTCCATAAATCGAGCTGTGGATAAAGTTGCCGTCCAACGCCTTCGATATAGAGCAACGTTTTCTGAAGTAACACCAGTTGCGGCTGCACTTCCATGTTGAATCGACGCGCCGTATTAAACAGATTTAACAGCACATGTCCAAACGAAATTTCCGCCAGCGGTTTTTCAAAGATAGGCTCGCACACGGTACGAATGGCAAATTCAAAATCTTCCACGTTGGTATCTGGCGGCACCCAGCCTGAATCAACGTGCAACTCCGCCACTTTGCGATAGTCACGGTTAAAGAAGGCGATAAAGTTTTCCGCCAGATAGCGTTTATCTTCTTTGTTTAGCGAGCCAACAATCCCGCAATCAATACCGATATACTTCGGGTTTTCCGGGTGTTCGAAGCTTACGAAGATGTTGCCTGGGTGCATGTCGGCATGGAAAAAACTGTCACGGAAGACCTGAGTAAAAAACACCTGCACGCCGCGTTCCGCCAGCAATTTCATGTTGGTGCCGTTTTTCTCCAGCGCCGCGACATCAGAAACCGGAATGCCGTAGATGCGCTCCATCACCATCATCCCTTCGCTGCAATAGTCAGGGTAAACTTCCGGAATGTAGAGCATCGGGCTGTTTTCAAAATTGCGCCGCAACTGGATTGCGTTAGCGGACTCCCGCAACAAATTCAGTTCGTCGATCAACGTTTTCTCGTACTCGCGTACCACTTCAGTTGGGCGCAGACGACGTCCATCCGGCAGTAAGCGCGGCACCCAGCGGGCGAGACGATAAATAAGTTTCAGGTCCGCTTTAATAACCGGCAAAATATCCGGGCGGATAACTTTAATCACCACCTCTTTGCCATTCGATTTCAGCCGCGCAGTATGTACCTGCGCAACGGAAGCCGATGCCAGGGGCGTAATGTCAAAATCATCAAACCACGCTTCCACCGGCAAGCCGCCCATCGCCGCTTCAATTTGTGCTTTCGCCAGTTTGCCATCAAACGGTGCGACTTTGTCCTGCAATAACGCCAGTTGGTCGGCAATATTCGGCGGGAAAAGATCGCGGCGGGTCGATAACATCTGCCCAAACTTGATCCATACAGGACCCAGTTCTTGCAGCGCCAGTCGTAGCCGCTCGCCTAATGGTTTATCTTTATGCCGATTCGGCATCCAGAACAATGAGTATCGCCATAACCGCAGCGGCAAAGTGATACGCATTTTAGGAATCAGTTCATCAAGTCCGTAGCTTAAAAAAGTGCGAATGATGAAATACAGGCGCCGTACTTCACCTGGCGTCATTAAACTGCCTCCAGTTTTTCCAGCCGTTTGGTTAGCGCATCAACGGCACGTTCAACGGCGGCTGTCTCTTCCGCAAACCAGGCCACTTCAAGCGGACCTGGCGCCATACGCCACTCTTCGGTAATTGCTTCAGCCACATAACGTTGCTGGCGTTTAATACCGTGATGCAGGAACTTCGCGCCACCACGCAGGGCTTTGCTGATGCCTTCGGCAGCGATATCACCAGTATAAGGAGCCAGCAGCTCCGCTGGGTCAAACTCCGCGAGATCTGCCAGTGCAACGAAGTTCTGTACTACCTGAATATCGCCCTGCACTTCCAGCTCGCCGCTGCGGATTAACGCGGCAAGCTGCTGGCGATCGCGGAGTTTCGGTAACACGCTGGCATAAGCAATGACGGTGCAATCAGCATCACCCGCCCATTCTCCCAGAACATCGACCTGACGTTCGCTAAATACCAAAATCAGCGAGGTCGAAAAGCCTTTTACCTCTATGCGCAATACTTTGCCCAACAGACGCGAGCGGGCAGTTTTCAGCGCGGGTGAGCGATACAGGAAGGTGTTGAGCAGACTTTCTATTCCTGCCGTCACTAAAGGTTTAAAAGGCATAGTCGTACTCCTGTCAGAACTTATAACCACGGTGCAGCGCCACAACGCCAGCCGTCAGGTTGTAATAATCGACACTTTCGAATCCGGCATCTTGCATCATGGCTTTCAGGGTATCCTGATCGGGATGCATACGGATGGATTCTGCCAGATAACGGTAGCTGTCGGCGTCATTCGCCACCAGCGAGCCAATACGCGGCAACACATGGAAGGAGTAAGCGTCATAAGCTTTGCTTAGCGGCTCGATAATCGGCTTCGAGAACTCAAGCACCAGCAGACGACCGCCGGGTTTCAGCACGCGATACATCGAACGCAGCGCTTTATCTTTGTCAGTGACGTTACGCAGACCAAACGAAATGGTGATGCAATCAAAGGTGTTATCCGGGAACGGTAGAGCCTCGGCATTTGCCTGAACATACTCAACGTTGCCAATCACGCCGATATTACGCAGCTTCTCGCGCCCCATTTTGAGCATGGATTCATTGATATCAGCGAGGACCACTTTGCCAGTTTCACCGACCAGGCGGGAGAATTTCGCCGTCAGATCGCCAGTGCCGCCAGCCAGATCCAGCACGGTCTGCCCACGGCGTACGCCGCTACAATCGATCGTGAATCGCTTCCACAAACGATGAATACCAAAGGACATCAAATCGTTCATGACATCGTATTTCGATGCCACGGAATGGAAAACGTGGGCGACCATGTCCGCTTTTTGTTCCTTCGCGACGGTCTGAAAACCAAAGTGCGTCGTTTCTTGTGACTTATCCACCATCTCAATGCCTGCTCATCAAAAAATTGTTCCAGAAGTGTAACAGATTGGGCGTCGTTGCCCTAGATTTCTACCCGGCTTAGCTACCCCTAATGGGCTAACGCGATTGCTGATTATATTCATCATCACGTTGATAAGCTTCACCATTCGGCTGCTCCGGAACCGACCGCAATCGGTACTCTTCGTCCTGGCTTACCGCCTGATCGGCCAAATCCGGATTAATCTCGCGTTTAATTTCTACCCCTAAACCACGAAACGCTTCTGCCTGCGCCAGCACATTTCCGCGACCTGAAGAAAGTTTTTTCATCGCCTGGCGATAGTTATCCTGCGCTTTATCCAGACTTTGACCAATCGCAGACATATCATCAACAAACAGGCGCATTTTGTCGTACAGCTTGCTGGCACGATCAGCGATTTGCTGAGCGTTACGGCTTTGATGCTCATAACGCCACAGGTTGGCGATAGTACGCAACGCCACCAGCAGCGTGGTGGGGCTAACCAGCATAATATTGTTTTTCAACGCTTCGGTGATTAGCTCCGGCTGCCTGTCCAGCGCCAGTAAGAATGCCGGTTCGACGGGGATAAACATCAGCACGTAATCCAGGGTTCTTAGCCCCGGAAGCTGCTGATAATCTTTACGCCCCAACAAGCGGATATGGTTACGCACCGACGCGATATGTTCCTGCAATGCGCTTTCGCGGGTGTAGTCGTCTTCCGCATTGAAGTAGCGTTCATACGCGACCAGCGTCATTTTGGCGTCGATAACCACATCTTTCCCCTGTGGTAAGCGCACGATGACATCTGGTTGCATCCGCGAGCGGGCGTCATTCTCGATGCTGACCTGGGTTTCATATTCATACCCCTCACGCAACCCGGAAGCCTCCAGTACTCGCGTTAATACCACTTCGCCCCAGTTACCCTGGGTTTTATTGTCGCCTTTTAGCGCCCGTGTCAGGTTGATTGCTTCCTGGGCCATTTGGGCGTTGAGTTGTTGGAGATTGCGAATTTCGTGGGTCAGGGTATGGCGTTCTTGTGCTTCTTTACCAAAACTGTCCTGAACCTGACGGCGAAAACCATCCAGTTGTTCACGCAGCGGCGACAAAAGGCTGTTCAGACTCTGGCGATTTTGTTCATCAACCCGGCGATTGCTGTGTTCAAAAATACGGTTAGCGAGGTTTTCAAACTGCTCGCTTAAACGCTGTTCGCTGTTGATCATCTGGCGAATTTTATCGTCAGCATGTTGCTGTGCGGCTTCCATCCGCGTGGTCACTTCACGCAGATCGGCCTCCAGCGAGGTGTTAATACTTTGCAGGCTGCGCACTTCGTTATTGAGTAGTTCACACTCTTCACGCCAGTGCTCACTTTGGGTAATTTGTTGTTTTGCCGCACTTAACTCCGCAACCATCTCTTCACGTTCGGCTAGTTGCTCGGCTTTTTGCTGTGCATGTTGATAACTGGCAAACAGCCAGCCGATGGCCACACTGACCAGTGCAATAATGGCATAAACAATGATTGAGAAATCCACAAAGCCTCCTGACGCAACAACTTACCCGCACAAAATAGAATTGTGCTGTACAAACGTCCAGTTGGAAAGGCATTTCCTGCGAGGCGCTACGCAAAAATACAAAAGGCCGAACGTATCGGCCTTCAGACAGGAGAAGAGAATTACAGCAGACGACGCGCCGCTTCCACCACGATTTTCACCGCATGGCTTTCGGTTTGTTTCATCGTCTCAGCATTCGGGATCTCTTGCTGGGTGCGGTTAACAATAACGCCAGCTACCATACCGGCACGCAGGCCCTGGCTTGCACACATGGTCAGCAGAGTTGCAGATTCCATCTCATAATTCATTACGCCCATCGCCTGCCACTCTTCCATAGAGCCTTTAAAGTGACGGACTACACGGCCAGAATAAGTGTCGTAACGTTCCTGGCCCGGGTAGAAAGTGTCAGAAGAGGCAGTCACACCCACGTGAGTGGTTGCACCAATAGACTTCGCTGCTTCAACCAGCGCGGTAGTACATTCGAAATCAGCCACTGCCGGGAATTCCAGCGGTGCGAAATGCAGGCTCGCGCCATCCAGACGAACAGACGCCGTAGTAACCAGTACATCACCAACATTAATATGCGGCTGAATAGCGCCAGTCGTACCGATACGCAGGAAAGTGCGAATGCCAAGCTGTGCCAGTTCTTCAACGGCAATAGAAGTCGACGGACCACCGATACCGGTAGAACAAACGATAACAGGTTTACCATCCAGCTCTGCACGCCAGGTGGTGAATTCGCGGTGAGATGCCAGTTTAACCGGCTTATCCATTAGCGCGGCGATCTTTTCCACACGATCCGGGTCGCCAGGAACGATGGCTAGCGTAGCCCCTTGTAAATCGTTTTTAGTGAGGCCGAGATGAAAAACATCAGACTTGGACATATACAACTCCTCTGTGAATCGGTTTAGTCAGAAGAAGCAAAAAGATACTTTACCGAAGGGATTAACATTTTTTCGTGATAATCATCACTATGATGCAAATGTGTTGCATACATTTACTCATCAAAAGTGACTTAAATCACATAATTTGCTCTTAAGTCAGTAAGGCTGCTTAAAAGATGAGCCATTTGAGGCAATGTGAATTGTTGCACGCTGACTATAGTTAACATTGCGCAAAATTTTCATAAGGGTACGGAGAATCCCATGACAACAACACAACAATCCGGATTTGCACCTGCTGCATCACCCCTCGCCTCAACAATTGTTCATACCCCGGACGATACGATTGTGGCAGGGTTCACCTCTATCCCTTCACAAGGGGATAACATGCCTGCTTATCATGCTCGTCCAAAGCAGAGCGATGGCCCACTACCTGTGGTCATTGTAGTGCAGGAAATTTTTGGTGTGCATGAACATATCCGCGACATTTGTCGCCGTCTGGCGCTGGAGGGGTATCTGGCTATCGCACCAGAACTTTACTTCCGCGAAGGCGATCCGAATGATTTCACCGACATCCCGACGCTGTTAAGTGGTCTGGTAGAAAAAGTACCTGACTCACAGGTGCTTGCCGATCTCGATCACGTCGCCAGTTGGGCGTCACGCAATGGCGGTGATGTGCATCGCTTAATGATCACTGGATTTTGCTGGGGTGGGCGAATCGCCTGGCTGTATGCCGCGCATAACCCGCAACTGAAAGCGGCAGTAGCGTGGTATGGCAAACTGACGGGCGACAAAACATTAAATTCACCGAAACAGCCTGTTGATATCGCGACTGACCTTAATGCCCCGGTTCTCGGGTTGTACGGCGGTCAGGATAACAGCATTCCGCAGGAGAGCGTTGAAACCATGCGCCAGGCGCTGCGGGCAGCGAACGCGAAAGCGGAGATTATCGTTTACCCGGATGCCGGACATGCATTCAACGCCGATTATCGCCCGAGCTATCATGCCGAGTCTGCGCAAGACGGCTGGCAGCGAATGCTGGAATGGTTTACGCAGTATGGTGTTAAAAAGTAACGCCATTGCCGCTAAATCTGATGATTAAGCTCACACAATTTCAACGATTTTTTTAATCTCAAAAACATACAGCATCAAAAAATTTGTTGCTGTATGCCACTATTTGACCCCCTTCACATTCGTCATCACACCACCTGCTGAATGCAAAAATTTCGTTGCTGTGCGGCAAACTTTTTTCCTGTTTTATACCGCTTTTCTCCTGAATACTCGCTCTCAGAACAACCGGATCGTTTAAACATCAGACAGGAGATTTACCATGACGCAATCCATTTTTCAGGCCCAACCCTTTGAATTACCTTTTGATCCGTGTACGACTGCACTGGTCATGATCGACATGCAGCGTGACTTTGTCGAGGCAGGAGGCTTCGGTGAGGCATTGGGTAATGATGTTTCGCTGGTTCGCACGGCTATCGCGCCATGTACAGAGGTGCTGGCAGCCGCACGTCAAAAAGGAATTATGGTTATTCATACCCGTGAAGGCCATCGCGCTGACTTAAGCGACTGCCCACCAGCCAAACTGACACGCGGTGGTAAAACCTTTATTGGTGAACCAGGACCGATGGGACGCATTCTGGTCAGAGGTGAAGCAGGTCATGACATCATTCCTGAACTGTACCCGGTAGCAGGCGAACCGGTGATTGATAAACCTGGCAAAGGCGCTTTTTATCAAACCGACTTACATCTGATTTTGCAAAACCACGGTATCAAGACGCTGATTGTTTGTGGTGTGACTACCGAAGTTTGCGTAACCACCACCGTGCGCGAAGCAAATGACCGTGGCTATGAATGCATCATCCCGGAAGATTGTGTTGGCTCCTATTTCCCGGAATTCCAGAAATACGCCCTGGAAATGATCAAAGCACAAGGTGCCATTTTCGGTTGGGTGACTGATTCCAAAGCCATTATTGCAGGTCTGGAAGGCTAACACCGATGGTACAGGTTACGCTTTGCGCATCGTCGTTGGGGTATCTTTTTCCGCGGAATGAAACGCAAAATTTACGTCTGCATAGTGCTTTTAAGCATGCGGTAAATCTGTCTTCAGAAGCGGGAACATTCATCACCCTGCTGTGTGCGCAAACGTATCTGAATCTCCCTGATGCCGCCAGAGTCATCCTGCCTGAGCGTTGGGACTGGCGAAGAGAGATCGCCCGTTCAGATCCTGTTCAGTTAACCCCTGGCTTGCTACAAACACCTCGCTTTTACGTGGTGCTTCATAACACAACACTCTGGCAGCCGCCATTTGTGGGGGGAATGTTGACACTTGAGGCGTTCCCTTTGGTTTTACAGCACTACCCAACAATGGCATCGCAACGGCTTTTATTTTGTCTGGAGCATAACGTTCAAAGCACATTGCACCTGCCGGATAGCCTCATGCACGAGGGATTAGAGATTATGGAACATCCAGATGCGCTGGAACGCCAGGTGCCACAACTGATCGGCTTTGGCAAAGGCTTAACGCCCGATGGTGATGACTATTTGCTGGGCTATCTGGCGGCGCTCTGGTTATGGCAACTACCTGCACCACTTGCCGATCATCAATACCGGTTGCAGCAGGCAATTAACCAACATGCACACAACACCACGGATATTAGTCGTCATTATCTGGAGCGTGCACTTCAGGGACATTTTTCAGAACCGATTTGCCAGTTACTCGCACAACTGGTTGGGGGCGCATCGGCAATGACCATCGCATCTTGTGCTGAACGGGTCATGCAATTTGGCGCAACGTCAGGAGTGGACTGCCTTGCAGGAATGCTGCATGGCTTTAGAACCCTGAACACCATGAATTGATTTCAACCTTTTCTCCCGTAGCCCGTTTATGGCGCTACACGGGGATGCTTTGCCCGAATTTTGCTATCGGGCGGAATGAAACAGGCATAACAGCATGAAAGTTAAATATAAAGTTTTCAGCAATCTTTATCAGGACTCAGTGTCTCTGATGCAGATTTCCGCGCAAATCAGCAAGTTGCCCGGTATTCAACAGGCCTCGGTCGTCATGGGAACGCCCAATAATCTCGAACAATTGCGCGATGCGGGTCTGGGCGACGAAATCAACGCCAGCCCCAATGATTTAGTGATCGCGGTTATGGGTGAAGAAGAGATTTGCAATGAAGCACTGGTGCTGGCCCAACAACGTCTGACCAGCAAGCCTGATGATGAAACGGATAGTGGCATTAAAACACCGGAAAAGGTCAGTCTGGAAATGGCACTGGAAGCCGAACCCGAAGCCAACCTGGCTCTCATTTCTGTACCGGGAGACTACGCCGCCGCCGAAGCGATTAAAGCGTTAAACCTCGGAATGAACGTGATGATGTTCAGCGATAACGTCAGTATCGAGCAGGAAAAATCCATCAAAACTCTAGCCCGGGAACGTCAGCGCATCGTAATGGGGCCGGACTGTGGAACCGCCATTGTTAACGGAATTCCGTTAGGCTTCGCCAATGTGGTGAAACGCGGAGCAATTGGTGTTATCGGTGCATCCGGCACCGGGTTACAGGAAGTGACTTGCCGAATCGACCGACTCGGAGCAGGCATTTCTCAGGCTCTGGGAACAGGTGGGCATGATCTCCGTGAAGAGATTGGTGGAATATCGATGCTCTTTGCTTTAGATGCACTGGCGCAAGATGATGAAACGCGCGTGATTGTGCTGATTTCAAAACCGCCGTCACCCATCGTTGCCCAAAATATTCTGGAGCGTGCCGAGGCTTGTGGAAAACCCGTGGTAGTGAATTTCCTCGGTGCAAATCCGCACGATCTGGCACGCCCCAATATCACCGCTGCCACCACGCTGGCCAGCGCTGCGGATATCGCCGTGGCGTTGCTAAATGCTCAGCCTCTTCCGGCTGTTGATACAGAGGTTTCCTCTGCCGATCTCGCAATGTTAGAACACGCCAGCCAACATCTGTCAGCCCATCGCCAGGCGATACGCGGAGTTTTCGCCGGAGGAACCTTCTGTTACGAAGCGCAACTTATCTGCCAACAAAAGGGATTCAGCGCAGCCTCCAATACGCCAGTTGCGGGTAATCGCACACTGGCAAATATCTGGCAAAGCGAAGATCACACGCTGATCGATATGGGCGACGATGATTTCACCCGTGGCAAACCGCATCCAATGATCGACCCGACTCTGCGCAATCAACGTCTGCTCAACGAACTCAACGACTCACACACTGCCGTCGTGTTATTCGACCTGGTACTTGGTTATGGCGCTTCCGCTATGCCTGCCAGCGAATTACTGGAGCAACTTTCACACATCAACATGAATAACGCACCGTTGCTGATTGCGCACGTTTGCGGAACAGAAGCTGATCCACAAGTACGCAGCCAACAGATAAGTGCGCTGCAAAACGCAGGCGTCATCATCGCCGGCAGTAATGCACAGGCGGCGCTATGGGCCAGCACCGTTGCGCAGACTCAGTTGCAGAAAAAGGGGCTAAACGCATGAACACCTTATTTAATCAGCCTTTGAAGGTCGTGAACGCGGGACTACACAGTTTTGCTGACAATATTCAACACGCCGGGGGAAACGCAATTGCCCTCAACTGGCAGCCACCAGCACAAGGCGATATTGACGCTGGATTGGATCTGGCATCGTTGCTACGTCATCCACTGGTAGAAAATGCCAACCAAATCGCCATGACACGTTATCTCGAAGCACAACCCGTGCTGGTGGATGTCATGCTCGCTAAAGAGGCCATTCCAGCAATGGCTGAACAAAAACGTATTTTGCACTCTGGTCCGCCGATTGCCTGGGAAGAGATGTGTGGTCCGGTAAAAGGAGCGATTATTGGTGCCATGCTGTACGAAGGTTGGGCCACCAACCAGCAAGATGCAGAAAACCAGATAACCGCAGGCGATATCGACCTTGCCCCTTGTCATCATTATCACGCGGTTGGCCCAATGGCAGGCATCATCAGCCCGTCAATGCCGTTATGGGTGGTAGAAAACAAAACCAACGGCCACCGTACTTTTAGCAATTTCAATGAAGGTCTGGGTAAGGTTCTCCGTTTTGGTGCCAATAACGACGAAGTTCTCAATCGTCTAGCCTGGATGCGCGATGAGCTGGCTCCGGCAATGAAAGCAGCAATCGCACAACACGGCGAGCTGGAACTCAAGCCATTAATGGCGCAGGCGCTGCATATGGGGGATGAAGTTCATAATCGCAATGCCGCTGCTACCGGTTTGCTGATTAAGCGTCTTCTTCCGGCATTGCTGGCCAGCTCTCTTCCACAAGAACATATCCAGCGCGCCGTGGCATTTATCACCAGTAACGATCACTTCTTCCTTAATCTGTCGATGGCTGCCTGCAAAGCGATGATGGATGCCGCCGCCAATGTACCGTTCAGTTCAATGGTTACGGTAATGGCGCGTAACGGGGTGAATTTTGGTATTCGGCTTTCCGGTACTGGCGATCGCTGGTTCCAGGCTCCCGCCAATGCAGTTGAAGGTCTGTTCTTCCCCGGATTTGGCGTTGACGACGCCGCTGCTGACCTGGGCGATAGCGCAATTACCGAAACCGCAGGTGTGGGTGGCTTCGCGATGGCGTCATCTCCGGCGATCGTCAAATTTGTGGGAGGCACCCCTGCCGATGCCACCAATAACAGCCGCCGGATGCAGGCAATCACCCTCGGCGGCAATCCCGCATTTACACTTCCGGCTCTCAATTTTGCCCCCACCGCAGCAGGGATTGATGCGCGTAAAGTGACCGACCGCGGCATTTTACCGGTCATCAATACGGGTATCGCCCACAAACAAGCGGGGGTCGGGCAAATTGGTGCCGGGATCACCACTGCGCCAATGGCCTGTTTTGTCGCCGCTGTACGTGCACTGGCTGAGATCGTCGCAAAGGAGAATCATCATGGTTAAGCCTCTGGCTGTTGTCGCGGTTGGCGGCAATGCGCTCATCCAAGACGATCAGCACAATAGTATCCCCGATCAATATGTTGCAGTGATGGAAAGCGTGCAGCATATCGTTGATATGGTTGAAGCCGGATGGGATCTGGTGCTAACCCACGGTAATGGGCCGCAGGTGGGCTTTATTCTGCGCCGCTCAGAACTTGCCAGTAACGAAGTTTCTCCGGTTCCGCTTGATTACGCCGTGGGTGATACACAAGGTGCTATTGGCTACATGTTCCAGAAGGCACTGCATAACGAACTGGCTCGCCGTGGCATAAACAAACCGGTAATTGCGCTGGTGACACAAACGCGAGTCAACCCACATGACGATGCTTTCACCAGCCCCAGTAAACCGATTGGCGCATTTCTCGATGAAGTAACGGCTCAACAACGCCAACAACAACTCGGCTGGACTCTGATGGAGGATGCCGGGCGCGGATGGCGGCGTACGGTTCCCTCTCCTGCGCCACTGGAAATTATTGAACATGGCACCATCGCTCATCTGGTGCGCCATGGATATCTGGTCATTGCCTGCGGCGGTGGTGGTATTCCGGTGGTGCGAGACGGGCAACAACTGAAAGGTGTGGAAGCTGTGATCGATAAAGATCTGGCCTCCGCGCTGCTCGCCAGTCAGTTGGCCGCGGATCTACTGGTGATCCCCACCGGTGTAGAAAAAGTGGCGATTAACTTTGGTACACCACAACAACAGTGGCTCGATGCTATCAGCGTTGCCGAAGCACAAACGCTGTTGCGGGAAGGTCAATTTGGTATCGGCAGTATGCAACCAAAAGTGGAAGCCATTGTTGATTTCATCAATACCAGCCTGCAACAAGGCAAACAGGCCAGCGGCCTGATTACTTCACCGCAAACCATAAAAGCAGCCCTTTCGCATCAGAGCGGCACATGGATAACCCTTTAATTCTCTGGAGAACTCAATGACTACAACACTTTTAGCCGTTAACGGAACGCTGATGCGCGGCCTGGAACTCAACCCAAATATGCAAAAAGCGGGCGGCATTTTTGTCCGTGAAGACCGAACTGACGCCCATTACCGGTTGTGGAGTATTAACGATCGCCATCCGGGAATGATTCGCGTGAATGAAGGGGGAACACACGTCGACGTAGAAATTTGGCAACTGCCACTGGCCAGTTTTGCCGCTCTATTAATGAGCGAACCTGCCGGACTGGCAATTGGCAAAATCAAACTTGCCGATGGTAGCGAAGTGCTGGGCGTACTGGCAGAAAACTGGCTGACGGAAGGCCAACGGGAAATTACAGAACTGGGTAGCTGGCGCAAATACACCGGGCATTTTCATACTGTGTAACGCGCATTTATAAAGGGAACATACTATGCGTAAAAAAGAAGAGAATCTGAATACGGCATCAGGATTGCGTATTGCCATGATTTTGCTGGGTATTGCCGTCACACCTGTGCTGTTGTCATCCTCAAGCCTCGGCAATCAACTTTCCAGCGGCAGTTTAATTAGCGTCGTATTGTTAGGCGGCGTCATTCTGACCTTACTTTCTACCATCACCATTAGCGTTGGAGAAAAAGCCCGCCTGCCAACGTATGGCATTGTGAAATATTCGTTTGGCGAAAAAGGGGCCATTGCCATTAACATTTTGATGGCGATAAGTCTGTTCGGCTGGATTGCCGTTACCGCCAATATGTTTGGTCATTCGGTACATGACTTACTGGCCCAGCATGGGCTGGAAGTTCCACTGGCACTGTTAGTGGCGCTTGGTTGTGTCATTTTTGTCGCCTCTACGGCATTTGGTTTTGCCGTTCTGGGAAAAATTGCCCAGATTGCCGTGCCGGTTATCGCGCTGGTGCTGTGTTACATCCTCTATGTGGCAACCCATACCGAAGTAGAAGCACCAGCAGCGATAGTGGAGATGAATACGGGTGTCGCCGTTTCCACCGTTGTTGGTACGATTATTGTACTGGTTGCCACACTGCCTGATTTCGGTAGCTTTGTGCATAACCGCAAACATGCGCTGATTGCCGCAGGCGTGACGTTTCTGGTTGCCTACCCTCTGCTCTACTGGGCGGGTGCAACGCCGAGCGCCATTAGCGGTCAGGGATCTTTACTGGGTGCAATGGCGGTATTCGGTGCGGTTCTGCCCGCGGCGCTGTTATTGATTTTCGCCTGCGTCACCGGTAACGCGGGCAATATGTTCCAGGGCACGCTGGTGGTTTCCACGCTGCTTACCCGCTTTCCAAAATGGCAGATTACCGTGGCGCTGGGTATCCTTTCCGCCATCGTAGGCAGTCTGGATATTATGGCGTGGTTTATTCCGTTTCTACTGTTCCTCGGTATCGCCACGCCACCCGTTGCCGGAATTTATATCGCTGACTTTTTCCTTTATCGCCGTAATGGCTATCAAGAGTCAGTATTAGCCCAGGAGTCACAGATTAAAGTGCTGACATTCGCAGCCTGGATCATAGGCGCTGCGGTTGGCTTTATGACGGTAAAAGGCTTATTCACCCTGACGACGATCCCTTCGGTGGACTCTATTCTGGTGGCATGCATCGCGTATGCGATTCTCAGTCGGGTAAGTCAACACCGCTAATTCCTGGGTATACTCAAGCAATGATTACGGCTGAATCTGGAGTGATTCAGCCACTTTACCACTGACCAGGGAGCCTTATGTTCATCTCAGACGAAACGCTTCGTGTTATTCATCTGGTCGCCAGACACCAGAGCATTACCACCGCAGCCGAGCAGTTAAATAAAGTTCCTTCCGCCATCAGCTACACCATTAAGAAAGCAGAAGAGAGTCTGAGCGTTGAACTGTTCATTCGTAAGGGACGCTATATTGAATTATCTCCGGCCGGGAGTTACTTCATCGAACATAGCAAAACTATTCTGGGCGACCTGGAAGCATTAAAGCGCAACACAGTGCTGATTCACGATGGTATTGAACGTGAACTGACAATTGCGGTGAACAATATTATTCCTGGTGATTTGCTGGTGGCATTCATTCGAGATTTTGAACGGCAATTCACATCAACAACACTGACAGTAGATCTTGAGGTATACAACGGCTGCTGGGATGCGCTGTACAGTAAGCGTGCCGATCTGGTCTACGGTGCTCCTCATGCAGTGCCAAGCAGTGAAGGCATCATTAGCGAACCGGTCGGACAAATGGAATGGGATTTTGTCGTCAGCCCACTCCACCCACTGGCAGCGAAGCGGCATCCATTAGAAAACAGTGAATTGCGTCATTATCCGGCGGTTTGTATCCGCGATACCTCCGTTAATTTCCCCCCGATGCAAGCCTGGCTACTGGAAGGACAAAAACCCATTTTTGTTCCTGACTTCACTACGGCAATCGCCTTAATAGAACAAAACGTCGGTATTGGTTATATTCCACATCATCTGGCATTGCCGTTATTAAATAGCGGTAAATTACTGAAAAAGCCGATGCGCGAACATAAACACGCCACCAAGTTATTTCTTGCCGCTCGTTCCGATGGTATGGGCAAAGCCTGTCAGTGGTGCATTGAGTATTTAAGAAATCCGCAATTAATTTTCTGCTCCTGAAGATCCACTTAATACCAGGCACACATAGCAAAATGGCTTCCAGTGCTGGAAGCCATCATCGTACTGCAATTTACAGTGACTCGTTAATACTCATCACCCCCGACGCAAGTTCTGCGCCGCCTGCACCATGTTCGCCAGTGCCGCGCGGGTTTCTGGCCAACCACGCGTTTTCAGGCCGCAGTCCGGGTTGACCCACAGGCGCTCTGCCGGAATACGTTGTGCCGCTTTCTTCAGCAGGGATTCAATCCATTCCACGCTCGGTACGTTTGGCGAGTGAATGTCATAGACGCCAGGACCGATTTCATTCGGATAATCAAACTCTTCAAACGACTCCAGCAACTCCATGTCGGAGCGCGAAGTTTCAATGGTAATGACGTCTGCGTCCAGCGCCGCAATCGAATCCATGATGTCGTTGAACTCGCAATAACACATGTGGGTGTGAATTTGCGTTTCATCCTTCGCCACGGCGGCGTTGATACGGAAGGCCTCTACGCCCCACTGGAGATAGGCATCCCAGTCGCTGCGACGCAGCGGTAAACCTTCGCGCAGTGCCGGTTCGTCAATCTGGATGATGCCAATTCCAGCGGCTTCCAGATCCGCCACTTCATCACGCAGCGCCAAAGCGATCTGTTTAGCGATGGTTTCACGGCTGACATCTTCACGCGGGAACGACCAGCAGAGAATCGTCACCGGCCCCGTCAGCATCCCTTTCACCGGTTTGTCAGTCAGCGATTGCGCATACTTTGCCCACTCAACGGTAATCGGCGCCGGACGGCTAACGTCACCAATGACAATCGGCGGCTTAACGCAGCGGGAACCGTAGCTCTGTACCCAACCGTTTTGTGTGAAGACAAAACCGTCGAGATGCTCGCCAAAGTATTCCACCATGTCGTTACGTTCAGCTTCGCCGTGCACCAGCACATCCAATCCCAAACGTTCCTGCTCAACAATGGCCTGCTTGATATGTTCCGCAATACCCGTGCGGTAGTTGTTGGCGTCAAGATTGCCCTTTTTGAAATCCAGACGCAGGGTACGAATTTCCGTGGTTTGCGGGAAGGAACCAATCGTGGTGGTCGGCCATGCGGGCAGTTTAAAACGCGCACGCTGGGCTTCAGCACGCACTTCATAGACATTCGCACGCTGACTGTCCTGGGCGGTAATGGCTGCCAGACGTTTTTCTACCGCCGGATTATGTACGCGGGTTGAGTGACGGCGCGCCTGAATTGGTGCGCTCCACTCTGCCAGAGCTGCCGTGTCACCACTGTTCAACGCATCGCGTAGCAGTGCCAGTTCATGACATTTTTGCAGGGCGAAGGCAAACCAGCTTTTCACTTCTGCATCAAGGCGCGTTTCCACGCTCAGGTCGATAGGGCTATGAAGCAGTGAGCAGGAAGATGCCACCCATAAATCACGTTTACCGACAATGTCCTTAATTTGCGCATATTTCTCGGTGAGATCGGCGCGCCAGACGTTACGACCATTGACCAGTCCGGCAGACAGCAGCCAGTCAGAAGGCAGGCGCTTGTGTAGTTCTGCTATATCATCTTTGCCATGTACGAGGTCGACATGCAGACCCTGAACAGGCAGCGCAGTAATCGTGTCGAGGTTCGGTGTTACGCCTTCAAAATAGGTGGTCAACAGCAGTTTCACCTGCCCCTGCAGTGCATCGTAAGCAGGTTTATACGCGTCCAGCCACGCCTGCGGCAGTTCCAGTACCAGCGCCGGTTCGTCGATCTGTACCCACTCAATGCCACGTTTTGCCAGTTCCGCCAGAACTTGTTGATAAACCGGCAGAATGTCATTCAGCAGACTCAGGCGATCAAACTGTTCACCTTTCACTTTACCCAGCCACAGGTAGGTGACCGGTCCCAGTAGCACAGGTTTCACCTTGTGACCCAGCGCCTGCGCCTCATCCACTTCATCCAGCAACTGCGTCCAGGTCAGTTTGAATTGCTGCCCTTTAACGAACTCCGGCACCATGTAGTGATAGTTGGTGTTAAACCATTTGGTCATTTCCGCCGCCGCCGCAGGTTCGCCAGTTGGCGCACGTCCACGACCAATACGGAAAAGGGTGTCGATATCTACAGAACCATCTTTGTTCTGATGACGCGCCGGAACGTTACCCAGCAACAGGCTGGTGGTCAGAACATGATCGTACCAGGCAAAGTCGCCCACCGGCAGCAAGTCGATACCGGCCTGCTTTTGTTGATCCCAGTGACGGGCACGCAATTCACGCCCCACCGTCAGTAATTCTTCACGCGTGGAGTTCCCCGCCCAATAACTTTCTTGTGCTTTTTTCAGCTCGCGACGCAGGCCAACGCGAGGAAAACCGAGGGTGTGATTAAGAATTGTCATTATATGCCCCTTATGGAATTTTTAGTATTTAGACGTCCAGATGTTTACACATCCATAATTGGCGGTTACTGTATATTCCTCAAGCGCAAATTATTCATGCCGAAGTGAAGGACTTTCATGATCGAAGTAAAACACCTGAAAACGCTACAAGCGTTGCGGAACTGCGGCTCGCTCGCAGCCGCTGCGGCGACGTTGCATCAGACGCAATCCGCCCTGTCTCACCAGTTTAGCGATCTGGAACAACGTCTTGGCTTCCGGCTATTTGTGCGTAAAAGCCAGCCGCTACGCTTTACGCCGCAGGGAGAAATCCTGTTACAACTGGCAAACCAGGTACTGCCGCAAATCAGTCAGGCACTGCAAGCCTGCAATGAACCGCAGCAGACTCGCCTGCGTATCGCCATCGAATGTCATAGCTGTATTCAGTGGCTGACGCCCGCGTTAGAAAACTTTCATAAGAGCTGGCCGCAGGTCGAGACGGATTTTAAATCGGGCGTAACCTTTGACCCGCAGCCCGCGTTGCAACAGGGCGAGCTGGATCTGGTGATGACATCCGATATTCTGCCGCGCAGTGGCCTGCATTACTCGCCAATGTTCGATTATGAAGTGCGTCTGGTGTTAGCACCTGACCATCCACTGGCTGCGAAAACGCGGATCACGCCGGAAGATCTCGCCAGCGAGACGCTGTTAATTTATCCGGTGCAGCGTAGCCGACTGGATGTCTGGCGGCATTTTCTTCAGCCCGCAGGCGTCAGTCCGTCACTGAAAAGCGTCGATAACACCTTATTGTTGATTCAGATGGTTGCCGCGCGGATGGGTATTGCCGCCCTGCCGCATTGGGTGGTGGAGAGCTTTGAACGCCAGGGTTTGGTAGTGACTAAAACCCTTGGCGAAGGATTGTGGAGCCGACTGTACGCCGCCGTTCGCGATGGCGAGCAGCGTCAGCCGGTTACGGAAGCGTTTATTCGCTCAACGCGCAATCACGCCTGCGATCATCTGCCGTTTGTGAAGAGCGCGGAGCGACCCACTTACGATGCACCCACAGTGAGGCCAGGATCACCAGCGCGCCTGTAATAAACGTTGGCCAGTGCGGCTGTTGGTGCCAGATTGCCAGGTTAACCAGCAGCCCTGCCGGAACATGCATATTATTCATAATACCCAGCGTTCCGGCGTCCACCTGAGTCGCGCCGTAGTTCCACATAAAGTAACCAATCCCGGAGGCCACCACGCCAAGAAACACCAGAATGCTCCATTGCAGCGTAGTTTCCGGCATTTTCTGCGTATTGCCCAGCAAGAACCATGCAATCACCGCCACCAGGAACGCGCCGAGATAGAACCACGCAAAGGCGTTATGCTGCGGCATCGGGCGGGTTTCCATCAGGCGTTTATAGCCCACCATACCAATCGCGAAAGTGATATTGGAGAGTTGCACCAGCAGCAGGCCAGTCCAGAAATGGTCAGTGACCTGATCGTAACGAATAATACCGGCACCAATAACTGCCAGCAAGGCGCTAAAAGCGTAGCCCCAGCGCAGACGGCGCTTACTCATGATGTCATAAATCAGCGTGATGTAGAGCGGCGTCAGGACGGTAAATAACAGCAGTTCAGAGACAGTCAGGTAAAGATAGGCACGGAAACTAAGCATATACATAATGCCAAGCTGCATCGCGCCCACCAGCATATACAGGCCAATGGTTTTCAGGCTATTGCCTCGGGTACGCAGGAACGGCAGGAAAACGAGCGCCGCCAGGCCAACGCGTACCAGCACCGAAAAATAGCTGTCGACGTGCCCCGCAAGGTACTCGCCGTAAAAGCTAAAGGAGAAGGCCCACAGAATAGTGGTGATGATTAGTAGCGCCACAATGGAAAACTCTTTGATTAACGAGTATCCATTGTAGCGAAGTATCAGGTTGACAACTGAACAAATAAAGAACGATTACGATAAATAGAGCTTACGCAGATAATGCGGCACCGCGTCTTCGGCATTAGTCCCAATGACTTCCAGTTCCGGATGCAGATCTTTCAGACGCTGGTGCGCGCTGCCCATAATGCAACCTTTCCCCGCCATCGACAGCATTTCGGCGTCGTTCATCCCGTCGCCAAAGGCAATGCAATCCTTCAGACTGTAACCCAGTTTCTTCGCCACCGCTTCCAGCGCATGGCCTTTAGAAACACCGCCAGCCATCACTTCCAGACAGGTTAAGGTAGAGAAGCTGACGTTGACGCGATCGCCCCAGCGAGCATTGATTGCTTGCTCAAGTGGTAACAATTTTTCATGAGAATCGCAGGTGAAGAATACTTTGCTGACGCCTTCCGGCTCCAGCAATCCCGGCTCATACAGAGCATATTTGAATACCGCTTCTTTAAAAAAGCGCATCTCTTCCGGGCGGTGGCGGTTCATAAACCATTCATCATCACGATAAACGTTAGTAATGATGTCCGGGTTGTCGTTGACCACGCCAAACAGATCGCTGGCAATGTCATGATCCAGGTTATGAGCAAAAATCAGATTGCCATCGAGGTCGTGAACGCGCGCGCCATTGGAGGTGATCATGTACGACTTAATCTCCAGATTATCGCGAATTTGCCCCACATCGACGTGGTGGCGACCGGTCGCAAACACAAAGTTGATACCGCGCGCAGTGAGCAATTTCAGCGTTTCTTTGGCGTAAAGGGACAACGTATGGTCGGGGGAAAGTAACGTACCATCTAAATCAGACGCAACAACCTGATACATAAGAAATTTAAACCTCTATAACGAGCGACTTCCGCTGGATGTGTTATGCCGGTCGAAAAATTCGACGATGGCGTGGAGCGCGACTGAGCGCATTGCGTCCTTTTCAAAAAGGATCTCGTGGTACGCACCTTTAATTACCAGCGGTCGCCCTCCTTCTACAGGATGACCCGCTGCGGCGCGGAGTTCACAAAAACGGTCGTGCATACGGTTATCTACCACACGTTCTTCTTCGGCCTGCAAGAGAAGCGTTGGTGTGGCGTCATCACCCGCACCGGCTAACACCTGTTCGCCAGCCAGAATACTTTCGCGTACCCAATGGTAGGTCGGCCCACCGACGCGAATCGTTGGATCATCAGCATAGAAGCGTAAATTACGTCGATATCGCTGTCTGCTGTGGGTCAGTACATTGATGGCAAACGGCAGCGCGCGCCAGCGACCGGTGCCTATTGCATAGCCATCACGAAAACGTGGGTGCGCTTCAGCCCAGTTAAGGATTTTCCGCGCCATAAATGACGGCATACGAATCACAATACCGAACATTGGTGCAGTTAGCGCAATGGCGTCACATACACCTGGATGGCGTTGCAGAAATAATGTGGAGATCGCGCCGCCCATCGAATGCGCCAGTATATAGCGTTTACGCCACGGGCCTGGCTGGATCTCTTGTTGCCAGAATGCCGCCAGGTCATCGACATAATCATTAAACTGGTTCACGTGTCCGAGATGCGGATCGGCTAACAGACGACCGGAGCGTCCCTGCCCTCGATGGTCGATGATTAACACATCAAACCCCAGATGGAACAGGTCATAGGCTAGTTCGGCATACTTTACATAGCTCTCAATGCGCCCCGGACAAACGACGACTACCCGGTCATGTTGCGGAGCGCAAAAACGGACAAAGCGCACCGGAATATCATCCACGCCAATAAACTCTGCCTCGTCCCGCTGACGCCAGAAGTCAGTCAGTGGCCCCATCGTAAAAGCAGCAAACGCTTTTTCTCTTGTTTCCCAGTCTTTTTGCTGCTGAAACATCGGGTAATCTGCCTCTTAAACCTTTTTTAAGCGTGTCTGACACAACGCCGCGACAGTAGCGTATTGTGGCACAAAAATAGACTATCCGGGAGATTCCCATGACCTTTGAATGGTGGTTCGCCTACTTGCTGACATCGATCATTTTAAGCCTCTCGCCAGGCTCTGGCGCAATCAACACCATGACGACCTCACTTAACCACGGTTATCGCGGTGCGTTAGCGTCTATCGCTGGACTGCAAACCGGACTGGCGATTCATATTGTATTGGTTGGTGTGGGTTTGGGTACGCTATTTTCACGCTCGGTTATTGCTTTTGAAATATTAAAATGGGCAGGTGCCGCCTACCTGATTTGGCTGGGAATTCAGCAATGGCGCGCCGCCGGAGCTATCGACCTCAAGTCGCTGTCCCCAACCCAATCTCGCCGTCATTTGTTTCAGCGAGCCGTGTTTGTGAATCTTACTAATCCCAAAAGTATTGTGTTTCTGGCGGCGCTATTTCCACAATTCATCATGCCCCAGCAGCCACAACTGATGCAGTATATCGTGCTCGGCGTCACCACCATTGTGGTCGATATTATTGTGATGATCGGTTACGCCACCCTCGCCCAACGGATTGCACTCTGGATTAAAGGGCCAAAACAAATGAAGGCGTTGAATAAGATTTTCGGCTCGTTGTTTATGCTGGTGGGAGCACTGTTGGCATCGGCCAGACATGCCTGAAAATCATGTCGGATACGGCGAAACGCCTTATCCGACTTACTCTGATGACGCGTCAGGTATCAACGCGAAATAATCAAATGTATGCCAAATCCGGCAAATAACGCTCCGGCAAAACCATCGATCCACTTCGACAGGCGCTGATAACCACGGCGCATCTTCGGCAAAGCAAACAGGCTGGCAACGACGGTAAACCACGCCAGCGTTTCGATAATGATCAGCGCGAAAATGCCCCAACGAGCGGTGGTGCCGACGTTATCACCGACAAACAGCGAGAACACCGAACCAAAGTAGATAATCGCTTTAGGATTGGCGAGATTCGTCAGCAAACCTTTCAGGAAACTGCGTCCACTTTTCGCCAGTTCCACCTGTGGTGCAGGCGCGGAAACCGTCTCTTTTTTCAGTGCGCCGCGCAGCATCTGGTAACCCATCCAGCAGAGATACAGCCCACCGCCAACCATAATCAGCGTATGCAGCCAGGCCATTTTTTCGATAATCAGATGCAAGCCAAGCAGCGCGATCCCTGCCCAAACCATTACACCACAGGTAATACCCAACACGCCCATCATCGCTTCTTTACGGGAACGACTAACGGCAGTCTGAGAGACAAAAAAGAAATCGGGACCGGGACTCATAAGCGCCACAATATGCACCATGGCAACGGTGAGGAATAACATCAACATACATTTGACTCGTGGGGAAAACGTTTACGGAATATTCATCCTGGCACTTTTTTATGCCGATGACTACTCTTCGTCGTCGCCGTCGACATGCGCGCGGATCAGCGTCATAAACGGTTTGCCAAAGCGTTCCAGCTTACGCATCCCGACACCGTTAACGCTCAACATTTCGCTGGCGGTGATCGGCATCTGCTCTGCCATCTCAATCAGCGTTGCATCGTTAAACACGACATATGGCGGAACATTGCTTTCATCAGCAATAGACTTCCGCAGTTTGCGTAATTTAGCGAACAGCTTGCGGTCATAATTGCCGCCGAATGATTTCTGCATCACCTTCGGTTTAAGCGCCACAATACGCGGCACGGCGAGTTGCAGAGGGGATTCGCCACGCAGCACCGGGCGCGCGGCTTCTGTCAGTTGTAGGGCAGAATGCTGGGCGATGTTTTGTGTCACCAGACCGAGGTGAATCAGTTGGCGAATTACGCTCACCCAGTGCTCATGGCTTTTCTCACGCCCCATGCCATAGACTTTCAGTTTGTCGTGACCGTAGTCGCGGATACGCTGGTTATTGGCACCGCGAATCACTTCCACCACATAGCCCATACCAAAACGCTGATTCACCCGGCCAATGGTGGAAAGCGCAATCTGCGCATCGGTTGAACCGTCGTATTGTTTCGGCGGATCGAGGCAGATATCGCAGTTACCGCACGGCTCCTGACGACCTTCGCCAAAATAGTTCAGCAACACCAGACGGCGACAGGTTTGCGCTTCGGCAAATGCGCCCATCGCATTGAGTTTATGGCGCTCGATATCCTGCAACTGCCCTTGTGGCTTTTCTTCCAGACAACGACGCAGCCACGCCATATCGGCCGGATCGTAAAACAGCATCGCTTCCGCTGGCAGGCCATCACGCCCGGCGCGACCGGTTTCCTGATAATAGGATTCAATGTTGCGCGGAATATCAAAATGCACCACGAAGCGAACGTTAGGCTTGTTGATGCCCATGCCAAACGCCACGGTCGCCACGACAATTTGCAGATCATCGCGCTGGAATTTCTCCTGCACATCGGCGCGGACATCGTTTTCCAGTCCGGCGTGATACGCTGCTGCGCTAATCCCCTTGCTTTGCAGACGCGCGGCGGTGTCTTCCACTTTCGCCCGACTGTTACAGTAAATAATGCCGGACTTACCCCGCTGTTCCTGCACGTAACGCATCAGTTGATCGAGTGGTTTGAACTTCTCCATCAACATGTAGCGAATATTCGGGCGGTCAAAACTGCTGATTTGAATCAGCGGATCGTTCAACCCGAGCAGGCGCACAATATCTTGTCGCGTGGTGTCGTCGGCGGTGGCTGTCAGCGCCATAAATGGCAGCATCGGGAAACGCTGGCGCAGTTGACCAAGCGCGGCATATTCCGGGCGGAAATCGTGTCCCCATTGGGAAATACAGTGCGCTTCATCAACGGCTAATAAGACAGGATTCCAGTGCGCCAGATGCTCAAGGAAGTTATCCAGCATCAGGCGTTCTGGTGCGATATACAGCAGGCGAATTTGCCCGGTACGGCAGCCAGTCATCACTTCAAGCTGCTGCTCGCGGGTTTGCGTTGAGTTAAGGCACGCCGCCGCCACACCGTTGGCTTGCAGTTGATCCACCTGGTCTTTCATCAACGAAATCAGTGGTGAAACAACAACGGTCAGGCCGTTCAATAACAACGCAGGAATTTGATAACACAGAGATTTGCCGCCGCCGGTTGGCATAACGACGAGGCAATCGCGACCGGAAAGTACGGTGTCGATAATTTCTTCCTGGCCTGGGCGAAACTGTTGGTAGCCAAAGGTTTCTTGTAAAACCTGTTTAGCTCCGGACTCCAGATTCAACACTTCCGCCTGCGCCACATTCACCCCGATTGCCTGAAATAAAAACAGGCGCTATTTTCAGCGCCTGAGCGAGAAACTGCAATGCTTTTAGCGCCAGGATGGATAACGTTGGAAGTAAGATTCCAGTTTTGCCTGCCGCTCAACTCGCATTAGAACAGGTCGTTTAGCATAACCCCCACACCGACGCGGGTCTGGTTAAAGTTATAGTCGATAAGTGATTCGCCGTAACCGCTGTAGACCTGAGTATAAAGACGCACATGTTTGGTGATTGGGTAACTTAAGCCTAACTCTGCGCCGCCGTAACCGGTGTTCCAGTTATACTGCCCTTTCGCGCTCAATACCGCATCACCGAGGTGATAGCCGATTTTAAGCTGGTAGTAACCCATATATTTGGTGATATCCGGGTTATCGTCCGTATTACCCACCACATACCACGGCTTCACTTCTACCAGCCAGTTACCGTGTTCTGCCATCAGGCGGGTATAAAGGCGGTTCCAGCTACGGGACGTCGGGTCAGAACGCCCGTTCGAGTCATGGTTGTAGCCCATCTCCACATCGCGCAGTGTCCAGCCTGCAAAACGGTAATCGGTAGCAAAACCGAGGAACAATTGCGGTTCATAGTTGGTTTCACGAAACGGCGATGACTCTTCGCTATTAGAAAGCTGCCACCAGGATTTCTGGGTGTAGGAAGCGCCCAGTACAGAGTTTGGCCCCAAAATCCCCCGCCACAGCGGAAACGCCAGACTCAACTGGAATTTCACTTCATCCTTACGCGCGTTTTCTGCCCAGTCGTAGCTGGCAATCGCTTCTTTATTCAGATCGCTGGTCTGGGTATAGATGATGTAGTTGGTGTCATAAGGATAAAGGGTGAAAGGATTATCATGCTCCTGCAACATATTGGCGATAATGCTGCCACGTACTGCAGGCGCATCATGCACATCTTTCACCGTTGCCTCTTGCGCATTTGCCACTATCGGCAGCATACACACCGGCAACAAGCAGCCCAGTAGAGTCCGCATCGATCGTGTTCTCCGTAACGAATTATTGATTAGATGAATATTTTTTCTGCGGGCTATTTTACATACTTAACTCAATTGCCGTTAGTTATCCCTTCCTAAAGTAGAAACCAACAACAAAGAAGCATAAAATCAACATTTCATTAACCACTGAAGTGTAAGGATGATATGTCTGCCGTACTGACTGCCGAAAAAGCCCTGAAATTAGTGGGTGAGATGTTTGTTTATCACATGCCGTTTAATCGGGCATTGGGGATGGAACTGGAGCGTTACGAGAAAGAATTTGCGCAACTGGCCTTTAACAATCAGCCAATGATGGTTGGTAACTGGGCACAAAGCATTTTGCACGGCGGGGTGATTGCGTCGGCGCTGGATGTCGCCGCTGGCCTGGTATGTGTAGGTAGTACCTTAACCCGCCACGAAACCATCAGTGAAGATGAACTGCGCCAGCGGTTATCGCGGATGGGAACCATTGATCTTCGCGTCGATTATCTGCGCCCAGGCAGAGGCGAGCGTTTTACAGCCACCAGCAGCCTGTTACGTGCGGGTAATAAAGTCGCCGTCGCCCGCGTTGAACTGCACAATGAAGAACAACTTTATATTGCCAGTGCTACCGCCACCTATATGGTGGGTTGAAAATCTAAAAGCAGGTAAACTGCTGAGACTGATAACAAACGCAAATTGCCTGATGCGCTACGCTTATCAGGCCTACCAGAGAAATGCAATATATTGAGTTTGCATGATTTTGTAGGCCAGATAAGGCGTTAACACCGCATCCAGCATGGGCAAAGCGCACTTTGTCAGCAATCTGAGCAGGTAAGCTGCCGTTAACAATTAAAAATGAGTTTTTCCAATGGATACCAAACAAACGCGGCAGGGCGTATTACTCGCTCTTGCCGCTTATTTTATTTGGGGTATTGCTCCTGCGTACTTCAAGCTGATTTATTACGTACCTGCTGATGAGATCCTGACGCATCGTGTAATCTGGTCGTTTTTCTTTATGGTGGTGCTGATGAGCATCAGCCGCCAGTGGTCCTATTTAAAAACCCTGATTCAGACGCCACAGAAAATCTTTATGCTGGCAGTCTCTGCTGTGCTGATTGGTGGCAACTGGCTACTGTTTATCTGGGCAGTGAACAATCACCATATGCTGGAGGCGAGTCTCGGTTACTTTATTAACCCGTTGGTGAACATTGTGCTGGGAATGATTTTCCTCGGTGAGCGGTTCCGCCGGATGCAGTGGCTGGCGGTAATTCTGGCGGTGTGTGGTGTGCTGGTCCAGCTCTGGACTTTTGGTTCGCTGCCAATCATCGCGCTGGGTCTGGCATTTAGCTTTGCCTTCTATGGTCTGGTGCGTAAGAAGATAGCGGTAGAAGCACAAACTGGCATGTTAATCGAAACCATGTGGCTGCTGCCCGTGGCGGCGATTTATCTGTTTGCTATTGCTGACAGTTCTACCAGCCATATGGGGCAAAACCCAATGTCGCTGAATTTACTGCTGATCGCTGCTGGAGTTGTCACCACCGTTCCGCTGTTGTGCTTTACCGCCGCCGCCACGCGCCTGCGTCTCTCCACTCTGGGCTTTTTCCAGTATATTGGCCCGACGCTAATGTTCCTGCTGGCAGTAACGTTTTATGGTGAAAAACCGGGTGCCGATAAAATGGTGACATTTGCCTTTATTTGGGTGGCGCTGGCGATTTTTGTGATGGATGCGATTTATACGCAGCGTAGAACGACCAAATAAAAAATAAATATATTCTGAAAAAATATGCCTGCTCTTGCACGAGAGTGGGCGTATTGTCATGCTGGCAGGAGATTAAGACAAGGATGTAAAATTAATGTTACGTGTATTTATTCCAACATCTGATGGTAGGATTTCCAGACGCCATTATATATTGTCATTTACTTTGACAAACCTAATCTGCACCTTTCTTATTGTCTTCTTTGCAAATGTGGAAGCAAATTTTCTTGTTATAGCCTCTACTCTCTTACTCCATTATCTCGTCATCAACATGAGTTGCCAACGACTCCGTGATAGTGGGTTCACGTATATAAAAACTTATATTTTTGGTACATTAGCAGTCTATATCGTCTCTTTCATCACAATGATTGCCGAACATTTTGACTGTTCAGGCACTGGTTCTATGATTTTCTTAATTTGCTACTTTTCCACTTTCAGTATGCTAATGCTTGCACCTACTGATTCATCAAAACAATAGTTAAGGGAGTATTTATGAGTAAGGAATATATGAACGATGGTTCATTAACTGAAAAATGGAAATTTCGATTTAATTTTTATGAAAAACATGGTTTTCCTGGATTCTGGGGAGCAACACCTGAATATAAAACAGCATATAAAGAATTAAAAATAAGACAACGATTAACTATTCAAATGAATTTTATTGCTTTCTTCTTTTCCTGGATATATTTATTTGTTCTCGGGTTATGGAAAAAAGCGATTATAGTTCTATTACTTGGCATTTTATCTCTATTTGTCGGTGCATTAATTGGCGTTAACATTCTGGGAATTGTTGTAGTAGCCTATGTTGCTGTTAACACGAATAAATGGTTCTATGAGAAAGAGGTAAAAGGATTAAATACCTGGAGCCTTTGAATGACCGGTGGCTTAGCCTGGCTAAACCACCATTCTCGTTTTTTACAACCAGTTCTTCCGCTTAAAGTACAGATACGGCGCCAGGCCCGCGAGGATCATAAAGATAATTGCGCCCGGGTAGCCGAAAGTCCACTTCAGTTCCGGCATAAACTCGAAGTTCATCCCGTAGCTGGAAGCGACCAGCGTCGGCGGCAGGAACACAACGGATACCACCGAGAAGATCTTGATGATGCGGTTCTGCTCGATGTTGATAAAGCCCATCGCCGCCTGCATCAGGAAGTTCACCTTCTGGAACAGAGACTCGTTATGTGGCAACAGGGATTCGATATCTCGCAGGATCTCGCGCGCCTGCTCCAGTTGCCCACCCGGTAAGCGCGCTTTGCGCACCAGGAAGTTGAGCGCACGCTGGGTATCCATCAGACACAGGCGAACTTTCCAACCGATATCTTCCAGTTCTGCCAACGTGGAGAGCGCCTCGTCGTACTCATCGCCCTGACGCCCTTCCATAATCACCCGGCTCAGTTGCTCCAGATCGCTGTAGATGTTTTCAATTTCATCTGCCAACTGTTCAATTTTGGTTTCGAACAAATCCAGCAGTAACTCGTAGGCGTTACCGTCAACCATCGACTGGCTACGGGCGCGCATACGATACAGACGGAATGCAGGCAACTCACGCTCACGCAGGGTAAACAGGCGGCCATCACGGATGGTAAATGCCACGGTGGAGTTACCGGCGTGATCTTCCGCATCTTCAAAGAAGAAGAAGGAGTGAATATGCAGGCCATCATCGTCTTCAAAGAAACGTGCCGATGCTTCGATGTCTTCCAGTTCCGGGCGAGTTGCCAGGCTCTGGCCAAGTTCAGATTGTACGCGCAGTCGCTCGTCGTCATCCGGTTCGACAAGATCAATCCATACTGCATTGACAAGGGGTTGTGACTCTTCGACTTCCAGCCGGGTCAGTCGGTTATTTTCCAGTTGAAATGCGCTCAGCATGACCGGGACTCCCAATGCTTAAAATATCGGACAGTTCGGTGGGCACACAGAAACATATTGGGTTTCAGACCATTAAACAGCCTGACTCAGCGCGACGGGAAAAATTGAGGTCGCTGACAACCGCTAAGGCTATCAGCAAAAGGGGATAGCCTTAGGAGTTGATCCTGGATGACAGGATAGTGAGCCAGTATCTACTGGGTGTGTCCAAGGCGAATGTCCTCTTAGAGTGATCGTGCGCGCATGTTACGCCAGCAAAATTTTGCCGTCAACACGCAACGGAACACCACAGAACAATAGTTGAACTTCGCGCTTTTCGGTACTCGTCAAGGTCATTAACAGGATAAAAAAATCCCACATCCAGAACCTATAATGGCGCATTGACTACTCATTGGTAAAGGAATGATCACCTTGAATCTCAAACGGATTTTTCTCACTCTCACCTTACTCCCCTTGTTTGCTGTTGCCGCTGATGACTGCACGCTCTCCGATCCGACGCTGACCGTACAAGCGTATACCGTCAATCCCCAGACAGAACGGGTGAAAATGTACTGGCAAAAAACTAATGGCGAAGCGTGGGGAACATTTCATGCGCTGCTGGCTGATGTTGACAGCCTGGGGCAAGTGCAGATGGTGATGAACGGAGGTATTTATGATGAAGGTTATGCGCCTCTCGGTTTGTACATCGAAAACGGTCAACAGAAGGTAGCGTTAAATCTCGCCTCGGGGGAAGGTAATTTCTTTATTCGTCCTGGCGGTGTGTTTTATGTTGCGGGAGATAAAGCCGCTATCGTTCCGCTGCAGGCATTTAAAGCCAGTAAAGATATTCAGTTTGCGGTGCAGTCGGGGCCGATGTTGCTGGAGAATGGCGTGATAAATTCGCGTATTCACCCCAACGTCGCGTCGCGCAAAATCCGTAACGGTGTAGGGATTAATAAACAAGGTAACGCAGTATTTTTGCTCAGTCAGCAGGCGACAAACTTTTATGATTTTGCCTGCTATGCCAAAGCGAAACTGGATGTCGGGCAGTTGCTTTATCTTGATGGCACTATCTCACATATGTATGTGAAAGGCGGCACGATCCCCTGGCAACGTTATCCCTTCGTCACCATGATTTCCGTCGAGCGGAAAAGTTAGAACGATAGTTTTATGTCAGATACTGAATATGGTGCAGATGCCGGATGCGGCGTAAACGCCTTATCCGGCCTACATGACGTTGCAATTTATTGAATCTGCATGATTTTGTAGGCCGGATAAGGTGCGCAGCACCGCATCCGGCAACGGAATCGTAAATTACACCGTCTCCAGCCGGGCGTAAGCCGCCACCAGCCATTTAATACCCTGGCCCTGGAACGCCACCTGCAGGCGGCTATGCTCGCCGCTGCCTTCCATATTGACGATAGTCCCTTCACCAAACTTGGCATGGCGCACACGCTGGCCGAGTTTGTAACCGCTGTCGTTCTCAGCCAGTGGCGTACCCATACGCTGATGACTGACCGGACGACTCACCGTAGCGCGTAATCGCACCTCTTCCACACATTCTTCCGGCAGCTCACCAATAAAGCGCGACGGGCGATGGTAAACCTCTTTGCCATACAGACGGCGAGTTTCCGCATAGGTCAGCGTCAGTTTCTGCATCGCACGGGTTACCCCAACGTAGGCCAGACGACGTTCTTCTTCCAGACGCCCACCTTCATCCAGCGACATCTGGCTGGGGAACATTCCCTCTTCCATACCGACGATAAATACCTGCGGGAACTCCAGCCCTTTCGCTGAGTGCAAAGTCATCAACTGCACCGCATCCTGCCAGGTATCCGCCTGCCCTTCACCCGCTTCCAGTGCCGCATGCGAGAGGAAAGCCTGCAGCGGCATTAAATCTTCATCTTCTTCGTTGTAGCTGAACTGGCGCGTTGCTGTCACCAGTTCCTCTAAGTTTTCAATACGCGTCTGGCCTTTTTCGCCTTTCTCCTGTTCATACATGGTACGCAGGCCAGAGTCTTTAATTACCCGGTCAGTCTGTACATGCAGCGGCATATCGGCAGTTTCTTGCGCTAAGGCGTCAATCAGTTCCATAAACCGTTGCAAGGCGCTGGCAGCGCGCCCAGCGAGGGCTTTTTCCTGTAACAGTTCACGACACGCCTGCCAGAGAGTTAGCTGGCGATCGCGCGATGTCTGGCGAACTACGTCCAGCGTCCGATCACCAATACCCCGCGTTGGCGTATTCACCACGCGCTCAAATGCCGCGTCATCGTTACGGTTGGCAATCAGGCGCAGATACGAGAGCGCATCTTTGATTTCCTGGCGTTCGAAGAAGCGCATACCGCCATAAATACGGTACGGCATACTGGCCTGCAATAAGGCCTCTTCCAGCACACGCGACTGGGCGTTGCTACGGTAGAGAATGGCGCACTCAGCGAGCGCCCCGCCATTGTCCTGCCAGGTTTTGATGCGGTTAACCACAAAACGCGCTTCATCGAGTTCGTTAAAGGCACAATAAAGGGAAATCGGCTCACCGTCCGCGCCATCGGTCCACAATTTTTTACCTAAGCGTCCATTGTTGTTTTCAATCAGGGCGTTGGCGGCGCTCAGAATGTTACTGGTGGAGCGATAGTTCTGCTCCAGACGAATAGTTTCGGCACCAGGGAAATCATTGAGGAAACGCTGAATATTCTCGACCTGCGCACCGCGCCAGCCATAAATTGACTGGTCATCATCACCGACGATCATCACTTTGCCGGTATCACCCGCCAGCAGGCGGATCCACGCGTACTGAATGTTGTTGGTATCCTGGAATTCGTCCACAAGGATATTGGTAAAACGTTCGCGGTAGTGCTGAAGGATATGCGGCTTGTTAAGCCACAGTTCGTGGGCGCGCAGCAGCAGTTCAGCGAAGTCCACCAGGCCCGCGCGGTCACACGCTTCCTGATACGCCTGATAAACCTTCTGCCAGGTTTGCTCTACCGGGTTACCGTAGCTCTGAATATGATGCGGCCGCAGGCCTTCATCTTTCTGGCTGTTGATGTACCACATTGCCTGGCGCGGCGGCCACTGCTTCTCGTCGAGGTTCATCGCTTTGATCAAACGCTTGAGCAGGCGCAGTTGGTCTTCGCTATCGAGGATCTGGAAATCCTGCGGTAGGTTAGCGTCCATATGGTGCGCACGCAGCAGGCGGTGCGCCAGCCCGTGGAAGGTGCCAACCCACATGCCGCCCTGGCTGGTGCCCATCAATTGCCCGATGCGATGCCGCATTTCCGCCGCCGCTTTGTTGGTAAACGTCACCGCCATAATCGAGTACGGCGAGCAGTTTTCCACGCTCATCAGCCACGCAATACGATGCACCAGAACGCGCGTCTTACCACTGCCCGCGCCCGCCAGCACCAGAAGATTGCTGCGTGGCGCGGCCACCGCTTCGCGCTGTTTGTCATTAAGGCTTTCGAGCAGGTAAGAAACGTCCATTGGCACCGCCGCGTAAAAATGTTGGGGCGGAGAAGCGCAACGCCCTCCGCCAAAAAGCTGGGTATATATACAGAGTTGCTGATTATATCAGCGAGGTCAGAGATGCCAACCGGGAAATTTCCAGATGCGGCAGTAAACGGCTGTCCCAGGTTTGCATCAGATCGCCATTTTCCGGTTTGATCCAGCACGCCTGCATTCCGCTGCGAATTGCCCCACCAACGTCGGTGGTGAGATCATCGCCAACATGCAGGATCTCACCGATCGGCACATTGAGTTTTTCTGCCGCCAGAAAGTACATATCGCTGAACGGTTTCGAGCGCCCGTGCGGGCCAGCACGCAGCACGAACTCAAAGTAATCGCCCAGGCCAAACAATTCAGGCTGGGCGTTACCGTTGGTGATCGCCACCAGCGGCCATTTCTTCGCCAGTTGTTTTAAGGTGTCGTGAGTTTGCTGCGGCACATCAATACGGCTGCGCCATTTAGCAAAGTTGATCATCGCCGCGTGTGCGCCTGCACTGGCCTCTTCGGCACTCAGCCCGGCGTCGAGCATGGCTTGTTCGATAGAACGAAAACGCCAGCGCGTCACATCATGATAAATCTCTGGTTCCGCTTCCCGTACCGCCTGGCGCAGACGTTGCAGATCTTCATTCTGGAAGCTACGCAGCGCCGGATGATAATTTTGCACAAAGATAAGTGCTTCTTGCTCGGTACGTTGGATCACCGGACGGTTATCGTAAAGGGTATCATCCAGGTCAAAAGTGAGCGCCGAGATGCGCCCCAAAGGCCGGTAAAAACGCATTATTTCCCCCGTTTAGCGCGTGGATGCGCCGCATCGTACACCGAGGCAAGGTGTTGAAAATCAAGATGAGTATAGATTTGCGTGGTGGAGAGGTTGGCATGACCCAGCAGCTCCTGCACACCACGAAGATCGCCGCTCGACTCCAGCATATGCGTGGCGAACGAGTGACGTAATTTATGCGGGTGAACGTGATTATTCAGCCCTTGTTTTATGCCCCATTCGGCAAAGCGTTTTTGCACATTACGCGCGGATATGCGTTTCCCCTGTTTCGACAGGAAAAGCGCATCGTCTTCGCAACCAAACAGGTCACGCAAATCAAGCCAGTGCTCAATCCACGCCACCGCGTTGCGACCAATCGGCAAACGACGTTCTTTGCTGCCTTTACCCATCACCCATACTTCACCGGACTCCAGGTCGAGGTGTTTGATGTCCAGCCCCACCAGTTCGGAAAGACGCAGACCTGCACCATACATCACTTCCAGCATTGCCCGGTCGCGCACGGCGAGGGGATCATTGATATCGATATCCAGCAGCCGATTCATATCATCGACATCGATATTTTTTGGCAGATGGCGTGCCGCTTTCGGTGCCGAAACACCTTTCGCCGGGTTGGCTTTGAGTTCGTTCTGGCTGACCAGCCAGTCAAAAAAGCTACGTAGCGCAGAGAGGCGTAATGCGAGGCTTGCTGCTCCCAGCCCTTTACGACGACTGCGTACAGCAAAATTACGCACCATCGTCACATCACATTGTTGCCAGCTTTGCAGGTCGTTTTCACTGGCAAAATTGATGATCGCCTCAAGCTGGCGTCGGTAGTTAAGCAGAGTTATCGGGCTAAGTTGACGCTCCACGCTCAGATAGCGTAGATAGCGTTCCACATCGGTATGTAAATCGATCATACGCGTTCAATCCAACGCTCCAGAAGCTCCGGCATCATCAGCGCAATTTCATGGAGTAACTGCGTTCCTTGCCCTTGTTGATAGTGACTGGCATCCCGGCTGGTGAACAGTACGACACCTAAATCAGCATCACTTCCCAACATCGACATCGCTACTGATCCCACCGCTTTCGCTTCCGGCAGCACCACCAGCAGTTCAGGCCCGTTAAGCGGCCCCAGATAATGCTGTTCCTGCCCCAGACGCTGAATACGCAGTGGTTCAAAAGCCTGACGACTCAATGCCAGATAGGTATAGTTCGACGGCGCGCCTAAACGCCAGCGATCCGGGAACAGACGCAGACTCGCGCCCGCCAGACCGAGATCGCGTGCCCAACGGTGAAAGCGCATTAGCATATCGTCGAGACTGCTGGCAGCAGTGAGAGTGCGCTGCAGATAAAGTAAGCGATAAAACAGGCCTTCGTTGGCGGTAGCCTGTTCCATCAACAGCGCCATATTCTCTTCCAGAACATGAATATGGTTACGCGCGCGGGCCATATGCCATTCGACGAGCGAAACGGTGCCACGTACCGGATGCGGCACCCGAATTGCCTCTACTGCGTGCGCATTGCGGATAAAAAACTCAGGATTTTTAATCAGATAATCGACAACCGCTCGGTCATCAAGCTCCGTGAGTGTTTCCTGTAGTTCTTCCCCTGGTTGCTTCATAGATGAATAAATCCGTCGTAAACATGTACTGCCGGACCCGTCATATATAACGGATGACCCGGACCTTTCCAGGCGATATCAAGGCGACCGCCAGGGAGTTCCACACGTACTTCTTCGGCCAGCAAACCTTGCTGAATCCCTACCGCTACTGCCGCACACGCGCCGCTGCCACAGGCCTGAGTTTCTCCTGCCCCACGTTCATAGACTCGTAAACGAATATGCTCGCGCTTAACCACTTGCATAAAACCGATATTGGCACGTTCCGGGAAGCGTTCGTGGTTTTCCAGAACAGGGCCTAGTGTTTCTACCGCCGCAGTATCGACATCATCGACCTGAATCACGCAGTGTGGATTACCCATTGACACCACGCCGCATAAGATTGTCTGCTCGGCGGCGCGCATAATATAGGTCTTTTCCGCTTTGTTGGCGCGAAACGGCACGGCGGAAGGTTCGAAATTTGGTTCGCCCATATTTACCCGCACCAGATCATCATCGGTGACGGTCAGCACCATCCGACCATTGGCGGTGCTAACGCGAATATCGCGCTTATTGGTCAGCCCTTTCAGGCGTACAAAGCGGGCAAAGCAGCGTGCGCCGTTGCCGCACTGCGCCACTTCACTACCGTCAGCATTAAAAATACGATAGTGGAAATCGAGTTCTGGATCGTAAGGCGGCTCGACCACCAATAGCTGATCAAAACCCACACCCAGGTGCCGATCCGCCAGACGACGAATCAGATCCGGTGAAAAAAAGACATTCTGCGTTACCGCGTCGACGACCATAAAATCGTTGCCAAGGCCATGCATTTTCGAGAACTGCATTATCTACTCCATTCACGCGGGTACAGAAACTGACTTTTAGTAATTCACCTGAGATGGGCCATCGCCAGTGGCGCGGTCGTTTTTATCCGGCAACGTGGATTGCGTTTGCGTATCTACCGGTTTGGTCGGCGGTGGCGCGTTTTTATCTGCGGGCGGGAAATAGAGCGGACCTTTCAGACCGCAGCCCGTCAGGCTGAAAAGAGTCAGTAATACAGTGAGTGCCTTAAACACGTTTTTCATTATGGATTGCCTGTAAAGTTCATCGCTTTCTGCTTTCTATCATCGCAGGAGAAGACGTAAAAGCAAGCGTTTAGCGACTCTTTATGAAGTCTGAAAAGTGAGGAATTGCTGCGAGTATAACGCTTACACGCAGGGATTTATGTTTTGCTGGTGGTTTCGTGATCGACACCTCGCGCCAGGATGGCTTTATGCACTATCGCAATGTGGTTTGTTTGTTGTCTTGTTCGTTGTTCTTATCATCAGCATGGGGATGTCGGCTTGATGAGCCGGAACATAATATTTACCAGAAACAGGGAAAAGGCGTGGTGTACCTGCGCCCTTATGAAAAGACCAATCTTTCGCTACCGCAGATTAACTACAAGCGTCTGCATCTGTTACCGAATTTGTTAATTGACCCAACAAAACTGGAAGATTGGGAAACGGTGCCCCCGGCAACCGATCTCACGACAGACGTTGTCTACAGCGGCGTAAACGCAACATTTCCCCATTACTCTTACTATAGCGATGGTCGCGCTATTCTCTACGCTGGTGAGGTGGTGCAAAACCCTCCAGGCACGCCGCCAGTCGATATCTCGTCATTTCAGGCATGGGGGGATTTTGCCGCAGATAAGTACAGCCTCTATTACGAAGGCAAACGCACCGATAGCAACCAGCAACTAAACCGCCGAACGTTGCGTCAGGTAGAATTTAACCCGCAATGGAAACCAGACTGGCTAGGTTTGATTCTCCGTGACAAGCACTATCTTTACGCAAATGGTCAGCGCCTTGATGATCCCAACACCTTTACGGTACTGGCACAAAAGTCATGGGATCAGCGCGGTAAATTCTCTACAGCATTCAATCCCTGCCTTCCTGCCCCATTTGGCCCCTGGGATACCCTTGCCCGAACACGGACCAAAATCCTGATCAACGGCGAACAACTGGATGCCGACCCGGACACCTTTTCCGTCGTGCGCTGGATGCCCGGCTCACTCTTGACCTGGCGTGATAAAAACGGGCTGCAGCGTAAGGTCCTCGACAAGGAAAATCTGGCCTGGTATGAGGATTTAACAAAGCACTGTCTGGATTTTTCTCTGCTGGAAAAGAAAGTGTTCTGGCGTAAAGGGCCTGCTTGTAAACAGGAAGAATTACCCGGACTCGATCCTGAACAGTTCCACCCCATCAGTGATGCTGTCGCCCAGTATCAGGACTCGCTTTATACCATCATCGAAACAGAGTCTGGTGACCGCAAGCTGGAGATCGTGAAACTTGATGATCCCAATCTTATTATCAACAAACGTTTCAACGCCGGGAAGCGCCACGGCTATTTACTTACGCGTGCCGAAGGGTGGCCAAACCATTCCAGTTTACACGTGTTTGAATCTGACGGACCGCTGATCTTACTGGATAACCGCTCTCCGGATGAACGCGAAGCCCATCTTAATGACCATCCCTTTTTACGCAGATGGTATGCCCGCGATAACCGCTACGTTTACAGCTTTGATGGCGCGCAGCTCTGGCGATACCGCACCGCTGATCCGAAACAAGTTCGCTTAATCTGGAAGGAACAACATTCGGGATATGGCTATGGCGTAGATTACAAAACGGGATATCTGGACGGAAAAATTACCGATGACGGCGAATTTATTCCTGCCCCGCGCAATGAGGCGACAAAATGAATAGTCAAATAATCACACTTGCACTCATCCTGTTGGGGCACGTATTTCTGACACCTGCCGTACAGGCCATAGGGTTCGACTATTACAATGATCACGGTGTCATGTCTTACGGTAAAGGTAATTGGGAGGATAAGAAAATCATTGCCCAATTTCCGGAGATGAACAGGGCCGATTTGCGCCTTGTGAAAAATATATCCGGGGAGACGGGTTATATACCTTCCGATGAAATAAGCATAGAAAATGAGGAATACCACTGGGTGACAGATGGCCGCGTTATTCTCTGGCGTGGCAAAATTGTTAGCAACCCACCGGGAACACCTACTGTCGATATTGCCAGCTTTCAGGCTATGGGCCGCTTTGCGGTCGATAAATATAGCCTCTATTTTGACGGACAACGCACCGAAAGTAATAGCGGCGCGTCACGTGTTGATCTGGCGACGCTAAAATCTATCGAAGGTAACACTACCACGTTGGTGGATAGTAAAAATCTCTATTTGTCTGGTCGACGTCAGGGAAGCAGCAGTGATGTTACTGTATTAGAAAAAAGATGGTGGGGTATTAATCCACGTCTTATGGGTGTAAACAGAGAAATGTATTCCAATGATCTGCTTATCCGCAGTGGGCAGAACATTTATTTAAATGGTGTTCGCCTTGCAGCGAATGCAGACTCATTTGAGATAATTCGCTGGATACCTCATTCACTGCTGGTTTTTCGCGACAACAATGGTTTGCATCGTTATCCCTTTGGTCAATTATCAGGCAAGGCAATACCCGTAGATGATGACGTCTCTTTTGAAGTAGGGGAAAGTCGCGTTCGCTGGCGTAAACAGCTCACGCCCGACCGTCAGTGGAGCCAGTGGATAGACCTACCAGGTATTGAACCTGAACAATTTCATCTGATTACTGGCAATATTGCGCAGTATAAAGATCGGCTGTATGTAACAAAATTATCGACATTTGGTGAAGACCAGCTTGAGATAATCCCGCTGGATACGCCAGACCTGGTCATTGATCGCTCATTTAATAGCGGCAAACAACATGCTTATTTTATCCGCCAATTACGGTCAAAAAGCGTGCAAATTATTCCAGTTAACGGTCCGCTAACTAAAAACGATCGCTTTGCTTATGACGATCGCAATGTTTATACATGGACCGATACAGAGGTAAGGATTACACCCTCCCCCTGCCCGGCGAAAACACGCGTCAGAGAAGAGAATGTCCGTGAAATTCATAACAACGACATTATGATTATTACAGAGGAACCAGGATGCAAAAAATAGCCTTACGGATTGGCATAGCTCTAAGCATAATGGCCGCAAGCAGCTTCAATTACGCGGCCACAAGCAAGATACAAAAACTAAACGTCATCCTGGATGCAACGACATTAAGCACTGACAGCGATGAGATTAGCCGTCCCCTCGACATTAATGATGATGGCATTTCCGAAACGCTTAACTGCACGTATTCACCTTCCACGCCTCCCGCTGCCTGCGGGAAAGATGATTGTGGATATACCGCGAGTGACGCACCAACTATGGCTTGCAGTATTATGACCCCAGATAACTCCAGAATTAACATTGATTATTTTTGTAGCAAAATTAGCCTGATGAAAGAAAAGAATCATGGCCTACACGACCTGTTATGCGACGAGGATACAATCTTGCGTTGGAATGGGACGAGGTATGAAGGTTAAGTTTTATAGCCGAACCATGTTGATTTCACTGTTAGACGAAACAACTTATACTGCCGCCATCACTTAAAAACAGGATACAACAATGAACGACAGTGAATTTCATCGCCTGGCAGATCAACTGTGGCTGACCATTGAAGAACGCCTGGACGACTGGGATGGCGACAGCGATATCGACTGCGAAATCAACGGCGGCGTGCTGACCATTACCTTTGAAAACGGCAGCAAAATCATTATCAACCGCCAGGAACCGCTGCACCAGGTGTGGCTGGCAACCAAACAGGGCGGCTACCATTTTGACCTGAAAGGCGATGAGTGGATTTGCGACCGTAGCGGCGAAACCTTCTGGGATTTGCTGGAACAGGCCGCGACGCAGCAGGCAGGAGAAGCGGTGAGCTTCCGCTAAAATTCTTTGCCGGATGCGGCGTAAACGCCTTATCCGGCCTACAAATCCTGCAAAATTATAGAGTTGGGTGAAAAGCGCATTTAGCGGATCATATAGGGAGTTTGCCGCTATACATCAGCTTCGCCATCTGGAATAACCACTCGCCACCGCGAAAATCCCCCCCCAACAAGAGCCACTATAAAAAAAAGAAAACCTGCTCCATATAACCACCAACTCAATTCATACAAAACGTGGTAGTTATCACAGGAAATCAGCACGTCGGGGCACTCAACACCGTACTTACCGCCATCACCCCATCGTTCATAATAAGACTCTCGCCATACCAGAATACTTACTCCACTCGCTACGAGCGATAACAAACAACCCGCCCATAACTTACGAAATATTGGGTAACTAAACATAAAGATGACGCTGAGCAGCGCCTCTATGACACCCCAAATAATAGACAGGCTCGTCATTCCCCAGTCACTGTGCATAATGTCCTCTCCCTGATGTAATTTCAGGGAGCAACTTTAGTGAGGGAAAATGAAATCAGCGTGAAGTCAGAGGCGGAAATTGAATTATCCGGCACGCTCATCACGAAAAATACTGCTGTAACAGCGGCGTGTCGTTGTCCTGATTAGCAGGCGGCATGTTACCGATAGATTTGGTACGGAACGGAATGACCTGTTCGCGACCATCGACCTTCACAATCTGGTAAAACTGCGGCAGGTTAAAGTTGATGAAACTGGAGCCGTAAGTGAAACGATCGTGCGATGACGAGTAGAAGCGACTGACATCACGCACCAACTCCTCTTTGCTACCCTCGCAGTGGTGATACACCTCAACGCGGTTACTTTCGTCGAGAATGTAGATATTAAAGCCGTTCTCATCGTGTGTTTCTTCGAAGAAGAACTGGATGATCCCTTCGCTGGCGAAGCCGTCCACCACCGCCGGTAATTTAACGTGATTAGTCTCAACCTGCACTGACAAACCATGCAGTTTGTTATGCGAGATCGCGCCATAAAACTCGATGGCATTTTCCAGTTTCTGTACCGATACATTCAGGCGTTCGAAGAACAAACCCCAGGTCTGGCCAGAAACGCGCAACGCTTTAAAGCGCCCGGTTTCCTGGCGAGTGCTGGAAAGACGCAGTTCAATGCACTCAGAAACCAGTTGCTGCACGCGAGTACGGATTAATCCGCGCAAATGCTGGCTATAACAGAACACTTCCACGCTATCAGGGGGTGCAGCGTCCTGATGCATTTTGCCGAGGATGGTTTTCAGGGCTTCAATCATCGACTGCTCGCCGTTGAAATGCAGCGTGCGCACTTCATTCCATGAGTTGCGATACAGCAGGTCAACACTACCCACCAGACATTTTTGCTCTTCGCCAAAGCTGAAGACGTCCAGCTTACGGAAATCGAAATGTACTACCTGATTACGAAACGCTGTCGTCGGGTCATATTCCAGGTTGACGATAATCGCCAGATGGCGGATCTCACAAGGACTGTAGAGCGCTTTCGGTGTCGGCGCAGGTAAGCGCAACGGGAAATGGTGCGACACATCAGCCACCATCTCTTGCAGCTTAGGCAGATCGACAATGCCGTTGCCTTTAATGTACAAACGGGTGCGCGAGGTCAGCAGTCCGTTAAACCATGCCCACGCCACCAATTTGTTCAGGTAACGGTTATATTCCAGCGGTTGATGGCTGATGATCGACTCAATTGTCGGCGCACGGTTATACAAATACCAGCCAGAGCGATTAGCACGCCCCGGCGGTACATAAATAAAGGTCAGATTTGGCTCGGAAAGATCCGGTGAAATCTGCGGGTTTACCAGCGTCACTTTCCCCGGTAATGCTTCAAACGCAGCGTACAGTTTACGCGTCAGCACACCGATATCCTGCGGGCTGGCAGAAACGCTAAGGTTATTGCGACGCGCAAAGCGGATCAGATTACGGTAACTCTGCATCATCGCATCGAGCAGTTCGTTGTGCGCTTCACGCACCTGATCAATCTTCCAGTTAGCGCGGTTATCCAGCATCGTCAGGCGAGATTCGTCCCAACTCCACTCTTTCACCAGTTGGCTTAACACTTCACGACGCCAGCCCACGCAGGCGCGTTCGCGGCTTAATTTTTCGCACACTTTTAAATAAAAGCAGCGGCGCACCAAATCCAGACGGGTGAAATCTTCAATCGCCGTCAAATATTCGGTAACGCGCTCCAGCATCATGCAGTACGGATCGAGGCCAAATGACACTATCTCGCCGTCGTGCAAACGCTGTTTGATATCTTTCGCCAGCAGGCGTGGATTAGGGTATTCCCAGGAATAGGCTTCCAGCAGCAGTGTTTTCAGCACCGCTTTGTACGGGGAGTCGATACTTTTGTAGAGCTGCCAAAGGCTGGCACCGAAGTACTCTTCAGCAGAAAGCGAGCTTAAACCACCGAGATCCAGCCATTCATTTGGCGTCAGTACGCCCTGCGCGTAAAGCGTCATTACATAATCATCGTAATGCTCTTCTTCGTCGCACGGCACCATATTCCACAGAATACGCTTACCGGCGAGACGCACGGCGGTACGGTAAAATTCATCAAGTAGCAGTATATGCTGGGTGGAGCCACAATCTTCGCCCCCCAGACTGCCACTTTCGTTGTGGCGGAAACGGTTTTCATCAATCAGGAAGAAGCTAACTTCCACCCCCAATGAGGCGGCCCAGCTTTCCAGCAAGCTGCATTTACGTTGCAGTAACTGACGCTCTTCGCTATCCAGCCACGATTGATGGCAGACCCAGATATCCAGATCAGAGGAACAACTTTGCCCTATGGACGAGGTGCTGCCCATTGTGTATACGCCAGTAATTGGAAGCTCGCCTTTTGGCGGGTCCTGTACTGACATTCCACGATACAGTTCCAGTTCGTTCAGGTAGTGGCGTTGGGTTTCATCAGGCGTATAAAGGCAAATGCCCTTGGGAACGTTACCATCAAGGTAACCCGGCATTAGCGGATGGTGATAGTGCAACAATGTCGGCAGCAGACTGTAGACCTGTTGGAATGCAGGCCCCATAGCAGCAAGCGCGCGATCCACGCGCAATTGATTTATGGCATCCAGTCTCTGTTTCAGAGTCTCAATATAGAGGTACAAGACGTATCGCCTGATTTGCTACCCGTCATGTCTGTGATTCCGGCAACATCAACGGAAACACGCGGCATTCGGGATATTTCGTATGTCAAAGGTAACCGTACCACTTTCCGCGCCTGGTTTTTTTAGTTTCACGACGAAAAAATGGTCTAAAACGTGATCAATTTAACACCTTGCTGGTTGACCGTAAAGAAAGATGCGCTACATACAAGTGTAGCACTGTTTATTCTCTGTAAATTCCTTATTACGACGGCTTGAAGCGCCTGTCAGGATCCACCGCCTGGCTATATTTTACGTTTTGCTCAGGCATCTACGTTTCACCACAACACTGACATCGCTCCGGCAAGGATGTTAGGATGGACCATGGATGATAATGACGGTAACAAGCATGTTAGACAATGTTTTAAGAATTGCCACACGCCAAAGCCCACTTGCACTCTGGCAGGCACATTATGTCAAAGACAAGTTGATGGCGAGCCATCCAGGGCTGGTGGTTGAACTGGTGCCGATGGTGACGCGCGGCGATGTGATTCTTGATACGCCGCTGGCGAAGGTAGGCGGGAAAGGCTTATTTGTGAAAGAGCTGGAAGTCGCGCTCCTGGAAAACCGTGCCGATATCGCCGTACATTCAATGAAAGATGTGCCGGTTGAATTTCCGCAAGGTCTGGGGCTGGTCACCATTTGCGAGCGTGAAGATCCTCGCGATGCCTTTGTCTCCAATAACTATGACAGTCTGGATGCGTTACCTGCGGGCAGCATCGTCGGAACTTCCAGCTTACGCCGTCAGTGCCAACTGGCTGAACGCCGTCCGGATCTCATTATCCGTTCTCTGCGCGGCAATGTCGGTACTCGTCTGAGTAAACTGGATAATGGCGAATACGATGCCATTATTCTTGCCGTGGCTGGCTTAAAACGTTTAGGGCTGGAGTCACGCATTCGCGCCGCGCTGCCGCCAGAAGTTTCTCTTCCGGCTGTAGGACAAGGTGCGGTGGGCATTGAATGCCGCCTTGATGATACGCGCACCCGCGAGCTTCTTGCCGCGCTCAATCACCACGAAACTGCACTGCGCGTCACCGCCGAACGCGCCATGAATACCCGTCTTGAAGGCGGTTGCCAGGTGCCGATTGGTAGCTACGCCGAACTTATTGATGGCGAAATCTGGCTGCGTGCACTGGTCGGCGCACCGGACGGTTCGCAGATTATTCGCGGTGAACGCCGTGGTGCGCCGCAAGATGCCGGGCAAATGGGCATTTCGCTGGCAGAAGAGCTATTGAATAACGGCGCACGTGAAATCCTTGCTGAAGTCTATAACGGAGACGCTCCGGCATGAGTATCCTGGTCACCCGCCCGTCTCCCGCTGGAGAAGAGTTAGTGAGCCGTCTGCGCACACTGGGGCAGGTGGCCTGGCATTTTCCGCTGATTGAGTTTTCCCCTGGTCGGCAATTGCCACAACTTGCCGACCGGCTGGCGGAGCTGAGCGAAGGCGATCTGTTGTTTGCCCTTTCGCAACATGCCGTAGCTTTTGCCCAGTCACAGCTACATCAGCAAGGTCTTAAGTGGCCCACCCTACCCACTTATTTCGCTATTGGCCGTACCACGGCGCTGGCGCTGCATACCGTGAGCGGACATGAAGTTCGTTATCCGCATGATCGGGAAATCAGTGAAGTCTTGCTACAATTACCTGAATTACAAAATATTGCGGGAAAACGTGCGCTAATTTTACGTGGCAACGGCGGTCGTGAGCTGATTGGGGAAACCCTGACGGCACGCGAGGCTGAAGTTACTTTTTGCGAATGTTATCAACGATGCGCCATTCATTACGATGGTGCAGAAGAAGCGATGCGCTGGCAGTCCCGCGAAGTGACAACGGTCGTTGTTACCAGCGGTGAAATGTTGCAACAGCTCTGGTCGCTGATTCCACGATGGTATCGTGAGCACTGGTTACTACGCTGTCGACTACTGGTCGTCAGCGAGCGTCTGGCGAAACTCGCCCGGGAACTGGGTTGGCAAGACATTCAGGTCGCTGATAACGCTGACAACGATGCGCTTTTACGGGCATTACAATAACTCTCATAACAGGAAGCCATAATGACGGAACAAGAAAAAACCTCCGCCGTGGTTGAAGAGACCAGGGAGGCCGTGGACACCACGCCACAATCTGTCACAGTAGAAAAAAAGAGTAATAACAGTACTGCTCTGATTTTAAGTGCGGTGGCTATCGCTATTGCTCTGGCTGCAGGTGTCGGTTTGTATGGCTGGGGTAAACAACAGGCCGTCAATCAGACGGCCACCAGCGATGTCCTCGCTAACCAGCTCACTGCGCTACAAAAAGCCCAGGAGAGCCAAAAAGCAGAACTGGAAGGTATCATCAAACAACAGGCTACGCAGTTAGAGCAGGCAAACCGTCAGCAAGAAGCGTTAGCAAAACAACTGGATGAAGTTCAACAAAAGGTCGCCACCATTTCCGGAAGCGATGCTAAAACCTGGCTGCTGGCGCAGGCAGATTTTCTGGTGAAGCTCGCCGGACGTAAGCTGTGGAGCGATCAGGACGTCACCACCGCCGCTGCGCTACTGAAAAGCGCAGATGCCAGCCTGGCCGATATGAATGACCCAAGTCTTATTACCGTTCGCCGGGCAATTACCGATGACATCGCCAGCCTTTCTGCGGTATCACAGGTCGATTATGACGGTATCATCCTCAAGTTGAATCAACTTTCTAATCAGGTAGATAACCTGCGTCTGGCCGACAATGACAGTGACGGTTCACCAATGGATTCCAATGGTGAAGAGCTTTCCAGCTCCATCAGCGAATGGCGTATCAATCTGCAAAAGAGCTGGCAGAACTTTATGGATAACTTCATTACGATTCGGCGTCGTGATGACACCGCCGTACCCCTGTTAGCGCCGAATCAAGATATCTACCTGCGCGAAAATATTCGTTCCCGTCTGCTGGTCGCAGCACAAGCTGTACCGCGTCATCAGGAAGAAACCTACCGCCAGGCGCTGGAAAACGTCTCTACCTGGGTACGTGCTTATTACGACACTGACGATGCCACTACCAAAGCGTTTCTCGACGAAGTGGATCAGCTAAGTCAGCAGAATATTTCGATGGATCTCCCGGAAACCCTGCAAAGCCAGGCAATGCTGGAAAAGCTGATGCAAACCCGCGTGCGTAATCTGTTGGCACAGCCTGTAGCACCAGCAACGGAAGCTAAATCTGCACCTGCACCTGCACCGCAAGCTGATACTCCGGCAGCCGCGCCGCAAGGAGAATAACCATGCTAAAAGTGTTGTTACTCTTTGTTCTGCTTATTGCGGGGATCGTGGTTGGTCCGATGATTGCCGGGCATCAGGGTTACGTACTGATTCAAACCGACAACTACAATATCGAAACCAGCGTCACGGGTCTGGCGATCATTTTTATACTGGCAATGGTGGTGCTGTTTGCTATCGAGTGGCTACTGCGACGGATTTTCCGCACCGGCGCGCACACCCGCGGTTGGTTTGTCGGGCGTAAACGCCGCCGCGCACGTAAGCAGACCGAACAGGCGCTGCTGAAACTGGCGGAAGGTGATTACCAGCAGGTTGAAAAGCTGATGGCGAAAAATGCCGATCACGCTGAACAACCGGTAGTGAACTACCTGCTGGCTGCTGAAGCCGCACAACAACGCGGCGATGAAGCGCGCGCCAATCAGCATCTGGAACGCGCAGCAGAACTTGCAGGCAATGACACCATTCCGGTAGAAATTGCCCGCGTGCGCCTGCAACTGGCACGCAATGAAAATCATGCTGCACGCCACGGCGTAGATAAGTTGCTGGAAGTCACGCCACGCCATCCTGAAGTGCTGCGTCTGGCGGAACAAGCTTATATCCGCACCGGTGCGTGGAGTTCGCTGCTGGACATCATCCCGTCAATGGCAAAAGCTCACGTTGGTGATGAAGAACATCGCGCAATGCTGGAACAACAGGCATGGATTGGCCTGATGGATCAGGCTCGTGCTGATGACGGTAGTGAAGGTTTGCGAAACTGGTGGAAAAATCAAAGCCGGAAAACGCGTCATCAGGTGGCGTTGCAGGTGGCAATGGCAGAACATCTTATTGAGTGTGACGATCATGACACCGCCCAGCAAATTATCATCGACGGCCTGAAACGCCAGTATGACGATCGCCTGCTGCTACCAATCCCACGCCTGAAAACCAATAATCCAGAACAACTGGAAAAGGTGCTGCGCCAGCAGATTAAAAACGTGGGCGATCGCCCGCTGTTGTGGAGCACATTGGGTCAGTCGCTGATGAAGCATGGCGAATGGCAGGAAGCATCTCTCGCCTTCCGCGCGGCGCTGAAACAACGCCCGGATGCCTACGATTATGCATGGCTTGCTGACGTGCTGGACAGACTGCACAAGCCGGAAGAAGCCGCTGCAATGCGCCGCGACGGTTTGATGCTGACGTTACAGAACAACCCACCGCAGTAATCCTTTCTCACCTGGAGGCGCAGAGCCTCCGGGCCTTTCCTGAATAGATAAAAAAACGCCTGCTCTTATTACGGAGCAGGCGTTAAAACAGGTCTGTATGACAACAAGTGGGTGCTTCACTCAACGTTGTGTCCATGGTGTCTGATGAGGCAAAAGCGACATCTGTCAGTGGACGATAAGCACCGTAAACGGCTCTGCGTCATTCCTGAGTTTATGAGGCACTAAGGCGAACATAAGAGATGGAATGAGCATCTACTCAGTTATTATGCCACAGAGGATGGGGTAATAACATCCCCTAATACTTGTTATGAGAAAAATCTGTAACCCTTTTTTCTTCATATTTAATAAATTACCGAGTAAATCCTTCCCTTAGCCTGATGCTTTTTTATATGTGATATGAATGATTAAATATAATCAATTAATGATACGCATATTAATTACAGACAAAACTAAAAACAGCATCAATAATCAACGCGATATAATAAACACGCCTTACATATCGCATGCACGGGGGGTAGGATTGAAAACGCTCTCCTGATATTTCAATTTATTCTTAAGATAAATAGATAATTTATTTTCATCATCATTATTTATGAAATCATCCTGTCAGGGAGAGGGACCTCAATTATCAATGCTTAACTACGCCATCATTTTGATGACATTAAATCGGAGCATTTTGCATGGAATTTTCGTTCTCACCCAAGCTTCTTGTTGTCGCTGTCGCCGCCGCTCTTCCATTAATGGCCAGCGCTGCAGATACCCCGTCAACCGCCACCGCACGCAAAGGATTTGCTGGTTACGATCACCCAAATCAATACCTGGTTAAACCGGCAACCACCATTGCCGATAATATGATGCCGGTAATGCAGCATCCGGCGCAGGATAAAGAAACTCAGCAGAAGCTGGCAGAATTAGAGAAAAAAACCGGTAAGAAACCGAATGTGGTTATTTTCTTGCTGGATGACGTGGGCTGGATGGATGTTGGCTTTAATGGTGGCGGTGTGGCGGTGGGTAACCCAACACCAGATATTGACGCCGTTGCCAGCCAGGGGCTGATTTTAACCTCCGCGTATTCTCAACCCAGTTCTTCACCAACCCGCGCGACGATTCTCACCGGACAGTATTCTATCCACCACGGCATTTTGATGCCGCCGATGTACGGACAACCAGGTGGTCTGCAAGGGTTAACTACCCTGCCGCAATTATTGCATGATCAAGGTTACGTCACTCAGGCCATCGGTAAATGGCATATGGGAGAAAACAAAGAGTCGCAGCCACAGAACGTCGGCTTTGATGATTTCCGCGGCTTTAACTCGGTGTCTGATATGTATACCGAATGGCGCGATGTTCACGTCAATCCGGAAGTCGCCCTGAGTCCGGACCGTTCTGAGTACATCAAGCAATTACCGTTCAGCAAAGATGACGTTCATGCGGTGCGCGGCGGTGAGCAGCAAGCCATTGCCGATATTACGCCGAAGTATATGGAAGATCTTGATCAACGCTGGATGGAATATGGCGTTAAGTTCCTCGACAAAATGGCGAAGAGCGATAAACCATTCTTCTTGTATTACGGTACGCGCGGCTGCCACTTCGATAACTACCCGAATACCAAATATGCCGGTAGTTCTCCGGCACGCACCTCTTACGGCGACTGCATGGTAGAAATGAACGATGTGTTCGCTAATCTCTATAAAGCACTGGAGAAAAATGGTCAGCTTGATAACACGCTGATTGTCTTTACCTCCGATAACGGTCCGGAAGCCGAAGTGCCACCGCACGGTCGCACACCGTTCCGTGGCGCGAAAGGTTCTACCTGGGAAGGCGGCGTTCGCGTACCCACCTTCGTGTACTGGAAAGGCATGATCCAAGCGCGTAAATCCGACGGTATTGTCGATCTGGCCGATCTCTTCCCAACCTCGCTGGATCTGGCAGGGCATCCTGGAGCGAAAGTGGCGAATTTAGTGCCGAAAACGACCTTTATCGATGGCGTAGACCAGACCTCTTTCTTCCTCGGAACAAACGGTCAGTCTAACCGCAAGGCTGAACACTACTTCCTCAACGGCAAACTCGCCGCTGTACGTATGGATGAGTTCAAATATCATGTTCTCATTCAGCAACCATACGCGTATACACAGAGCGGATATCAGGGTGGATTCACCGGTACGATAATGCAAACGGCCGGATCGTCGGTGTTTAACTTGTACACCGATCCGCAGGAAAGCGACTCTATCGGCGTGCGGCATATTCCGATGGGTGTACCTCTACAGACCGAAATGCACGCGTATATGGAGATCCTGAAAAAATATCCGCCACGCGCGCAGATTAAATCTGATTAATTCAGCGCTATCGCTACATCGGGCTGCGCTGCCCATGCCGGATGAGGCGCGAACGCCTTATCCGGCCTACAAATCTTGAAAATTCAATATATTGCATCATTCTGTAAGCCGGATAAGATGCGTCAGCATCGCATCCGGCAATCAATCACTTTTTACTTATTCACCACCATCAAATGTGCCTGCATAATGTCGCTGGCCGGGCGGCCGTGCGCCAGCAAATCAGCCATTGCTTTAAGATACGGAGGCAAATGGCGGAAATAGCGTTGATATCCGGCACACAAATAATTCAGCCCCGGTTTGCCGCTGGCATCGAGCATAAAGCGGTGTTTCGGGCAACCTCCCCAGCACGCTTTTAACACGTTGCAACTGCGACACTGCGCCGGTAACTGCTTAAATTTATCTTCACCAAACGCCTGCTGTTGCGGGGAATCTACCATTTCTGCAATCGTCTGCTGAAGCATATTCCCCAGTCGATATTGCGGATAGACAAAGTGATCACAGGTGTAAACATCGCCGTTGTGCTCAACAATCACCGAACGCCCGCAGGTTGGCTGATGATGGCAAACCGCGCCAGGCGCGCCGACAAAATTGGCAAATGCCCATTCGATATTCATCACGAAAATCTTACCGACGTCGCGTTTGATCCAGTGATCGAAAATCGTCACCAGAAATTCACCGAACTCTTGCGGGCGCACCGACCATTCCGTCAGTTCCCCCTGAATATCGCCAGGCGCTCGTAATTTCAGTCCGTCGTGGGCTGCTGTTTCATCTGCCAGACGTTCCACCACCGGAATAAACTGGATGAACTCAACGCCCGCATCACGCAAAAAGTCATAGACCTGCAACGGTTGCAGCACGCTGGTGCGATTGACGCACGCCAGAACATTATAATCAACGTGATATTTTTGCAGTAGTTTAAGCGCGCGCATCACCAGTTTATGCGTTGGTCTGCCGCCTTTGGTAACGCGGTATTGATTATGGATCTCTGCCGGGCCGTCCAGCGATAAGCCAACCAGAAAATGATTTTCTGCCAGAAACGCACACCATTCGTCATCCAGCAGCACGCCGTTAGTCTGGAAGCTATTACTTACCCGCCTGCCTGCACCATATTTTGCCTGTAGTGCCACAGCGCGGCGGTAAAATTCCAACCCCGGCAGCGTTGGCTCTCCGCCTTGCCAGGTAAAAGCAACTTCGTTTTGTGGTTCACTGGCAGCGATATAGTGGCGGACATACGCTTCCAGCGTGTCATCGTCCATATGTGTGACAGGATGTTCGCGGTAGAGAGAGTGTTTTTCGAGATAAAAACAGTAGTCACAGTTCAGATTACAATCGGAACCGCTCGGTTTCGCCATCACATGAAAAGCACGCGTTGGAACCTGTTGCAGCATAGTCGCTCCTTGCCTGAAATCGTCCTTCAATAAGTTAAGGGCGAAATCATACCGTGTGGCAATGAGTTACTACGGGCGTTTATTGCGAAGGGAGAGTGATGGAATACACAGAAAACAAAAAACCCCGCCGAAGCGGGGTTCAAAATTGGTCGGCGAGAGAGGATTCGAACCTCCGACCCACTGGTCCCAAACCAGTTGCGCTACCAAGCTGCGCTACTCGCCGAAATACTGCTTTTTGAATTTTTAGTTCAATTCTTTAAAGTCGTGGTGCGAGGGGGGGGACTTGAACCCCCACGTCCGTAAGGACACTAACACCTGAAGCTAGCGCGTCTACCAATTCCGCCACCTTCGCACAGTCATCTTACTTTTTTGATATCGCCTCGTTGGTGCGAGGGGGGGGACTTGAACCCCCACGTCCGTAAGGACACTAACACCTGAAGCTAGCGCGTCTACCAATTCCGCCACCTTCGCATTTTCACAACTTCTAATAATGGGGTGGCTAATGGGATTCGAACCCACGACAACTGGAATCACAATCCAGGGCTCTACCAACTGAGCTATAGCCACCACTACAAATCTTGTTACGCGGTATTACTACCACCGCAGCTCAAGCGCCGGGACTAAATGGCGCGCCCGACAGGATTCGAACCTGAGACCTCTGCCTCCGGAGGGCAGCGCTCTATCCAGCTGAGCTACGGGCGCTTAGCGCCGTTGCGGGGGTGGATAATACGGACTTCCCACCCCTCTGTCTAGTCCCTTTTTAAATAAAATGCGCGTTTGGTTACGCTTTGCGCATTTTGCTGCTTATTCCTCCAGTTTATGCGCTTTACCGTGGCGATTAAGCCCAAAAACTTTGTAAATCGCCGTCACCGCCAGCATGAAGATGATGCCGACAAACAGCGACATACGAGTATCTTCATTAAAGTACATGCCGATCAAAACGCAAATAAGGAACGCCATTGTCACATAATTTGCCCACGGGAACAGAATGGAGCGGAACGGATGGCTGGCAATCGCCGCTTTGTGCGCACGACGAAAACGCAGTTGGCTTATCAGGATCACAAACCACGGCACCATCCCCGGCAGCACGCTGGCGCTGTAGACGTAAACAAACACACGCTGCGGATTGGGAATGATGTAGTTCAGGCACGAGCCAATTAACAGGATGGCAATGGATACCGCTACTCCCGCAACCGGCACGCCGTGACGAGAAACTTTTGCCATCGCCGCCGGTAACTGACGGTTTTTCGCCAGTGCATAAAGCATACGTCCGCAACTGTACATACCGCTGTTACAGCCAGAAAGCGCCGCCGTCAGTACCACAAAGTTGATAATACCCGCGGCTGCGGTAATGCCAATTTTGGCGAAAGTCAGTACAAACGGGCTGCCATTGCTGCCAATTTCATTCCACGGGAAGATGGTGACGATAACGAAGATCGCGCCTACGTAGAAAATAAGGATTCGCCACAGCACTTTGCCTACCGCACTGCGCAACGTCACCTGCGGATTTTTCGCTTCACCGGCAGTAATGCCAATCAGCTCCACACCCTGGTAGGACGCCACCACGATACACAGCGCCGTCAGGAACCCTTTCCAGCCACCCGCAAAGAAACCGCCATGCTCAGTGAGATTGCCAAAACCAATCGACTGTCCGCCATTGCCAAAGCCAAAGAAAATCACGCCCAGGCCAATGACTATCATAACGATGATCGTGGTGACTTTGATCATCGCGAACCAAAACTCGATTTCACCATACAGTCTGACCGCCGCCAGATTCGCCAGCGCCACCAGCGCCACCGCGATCAATGCAGGTATCCACTGTGCCATCTCCGGGAACCAGAACTGGACGTAGACGCCAATGGCAGTGATTTCCGAGATCCCCACCGCCATCCACATGAACCAGTAAGACCAGGCAGTGAGATAGCCAAAAAACGGGCTCATATAACGATGTGCGTAGACGGCGAACGAACCGGTAACCGGCTCAAGGAATAACATTTCGCCCATTGAGCGCATGATGAAAAAGACGAACAGCCCGGCGATGATATAGGCCAACAATACAGATGGCCCAGCCCATTTTAGGGTGCTGGCGGCCCCCATAAACAGACCAACGCCAATGGTGCCCCCCAGGGCGATGAGTTCGATATGTCGAGCTTCCAGCCCACGCTGTAGCTCTGGTTTATTATCTGCCATAAATCCTCGTGTTGTGTTTGCATGTTTTTCCGGTGTTACCGGTTATCGTTATGGGTACATCGAGTGTTGCGAATGTTTTCGTAATTCAGGAGAAATGGCAAATGAAGCATTAAAAAATTGAATGCTTTGTGTAATAAAACAGCAGGAAGGTGAAGAACAGGCGACATTGTGAACACTTATGCCGCCAGCAAGAGAGGGAAAATCAGAGGTTGCCGGTGTAATGCCAGCGTAAATAGCGCAGTAAACGGAGCTGACGCTTAATGCGACTCGGCTGCGAAAGCAGGCGATAGAGCCACTCCAACCCCAGTTTTTGCCAGATTTTCGGCGCGCGTTTCACATGGCCAGTAAAAACATCGTACGTTCCGCCAATGCCCATATAAAGCGCATCAGGATGCACCTGACGGCAGTCGCGCATGAAGATTTCCTGTTTTGGCGATCCCATTGCGACAGTGACGATTTGCGCGCCACTGGCATGGATGCGCTCAAACAGCGCCTGACGCTGCTCGGGTTTGAAATAACCATCCTGGCTGCCAACGATATTCACATTCCACTGGCCGCGCAGTTTAGTTTCGGTCTGCGCCAGTACTTCAGGTTTGCCGCCAACAAGAAAAACGGGCGTCCCTTCTTTTCCTGCGCGAGCCATCAGCTCTTCCCAGAGATCGGCTCCAGCTACGCGGGAAACCTGTGACTGAGGATATTTTTTACGTACCGAACGCACGACGCTAATGCCATCGGCATATTTAAATTCGGCAGCGTTAATTAACGCCCTGACCTCGGCGTTATCTTCAATGGTCAGCATTTTTTCGGCATTAATGGCAACCAGCGTTCCCTGCTTAAGCTGCCCATCAGCGAACAGATAATCGAGGGCATGCTGCATATCACGCCAACCGATCAACTGTAAGCCACGCAGCGTATAGGTCGGTGCTGTGGTGTTGTTATTCATTGTTATCCTTCAATCTGCGTCCGGAGCGATGATTTTATTCGTTTATGAATGAGTCCGGCGCTATCAAAAAGCCAGTACAGTAGTTTTGCAATCATCAGGCTTGCACCGAAGACCACGATAAAAAAGACCACCCGCGAGACAAATGAATCCAGTCCTTCACGCGCCAGCACGATCATATTGAAGATCGCCCCAAAGCAGAAACTGTGCAAAATCGCTGCCTTATAGCGATTGGTTTCGCGGTTGCCCAGCTCATACAGCCAGTCGAACCATTTTATAATCAGGCCAACCACAATCGCCCCAAGCGGAATAAACAACACACCGCCCATCACCACCAGTGAGCCGATAAGCGTAGGTGAGATAGCCAGCCCGGAGTGATTATTCAGCACTTCCCAGGTGAAATAGTTGGCGGAGTTCAGCACCATACTGGGCCGACCCGGCCACAGCCAGGAAGGAATAAAGACATAGAAATCACGGACAATCGGTGCCAGCCCCTGGAAGTCGATGTTGTCGTAGTTCTGCAATAGCAACGCCAGATTCTCCCACGGCGAGAAAGTGTCGCGGGTGAGATAGAGAAACGTGTAGAAAGCTTCATCACCGCTCACGTTCATTCCGTAGCGTTTTAGCGCCAGCCAGAACATACCGACAATCCCCAGCACGCCTGCCGCTGCCAGCATCCACAGTGAAATCCAACCGCGAATAATGCCGATAAACAGGAAGATAGCGAACGCGATAATGATATTGGCGCGAGTGCCACCGACAATCATGTAGGTCAGCAATCCAAAGGCAACGGTACTGACGAGGAAAAACAGCCACGCTTTGCTGTCCTGGCGCAGAAAATAGACCACCAGCATCGCCGGGATAAAAAAGTAAAAGAAGCGCTTTAACGCCACGCCGGAGACTTCACTGGAAAAGATCTGACTGTAGGAGTTAAGTCGGAACAACAAAAAGCCGTTGTGCATGAAGAAGATGCCGACACTGACCAACGCGATGCCCATCAGGAGAAACCAGGTAAGATTGGTTTCCACGCGATTCATGGTAAACACTGGACGGCGCGGTGCATCGGCAACACTTTTGCGTAAGCGGGTTTTGTAGGTGACGTAATAAACCGCGTAAAAGCAGCCCGCAGAAAGCAACGCCTGCAACAAGATTTCTGGCGGCGCGACACCAACATCAAAGCGGAATACCAGTACGCTGGTCAGCGGAAATCCGAAGAAAAACGTCAGCAAAAAAAGCAATGAAAAGAAGATATTGAAGTTAAACCGCACGCGGCGAAACTCAAACCAGGTCAGCGTGGCGATAAACAGCGTACAGAGCAGCCAGACAACAAACAGGCCGCTGAATTGCAGCAGGCTCATGCGACCTCCCCAGCGGCAATTGCCAGCGCCCGATGCCAGCCTTGCAGATAGTTTGGACTAAAGAAGGCAATGTGGTTTTTATCTACCGACGCCAACTGGCGCTGCGCTTCACGCACAATATCCTCATTGAGATCGTCAGTGGTAAACAGCACCGGCAAATGTTGCTCCGTCATATCCTGCCAGAACGGGTTTTCCCGATTAAGTACGCAGGGAATACCAGCCTGAATCAACAAGCACAGCGTACCGATACCTTGCTGACGGGCAAAAATAAAGTAGCCGAGATCGCACTGGCGAAGTAGTGCCAGATAAGTGTCAAAATCCATTTTTTCGCTCAGAATTTGCAGATTTTCTTCGCTGAATAATTCCAGCCCCGCCTGACGAACTTCGTTGATATACGCATCGTTGTTGGCCGGATATCCCATCGGCACCACCACTTTCACCGTATCGCCAAACTGCCGATGCACAGCGCGTAAGGCAGCGATGTGTTCATTACTGCGATCGCCGGAGTTCCCCACCAGAATAGTCATTTTCCCTTCACGTTGCCGATCGTTAGCCATCGTATTGAGAGAAGGATCCATCCGGGTTGGGAAGTAAATCAGTTCGCCTCGCACCTTTGGATGCGTTCTGGCAAAAAAGCTCAAGTCTCCCCGAGTGGCAAATACACAGCCCACCCGCTTTTGTGCCAGGCGGCGCAGCGGATAAAAGAGCTTATATCTCAAGCCACTGGAAAGTTCATACAAATCAGCGCCCCATATATGCCAGTAAAACTGGCTGGGCTTGATTCCGCCGCTAAGCAGCGCCAGCCATAGTTTTGGATTGAACTGGCCATGGAAGAAAAACCGCTGTTGACGGTTAGCTTTCGCTTTCGCGATAACCGCTTCAGCCAGTGATTTTTTGTCTGCAAAAAAGCGGATAGTGAGCGCCGGACAGCTATCACTTAAGCCGTCGTCCTTGCCTGCAACCATAAACTCGCGCGCGTGCTCGCTTGTCGCAGCCAGCGCGTCGTTGAAAAACCGCAAAACGGTTTGGTTATGGTGAGGGATATCCGATCCCAAAACGTGAATCAGTACAGTCATGCCCGCCTACGCCAAAGTAAAAACACGCCACAACAAAGAGAAAAATAGACGATATAGGTTGCCATATATGCCTGCGCCGCGCCCAGCGCGCCATGCGCGGGGATCAACCAGTGGGCAAATACCATCAACAACGTGAACTGACTGACTTCCGCCAGAATATAAAACCGGAGCGACGCTTTGGCGATCACCAGATAACCAAAGACATAAGCGCCCACTTTTAACACATCGCCAACCAACTGCCAGGCAAAGAGATCGCGCATGGCGGTAAATTTGTTCGATAAAAGTAGCCAGATGGCAAAGTCACGCAGCAACCAGACTGTAAAACTCGCCGCTGCCACCGCCGGTAGAACGAATTTCAGCGACTTCACCACTTCGCGGGTGATATCGCGCTTTTCTGTTAGCCGCGACAGAGTGGGCAGTAAATACACGCTAAAAGAGGCGGTAATGAATTGCAGGTAGGCGTCGGAAATACTACTTACGCCTTGCCAGATCCCCACCTCATCCCAGCTATACTGCGCCGCCAGTAACTTACGCATCATGATGTAAGCAACGGGCAAGGTCACCGAAGTAATCAGCGCCATTAACGTGAACTTACTCAACTGCCCCGCCAGACCGCTATCCCAACTGGGTTTCAGATAGCTTAACGGGATAGCGCCACGTTTGATCAACATGATGGCAGCCGGAATCACCACCAACGCAGGAATCAGCGCCAGCCCAAGCAACGCGCCTTCATAGCCACCAAAACGGTAACTGACGTAGTAAGCGATAACACCAATCAGGCTGCCAACAATCAGCGATAACGCATTACCCGCGGCATCGCGAAAGCCTTTCATCAGCGCCAGCAACAGGTTGCCCCAGGCGATACCCATTTGCACCAGCGCCACTAAACGTACCAGCCCCTGGTAGTCAGTATTCCCGAACAATCCCTGGCTGATCGGAGCGGCTGCCAGCACAAAAATCAGCGCCATCAGCGTGGAGAAACCAAGCACCATCGCTGATGATGTACCCACCACACGACGTAGCTGCTGCGGATTATCATGATACTGGGCAACGTATTTGGTTACGCCGTTAAAAATGCCCGCCCCGGCAAGCACGCCGAGTACGGTAATCAACTGACGGAAGTTAGCCGCCAGCCCCAGCCCTGCCGGACCAAATGATACCGCCAGCAGCTTACCGACCAGTAACCCGGCACCAATCTTGACCAGCGTACTGGCCGCCGTCCATAAGGACGCTTTCGCCAGCGACATATCAGGAGAAGTAGTTCAGCAAGGTCGCAATTACCGTGCGTTGATTGACGGGCGACAGATTGTAGAACAGCGGCAGACGCAGTAAGCGCTCGCTCTCTTTGGTGGTGTAGCGATCTTCACCGTGGAACTCACCAAACCGTTCACCCGCCGGGCTTGCGTGCAGCGGAATGTAATGGAACACCGCCATGATTTCTGCTTCTTTCAGGAAGTTAATCAACGCATTCCGGTCATCAATATCACGCAGCTTAATGTAGAACATATGCGCGTTCTGCACGCAGCTATCCGGAATCGACGGCAGTTCGATACGCCCGGCTTTCGCCAGTGGTGCCAGTGCATCGTAATAGTTTTGCCACAGCGCCAGACGCTGCTGGTTGATACGATCCGCTGCTTCCAGTTGCGCCCACAGATATGCGGCTTGCAGATCGGACATCAAATAGCTGGAGCCGATATCGCGCCAGGTGTATTTATCCACCTGACCACGGAAGAACTGGCTACGATTAGTGCCTTTTTCACGGATGATCTCGGCGCGCTCAATCAATTTTTTATCATTAATCAACGTAGCGCCGCCTTCACCACCCGCGGTGTAGTTTTTGGTTTCATGGAAGCTAAAGCAGCCAATATGACCAATGGTTCCCAGCGCACGCCCTTTGTAAGTGGACATCACACCCTGAGCGGCATCTTCCACCACAAACAGGTTATATTTTTTCGCCAACGCCATAATGGTGTCCATTTCACAGGCCACGCCCGCGTAATGCACCGGCACGATAACGCGCGTTTTGTCGGTGATCGCCGCTTCAATCAGCGTTTCGTCGATGTTCATAGTGTTCGGGCGAACATCCACAAAAACGATTTTCGCTCCACGCAGCACGAAGGCGTTGGCGGTGGAGACAAAGGTATAACTCGGCATGATCACTTCATCGCCAGGCTGGATATCCAACAACAGCGCCGCCATCTCCAGAGAAGCGGTGCAGGACGGCGTCAACAGCGCTTTGGCGCTGCCAAAACGTTGCTCCAGCCACTGCTGGCAGCGACGGGTAAAACCACCATCGCCACACAGTTTGCCGCTACCCATTGCCGACTGCATATAATCGAGTTCGGTTCCCACCACCGGCGGTGCGTTAAATGGAATCATGTGATCACCTGTATAACCAGTACGCGGTGCTTTCTACATTTGCACCACTTTTTATGTATCGTTTAAGCGCGGCGGTGTTGCCCATCTGGGTCGCCACCCGCAATGTTGTTTTACCGCGAGCATACGCCCAGTTTAGCGCCGTTTGCATCAGCTCTGCACCTGCACCGCGTCCTGCCAGCAGGCCAATACGCACGTCTGTCGCATTGAGCTCACGTAAAGAGACATAGCCACGAATATCGCCGGATGGCGTGCGTAAGATCAGACATTGATGATCAAAGGTGCCGTGCACGGCGTTTTCAATCCACTGCGCATAAAAGCGCCCACTGGCTTCAGGCGCATACCACGGTGCACGAAAACGGCTTTGCGCAAATGCCTCACTCGCTAACTGGCGTAGTACTGGAATATCTGTCTCTTGTGCCACTTCTGCGCCGCTATCACTGGCTCTGGTCACGGGTAGCGCCAAATCAACTTCACCTTCTACCAGTGAGAATCCCAACTGTTGCAGGGCATCCAGTTCACCGATATTTGATGCGACTATTTTGGCCTGCACCCGTGACCACGGCGCTAAGGCATCTGGTGTCAGGAGTGGCGCGTCAGGGTTAATACGCACGATGGCGCTATTAACACCAAAGAAGGCATTTTCCCAGGTGAGTGGCTCAATACTGGCGCGGACGGGCATAGTGTGGCTCCCTCAAAACAGTCATTCACTGCAATCTGTATCAGCGCCAGACCCCTTTGGTATCGACTACATACTGCTGCTTAACATGATCGCCGCTGATGGCTTTGAACTGACTGTGATCGACCAACATCACCAGCACGTCTGCCGTCGCCAGCGCTTCGTCAAGCTGCGCCAGCGTGCAAAGCCCGGCCAGTTTTTTCGGCAACTGGTGAATGTTCGGTTCAACGACCAGCGTCTCGCCGCTATGCCACTGGGCGATCAGTTCAGCGATTTCCATCGCCGGGCTTTCGCGCAGGTCATCAATATTCGGTTTAAATGCCAGCCCAAAGCAGGCAATTTTCACTTCGCTGGCGCGTTTATCGGTAGCGGCCAGGCAATCGGCAACCGCCGCTTTCACCTGATCAATTACCCAAAAAGGTTTGTGATCGTTCACTTCCCTGGCAGTACGGATAAGCCGCGCCTGCTGCGGGTTCTGCGCTACGATAAACCACGGGTCAACGGCAATACAGTGGCCGCCCACGCCCGGGCCTGGCTGAAGAATATTGACGCGAGGGTGGCGATTCGCCAGACGAATCAGCTCCCAGACGTTAATTCCCTGCCCGGCGCAAATCAGCGACAGTTCGTTAGCAAACGCGATATTCACATCGCGGAAGCTATTTTCGGTGAGCTTACACATTTCCGCCGTCCGGGAGTTAGTGACAACACACTCACCTTCGAGGAAAATTTTGTACAGTTCACTGGCGCGCGCCGAGCAAACCGGTGTCATGCCACCTATTACACGGTCATTTTTAATCAGCTCGACCATCACCTGCCCCGGTAACACGCGTTCCGGGCAATAGGCAATATTCACGTCGGCCTGTTCGCCCACCTGCTGCGGGAAAGTCAGGTCCGGACGCATTTCTGCTAACCATTCTGCCATTTTCTCGGTTGAACCCACCGGAGAGGTGGACTCAAGGATCACCAGCGCACCTTTTTTCAGCACTGGCGCAATGGAGCGGGCAGCCGATTCGACGTAAGCCATATCCGGCTCATGATCGCCTTTAAACGGCGTTGGTACAGCAATCAGCCAGGCATCAGCCTCAACGGGCGTTGTGCTCGCTCGCAAAAAGCCACCTTCTACGGCAGTTTTTACTACACTCGCCAAATCAGGCTCGACGATATGGATTTCGCCACGATTGATAGTATCAACCGTTTGTTGGTTGATATCGACACCAATCACCTGTTTTTGCCGTGAGGCAAACGCAGCGGCTGTCGGCAGCCCAATGTAACCCAGTCCGATGACAGAAATGGTCGCAAAACTCATAGTGATATCCGATTATTTTTTAACGCTTCCAGAATGCGAGAGCATGCCTGACCATCACCATAGGGGTTATGGGCGCGGCTCATCATTTGATATTCGTTGTCGTCGTTGAGAAGACGTGTCACTTCCTCAACGATCCGTTGTTTATCCGTCCCCACCAGACGCACCGTTCCAGCGGTAACAGCTTCCGGGCGCTCGGTGGTGTCACGCATCACCAGCACCGGTTTACCCAGCGAAGGCGCTTCTTCCTGAATACCGCCAGAGTCAGTCAAAATCAACCATGCGTGATTCATCAGCCAGACAAACGGTAAATACTCCTGGGGATCGATCAGAATGACGTTTTTTACGTGCCCCAAAATGCGACTAACCGGTTCTCTGACATTCGGGTTGAGATGTACCGGATAAACAATCTGGATGTCCTGATGAGTGGTGGCTATTTCTGCCAGCGCATGGCAAATCTCCTCAAAGCCACGACCGAAGCTTTCACGCCTGTGACCGGTCACCAGAATCATCTTCTTATCAGGGTCGATAAACGGGTAATTTGCCGCCAGTTCTGAACGCAGCATCTCGCTGCTCATCACTTGATCGCGCACCCACAACAAAGCGTCGATAACTGTATTGCCGGTAATGAAGATTCGGCTATCAGCGACGTTTTCACGTAGCAGGTTTTGCCGTGAGGTCTCAGTTGGGGAGAAATGGTACATTGCCAGATGACCGGTCAGCGTGCGGTTAGCTTCTTCCGGCCACGGCGAGTAAAGATCGCCCGTGCGTAGCCCGGCCTCAACGTGACCAACAGGAATGCGCTGATAAAACGCCGCCAGACTGGTGGCCAGCGTCGTGGTGGTATCGCCGTGTACCAGTACAACGTCTGGTTTGAACTCGGCAAGAATAGGTTTTAATCCCTCAAGAATTCGACAGGTTATCTCTGTCAGTCCCTGTCCTGGCTGCATTATGTTGAGATCGTAGTCAGGTACAATGGAAAAGAGTTTCAGCACCTGATCGAGCATCTCCCGATGCTGCGCAGTGACGCAAACTTTAGCCTCAAAAAAAGGATCTTTTGCCAACGCATGCACCAACGGCGCCATCTTGATGGCTTCCGGGCGCGTACCAAATACAGTCAGTACTTTCACATCGATTCTCTTTGAATAAGCGGCGAGCGCCTTTGTGCTCACCGCAACTGTGTTGCTATTTCGAGCAACGGCGGGTTAATGCGACACCAGCCCCGATCAGCCCCCCGACAATGCCCCACATAATCATCAGGAAGGCACGGCGTGGGCTATCGCGTTTTACCGGTTCTTCCGGTGTACGCAAATAGCGATAGGTCTGAAAACGCGGATCCAGGGTTGGACCAACATTAAGGGTGTTTAACATGGCCCGATTCTGATCATAGTCGAGATCAAAGGCCGGGCCGACGGCCTGTAAATTTTCTAATCGCGCCTGCAGCATCGGGCGACCCAACAAAAACATTTCTGAATCAGGCAATTCATCCGCCGGGACATCTGTCGCGCTGCGAGAGATATTATGTTGCTCAGCGATTTTGAGTGCCTGCTCAATGCTGTTTACCCGGCGGTCGTAGATCGCTTTCGCGACTTCTTCCTGACGCTTCACCTGGGCTTTCATTTGGATAGTGCGCGCTGCCCATGCACCTTTCAGCTCATCATTCAGATGGCTGGCCGCGCGCTGACTGGCGAATGCGACATATTGACGCAGCAGATTATTGGCATCGGGGGCAGTTTCAGCAATCAATTTAACGTTATCGTTGATCGCTCGGGTGAAATCACCGGGAATAAACTGGATGTTGTTGATCATTTCATCCAGCAGAGCCGCATCTACTTTGCTGTTGCCAACCATCCGCTGTTTGTAATAGTCGGTCTGCAACCAGAAATCGCGGCGGGTGTCCCACGACGCCAGTTGCATAACAAACTCTTTATAGGCTTCGTCCATGACCGATGGTTGATCGGCAGAAGCCATGTTCGAACGAACATCCAGGTTACGTAGAAACTGCTGCTGCGAGTAGTATCCGCCCAGCATATTGACCGTTGGACGATCGGTAATCGCCGTCGCGCTCCACTCCTGACGGGCGAAAAATGTATACGCCAGCGCAATTAACGCAAACGCCAGCCCCATGCCAACAATCCACAGCTTCCCAGCCCACAAGGTACGAAACAACCCACGAATATCCAGTTCATTTTCAGCATTTTCGGCTGGTTTCCCAGGCATTGGTTGCGTCATTACATCCTCGTTTATTTGGTTAAGTTGGGGCTGCCACCACGATTTCTGCGCAGTCGGCGTTTCACACGCTTAATAAAGCGAGCAACCTTCCAGGCGCGCTTAATGCAATAGCCATAGAGGAAGAATGCTAGCAAAAAGAGCACCAGCATGACCCATTCAGGGACAAAATGAGAATATTCTGCCAGTACGCCAATGGAAGCAAGCAGTGCAGCAGCAAGGGTAATCAGCACAAATGCCTGACGAGAAGTAAAGCCGGCACGCATGATCAAATGATGAATATGCTGGCGATCAGGCGAGAATGGACTCATGCCTTTACGCAGGCGACGATACATAATCGCCACCATATCCATCAGCGGAATAGCGATAATCCATAATGCAGTCACCGGGCTAATCGGATGTGTTTTGCCCTGAGTAGTTTCAAGCAGGATCCAGATTACGGTAAAACCAATCAATGTACTGCCCGCATCGCCCATAAACACTTTGTAGCGACGCCCCAGAATACCGAGGTTGAGCATGATGTATGGCAGGATGGCGGCGATCATCGCAAAGCACCAGATAGCGAGGCTGGTTTGCCCGTCGAACCACAAAATCATGCCTATTGCCGCAAACGAGACGCAGGACAACCCACCCAGCAGACCATCAATGCCATCAACCATGTTGAAAGCATTAATTGCCGCCCAGACGGCAAACAGCGTCAGGAAATAACCAAACGGCCCAAGCACCATCTCCCAGGAGCCAAAAATATAGCCCAGGCTACTGAGATAAAGTTTGCCAAACACCATCATAACGATGCCAACAGCAGCCTGTATGGTGGCACGGATTTTTACACTAATATCGAAACGGTCATCCAGTGCGCCGATGAACACCAGGACGCCCGCACAGGCGAGGTAGAGAGCTGCATGCGGAATGTAGTAATCAACAATTCCGAACGTAAAGCAAATCCCTGCGAAAACTGAAATACCCCCAACGAGCGGTATCAATCCCTGGTGACGTTTGCGGAAGTTAGGTTTATCCACTAAACCGACTTTTTTTGCCACCTTACGGGCAAAAAACAGAAACAGTGTCGTGAATAAAAAAATACTGATGAGATCAGTACTCACTGTCAGTAAATTCACAATGCATGCTCTCAGAGAAAATTATTAGCAGAAGTATACCCACGAAGACCTTTATTCAGAAGGGAAACTCCTTTCTGAGCCTATCAGCCCTGTGCAAAAATTAATCATTCACCATAAAAATTGTATAAAATACCCGCAATAACCAGGAATTTTCCCACTATCACAGGCATGCCGCTAAGATTACAGATATAAAAGCAAAACGCCACGTAAACACGTGGCGTTTTTGGCATAAGACAAATTTATGAACGTTTCATCATATCGAAGAAATCGTCATTGGTCTTGGTCATTGCCAGTTTATTAATGAGGAATTCCATTGCATCGATTTCGCCCATCGGGTGAATGATTTTGCGCAGGATCCACATTTTCTGTAGCTCTTCCTGAGTGGTGAGCAACTCTTCTTTACGCGTACCGGAACGGTTGTAGTCGATAGCCGGGAAGACGCGTTTTTCTGCGATCTTACGAGAAAGGTGCAGTTCCATGTTACCTGTACCTTTAAACTCTTCGTAGATAACTTCGTCCATTTTGGAACCGGTGTCGATCAACGCCGTCGCGATGATGGTCAGGCTGCCGCCCTCTTCTACGTTACGCGCCGCACCGAAGAAGCGTTTCGGACGGTGCAGTGCGTTAGCATCCACACCACCGGTCAGCACTTTACCAGACGCAGGAACAACAGTGTTGTAGGCGCGCGCCAGACGGGTGATGGAGTCGAGCAGAATGATAACGTCTTTCTTATGCTCAACCAGGCGTTTTGCCTTCTCGATCACCATTTCCGCAACCTGAACGTGGCGAGATGCCGGTTCGTCGAAGGTAGAAGCGACAACTTCACCTTTAACCAGACGCTGCATCTCGGTTACTTCTTCCGGACGTTCGTCGATCAGCAGAACCATCAGCACACAGTCTGGGTGGTTGTAAGCAATGCTCTGGGCGATGTTCTGCAGCAGCATGGTTTTACCCGCTTTCGGCGGTGCCACAATCAGACCACGTTGGCCACGCCCGATTGGTGAAGCCAGATCCAGCACGCGTGCGGTCAAATCTTCAGTAGAACCGTTACCACGTTCCATACGCAGACGAGAGTTTGCGTGCAGCGGGGTTAAGTTCTCAAAGAGGATTTTGTTGCGAGCGTTTTCAGGTTTGTCGAAGTTAACTTCATTAACTTTCAGCAGCGCAAAATAGCGTTCACCTTCTTTCGGCGGGCGAATCTTACCAGAGATGGTATCACCAGTGCGGAGGTTGAAACGGCGGATTTGGCTGGGAGAAACGTAGATGTCATCAGGACCGGCGAGGTAGGAGCTGTCTGCGGAACGGAGGAAACCAAATCCATCCTGCAATATCTCCAGTACGCCATCACCAAAGATATCTTCGCCACTCTTTGCGTGCTGCTTCAGGATGGCAAAAATAATGTCCTGCTTACGCATACGGGCCAGATTTTCCAGCCCCATATTTTCGCCGAGAGTGATCAGCTCAGAAACCGGCGTATTCTTTAATTCGGTAAGATTCATAGTGGTGTGAGTTCTTAAACTTGGGGTAAATCTCGAACTTAATGTTGTGAATGGTATGGCAGGATCATCCATGCCTGTTTACGGTCATCGACTCATGTCTTTTCGCTGTCTGGTCACAGGAGAGTACGCAGAACTGAAACGACAAGACGGATTGAGTGACAAACCAGAAATCTGTTCACTTCGCATTAGATAAAAACGGGAAGCGTTGGATATTACAAGATTCAAACTTAATAAGGTAAGTTTAATACGAAGTCAACATTAAGTTAGCATGGCTCACGCCGGGCGTCCAGTTTTTAGCGACGGGGCACCCGAACATGACGTTCCCTTATGCCAGGTTGGCGTCGAGGAACTCTTTCAACTGACCTTTGGACAGTGCACCCACTTTGGTTGCCGCGACTTCACCGTTTTTGAACAGCAACAGAGTCGGGATACCACGGATGCCATATTTCGGCGCAGTGCCAGGGTTTTGATCGATGTTCAGTTTTGCAACGGTCAGTTTACCCTGATATTCGTCAGCGATTTCATCCAGAATCGGGGCGATCATTTTGCACGGACCGCACCACTCTGCCCAGAAATCGACGAGGATCGCCCCGTCCGCTTTGAGTACATCCGTATCAAAACTGTCGTCAGTCAGGTGAATAATTTTATCGCTCATATATAACTCCACAGGAATAAGCCTGGCGTGTTGGTTTCGTTGTTGGTGTAACATTAACCAACTAAAGGTTGACTTTATTTCACCGGATACGCTTTCGTAAAGCAATAGTAAGCTGATATTCTATCACACTATGAGCAAAACACATTTAACAGAACAGAAGTTTTCCGACTTCGCCCTGCATCCGAAAGTTGTAGAAGCCCTTGAAAAAAAAGGGTTTCATAACTGTACGCCCATTCAGGCACTGGCCCTTCCGCTAACGCTGGAAGGTCGTGACGTAGCCGGGCAGGCGCAAACCGGTACTGGGAAAACGATGGCGTTCCTGACGTCAACGTTTCATTACCTTCTCTCTCATCCCACCATTGCCGATCGCAAGGTGAACCAGCCACGTGCCTTAATTATGGCACCGACGCGTGAACTTGCCGTGCAGATCCACGCCGACGCGGAGCCGCTGGCGCAAGCTACCGGTCTGAAGCTGGGCCTGGCTTATGGCGGCGACGGCTACGACAAACAGCTAAAAGTGCTGGAAAGCGGCGTTGACATCCTGATTGGCACCACGGGTCGTTTAATCGACTACGCCAAACAGAATCACATTAACCTTGGCGCTATTCAGGTCGTGGTGCTGGACGAAGCCGATCGTATGTACGATCTGGGCTTTATTAAAGATATTCGCTGGCTGTTTCGCCGTATGCCGCCAGCAAATCAGCGCCTCAACATGCTGTTCTCCGCCACGCTTTCGTACCGGGTACGTGAACTGGCGTTCGAGCAGATGAATAACGCCGAATACATCGAAGTGGAACCGGAACAGAAAACGGGCCACCGCATTAAAGAAGAGCTTTTCTACCCTTCTAACGAAGAAAAAATGCGTTTGCTGCAAACGCTGATCGAAGAAGAGTGGCCAGACAGAGCGATTATTTTCGCCAACACCAAACATCGTTGCGAAGAGATCTGGGGTCACCTGGCGGCAGATGGTCATCGTGTCGGGCTGTTGACGGGCGATGTGGCGCAGAAAAAACGTCTGCGTATTCTTGATGAATTTACCCGTGGCGATCTGGATATTCTGGTTGCTACCGACGTAGCCGCACGTGGTTTGCATATTCCGGCCGTAACCCACGTCTTTAACTACGATTTACCCGATGACTGTGAAGATTACGTTCACCGTATCGGCCGTACTGGCCGCGCTGGTGCAAGTGGTCATTCCATCAGCCTGGCGTGTGAAGAGTATGCATTGAATTTGCCTGCCATTGAGACCTATATTGGTCATTCTATTCCGGTAAGCAAATACAATCCGGACGCATTGATGACCGATCTGCCAAAACCGCTACGCTTGACGCGCCCGCGCACAGGCAACGGTCCGCGTCGTACAGGCGCTCCACGTAATCGTCGTCGTTCAGGTTAAATAAATAATGTCATACTCAAAATCATTCAAACTGCATCAAGATGGCAAGAGAATGAATCCCGATGAGCTTACTGTAGTAAGTGATTCGGGTGAAAGAACACAGCCAACGCAGAGACAGATTGAAGGATGAAGAGTATGAGTTCCACCTCGTCGCTTTATGCAGCCATTGATCTCGGTTCGAATAGTTTTCATATGCTGGTTGTGCGCGAGGTGGCTGGTAGTATCCAGACGCTGACGCGAATTAAACGCAAAGTACGTCTGGCTGCTGGTCTGAACAGCGAAAATGCCCTGTCTAATGAAGCAATGGAGCGCGGCTGGCAATGCCTGCGCCTGTTTGCTGAACGTCTGCAAGATATCCCTCCTTCGCAAATTCGCGTTGTTGCTACGGCGACGTTACGTCTTGCTGTCAACGCTGGTGATTTTATTGCCAAAGCGCAGGAAATTCTTGGTTGTCCGGTGCAGGTGATCAGCGGTGAAGAGGAAGCTCGTCTGATTTATCAGGGCGTTGCTCACACTACCGGTGGAGCCGATCAGCGCCTGGTGGTGGATATCGGGGGAGCCAGTACTGAACTGGTAACCGGCACGGGTGCACAAACCACCTCTCTGTTCAGTCTGTCGATGGGCTGCGTCACCTGGCTGGAACGCTATTTTGCCGATCGTAATCTGGGGCAGGAAAATTTTGATGCCGCAGAAAAAGCGGCACGCGAAGTGTTACGTCCGGTTGCCGATGAATTGCGTTATCACGGCTGGAAAGTGTGCGTTGGCGCTTCCGGAACCGTGCAGGCCTTGCAAGAAATCATGATGGCGCAGGGAATGGATGAACGCATTACCCTGGAAAAGTTGCAACAACTGAAACAGCGCGCCATTCATTGCGGTCGGCTGGAGGAGCTGGAGATCGACGGGCTGACGCTGGAACGCGCGTTAGTATTCCCGAGTGGTCTGGCGATCCTGATAGCCATTTTTACCGAACTGAATATTCAGTGTATGACGCTGGCTGGCGGCGCACTGCGTGAAGGCCTGGTTTACGGCATGTTGCATCTGGCCGTCGAGCAGGATATTCGCAGCCGTACGCTGCGTAATATTCAGCGCCGCTTTATGATCGATATTGATCAGGCACAGCGCGTAGCCAGCGTTGCGGCTAGCTTCTTCGATCAGGTGGAAAATGCATGGCATCTTGAAGCAATTAGCCGCGATTTGCTAATCAGTGCCTGTCAACTTCATGAAATTGGCCTGAGCGTTGATTTCAAACAAGCGCCGCAACATGCTGCTTATCTGGTGCGAAACCTGGATCTTCCCGGTTTTACTCCCGCGCAGAAAAAACTGCTGGCGACGCTGTTGCTCAACCAAACTAATCCGGTCGATCTCTCATCGCTGCATCAACAAAATGCCGTCCCTCCGCGCGTTGCGGAACAACTCTGTCGTTTACTGCGCCTGGCCATCATTTTTGCCAGCCGTCGCCGTGACGATTTAGTGCCGAAGATTCAATTACAGGCCAGCCATGAACAGTTGACCTTGACGCTGCCGCAAGGGTGGTTAGCCCAACATCCGCTGGGTAAAGAGATTATCGAGCAAGAAAGCCAATGGCAGAGTTATGTTCATTGGCCGCTGGAAGTATATTAACGAGTAATGTGCCGGATGCGATGCTAACGCATCCTGTCCGGCGATAATTCCGTGCCCCTTAACTATTTCCCTCGTTTTGCTGCCATCATCGCTTTCAGATTTGCCAGATGGCTTTGCCCTTTCTGCATCCGTTCTTCCGCGCTGACCACTTTGCGCTCCTGCTCCCAAATCAGATCATCCTGCGGTAACTCTAACAGGAAGCGACTCGGCTCCGGGCGCACCAGTTCACCGTACTGACGACGCTCTTTACACAGCGTAAAGGTCAATTCCTTCTGGGCGCGGGTGATCCCTACATAGGCCAGCCGCCGCTCCTCATCAATATTGTCTTCATCGATGCTGCTCTGGTGCGGTAAAAATCCTTCTTCCATACCGACCATGAAAACATAGGGAAACTCCAGCCCTTTCGATGCGTGGAGAGTCATCAGTTGCACCTGATCCAGTTCTTCCTCGCTTTCACCTCGCTCCATCATGTCGCGCAGAGTAAAGCGCGTCACCACCTGGGTTAACGTCATCGGCTCATCCAGTTCGCTGCCTTCCAGCATCTCCGTCATCCAGCTAAACAGTTGGTTGACGTTCTTCATGCGCATTTCGGCGGCTTTCGGGCTGGGCGATGTTTCGTACAGCCAGGATTCATAATCCATGCCGTGGATCAGATCGCGCACCGCAGCAATCGGCTCCCGCTCCGCCAGACGCTGGATTTCCGCCAGCCAATGAGTAAAGCGAGTCAACGCTTCATAACCACGCCCACTCAGTGTTTGACTCAATCCCATATCAAAACTGGCGGTAAACATACTTTTATTGCGGGTCATCGCCCACTCGCCCAGCTTTTTCAGCGTTGCCGGGCCAATCTCTCGTTTCGGCGTGTTGACGATACGCAGGAACGCACTGTCATCGTCCGGGTTAGTCAGCACACGCAGATAAGCCAGCAAATCCTTGATTTCCGGGCGGGAGAAGAATGAAGTACCGCCGGAAATTTTGTACGGGATGCGGTTTTGCATCAGGAATTTTTCAAACACTCGCGACTGATGATTACCGCGATAGAGAATGGCGTAATCTTTGTACTGTGTTTTATTGACGAAGTGATGCGCAATCAGCTCGCCAGTAACGCGCTCGGCTTCATGTTCTTCATTATTCGCGCTTAATACTTTTAGCTCCGCGCCGTAGCCCAGTTCGGAGAACAGGCGCTTTTCAAAGACGTGCGGGTTATTAGCGATAAGGATGTTGGCCGCTTTCAAAATACGTCCGGAAGAGCGGTAGTTCTGCTCCAGCTTAATCACCTTCAACGCCGGGAAATCCTGGCTCAACAGCACCAGATTTTGCGGACGGGCACCACGCCATGAGTAGATTGACTGATCGTCATCGCCCACCACGGTAAAGCGCGCGCGGCTACCCACCAGCAGTTTCACCAGTTCATACTGGCTGGTGTTGGTGTCCTGATACTCATCCACCAGCAGGTAGCGAATTTTGTTCTGCCAGCGTTCGCGTACTTCTTCATTGCGTTGCAACAACAACGTTGGCAGCAAAATCAGGTCATCGAAGTCGAGAACGTTGCACGCTTTCAGGTGCGCATCATACAGTCCATAACAATGGGCAAAAATACGATCCCGCTCGCCCTTTGCCTCTGCCGCCGCCTGCGCCGGAGTTTTCAGATCGTTCTTCCAGTTAGAGATGGTCGAAATCAACTGTTGCAGGAGAACTTTGTCATCTTCAATCAGACCCTCGGTCAGCTCTTTGAGCAACGCCATCTGATCGGTATCGTCAAACAGCGAAAAGTTCGCTTTCATTCCCAGCGCCGCATATTCGCGCTTGATGATATCCAGCCCTAATGTATGGAAGGTGGAGATCATCAACCCACGCGCCTCTTTGCGCCCCAGCGTCTGCCCAACACGCTCTTTCATCTCGCGTGCCGCCTTATTGGTAAAGGTCACCGCTGCAATATGTCGCGCCTGGTAACCGCAACCGCGGATCAGATGGGCGATTTTATTGGTGATAACACGAGTTTTACCGGAACCCGCGCCCGCCAGCACCAGGCAGGGGCCGGTAACGAATTCGACAGCTTGTTGTTGGCCGGGGTTTAGACGCATAGAAAAATCGCTCAATGAAAGTCGGGAGGGGAAAATAACAGCGTGGTAGTATAGCCAGCCTCATCCATACCACTCAAGGCACGATCATGGCAAAAACGGCAGCAGCACTGCATATCCTTGTAAAAGAAGAGAAACTGGCTCTGGAACTTCTGGAACAGATTAAGAACGGCGCTGATTTCGGCAAGCTGGCGAAGAAGCACTCCATTTGCCCGTCAGGCAAACGCGGCGGTGATTTAGGTGAGTTCCGCCAGGGTCAGATGGTTCCGGCATTCGATAAAGTGGTTTTCTCTTGTCCGGTACTGGAGCCAACCGGCCCGCTGCACACCCAGTTCGGCTATCACATCATTAAGGTGCTGTACCGTAACTAACAAAAAAAACCGGTGCATTTGAACACCGGGTTTTTGCCTGATGGCGCTGCGCTTATCAGGCTTACAGAACGTGCACTTTTTGTAGGCCGGATAAGGCGTTTACGCCGCCATCCGGCACCGTATGTAGCCGCTTAGCCTGCAACCGCAATACGTTTCATATCCGTCATATAGCCACGCAGTTTCTTACCTACCTGCTCGATAGCATGGCTGCGAATGGCTTCATTCACATCACGCAGTTGCGCGTTATCAACGGCACCTTCCGGAATAGCTTTACCCAGATCGCCCGGTTGCAGCTCTGCCATAAACGGTTTCAGCAGCGGCACGCAGGCGTAAGAGAACAAGTAGTTACCATACTCGGCGGTATCAGAGATAACGACGTTCATTTCGTACAGACGCTTACGGGCGATGGTGTTGGCAATCAGCGGCAGTTCGTGCAGTGATTCGTAGTAAGCCGACTCTTCAATGATGCCGGAATCAACCATGGTTTCGAACGCCAGTTCAACGCCTGCTTTTACCATCGCGATCATCAGTACGCCTTTATCGAAGTACTCCTGCTCACCGATTTTGCCTTCAAACTGCGGCGCGGTTTCGAACGCGGTTTTGCCGGTCTCTTCACGCCAGGTCAGCAGTTTCTTATCATCATTGGCCCAGTCAGCCATCATGCCGGAGGAGAATTCGCCGGAGATGATGTCGTCCATATGTTTCTGGAACAGCGGTGCCATGATCTCTTTCAGTTGTTCAGAGAGCGCATAAGCACGCAGTTTTGCCGGGTTAGAGAGCCTGTCCATCATCAGGGTGATGCCACCCTGCTTCAGAGCTTCGGTGATGGTTTCCCAACCGAACTGAATCAGTTTTTCTGCATATGCCGGGTCGGTGCCTTCTTCCACCAGCTTGTCGAAGCACAGCAGAGAACCAGCCTGCAACATACCGCACAGTATGGTTTGTTCGCCCATCAGGTCAGATTTCACTTCCGCAACGAAGGAGGATTCCAGCACGCCCGCACGGTGACCACCGGTAGCCGCAGCCCAGGCTTTGGCAATCGCCATACCTTCGCCTTTCGGATCGTTTTCCGGGTGAACGGCAATCAGCGTCGGTACGCCAAACCCACGTTTGTACTCTTCACGCACTTCAGTGCCCGGGCATTTCGGTGCAACCATCACCACAGTGATGTCTTTACGGATCTGCTCACCCACTTCTACGATGTTGAAGCCGTGGGAGTAACCCAGCGCCGCACCGTCTTTCATCAGCGGCTGAACAGAACGCACTACGTCGGAGTGCTGCTTATCCGGCGTCAGGTTAACCACCAAATCCGCCTGCGGGATCAGCTCTTCGTAAGTGCCGACTTTAAAACCGTTTTCGGTCGCTTTACGCCAGGAAGCGCGTTTCTCAGCGATCGCCTCTTTACGCAGGGCATAAGAGATGTCCAGACCAGAATCACGCATGTTCAGACCCTGGTTCAGACCCTGTGCACCACAACCGACGATGACCACTTTTTTACCCTGAAGGTAGCTCGCGCCGTCAGCGAATTCTTCGCGGCCCATAAAGCGACATTTACCCAACTGCGCCAGTTGCTGGCGCAGATTCAGTGTATTGAAGTAGTTAGCCATGGTGATTCCTCATGATGTTGTGCTTCTTATTGTTCGGTTCGCGTTTGCGAGATTAAATTCACTATATGTCAGGAAACTTATTGCGGAAATTGATATATTCACAACGTCACATTGCAATTTCTGCAACGTCAAAATCGAGGGCTGTGCCTGTGGATTTACGCGATCTGAAAATGTTTCTACATCTGGCGGAAAGCCGTCATTTTGGGCGCAGCGCGCGGGCGATGCACGTCAGCCCATCGACACTTTCACGGCAGATTCAGCGCCTGGAAGAAGATCTCGGCCAACCGCTATTTATACGCGATAACCGGACGGTAACGCTGACCGAAGCGGGCGAAGAGCTGCGTGTTTTCGCCCAGCAAACGCTGTTGCAATATCAGCAACTGCGCCACACCATCGACCAGCAAGGGCCGTCGCTCTCTGGCGAGTTACATATTTTCTGCTCGGTGACCGCTGCTTACAGCCATCTTCCGCCGATTCTTGATCGCTTCCGCGCGGAACACCCGTCGGTGGAGATCAAGCTCACCACCGGTGATGCGGCGGATGCGATGGAAAAAGTTGTCACCGGCGAAGCGGATTTGGCGATTGCCGGTAAGCCAGAGACGTTACCCGGTGCAGTGGCATTTTCGATGCTAGAGAATCTGGCGGTAGTGCTGATCGCACCTGCGCTGCCCTGCCCGGTTCGTAATCAGGTATCTGTAGAGAAGCCGGACTGGTCGACGGTGCCGTTTATCATGGCCGATCAGGGACCAGTGCGCCGCCGCATTGAACTGTGGTTCCGACGCAATAAAATCAGCAACCCGATGATTTACGCCACGGTCGGCGGGCATGAAGCGATGGTATCGATGGTGGCGCTAGGCTGTGGCGTGGCATTGTTACCGGAAGTTGTGTTGGATAATAGTCCTGAACCTGTACGCAACCGTGTGATGATTCTTGATCGCAGCGATGAGAAAACACCGTTTGAACTGGGCGTTTGCGCACAAAAAAAGCGGCTACATGAGCCGCTGATTGAGGCGTTCTGGAAGATTTTACCCAACCACAAATAACGTTGACGCGTGGGTAGGCCTGATAAGCGAAGCGCCATCAGGCATTTTTCCCTAACCCGCCAAAAAGAACCTGAACGCCGGGTTATTGGTTTCGTCGTGACAATCGTAGCCCAGCTCATTCAGCCGGGTTTCGAAATCCGGTTCATGGTCGCCAAGTTCGAACGCCGCCAGTACGCGCCCGTAGTCGGTGCCATGACTGCGATAGTGGAACAAAGAGATATTCCAGTGCGTACCCAGCGTGTTAAGAAAGCGCAGCAGCGCGCCCGGTGATTCCGGGAATTCGAAGCTGTAGAGGCGTTCCTGCAACGGATGCGATGGACGCCCGCCGACCATATAGCGCACATGTAGCTTCGCCATTTCGTCATCGGAGAGATCAACCACGCTGTAGCCGCCTTCGTTGAGCATCTGCAAAATTTCTTTGCGCTCCTCAAGGCCGCGGCTTAAGCGCACGCCGACAAAAATGCAGGCATTTTTGGCATCTGCAAAGCGATAGTTGAACTCTGTGACCGAGCGCCCACCGAGTAGCTGGCAAAATTTAAGGAAACTGCCTTTTTCTTCCGGAATGGTCACCGCCAGCAATGCTTCGCGCTGTTCACCCAGTTCGCAACGTTCCGAGACGTAGCGCAGGCCGTGGAAATTGACGTTAGCTCCCGAGAGCACATGCGCCAGGCGCTCACCACGAATGTTGTGCTGGGCGATATATTTTTTCATTCCCGCCAGCGCCAACGCGCCAGACGGCTCCGCCACCGCGCGCACATCTTCGAACAGGTCTTTCATCGCCGCACAGATGGCATCGCTATCAACGGTGATGATGTCGTCGAGATACTCCTGACACAGACGGAACGTTTCGTCACCAATGCGCTTGACCGCGACCCCCTCAGCAAACAAACCTACGCGCGGCAGGTCAACAGGATGACCTGCATCCAGCGCCGCTTTCAGGCAGGCTGAATCTTCCGCTTCCACGGCTATCACTTTGATTTGCGGCATCAGTTGTTTGATCAGCACCGCCACCCCCGCCGCCAGACCGCCGCCGCCGACCGGCACAAATACGCGATCAAGATGGGCGTCCTGCTGGAGCAATTCCAGCGCCAGCGTGCCCTGTCCGGCAATCACCATCGGATGATCAAATGGCGGAACCCAGGTGAAGCCCTGCTGCTGCGACAGTTCAATCGCTTTGGCTTTTGCTTCATCGAAGTTCGCACCGTGAAGCAACACTTCGCCGCCGAAGCCGCGTACCGCATCAACTTTGATATCAGCGGTGGCGGTTGGCATGACGATTAGCGCCTTCACGCCTAATCGTGCGGAGGAGAACGCAACGCCCTGCGCGTGGTTACCCGCAGAAGCAGTGATCACGCCGTGCGCTTTCTGTTCTTCCGTCAGGCCCGCCATCATGGCGTATGCGCCGCGCAGCTTAAAGCTGTGCACTGGCTGGCGGTCTTCGCGCTTTACCAGAATGACGTTATCAAGACGCGACGAGAGTTTTTCCATTTTCTGCAGCGGCGTGACCTGCGCCGCTTCATAGACCGGCGCGCGTAGCACCGCCCGTAAATACTCAGCGCCTTCCGGTGCGCCAGACAGGGGTAGTGAGTCTGCCATTATTAACCCCCCAGTTTCGATTTATCGCGTACCGCACCTTTGTCGGCACTGGTCGCCAGGCTGGCGTAAGCGCGCAGAGCAAAGGAGACCTGACGTTCACGGTTTTTCGGCGTCCAGGCTTTATCACCACGGGCTTCCTGCGCTTCACGACGTGCCGCCAGTTCTGCATCACTTACTTGTAACTGAATGCTGCGGTTCGGAATGTCGATGGCGATCAGGTCACCGTCTTCAATCAGGCCAATGCTGCCGCCACTTGCCGCTTCCGGTGAGACGTGACCGATGGAAAGGCCAGAGGTGCCGCCAGAGAAGCGACCGTCGGTGATCAGTGCACAGGCTTTACCGAGGCCCATCGATTTCAGGAAGCTGGTTGGGTAGAGCATTTCTTGCATCCCCGGACCGCCTTTCGGCCCTTCGTAGCGGATCACGACTACGTCGCCTGCCACAACTTTGCCACCGAGGATCGCTTCTACCGCGTCGTCCTGACTTTCATACACTTTCGCCGGACCGGTAAATTTCAGGATGCTGTCATCGACGCCCGCTGTTTTAACAATACAGCCGTTTTCCGCGAAGTTACCGTAAAGTACAGCCAGACCACCGTCCTGGCTGTAGGCGTGTTCCAGTGAGCGGATACAACCGTTAGCACGGTCGTCATCGAGGGAGTCCCAACGGCAATCCTGCGAGAACGCCTGGGTGGTACGGATACCCGCCGGACCTGCACGAAACATATTTTTTACCGCATCATCCTGGGTCAACATGACGTCGTAGTGTTCCAGCGTTTGCGGCAACGTCAGACCGAGCACGTTTTTCACATTGCGATTCAGTAATCCCGCGCGATCCAGTTCCCCGAGGATACCGATAACGCCACCAGCACGGTGAACATCTTCCATATGGTATTTCTGAGTGCTCGGCGCAACTTTGCACAACTGCGGGACTTTGCGTGAAAGTTTATCGATATCACTCATCGTGAAATCGATTTCTGCTTCCTGCGCCGCTGCCAGCAGATGGAGAACGGTGTTAGTGGAACCGCCCATCGCGATATCCAGCGTCATGGCGTTTTCAAATGCCGCTTTGCTGGCAATATTACGCGGCAGGGCGCTTTCATCGTTTTGCTCGTAGTAACGTTTGGTCAGCTCGACAATGCGTTTACCGGCGTTAAGGAACAATTGCTTACGGTCAGCGTGGGTTGCCAGCAGTGAGCCGTTACCCGGCTGCGACAAGCCCAGCGCTTCGGTCAGGCAGTTCATCGAGTTGGCGGTGAACATCCCGGAGCAGGAGCCGCAAGTTGGGCAGGCTGAACGCTCAACCTGATCGCTCTGGGAGTCAGAGACTTTCGGATCTGCCCCCTGGATCATCGCATCAACCAGATCAAGTTTGATGATCTGATCGGACAGTTTGGTTTTTCCGGCCTCCATCGGACCACCGGAAACAAAGATCACCGGAATATTCAGGCGTAGGGAGGCCATCAGCATCCCTGGGGTGATTTTGTCGCAGTTGGAGATACAGACCATCGCGTCGGCGCAGTGGGCGTTCACCATATACTCAACGGAATCAGCGATCAGTTCGCGAGATGGCAGTGAATAAAGCATGCCCCCGTGGCCCATGGCGATCCCATCATCCACCGCAATGGTGTTGAACTCTTTGGCAACACCGCCAGCCGCTTCAATTTGTTCAGCGACCAGTTTACCGAGATCGCGCAGATGGACGTGGCCCGGTACAAATTGGGTGAACGAGTTCACAACCGCGATAATCGGTTTGCCAAAATCGGCGTCGGTCATTCCGGTGGCGCGCCACAGCGCACGAGCCCCCGCCATATTACGGCCATGAGTGGTGGTGGCGGAACGGTACTTAGGCATACTTTATTTACTCCCAGTGTCTGTCTCGTAAATGGGACGGTGCGTGCCATCCCATTTTTGTATTTATTGATTAACTTGATCCAACCAGCCCCATTTATCTTCGGTTTCGCCGGTGAAGAGGCCAAAGAAGGCTTGCTGAATACGTTTGGTAACCGGGCCACAACGACCTTCGCCTACCTGAATACCGTCTACACTGCGCACTGGCGTGATTTCAGCCGCAGTACCGGACATAAAGACTTCATCTGCCAGATAGAGTGATTCGCGCGACAGAACTTGCTCACGCACTTCAATTCCCAGCTCTTTCGCCAGTTTGATGATGGCGTCACGGGTAATGCCCGGTAATGCGGATGAGGTAAACGGCGGGGTGAACAGCACGCCATCTTTCACTTCAAACAGGTTTTCGCCTGCACCTTCAGAGATGTAACCATTCACATCCAGCGCGATACCTTCCTGATAGCCATGGCGGCGCGCTTCGCTACCCACCAGCAGGGAAGAGAGGTAATTACCACCCGCTTTCGCCGCAGTTGGGATGGTGTTTGGTGCTGCGCGGTTCCAGGAGGAAACCATCGCATCAATCCCCTGCTCCAGCGCTTCTGCGCCCAGATACGCTCCCCACGGGAAAGCGGCGATAATCACGTCGGTGGAGTATCCCGCTGGCGGGTTTACGCCCATGCCAACGTCACCGACAAAAATCAGCGGACGGATATAGGCACTGGTGAGATTATTTTTGCGGATTACGTCGCGGCAGGCTTCCATCAGCTCATCAATACTCTGTGAAACCGGGAAGCGATAGATTTTTGCGGAGTCATGCAGACGCTGCATATGCTCACGATGACGGAATACAACCGGTCCTTTATGTGAGTCGTAGCAACGGATACCTTCAAAAACCGAGGTGCCATAGTGCAGCGCGTGCGACATTACATGCACCTTCGCGTCTTCCCAGCGAACCATCTCCCCATTGAACCAAATGTAATCAGCTTTCTTCGTGGTCATTTTTATATTCCTTTTGCGCTCAGGCGCGGATTTGTTGTGATGTTGTTGTGCTCTGGCAGATGGCAACGTGTGCGACGTCCACCAGTTTATTTAACTGACTAAACAGTAAGTCGACCGACCGTGGGCTGGCAACGGTCAATTCGATATTTATATTTTGTGCATCACTGGCGGCGGCCATATTCATTGAGCAAACATGGAAACCACGATGGCGCACCACGCGTAAAACACGTTCTAAGGTTTCCGGATTGAAGCGAGCCGATACATTAACCTGATGTTGCATCATGATAATTTCTCCAACATTTCTGAATTACTGGCACCAGGCGGCACCAGTGGCCAGACGTTCTCAAGTTCGTCGATTGAGACATGAAGCAGGTATGGCCCATCACTGTTCAGCATGGTGTCGAGTGCCGCTTCAACCTGGTCTTTACGGGTGATGTGTTGGCCAGGGATACCGAAGGCTCTGGCTAACATGAGGAAATCGGGGTTATCGGTAAGGGTGGTTTCGCTGTATCTTTCCTGGAAAAACAGTTGCTGCCATTGTCGAACCATCCCTAACCGTTGGTTATCGAGTAAGACGATTTTCAACGGTAATTGCTTGCGTTTTACGGTACCCAACTCTTGCACATTCATCATGAAAGAGCCGTCACCGGAGATACAAACAACGGTATCGTTCGGTCGCGCGACTTGCGCGCCAACCGCCGCTGGTAAACCGAAACCCATGGTGCCTAACCCACTGGATGTGATGAAATTTTCCGGGCGAGTATGGGCGATGTGCTGCGCGGCCCACATCTGATGCTGTCCCACATCCGTGGTCACAACACAATCCGCAGCCTTACGATCCGACAGTTGTTTTAACAACAACGGCGCGTAGATAGCCTCTCCGGGGTGATCGTAGCGCCAGGCATGTTCATCACGCAGTTGTGCGCAATATTGCTGCCAGCCATTGATATTTAACGACTGCTGTAATGCCGGTAACAAAGCATTCAAATCGCCCTGTAATGCCACATGCGCCTGACGCAGTTTGTTCATTTCTGCTGGGTCGATATCCATATGGATCACGCAGGCATGTGGTGCGAAGGTATTCAGTTTGCCGGTAACCCGGTCATCAAAACGTGCACCCACGGCGATCAGCAGATCACACTCCTGTACCGCGAAGTTCGCCGCTTTGGTGCCGTGCATCCCCAACATTCCCAGATAGTACGGATAATCCGTCTCGACTGCGCCCAGCCCTTTCAACGTACAGGTGACAGGCATTTTTGTGGTCGTGAGAAACTCACGCAGAGCAGGAACAGCCTGCGCCATACCGACACCGCCGCCGACATACAACATCGGCTTTTGCGCTTTAGTCAGCATCTGTCGCGCTTGCTCAACTTCTGCATGTGGAAAAGTCACTTCGTTTTCAACGGTGGTGAACCACGGTTCCAGATCGCCGCTGGCTAACTGAATATCTTTTGGGATATCAACCAGAACCGGGCCGGGACGACCTGAGCTGGCGACATCAAACGCTTCCGCCATGATGCGTGGTAATTCTTCCAGCGACTGCACCAGGAAGCTGTGTTTGGTACAGGCTAACGACAATCCCAGTACATCCACTTCCTGAAATGCGTCGGTGCCGATAAACGGTGCGGACACCTGACCGGTGATGGCAACAACCGGAACAGAATCTAACAGCGCATCCGCCAGTCCGGTGATCAGATTGGTTGCACCAGGGCCAGACGTGGCAATGCATACACCGGTTTTGCCGGTAGCACGAGCATAGCCGATAGCTGCCATTGCCGCCCCTTGCTCATGTCGGCACAACAAGTGCTCCACGCCGCCGTCATACAATGCATCATAAACCGGCATAATTGCGCCACCCGGATAACCAAAAACGGTATTCACCCCCTGTGCCCGCAACGCATGTACCACCCACTGTGCGCCATTCATAGTTAGTTCCCCGTCCTGAATCTTGAGAAACAGAATTTTGTGCTGTTATTCATTGTCTGCTTCTCGGTTATGTTTTTAAGGTCAAAAAAAACCCCCGGACCTTTCGGTGCGGGGGTCTTAGTTCGTTAAGGCTTGATCTCTAAGCCTTTCCTCGTCCAAGTGCAGCCCCGCACGGTGGGATAATAATCACCACCACGCTAATCACGACCAGGCTAATCACTCGTAGAAGGGCTGTCATTTTGTCTTTTCTTGCATCTTGTTCGAAGGAATACCTAAAGAGTTACCATAGATTTTGCGAATGGCACAAGATATTTTTTGGTCGCTTTTTATGACAAATATAATAATTTCTATAAAAACCATTGTTTTTTATATAAAAAATAGTGAATGAAAAAAATTCAATTTCCGTATAATTCTTGCCCTTTCTTAAAGACTAATTCTTGCACGCCTCATTTTTGCGAGCGTTAATCCATCGCTAATACAACTCAAATCACTTTGCATAAATAAACAGGAATCTACCGCCAAATAACACAATTTAGCAGGCTACAGCAGCGATCTCTTATGTTCATAATGGTGACTTAAGGAGGACTTATGTCACTGTCAATTGTTCATACCCGTGCCGCGCTGGGAGTAAACGCTCCGCCGATCACTGTTGAGGTACATATCAGTAAAGGTCTACCCGGATTAACGATGGTGGGCTTACCAGAAACAACGGTAAAAGAAGCACGCGATCGCGTGCGTAGCGCCATTATCAATAGCGGATATGAATATCCGTCGAAAAAAATCACCATAAATCTTGCGCCTGCCGATCTACCGAAAGAAGGTGGAAGATATGATTTACCTATCGCCATTGCGTTGCTGGCTGCCTCTGAACAGCTTACAGCCAATAAGTTGGATGAATATGAATTAGTTGGGGAACTGGCGCTTACAGGCGCTTTGCGTGGCGTTCCCGGCGCAATCTCCAGTGCAACTGAAGCTATTAAGTCGGGCAGAAAGATTATCGTCGCGAAAGACAATGAAGCGGAAGTAGGGCTAATTAACGGTGAAGGATGCCTGATAGCCGATCATCTACAAGCGGTCTGTGCATTTCTGGAAGGTAAACATGCTCTCGAACGCCCAAAACCAACAGATGCGGAATCCTGGGTATTACAACATGATCTCAGTGATGTTGTCGGTCAGGAGCAAGGAAAGCGAGGGCTGGAAATTACCGCCGCTGGCGGGCACAACCTTTTACTGATTGGGCCGCCGGGAACGGGTAAAACAATGCTCGCCAGCCGTATTAATGGTCTGTTGCCAGATTTAAGTAATGAAGAGGCACTGGAGAGTGCTGCGATATTAAGTCTGGTAAATGCCGAATCGGTACAAAAACAGTGGCGGCAACGCCCGTTCCGTTCACCACATCACAGTGCGTCGTTAACTGCGATGGTTGGCGGTGGTGCAATTCCCGGGCCTGGTGAAATTTCGCTGGCGCATAACGGCGTGCTTTTTCTTGATGAGCTACCTGAATTTGAACGGCGTACATTGGATGCCTTGCGGGAGCCCATAGAGTCAGGCCAGATCCATCTTTCACGCACGCGAGCGAAAATAACCTATCCGGCACGTTTCCAGCTTGTCGCGGCGATGAATCCCAGCCCTACCGGACATTATCAGGGGAACCATAACCGCTGTACGCCAGAACAAACATTACGTTATCTCAACCGACTCTCAGGTCCCTTTCTCGACCGCTTTGATCTCTCACTGGAGATCCCTCTCCCACCGCCCGGTATTCTGAGTAAAGCGGTAGTTCTGGGGGAAAACAGCGCCACCGTTAAACAACGCGTAATAGCTGCCAGAGAGCGCCAATTTAAGCGGCAGAATAAACTGAATGCCTGGCTGGATAGCCCAGAAATACGACAATTCTGCAAGCTTGAGAGTGAAGACGCACAGTGGCTGGAAGAAACGTTGATCCATCTGGGATTATCTATTCGTGCCTGGCAGCGGTTACTGAAAGTATCAAGAACCATTGCGGATATTGATCAGTCTGAGACCATCACACGCCCGCATCTGCAGGAGGCGGTTAGCTATCGAGCTATCGACCGCTTGTTAATCCATTTGCAAAAACTACTGGCATAAAAAAAGGGCATTTCGCCCTTTTTTATTAATCGTCGGAATCGGTGTAGTCTTCAGCACCTTCGACCTGCGGTTTACCGCCGGAAAGAGTGTGAAAACGTTTTGGACGCTTGATACGCGTCATATATTTAGACCACACGCGTTCTGCTTCTGTCACTGGCTCACGTTCGCCACGGCATACTGCTACGAAGAGTTTCTCTTCTTCGGTCACCGGCTCGCGTTTACCGAGATCCAGCTCATTGAAGGCATAACCATGACGTTCAAGCAGTTGTGCCTCTTTGATGGTAAAATCACCATGACGAGAGAACCCACGTGGATAATGTTTATTGTCGAAATATCGATTAGTCGTCGTAAAGCTTTCCGCCATCCTGCACGCTCCTAATTCTTTGACCGAGCTAGTTATGGCGCGGAGTATTAGTTACGCTTGACAGAGTGTAAAACAAAACATTTAAATCATAACGACAAATAATTTTGCGGAGAGCACTGTGGATACGGAATTGTTAAAAACTTTCCTGGAAGTTAGCCGAACACGTCACTTTGGTCGAGCGGCTGAATCGCTCTATCTGACCCAATCAGCTGTGAGTTTTCGGATCAGGCAACTGGAAAATCAACTGGGTGTGAACCTTTTCACCCGCCACAGGAATAATATCCGTCTGACCGCTGCAGGAGAAAAGCTCCTGCCTTATGCAGAAACGCTCATGAGTACCTGGCAGGCCGCCCGTAAGGAAGTGGCACATACCTCACGACATAATGAGTTCTCCATCGGTGCCAGCGCCTCGTTGTGGGAATGTATGCTTAATCAGTGGCTGGGACGTTTGTATCAAAATCAGGATGCCCACACAGGGTTGCAGTTCGAAGCGCGGATCGCCCAACGGCAGTCACTGGTAAAACAACTGCATGAACGTCAGCTTGATCTTCTTATTACCACTGAAGCGCCCAAAATGGACGAGTTTAGTAGCCAGTTGCTGGGGCATTTTACTTTGGCACTTTATGCCAGCACCCCTTCTAAATTAAAAGGAGATCTTAACTATCTGCGACTGGAATGGGGGCCAGATTTTCAACAACATGAGGCCGGTTTAATCGGTGCTGATGAAGTTCCAATCCTGACAACCAGTTCTGCCGAACTGGCACAGCAACAGATTGCAATGCTTAATTGTTGTACCTGGCTACCAGTAAGTTGGGCTCGCAAAAAAGGCGGATTGCATACTGTTGTCGACAGCACAACGCTTTCACGTCCTCTCTATGCTATATGGCTGCAAAATAGTGATAAACACGCGTTGATTCGCGATCTATTGAAAATTAACGTTCTGGATGATGTGTATTAATTAAAATAGCTGGCAAGGATGCCGGAAGAAGGTTTTACTTTGGATGAATTTATTACAGATAAAAAAAATCCTTAGCTTTCGCTAAGGATGATTTCTGGCAGGGGCGGAGAGACTCGAACTCCCAACACCCGGTTTTGGAGACCGGTGCTCTACCAATTGAACTACGCCCCTAATTAGGGTGGCGGAACGGACGGGACTCGAACCCGCGACCCCCTGCGTGACAGGCAGGTATTCTAACCGACTGAACTACCGCTCCACCGAATTCTTTTACAACCACCAGTTTTATGACCGGCTTACTGCTAAATTTGATGCCTGGCAGTTCCCTACTCTCGCATGGGGAGACCCCACACTACCATCGGCGCTACGGCGTTTCACTTCTGAGTTCGGCATGGGGTCAGGTGGGACCACCGCGCTATCTCCGCCAGGCAAATTCTGTTATCAACCCGCTTATCGCCGGTTAATCTAATCTGTATCAGGCTGAAAATCTTCTCTCATCCGCCAAAACATCTTCGGCGTTGTAAGGTTAAGCCTCACGGTTCATTAGTACCGGTTAGCTCAACGCATCGCTGCGCTTACACACCCGGCCTATCAACGTCGTCGTCTTCAACGTTCCTTCAGGAGACTTAAAGTCTCAGGGAGAACTCATCTCGGGGCAAGTTTCGTGCTTAGATGCTTTCAGCACTTATCTCTTCCGCATTTAGCTACCGGGCAGTGCCATTGGCATGACAACCCGAACACCAGTGATGCGTCCACTCCGGTCCTCTCGTACTAGGAGCAGCCCCCCTCAGTTCTCCAGCGCCCACGGCAGATAGGGACCGAACTGTCTCACGACGTTCTAAACCCAGCTCGCGTACCACTTTAAATGGCGAACAGCCATACCCTTGGGACCTACTTCAGCCCCAGGATGTGATGAGCCGACATCGAGGTGCCAAACACCGCCGTCGATATGAACTCTTGGGCGGTATCAGCCTGTTATCCCCGGAGTACCTTTTATCCGTTGAGCGATGGCCCTTCCATTCAGAACCACCGGATCACTATGACCTGCTTTCGCACCTGCTCGCGCCGTCACGCTCGCAGTCAAGCTGGCTTATGCCATTGCACTAACCTCCTGATGTCCGACCAGGATTAGCCAACCTTCGTGCTCCTCCGTTACTCTTTAGGAGGAGACCGCCCCAGTCAAACTACCCACCAGACACTGTCCGCAACCCGGATCACGGGTCCACGTTAGAACATCAAACATTAAAGGGTGGTATTTCAAGGTCGGCTCCATGCAGACTGGCGTCCACACTTCAAAGCCTCCCACCTATCCTACACATCAAGGCTCAATGTTCAGTGTCAAGCTATAGTAAAGGTTCACGGGGTCTTTCCGTCTTGCCGCGGGTACACTGCATCTTCACAGCGAGTTCAATTTCACTGAGTCTCGGGTGGAGACAGCCTGGCCATCATTACGCCATTCGTGCAGGTCGGAACTTACCCGACAAGGAATTTCGCTACCTTAGGACCGTTATAGTTACGGCCGCCGTTTACCGGGGCTTCGATCAAGAGCTTCGCCTTGCGGCTGACCCCATCAATTAACCTTCCGGCACCGGGCAGGCGTCACACCGTATACGTCCACTTTCGTGTTTGCACAGTGCTGTGTTTTTAATAAACAGTTGCAGCCAGCTGGTATCTTCGACTGATTTCAGCTCCACGAGCAAGTCGCTTCACCTACATATCAGCGTGCCTTCTCCCGAAGTTACGGCACCATTTTGCCTAGTTCCTTCACCCGAGTTCTCTCAAGCGCCTTGGTATTCTCTACCTGACCACCTGTGTCGGTTTGGGGTACGATTTGATGTTACCTGATGCTTAGAGGCTTTTCCTGGAAGCAGGGCATTTGTTGCTTCAGCACCGTAGTGCCTCGTCATCACGCCTCAGCCTTGATTCTCCGGATTTGCCTGGAAAATCAGCCTACACGCTTAAACCGGGACAACCGTCGCCCGGCCAACATAGCCTTCTCCGTCCCCCCTTCGCAGTAACACCAAGTACAGGAATATTAACCTGTTTCCCATCGACTACGCCTTTCGGCCTCGCCTTAGGGGTCGACTCACCCTGCCCCGATTAACGTTGGACAGGAACCCTTGGTCTTCCGGCGAGCGGGCTTTTCACCCGCTTTATCGTTACTTATGTCAGCATTCGCACTTCTGATACCTCCAGCATGCCTCACAGCACACCTTCAACGGCTTACAGAACGCTCCCCTACCCAACAACACATAGTGTCGCTGCCGCAGCTTCGGTGCATGGTTTAGCCCCGTTACATCTTCCGCGCAGGCCGACTCGACCAGTGAGCTATTACGCTTTCTTTAAATGATGGCTGCTTCTAAGCCAACATCCTGGCTGTCTGGGCCTTCCCACATCGTTTCCCACTTAACCATGACTTTGGGACCTTAGCTGGCGGTCTGGGTTGTTTCCCTCTTCACGACGGACGTTAGCACCCGCCGTGTGTCTCCCGTGATAACATTCTCCGGTATTCGCAGTTTGCATCGGGTTGGTAAGTCGGGATGACCCCCTTGCCGAAACAGTGCTCTACCCCCGGAGATGAATTCACGAGGCGCTACCTAAATAGCTTTCGGGGAGAACCAGCTATCTCCCGGTTTGATTGGCCTTTCACCCCCAGCCACAAGTCATCCGCTAATTTTTCAACATTAGTCGGTTCGGTCCTCCAGTTAGTGTTACCCAACCTTCAACCTGCCCATGGCTAGATCACCGGGTTTCGGGTCTATACCCTGCAACTTAACGCCCAGTTAAGACTCGGTTTCCCTTCGGCTCCCCTATTCGGTTAACCTTGCTACAGAATATAAGTCGCTGACCCATTATACAAAAGGTACGCAGTCACCCCATTAAAGAGGCTCCCACTGCTTGTACGTACACGGTTTCAGGTTCTTTTTCACTCCCCTCGCCGGGGTTCTTTTCGCCTTTCCCTCACGGTACTGGTTCACTATCGGTCAGTCAGGAGTATTTAGCCTTGGAGGATGGTCCCCCCATATTCAGACAGGATACCACGTGTCCCGCCCTACTCATCGAGCTCACAGCATGTGCATTTTTGTGTACGGGGCTGTCACCCTGTATCGCACGCCTTTCCAGACGCTTCCACTAACACACATACTGATTCAGGCTCTGGGCTCCTCCCCGTTCGCTCGCCGCTACTGGGGGAATCTCGGTTGATTTCTTTTCCTCGGGGTACTTAGATGTTTCAGTTCCCCCGGTTCGCCTCATTAACCTATGGATTCAGTTAATGATAGTGTGACGGATCACACTGGGTTTCCCCATTCGGAAATCGCCGGTTATAACGGTTCATATCACCTTACCGACGCTTATCGCAGATTAGCACGTCCTTCATCGCCTCTGACTGCCAGGGCATCCACCGTGTACGCTTAGTCGCTTAACCTCACAACCCGAAGATGTTTCTTACGAACCATCATCGTGTTGCGAAAATTTGAGAGACTCACGAACAACTTTCGTTGTTCAGTGTTTCAATTTTCAGCTTGATCCAGATTTTTAAAGAGCAAATATCTCAAACATCACTCGTAAGTGAGTTTTGAGATACAGTGGCCGGCGACTTTCACTCACAAACCAGCAAGTGGCGTCCCCTAGGGGATTCGAACCCCTGTTACCGCCGTGAAAGGGCGGTGTCCTGGGCCTCTAGACGAAGGGGACGTATCAGTCTGCTTCGCAAGACGCCTTGCTTTTCACTTTCTATCAGACAATCTGTGTGAGCACTACAAAGAACGCTTCTTTAAGGTAAGGAGGTGATCCAACCGCAGGTTCCCCTACGGTTACCTTGTTACGACTTCACCCCAGTCATGAATCACAAAGTGGTAAGCGCCCTCCCGAAGGTTAAGCTACCTACTTCTTTTGCAACCCACTCCCATGGTGTGACGGGCGGTGTGTACAAGGCCCGGGAACGTATTCACCGTGGCATTCTGATCCACGATTACTAGCGATTCCGACTTCATGGAGTCGAGTTGCAGACTCCAATCCGGACTACGACGCACTTTATGAGGTCCGCTTGCTCTCGCGAGGTCGCTTCTCTTTGTATGCGCCATTGTAGCACGTGTGTAGCCCTGGTCGTAAGGGCCATGATGACTTGACGTCATCCCCACCTTCCTCCAGTTTATCACTGGCAGTCTCCTTTGAGTTCCCGGCCGGACCGCTGGCAACAAAGGATAAGGGTTGCGCTCGTTGCGGGACTTAACCCAACATTTCACAACACGAGCTGACGACAGCCATGCAGCACCTGTCTCACAGTTCCCGAAGGCACCATCCCATCTCTGGAATGTTCTGTGGATGTCAAGACCAGGTAAGGTTCTTCGCGTTGCATCGAATTAAACCACATGCTCCACCGCTTGTGCGGGCCCCCGTCAATTCATTTGAGTTTTAACCTTGCGGCCGTACTCCCCAGGCGGTCGACTTAACGCGTTAGCTCCGGAAGCCACGCCTCAAGGGCACAACCTCCAAGTCGACATCGTTTACGGCGTGGACTACCAGGGTATCTAATCCTGTTTGCTCCCCACGCTTTCGCACCTGAGCGTCAGTCTTCGTCCAGGGGGCCGCCTTCGCCACCGGTATTCCTCCAGATCTCTACGCATTTCACCGCTACACCTGGAATTCTACCCCCCTCTACGAGACTCAAGCTTGCCAGTATCAGATGCAGTTCCCAGGTTGAGCCCGGGGATTTCACATCTGACTTAACAAACCGCCTGCGTGCGCTTTACGCCCAGTAATTCCGATTAACGCTTGCACCCTCCGTATTACCGCGGCTGCTGGCACGGAGTTAGCCGGTGCTTCTTCTGCGGGTAACGTCAATGAGCAAAGGTATTAACTTTACTCCCTTCCTCCCCGCTGAAAGTACTTTACAACCCGAAGGCCTTCTTCATACACGCGGCATGGCTGCATCAGGCTTGCGCCCATTGTGCAATATTCCCCACTGCTGCCTCCCGTAGGAGTCTGGACCGTGTCTCAGTTCCAGTGTGGCTGGTCATCCTCTCAGACCAGCTAGAGATCGTCGCCTAGGTGGGCCGTTACCCCGCCTACTAGCTAATCCCATCTGGGCACATCCGATGGCAAGAGGCCCGAAGGTCCCCCTCTTTGGTCTTGCGACATTATGCGGTATTAGCTACCGTTTCCAGTAGTTATCCCCCTCCATCGGGCAGTTTCCCAGACATTACTCACCCGTCCGCCACTCGTCAGCAAAGAAGCAAGCTTCTTTCTGTTACCGTTCGACTTGCATGTGTTAGGCCTGCCGCCAGCGTTCAATCTGAGCCATGATCAAACTCTTCAATTTAAAAGTTTGATGCTCAAAGAATTAAACTTCGTAATGAATTACGTGTTCACTCTTGAGACTTGGTATTCATTTAGCGTCTTGCGACGTTAAGAATCCGTATCTTCGAGTGCCCACACAGATTGTCTGATAAATTGTTAAAGAGCAGTGCCGCTTCGCTTTTTCTCAGCGGCGCGGGGTGTGCATAATACGCTTTCCCGCTACAGAGTCAAGCATTTTTTCGCTTTTCTCTGTCGAAGTTCTCAGGAGAACCCCGCTGACCCGGCGGCTTATTTGCCGTTGTTCCGTGTCAGTGGTGGCGCATTATAGGGAGTTATTCCGGCCTGACAAGAGGAAATTTAAAATAATTTTCCGAATGCGTGTTTTTTCATCAAAACACCTGTTAATGCGCCATAAAACAAGCAATTTGCCGTTTTTGCAACCGCAATCACACTTCCTGGTGGCATACTAAGGATGAAAAAAAGAATAAGGAAGATGAGTATGCCATTAAGCGCACAACAGTTAGCTGCACAGAAAAACCTTTCGTATGTTCTGGCTGAGAAGCTGGCGCAACGGATCTTAAAAGGTGAATACGCACCCGGCACCATTCTGCCTGGTGAAATTGAGCTGGGTGAGCAATTTGGAGTGAGCCGTACTGCGGTACGCGAAGCGGTCAAGACGTTAACGGCAAAAGGAATGGTTTTGCCACGTCCACGAATTGGTACGCGTGTCATGCCGCAATCCAACTGGAACTTTCTTGATCAAGAGTTGCTTACCTGGTGGATGACGGAAGATAACTTTCATCAAGTTATTGATCATTTTCTAGTTATGCGTATCTGTCTGGAACCGCAAGCCTGCTTACTGGCAGCAACGATGGGCACCGCAGAACAGAAGGCACATCTTAATACGCTGATGGCCGAAATGGTGGCATTAAAAGAAAATTTCCGCCGGGAACGTTGGGTTGAGGTTGATATGGCCTGGCATGAACACATTTATAAAATGAGTGCTAACCCGTTTTTGACCTCTTTCGCCTCGTTATTTCATTCGGTTTATCACACCTACTTTACATCGATAACCAGCAACACTGTAATAAAACTGGATCAGCACCAGGCGATCGTTGATGCGATAATCCATAGTGATGGCAACGCAGCTTTCAAAGCTTGTCAGGCACTGCTACTTCCCCTCGAGAAGTGAGACAGCCTAACGAAACACTGAATGAGCGATAAAAAGCGTGGTATGGCGAGTTTATTGTGGATTGCGGCAATGACCTTCTTTATGCAGACTCTCGATGCCGCCATTCTGAATACTTCCTTCCCCGCTATCGCTCATAGCCTCAATCGCTCACCCCTTGCCATGCAATCGGCCATTATCAGTTATACGTTAACGGCGGCAATATTTTGCTTAAAATCTAAGCAGAACCGCGCTCCATCAGAATCGGGGTGAGTTGTAATCGTTGTTGCTGTAAGGTTGGTTGAGCCATCCGGTGGATAAGTACATCAATTGCCAGCTCTCCCAGTTCATCTTTCGGTTGATGAATTGTGGTGAGCGGTGGCGTCATATAACGTGCCAGTTCAATATCGTCATAACCAATCACCGCGATGTCCTGCGGAACATGTAACCCAGCCTGGTATAACGCCTGGTACACACCGACCGCCATCGCGTCATTTCCAGTAAACACAGCCTGGGGACGTAACGGATGCGATAATAACTGCTGCATCGCGTCAAACCCGCCGTTAAATTCAAAATCGCCTGTCACTTCATAGCCATCAGGAACTTCCAGTCCAGCACGATCCATTGCCGCCCGGTAACCTTCCAGCCGCAAACGTGCAGGCGTTTTATCCAGCGGGCCGGTAATACAGGCAATACGGGTATAGCCTTTGTCGATCAGATATTGCGTCGCTAAATCCCCCCCCAGAAACGAGTTATCCTGAATGAGATCGCTGTCGCCATCGAACGGCGCCCAGTCCATCATCACGGTAGGAATTGTTGGATAGCGTTGCATGATCTCACGCGAAGGCTGGTGTGTTTCAGTACAGAGTAATAGCAAACCATCGACACGTTTTTGCATCAACGTTTCCAGATTGCGATTCATTCGCTGCTCATCGCCTTCGGTATTGCAGAGAACAAGGCTATAACCGCGTTCAAAGCAACTGCGTTCAACGCCACGCACCAGTTCAGAATAGAAAGGATTGGTACTGGCAGTGATCAACATGCCAATAGTATGTGTTTGATTGAGCTTGAGACTACGTGCCAGAGCTGATGGCGCGTAATTGAGTTCTTTAATCGCCGCTTCAACTTTGGCGGTAATCGCTTCGCTGACGAAGCGATCTTTATTGATGACGTGAGAAACTGTCGATGTAGAAACGCCCGCCAGACGGGCAACATCTTTCATTGTAGCCAAGCGTCACCTCTGCCTGTCTAAGAAGGTATCGATCTCTTCACGCCAGGGAACGGAAGGTTGTGCACCTTTACGTGTCACAGCAATCGCAGCGGCAGCATGGGCAAAACGAATCGCCTCAGGCAATGTTTTTTCTTCCAGCAACGCCGTGATTAACGCGCCATTAAAAGTATCTCCGGCAGCAATAGTATCAACAGCCTGAACCCGGAATCCAGGTACGCGCTGACCTTCGCCATTCACACTGGCCCACACGCCACGGCTCCCTAAGGTAATCAGTACAGTACGGATACCTTTCTCATGTAGTATCTGCGCAGCTTTCGCCGCATCTTCATCATTTTCAACACGAATACCGGTGAGCTTTTCTGCTTCCGTTTCGTTTGGCGTGATGATGTCCACCAGCGCCAGCAATTCGTCAGGAAGTTCACGAGCCGGAGCCGGGTTAAGTGCAACGATAGTTTTATTTTGATGGGCGATTTTCGCCGCTGCCATCACACTTTCGAGTGGTGATTCCAACTGCATTAATAATGCCGACGCGTTGGCAATACGCTCACGTTGCGCTTCCACCAGCGTTGGGGAAAGGGCTGCGTTAGCCCCGGCATGAATGCCGATAACGTTCTCGCCTTCGGCATTAACAAAAATCAGCGCTACGCCTGTCGATTCGCCCTTGATCACGCTGACCGGAGAAATATCAATATTATCAGTGGCGAGTTGCTGACGAACACTCTCACCAATGCTGTCATCCCCTGTGCAGGCAATGAACGCAATATTCGCGCCACTACGCCCTGCGGCCACAGCCTGATTCGCGCCTTTACCGCCGAATGCGACCTGATAGTGGTTACCGGTTACGGTTTCGCCTGGAGTAGGAAAAGATTGAAGATTAAGGATATGGTCAGCATTAATGCTGCCAAGAACAACGAGGCTGCCTGCATTTTGCATATTCGGGATGTCCATAAAATGCGCCACCGGGTTAGGGTGGCGCGTGCCCTGCTTTTCTTTATATTACACGTTCATCTGTCGATGCCGTATTTATGCCACCATCAGGTTATAAAACCTGATTAAAGACTACTGCTTAACAACCAGTTTCAGATCAACCGGATACTTAGCCTGAACTTTCTCGCCTTTCAGCACTTTATCGGCGGTTTCGACGCCTTTCGCGCCAATCTGATCGGGTAACTGAGCGATAGTCGCTGCTAGTTTGCCATCATTAACCGCTTTTTCGCCATCCGGCGTACCGTCAAATCCGACAACCATCACATCCGATTTACCGGCAGTTTGCAGAGCGCGCAGTGCGCCCAGCGCCATTTCATCGTTCTGCGCGAATACAGCCTGCACATCCGGGTGCGCCGTCAGCAAGTTCTGCATCACGTTCAGACCTTTGGTACGGTCGAAGTCTGCTGGCTGGCTGGCGAGAACGTTAAATTTGTGAGCTGCAACGGCCTGCTGGAAGCCTTCGCCACGTTCGCGAGCAGCGGATGTACCGGCGATGCCCTGCAATTCGATAACTTTCGCCCCTTCACCTGCTTTCTTCGCGATGTAATCACCGGCAATTTTGCCGCCCAGTACGTTATCGGAAGCAATGTGGCTAACAACGTCGCCTTTCGTTGCCTGGCGGTCAAGAGTGATTACCGGGATGTTCGCCTGGTTGGCCATCTTCACGGCGTTACCTACCGCGTCGGAGTCGGTCGGGTTAATCAGCAGAATTTTGGTGCCGCGAACAGTTAAGTCCTGCACATTCGCCAGTTCTTTTGCCGGGTTGTTCTGGGAGTCCAGCACCACCAGGTTATAGCCGAGTTTATCCGCCTCTTTCTGCGCGCCATCTTTCAGCGATACAAAGAACGGGTTATTGAGCGTGGAAACCACCAGCGCAATGGTATCTTTTGCCATTGCATTCGCACTGACGGTGGCGCTTAACGCAACAGCAGAAACCAGGGTAGCCAGTTTTTTCATGTTCATATTCAAGATGTCCTGTAGTCGTTATTACTGCTTTTTGTTGTCTACCAGCACCGCCAGCAAAATCACCACCGCTTTGACGATCATCTGGTAATAGGAGGAAACACCTAACAAATTCAAACCATTATTAAGGAAGCCAAGAATTAATGCGCCGATCAATGTCCCAACAATGCGACCTTTTCCGCCTGCCAGACTCGTCCCCCCCAGAACCACCGCGGCAATGGCATCCAGCTCGTAGCCAGTCCCCGCCGTCGGTTGCGCAGAGGAAAGACGCGCTACTTCAATGATCCCAGCCAGCGATGCCAGCAGTCCACAAAGAGAGTAGACGATGATTTTGATTCTATTGACATTGATACCAGAAAGACGCGTTGCCGCTTCGTTGCCACCCAGCGCGTAGATGTAACGCCCCAGACGCGTGTGATGCAGCATGTACCAGGCCGCGAGGAAGACAATACCCATGATCCACACAGGCGTCGGTACGCCCAGCGGACGACCAATACCAAACCAGCCAAACAAGTCGGCGTTCTCGGTAAAGCCGGTATTCACCGGGCTACCGTTGGTGTAAACCATCGTCACGCCACGCAGTAAAAGCATCATCACCAGGGTAGCGATAAACGCCTGGACGCGGCCTTTCGCTACAATCACCCCGGTTACCGCGCCAATTGCAGCTCCTAATGCCAGTGCGGCAGCAACAGCCACCAACGCGTTAACTTCAATGCCAACGATGGAGGCAGCAACTGCGCCAGTTAGCGCCAGCAGAGAACCGACGGACAGGTCGATACCCGACGTCAGGATCACCAGCGTCATGCCGACCGCCATAATGGCGTTAACCGAGGTTTGCTGGAGAATATTGAATAAGTTATTAACGGTGAAAAAGTTCGGACTTAACGTCGAGACAATCGCGATCAGCACCAGCAGAGCGATAAGCGATTTCTGCTCCATCAGCCACGCTTTCGTGAAATAACGGCGACCAGAGACAGTCTGGGTTGTCATTTTTTTACTCCTGATTCACGCGATTAAGCTTGCCCACAGCGGCAGCCATTAACACTTCCTGGGTGGCCTGCTCACGAGTAAATTCCCCGCTGAGATGCCCTTCATGCATAACGATGATGCGATCGCTCATGCCTAATACTTCTGGCATTTCCGATGACACCAGAATGATGCTCAAACCATCGGCTTTGAACTGGTTGATCAGTTGATAAATCTCTTTTTTCGCACCGACATCCACGCCACGGGTGGGTTCATCAAGGATAAGCACTTTCGGGCGCGTCATCAGACCGCGGGCAATCGCCACTTTTTGCTGATTGCCACCGGAAAGCAGACCAATTGCCTGTTCCATCGACGGCGTTTTCACATTGAACAGACGAATAAAATCACTCACCGCCTGTTGCTCATCGGCATGCTTCAGACTGCCATCAGCACGGCTGAAGTAACGCAGGGCAGTTAGCGACATGTTCTCTTTTACTGACATGCCCAGCACTAAACCGTCGCGTTTGCGGTCTTCGGAGATATACACAATGCCATTTGCCAGGCCATCCTGCGGTGAACGGGTAACAACTTCATGCCCATCCAGAGTGACGTAACCGCTGGTGCGCGGCAGTGCGCCGTAGAGCACTTTCATCAGTTCGGTGCGGCCGGCGCCCATCAAACCAGAGACGCCGAGAATTTCACCTTTACGTAGGGTAAAAGAGACATCGTTAACGCCAGGTCCGCAGAGATTATCAACTTTCAGACGGATATCTCCCGGCGCTTTTTCCAGGTGTGGATATTGTTCTTCCAGTTTGCGGCCCACCATCATCTCAATCAGCGAATCTTCGGTTAGTGATGCCACTTCACGCTCGGCAATAAATTGCCCGTCACGAAAAACCGTAACGTCATCACAAATCTCGAAGATTTCTTTCATACGGTGGGAAATGTAGACAACGCCGCGCCCTTGCAATTTCAGCTCGCGAATGACGCGGAACAGGGATTCGGTTTCGGTATCGGTCAGCGCATCGGTCGGTTCATCCATAATGATAACTTTCGACTCAAAGCTTAATACCTTCGCGATTTCAACCATCTGCTGGTCACCGATGGAAAGATCGCCCACCAGCTTGTCGCTTTTAAACCGCAGATTAAGTTTAGCCAGCAATTTATCCGCTTCGGCATACATGGTTTTCCAGTCAATTTTGCCAAAACGATTCACAAACTCTCGGCCGAGGAAAATATTTTCCGCAATGGTCAGTTGCGGGATCAGATTCAGTTCCTGGTGGATAATGCCAATTCCAGCTTCCTGAGAAGATTTCGGCCCGGTAAACGTCGTTTCTTTGCCCAGCCATAAAAGCGTACCAGCATCACGGGTATAGATACCGGTAAGCACTTTCATCATGGTGGATTTACCCGCGCCATTTTCACCTACCAGCGCCATCACGCGACCCGGATAGACATTTAGCGCGGCTCCCGAAAGCGCTTTTACGCCCGGGAAGGCTTTATCGATACCTTTAAGCTGTAGTAATGCTTCCATGGCGGCCTCAGAACGTCACGCCAGCACAGAGAATGATATTCGCATACGGGGAACACTCCCCGCTGCGAATTACCGCCTGACTGTTTGCGGTTTGTTGTTTGAATTGTTCATGCGTGATGTAACGAATTTCAATGAAATTTCCCTGGTGTTTTTGCAGCGTCTCAAGATGTGAGAGCAACGTTTCGTGGAGTTGCGGATTATGTTGTTTGATCTCTTCCGCGATAATGGCAGCCTCGACCTGCATTTCACTTGTGACGACGCCCAGCACCTGCATAAAAGAAGGTACGCCCTGGGTTAATGCCATATCGATACGCGTTGTACTTTTGGGGATAGGTAAACCAGCATCACACACCACCAGCGTATCGGTATGCCCCAGGCGGGAGATCACCGACGAAATACCTGAATTAAGAACGGCGCCTTTTTTCATTTTTTTCTCCATCAGCGAAACGTTTCGCTGACCCGCAGTTTAATCCCGTCTAATTAAGGAAAACCATCGCGACGTTGCAGAAATGTGATCAACATCGAAACGTTTTATATCGAGAGCAAACAATGAAAATAAAAACGCCCCCTTATGGAGAAAGGAGGCGTCTGGGGTTAGATCTCGACCTGTGTACCCAACTCGATAACCCGGTTTGGTGGGATTTCAAACTGATCCGGAGCGCGCAACGCATTACGTTGCAACAGCAAATACAGCTTGCCGCGCAAACGTAAGTACCACGGACGTTTGCCGAGGATCAGTGATTCATGTGACATAAAGAAGGACGTTTCCATCATTCGACAACTTAACCCTTCCAGACCACAGCGGTGGAAAACTTCTTCTACGTTTGGCGTTTCCCGCCAGCCGTAACTTGCCACCACGCGCCAGAAAGTAGGCGACAGTTGTTCAATCTGTACCCGACGGACGTTATGGACATATGGCGCGTCTTCAGTACGCAGAGTTAACAGAATAACCCGCTCGTGCAATACCTTGTTATGTTTGAGGTTATGCATTAGAGCAAAGGGAATGACATTGATTGCGCGCGACATATACACCGCAGTTCCGGGCACACGAACAGGCGGTGATTTCTCCAGCGAAGCAATCATCGCCTCCAGAGAGTTACCATGTTCATGCATCCGCCGCAGCAGGCGGAAACGCTCACTCTTCCAGGTGGTCATCACGATAAACATCACCGTACCGAGGCTCAATGGCAACCAGCCACCGGAGAGCAGTTTATCGAGGTTAGCGGTAAACAGCGGGATATCAACACACAAGAAGGCAATCAGAATCAGCGCAACAAAATACTTATTCCAGTGCCAGTTCTGGCGCGCCACGGTAGTTGAAAGAATAGACGTCAGTACCATAGTTCCGGTAACTGCAATCCCATATGCCGCCGCCAGGTTACTGGAGTGCTCAAAGCTGACTATCACAATCACGACTGCGACATAAAGCATCCAGTTCACAAATGGAATGTAGATTTGCCCCGATTCCATTTCAGAAGTGTGAATAATGCGCATCGGAGACAAATAGCCCAGACGTACCGCCTGACGCGTCAATGAGAAGACACCAGAGATAACCGCCTGCGAGGCAATTACCGTTGCCAGTGCGGCGATGATCAGCAGCGGGATCAGCGCCCAGTCCGGTGCCAACAGAAAAAACGGGTTTTTAATCGCTTCCGGGTTCTTTAACAGCAGCGCCCCCTGACCGAAGTAGTTAAGGGTTAAAGAAGGCAGTACGACGGTAAACCATGCCAGGCGAATCGGGAACTTACCAAAGTGCCCCATATCAGCGTACAGCGCCTCAACACCGGTAATCGACAGAACCACCGCGCCTAACGCAATAAAGGAAACGGTTTTATATTCAAGGAAGAAATGCACCGCCCACATTGGGTTTAAGGCATGCAACACTTCTGGATTGGCAATAATGCTACGTAACCCAAGAGCTGCCAGAATCAAAAACCAGGTCAGCATAATCGGCGCAAAAAGCTTACCGACCATAGCAGTGCCATGTTTTTGAATCATAAACAGTAACGTGAGAACGATGATTGAGAGGGGAACAATCCAGGTGTCCAGTTGTGGGGCGACGATTTCCAGACCTTCGATGGCAGACATTACCGAAATGGCGGGTGTTATGACAACTTCACCATAGAAAAAGCTGCCGCCTATTAGCCCCATAATCACCAGAATTGAGGTCGTTCGCGCCGACGTATTGCGCCCGGCAAGCGACATCAGCGTCAGAATTCCCCCTTCACCGGCGTTATCTGCACGCATCACGAAGGTGAGATATTTTATGGAAACCACAAAGATTAGCAGCCAGAAGATCAGCGATAAAAAGCCAAACACGGCATCGCGTTCAACGCCAAAACCAAACTGGCCGGACAAACATTCACGAAGCGTATATAACGGGCTGGTACCAATATCGCCGTAGACAACTCCAATCGCCGCGAGGGTAATCGCGGGCAACGATTGCTTATTATCAGTGCTCATAGACTAGTCTTTCGTTGAAATATGAAATGTGTGCGTAGTCCCTTGGCCCACAAAAAAGCGTTCAGTATGCACGATTAACGGCAAAATCGTACTCCTAAATGCGGTCACATTAACCTGGCTCAAAGAAAAATAGCCCTCCTTTGAGACTATTTTTGCCACCATCAAGAAACGTCTATACTCGCAGTTTACGCAGAACTTTTGACGAAAGGACGCCACTTCATTATGGCTCACCCTCATTTATTAGCGGAAAGAATTTCCCGCCTGAGCAGTTCGCTGGAAAAGGGGCTTTATGAACGTAGCCACGCCATCCGCCTGTGTTTGTTAGCGGCATTAAGCGGCGAAAGTGTATTCCTGCTCGGCCCGCCAGGTATTGCCAAAAGTCTGATTGCCCGGCGTTTAAAATTCGCCTTTCAGAATGCTCGCGCGTTTGAATATCTGATGACCCGCTTCTCCACCCCGGAAGAAGTTTTTGGCCCGCTTTCCATTCAGGCGCTAAAAGATGAAGGCCGCTATGAGCGTTTAACCACCGGTTACCTGCCGGAAGCAGAAATCGTCTTTCTTGATGAGATCTGGAAAGCCGGGCCAGCGATTCTTAATACCCTACTGACCGCTATTAATGAACGCCACTTCCGCAACGGTGCACATGTCGAAAAAATTCCTATGCGCCTGCTGGTGGCGGCCTCCAACGAACTGCCGGAAGCAGACAGTAGCCTGGAAGCGTTATATGACCGTATGCTGATTCGTCTGTGGTTAGATAAAGTGCAGGATAAAGCGAATTTCCGCTCCATGTTGACCAGCCAACAGGATGAAAATGACAATCCCGTTCCTCCCTCTCTACAGGTTACAGATGAGGAATATGAACGTTGGCAGAAAGAGATTAGTGAAATTACGCTGCCCGATCATGTATTTGAGCTGATTTTTATGCTGCGCCAACAACTGGATAAATTGCCGGATGCCCCCTATATTTCCGATCGCCGCTGGAAAAAAGCAATCCGTTTACTGCAGGCCAGCGCCTTTTTTAGCGGTCGCAATGCGGTAGCCCCGATTGATCTGATCTTGCTGAAAGATTGCCTGTGGTATGACGCGCAAAGCCTGAATTTGATTCAACAACAAATTGATGTATTGATGACCGGTCACGCATGGCAACAGCAAGGGATGTTGACTCGCCTGGGCGCGATTGTGCAGCGTCGCCTGCAACTTCAGCAACAACAAAGCGATAAAACGGCTTTTACCGTGATTCGTCAGGGCGGTATGTTCAGCCGTCGCCCACAATATCAACTTCCAGCCGACGTTACCGCTTCCACGTTGACCCTGCTGCTGCAAAAACCATTAAAACTGCATGATATGGAAGTGGTTCATATCGCTTTTGAGCGTAGCGCACTGGAACAGTGGCTGAACAAAGGCGGTGAAATTCGCGGCAAATTAAATGGTATTGGTTTTGCCCAGAAGCTGAATATGGAAGTTGATAGCGCCCAACATCTTGTTGTCCGTGATGTCAGTTTGCAGGGTACGACACTGGCTCTCCCCGGCACATCTGCAGAAGGCCTGCCTGGCGAAATAAAACAACAACTGGAAGAGCTTGAAAGTGACTGGCGTAAACAACAAGTTTTATTCAGCGAACAGCAAAAATGTCTGTTTATCCATAGCGACTGGTTAGGTCGCATTGAAGCCAGCCTACAGGATGTCGGTGCCCAGATTCGCCAGGCGCAACAATGCTAACACTGGATACGCTTAATGTAATGCTGGCCGTCAGCGAAGAGGGATTGATCGAAGAGATGATCATCACGCTGTTGGCCTCGCCACAACTGGCTGTTTTCTTTGAAAAATTCCCACGCCTGAAGGCGGCAATCACTGATGATATTCCCCGCTGGCGTGAGGCGCTGCGCAGTCGGCTGAAAGATGCACGCGTCCCACAGGAACTCACTGAAGAGGTCATGTGCTATCAGCAAAGCCAACTTCTCTCCATACCGCAATTTATTGTGCAGTTACCGCAGATCCTGGACTTACTGCATCGACTAAATTCCCCATGGGCCGAACAAGCCCGGCAGTTGGTTGATGCCAACAGCACGATCACCCCAGCATTACACACGCTTTTTCTCCAACGTTGGCGCTTAAGTCTAATCGTGCAAGCGACGACGTTAAATCAACAATTATTAGAAGAAGAACGTGAACAACTGTTGAGCGAGGTTCAGGAACGCATGACGTTAAGCGGTCAACTTGAACCGGTTCTGGCGGAAAACAACACCGCAGCCGGTCGCCTGTGGGATATGAGCGCCGGTCAGCTCAAACGCGGCGACTATCAGTTAATTGTGAAATATGGTGAATTTCTTAACGAGCAGCCGGAGCTGAAACGTCTGGCTGAACAGTTAGGGCGTTCACGGGAAGCAAAATCGATCCCCCGCAACGATGCGCAGATGGAAACCTTCCGCACAATGGTACGCGAACCAGCGACCGTTCCTGAGCAGGTTGATGGCTTGCAGCAAAGCGATGATATTTTACGCCTTCTGCCGCCGGAACTGGCGACTCTGGGCATTACTGAACTGGAGTATGAATTTTACCGTCGGCTGGTGGAAAAACAGTTGCTCACTTATCGCCTGCACGGTGAATCATGGCGTGAAAAAGTTATCGAACGTCCGGTCGTCCATAAAGATTATGACGAACAGCCGCGCGGGCCGTTTATTGTCTGCGTAGATACATCTGGCTCAATGGGCGGCTTTAATGAACAGTGCGCGAAAGCGTTCTGTCTGGCCTTGATGCGCATTGCCCTCGCTGAAAATAGGCGCTGCTTTATTATGTTATTTTCCACCGAGATCGTCCGTTATGAGCTTTCAGGCCCACAAGGCATCGAGCAAGCGATCCGTTTTTTAAGCCAGCAGTTTCGTGGCGGCACCGATCTTGCCAGTTGTTTTCGCGCCATTATGGAGCGCTTGCAAAGCCGGGAATGGTTTGACGCCGATGCGGTGGTGATTTCTGATTTTATCGCCCAACGGTTGCCTGACGACGTGACGAGTAAAGTAAAAGAGTTGCAGCGGGTACATCAGCATCGCTTTCATGCAGTGGCGATGTCGGCGCACGGCAAACCCGGCATCATGCGCATTTTCGATCATATCTGGCGCTTTGATACCGGGATGCGTAGCCGCCTGCTCAGACGCTGGCGGCGATAAGTCATTACAACAGAGAAGAGACGCTCTCGCGAACGGCCGCAGGCCATACGCCGCACTGAACCTGCCCAATATGTGGCAGTTGCAGCAACAACATGGTTAAACGAGACTGACCGATACCGCCGCCGATAGTCTGTGGCATTTCGCCGCGCAGCAGCGCCTGATGCCACTCCAGTTGCAGACGATCTTCATCACCGGTCAGCGCCAGTTGATGTTTCAACGTCTCGGCATCCACACGGATACCCATTGAAGAAAGCTCAAACGCATCTTCCAGTACGGGGTTCCACACCAGAATATCGCCGTTCAACCCCGCATATCCAAGCTCTGAAGGAGTACTCCAGTCATCATAATCCGGTGCGCGCACGTCGTGGCGGTGGCCATCGCTTAACTTGCCGCCAATTCCGACGAGGAATACCGCGCCAAGATCTTTCGCAATCGCCCGCTCACGCCCTTTGGCATCAAGATCCGGATAACGGGACAGTAATTCCTGACTATGTACAAAGTGGATCTGATCCGGCAGGAACGGTGCCAGGCCAAACTCTTTGCTAACTGCGGCTTCGGTCGCTTTAATTCCCGCCCAGATCGCCTCTACCGTGCTTTTCAGAGTGGAGAATTGGCGCTCACCGTCGCCCATTACGCGTTCCCAATCCCACTGATCAACATAGACCGAGTGCAACGGGGAAAGACGGTCTTCATCGGGGCGAAGGGCTTTCATGTGCGTGTAAAGCCCTTCGCCCACGCTGAAGTCGTGTTGCCCTAATGTCTGACGTTTCCACTTCGCCAGTGAATGAACCACTTCGAACTGGGCGTCAGGCAGCGCTTTCACTTTTACCTGCACCGCTTTTTCACAGCCCGACAAGTTATCCTGCGTGCCATCCCCCACACGGCTAAGGATTGGCGCCTGGACTTCAATCAGCCCTAAGCGTTCTTCCAGTTGACGAGAAAAGTGAGATTTCACGAAGCTAATTTGACGTTGTTTGGCAATGTAAGCGGTTTTCATTTTTTATACTCCTGCGTCCTGTTGCTTATGATTAAGCAACAAAAACCGGCACACATGCAATAATCATTCAATAAAAAGCCTTGCTTACTTTTGATTCATTAAAAGTTAAGGCTAAAATAGACTGAATCATTAATATTCATAAGAAAAATCTATGGAAAATTATCAAATCGACAATCTGGACCGCGGCATTCTGGAAGCATTAATGGGCAATGCGCGTACCGCTTACGCCGAACTGGCGAAACAATTTGGCGTCAGTCCGGGAACGATCCACGTTCGCGTAGAGAAAATGAAGCAGGCAGGGATTATTACTGGTGCTCGGATTGATGTTAGCCCGAAACAGCTCGGTTATGACGTAGGCTGCTTTATCGGCATTATATTGAAGAGCGCCAAAGACTATCCTTCCGCGCTGGCAAAACTGGAAAGCCTTGATGAAGTAACTGAAGCCTATTACACCACCGGCCACTACAGCATCTTTATTAAGGTAATGTGCCGCTCGATCGACGCTCTCCAGCATGTACTTATCAACAAGATCCAAACAATTGATGAAATTCAGTCCACTGAAACTCTGATCGTACTGCAGAACCCGATCATGCGTACTATCAAGCCATGATCGACTTTTTTAATCCCATACTTTTCCACAGGTAGATCCCAAAGCGTTCACAGCGTACAATACGCCACTCTAAAAAAAGGTGGCGGTTTATGGCAGATATTACTCTTATCAGCGGCAGCACCCTCGGTGGTGCCGAATATGTGGCAGAACACCTGGCTGAAAAGCTGGAAGAGGCAGGTTTTACCACCGAAACGCTGCACGGCCCGTTGTTAGAAGAGTTATCTACCTCTGGGATCTGGCTGGTTATCAGTTCTACCCACGGTGCCGGAGACATTCCGGACAACCTCTCTCCTTTCTATGAAGCATTGCTGGAACAAAAAACCGATCTTTCTGCGGTACGCTTTGGCGCAATCGGCATTGGTAGTCGTGAATACGACACTTTTTGTGGTGCTATCGATAAACTCGATGCTGAACTCAAAAATTCCGGTGCGAAACAGATTGGCGAAACACTGAAGATCAACATCCTTGATCATGACATTCCGGAAGATCCGGCAGAAGAATGGCTGGGATCGTGGGTTAATTTACTCAAATAACTATACAGATCGTGCGATCTACTGTGGATAACTCTGGTAGGAAGCTTGGATCAACCGGTAGTTATCCAAAGAACAACTGTTGTTCAGTTTTTGAGTTGTGTATAACTCCGCATTCTGATCCCAGCTTATACTGACCAGGATCACCGATCATTCACAGCTAATGATCCTCAGCAGGTCATTGATCTTAAAAGCCAGATCCTTGTTATCCACAGACCAGGTCGATCCTAATAAGAGATCACAATAGAACAGATCTCTAAATAAAAAGATCTTCTTTTTAATACTCAGGATCCCAGGTCTTTCTCAAGCCGTCAAAGTTGAGTAGAATCCACGGCCCGGGCTTCAATCCATTTTCATACCGCGTTATGCGAGGCAATCACCATGTTTTATCCGGATCCTTTTGACGTCATCATCATTGGCGGGGGTCATGCAGGCACCGAGGCAGCGATGGCCGCGGCGCGTATGGGTCAACAGACTCTGCTTTTGACACACAATATCGACACTCTGGGGCAGATGAGCTGCAACCCGGCGATCGGCGGTATTGGGAAGGGACATCTGGTAAAAGAAGTGGATGCACTCGGCGGTCTGATGGCAAAAGCGATCGACCATGCAGGTATTCAGTTTAGGATACTAAACGCCAGCAAGGGGCCAGCGGTTCGGGCTACCCGGGCACAGGCGGATCGCGTGCTCTATCGTCAAGCGGTACGTACTGCTTTGGAGAATCAACCGAACCTGATGATCTTCCAGCAGGCGGTTGAAGATCTTATTGTCGAAAACGATCGCGTGGTCGGCGCTGTTACCCAAATGGGCCTGAAATTCCGTGCCAAAGCTGTCGTTCTTACTGTCGGGACTTTCCTTGACGGTAAGATTCATATCGGTCTGGATAATTACAGCGGTGGTCGTGCTGGCGATCCTCCATCCATTCCGCTCTCGCGCCGTTTACGTGAACTTCCGCTGCGTGTTGGTCGTCTGAAAACCGGGACACCGCCGCGTATTGATGCGCGTACCATCGACTTTAGCGTCCTTGCACAACAGCATGGCGATAACCCGATGCCGGTGTTCTCGTTTATGGGCAATGCGGCCCAGCATCCACAGCAGGTGCCGTGCTACATCACCCATACCAACGAAAAAACGCATGACGTGATCCGCAGTAACCTCGATCGCAGTCCGATGTATGCCGGAGTGATCGAAGGTGTCGGCCCACGCTACTGTCCGTCGATCGAAGACAAAGTCATGCGCTTTGCTGACAGAAACCAGCATCAGATCTTCCTTGAGCCAGAAGGGTTAACGTCTAACGAAATTTATCCGAACGGTATCTCCACCAGCCTGCCGTTCGATGTGCAGATGCAAATCGTCCGCTCCATGCAGGGGATGGAAAACGCGAAGATCGTGCGTCCGGGTTATGCCATTGAATATGACTTCTTCGATCCGCGTGACCTGAAACCTACGCTGGAGAGTAAGTTTATCCAGGGGCTGTTCTTTGCCGGTCAAATTAATGGCACTACAGGTTACGAAGAAGCGGCGGCGCAAGGTTTGCTGGCCGGTCTTAACGCCGCTCGCCTGTCTGCAGACAAAGAAGGCTGGGCACCGGCGCGCTCCCAGGCGTACCTCGGCGTACTGGTAGATGACCTCTGCACACTGGGTACTAAAGAACCGTATCGTATGTTTACCTCTCGTGCGGAATATCGTCTGATGCTGCGCGAAGATAACGCCGACCTGCGTCTGACTGAAATCGGACGTGAGCTGGGGCTGGTTGACGATGAACGTTGGGCGCGCTTTAACGAGAAACTCGAAAATATCGAGCGTGAGCGTCAGCGTCTGAAATCCACTTGGGTAACCCCGTCGGCGGAAGCTGCTGCCGAAGTGAATGCTCACCTGACTGCGCCGCTTTCCCGTGAAGCCAGTGGTGAAGATCTGTTGCGTCGTCCGGAAATGACCTATGAAAAATTAACCTCGCTGACGCCGTTTGCCCCTGCGTTGACAGACGAGCAGGCGGCGGAACAGGTTGAGATTCAGGTTAAATATGAGGGTTATATTGCGCGCCAACAGGATGAGATCGAAAAACAGCAGCGTAACGAGAACACACTGCTGCCTGCGACACTGGATTACCGCCAGGTATCCGGTCTGTCTAACGAAGTGATCGCTAAACTCAACGATCACAAACCGGCCTCTATTGGTCAGGCTTCGCGTATTTCTGGCGTCACGCCTGCGGCCATCTCCATTCTGCTGGTGTGGCTGAAAAAACAAGGTATGCTGCGTCGTAGCGCATAACGCATTAAAAATGCCTGGTAAGCACCCGCTTACCGGGCAACGCATCAAGAACAGGTAATCACCGTGCTCAACAAACTCTCTTCACTGCTGAAAGACGCAGGAATTTCGCTTACCGATCACCAGAAAAATCAGCTTATTGCCTACGTAAATATGCTGCATAAATGGAATAAGGCGTACAACCTGACTTCGGTCCGCGATCCTAATGAGATGCTGGTACGCCATATTCTCGACAGCATTGTCGTGGCACCGTATCTGCAAGGTGAACGTTTTATCGATGTCGGTACAGGACCGGGTCTGCCAGGTATTCCACTCTCTATTGTGCGTCCTGAGGCCCACTTCACGTTGCTGGATAGCCTCGGTAAACGCGTGCGCTTCCTTCGTCAGGTGCAACATGAGTTAAAACTGGAGAACATTGAGCCAGTACAGAGTAGGGTAGAAGAGTTTCCGTCAGAGCCACCGTTTGATGGTGTGATTAGCCGTGCTTTTGCCTCTCTGAACGATATGGTGAGCTGGTGCCATCATCTTCCTGGTGAACAAGGTCGTTTTTATGCGCTGAAAGGCCAAATGCCAGAAGATGAAATGGCCCTGCTACCAGCAGAATATCAGGTTGAATCAGTGGTTAAACTTCAGGTTCCGGCTCTGGATGGCGAACGTCATCTGGTGGTGATTAAAGCAAATAAAATTTAATTTTTATCAAAAAAATCATAAAAAATTAATCGGTTTGACTGTTAACAACAACCGGGTTTTTTACTGATATAACTGGTTACATTTAACGCCACGTTCACGATTTTGATTCAATACTGTAACGTGGCTTTTTTTGATAAGCAGAAAATAAGTCATTAGTGAAAATATCAGCCGGCTAAAAATCGGCGCTAAGAAGCATAACTTGCTGTTAAAATATTATTAAGAATGTCAATGGCTGGTTTTTGTTATGTAAATGTCATTTATGAAAACAGTATCTGTTTTTAGACTGAAATATCAGAAGCTTGCAATGGCATCATTTGCCAAGTAAATAAATATGCTGTGCGCGAACATGCGCGATATGTGATCTGAAGCACGCTTTATCACCAGTGTTTACGCGTTATTTACAGTTTTTCATGATCCGACATGGTTAGCAGAAAAGTCGCAATTGTATGCACTGGAAAAATATTTAAACATTTATTCACCTTTTGGCTACTTATTGTTTGAAATCACGGGGGCGCACCGTATAATTTGACCGCTTTTTGATGCTTGACTCTAAGCCTTAAAGAAAGTTTTATACGACACGCGGCATACCTCGAAGGGAGCAGGAGTGAAAAACGTGATGTCTGTGTCGCTCTTGAGTCGAAACGTTGCTCGGAAGCTTCTGCTCGTTCAGTTACTGGTGGTGATAGCAAGTGGATTGCTGTTCAGCCTCAAAGACCCCTTCTGGGGCGTCTCTGCGTTAAGCGGGGGCCTGGCAGTCTTTCTGCCTAACGTTTTGTTTATGATATTTGCCTGGCGTCACCAGGCGCATACACCAGCGAAAGGCCGGGTAGCCTGGACATTCGCTTTAGGCGAAGCTTTCAAAGTTCTGGCAATGTTGGTGTTACTGGTGGTGGCGTTGGCGGTTTTAAAGGCGGTATTCTTGCCGCTGATCGTTACGTGGGTTTTGGTGCTGGTGGTTCAGATACTGGCGCCGGCTGTAATTAACAACAAAGGGTAAAAGGCATCATGGCTTCAGAAAATATGACGCCGCAGGATTACATAGGACACCACCTGAATAACCTTCAGCTGGACCTGCGTACATTCTCGCTGGTGGATCCGCATAACCCCCCAGCCACCTTCTGGACAATTAATATTGACTCCATGTTCTTCTCGGTGGTGCTGGGTCTGTTGTTCCTGGTTTTATTCCGTAGCGTAGCCAAAAAGGCAACCAGCGGCGTACCAGGTAAGTTTCAGACCGCGATTGAGCTGGTAATCGGCTTTGTTAATGGTAGCGTGAAAGACATGTACCATGGCAAAAGTAAGCTGATTGCTCCGCTGGCCCTGACGATTTTTGTCTGGGTGTTCCTGATGAACCTGATGGACTTACTGCCTATCGATCTGCTGCCGTACATTGCTGAACATGTACTGGGGCTGCCTGCTCTGCGTGTGGTTCCGTCTGCTGACGTGAACGTAACGCTGTCTATGGCACTGGGCGTATTTATCCTGATTCTGTTCTACAGCATCAAAATGAAAGGCATCGGCGGCTTCACGAAAGAGTTGACGCTGCAGCCGTTCAATCACTGGGCGTTCATTCCTGTCAACTTAATCCTTGAAGGGGTAAGCCTGCTGTCCAAACCTGTTTCACTCGGTTTGCGACTGTTCGGTAACATGTACGCGGGTGAGCTGATTTTCATTCTGATTGCTGGTCTGTTGCCGTGGTGGTCACAGTGGATCCTGAATGTGCCGTGGGCCATTTTCCACATCCTGATTATTACGCTGCAAGCCTTCATCTTCATGGTTCTGACGATCGTCTATCTGTCGATGGCGTCTGAAGAACATTAATTTACCAACACTACTACGTTTTAACTGAAACAAACTGGAGACTGTCATGGAAAACCTGAATATGGATCTGCTGTACATGGCTGCCGCTGTGATGATGGGTCTGGCGGCAATCGGTGCTGCGATCGGTATCGGCATCCTCGGGGGTAAATTCCTGGAAGGCGCAGCGCGTCAACCGGATCTGATTCCACTGCTGCGTACTCAGTTCTTTATCGTTATGGGTCTGGTGGATGCTATCCCGATGATCGCTGTAGGTCTGGGTCTGTACGTGATGTTCGCTGTCGCGTAGTAAGCGTTGCTTTTATTTAAAGAGCAATATCAGAACGTTAACTAAATAGAGGCATTGTGCTGTGAATCTTAACGCAACAATCCTCGGCCAGGCCATCGCGTTTGTCCTGTTCGTTCTGTTCTGCATGAAGTACGTATGGCCGCCATTAATGGCTGCCATCGAAAAACGTCAAAAAGAAATTGCTGACGGTCTTGCTTCCGCAGAACGAGCACACAAGGACCTTGACCTTGCAAAGGCCAGCGCGACCGACCAGCTGAAAAAAGCGAAAGCGGAAGCCCAGGTAATCATCGAGCAGGCGAACAAACGTCGCTCTCAGATTCTGGACGAAGCTAAAGCTGAGGCAGAACAGGAACGTACTAAAATCGTGGCTCAGGCGCAGGCGGAAATTGAAGCCGAGCGTAAACGTGCCCGTGAAGAGCTGCGTAAGCAAGTTGCTATCCTGGCTGTTGCTGGCGCCGAGAAGATCATCGAACGTTCCGTGGATGAAGCTGCTAACAGCGACATCGTGGATAAACTTGTCGCTGAACTGTAAGGAGGGAGGGGCTGATGTCTGAATTTATTACGGTAGCTCGCCCCTACGCCAAAGCAGCTTTTGACTTTGCCGTCGAACACCAAAGTGTAGAACGCTGGCAGGACATGCTGGCGTTTGCCGCCGAGGTAACCAAAAACGAACAGATGGCAGAGCTTCTGTCTGGTGCACTGGCACCAGAAACGCTCGCCGGGTCGTTTATCGCAGTTTGTGGTGAGCAACTGGACGAAAACGGTCAGAACCTGATTCGGGTTATGGCTGAAAATGGTCGTCTTAACGCGCTCCCGGATGTTCTGGAGCAGTTTATTCACCTGCGTGCTGTGAGTGAGGCTACCGCTGAGGTAGACGTCATTTCCGCTGCCGCGCTGAGTGAACAACAGCTCGCGAAAATTTCTGCTGCGATGGAAAAACGTCTGTCACGCAAAGTTAAGCTGAATTGCAAAATCGATAAGTCTGTAATGGCAGGCGTTATCATCCGAGCGGGTGATATGGTCATTGATGGCAGCGTACGCGGTCGTCTTGAGCGCCTTGCAGACGTCTTGCAGTCTTAAGGGGACTGGAGCATGCAACTGAATTCCACCGAAATCAGCGAACTGATCAAGCAGCGCATTGCTCAGTTCAATGTTGTGAGTGAAGCTCACAACGAAGGTACTATTGTTTCTGTAAGTGACGGTGTTATCCGCATCCACGGCCTGGCCGATTGTATGCAGGGTGAAATGATCTCCCTGCCGGGTAACCGTTACGCTATCGCACTGAACCTCGAGCGCGACTCTGTAGGTGCGGTTGTTATGGGTCCGTACGCTGACCTTGCCGAAGGCATGAAAGTTAAGTGTACTGGCCGTATCCTGGAAGTTCCGGTTGGCCGTGGCCTGCTGGGCCGTGTGGTTAACACTCTGGGTGCGCCAATCGACGGTAAAGGTCCGCTGGATCACGACGGCTTCTCTGCTGTAGAAGCTATCGCTCCGGGCGTTATCGAACGTCAGTCCGTAGATCAGCCGGTACAGACTGGTTATAAAGCTGTTGACTCCATGATCCCAATCGGTCGTGGTCAGCGTGAATTGATCATCGGTGACCGTCAGACCGGTAAAACCGCACTGGCTATCGATGCCATCATCAACCAGCGCGATTCCGGTATCAAATGTATCTATGTTGCTATCGGTCAGAAAGCGTCCACCATTTCTAACGTGGTACGTAAACTGGAAGAGCACGGCGCACTGGCTAACACCATCGTTGTGGTAGCAACCGCGTCTGAATCCGCTGCACTGCAATACCTGGCACCGTATGCGGGTTGCGCAATGGGCGAATACTTCCGTGACCGTGGTGAAGATGCGCTGATCATTTACGATGACCTGTCTAAACAGGCTGTTGCTTACCGTCAGATCTCCCTGCTGCTCCGTCGTCCGCCAGGACGTGAAGCATTCCCGGGTGACGTATTCTACCTCCACTCTCGTCTGCTGGAGCGTGCTGCGCGTGTTAACGCCGAATACGTTGAAGCTTTCACCAAAGGTGAAGTGAAAGGGAAAACCGGTTCTCTGACCGCGCTGCCGATTATCGAAACTCAGGCTGGTGACGTTTCTGCGTTCGTTCCGACCAACGTAATCTCTATTACCGATGGTCAGATCTTCCTGGAAACCAACCTGTTCAACGCCGGTATTCGTCCTGCGGTTAACCCGGGTATCTCCGTATCCCGTGTTGGTGGGGCAGCACAGACCAAGATCATGAAAAAACTGTCCGGTGGTATCCGTACCGCTCTGGCGCAGTATCGTGAACTGGCAGCGTTCTCTCAGTTTGCATCCGACCTTGACGATGCAACGCGTAAGCAGCTTGACCACGGTCAGAAAGTGACCGAACTGCTGAAACAGAAACAGTATGCGCCGATGTCCGTTGCGCAGCAGTCTCTGGTTCTGTTCGCAGCAGAACGTGGTTACCTGGCGGATGTTGAACTGTCGAAAATCGGCAGCTTCGAAGCCGCTCTGCTGGCTTACGTCGACCGTGATCACGCTCCGTTGATGCAAGAGATCAACCAGACCGGTGGCTACAACGACGAAATCGAAGGCAAGCTGAAAGGCATCCTCGATTCCTTCAAAGCAACCCAATCCTGGTAACGTCTGGCGGCTTGCCTTAGGGCAGGCCGCAAGGCATTGAGGAGAAGCTCATGGCCGGCGCAAAAGAGATACGTAGTAAGATCGCAAGCGTCCAGAACACGCAAAAGATCACTAAAGCGATGGAGATGGTCGCCGCTTCCAAAATGCGTAAATCGCAGGATCGCATGGCGGCCAGCCGTCCTTATGCAGAAACCATGCGCAAAGTGATTGGTCACCTTGCACACGGTAATCTGGAATATAAGCACCCATACCTGGAAGATCGCGACGTTAAACGCGTGGGCTACCTGGTGGTGTCGACCGACCGTGGTTTGTGCGGTGGTTTGAACATTAACCTGTTCAAAAAACTGCTGGCGGAAATGAAGACCTGGACCGACAAAGGCGTTCAATGCGACCTCGCAATGATCGGCTCGAAAGGTGTGTCGTTCTTCAACTCCGTGGGCGGCAATGTTGTTGCCCAGGTTACAGGTATGGGGGATAACCCTTCCCTGTCCGAACTGATCGGTCCGGTAAAAGTGATGTTGCAGGCCTACGACGAAGGCCGTCTGGACAAGCTTTACATTGTCAGCAACAAATTTATTAACACCATGTCTCAGGTTCCGACTATCAGCCAACTGCTGCCGTTACCGGCGTCAGATGATGATGATCTGAAACATAAATCCTGGGATTACCTGTACGAACCCGATCCGAAGGCGTTGCTGGATACCCTGCTGCGTCGTTATGTCGAATCTCAGGTTTATCAGGGCGTGGTTGAAAACCTGGCCAGCGAGCAGGCCGCCCGTATGGTGGCGATGAAAGCCGCGACCGACAATGGCGGCAGCCTGATTAAAGAGCTGCAGTTGGTATACAACAAAGCTCGTCAGGCCAGCATTACTCAGGAACTCACCGAGATCGTCTCGGGGGCCGCCGCGGTTTAAACAGGTTATTTCGTAGAGGATTTAAGATGGCTACTGGAAAGATTGTCCAGGTAATCGGCGCCGTAGTTGACGTCGAATTCCCTCAGGATGCCGTACCGCGCGTGTACGATGCTCTTGAGGTGCAAAATGGTAATGAGCGTCTGGTGCTGGAAGTTCAGCAGCAGCTCGGCGGCGGTATCGTGCGTACCATCGCAATGGGTTCCTCCGACGGTCTGCGTCGCGGTCTGGATGTAAAAGACCTCGAACACCCGATCGAAGTCCCGGTAGGTAAAGCGACTCTGGGCCGTATCATGAACGTACTGGGCGAACCGGTCGACATGAAAGGCGAGATCGGTGAAGAAGAGCGTTGGGCGATTCACCGCGCAGCACCTTCCTACGAAGAGCTGTCAAACTCTCAGGAACTGCTGGAAACCGGTATCAAAGTTATCGACCTGATGTGTCCGTTCGCGAAGGGCGGTAAAGTTGGTCTGTTCGGTGGTGCGGGTGTTGGTAAAACCGTAAACATGATGGAGCTTATTCGTAACATCGCGATCGAGCACTCCGGTTACTCTGTGTTTGCGGGCGTAGGTGAACGTACTCGTGAGGGTAACGACTTCTACCACGAAATGACCGACTCCAACGTTATCGATAAAGTATCCCTGGTGTATGGCCAGATGAACGAGCCGCCGGGAAACCGTCTGCGCGTTGCACTGACCGGCCTGACCATGGCGGAGAAATTCCGTGACGAAGGTCGTGACGTTCTGCTGTTCGTTGACAACATCTATCGTTACACCCTGGCCGGTACGGAAGTATCCGCACTGCTTGGCCGTATGCCTTCAGCGGTAGGTTATCAGCCGACCCTGGCGGAAGAGATGGGTGTTCTGCAGGAACGTATCACCTCCACCAAAACAGGTTCTATCACCTCCGTTCAGGCGGTATACGTACCTGCGGATGACTTGACTGACCCATCACCGGCCACCACCTTTGCGCACCTTGACGCAACCGTGGTACTGAGCCGTCAGATCGCGTCTCTGGGTATCTACCCGGCCGTTGACCCGCTGGACTCCACCAGCCGTCAGTTGGACCCGCTGGTAGTTGGTCAGGAACACTACGACACCGCGCGTGGCGTACAGTCCATCCTGCAACGTTATCAGGAACTGAAAGACATCATCGCCATCCTGGGTATGGATGAACTGTCTGAAGAAGATAAACTGGTGGTAGCGCGCGCTCGTAAGATCCAGCGCTTCCTGTCCCAGCCGTTCTTCGTGGCAGAAGTATTCACCGGTTCTCCGGGTAAATACGTCTCCTTGAAAGACACCATCCGTGGCTTTAAAGGCATCATGGAAGGCGAATACGATCACCTGCCGGAGCAGGCGTTCTACATGGTCGGTTCCATCGAAGAAGCTGTGGAAAAAGCCAAAAAACTTTAACGCCTTAATCGGAGGGTGATATGGCAATGACTTACCACCTGGACGTCGTCAGCGCAGAGCAACAAATGTTCTCTGGTCTGGTCGAGAAAATCCAGGTAACGGGTAGCGAAGGTGAACTGGGAATTTACCCGGGCCACGCACCGCTGCTCACCGCCATTAAGCCTGGTATGATTCGCATCGTGAAACAGCACGGTCACGAAGAGTTTATCTATCTGTCTGGCGGCATTCTTGAAGTGCAGCCTGGCAACGTGACCGTTCTGGCCGACACCGCAATTCGCGGCCAGGATCTCGACGAAGCGCGAGCCATGGAAGCGAAACGTAAGGCTGAAGAGCACATTAGCAGCTCTCACGGCGACGTAGATTACGCTCAGGCGTCTGCGGAACTGGCCAAAGCGATCGCGCAGTTGCGCGTTATCGAGTTGACTAAAAAAGCGATGTAACACCGGCTTGAAAAGCACAAAAGCCAGTCTGGAAACAGGCTGGCTTTTTTTCGCGCGTCGCCGCGAGATTTGTTCTGCTATGTTTTTATATCCCGCAATTAAACCGTCTTTATAACTCAGCGAAATCCTTCGTTGGTTTTCTTGTTTATTCATTGATCGAAATAAGAGCAAAAACATCAGGCTGACGCTTAAATGAAGGTGATGCCTTACTTTTATGCAGACAAAAGGCGTGACGATGGTCGAAAATGGTGCTTTCGCCAGCGAGGATAATCCGTTATTGAACAATTTATCCTCTGTCCATTTCACGATGAAAAAAATGTAGTTTTTTCAAGGTGAAGCGGTTTAAATTCGTTCTCAAATTACAGTCAGGACGCGTATGTTGAATAATGCTATGAGCGTAGTGATCCTTGCCGCGGGCAAAGGCACTCGCATGTATTCCGATCTTCCGAAAGTGCTGCATACCCTTGCCGGGAAAGCGATGGTTCAGCATGTCATTGATGCTGCGAATGAATTAGGCGCAGCACACGTTCATCTGGTGTATGGTCACGGTGGCGATCTGCTTAAACAGGCGCTGAAAGATGACAACCTGAACTGGGTACTTCAGGCAGAGCAACTGGGTACTGGTCATGCGATGCAGCAGGCTGCGCCTTTCTTTGCCGATGATGAAGACATTTTAATGCTTTACGGCGACGTACCGCTGATCTCTGTCGAAACACTCCAGCGTCTGCGTGATGCTAAACCGCAGGGCGGCATTGGTCTGTTGACGGTGAAACTGGATGACCCGACCGGTTATGGTCGTATCACCCGTGAAAACGGCAAAGTTACTGGCATTGTTGAACATAAAGATGCCACCGATGAGCAGCGTCAGATTCAGGAAATCAACACCGGCATTCTGATCGCCAACGGCGCAGATATGAAACGCTGGCTGGCGAAGCTGACTAACAATAACGCTCAGGGCGAATACTACATCACCGATATTATTGCGCTGGCGTATCAGGAAGGGCGTGAAATCGTCGCTGTACATCCGCAACGCTTAAGCGAAGTTGAAGGCGTGAATAACCGCCTGCAACTCTCCCGTCTGGAGCGCGTTTATCAGTCCGAACAGGCTGAAAAACTGCTGTTGGCAGGGGTTATGCTACGCGATCCGGCCCGTTTTGATCTGCGCGGAACGCTTACTCACGGGCGTGATGTTGAAATTGATACTAACGTTATCATCGAGGGTAATGTTACTCTCGGCAATCGCGTGAAAATTGGCACTGGTTGCGTGATTAAAAACAGCGTGATTGGTGATGATTGCGAAATCAGCCCATATACAGTGGTGGAAGACGCGAATCTGGCAGCGGCCTGTACCATTGGCCCGTTTGCCCGTCTGCGCCCGGGGGCAGAGCTGCTTGAAGGCGCACACGTCGGTAACTTTGTTGAGATGAAAAAAGCGCGTCTGGGTAAAGGTTCAAAAGCCGGTCATCTGACTTATCTGGGCGATGCGGAAATCGGTGATAACGTTAACATCGGTGCAGGAACCATTACCTGCAACTATGATGGTGCGAATAAATTTAAAACCATTATTGGCGACGATGTGTTTGTCGGCTCTGACACCCAACTTGTTGCACCGGTAACGGTTGGTAAAGGCGCGACTATTGCTGCGGGTACTACCGTAACGCGCAATGTTGGCGAAAACGCTCTGGCAATTAGCCGCGTGCCGCAGTCGCAAAAAGAAGGTTGGCGTCGTCCAGTAAAGAAAAAGTAATTCTGGCCGGGTAATCCGGCCTCCTGGGATGAGGAGATAACATAATCTCCCGCCTGCAAGCAGTAACAATAAAAATAACCCCACTCTCTACAAGGCTCGGGGCGCCCGGAAAAACGGGCATACAGGTTGACCGACAACGATATCAATCGGAATTAAAAACTATGTGTGGAATTGTTGGCGCGATCGCGCAACGTGATGTAGCTGAAATCCTTCTTGAAGGTTTACGTCGTCTGGAATACCGCGGTTATGACTCTGCTGGCCTGGCAGTAGTCGATGCGGACGGTAATATGACCCGTCTGCGTCGTCTCGGTAAAGTGCAAATGCTGGCCCAGGCAGCGGAAGAACATCCTCTGCATGGCGGAACGGGTATTGCTCATACCCGTTGGGCGACCCACGGTGAACCTTCAGAAGTGAATGCGCATCCGCATGTTTCTGAACACATTGTGGTGGTGCATAACGGCATCATCGAAAACCATGAACCACTGCGTGAAGAGTTAAAAGCGCGTGGCTATACCTTCGTTTCTGAAACCGACACCGAAGTGATTGCGCATTTGGTTAACTGGGAACTGAAACAGGGCGGCACCCTGCGTGAAGCTGTTCTGCGTGCTATCCCGCAACTGCGTGGCGCTTACGGTACGGTAATTATGGATACCCGTCACCCGGATACCCTGCTGGCGGCTCGTTCCGGTAGTCCGCTGGTTATCGGCCTTGGCATGGGCGAAAACTTTATCGCTTCTGACCAACTGGCACTGCTGCCGGTGACCCGTCGCTTTATCTTCCTTGAAGAGGGTGATATTGCGGAAATCACTCGCCGTTCAGTAAACATCTTCGATAAATCTGGCGCGGAAGTTAAACGCCAGGATATCGAATCCAATCTGCAATATGATGCGGGCGATAAAGGCATTTACCGTCATTACATGCAGAAAGAGATCTACGAACAGCCGAACGCGATCAAAAACACTCTTGCCGGGCGTATCAGCCACGGTCAGGTGGATCTAAGTGAACTGGGGCCGAACGCAGATGAACTGCTGTCGAAGGTTGAGCATATTCAGATCCTCGCCTGTGGTACTTCGTACAATTCAGGTATGGTTTCCCGTTACTGGTTTGAATCGCTGGCTGGTATTCCGTGCGACGTCGAAATCGCCTCTGAATTCCGCTATCGCAAATCTGCTGTTCGCCGTAACAGTCTGATGATCACCCTGTCGCAGTCGGGAGAAACCGCGGATACACTGGCTGGCCTGCGCCTGTCGAAAGAGCTGGGATATCTCGGCTCGCTGGCGATCTGTAACGTTGCAGGCTCTTCTCTGGTTCGTGAATCCGATTTGGCGCTGATGACCAACGCAGGTACTGAAATTGGCGTGGCGTCCACCAAAGCATTCACCACTCAGTTAACTGTGCTGTTGATGCTGGTGGCAAAACTGTCCCGCCTGAAAGGCCTGGATGCCTCCATTGAACATGACATCGTGCATGGTCTGCAGGCGCTGCCGAGCCGTATCGAGCAGATGCTGTCTCAGGACAAACGTATTGAAGCTCTGGCGGAAGATTTCTCTGATAAACACCACGCGTTGTTCCTGGGCCGTGGCGATCAGTACCCCATCGCGCTGGAAGGCGCATTGAAGCTGAAAGAGATCTCCTACATTCACGCCGAAGCCTATGCTGCGGGCGAACTGAAACACGGCCCGCTGGCGCTGATTGACGCTGATATGCCGGTTATCGTCGTTGCACCGAACAACGAACTGCTGGAAAAACTAAAATCCAACATCGAAGAAGTTCGTGCGCGTGGCGGTCAGTTGTACGTCTTTGCCGATCAGGATGCAGGATTTGTGAGCAGCGATAACATGCACATCATCGAGATGCCGCATGTGGAAGAAGTGATTGCTCCGATCTTCTATACCGTTCCGCTGCAACTATTGGCGTACCACGTCGCGCTGATCAAAGGCACCGACGTTGACCAGCCGCGTAACCTGGCAAAATCGGTTACGGTTGAGTAATACACAGATGCCCTGCTTTCGCAGGGCATTTTTTCCTGTTATGTTTTTAATCAAACATCCAGCCCACGTCATGTGACAAATCGTCATCTTCGGCTATTTTTTCACTGTCACAGAGTGAAAATTTTCTGTTATCTCTTCTTTATTAATATTTGTAACATACTGAATTTAAATGGTTATTTAAATAAGAGTGAAGACTTTCTTTCTCTGTCATAAAACTGTCATAAACCTTACATATAACTGTCACCTGTTTGTCCTATTTTGCTTCTTGTAGCCAACAAACAATGCTTTATGAATCCTCCCAGGAGACATTATGAAAGTTATGCGTACCACCGTCGCAACTGTTGTCGCCGCGACCTTATCGATGAGTGCTTTCTCTGTGTTTGCAGAAGCAAGCCTGACAGGTGCAGGTGCAACCTTCCCTGCGCCGGTGTATGCCAAATGGGCTGACACTTATCAGAAAGAAACCGGTAATAAAGTTAACTACCAGGGGATTGGTTCTTCTGGTGGCGTAAAACAGATTATCGCTAACACCGTTGATTTCGGTGCTTCTGACGCACCGCTGTCTGACGAAAAACTGGCTCAGGAAGGACTGTTCCAATTTCCGACCGTGATTGGCGGCGTCGTGCTGGCAGTTAACCTGCCGGGTCTTAAATCTGGCGAATTGGTGCTGGATGGTAAAACCCTCGGTGACATCTACCTGGGCAAAATTAAAAAGTGGGATGACGAAGCGATCGTCAAACTGAATCCGGGTCTGAAACTGCCTTCACAGAACATCGCCGTGGTGCGCCGCGCAGATGGCTCCGGGACTTCTTTCGTTTTCACCAGCTACCTGGCGAAAGTAAATGAAGAGTGGAAAAACAGCGTTGGTACTGGCTCTACCGTAAAATGGCCGATCGGTCTGGGTGGTAAAGGTAACGACGGTATTGCCGCATTTGTTCAGCGTCTGCCTGGGGCAATTGGCTACGTTGAATATGCTTACGCGAAGCAAAACAACCTCGCCTACACCAAACTGATCTCCGCTGATGGTAAACCTGTTGCGCCGACCGAAGAGAACTTCGCAAATGCGGCAAAAGGCGCAGACTGGAGCAAAACATTCGCTCAGGATCTGACCAACCAGAAAGGCGAAGATGCGTGGCCGATCACCTCTACCACGTTCATTCTGGTTCACAAAGATCAGAAGAAACCAGAGCAAGGTGCAGAAGTGCTGAAGTTCTTCGACTGGGCATACAAAACCGGAGCTAAACAGGCCAACGACCTGGATTACGCCAGCCTGCCGGATAGCGTAGTTGAACAGGTTCGCGCTGCGTGGAAGACCAATATTAAAGACAGTAGCGGTAAGCCGCTGTACTAATAAAACTCCAGGCCGGATAAGGCGTTTTACACCGTATCCGGCATTACAAAATGACTTTGTAAACGCGTTTAACTGAAGAGTAACTTATGGCTGCAACCAAGCCTGCTTTTAACCCACCGGGTAAAAAGGGCGACATAATTTTCAGCGTGCTGGTAAAACTGGCGGCGCTGATTGTGCTATTGATGTTGGGTGGCATTATTGTCTCTCTGATCATCTCCTCCTGGCCGAGCATTCAGAAATTTGGTCTGGCTTTCCTGTGGACCAAAGAGTGGGATGCGCCGAACGATATTTACGGGGCGCTGGTGCCGATCTACGGTACGCTGGTGACTTCGTTTATCGCGCTGCTGATCGCCGTCCCGGTGAGTTTCGGGATTGCCCTGTTCCTGACAGAGCTTGCGCCAGGCTGGCTGAAGCGCCCGCTGGGTATCGCCATTGAACTGCTGGCAGCCATTCCAAGTATCGTTTACGGCATGTGGGGGCTGTTTATTTTTGCACCGCTGTTTGCCGTCTACTTCCAGGAACCAGTCGGCAATATCATGTCGAATATCCCGATTGTTGGCGCGCTGTTCTCCGGCCCGGCATTTGGTATCGGTATCCTCGCGGCGGGCGTGATCCTCGCCATTATGATCATTCCGTACATTGCGGCGGTAATGCGCGATGTCTTCGAACAAACCCCGGTGATGATGAAAGAGTCAGCCTACGGTATCGGCTGCACCACCTGGGAAGTTATCTGGCGTATCGTTCTTCCGTTCACCAAAAATGGTGTGATCGGCGGCATTATGCTGGGTCTGGGGCGCGCGCTCGGTGAAACGATGGCGGTGACCTTTATCATCGGTAACACCTACCAGCTCGACAGCGCCTCGCTGTATATGCCAGGTAACAGTATTACTTCCGCGTTGGCGAACGAATTTGCGGAAGCAGAATCCGGTCTGCACGTGGCTGCACTGATGGAACTCGGCCTGATCCTGTTTGTGATTACCTTCATCGTCCTGGCCGCATCGAAGTTTATGATTATGCGCCTGGCTAAGAATGAGGGGGCACGCTAATGGCTATGGTTGAAACACAAACTACCGCGGCGCTGGCAGAATCCCGCCGCAAAATGCAGGCGCGTCGCCGCCTCAAAAACCGTATTGCGCTGACGCTCTCAATGGCGACGATGGCTTTCGGTCTGTTCTGGCTGATCTGGATTTTAATGTCCACCATCACCCGCGGTATCGACGGTATGTCTCTGGCGCTGTTCACCGAAATGACGCCGCCGCCAAATACAGAAGGTGGTGGCCTGGCGAACGCCCTGGCGGGTAGCGGCCTGTTAATTTTGTGGGCCACGGTATTCGGTACGCCGCTGGGGATTATGGCGGGGATTTATCTGGCGGAATATGGACGTAAATCCTGGCTGGCTGAAGTTATTCGCTTCATTAACGACATTCTGCTCTCCGCGCCGTCGATTGTTGTTGGTCTGTTTGTTTATACCATCGTGGTGGCTCAGATGGAGCACTTCTCCGGTTGGGCTGGCGTGATTGCCCTGGCACTGTTGCAGGTGCCGATTGTTATCCGCACCACCGAGAACATGCTGAAACTGGTGCCGGACAGCCTGCGTGAAGCGGCTTATGCGCTGGGGACGCCGAAGTGGAAGATGATCTCCGCGATTACTCTGAAAGCGTCGGTCTCCGGGATTATGACCGGTATTCTGCTGGCGATTGCTCGTATTGCGGGTGAAACCGCGCCGCTGCTGTTTACCGCGCTCTCCAACCAGTTCTGGAGCACGGACATGATGCAGCCGATCGCTAACCTGCCGGTAACGATCTTTAAGTTCGCGATGAGCCCGTTTGCGGAATGGCAGCAACTGGCCTGGGCTGGTGTGTTGATCATTACCCTGTGCGTACTGCTGCTGAACATTCTGGCGCGCGTTGTTTTTGCCAAGAATAAACACGGTTAACACTTTGCCGGATGCGGCGTGAACGCCTTATCCGGCCTACGGTAAGCCTGATTAGCGAAGTGCATCAGGCACGATGAGGAAAAGATTGCAATGAGTATGGTTGAAACTGCCCCGAGTAAAATTCAGGTTCGTAATTTGAACTTCTACTACGGCAAATTCCATGCCCTGAAAAACATCAACCTGGATATCGCTAAAAACCAGGTTACGGCGTTTATCGGGCCGTCTGGCTGCGGTAAATCGACGCTGCTGCGTACCTTCAACAAAATGTTTGAACTGTATCCGGAGCAGCGTGCGGAAGGTGAAATTCTGCTTGATGGCGACAACATCCTGACCAACACTCAGGATATCGCCCTGCTGCGTGCGAAAGTGGGCATGGTGTTCCAGAAACCGACGCCGTTCCCGATGTCCATTTACGACAACATTGCCTTTGGTGTCCGTCTGTTTGAGAAACTCTCCCGTGCCGACATGGACGAGCGTGTACAGTGGGCATTGACCAAGGCCGCATTGTGGAACGAAACCAAAGATAAATTACACCAGAGTGGTTACTCTCTCTCTGGTGGTCAGCAACAACGTCTGTGCATTGCGCGTGGTATCGCTATTCGCCCGGAAGTGTTGTTGCTCGATGAACCGTGTTCGGCACTCGACCCTATCTCCACCGGGCGTATTGAAGAGCTGATCACCGAATTGAAGCAGGATTACACCGTAGTGATCGTAACTCACAACATGCAGCAGGCTGCGCGTTGTTCTGACCACACGGCGTTTATGTACCTGGGCGAATTGATTGAGTTCAGCAACACGGACGATCTGTTCACCAAGCCAGCGAAGAAACAAACAGAAGACTACATCACCGGCCGTTACGGTTGATTCAGGAGTGCGTTATGGACAGTCTCAATCTTAATAAACATATTTCCGGCCAGTTCAACGCCGAACTGGAAAGCATCCGCACGCAGGTGATGACCATGGGCGGGATGGTGGAGCAACAGCTTACCGATGCCATCACTGCGATGCACAACCAGGACAGCGATCTGGCGAAGCGCGTGATCGAAGGCGACAAAAACGTCAACATGATGGAAGTGGCGATCGATGAAGCCTGCGTGCGCATTATTGCCAAACGTCAGCCGACGGCGAGCGACCTGCGTCTGGTGATGGTGATCAGTAAAACTATCGCTGAGCTGGAGCGTATTGGTGATGTGGCGGACAAAATCTGCCGTACTGCGCTGGAGAAATTCTCCCAGCAGCATCAGCCATTGTTAGTCAGTCTGGAGTCGCTGGGGCGTCACACCATCCAAATGCTGCACGACGTGCTGGACGCGTTCGCGCGCATGGACATTGACGAAGCCGTGCGAATCTATCGTGAAGATAAAAAAGTTGATCAGGAGTACGAAGGTATTGTTCGTCAACTGATGACCTACATGATGGAAGATTCGCGCACCATTCCGAGCGTACTTACCGCGCTGTTCTGTGCACGCTCCATCGAACGTATTGGTGACCGCTGCCAGAATATCTGCGAATACATCTTCTACTACGTGAAGGGGCAAGATTTCCGCCACGTAGGCGGTGATGAGCTGGATAAACTGCTGGCAGAAAAAGAACCGAAAAAGTAACGCTAACTGTAGGACGGATAAGGCGTTTACGCCGCATCCGGAAAAATGTGAATATGTAATCTGCCCGGTGAACATATCACCGGGTTTCTTTATTTACCGTGTAATATCCCAGCCACGCGCCTTCCACAGTTCCGGCAACTGCGAAAGATGGGTAAAGGTAGTGACTTTCGGATGAACGATCGGCTTATTGTGCGGGTCAGCGCAGAAGTAAAACACTTCCATACCGGCATCGATTCCTGACTGTGCTCCTGCGCTGGAGTCATCGACCAGAATGCAGTTTTCAACGTTCACATTCATTGCTTTTGCGGCGTGGAACATTAATGCCGGATCGGGTTTCCAACGCTGAATGTCGTAACCGCTGAACAGTTTTTCCGGGAAATAGTGCAGCATGTTGAGTTTGCCGAGTGAATGCTGCATTTTGTTGACCGGACCGTTAGAGACGACGCACATCGGCACTTTCACGCTTTCCAGTAAGGCGTTTGCTCCCGCAATCACCTCCAGTTCGCTATCAAACAGACGCGCCACCTCTGCACGATAAACGTGTTCGGCATCGGCACGGACTATTTCTACGCCCTGTTCTTTGCTAATGATGTCGATGATTTCGTAGAGTTTTACGCCTTTAAAGCGGGTAAAAATCTCTTCAAGGTCAACGTTAATGCCAAACTCTTTGAACATCGTGACATAGGCACGAGAGCAAATAACCTCGCTGTCGACCAGCGTACCGTCGCAGTCGAAAAATACCGCTTCTATCTGGGACATGTCTTTCCTTTATCGTTAGTTTAACGTTTTCGTCATGCAGATTTGAGTGACGCAATCGTTGCCGTATAAGCAAATACAATTAAAAAAAGTTATCTTCAGCCGTCCATATTGTCTCATTTTGGTATAGGATAGCGACGGATTTTCCCTCCTTGTTCGGAAATAGATAATGAGTCAACAACACACAACCCAGGCTTCTGGCCAGGGGATGCTGGAACGCGTGTTTAAACTGCGCGAACATGGCACGACGGCACGGACCGAAGTGATCGCCGGTTTTACCACTTTCCTGACGATGGTTTACATCGTTTTTGTTAACCCGCAAATTCTTGGCGTAGCTGGCATGGACACCAGCGCCGTCTTCGTCACCACCTGTCTGATTGCTGCGTTCGGCAGTATTCTGATGGGGCTGTTTGCTAACCTGCCAGTCGCGCTGGCTCCCGCTATGGGCCTGAACGCGTTCTTCGCTTTTGTAGTGGTGCAGGCGATGGGCTTGCCGTGGCAAGTCGGGATGGGCGCAATTTTCTGGGGCGCGATTGGTCTGCTGCTGCTGACTATTTTCCGCGTTCGCTACTGGATGATTGCCAACATTCCAGTAAGTCTGCGTGTGGGCATTACCAGCGGTATCGGTCTGTTCATTGGTATGATGGGGCTGAAAAACGCGGGGGTGATTGTTGCTAACCCGGAAACGCTGGTGAGTATCGGTAACCTGACATCTCACAGCGTACTGCTGGGTATCCTCGGCTTCTTCATCATTGCTATTCTGGCCTCGCGCAACATTCACGCGGCGGTGCTGGTTTCCATCGTGGTGACGACGCTTCTGGGCTGGATGCTGGGTGATGTGCACTACAACGGCATCGTCTCTGCGCCACCGAGCGTAATGACGGTGGTGGGGCACGTGGATTTGGCCGGGTCGTTTAACCTCGGCCTGGCAGGCGTAATTTTCTCTTTCATGCTGGTCAACCTGTTTGACTCCTCCGGCACCCTGATTGGCGTGACCGATAAGGCGGGTCTGGCTGATGAAAAGGGTAAATTCCCGCGCATGAAGCAGGCGCTGTATGTCGACAGTATCTCTTCTGTTACCGGTTCGTTTATCGGTACATCTTCTGTCACGGCGTATATTGAATCTTCTTCTGGTGTTTCCGTTGGCGGTCGTACTGGTCTGACGGCAGTGGTTGTTGGTTTGCTGTTCCTGCTGGTTATCTTCTTGTCGCCGCTGGCGGGAATGGTGCCTGGCTATGCTGCTGCTGGTGCGCTGATTTACGTTGGCGTACTGATGACTTCCAGTTTAGCACGCGTGAAATGGCAGGATCTGACTGAATCCGTTCCGGCGTTTATTACCGCTGTGATGATGCCGTTCAGTTTCTCGATTACCGAAGGTATCGCGCTGGGCTTTATCTCCTACTGCGTGATGAAGATCGGCACAGGACGTCTGCGTGATCTAAGCCCGTGCGTAGTCATCGTTGCACTGCTGTTTATCCTGAAAATTGTGTTTATTGACGCTCATTAAAATCGATAGCACGCTAAAAAACCCGCCATGCGTTATTGCTGGCGGGTTTTTTATTTAGATTTTCACCCGCTGAATAAACTCGCCAAACGCAGTTAACTGCCCGGCCAGGTGATCCAGCGTTCCCTGATCAATCACCTCTCTGGTTTGCGGATCGACTTTGTTCTGAATCACGCCGCCCATAAACTCAGGTTTGTTCATTACCATCGCATCGAGGAAGACCAGAATCTGGCGCAGGTGATACTGACAACGTGCGCCGCCAATCACACCCATTGAACTGGTCTGAATCAGCACCGGTTTACCGGCCAACGGTTGATCCGGCAGGCGAGATAGCCAGTCGATGGCATTTTTCAGCCCACCCGGCACCGAGTAGTTATATTCCGGCGTGACAATCACCACACCGTCAGCCTGACGGATCTGTTCCGCCAGAGCTTCAACTGTCGCGGGAAAGCCTTCTTCCTGCTGAACATCTGCGTCATACAGGGGAATATCGGCAATGGAAGGCAACGCGTTGACTTCCATATCCGCCGGGGCAATTTTCGGCAGCGTACGTGCAACCATGCCATTAAATGAACCTTTACGCAGGCTCCCCAATAACGTAACCACCTTCAATTTTTCAGACATGATGACTCCTGTGGTTGTTTATTAATTTGGCGAAAAAGACTTCACGGTAGAAAGCTGGGCAAAACGCATCATCCGGCTGGTGGGGTTGTTGGCACGGTTGTGAATATCAGGCAGGCTTTTCCAGCCTTGTTTGCCATCAAACTCCCAGACATTGAGCTTTTCAATTGCCGGAGTGACTGCCACGGACCACACCAGCACGTCCTCTGCGTCGCATAATACTTCTACATGATTGAGATGGGCACATTTCAGGCGTCCCGCAATGGGCATCAATTGCAGATCGCGCGGGTCGTCATTCAGTACATCGCCGGTAAGTTTTAGCACGCTTCGACGCAAAGTAATGAGTTGCGCTCGTGCTTCGTTAGGATCGTTCTGTTTGCTGATCCATAACGATTCATTGCTGGAAAAAATAGGGTTATCGGGTGCATGGGGGCTATGAAACCCGCGTGTCGCGCGCTGGAGTTCCATATCGAGGCCGCATTCGCCTTCGGTTGTTAACGCCACACCGACGATATTTCCGGCATAGGATATTGAAAATGATGGCAAACTTTTATCGCGGAAAACTGGCTTTCCTTTAGCCTGGGTGACGATTTCCGGCAATTCACTAATGCCATACAGCATGAACATCAGTTCTGCGAGTAAACCTCTGGACGCCAGGAAACGGCTTTGACGATGAGGGGGAATATTTTGGGTTTCTTGATGACACTGCGAGGGTAGGCGAACAGATATCAGATGTCCTTCCGTTAACGTTCCTCGGGCAAAGTGAGTCGCCATTTTTCGCTCCATGCTTAATGGTCCATTATGAATACAAGAGTAATCATTTACTGGAACTATGGACAGACTAAAGCGGCGAAAAGTTCGATTCGGATAAACTTATTACATATATTTTACATTTAAACGCGAGATATGGTCGTATTTCATACAACTTGATTATGCCATCGAGGCGTAAAGATTTTTAATGGTTTCTCGTAACCAGACAATCTTCGGGTTATGGCTATTCCGTTTGTGCCACAGCAGAGTAAACGGTACTTCCAGCTTTTTTTGCTGGATTTCATCAAACGGGAGAGGGAGAGCAACCAGCGGAAGCTGGTGGAGCTGGTTGTAGTACTGACAGTAGCGTGGCGCGGTCGCCAGTAGCAGATTGTCAGGCTGCGCCGCCATAAATAGCGCCTGCTCAAATTCCGGTAGACTCATAGCAATCGTGCGTTCGCGTCCTGATTCTTGCAATACATTGTCCAGCGCCCAGGTATCGCTCTGTTCCCAGCAAATGCTGATATGCGGATAACGCAGAAACGAGTCCAGGTTCCACGCTTCATTCAGCACCGGATGATCTTTACGCAGCCAGACGCAGGGTAAATCGCTAAATAGCACTTCATAATCAATGGATAACGGCAGTGAACTTAGCAGTTCCCGGGAGCGTGGATGACTTTCACGCCCGGAAAAACCGATATCCACTTCACCACGAGTAATGGCATCCAGCGAATCGTAATCCCAGTTACGTAATTTAATAGTCGCCTGGGGGTAACGCTGGTAGATCTGTTTCGATAGCGCATTAAACATGATCATCATCAGCGGCGACTCCGCCGCCAGCTCAAATTTCAGGCCGCGCGGCGTTTCATGATGCGGTTTGTCCAGCAGTTGATTGCTCATTTGCATCCACTCCGCCAGATTTTGCTCCATGCTGACCATCAGCGGTGTGGGCGTCAGACCCAACGGGGAGTTCACAAAGAGCGGATCATCAAACCATGTCCGAAGCTTTGCCAGCGATTTACTCACTGCCGAAGGTGTTACGTTCATCCGCTTCGCCGCTTTGGTCACGCTGCGCTCCTGCATCAGTAATTGCAGGCAGAGCAGTAAATTGAGATCAAGCGTGGTGATGGATTTCTTCATGAGCGGCAACAGGGCGTCCAGGTGCGACGAGCATAATCAGCAACAGGCTTACTATGCTACAGGCAATCAGAATCCCGATCAGCATATTCCAGGCGCTGATGCCAATCACTGCCGCCAGCCAAATCCACAGTGACGAGCCACAAACCTGTGCAATGCCTAACGTCGAGCTGGCCACGCCTGCGCGTAATGAAAACGGGCCTAATGCCTGGCTCATTGCCACGCCGAAGCCCACTGAGAAACCGGCGCAAATCAGCGTGATGCCAAACAGCGAAACCGCATGGGAAGGCGAAACTGCAAGGATGATACCCGCCGCCAGGAATAACATTTGCGAGGTGATCATCAGTGTGCGCGGCTTAAAAATTCCCAATGCAAACGGCGTGGAAAACGAAACGGTCATGCTGACGCCTGCGGTTAACGCCATAATGGTGGCGTATTCACCACGTTCGAAGCCCATAATTTCCATCATCAATACAGGCGACGTATTCACGAAGGTAAGAATCACGGAAACGCTGAGAGTGGTGATAAGCACACGGCTAAGGAAAAAACGATTAAGCAGCGACTCGGTATTCTCTCGTGGTCTGTCCGAAGCAGCAGGTGCAGCAGGGCGTGTTTCTTTTAAAATAAACAAAGACAACATGAGTACAGTGATGCCCATCATCGCCATTGTCCAGAACAGGCTCTGCCACGGAAATTTGAGCATAATCAGGTGCCCGAGTACCGGAGCTAACACCGGAATGATGCAGGTAATACCATTGAGCAATGACAGCACTTTTGCTCTGCGTCGATCATCCAGCGTGTCGCGTAAAATCGCGAATGCGACGACATAACAGCAGCCAGCGCCCAGCCCTTGCATAAAGCGTCCGACAAGAAATAGCGTGCTGGTTTCAGACAGTGAACAGAGCACAGAGGCGATAATAAATAGCGCCGCGCCGGGAATGGCGACAGGTTTTCTTCCTGAACGATCGGCCACTTTACCGGCAAACAGCATTGCTGCCGCCATCCCCGCCAGATAAACCGAGAAAGCTATATGCAACTGCGCTTCGCTGGCATTGAGATCGGCGGCAATGCGTGGCAAGCCGACCAGATACATATCAATACCTGCGGGATAAAGTAAAACCAGAGCAAAACTACAAATCAAAAAACGGGACATGGGCTAGCGTCCTGACGGTAAGGTGACGCAAAGCATACGTGGTGAAAGAGAATCAGGCGAGTTGCCATTTGGACATGAGTGATTTCCTGACAGGCAAAAAGCCAGCGAATGACCGCTGGCTTTTTGAAGTGCTTAACCAAATTTGGGTAACACATTAAAGACGTTACCAAACCAGCACAAAATCACGGTTATGCCAAAGAGAATAACAATCGCCGGAATAAGATTACCGCCCCAAACTGTGAATATCTGGTTGGGAAATTTCTTGCGGGCTTTGATAGCCAGTACCGCGGGGATAATCACCGCCCAGATGGTGGCGCACAACCCGGCACCGCCGATCCCGTAAATAAAGCCATTAGGGAAGACCAGATACAACAAAGCGGGTGGCAGGAAGGTTAACAGCACGGTTTTGCAACGTCCGGCGTGGGAGTTATCAATCTTAAACAGATCCGCCAGATAATCGAACAGCCCCAGCGTGACGCCAAAAAATGAACTGGCAACAGCTAAGTTTGAGAACACCAGCAGGCAAAACTCGATAATGCCATGCTGTTTGGTGCCGAGGAACGATTTTACCAGCGAATCAACATTGCCGCCCGAAGAGATAATCGCCTTAAAGCTTTCTCGCGGAATATTCCCCATTGTGCAATACAGCCAGAAGAGATAAATCACCAACGCCAGCAGCGAACCGAAGATCACGCTTTTGATTAGCTTATCTTTGCGTTTGCCATAGCAAATAATCAGGCTGGGAATATTGCCGTGGAAACCAAATGACGCCAGGCATACCGGCAAAGCCATAAAGATATACGGGAAGTAAGACGTCCCCGAAGTCGTGCTGGTGGCATCGCGCAGAATGGAATAATCGACCTGGAAGAAGAAAGAACCAAACACAATCACAAAGGAGATAATTTTCAGGCCGAGAAACAACGAGGTAATACGACTGGCGGCTAACGAACTTATCCACAGTACGCTGGCGACGAAAATGGCCGTGCAGATCCCAACAATGCGAGGATTAGCGTGATAGCCGAAATTCATCGATATCGTTTCGCTAATGATTGCGCCGTTAGCGGAGATATAGGCGTAGGTGAGAATATAGAGAACGAAAGCAACCGTAATACCACTAATAATGTTCCAGGTGTTACCGATTAAATCTTTGGTGATGGTATTAAAACTGGAGCCGACGGGATAATTTAAATTTGCTTCTAATAACAATAACCCAGAATGTAGCATTGAAAACCAGGCAATGATGAGGATAAATGCGCCCCAAAAAAACCAGGCACCAGCTAGATCAACAGGTAAAGCAAACATACCTCCACCAATTACTGTACCCGCTATAACCATGACACCCCAAAATGCAGAGTGTTTTTTTTCTGATTGTTCAGTCATGATGCCACCTTTAGAGGAAGGCTATTTTTGTTATTGAGGATGTAGAGAATAAGAGTGGCTAACATCCTTATAGCCACTCTGAGTATATTAATTAAACTTCTTTCAGTTTTGCAGTGAAGTGACGTAATACTTTGGGTTCGTATGTAAAGGTTAACCCTTTAATATTTGCCGCGTTCTCTTTCACATGTTTGAAGGCTTCAATAATGAAGTCCATATGTGTTTGCGTATAAGTTGCGCGTGGAATGGTTAAACGCAGCAGCTCAGCCGGACATGGTAATTGTTTACCGGTTTTCGGATCGCGACCTAACAGGAAAGACCCAATTTCTACCGCACGAATCCCCGCGACTTTATACAGCTCGCAGGCCAGCGCCTGTGCCGGAAACTGGTCTGCAGGGATATGCGGCAACAGTTTACCGGCATCCACGAATGCCGCGTGACCGCCCGCCTGCTGACACACTACGCCAATCTCTTCCAGGCCATCGACCAGATACTGCACCTGCGCAATACGATAGGCCAGCCAGTCCAGATTCATGCCGTCATACAGACCTACCGCCAGACGTTCCATTGCGCCGCCTTCCAGACCGCCATATGTCGGGAAGCCTTCCTGCACCACGCAAAGAGTTCTGCACTCGGTGTAGACATCGAAGAAGCTGTCATCTTTCACGCACAGCAGGCCACCCATTGGCACCATCGCATCTTTCTTGGCGGACATCGCCAGCATATCGGCATATTTGTAGGTTTCACGGGTGATCTGCTCGATAGTCCAGTCTTTATATTCCGCTTCGCGCTGTTTGATGAAATAGGCGTTTTCGGCAAAGCGTGCGGAGTCCATTACCACTGGAATGTCATATTTCTTCGCAATGCTGTACATCGCTTTCATGTTCGCCAGTGAAACCGGCTGGCCGCCTGCGGAGTTACTGGTGATGGTCGCGACGATATATGGCACATTATTCGGGCCAACTTCTTCAATACCGCGTTCTAATCCTTCAAGGTCAAAGTTACCTTTAAAGTCATAACGCACGCCAGTATCGAAGGCTTCTTTGATATAGACGTTGCGTACGGTACAGCCGTTAATCTGGCTATGGCCCTGAGTGGTGTCGAAGAAATAGTTAGAGAACGCCACCATTTTGCTGCGATCCAGGCCTTTTTCCTGTTCACGCTTTTTAATCAGTACCGGAATATAGATTTGCTCTGCACCTCGGCCCTGGTGCGTTGGAATGGTGTATTGATAACCAAAGATATTTTTTACTGACTCAGCTAATGCATAGTAGCTACGACTGCCGCTATAGGCTTCGTCGCCGCGCATCATCGCTGCCTGCATACTCTGCGTCACCGCCCCGGTGCCGCTGTCGGTCAGTAAATCGATAAACACATCTTCGCTATCCAGCAGAAATGGGTTCATACCGGATTTAATAATCGCTTCTTCACGATAAGCGCGGGTAGTACGTTTTACGGGTTCAATAACACGAATGCGGAACGGTTCAGGGAGATGTTTAAAGTTTTCCATTACATAATCCTTCATTTATTTTAATTGCAATGATCCCTGTGAATATTACATTTGCAATATCTATTAATTTCCAAAATATATACATCTACAATTATTAGCTTAATAAAGCAATTAAGACGGAAATAACGTAGATAAAAAGGAAAATAAAGATATAGCAAACTCATAGATCACATTGAATCTAATCGGTTTGACTCTGGTGATGGCGACAGAAGGGAAAATTAAGGGCGGTGATCGACAATCTTGTTGTCAATATTAAACCACTTTGAGGTCACACATATATGTAAGGTATTCATAATGCACTTATCCTCGAAAGACACGACGCTACAGTATAATACTCAAGATTTTTGTCTATTCTGAAATTGTTTAAATGTGAATCGAATCACAAACGGTCGTGAAGCAATATTAAATGCTCTTTTTAAGAGAATAAATTATGTGAGAAGTTTAATTTTTATAAAAAGGGTTGATTAATAATAAGAGTGCCAACAAGAAAGCGAAACCGCATCTGACAATCAGAATGCGGCTTCGTAATTGCGGGTTACTTACCAATACAGAAGCTGGAGAAAATCCGTCCCAGCAGATCGTCAGAAGTAAACTCTCCTGTGATCTCGCTTAAGTTCTGCTGCGCCAGACGCAGTTCTTCCGCCAGTAATTCACCCGCCCATGCGCCCAGCAGTTGCGCTTTACCCTGCTGCAGATGCTCCGCCGCTTGCTCCAGCGCCTGTAAGTGACGGCGACGCGCCAGGAAACCACCTTCCATATTGGTATCAAAGCCCATGCTCTGTTTGAGATGGTTACGCAGAACGTCCACACCTTCGCCAGTGCGTGCTGAGAGGCGAATCAATGCATGGCCGTTAACTTCACTCATCCCCAGCGCTTCGCCAGTAATATCGGCTTTATTGCGCACCACGGTGATCGGCAGTTTGGCAGGCAGACGGGCAATAAATTCCGGCCAGATTTCTGCCGGATCTACGGCGTCTGTCGTGGTGCCATCGACCATAAACAGCACGCGGTCGGCCTGTTCAATTTCCTGCCATGCGCGCTCGATACCAATGCGTTCGACTTCGTCGCTGGCTTCGCGTAACCCGGCGGTATCGATGATATGCAGCGGCATCCCATCAATGTGGATATGCTCACGCAGTACGTCACGCGTGGTTCCGGCGATATCGGTAACGATAGCGGCTTCACGGCCCGCCAGCGCGTTTAGCAGGCTCGATTTACCGGCGTTAGGACGCCCGGCAATCACCACTTTCATGCCTTCACGCAGCAGGCTGCCCTGACGTGCTTCGGCGCGTACCGCGTCGAGATCGGCAATCACGTCATTAAGCTGGGCTTCAATTTTGCCGTCGGAGAGGAAATCGATCTCTTCATCGGGGAAATCAATCGCCGCTTCGACGTAAATGCGCAAGTGGGTGAGGGCTTCTACCAGATGATTAACTCGTGCAGAGAATGCGCCTTGCAGTGAGTTAAGCGCCGAGCGAGCCGCCTGTTCGGAGCTGGCGTCGATAAGATCCGCAATCGCTTCGGCCTGGGCTAAATCAAGTTTATCGTTGAGAAATGCGCGCTCTGAAAACTCACCTGGGCGGGCAATCCGCAGGCCTGGAATGGTCAGGATACGTTTTAACAGCAGGTCGAGGATCACCGGACCGCCATGACCTTGCAGCTCCAGCACATCTTCGCCGGTGAACGAGTTCGGGCCGGGGAACCATAGCGCGATGCCCTGATCCAGCACGCTGCCGTCGGCGTCTTTAAACGGAAGATAATCGGCGTAGCGCGGTTTGGGTAACTTACCCAGCACGGTTTCGGCAACCTCGCGCGCTTTGAGGCCGGAGATGCGCAGGATACCCACACCGCCACGTCCTGGAGGCGTGGCCTGGGCTACGATAGTGTCATTATCGCTCATGATGTTCCTGTTGCTTTGTTTGGCGGATGCGCTGTGCTTATCCGCCCTACGAAAAGAAAAAAGGCGGTCAACTGACCGCCCTTATTTTAGCGAAAACTCACCGAATCAGGATTTTTTCTTCTCGCGGCTATGCAGGCCACGTTTTTCCAGACCACGGTAAATCAACTGCTGCTGGATAATGGTTACCAGGTTGCTGACGATATAGTACAGCACCAGACCTGACGGGAACCACAGGAAGAACACGGTGAAGATGACTGGCATAAAGGTCATGATCTTCTGCTGCATCGGGTCGGTCACGGTGGTCGGTGACATCTTCTGAATGAAGAACATCGTTACGCCCATCAGGATCGGCAGGATGTAGTATGGGTCCTGTGCAGACAGGTCATGGATCCACAGTGCAAACGGTGCCTGACGCAGTTCAACGGAACCCATCAGCATGTAGTACAACGCCAGGAAGATTGGCATCTGGATCAGCAGCGGGAAGCAGCCGCCCAGCGGGTTAACCTTCTCAGCTTTGTACAGCGCCATCATTTCCTGGCTGATACGCTGTTTGTCATCGCCCAGACGCTCACGCATGGCCTGAATCTTAGGCTGCAGCATACGCATCTTCGCCATGGAGGTGTACTGCGCTTTGGTCAGCGGGTACATGATGCCACGAACGATAAAGGTGATGATGATAATGGAGAAGCCCCAGTTACCCACAAAGCTATGGATCCATTTCAGCAATTTGAACAGCGGCTGAGAGATGAACCACAACCAACCGTAATCAACGGTCAGATCCAGATGCGGAGCAACTGCCGCCATTTTGTCCTGGATTTCCGGGCCAACCCACAGGGTGCTGTTCATCGCGCCAGTCTGACCAGGCTGAACCAGTACCGGCTGAGACTTATAGCCGATAGCGGCGATGCCGTTACCCAGATTAGCGGTATAGAAGTTGTTGGTGCCGTCGTTATGCGGGATCCATGCCGTCGCGAAATACTGTTGCAGCATCGCGACCCAACCACCTTTCGAAGAGATGTTCAGGTTTTCGTTGTCGGCAATAGTATCGAACTTGTATTTCTCGTATTTTTCGTCAGGCGTGGAGTACGCCGCGCCACGGAAAGTGTGCAGTGCGAAGTTGCTGCTTCCGGTGTCGAGATGCGGTGGCAGAGTGATGGATTGCTTCAACTGACCAAAGGTGGAGATCTCCAGCGGTTTTTCGCCAGCGTTCTGCACGTTGTAGTTGACGTTGACAGCGTAATCACCACGTTTCAGGACAAACGTTTTAGTAAACGTGTTGCCTGCTGCGTCGGTATACGTCATCGGCACCTGCAGTTCGTTTTGACCTTCGGCCAGCACATAAGCGTCTTTTTCGACGTTATACAGTGGACGCGGGCCGTTAGCCGGATTATCCGGGCCATCACGACCGGTCAGACCGCTCTGTGCCTGATAAATAAACTGCGGTGAGGTTTCCAGCAACTGGAACGGCTGGGTAGAGTTCAGCTCTTTCGGGTAAGCCGGCAGCAGAGCCTGCTCAACATCACCACCACGGGTGTTGATGGTCAGATCAAGCACGTCGGTTTTTACCGAAATCAGTTTCCCCTGGCCACTGGCCGGTACGCCCTGGTCGGCGGCGCTACCCGCTGCGGTGGTCGTTGTCTGCGTGGTCTGTTGAGCCTGAGGTTGCGGGTTTTTATCCTGCTCCCAGGCTTGCCAGATCATGAAAGACACGAACAGCAAAGCGATGACTAAAAGATTGCGTTGCGAATCCATCGTTAGTGTTCTCTGGTATCAAATGGTCCGGGCGGGACGGGATCGTCACCACCAGGGTGTAAAGGGTGGCATTTTAATACGCGTTTCACCGTCAACCAACTGCCTTTTATCACTCCAAACCTGCGCAATGCCTCAATTCCGTAGCTTGAACAAGTTGGAGTGAAACGACAATGCGGCCCGAGTAGCGGACTAATCAGGCGTTGGTAGACCCGAATGAGGGCTATCAGGACCCGCGAGCCAGGCGACAGTGGCGGCGCCATAATTTTTCCAACGCTTCCGAGAGAGCACGGTTATCGAGGTCGGCAACCCCTTTTTTCGCCACCACCACGAAATCCATAGCCGGGAGTTCATGTTGGCGTAGACGGAAGCTTTCACGCGTCAGACGTTTAATCCGATTGCGTTCATGCGCTCGTCGAACGTTTTTCTTGGCGACTGTAAGACCGATACGGGGATGCCCCAGCGAATTCAGGCGGCCGAGGATGGTGATTTGCGGCGTGCCAGCCCGTTGTGGCTGCTGGAAGACGAATGTGAATTGACTGGGAGTTAACAAGCGTAACTCCCTGGGAAATGCGAGCTTAACCACTCAGGGGTTAGCTTTATTACTTAGAAACGGTCAGACGAGCACGGCCTTTAGCACGACGACGTGCCAGTACCTGACGACCATTTTTAGTAGCCATACGAGCACGGAAGCCGTGAGAACGGTTGCGCTTCAGTACAGACGGTTGAAAAGTGCGTTTCATGGCGATTTCTACCTAAACTTGAATAAATTCAATGGCTTTATTGGATATCCGCCCGAAAACCGAACGATGGACACCGAAGCCATGGGTGATTAAAGAGGCCGGATTGTAATAATTGTACACTCCGGAGTCAATTCTCTTTCCTTATTTACCGCGCTTTTCCGCACCTTTTCACAGGGAAAAAGTACAACTATATACCGGTGAAAACCAGCATTACGCGCCGGGTGGAGGATTATACGGGCTACCGGATAAAGCGCAAGGATCGTCCAGGATCTTTATTAGATCGATTAAGCCTAATTTTGTCTATGGTCATTAAATTTTCCAATATGCGGCTTAAATCGTGCCCGCCTGGTGTCTGGATCGTTTACACTTAGCGGGTTCTGGATCATCCTGTGGATAAATCGGGAAAATCTGTGAGAAACAGAAGATCTCTTGCGCAGTTTAGGCTATGATCCGCGGTCCCGATCGTTTTGCAGGATCTTGATCGGGCATATAACCGCAGACAGCGGTTCGTGCGTCACCCTTATGCAGGGTCTTTTCGACGTGCGTCAACAATCATGAATGTTTCAGCCTTAGTCATAATCGACTTTTGTTCGAGTGGAGTCCGCCGTGTCACTTTCGCTTTGGCAGCAATGTCTTGCCCGATTGCAGGATGAGTTACCAGCCACAGAATTCAGTATGTGGATACGCCCATTGCAGGCGGAACTGAGCGATAACACGCTGGCCTTGTACGCGCCAAACCGTTTTGTCCTCGATTGGGTACGGGACAAGTACCTCAATAATATCAATGGACTGCTAACCAGTTTCTGCGGAGCGGATGCCCCACAGTTGCGTTTTGAAGTGGGCACAAAGCCCGTGACACAAACGCTGAAAGTCCCTGCCAGCAATACAGTTGCACCGGCTCAGGCTGCTCAGGTGCAACCGCAACGTGCTGCGCCTTCTACGCGCTCAGGTTGGGATAACGTTCCGGCTCCGGCAGAACCGACCTATCGTTCCAACGTTAACGTTAAACATACATTTGATAACTTCGTCGAAGGTAAATCTAACCAACTGGCGCGCGCGGCGGCTCGTCAGGTGGCAGACAACCCTGGCGGTGCCTATAACCCGCTGTTCCTTTATGGCGGCACGGGGCTGGGTAAAACTCACCTGCTACATGCGGTGGGCAATGGCATTATGGCGCGCAAGCCGAATGCCAAAGTGGTTTATATGCACTCCGAACGCTTTGTTCAGGACATGGTAAAAGCCCTGCAAAACAACGCGATCGAAGAGTTTAAACGCTACTACCGTTCTGTTGACGCGCTGCTGATCGACGATATTCAGTTTTTTGCTAATAAAGAACGATCCCAGGAAGAGTTTTTCCACACCTTTAACGCCTTGCTGGAAGGTAATCAACAGATCATTCTTACTTCGGATCGTTATCCGAAAGAGATCAACGGCGTTGAGGATCGTTTGAAATCCCGCTTCGGCTGGGGGTTGACTGTGGCGATCGAACCGCCAGAGCTGGAAACCCGTGTGGCGATCCTTATGAAAAAGGCAGACGAAAATGACATTCGTCTGCCGGGTGAAGTGGCATTCTTTATCGCCAAGCGTCTACGCTCTAATGTGCGTGAGCTGGAAGGGGCGCTGAACCGTGTTATTGCTAACGCCAACTTTACCGGACGGGCGATCACCATTGACTTCGTGCGCGAAGCGTTGCGCGATTTGCTGGCATTGCAGGAAAAACTGGTCACCATCGACAATATTCAGAAGACGGTGGCGGAGTACTACAAGATCAAAGTCGCAGATCTCCTTTCCAAGCGTCGATCTCGCTCGGTGGCACGTCCGCGCCAGATGGCGATGGCGTTGGCTAAAGAGCTGACTAACCACAGTCTGCCGGAGATCGGTGATGCGTTTGGCGGTCGTGACCATACAACGGTGCTTCATGCCTGCCGTAAGATCGAGCAGTTGCGTGAAGAGAGCCATGATATCAAAGAAGATTTTTCAAATTTAATCAGAACATTGTCATCGTAAACCTATGAAATTTACCGTAGAACGTGAGCATTTATTAAAACCGCTACAACAGGTGAGCGGTCCGTTAGGTGGTCGTCCTACGCTACCGATTCTCGGTAATCTGCTGTTACAGGTTGCTGACGGTACGTTGTCGCTGACCGGTACTGATCTCGAGATGGAAATGGTGGCTCGTGTTGCGCTGATTCAGCCGCACGAACCAGGGGCGACGACCGTTCCGGCGCGCAAATTCTTTGATATCTGCCGTGGTCTGCCTGAAGGCGCGGAAATTGCTGTGCAACTGGAAGGTGAGCGGATGCTGGTGCGCTCCGGGCGCAGCCGTTTTTCGCTTTCTACTCTGCCAGCGGCGGATTTCCCGAATCTTGATGACTGGCAGAGCGAAGTTGAATTTACCCTGCCGCAGGCAACGATGAAACGTCTGATTGAAGCGACCCAGTTTTCGATGGCGCATCAGGACGTTCGCTATTACTTAAATGGTATGCTGTTCGAAACCGAAGGTGAAGAACTGCGCACCGTGGCGACTGACGGCCACCGCCTGGCGGTCTGTTCAATGCCAATTGGTCAGTCTTTGCCGAGCCATTCGGTGATCGTGCCGCGTAAAGGCGTGATTGAACTGATGCGTATGCTCGACGGCGGCGACAATCCGCTGCGCGTGCAGATTGGCAGCAACAACATTCGCGCCCACGTAGGTGACTTTATTTTTACCTCCAAACTAGTGGATGGTCGATTCCCGGATTACCGTCGCGTTCTGCCGAAGAACCCGGACAAACATCTGGAAGCAGGCTGCGATCTGCTCAAGCAGGCGTTTGCTCGTGCGGCAATTCTCTCTAACGAGAAATTCCGTGGCGTGCGTCTGTATGTCAGTGAAAATCAACTGAAGATCACCGCCAACAACCCGGAACAGGAAGAAGCGGAAGAGATCCTCGACGTCACCTACAGCGGCGCGGAGATGGAAATCGGCTTTAACGTCAGCTATGTGCTGGATGTTCTGAACGCGCTGAAATGTGAAAACGTGCGCATGATGCTGACCGATTCAGTTTCCAGCGTGCAGATTGAAGATGCGGCCAGCCAGAGTGCGGCTTATGTTGTCATGCCAATGAGACTGTAATGTCCCTCACCCGCTTGTTGATCCGCGATTTCCGCAATATCGAAACCGCGGATCTCGCTTTATCTCCCGGCTTTAACTTTCTGGTGGGTGCCAACGGCAGTGGCAAAACCAGCGTGCTGGAAGCTATCTATACGCTCGGCCACGGCCGGGCGTTTCGCAGTTTGCAGATTGGTCGCGTCATTCGCCACGAGCAGGAGGCGTTTGTTCTTCACGGGCGTTTACAGGGCGCAGAGCGCGAGACGGCGATTGGCTTAACCAAAGACAAACAGGGCGACAGTAAAGTCCGTATTGACGGTACTGACGGGCATAAAGTTGCGGAACTGGCGCACCTGATGCCGATGCAGTTGATAACGCCTGAGGGGTTTACTTTACTCAACGGTGGCCCCAAATACAGAAGAGCATTCCTCGACTGGGGATGCTTTCACAACGAACCCGGATTTTTCACCGCCTGGAGCAATCTCAAGCGATTGCTCAAGCAGCGTAATGCGGCGCTGAGGCAGGTGTCACGTTACGAACAGCTCCGCCCGTGGGATAAAGAACTGATCCCGCTGGCGGAGCAAATCAGCGCCTGGCGCGCCCAGTACAGCGCCGGTATCGCCGCCGATATGGCCGATACCTGTAAGCAATTTCTCCCTGAGTTTTCTCTGACTTTCTCTTTCCAGCGCGGCTGGGAGAAAGAGACAGAGTACGCTGAGGTGCTGGAACGTAATTTTGAACGCGATCGCCAGCTAACCTACACCGCGCACGGCCCGCATAAAGCGGACTTACGCATTCGCGCCGACGGTGCGCCGGTGGAAGATACCTTATCGCGTGGGCAGCTTAAGCTGCTGATGTGCGCCTTACGTCTGGCGCAAGGAGAGTTCCTCACCCGTGAAAGCGGGCGGCGGTGTCTCTACCTGATAGATGATTTTGCCTCTGAGCTTGATGATGAGCGTCGCGGGCTGCTTGCCAGCCGCTTAAAAGCGACGCAATCACAGGTCTTTGTCAGCGCGATCAGTGCTGAACACGTTATAGACATGTCGGACGAAAATTCGAAGATGTTTACCGTGGAAAAGGGTAAAATAACGGATTAACCCAAGTATAAATGAGCGAGAAACGTTGATGTCGAATTCTTATGACTCCTCCAGTATCAAAGTCCTGAAAGGGCTGGATGCGGTGCGTAAGCGCCCTGGTATGTATATCGGCGACACGGATGACGGCACCGGTCTGCACCACATGGTATTCGAGGTGGTAGATAACGCTATCGACGAAGCGCTCGCGGGTCACTGTAAAGAAATTATCGTCACTATTCATGCTGATAATTCCGTCTCTGTACAGGATGACGGGCGTGGCATTCCGACCGGTATTCACCCGGAAGAGGGTGTATCGGCGGCAGAAGTGATCATGACCGTGCTGCACGCAGGCGGTAAATTTGACGATAACTCCTATAAAGTGTCCGGCGGTCTGCACGGCGTTGGTGTTTCGGTAGTAAACGCCCTGTCGCAAAAACTGGAGCTGGTTATCCAGCGTGAAGGTAAAATTCACCGTCAGATCTACGTGCACGGTGTACCGCAGGCACCGCTGGCGGTTACCGGCGATACCGATAAAACCGGCACTATGGTACGTTTCTGGCCGAGCCTCGAAACCTTCACCAATGTAACCGAGTTTGAATATGAAATTCTGGCGAAACGCCTGCGAGAGTTGTCCTTCCTTAACTCCGGCGTTTCCATTCGCCTGAAAGACAAACGTGACGGCAAAGAAGACCACTTCCACTATGAAGGCGGTATCAAGGCGTTCGTTGAGTATCTGAACAAGAACAAAACGCCGATCCACCCGAACATCTTCTACTTCTCCACCGAAAAAGACGGTATCGGCGTTGAAGTGGCATTGCAGTGGAACGATGGCTTCCAGGAAAACATCTACTGCTTTACCAACAACATTCCGCAGCGTGATGGCGGTACTCACCTGGCGGGCTTCCGTGCGGCGATGACCCGTACTCTGAACGCCTACATGGACAAAGAAGGTTACAGCAAAAAAGCCAAAGTCAGCGCCACCGGCGACGATGCGCGTGAAGGCCTGATTGCGGTTGTGTCCGTGAAAGTACCAGATCCGAAATTCTCCTCCCAGACTAAAGACAAACTGGTTTCTTCTGAGGTGAAATCGGCGGTAGAACAGCAGATGAACGAACTGCTGGCAGAATACCTGCTGGAAAACCCAACCGATGCGAAAATCGTGGTTGGTAAAATTATCGATGCTGCCCGCGCCCGTGAAGCGGCACGTCGTGCGCGTGAAATGACGCGTCGTAAAGGTGCACTGGACTTAGCCGGCCTGCCGGGCAAACTGGCGGACTGCCAGGAACGCGATCCGGCGCTTTCTGAACTGTACCTTGTGGAAGGGGACTCCGCGGGCGGCTCTGCGAAGCAGGGGCGTAACCGCAAAAACCAGGCGATTCTGCCGTTGAAGGGTAAAATCCTCAACGTCGAGAAAGCCCGTTTCGATAAGATGCTGGCTTCCCAGGAAGTGGCAACGCTCATCACCGCGCTTGGCTGCGGTATCGGTCGTGACGAGTACAACCCGGACAAATTGCGTTATCACAGCATTATCATCATGACCGATGCGGACGTCGACGGCTCGCACATTCGTACGTTGCTGTTGACCTTCTTCTATCGTCAGATGCCGGAAATCATTGAACGCGGTCACGTCTACATTGCCCAGCCGCCGCTGTACAAAGTGAAGAAAGGCAAGCAGGAACAGTACATTAAAGACGATGAGGCGATGGATCAGTACCAAATCTCCATCGCGCTGGATGGTGCTTCTTTGCATACCAACGCCAGTGCACCAGCTTTAGCTGGCGAAGCGTTAGAAAAGCTGGTGTCTGAGTACAATGCGGCGCAGAAAATGATCGTTCGTATGGAACGTCGTTATCCGAAGGCGATGCTGAAAGAGCTTATCTATCAGCCGACGCTGACGGAAGCGGATCTCTCTGACGAGCAGGTTGTTACCCGTTGGGTGAATGCGCTGGTGACAGAACTGAACGATAAAGAGCAGCATGGCAGCCAGTGGAAGTTTGATGTCCACACCAATGCCGAGAAAAACCTGTTCGAGCCGATTGTTCGCGTGCGTACTCACGGTGTGGATACTGACTATCCGCTGGATCACGAGTTCATCACCGGTGGTGAATATCGTCGTATCTGCACGCTGGGCGAGAAACTGCGTGGCCTGCTGGAAGAAGATGCGTTTATCGAACGTGGTGAGCGTCGTCAGCCGGTAGCCAGCTTCGAGCAGGCGCTGGACTGGCTGGTGAAAGAGTCCCGTCGTGGCCTCTCCATCCAGCGTTATAAAGGTCTGGGCGAAATGAACCCGGAGCAGTTGTGGGAAACCACTATGGATCCGGAAAGCCGTCGTATGCTGCGCGTTACCGTTAAAGATGCGATTGCTGCCGACCAGTTGTTCACAACTCTGATGGGTGATGCTGTTGAACCGCGTCGTGCGTTTATCGAAGAGAACGCTCTGAAAGCGGCGAATATCGATATTTAATGGCATTAGCAATGCGAGCGTGCCTGATGCGCTACGCTTATCAGGCCTACAATACTCATGCAATATATTGAATTTTCATGATTTTGTAGGCCGGATAAGGCGGTTACGCCGCATCCGGCAAGAAGCTATAAGAAAAGGGCGGAGATGATCTCCGCCCTTTTTACTCCTGTAATCCGCAACTATCATCCCGCAGAACTATACTTTCTGAGTCAACACGTAACGCTTTACAGGTGATTATCATGGGACTTTTCGATGAAGTTGTCGGTGCCTTTCTGAAAGGCGATGCGGGGAAATATCAGGCCATTCTGAGCTGGGTTGAAGAGCAGGGAGGCATCCAGGTGCTGCTGGAGAAACTGCAAAGTGGCGGCTTAGGTGCCATTCTCTCAACCTGGTTGAGTAATCAACAGGGCAATCAACCGGTTAGCGGCGAACAACTGGAATCGGCACTGGGTACGAATGCAGTAGCCGATCTCGGGCAAAAACTCGGCGTAGATACCAGTGCTGCTTCCAACATGCTGGCGGAACAATTGCCGAAGATTATTGATGCGCTATCTCCGCAGGGCGAAGTTTCACCGCAAGCCAATAACGATCTGCTTTCCGCAGGCATGGAGTTGCTGAAAGGGAAACTCTTCCGCTAAGCAAAAGGGGAGCACGCAAGGCGCGTTGCATCCCCCTTTTCCCTCGGGTGTTGTACTGATTTTTGAGCGGAATCGCGTTAGCATGGGTCAGGAATCAATCTACCTGGGGAACTCATGGCTATCAAACTCATTGCTATCGATATGGATGGCACCCTTCTGCTGCCCGATCACACCATTTCACCCGCCGTTAAAAATGCGATTGCCGCAGCTCGCGCCCGCGGGGTGAATGTCGTGCTGACGACAGGTCGTCCTTATGCAGGTGTTCACAGCTACCTGAAAGAGCTGCATATGGAACAGCCGGGCGACTACTGTATTACTTATAACGGTGCACTGGTGCAGAAGGCCGCTGATGGCAGCACCGTGGCGCAAACAGCATTGAGCTATGACGACTATCGTTTCCTGGAAAAACTCTCTCGCGAAGTCGGTTCCCATTTCCACGCGCTGGACCGCACCACGCTATACACCGCCAACCGTGACATCAGCTATTACACGGTACATGAATCATTTGTGGCGACCATTCCGTTGGTGTTCTGCGAAGCGGAGAAAATGGACCCTGACACCCAGTTCCTGAAAGTGATGATGATTGATGAACCCGCCATCCTCGACCAGGCCATCGCGCGTATTCCGCAGGAAGTGAAAGAGAAATATACCGTACTGAAAAGCGCGCCGTACTTCCTCGAAATCCTCGACAAACGCGTCAATAAAGGCACCGGTGTGAAATCGCTGGCGGATGTGCTGGGCATTAAACCGGAAGAAATTATGGCGATTGGTGATCAGGAAAACGACATCGCAATGATTGAGTTCGCAGGCGTCGGCGTGGCGATGGATAACGCCATCCCATCGGTGAGAGAAGTGGCGAATTTTGTCACCAAATCCAACCTTGAAGATGGCGTGGCGTTTGCTATTGAAAAGTATGTGCTGAATTAATCAGTAAGCGGGCAAACAGTATGAACGTGTTTGCCCGCCGCAATTAACAATTTCTGGCCGTGCATAAAATCAGGAACTGGAGTGGTGAAGTCACAATATCCAGCGTAATGGTGACTGGCAGCAGCGCATTAGCGAGGGCGCGCGGGACTCCATCTGTTGCTTTATACGCATAAAATCCCACCGTAAAGGGTTGATGAAAAACCATCATGTTTGAGTAATCCGCTTTTTTATTTTTCTGGTGGATAGAGCCTTTCAGGCCGTCCAGTATCCATGTACAACGCCGGGTATCACAAATAAAACCATATTGTGTCGCCAGTGTTTTATCTTCCTCACCGTTCCAGTCGTAATAGAGCGTAATAGCACCAGAAAAATTCTTATGACCGCTGCTCAAAATAAATTTCGCGTTATCGGAAACGGTGATTCTTTCGCCATGAATTGCCGGGTCGTTCAGCATTTTAACCACCTCATCGCCGCCGTTGGTCAACAGGTAGTCCAGCGACTCTCCAACAAAAACATAGCCTTTCGTACCGTTACTATCCTCTGCCAGCGATAGACCCTTAATCGTGTCTGAGCGCCATTGCTGGGCATGTGGAGAGCTTGCGGTATTGAAAACCAGTCCAGCGGTTAGACATCCGGTCAACGCGAATGCTAAAGAACATAAACAGGCTGCTTTAATAAATCCTTTAAAATTCAACTTCATGATTAATCCTTTAAACAAGAGTGCTAAGCCGTTGAAAGCATACTCTTATTTCCCCCCTGTTTAGCGCCCGACATCCCTTTTCAGATTTCTGCCCGGCGCATGTCATTTTTTTATGCATTGTTCTTTTTGTGATCTAAATTGTAGTACAACAATATAAATTTGTACTACATTACGCGCACAGCAAACGCGAATGTCATCACGCTGGTACTACAAAGTTGCCGCGTTATGCATCGATCGGGGTAAAGTAGAGAAGAACATACAGAGCACAAGGACTCTCCATGACTCTCAATAAAACCGATCGCATCGTTATTACGCTGGGTAAACAGATCGTTCACGGCAAATACGTGCCAGGCTCGCCGCTTCCGGCCGAGGCGGAACTCTGTGAGGAGTTTGCAACCTCGCGCAACATCATCCGTGAAGTGTTCCGTTCGCTGATGGCGAAGCGCCTGATTGAAATGAAACGTTATCGCGGGGCGTTTGTGGCAGCGCGTAACCAGTGGAATTACCTCGACACTGACGTACTGCAATGGGTGCTGGAAAACGACTACGACCCACGGCTTATCAGTGCAATGAGCGAAGTACGAAATCTGGTGGAACCAGCGATTGCCCGCTGGGCGGCGGAGCGCGCGACCTCCAGCGATCTGGCTCAGATTGAATCGGCGCTGAACGAGATGATTGCTAACAATCAGGATCGCGAGGCGTTTAACGAAGCGGATATTCGCTACCACGAGGCGGTACTTCAGTCGGTACATAACCCGGTGTTACAGCAACTTAGCATCGCGATTAGTTCGCTGCAGCGGGCAGTTTTTGAACGAACCTGGATGGGCGATGAGGCCAACATGCCGCAAACGCTTCAGGAACATAAGGCGCTGTTCGATGCGATACGGCATCAGGACGGCGATGCGGCAGAGCAGGCGGCGCTTACCATGATCGCCAGCTCGACACGAAGATTAAAGGAAATCACATGACAGCTCGCTACATCGCAATTGACTGGGGATCGACCAATCTGCGCGCCTGGCTTTATCAGAGCGACAACTGCCTGGACAGCAGGCAATCAGAAGCAGGCGTCACGCGCCTGAACGGAAAATCTCCGGCTGCGGTGTTAGCAGAAGTGATAGCAGGCTGGCGTGAAGAGAATACGCCAGTGGTGATGGCAGGAATGGTTGGCAGCAATGTTGGCTGGAAAGTCGCTCCTTATTTATCCGTTCCTGCCTGTTTCTCATCTATTGGTGAACAGTTAACGTCTGTTGGCGACAATATCTGGATTATTCCCGGATTATGCGTCTCTCATGATGATAACCACAATGTGATGCGCGGCGAAGAAACACAATTGCTTGGCGCGCGTGCTCTTGCTCCTTCCTCTCTTTATGTTATGCCCGGTACGCATTGCAAATGGGTGCAAGCCGATAGCCAGCAAATCAACGATTTTCGCACCGTGATGACCGGTGAATTGCACCATTTACTGCTAAATCAGTCATTGATTGGGGCTGGTTTGCCGCCGCAGGAAAACTCTGCCGATGCCTTCGCGGCCGGTCTTGAACGCGGCCTTAATGCTCCCGCCGTATTGCCGCAACTTTTTGAAGTTCGCGCCTCGCATGTGCTGGGAACGCTTCCCCGCGAACAGGTCAGCGAATTTCTCTCTGGTTTGTTGATTGGTGCTGAGGTCGGCAGTATGCGCGACGACGTGGCTCATCAACAGGCTATCACCCTTGTCGCCGGAACATCGCTGACCGTGCGTTACCAACAAGCCTTTCAGGCTATGGGTTGCGACGTAACGGCGGTGGCGGGCGACACGGCATTTCTGGCTGGTATAAGGAGCATTGCTCATGCAGTGGCAAACTAAACTCCCGCTGATCGCCATTTTGCGCGGCATTACGCCTGACGAGGCGCTGGCGCATGTTGGCGCGGTGATTGACGCCGGGTTCGACACGGTTGAAATCCCGCTGAATTCTCCCCAATGGGAGCAAAGCATTCCCGCAGTCGTTGAAGCATACGGCGACAAAGCGTTGATTGGCGCAGGTACGGTACTGAAACCTGAGCAGGTTGATACGCTCGCCAGGATGGGCTGCCAGCTCATCGTTACGCCCAATATCCATAGTGAGGTCATTCGTCGTGCGGTGGGTTACGGCATGACCGTTTGCCCCGGTTGTGCGACGGCGACCGAAGCCTTTAGCGCGCTCGAAGCAGGCGCGCAGGCACTGAAAATATTTCCGTCATCGGCTTTTGGCCCGCAATACATCAAAGCATTAAAAGCGGTATTACCGCAGGACATCGCGGTCTTTGCCGTTGGCGGCGTGACGCCAGAAAACCTGGCGCAGTGGATAGACGCTGGTTGTGCTGGAGCGGGCTTAGGTAGTGATCTCTATCGCGCCGGACAGTCCGTGGAACGTACCGCGCAGCAGGCAGCAGCATTTGTTAAGGCGTATCGAGAGGCAGTGCAATGAAAATTACCAAAATTACCACGTATCGTTTACCTCCCCGCTGGATGTTCCTGAAAATTGAAACCGATGAAGGCGTGGTCGGTTGGGGCGAACCGGTGATCGAGGGCCGCGCCCGCACGGTGGAAGCGGCAGTTCACGAGCTGGGTGACTATCTGATTGGTCAGGATCCATCGCGCATCAACGACTTATGGCAAGTGATGTATCGCGCCGGTTTTTATCGTGGCGGCCCCATTCTGATGAGCGCCATCGCCGGGATCGACCAGGCGTTATGGGATATCAAAGGCAAAGTGCTGAATGCGCCCGTCTGGCAACTAATGGGTGGCCTGGTCCGCGACAAAATCAAAGCCTACAGTTGGGTCGGCGGCGATCGTCCGGCGGATGTTATCGACGGCATTAAAACCCTGCGTGAAATCGGCTTCGATACTTTCAAACTGAACGGTTGTGAAGAACTGGGTCTGATTGATAACTCCCGCGCGATAGATGCGGCGGTCAACACCGTGGCACAAATTCGTGAAGCCTTTGGTAATCAGATTGAGTTTGGCCTTGATTTTCACGGTCGCGTCAGCGCGCCGATGGCGAAAGTGCTGATTAAAGAACTGGAACCGTATCGCCCGCTATTTATTGAAGAGCCGGTGCTGGCGGAACAAGCCGAATACTACCCGAAACTGGCGGCGCAAACTCACATTCCGCTGGCAGCGGGGGAGCGCATGTTCTCGCGCTTCGATTTTAAACGCGTGCTGGAGGCGGGGGGAATTTCGATCCTGCAACCGGATCTCTCCCACGCGGGCGGTATTACCGAATGCTACAAAATTGCCGGAATGGCGGAAGCCTATGACGTGACTCTTGCGCCGCACTGTCCGCTCGGCCCCATTGCACTGGCTGCTTGCCTGCATATCGACTTTGTCTCCTATAACGCCGTACTTCAGGAACAAAGTATGGGCATTCATTACAACAAAGGCGCGGAGTTACTCGACTTTGTGAAAAACAAAGAGGACTTCAGCATGGTCGGCGGCTTCTTTAAACCGCTAACGAAACCGGGCTTAGGCGTGGAAATCGACGAAGCCAAAGTCATTGAGTTCAGTAAAAATGCCCCGGACTGGCGTAATCCGCTCTGGCGTCATGAAGATAACAGCGTAGCAGAGTGGTAATTCCTGCCACGTAAGCCCCTCATCGGGCACTAAAACAGCAATACAAAAATATAACCCTCTGTAACTTACAGGGCATGGTGAGCGGTCTCGCTATGCCCAAAATCAGGAGATAGCTCGCTATGGATATTCCCGTAAATGCAGCAAAGCCGGGGCGTCGGCGTTATCTGACGTTAGTGATGATTTTTATTACGGTAGTGATTTGTTATGTCGATCGCGCCAACCTGGCCGTGGCTTCCGCCCATATTCAGGAAGAGTTCGGTATTACTAAAGCCGAAATGGGCTATGTATTTTCGGCCTTCGCCTGGCTTTATACCTTATGTCAGATCCCCGGCGGTTGGTTTTTAGATCGCGTGGGTTCACGTGTGACTTATTTTATTGCGATATTTGGCTGGTCGGTGGCGACATTATTCCAGGGATTTGCCACGGGCTTAATGTCATTAATTGGTCTGCGGGCGATAACCGGTATTTTCGAAGCGCCCGCTTTCCCGACCAATAACCGTATGGTGACCAGTTGGTTCCCGGAACATGAACGTGCTTCTGCCGTTGGTTTTTATACCTCTGGTCAGTTTGTCGGTCTGGCGTTTCTGACTCCGCTGCTGATCTGGATTCAGGAGATGTTGAGCTGGCACTGGGTGTTCATTGTCACCGGCGGTATCGGCATTATCTGGTCGCTGATTTGGTTTAAAGTTTACCAGCCGCCGCGCCTGACTAAAGGCATCAGCAAAGCTGAGCTGGATTACATTCGTGATGGTGGCGGTCTGGTGGATGGCGATGCGCCGGTGAAAAAAGAGGCGCGTCAGCCGTTAACGGCAAAAGACTGGAAACTGGTGTTCCATCGTAAACTGATCGGCGTCTATCTCGGGCAATTTGCGGTGGCGTCTACGCTGTGGTTCTTCTTAACCTGGTTCCCGAACTATTTAACCCAGGAAAAAGGGATAACGGCGTTGAAAGCGGGTTTTATGACCACGGTGCCATTTCTCGCTGCGTTTGTCGGTGTACTGCTCTCAGGATGGGTAGCGGATCTGCTGGTGCGGAAGGGCTTTTCGCTGGGCTTTGCGCGTAAAACACCAATAATCTGCGGCTTGTTGATCTCCACCTGCATTATGGGTGCTAACTATACCAATGACCCGATGATGATTATGTGTCTGATGGCGCTGGCATTCTTCGGTAACGGTTTTGCTTCGATTACCTGGTCGCTGGTCTCTTCTTTGGCACCGATGCGCCTGATTGGTTTAACCGGCGGGGTGTTTAACTTCGCCGGTGGTTTGGGGGGTATCACCGTTCCGCTGGTGGTGGGTTACCTGGCGCAGGGTTACGGTTTTGCACCTGCACTGGTTTATATCTCCGCCGTCGCGTTGATTGGCGCGCTCTCTTACATCCTGCTGGTAGGCGATGTGAAGCGCGTTGGGTAATCTCTCAACTGTGGAATATGTGCAATGCCACTGCGCATAATCCACTTTCTTAAGGCCGGTGCGGTCAGGCATCGGCTTTTCAGGATCTTGCCGTAGAGTTTTAAACGCAGTTTGCGGGTGGCGTGCCAGTAAGCGGCATTGATTTTCTCCGGCTGCTTCAGTAGCACCGAACGCAGTATTTCCGCGCTATCCAGCGCATAGCTAATCCCCTCCAGCGAGCTGGCACTGATAAATCCCGCCGCTTCGCCAATAAGAAAAGCATTGTCCTTACCGCAGACAAAATCCTGCCAGCGTGAGGGAAACAACACGGTGCATTTTTCACTTTTCACCGCTTTGCCAAACTGGAACTGAAAGGCGTTCATTTTCTCTTTCAGCGCCGCAAAACGCGCCTGGCCGTCTTTCATCGGATAGGCACCGCCAAAAATAAAATAACCGTCTTTGCTGATACTCCATGAGTAACAGTCAGTTATCGCATTATCAAAGATACAGGAGTAGAACGGCGTCGGATGTTTCTCTGTGAACCACTGCTGGATAGCGACATATTTACGAATCTGATGATCCGGGTAGAGATGTCGCCGCACCATCGAGTTTGCACCATCAGCACCGACCAGATAGTGGGCAGTAATGTGTTGCTCCCAGCCATCGGCGCGAAAAATAACATGCCATTTATCATCCTCACGCCAGATTTTCCGGCACAGGCTGTCGTGGTAAACCTCAACGCTGGTGGGGATCAGCGATTTCATCCACAAGTCGAAGGCATGACGATTAATATTGATATAGCTTCGCTGGTAGTTACGCGTGAGCGATGCTGTGACGTCGACGGTTTTGACGCTGAAAATCTGTGGGTTGGCGATCACATCGACAGGGAGCGTTAGCCCGTCGCGAATAAAAGAACGCTGCGCGTCCGGTGCCAGCAGACCACCGCAAGGTTTGCTGAAACCTTCTGTACCGCACTGGTGCTTTTTATCCAGTGCAATCACCTGCATTTTTCCTGCTAACTGCCGCGCCAGTGCGGAACCCGCCGGGCCGAGGCCGATAATCGCTACGTCAAAATGTTCCATCTTTTTACTCACATTCATCACGATGGCAAAAGACTATTGTCTGAAAGTGAAGTCCTTGTGAAGTATGATGGCGGAAACCGTTTTGTATCAGGATCACGCCATGAAACAACTCACCAACGCTTCACGAAACCACCTGCTCACCAATACCAACACCTGGACACCCGATAGCCAGTGGCTGGTATTTGACGTGCGGCCTTCTGGCGCGTCGTTTACCGGCGAGACAATTGAGCGTGTGAATATCCATACCGGCGAGGTTGAAGTTATTTACCAGGCGTCACAGGGTGCACACGTTGGCGTGGTGACCGTTCATCCGAAGCTGGAGAAATATGTCTTCATCCACGGCCCAGAAAATCCTGATGAAACATGGCATTACGATTTCCATCACCGCCGCGGCGTGATTGTTGAAGGCGGAAAGATGAGCAATCTCGATGCCATGGATATTACCGTTCCGTACACTCCTGGGGCGCTACGTGGCGGCAGTCATGTACATGTCTTTAGCCCGAACGGTGAAATGGTGAGTTTTACCTATAACGACCATGTACTACATGAATGCTGCCCGGCGCTGGATTTGCGAAACGTCGGGGTTGCGGCACCGTTTGGCCCGGTTAACGTACACAAACAGCATCCGCGCGAATACAGCGGCAGCCACTGGTGCGTGCTGGTAAGTAAAACCACGCCCACGCCGCAGCCGGGCAGTGATGAAATCAATCGCGCTTATGAAGAGGGATGGGTCGGAAACCACGCGCTGGCGTTTATTGGCGACACACTTTCGCTGAACGGCGAGAAAGTACCGGAGCTGTTTATTGTAGAGCTGCCACAAAATGAAAACGGCTGGAAAGCGGCTGGTGAGGAGCCGTTAAGCGGCACGGAATCAACCCTGCCAGCGCCGCCGCGTGGTGTCGTGCAGCGACGTTTAACCTTTACTCACCATCGTACTTACCCAGGGTTAGTCAACGTTCCACGCCATTGGGTGCGTTGTAACCCACAGGGGACGCAAATCGCGTTTTTAATGCGTGACGATAACGGTATTGTGCAATTGTGGCTTATCTCCCCACAGGGCGGCGAACCGCGCCAGTTAACCGATAACAAAACGGATATTCAGTCAGCGTTTAACTGGCATCCGTCAGGAGAATGGCTGGGTTTTGTGCTGGATAATCGTATTGCCTGTGCACATGCGCAAAGCGGTGAAGTTGAGTATTTAACCGAAAATCACGCCAACCAACCTTCGGCAGACGCCGTGGTCTTCTCGCCAGATGGTCAATGGCTGGCGTGGATGGAAGCTGGCCAGTTGTGGGTCACCGAAACTGGCCACTAATTCAGTTCGTTGGCATTCGGGCTGGTGGAATGACGGCATTGATGGCCTGCGCGTCGGCTTCACTTTTTTCCACGCGTGAGCGCACTGAACTGTCTTTGCGGAATGCATCCCACGGCAGTAAAAGCGTGTCCATAACAGCGGTAAACGGCATATCAAGAATCACCAGTGACTTAGTGCCCCAGTTGGTTTCATTGTCACCAATCATGGTGGCGCTGGCACGGGTGCCAGGGTATGTTCCCTCTTTGCCCCCTGTATGGGACATCACGCTGGAACATCCTGTCATTAACGCCATCCCGCTGCACATTAAGAGTGCTAACAACACATTTCTTATCATAATAAATTCATCAGTTGATCGTTGGTGTTGGCATGATGTGTTATAGCGATCCCTTGCTGAAAATAACATCATCATCATGTCGCACTGTGGCGGCTATCGCACTTTAACGTTTCGTGCTGCCCCTCAGTCTATGCAATAGACCATAAACTGCAAAAAAAAGTCCGTTGGAAAGACTTGAAAAGTGCATATCCAGACCCATTTTTATACCATAGCCGATGAGAACGCGCCTGATGGGTGTTCTGGCTATCCGACCTGTCCATTGTGGAAGGTCTTACATTCTCGCTGATTTCAGGAGCTATTGATTATGCGTAACTTTGATTTATCCCCGCTTTATCGTTCTGCAATTGGATTTGACCGTTTGTTTAACCACTTAGAAAACAACCAGAGCCAGAGTAATGGTGGCTACCCTCCGTATAACGTTGAACTGGTAGACGAAAACCATTATCGCATTGCTATCGCTGTAGCTGGTTTTGCTGAGAGTGAACTGGAAATTACCGCCCAGGACAATCTGCTGGTGGTGAAAGGTGCTCACGCCGACGAACAAAAAGAGCGCACCTATCTGTACCAGGGCATCGCTGAACGCAACTTCGAACGCAAATTCCAGTTAGCAGAAAACATTCATGTTCGTGGCGCTAACCTGGTGAACGGTCTGCTGTATATCGATCTCGAACGCGTGATTCCGGAAGCGAAAAAACCGCGCCGTATCGAAATCAACTAATTCTCTAAGGCCGCCTGGCGCGGCCTGGCAACTTCATGCTCGCCGTCAGGGAGCATATGCGAATCCTCGGATTTGCAGGTACTTACTCGCTTCTTAGAAGGAGAAATGACTATGCGTAACTTCGATTTATCCCCACTGATGCGTCAATGGATCGGTTTTGACAAACTGGCCAACGCACTGCAAAACGCCGGTGAAAGCCAGAGCTTCCCGCCGTACAACATTGAGAAAAGCGACGATAACCACTACCGCATTACTCTTGCGCTGGCGGGCTTCCGTCAGGAAGATTTAGATATTCAACTGGAAGGTACTCGCCTGAGCGTAAAAGGCACGCCGGAGCAGCCCAAAGAAGAGAAAAAATGGCTGCATCAAGGTCTTATGAATCAGCCTTTTAGCCTGAGTTTTACGCTGGCAGAAAATATGGAAGTCTCTGGTGCAACCTTCGTAAATGGTTTGCTGCATATTGATTTAATTCGTAATGAGCCTGAACCCATCGCAGCGCAGCGTATCGCTATCAGCGAACGTCCCGCGTTAAATAGCTAATTAGCTATTCTTTTTGCCCCGCCAGCCTGGTGGGGCTTTTTTTATTTACCATCTTCAACAATGTGTTAATTTTCGCCAATTTAAGATGTTCCTGCACTCTCTTTCCCGTGATAATGTGCGCCATAAGGCAAATCTGCTTCACCGATTCAGCCATAATCCATAGCAATTAAAATGTTATCTCAAGAGAAATGGACGATGAGTGATATAGCATTAACAGTCAGTATTCTGGCTTTGGTGGCGGTCGTCGGTTTGTTTATCGGCAACGTCAAGTTTCGCGGCGTTGGATTGGGCATTGGCGGCGTACTGTTCGGTGGGATCATCGTCGGCCATTTTGTTTCACAGGCTGGGATGACATTAAGTAGCGACATGCTGCATGTTATCCAGGAATTTGGTCTGATCCTGTTCGTTTACACTATCGGCATTCAAGTGGGGCCGGGATTCTTTGCCTCGTTGCGTGTCTCCGGATTACGCCTTAATTTGTTTGCTGTTTTGGTTGTCATCATCGGTGGCCTGGTCACCGCCATCCTGCATAAATTGTTCGATATCCCACTTCCCGTGGTGCTGGGGATTTTCTCCGGCGCGGTCACCAATACGCCAGCGCTGGGCGCAGGTCAGCAGATCTTACGCGACCTCGGCACACCGATGGAGATGGTTGATCAGATGGGGATGAGCTATGCGATGGCGTATCCATTCGGCATTTGCGGGATTTTGTTCACCATGTGGATACTGCGGGTTATTTTTCGCGTCAATGTTGAGACGGAAGCCCTGCAGCACGAGTCGACACGAACCAACGGCGGTGCGCTAATCAGGACGATTAATATCCGTGTTGAGAATCCTAATTTGCATAATTTAGCCATTAAAGATGTGCCGATTCTCAATGGAGATAAAGTTATCTGCTCGCGATTGAAACGAGAAGAAACCCTAAAAGTACCTTCGCCAGAGACCATTATTCAGTTGGGAGATTTACTGCATCTGGTGGGGCAGCCTGCGGATTTACATAATGCACAACTGGTGATTGGTCAGGAAGTGGATACTTCTCTGTCGACGAAAGGCACCGATTTGCGTGTCGAACGCGTGGTGGTCACCAATGAAAATGTGCTCGGCAAGCGTATTCGCGACCTGCATTTTAAGGAGCGCTATGATGTCGTCATTTCGCGACTGAATCGTGCCGGGGTTGAACTGGTCGCCAGTGGCGATATTAGCCTGCAATTTGGCGATATCCTCAACCTGGTTGGACGCCCGTCGGCTATTGATGCCGTTGCCAATGTATTAGGTAATGCGCAGCAAAAACTGCAACAGGTTCAGATGTTACCCGTGTTTATTGGTATCGGTCTTGGCGTGTTGTTAGGCTCCATTCCGGTGTTCGTGCCAGGATTCCCGGCGGCGTTGAAGCTGGGGCTGGCGGGTGGTCCGCTGATTATGGCGCTGATCCTTGGACGTATCGGCAGTATCGGCAAGCTGTACTGGTTTATGCCGCCAAGTGCCAACCTGGCACTGCGCGAACTGGGTATCGTACTGTTCCTTTCAGTTGTTGGTCTGAAATCCGGCGGCGATTTTATCCATACATTGGTTAATGGCGAAGGGCTAAGTTGGATAGGCTATGGTGCATTGATTACCGCGATTCCGCTGATCACAGTCGGCATTCTGGCGCGGATGTTAGCCAAAATGAATTATCTCACTATGTGTGGGATGTTGGCGGGTTCAATGACCGATCCACCGGCGCTGGCGTTTGCCAATAATCTTCATCCAACCAGTGGTGCAGCGGCTCTCTCTTACGCCACGGTGTATCCATTAGTCATGTTTCTGCGCATCATCACACCCCAGTTACTTGCGGTGCTTTTCTGGGGCATAGGTTAACCCTTTTCCGGGTGGAGTTGCCGTAAATGGTACTCCACCCGGTATTCACAGGCGTTTCTGAACATTACTGAGTTACTTAAACCAGTGAACCACCGGTCAGGAAAGAAAAGATCAGGAATATCAGCACAATTCCACAGATGATGCCGATACCAAAAAGCAAGGTATGGAAAGCCAGCGTCCCGCTACCAAAAAACAGTGCACCGCGAATGCTCCAGCGATTTTCTTTACGCATACCGGCAACAAACGCGCAGAGTAGCGCGGCAATGGCCAGGGCGATACCGCCGTGATCGAGGATTTTATCGACATCAACGTCCTCTTTTTTCTGCGTCGTGGTGATTTTTTCGCCTTTTATTCCGGCGAGAAGACCTCTTTTAATTTCCGCCGTTTTTTCTGCAATAACGCTTTCCAGCGTTGGCGGCGGCGTGGAAAAAGGGCCGAATGAAAAGTGGATAATGCCCATTATTAAAGCGATAGCACCGAACAGCATACCCAGTGAACTGATTTTATTTTGCGCTATGATACCCATCTGACCTCCTTGTAGCGGATGGCAAGCATATCAGGAAAGCGCCGGACGACATTCCTAAAAATAGACGAATAAGACATCGCTATTGCGAAACGACTAAGGAGCCATAGTGAAAATTTCCCGACTCGGAGAAGCGCCCGATTACCGTTTTTCTCTGGCTAATGAGCGTACCTTTCTGGCGTGGATCCGAACTGCGCTGGGTTTTCTGGCGGCAGGTGTTGGGCTGGATCAGCTTGCGCCGGATTTCGCCACGCCGGTCATTCGCGAACTGCTGGCATTGTTGTTGTGTCTGTTTTCCGGCGGGTTAGCGATGTATGGTTACCTGCGCTGGCTACGTAACGAAAAGGCGATGCGTCTGAAAGAAGATTTACCCTACACCAACAGCTTATTAATCATTAGCTTAATATTGATGATTGTGGCGGTGATCGTTATGGGACTGGTACTGTATGCCGGATAGCCGCAAAGCCAGACGGATTGCCGACCCGGGTCTTCAGCCGGAACGCACATCGCTGGCATGGTTTCGCACCATGCTGGGTTACGGTGCGTTGATGGCGTTGGCAATCAAACACAACTGGCATCAGTCAGGCACATTGTTCTGGATTTCTATTGGCATCCTTTCCTTTGTGGCATTGATCCTCTGGCGCTATACCCGCAATCGCAATTTAATGGATGTCACTAATAGCGATTTTTCCCAATTTTACGTAATCCGTGACAAATTTATGATCTCCCTCGCGGTGTTATCTCTTGCAATACTGTTTGCTGTAACGCATATACATCAAATTATCGTATTAATTGAGAGAATCACATGACAGGAAGTCAGGTTAGAAATGCTGAAGAGGACAGGCACAAATTGGTTATAGAGTATAAAGACGCTCTGCAACCTGCCGATTTTTATCAAAATTTCAAACAGCGAGGCATCCGCTCCGTGCAACTTATTCCCCACATTGAATTTGATGACCGGGGCGAGCTGACGGCAGCTTCGATGACAGAGGAGCTGTGGGGGCAATTTTTAATTGCCCTGTTCGAGTGTTGGGTGCGGGCAGATATCAGTCGTATATCAATTGAGCTTTTCGACGCCACCCTGCAAAAATGGTGCAGGAGCGAAAAACTGCAACCCCGGCGAGGCTGTCAGGGATGTGACTGGCATCGTCTTTGCCCACAAGCATGGGATGATCAGCCGGACGACGTGCTTTGTGCTGGCTATCAAGCTTTTTATTCCCACTCGGCACCGTACATGCGGGTGATGCGCGACTTGATAAAGCAGCATCGTTCTCCCATGGAGTTGATGACGATGCTGCGGTGATGCGAGCTTAAACGGCCTGCCCCTGGTGTGATATCCGCGTTGCCAGCGGCAGCCAGCAAAGCACAATCAATAACCCCATTAAGGTCATCAACAGCCCCTGACTTCCTTGGCCGGTTTGCGGCAGCATCGCAGAGAGCGACGCCAGTACGCCGGAACCAATGTTTTGCAGGCCGCCAACCAGTGCGCCAGCAGTACCTGCCAGGAATGGAAACGGCTCCATCGCGCCGCTGGTGGCCAGCGGAAATAGCATTCCGGCACCAAAAAAGAACAGCGCGGCGGGAACGAGTAGTGTCCAGACATTCATCACGCCAAACCAGCCAGGGATCCACATCATCAGTCCTGCCAGCAGGCAACAGATAACTGACTGCCACATTAACGAAGAGAACCGTTTATTCGGGCGTCCGGCAAACCATGCGCCGAAAAATGCCGCCGGGATTGGCAGAATAAATAAAATACTGACCGTCATACTGCTCAGCCCTAATACTGCGCCCATCAACACACCAGAACAGGCTTCGAAAGCGGCAATTCCTGCCAGACCGCCAATAAGCATCAGTAAATAGCAGTTAAAACCGCCGTTACCGAAAAGAGTTTTATAACTGGTCAGTAGGCGCGTGCGTGGCGCATCGACAGGGCGCGTTTCCGGCATCCAGCGCGCCATACTGAACGTCACACCGGCACAGAGCACCAGCAAAAACAGGTAACAGGCCCGCCAGTTCCACATGGTATTCAGCAGACCGCCAATTAATGGCGCAAGCAAAGGGCTGACGAGAATACCCATATTTAACATGCTATTAGCGTGACGTAGCTGTGTCCGTTCATACAGATCACGCGGTAATGTACGCGCCATCACACCACCGACACCGGTTCCCATTCCCTGCATTGCGCTGGCAGTAATTAATACCGTCAGGCTGGAGGTGGTGACCGCCACCAGCGTTGCTAACATAAAAATGGACATCCCGACGAGGATCACCGGGCGGCGACCCACACGGTCGGAAATTGGGCCATAAAACAGTTGTGAGACACCGTAGGTCAGCAGATACGCGCCCATTACGCTCTGCACCGCCCCTTCACGGACGTTGAGATCGCGCGCCATATCGGCAATAGCTGGAATATAAATAGTTTGTGCCATCTGACCGACAGCCACGAGTAATACCAACATCAATAATAAATTGATGTTTCTATGCGTTTTCATTATCACAGATGCTTATATAAGAATATTTAGAATAAGTTGCTACGCATTCCAATAAATGCGGGAGAGGAATCTATCACATTGATAAATGTTAGCCAGATATATATATGGAATGATGAATAACGAAGCGGCAGAATATATAAACAACAGCGGCAATAAATGTTTCCGGAATGGATTGTAGTTTAAATAAATTCTGTAGGGTGGATACGATGCGTCAGCATCGCATCGACACGAATCTGCCAGCAGAATGTAAAAGACCACCTCCTCAGGAGGTGGTCTTTTACTTCTTACGTTTCAGTACAAAACGTGATCAGTCCCTCATTTTTTCCCTGATGAAAAATTTTCCATTGTCTCTCCTGTAAACCTGTGCTTGTATAAATATTGTTAAACACAAAACAAACAAGGTCCCCAATGACTACTTCCATGCTCAACGCAAAACTACTACCAACTGCGCCATCCGCCGCAGTGGTCGTCGTGCGTGTGGTGGTGGTCGTCGGCAATGCGCCGTAGGGACTGGAACAACACACGATTCCAAAACCCCGCCGGCGCAAACCGGGCGGGGTTTTTCGTTTAAGCACCCCCGGAAAGTCGGCCCAGAAGAAAAGGACTGGAGCATGGCAAGTTCGGGCACAACATCGACACGTAAGCGCTTTACTGGCGCAGAATTTATCGTTTATTTCCTGGAACAACAGGGCATTAAGGTTGTGACGGGGATCCCTGGTGGCTCAATTCTCCCTGTCTATGACGCCTTAAGCCAAAGTACACAAATCCGCCATATTCTGGCCCGTCACGAACAAGGAGCGGGATTTATCGCCCAGGGGATGGCGCGCACCGACGGAAAACCAGCGGTTTGCATGGCCTGCAGTGGGCCGGGAGCAACTAATCTGGTGACTGCCATTGCCGATGCGAGGCTGGACTCCATTCCGCTGATTTGCATCACCGGTCAGGTTCCGGCCTCAATGATTGGCACCGACGCCTTCCAGGAAGTCGATACCTACGGCATCTCTATCCCCATCACCAAACATAACTATCTGGTCAGACATATCGAAGAACTTCCGCAGGTCATGAGCGATGCCTTTCGCATTGCGCAATCAGGCCGCCCTGGCCCGGTGTGGATAGACATTCCTAAGGATGTGCAAACAGCGGTTTTTGAGATTGAAGAACAACCTGCTCCGGTAGAAAAAGCCGCCGCGCCTGCCTTTAGTGAAGAGAGCATTCGTGACGCGGCAGCGATGATTAACGCAGCCAAACGCCCGGTGCTTTATCTGGGAGGCGGTGTGATCAACGCGCCTGCGCGGGTGCGTGAACTGGCAGAGAAAGCGCAACTGCCCACCACCATGACCTTAATGGCGCTGGGCATGTTGCCAAAAGCGCATCCGCTGTCGCTGGGTATGCTGGGAATGCACGGTGTACGCAGCACCAACTTTATCTTGCAGGAGGCGGATCTGCTGATTGTTCTCGGTGCACGTTTTGATGATCGGGCGATAGGCAAAACCGAGGAGTTCTGCCCGAACGCGAAAATCATTCATGTTGATATCGACCGCGCAGAGCTGGGCAAAGTTAAGCAAGCGCACGTGGCGATTCAGGCGGATGTTGATGATGTGTTGGCGCAATTAATCCCACTGGTGGAAGTCCAACCGCGTACAGAGTGGCACCAACAGGTGGCTGATTTACAACGCGAATTCCCGTGCCCTATCCCGAAAGCATGCGATCCGTTAACGCATTACGGCCTGATCAACGCCGTTGCCGCCTGTGTGGATGACAACGCGATTATCACGACCGATGTTGGTCAGCACCAGATGTGGACCGCACAAGCGTATCCGCTCAATCGTCCTCGTCAGTGGCTGACCTCCGGTGGGCTGGGAACCATGGGCTTTGGCCTGCCAGCGGCGATTGGCGCGGCGCTGGCAAACCCGGATCGCAAAGTTTTATGTTTCTCCGGTGACGGCAGTCTGATGATGAATATTCAGGAGATGGCCACCGCCAGCGAAAACCAACTGGATGTCAAAATCATTCTGATGAACAACGAAGCGTTAGGGTTGGTGCATCAGCAGCAAAGCCTGTTCTACAAGCAGGGCGTTTTTGCCGCCACCTATCCGGGCAAAATCAACTTTATGCAAATAGCCGCCGGATTCGGTCTCGAAACCTGTGATTTGAATAACGAAGCCGATCCGCAGGCTGCGTTGCAGGAAATTATTAATCGCCCTGGCCCGGCGCTGATCCACGTGCGCATTGATGCCGAAGAAAAAGTTTACCCGATGGTGCCGCCAGGTGCGGCGAATACTGAAATGGTGGGGGAATAAACCATGCAAAACACAACTCATGACAACGTGATTCTGGAACTCACCGTTCGCAACCATCCGGGCGTAATGACCCACGTTTGTGGGCTTTTTGCCCGCCGCGCCTTTAACGTCGAGGGTATTCTCTGCCTGCCGATTCAGGACAGCGACAAAAGCCATATTTGGCTACTGGTTAATGATGACCAGCGGCTGGAGCAGATGATAAGCCAAATCGACAAACTGGAAGATGTGGTCAACGTGCAGCGTAATCAGTCTGACCCGACCATGTTTAACAAGATTGCAGTGTTCTTTCAGTAACCGCTCAAGGCTTGAACAGCGGCGCGCTTATCGTTAAGGTAAGCGCGTTTTTTTACCCGCCAGGACAAGACCATGATCACCGTTGCCCTTATAGACGATCACCTTATCGTCCGCTCCGGCTTTGCGCAGTTGCTGGGGCTGGAACCTGATTTGCAGGTAGTTGCTGAGTTTGGCTCGGGGCGCGAGGCGCTGGCCGGATTGCCTGGGCGCGGTGTGCAGGTGTGTATTTGCGACATCTCAATGCCGGATATTTCGGGGCTGGAGTTGCTAAGTCTGCTACCAAAAGGGATGGCGACAATTATGCTCTCCGTTCATGACAGTCCGGCGCTGGTTGAACAGGCGCTTAATGCGGGCGCGCGCGGTTTTCTCTCCAAACGTTGTAGCCCGGACGAACTGATCGCCGCCGTGCATACAGTTGCCACGGGCGGCTGTTATCTGACGCCGGACATCGCCATTAAGCTGGCATCCGGCCGCCAGGACCCACTGACCAAACGCGAACGTCAGGTGGCGGAAAAGCTGGCGCAAGGGATGGCAGTAAAAGAGATCGCCGCTGAACTGGGGTTGTCGCCTAAAACAGTGCACGTACATCGCGCTAATCTGATGGAAAAACTGGGCGTCAGTAACGACGTTGAACTGGCTCGCCGCATGTTTGATGGCTGGTGATGAAGACGTTTTTTTCCCGCTTAATTACCGTTATTGCCTGCTTTTTTATTTTCTCTGCCGCGTGGTTTTGCCTGTGGAGTATCAGCCTGCATTTGGTTGAACGCCCGGAGCTGGCTGTGCTGCTGTTCCCGTTTGGCTTGCGGCTGGGACTGATGTTGCAATGCCCGCGCGGATACTGGCCCGTATTGCTGGGCGCGGAATGGTTGCTGATTTACTGGTTGATGCAGGCGGTTGGGTTAACGCATTTTCCGTTATTGATGATCGGTAGTTTACTGACGTTACTGCCCGTGGCGTTGATTTCTCGCTATCGCCATCAGCGTGACTGGCGCACGTTGCTGTTACAAGGAGCAGCGTTGACGGCGGCAGCGTTGTTACAGTCACTGCCCTGGCTTTGGCACAGGTATGGAAACGAGTCGTGGAACGCGCTGTTATTGACCTTAACTGGCGGTCTGACGCTGGCTCCTGTTTGTCTCGTGTTCTGGCATTACCTGGCGAATAACACCTGGCTACCGCTGGGGCCGTCGCTGGTTTCTCAGCCGATAAACTGGCGTGGACGCCATCTGGTCTGGTACTTGCTGCTGTTTGTTATCAGTCTCTGGCTGCAACTGGGGCTGCCGAACGAACTGTCGCGCTTTACGCCATTCTGCCTGGCGCTGCCGATTATTGCCCTGGCCTGGCACTATGGCTGGCAAGGAGCGCTGATTGCGACGCTGATGAACGCCATTGCGTTGATTGCCAGCCAGACATGGCATGATCATCCGGTGGATTTATTGCTCTCGCTGCTGGTGCAAAGCCTTACAGGCTTGTTGCTTGGTGCAGGTATTCAGCGACTGCGCGAGCTTAACCAGTCGCTGCAAAAGGAACTGGCGCGCAATCAGCATCTTGCCGAACGTTTGCTGGAAACCGAAGAGAGCGTGCGCCGCGACGTAGCGCGTGAACTGCACGATGATATCGGCCAGACCATCACCGCTATTCGCACCCAGGCGGGCATTGTTCAGCGACTGGCAGCGGATAACGCCAGTGTGAAGCAGAGTGGGCAGCTAATCGAACAACTGTCGCTGGGCGTTTACGACGCGGTGCGCCGCTTGTTAGGGCGGTTACGCCCACGTCAGTTGGATGACCTCACTCTTGAGCAGGCCATTCGTTCACTGATGCGAGAAATGGAACTGGAGGGGCGCGGTATTATCAGTCATCTCGAATGGCGGATAGATGAATCGGCGTTAAGTGAAAACCAGCGAGTAACGCTGTTTCGTGTCTGCCAGGAAGGGCTGAACAACATTGTGAAACATGCCGATGCCAGTGCGGTCACGCTGCAAGGCTGGCAGCAGGATGAGCGGTTAATGCTGGTGATTGAAGACGATGGTAGCGGTTTGCCGCCAGACTCAGGGCAACACGGTTTTGGCCTCACCGGAATGCGTGAGCGTGTAACGGCGCTGGGCGGCACCTTAACCATCTCCTGTCTGCACGGCACACGCGTCAGTGTCTCTCTCCCCCAACGTTATGTCTAAGGCTTGATGATGTTGCAGTTTCTGAAAGCGCCTGCCGACGCGCCGCTGATGAGTGATAAACGTGAAATTGATGCCTGCTACCGCTACTGGCGTCGGCATATTTTGTTGACCATCTGGTTAGGTTATGCGCTGTTTTATTTCACGCGTAAAAGTTTTAACGCCGCTATGCCGGAAATCCTTGCTACCGGCGTGCTAAGTCGTAGCGATATTGGCCTGTTAGCAACCCTGTTTTATATCACCTACGGTTTGTCGAAGTTTGTCTCCGGCATTGTCAGCGACCGCTCAAATGCGCGTTATTTTATGGGGATTGGGCTTATCGCGACTGGCATCATCAACATTCTGTTTGGATTTTCCACTTCGCTATGGGCGTTTGCCGTGCTCTGGGTGTTGAACGCCTTTTTCCAGGGCTGGGGGTCGCCGGTTTGTGCGCGTCTGTTAACTGCCTGGTATTCACGTACCGAGCGTGGCGGTTGGTGGGCGCTGTGGAATACGGCACATAACGTTGGCGGTGCGTTGATCCCCATCGTGATGGCGGCAGTTGCGCTGCATTATAGCTGGCGTATCGGGATGATGATTGCCGGAAGTTTAGCCATTATAGTGGGGGTTTTTCTCTGCTGGCGGCTACGCGACCGCCCGCAGGCGTTAGGTTTACCGGCGGTCGGAGAATGGCGGCATGACGCACTGGAGGTAGCCCAGCAACAGGAAGGGGCGGGGTTGACACGTAAAGAGATCCTCACCAAATATGTGTTGCTGAATCCATACATCTGGCTGCTTTCGTTCTGCTACGTGCTGGTTTACGTGGTTCGTGCAGCGATTAACGACTGGGGCAACTTGTACATGTCCGAGACGCTGGGCGTCGATTTGGTGACGGCGAATACCGCGGTAACCATGTTTGAACTGGGCGGATTTATCGGTGCGCTGGTTGCAGGCTGGGGATCGGACAAACTGTTTAACGGTAACCGTGGGCCGATGAATTTGATATTCGCCGCGGGGATTTTGCTTTCTGTCGGCTCGCTGTGGCTGATGCCGTTTGCCAGTTACGTGATGCAGGCGACCTGCTTTTTCACCATTGGCTTTTTTGTTTTTGGCCCGCAGATGTTAATCGGCATGGCAGCGGCAGAGTGTTCTCACAAAGAGGCTGCAGGGGCAGCGACGGGGTTTGTCGGCTTGTTTGCTTATCTTGGGGCATCGCTCGCCGGTTGGCCGCTGGCGAAAGTGCTCGATACCTGGCACTGGAGCGGTTTTTTTGTGGTTATCGCTATCGCCGCCGGGATTTCGGCGCTGCTGTTACTGCCCTTTTTGAATGCTCAGGCACCACGCGAAGCGTGATGCATCTCACCTTTTTACTTCATATCCGGCAAAACTAAGAAATTTTCCTGGTTTTGCCTGGACGCTATCCCAGGCCTGATTTGCTGCTGATTTTTACAATGAATACCTCACGCAGGTATTCATTTCAGGAGTAACCCATGCTGGCTTTCCTCAACCAGGTTCGCAAGCCGACTCTGGATCTTCCGCTCGAAGTGCGGCGCAAAATGTGGTTCAAACCGTTCATGCAATCCTACCTGGTGGTCTTTATTGGCTACCTGACGATGTACCTGATTCGTAAGAACTTTAACATTGCGCAGAACGACATGATCTCCACCTACGGGCTGAGCATGACGCAGTTGGGGATGATAGGACTGGGCTTCTCCATCACCTATGGCGTGGGTAAAACGCTGGTTTCCTATTACGCTGACGGCAAAAATACTAAGCAGTTCCTGCCATTCATGCTGATCCTTTCAGCCATTTGTATGCTGGGGTTCAGTGCCAGTATGGGCAGCGGCTCGGTTAGCCTGTTCCTGATGATTGCTTTCTACGCCTTAAGCGGCTTTTTCCAGAGCACCGGCGGTTCGTGCAGTTACTCCACCATCACCAAATGGACGCCGCGTCGTAAGCGCGGGACGTTCCTCGGTTTCTGGAACATTTCCCACAACCTCGGCGGCGCGGGTGCGGCGGGTGTGGCGCTGTTCGGCGCAAATTACCTGTTCGATGGCCACGTGATTGGCATGTTTATTTTCCCGTCGATTATTGCACTGATTGTCGGTTTTATCGGTCTGCGTTACGGAAGTGACTCCCCTGAAGCTTATGGTCTTGGCAAAGCCGAAGAACTGTTCGGTGAAGAGATCAGCGAAGAGGACAAAGAGACGGAATCCACGGATATGACCAAGTGGCAGATCTTTGTCGAATATGTTTTGAAAAACAAAGTGATCTGGCTGCTGTGCTTCGCCAACATCTTCCTGTACGTGGTGCGTATTGGTATCGACCAGTGGTCAACCGTCTACGCTTTCCAGGAACTCAAACTCTCTAAAGCGGTAGCGATTCAGGGCTTTACGCTGTTTGAAGCAGGCGCACTGGTCGGTACGCTGCTGTGGGGCTGGCTCTCCGACCTGGCGAATGGTCGCCGTGGCCTGGTGGCCTGCATCGCGCTGGCACTGATTATCGCGACACTCGGTGTGTATCAGCACGCCAGCAATCAATACATCTACCTGGCTTCTCTCTTTGCATTAGGTTTCCTGGTATTTGGTCCGCAACTGTTGATTGGCGTGGCGGCTGTTGGCTTTGTACCGAAAAAAGCGATCGGCGCTGCCGACGGGATTAAAGGCACCTTCGCCTACCTGATTGGTGACAGCTTTGCCAAGTTAGGTCTGGGGATGATTGCCGATGGTACTCCGGTATTCGGCCTTACCGGCTGGGCTGGAACCTTCGCCGCGCTGGATATCGCCGCAATTGGCTGTATCTGCCTGATGGCGATAGTCGCGGTGATGGAAGAACGCAAAATCCGCCGCGAGAAAAAAATTCAGCAGTTGACAGTGGCATAAACGTAACTGGTGACTTTTGCCCGGCATGATGCCGGGCTTTTTTTATTCCGCGATCTCAAGTGTAGTGAAGGAAAACGTCTCGCCATCAAACAAACCCTGGCTGGTCAGTTTCAGCGCGGGGATCACTGGCAGGGAAAGAAATGCCATCTGAATAAACGGTTCATCCGGTAGTGGACCACATTCACGGGCGGCGACTTTCAATGCGTCAATTTGTTCCGCCAGTGACTGCGCTGTGTCGGTGCTCATCAGCCCGGCAATGGGCAACGGCAGGTGGCTCTGTACCTGACCGTTACGTACTACGCAAAGCCCACCGCCGTCCTGAATAACCTGATTCACCGCCAGCGCCATTTCTTCGGTGCTACGACCGATCACCACAATATTATGGCTGTCATGGCTGACCGTCGCCGCCATCGCGCCTTCGTTCAGGCCAAAGCCGCCGAGCAAACCACAGGCCGGAGTCAGTCGTTGTCCGTAGCGCTCAAGCACGGCAATAAAGCACACATCATCGCGATCAAAACCGTTTTCGCTGTAAACGCAGGAGCGGGAGTGCGTAATCAGTTCGTTATGAATAACGTCAATGACACGATAGCGTTTTCCGGGAGTAAATTGCAGCGCAAAGTCGCTGGCGGAAACTGGCTGGCGGGCAATGGTATTGCCATACGGCGGGGCAGATTGCGCCAGTCTTACCGACTCTTGTGCCTGTAAGGTTTGTGCGTCAATCGGTTCGCCTTTCACCAGTACCTGTTGTACTGTGACCTTACGCGCGTCACTTAGCAGAACGATATCGGCCTGTTTGCCTGGTGCCAGTAAACCGAGATGATTAAGACCAAAATGACGCGCCGTCGACCAACTGGCTACACGATATGCCACATGCAGCGGCACATTGTGTTGTTCGATCAGGCGGCGGATTAAGGCGTCGATATGCCCTTCATGGGCAATTTCCCACGGGTTACGGTCATCGGTACAGAGCATGCATTGCGGGCTGTTAAATTCGTTGATCAACGGTGCCAGTGCATTGAGATTGCGGGCGGCGGACCCTTCGCGGATCATCAACGACATACCGAGTTGTAATTTCCGGCGACCTTCTTCCAGCAGATAACTTTCGTGGCAGTTTTCAATACCCGCAGCAATATAAGCGTTAAGTTCTTTACCACCCAAACCGGGACAGTGACCGTCCAGCGTCAGATGGCGAAACGCGTCCAGTTTATCGAGTAGCGCATTTTGGCCGCTAATCACGCCTGGATAGTCCATCATCTCGGCCAGACCGGTAACCTGCGGATGATCCCGCCAGGTGAGCATCTGTTCGAGGGTAAAACTGGCACCGTTTACATCGCAGCCTTCCAGGGCGGGAACGCAAGAACTGACCTGCAAATACTGATTCTGCCTTGCCTGTTCAGCGCAGCGGGCAAACCAGGCGAATCCGGCTTCACCCATGACGTTGACGATTTCATGAGGGTCGCAAATGACGGTTGTCAGGCCACGCGGCAGGGTGGCGGTTTCAAAGGTGACTGGCGTCATCATGCTGGATTCAATATGCAGGTGAGCATCAATAAACCCCGGCACTGCCGTTGCGCCGTTAGCATCAATTCGATGCAAAGCCGGAGCGTCGGCGTATTCTGCGCCAACACCGGCAATGTAACGCCCTTTAATCACTATCGGGCCGGAAATTTCTCCGCCATTGATCAGATCCAGAATAGAGACATTATCAATAATATAATCGGCAACGGCTTCTCCACGGGATACGGCTAACAATTCCTGGTATTCGCCCCGACTAATGTGATGAAATTTATGGCTAATAGAATTATTCATGTTTTTCTCATTTTGATTTTATCAGTTTGATTATTATTTATCATAAAGAAACGTCGCGAGATTATTAAAGAATATCCATTAATGTGCAATTGAAATGTGATAATTATCACTGAACCGTTGTTGTCATTTGTTTTACAAAAGCAAGGAATTAAATCTCCTTCAATGGACAAAAAAATGAATAATGACAATACCGATTACGTGAGTAATGAATCAGGGACGCTTTCGCGATTATTTAAACTGCCGCAACATGGGACCACCGTCCGCACAGAATTGATTGCAGGGATGACCACTTTTTTAACCATGGTGTACATCGTTTTCGTTAACCCGCAAATTCTCGGTGCGGCGCAAATGGATCCGAAAGTGGTGTTTGTCACCACCTGTCTGATTGCCGGTATCGGCAGCATTGCGATGGGGATATTTGCTAACTTACCCGTAGCGCTGGCTCCAGCAATGGGGCTGAATGCCTTCTTTGCGTTTGTGGTGGTGGGGGCAATGGGCATCTCCTGGCAGACCGGTATGGGCGCTATATTCTGGGGCGCAATAGGGCTATTTTTGCTCACGCTTTTTCGTATACGTTACTGGATGATATCTAACATTCCGTTAAGTTTACGTATTGGTATCACCAGTGGCATCGGGTTATTTATTGCCTTAATGGGATTAAAAAACACCGGTGTTATTGTCGCCAATAAAGATACGCTGGTGATGATTGGTGATTTAAGTTCTCATGGTGTGTTGTTGGGTATTTTAGGTTTTTTTATTATAACCGTGTTGTCATCACGTAATTTTCACGCCGCGGTGTTGGTTTCTATTGTTGTTACTTCCTGCTGTGGATTATTTTTTGGTGATGTTCATTTTAGCGGCATCTATTCCATTCCACCTGATATTAGCGGTGTTATTGGTGAAGTTGATTTGAGCGGAGCATTGTCGCTTGAACTGGCCGGTATCATTTTCTCCTTTATGTTGATCAACCTATTTGATTCATCAGGAACATTAATTGGCGTAACTGATAAGGCTGGCTTAATAGATAGTCACGGTAAATTCCCGAATATGAATAAGGCGCTGTATGTCGATAGCGTCAGTTCGGTGGCTGGCGCGTTTATCGGCACCTCTTCTGTTACCGCCTATATTGAAAGTACTTCTGGTGTGGCGGTCGGTGGTCGCACGGGGCTGACTGCGGTAGTGGTCGGCGTTATGTTCCTGCTGGTTATGTTTTTCTCGCCGCTGGTGGCGATGGTTCCTCCTTACGCAACCGCCGGGGCGTTAATCTTTGTTGGTGTGTTGATGACTTCAAGTCTGGCGCGCGTTAACTGGGATGATTTTACCGAATCGGTGCCCGCATTTATTACCACGGTAATGATGCCTTTTACCTTTTCAATTACTGAAGGTATCGCGCTGGGCTTTATGTCGTACTGCATCATGAAAGTGTGCACCGGGCGCTGGCGCGATCTGAACCTGTGTGTGGTGGTGGTAGCGGCGCTATTTGCGTTGAAAATCATCCTGGTGGATTAGTATCTGATAAGTGTTTCCAGATATCATGAGTGCCGTTTACGCAGGAGAACTCATGATCTGGATAATGCTTGCCACGCTGGCGGTGGTGTTTGTGGTTGGTTTTCGGGTGCTGACATCCGGGGCCAGAAAAGCGATTCGCCGCCTGAGCGATCGGCTGAATATTGATGTGGTGCCTGTCGAATCGATGGTCGATCAGATGGGAAAATTAGCCGGTGACGAATTTTTACGTTATCTGCATCGCCCGGATGAGTCGCACTTGCAAAACGCCGCGCAGGTGTTGCTCATCTGGCAAATTGTCATTGTCGATGGCAGTGAACAGAACCTGCATCAGTGGCATCGAATTTTGCAAAAAGCCCGTCTCGCCGCACCCATTACCGATGCACAGGTGAGGCTGGCGCTGGGTTTTCTACGAGAGACAGAGCCTGAAATGCAGGAAATTACCGCTTTCCAGATGCGCTATAACGCGTTTTTTCAGCCTACTGAGGGCGTTCACTGGCTGCATTAAAACCGCTTTGCCTGATGCGACGCTGGCGCGTCTTATCAGGCCTACAGACCGAGTACGGATAAGGCGTTCACGCCGCATCCGGCAATCTTTGTCTTGTTCCGTTTCAATCTTACCCCTACCTCATGCGACACCGTAAAAGTTGCAAAAACGTTAAATACATCACACATTTCAATGTTAAAGTGGTCGGCTTTTCCCCTGAAACATGCCTCGAGTAACACCATGAGTGAATTTATTACAGAAAACCGCGGCGCGGGTGCCATCAGCCGACCGAACTGGTCAGCCGTTTTCTCGGTGGCGTTTTGCGTCGCTTGCCTGATTATCGTTGAGTTTTTGCCTGTCAGTTTATTGACGCCAATGGCTCAGGATTTAGGTATTTCGGAAGGGGTTGCCGGACAATCGGTGACTGTTACCGCCTTTGTAGCGATGTTTGCCAGTTTGTTTATTACCCAGACAATTCAGGCCACTGACCGTCGCTACGTTGTTATTTTGTTTGCCGTTTTGCTGACGCTCTCTTGCTTGCTGGTTTCCTTTGCCAGTTCCTTCAGGATGTTGTTAATCGGCCGCGCTTGTCTGGGACTGGCGCTGGGTGGGTTCTGGGCAATGTCAGCGTCGCTGACCATGCGGCTAGTGCCGCCTCGAATGGTGCCGAAGGCTCTGTCGGTGATCTTCGGTGCCGTTTCTATCGCGCTGGTGATTGCCGCGCCGTTAGGCAGCTTTTTAGGCGAGCTTATCGGCTGGCGCAATGTCTTTAACGCGGCGGCAGTGATGGGCGTTCTGTGTATTTTCTGGATTATTAAATCATTGCCCTCACTGCCTGGCGAACCGTCACATCAGAAGCAAAATACCTTCCGCCTGTTGCAGCGTCCGGGGGTGATGGCCGGGATGATCGCTATCTTTATGTCCTTTGCGGGGCAATTCGCTTTCTTCACTTATATTCGCCCTGTGTATATGAATCTGGCGGGATTCGGCGTAGATGGCTTAACGCTGGTACTGCTGAGTTTTGGTCTCGCCAGCTTTGTCGGTACATCGCTTTCGTCGATCATTCTTAAACGTTCGGTAAAACTGGCCTTAGCGGGCGCACCGTTAGTGCTCGCCTTTAGCGCGCTGATACTGGTGTTGTGGGGAAGCGATAAAATTGTTGCTACCGGCGTGGCGATTATCTGGGGGCTGACCTTTGCTTTAATTCCCGTTGGCTGGTCAACGTGGATCACCCGCTCACTGGCTGATCAAGCAGAAAAAGCCGGGTCTATTCAGGTGGCCGTTATTCAGCTTGCCAATACCTGTGGCGCGGCAATCGGCGGTTATGCGTTGGATAACATTGGCCTGACTTCGCCGTTAATATTGTCCGGTACGTTGATGTTGCTTACCGCACTGTTGGTTACCGCAAAGGTGAAAATGAAGAAATCCTGATGTCAGGTTAAAGAGGCGTTAGTCAGAGGTCATTGCCACTCTTACATATCCGGGCATTCTACCCGACCCAACGCTTCCCAGTAGTTATTCTGATTATTACGCTCCATCGCCACGATGGCTTCGCGTATGTGTTGTTTATTGCCTTCATCTGACAACATTAACTTTTCCCATGCTTCATCTGACAATGAAGCCTGTGGGGTGCAAATTTTCCGCAAATCCTGCAATACCGTATTTTTCTCTTTTGCGGATTGTAATGAGCTAAAAGGTGACTCGGCGTATACGATATCTGGCACAGTAAAAACGGTGAAAATAAGCAGTAGTGTCGTTGATTTCATGGATTTAACCTCTTACAAATGCGCATCGAATAAAGCATAAGTGTAGTTTGCTTTATTCGCTCTCATCATGCTGTACGAAACGCGCTTGTGTAGTCAGTAAGAAGTGCCAGACCTTATATGCCTCTTTTATTCCTTTTTATTCTTATCGATAGCGTTTCGTTTTTTAAACCGCAGCGACCTTACCGCTATAGTCAGGTAATCATTAATAAAAGGATAAAAAATGAAACTGACAACACATCATCTACGGACAGGGGCTGCATTATTACTGGCGGGGATCTTGCTGGCAGGCTGCGACCAGCAAAGCAGCGATACAAAACACATTAAAGTTGGCGTAATTAACGGTGCTGAACAGGATGTGGCGGAAGTCGCTAAAAAAGTGGCCAAAGAGAAGTATGGCCTTGAGGTTGAACTGGTAGGATTTAGTGGCTCATTGCTGCCTAACGATGCAACAAATCATGGTGAACTGGATGCCAACGTTTTCCAGCATCGCCCTTTCCTTGAACAGGATAATCAGGCTCATGGTTACAAGCTGGTGGCGGTGGGAAATACCTTTGTCTTCCCGATGGCTGGTTATTCGAAAAAAATCAAAACGGTCGATCAGCTAGAAGATGGGGCGACAGTAGCAATTCCGAATGATCCGACCAATCTGGGGCGTGCGCTGTTACTGCTGCAAAAAGAGAAACTGATCACCCTGCAAGAGGGAAAAGGTTTACTGCCAACGGCGCTGGATATTACCGGGAACCCGCGCCATTTGCAGATAATGGAGCTGGAAGGGGCACAATTACCGCGAGTGCTGGATGATCCGAAAGTGGATGTGGCAATTATCAGCACGACTTATATTCAGCAAACCGGGCTTTCCCCGGTGCATGACAGCGTTTTTATTGAAGATAAAAATTCGCCGTATGTGAATATTCTGGTGGCGCGGGCAGATAATAAGGATGCAGAAAATGTGAAGGAATTTTTGCAATCTTATCAATCACCGGAAGTGGCTAAAGCGGCAGAAACTATCTTTAACGGTGGCGCGGTGCCGGGCTGGTAATCATCAACCGTACCGCGCTGGATAGTTAAATTTTTCTGGCGCGGCGGCGGGAATCTACAGAAATTAATATTACTGATGAAAGAATCAATAGTGTCCCTAACCAGTCTGGTAATGTGAAGGTGATCCCCAGTAACAGCAAAGAAAGCAGCGCGCTACTTAACGGTTCTGCGCAACTCAAAATGCTGGCTTTCGGCCCGCCAATTAACTGTGCGCCCTTCAAATACAGACTAAAGGTCAGTGAAGTTCCAATTACCACCAGATAGAAAAACGCCAGGATCAGGCTGCCATTAACCACGAAATTTGTTCCTTGCCCGGCATAAAAAGGTAGCAGGATCAGACCACCAATGAGCATACTCCAGCCAACGACGGGCAGCGTGCCGTAACGGGCAATGAGCGTTGAGGGGTATGTTGTATAGAATGCGGCAGCGAAGGCTGAAGCTATCCCCCAGAACAGCGCGGCGGGAGAGATCGATAACGATGTCGGATTACCGTGGGTGACCAACAAAAAGGTGCCCACGAGAGAGGTCAAAATCGCGGTAAATACCAGAATGCCGGGGCGTGATTTACGTACTAGTGAGAACCAGGCCACGATAATCGTTGGTGATAAAAATTGCAGCACCGTTGCTGTAGCGGCATTGGATTTTTCGATGGTCAGTAAGAAAGTAAGCTGGACGGTCAGCGCGCCAACGATGGAAAAAATCAGCAGGCTGATGGCATCTTTATGATTTCTAATGATTGAGAAGACTTTATCGCCGTGGACAAATGAGAGTGTCAGCAGAATAAACCCGGCAAATATCAGTCGCGTCATGGTAAGAAACTGCGATGACATCTGGCTTTGCTCCATGATGTATTGTGCGCAGACCCCTGAACTCCCCCACAAAACGGCGGCAATTAGAACGTTCAGCATTCCCTTTCTGGTGGAACTCATATTTTCCTCTGCATACTGTTTTGTCGTTTATGTTGCAGGCATGATAGCAAAAATGGCGAGGATGGTTCTTCAGGTAAACCAGTCATTTGATGGGGCGACATTTATGAAACGGGTGAAATACTTGTTAAACCGTCAGATTATGACGTTATCATTTTGTTCTGACAGCGTGCTATTGTTCGCTTTTTAAACGCGAAGAATGTTATGCAAATCCATAAAGTAATAACCCCCGAGTTTGTGAAGAAGTTTTCCTGCGTCGGTCCCAACTGCCTGATTTCCTGCTGTCAGGGATGGAATATACACATCGACAAGAAAACCCATCATACTTACCTCAACGAACAACACCCGAAAATTGCCCAGTTGGCGAAAGAGAATCTATTACGGGTGCGAAATGGTAAAAGCCGCTATTCGATAATCAAACTGGACGCGCAGGGGCAGTGTCCGTTTCTCGATGAAAATAAACTCTGCCTGGTTCATCGCGATCTGGGAGAAGAAGCGCTTTCAGAAACCTGTTCTACTTATCCACGTAACAAAAGGCACTACGCGGATACAACTCGCCATTCGATGGTGCTCTCATGTCCAGAAGTAGCCCGGCTGGTATTATTTGATGCCGACAGCATGTTAGTGCACGAACAGGATGAGCTGTTGGCGAAGGCGAAAAACGCTTTCACCGCTCAGCAGCCTGTTAATCAGATCCACCAGATTGTGCATCTCTTTGCCTGGCACCTCCTGCAGTCGCCATCGTTGAACGTTGAAGAGAATCTGATGGCGCTGGCACAGTTTATGGTTTACCTACAGCGTATTGAGTTCGATCTGCACCGCTATTTTGTGCAGGCTGAACAGTACCATCAGGAGTTATTAAGCGAGCTGGCGGCAGGTATTAGCCTGATGAGTCAATCAACGCCTACGGAGTCGGTGGGATTGAAGGTGCGTGCGCTGACGGTATTGGGTTCGCTTGTCGCGAATAAGAGCAGCAGGGATCGTATTATTGCTGATGCGCATCGAAAGATGGCAGTGTATTTAGACGTAGCAAACAGCCCGGATAAGCAGGTTCTGGCTGACAAGTTTGCAGTTCTGGACAAGCAGTGGCAGCAGCTTTGCCAGGTATCTATCCTCAGCGCTCCGCATGTATTGCGCAATTTACTGACCTACAAAATTTACCACAGCCATTTTCCTGAGGCTGATTTCTCAACGGTTATGCGCCAGGTTTACCGTTTGATCCTCGACTATTTCTACACAAAGCATTTGCTGAGTGTGATATCGCTGGAAGTCACTCCAGATGAGGCAACGGTGCTGAAGATTGTGGCGAGCCTTGCTGAGAAAACCTTGCATTCGCCAATTATCAATCAGCGGATGGATAAAGCGATCGACATGATCAATACCGGGGACGATCTCTCCTGCTTGCTGTTGATTTGTTGAAAAACAGGCGCAGTAGTAAGCCAGAAATCCCAGGGAATGCCAGCTTCAGCTCCCGTTGTTTTATCAGCGCTGGTAAAGCCAGGTCGATATGAAGCAGCATCGGGGAACAGGATTTCCCGGTGATTGCGGCCAGATCAGTCAGGTAAGATACCCCCAATGCCCCCCAAAAATAACGTGCCGCAGGTTGAAGTCGGTTGACCTCAGGATACAAAGAAATCCAGGTATATAAGGAAATAGAAGAGGTTTTGTGAATGTCGGGAGAGTTCAGAAGAGGCAAATTGGCGGAAGATCACAGGAGTCGAACCTGCCCGGGACCGCTGGCGGCCCCAACTGGATTTGAAGTCCAGCCGCCTCACCGGAGACGACGATCTTCCGCGCCTCGATTGCTACATGGAGGCGGGGCGCATTATAGCTACTTCCTTGAGTTTCTACATCCCCTGGTTCATTTTTTTCCGGGCAATATGCGCAAAGCTTTATCACTAACCCATTATAATTAACATAAATATCATATATTCCAATGATATATGGGTAGGTTTATCGCTACCACGATCACATAAAACAAGAATCATAAATTAATAACCAGATATCGGAATATTCACTCTGGCAGGGATGGTTTACAAAACTCTTTATCGGTCTCAGCACCCCCATAGCATCAAGGAAAAGCAGATGAAGAGTGAAGTGTTGTCCGTTAAAGAGAAAATTGGTTATGGCATGGGAGATGCCGCCAGCCACATTATCTTCGATAACGTAATGTTATATATGATGTTCTTTTACACCGATATTTTTGGTATTCCTGCCGGATTTGTCGGAACCATGTTTTTGGTCGCTCGTGCACTGGATGCGATTTCCGATCCTTGCATGGGGTTGCTGGCCGATCGAACGCGCTCTCGCTGGGGTAAATTTCGACCGTGGGTACTGTTTGGCGCACTGCCATTTGGTGTGGTCTGTGTACTGGCATATAGCACGCCAGATCTCAGTATGAACGGTAAAATGATCTATGCAGCAATTACTTATACCCTACTTACCTTACTTTATACCGTCGTCAATATCCCTTACTGCGCATTGGGTGGTGTAATTACCAATGACCCGACTCAGCGTATCTCGCTGCAATCCTGGCGTTTTGTGCTGGCGACCGCGGGAGGCATGCTCTCCACTGTGCTGATGATGCCGCTGGTTAATTTAATTGGTGGTGATAATAAACCACTCGGTTTCCAGGGCGGCATCGCGGTGCTTTCCGTGGTGGCATTTATGATGCTGGCTTTCTGTTTCTTCACCACTAAAGAACGCGTTGAAGCGCCACCTACGACGACGCCTATGCGGGAAGATTTACGTGATATCTGGCAAAACGACCAGTGGCGTATTGTCGGTATTCTCACCATTTTTAATATTCTGGCGGTGTGTGTACGTGGTGGGGCGATGATGTATTACGTCACGTGGATTCTGGGTACGCCGGAAGTGTTTGTCGCTTTTCTCACCACTTATTGCGTGGGTAACCTGATTGGCTCCGCACTGGCAAAACCACTGACCGACTGGAAATGTAAAGTCTCTGTCTTCTGGTGGACGAACGCCCTGCTGGCCGTGATTAGCCTCGCGATGTTCTTCGTTCCCATGCAGGCCAGCATCACCATGTTTGTCTTCATCTTCGTGATTGGTGTGTTGCATCAACTGGTGACACCTATCCAGTGGGTAATGATGTCCGATACCGTTGACTACGGCGAGTGGTGTAATGGTAAACGACTCACCGGGATCAGTTTTGCTGGCACGCTGTTTGTGCTCAAACTGGGGTTGGCCTTCGGAGGCGCACTTATCGGATGGATGCTGGCTTACGGTGGATATGATGCAGCAGAAAAAGCGCAGAACAGCGCCACAATTAGCATCATTATCGCGCTATTCACGATTGTTCCGGCGATCTGTTATTTGCTGAGCGCGATTGTCGCTAAACGCTACTACTCTCTCACAACGCACAATCTGAAAACCGTTATGGAACAGTTGGCTCAGGGCAAACGCCGTTGCCAGCAGCAATTCACCTCTCAAGAAGTGCAGAACTAAGGAACGGCAATGAAAATTAGCGATGGAAACTGGTTGATTCAACCTGGCCTCAATTTGATTCACCCGCTTCAGGTGTTCGAGGTTGAACAGCAGGGTAATGAAATGGTGGTCTATGCTGCCCCCCGTGATGTGCGTGAACGTGCCTGGCAGCTTGACACGCCTTTATTTACGCTGCGTTTTTTCTCCCCACAGGAAGGTATTGTCGGTGTACGGATTGAGCATTTTCAGGGGGCGCTGGATAACGGCCCTCATTATCCGCTCAATATTTTGCAGGACGCGAATGTCACAATCGAAAACACAGAAAGTTACGCTGAGTTTAAAAGTGGCAACTTAAGCGCGCGTGTCAGTAAAGGTGAGTTCTGGTCACTGGATTTTCTGCGTAATGGCGAACGTATTACCGGTAGCCAGGTGAAAAATAATGGCTATGTGCAGGACACTAATAATCAACGAAATTATATGTTTGAGCGGCTGGATCTTGGCGTCGGTGAAACGGTTTACGGGCTGGGAGAGCGTTTTACTGCCCTGGTGCGCAATGGTCAGACGGTAGAAACCTGGAACCGGGATGGCGGCACAAGTACTGAACAGGCGTATAAAAATATCCCGTTCTACATGACTAACCGTGGTTATGGTGTACTGGTCAATCATCCCCAATGCGTCTCTTTTGAAGTGGGATCGGAGAAAGTCTCCAAAGTGCAGTTCAGCGTGGAGAGTGAATACCTCGAATACTTTGTTATCGACGGCCCGACGCCGAAAGCGGTACTTGATCGTTATACCCGTTTTACCGGCCGTCCGGCGCTGCCGCCCGCGTGGTCCTTCGGTCTGTGGTTAACCACTTCATTTACCACTAACTACGACGAAGCGACGGTTAACTGTTTTATCGATGGTATGGCGGAACGCAATCTGCCGCTGCATGTTTTCCACTTTGACTGTTTCTGGATGAAAGCCTTCCAATGGTGCGATTTTGAGTGGGATCCACTGACCTTTCCGGACCCGGAAGGCATGATCCGCCGCCTGAAAGCAAAAGGGCTGAAAATCTGCGTCTGGATTAACCCCTATATTGGGCAGAAATCTCCAGTCTTTAAGGAGTTACAAGAGAAAGGCTATTTACTCAAACGCCCGGACGGCTCGCTATGGCAATGGGATAAATGGCAGCCAGGGCTGGCGATTTATGACTTTACTAATCCGGATGCCTGCAAATGGTACGCCGATAAACTGAAAGGTCTGATCGCGATGGGTGTCGATTGTTTTAAGACCGACTTTGGCGAACGTATTCCAACAGACGTTCAGTGGTTTAACGGTTGTGATCCGCAGAAAATGCATAACCATTATGCATACATCTACAACGAACTGGTATGGAACGTGCTGAAGGAAACCGTTGGCGAGGAAGAAGCCGTCTTGTTTGCCCGCTCGGCTTCCGTAGGTGCGCAGAAATTTCCGGTGCACTGGGGCGGTGATTGCTACGCCAATTACGAATCAATGGCGGAAAGCCTGCGCGGAGGTTTGTCTATTGGCCTTTCTGGTTTTGGCTTCTGGAGCCACGATATCGGCGGCTTTGAGAATACCGCTCCGGCGCACGTTTACAAACGCTGGTGCGCGTTTGGTTTGCTCTCCAGCCATAGCCGTTTACATGGCAGCAAATCTTATCGTGTGCCGTGGGCCTACGATGATGAGTCCTGTGACGTGGTGCGCTTCTTCACGCAACTGAAATGCCGCATGATGCCGTATCTTTATCGTGAAGCTGCTCGTGCGAACGCGCTGGGTACGCCGATGATGCGCGCAATGGTAATGGAGTTTCCGGACGATCCGGCCTGTGATTACCTTGATCGCCAATACATGTTGGGCGGCAGCGTGATGGTCGTGCCGGTGTTCACTGAAGCTGGCGATGTGCAATTCTACTTGCCTGAAGGTCGCTGGACGCACCTGTGGCATAACGATGAAATAGACGGCAGCCGCTGGCATAAACAACAACACGGCTTTCAGAGTCTGCCGGTATATGTGCGTGATAACACCCTACTGGGGCTGGGCAACAATGAACAACGCCCCGATTATGCGTGGCACGAAGGCACGGCCTTCCAGCTCTTTAATCTGCAAGACGGGCGTGAAGCCGTCTGCGAAGTCCCAGCCGCTGATGGTTCGGTGATCTTCACCCTGAAAGCGGCACGTACTGGCAACATCATTACTGTGACTGGTACGGGAGAAGCGAAGAACTGGACGCTGTGCTTGCGCAATATCGCTAAAGTAAATGGTCTGCAAGGCGGTTCGCAGGCTGAAAGTGAGTTGGGTGTTGTGGTGACCCCGCAAGGGAATGAGCTGACAATTACGCTGTAATTTGTTGAAGAAATACCGGGTACGTCTGTGTCGTACCCGGCGAGATTGATTTTACTGTACCGGCTCCGTCGATGTAACTTCACCACTGGAAACCACGCCAGCATTCATGGTTTGGGTCACTTGTTGTTTTTCAGCATTTACGGCGTGGAGCTGTCCGTTAACCGTGGGTTTTAGCGGTGCATCGGCCTGAATATCGCCGCTGGCGGTGAGCTGAATATTGCCATCTCCAGTGATGGGTAATTCTGGCCATCCCCATTGTTGCAAAATATTTACCGGTACACCGCGTCCGTTCAGGCTGATATGGGTCTGGCGCTGCGGCGTTTGTGAGACGCTGGCAGTGGCTTCCAGAATGCCTTTCTCGGTAAACGCGCTAAGTTCGCTGATATTCACCGTGCTGCTGTTGGCGGTTAGCGCCAGCGACGGGCGGCGCACATCAACACGATTGAATGTTGCAGCGGCAGCATTCAGATTTGCCGTGCCACTCCAGACGCCCCACTTATGATCGGCTACCAGTGTCAGATTCGCGCCGTAGCCATCCAGCGCTGTGAGCTGCCACGGGAAGGCTGGGTCAATATCAATGATTAGATTGCGGCTGGCGCTGAATCTCTTCAGTTGCAGAGTGTTTAACCAGGCGGGAGTTTGCTGCATCCACAACTGTTGCCAGTTTTTAGGTAAGGTATATTCCAGTCCAACAATCGCTGCATCGTCGAGGATCAGCGTTTTTCCATCGCGCTGCCAGTTTCCTGACGTTCTGACCATCCCCCCTTCCCAGCGGCTGGTGAACTGGCGCAGCGCTACGCCTTGCGGGGAAAATTCCGCGTTTATAATCGGGTCAAATAAATGCAGCGAACCATAAATAAACTCGCTGGCGTTCATTGACAGCTTGCCTTCCTGTGTCTGCCAGTCATCTTTAATAAAGGTCATATTGCGCAAGCTGAGATCGAGATCGGTCACCGCCCAGTCCGGGCCTTGCAGGCGGGCGTCGATCACTTCCAGGCGGCCAATCTGCAATGACGGGACAGAGCGCAAGGGCGCAAAGAAGTCGGTGAGCGATTTTTCGCTTTGCAGACGGATATCCGCCAGGCGCAGATTTTCCACCTGCCAGCTACCGTCGGCGTTACGCTGCGCATTTCCGGTTAATGTCCCGCGGGCGATGTCGGCACCCAGATTAGTCAGTGTGACGCGATCGTTATCAATATTCCCTTCAATCAACACATTGGTGGCAGGAACATCATTGAGCGACAGAGAGCCAGCACTGAACTGAATTTGTGCTTTTGAGCCTAGTACTTTACCGGCTTCCGGCGACCACGGAACGACGCCGCCATTGACTCGCTGTGCGCTAAGATTCCACTCGCTATTGGGACTGTTAAATGCCATATCACGCAGTTGCAAACGATCCGCTTTAAACGGTAGCGGCGCGGTCTGGTCGGTGAGATTCAGCGTCCCGTTTTCCAGCAGGATAGTATCGACATGCCGTGGCTCGCTCAGTTGCCGACTACTTAGCGCGATATCGACACTTTTTGCAACCAGAGTGGCGGGTTGACCATCACGACCGAATGTGACGTTCTCCAGCAAGATATGAGACGGCGCGGAAAAACGGTGATCCATCGCCCCGAAGGCCAGATGATAGTCGCTATTCTCGGAAATCCATGCGCTGATATGCTCTGCTCCCCAGCGGGTTTGCAGAAGGAAATAGAGGCCAACTATCGCCACTAACAGCGTGATGAAAATGTAGAGAAGCAGCTTCCCAATAAATTTCATGGTCTTCCATCCCGTGAAATGCACATAAGGGAGTTATGCACGATTTACGCGCATTCCTCAAGGCAGGAATGGAGAAAGAGAGTGGTTACGGCGGTAAAGAATTTTACCGCCGCGAGTAAATTACTGCTTTTCTGGCGGGAAAATCAGATTCAGTACAATGGCAGTGATACCGCCAGCGGCAATCCCGGAGGAGAGCAGATTTTTCAGCCAGTCAGGGGCAAACTGCAAAATCAGTGGCTGCTGAGAAACACCCAGACCGACCGCCAGCGACAGGGCAATAATCAGAATCGCCCGACGGTTCAGTGGCTCACGAGAAACGATACGCACACCGGATGCGGCGATAGTACCAAACATCACCAGCGTAGCGCCGCCCAGAACAGGTTCGGGAATGTGTTGGACAAAACCGCTCACCGCAGGGAACAGGCCCAGCACGATCAACATCAGCGCCACGACAAAACCGACATAACGGCTGGCAACACCGGTCAATTGGATCACACCGTTGTTCTGCCCGAAGCAGGAGTTCGGGAAGGTGTTAAACACCGCCGACACAAACGAGTTCAGGCCGTTTGCCAGCACGCCGCCTTTCAGACGTTTCATGTACAGTGGGCCAGAAACCGGTTGTTCGGAAACGTCGGAGGTGGCTGTGATATCGCCAATAGTTTCCAGTGAGGTGATCATAAAGACCAGCATCAGTGGTAGCAGCAGGCTCCATTCAATACCAAGTCCGTAATAGAGCGGCGTTGGCACCATAATCAGCTCTTGCGTCATCGGCTCGTTGCTTTCTGGCAACATGTCCATAAACCACGCCAGTGCATATCCTGCCGCCATTGCAATCACCAGCGAGGCTACGCGTAAGTAGGGGTTACGTTGGCGATTAAGCAGGATGATTAAAGCTAAGACCACGCCCGCCAGTAGCAGATTTTTCGGTGCACCAAAGGTGTTATCGCTCATGGCCGCATAACCGCCACCAATGGATGTTAGCCCAACCTGAATCAGTGACAGGCCAATAATCATCACCACGACGCCGGAAACCAGCGGCGTAATAATGCGGCGCGCCAGATGCAGAACGCGGGAGATAACCATTTCGGTGCAGCTTGCCAGCATCAGTGTGCCGAACAGAGCCGCCATCATCGTAGGAACATCGGCACCACCGGTCTTCAGCGCTGTTCCGCCCATAATCAGCGGAGCAACGAAGTTAAAGCTGGTGCCCTGAATAGACAACAAACCGGAGCCAACCGGACCCCAGGCTTTAATTTGAATAATTGATGCCACACCAGAGGCAAACAGCGACATACTAATAATGTGTTGCGTGTCCTGTGCTGGTAAACCCAGCGCCTGGCAGATTAACAATGCTGGCGTGATTACCGCGACAAACATCGCCAGCAGGTGCTGACAGGCGGCAAACAGAGTTTGAGCAAGCGGCGGACGATCTTCAAGACGGTAAATCAGTTCGCTGTTTTGAGTCTGCGCAACCGGTTGCGCATTTTCTGACTCGAAGGTGGAAACAGACATCGAAAACAATCCCGTGGTAGCAAAGCGGGCATTTTAGCTGACCGAAAGGCAAAAGCAAACGTTTGCCAATCATTCTTCTAAATATTTAAATGCGATAAATGCACTTTTTTATATAACTTTTGGTTGTTTTCTGCTTAAAATCCATGCCATTTTTTTATTTTCAGCTAAGAATTCGAACCGGGAAAGCATGACTCGATACTCGTCATATTTCGTCTTACTATGATTGCGCGATGAAGTATGACGAGTATGAAGAGTGGTGCGGATACAAAGGAGTAACTATGTTTCATCTCGATACTTTAGCAACGCTTGTTGCCGCAACGCTGACGTTGCTGCTCGGGCGCAAGTTGGTCCATTCCGTCTCCTTTCTGAAAAAATACACCATACCAGAACCGGTTGCCGGAGGGTTGTTGGTGGCACTGGCTCTGCTGGTGTTGAAAAAAAGCATGGGCTGGGAAGTTAATTTTGATATGTCCTTGCGCGATCCATTAATGCTGGCTTTCTTCGCCACCATTGGCCTGAACGCCAATATTGCCAGCCTGCGTGCCGGTGGACGCGTAGTGGGGATTTTCCTCATTGTGGTTGTTGGTCTGTTGGTGATGCAAAATGCCATCGGCATTGGCATGGCTAGCCTGTTAGGGCTTGATCCGCTGATGGGGCTGTTGGCGGGGTCTATTACGCTTTCTGGCGGTCACGGGACCGGCGCAGCGTGGAGTAAATTGTTCATTGAACGTTATGGCTTCACCAACGCGACGGAAGTGGCGATGGCCTGTGCGACGTTTGGTCTGGTTCTGGGTGGGCTGATTGGCGGCCCGGTGGCGCGTTACCTGGTGAAACACTCCACCACGCCGAACGGCATACCTGATGACCAGGAAGTCCCCACCGCATTTGAAAAGCCCGACGTAGGGCGCATGATCACCTCGCTGGTACTGATTGAAACTATCGCGCTGATTGCTATCTGTCTGACGGTAGGGAAAATCGTTGCGCAACTTTTGGCTGGCACTGCTTTTGAATTGCCAACCTTTGTTTGCGTGCTGTTTGTGGGCGTGATTCTGAGCAACGGCTTGTCAATGTTGGGCTTTTACCGCGTCTTTGAGCGCGCGGTATCCGTACTTGGTAACGTAAGCCTGTCGCTGTTCCTGGCGATGGCGTTGATGGGGCTGAAACTGTGGGAGCTGGCTTCGCTGGCGTTGCCGATGCTGGCGATTCTGGTCGCGCAAACCATCTTCATGGCGTTGTACGCTATCTTTGTCACCTGGCGCATGATGGGGAAAAACTACGATGCGGCGGTGCTGGCCGCGGGGCACTGTGGTTTTGGCCTTGGTGCAACACCAACGGCAATCGCTAACATGCAGGCGATCACCGAACGTTTTGGCCCTTCACATATGGCCTTCCTGGTGGTGCCGATGGTCGGTGCGTTCTTTATCGATATTGTCAATGCGCTAGTGATTAAGCTGTATTTGATGTTGCCGATTTTTGCCGGTTAAAAATGAAAAAGCGTCGGAAGGAGCCGGAAACGCTACGTGAACGCTGTCGCCATATTTTTGGTGACGAGCCGCCAGTGCTCTGTGTATGGGAAACGGAATTTGATTACGCAGATGCTGAACTCAAGGCGCTGGCGGCTAAAGAGTGGCAACAGATCAGCGAATGGGATTTGAGTGCTTACTATGTACTCAATCTCGTTTATAACGAACCGATGCAAATAGAGCTGTTTCGCTATCTGTTTCCGCTATGCCTGGCGCAATGGCATGAAACCGTTTTAGCTGGCGGTTATGGTGATCACTTCGAAGAATCCTTAATGAAGGCATTGCGTCGGCCCTATCTCTGGCAGGAGATGATGAATGCTTCCCAACGCCAGCAGGTACGGCAATTTTTACTGGAAACCGCGTTGCAGCGTATGGATAACGAGCGTGGTTTCAATTATGTTCTTTGCTGGCTGGCGGTGCCCAATACTCTGGGCGGGGCCGCGCCGTTAATTCATTCTCTCTGGTCACACTGGTGGGCGCTGGATACGCCGGGAAAAGCGGTGTGTGCTATTCAGTATGCCGCGCATCTTATTTATCCCATAGAAGCCAATCCGTTATGGTCGCAAGAATGGTTAGGCTGGGGACATCCATTAGGTCATAAAGATGGCTGGTCCTCTGAGAATCGCGCTTTTCTTCGCCAGATGTTAACACCTGAAATGATTGTGGCTGGCGTACAGGCAGCGGCTGAAATTCTGCGTGGTGAACCGGAAGGCGCAATGGCGGCGCGAATTGCGCAGGATGCGTATGAGGCAGTGGATATCATCACTATCCAGATTGAAGATTTACTGCGTGACTTGTCTTGTGATGAGTCTGGTCATGCGTTGGAGTAACGTTCCGTCTCCGGCATCCAGCGTTCTATCAGGGCTTTTGCCTGCTGGGGATAACGTTCGTGAATATGGCGTGCCAGGCGCTGAACTTCCGGGATCATCGCCTGATCGCGCAGCAAATCAGCCACTTTAAACTCTGCATTGCCTGTCTGGCGCGTGCCCAGCAGTTCACCAGGGCCGCGAATCTCTAAATCTTTTTGCGCAATCACAAATCCGTCGTTGCTGTCGCGTAGCACTTGCAGGCGGACTTGCGCCGTTTTGGAGAGTGGTGTTTTGTAAAGCAGAACACAGTGAGAAGCCACCGCGCCACGACCTACGCGCCCGCGCAACTGGTGTAACTGCGCCAGACCCAGACGCTCCGGGTTCTCGATAATCATCAGGCTGGCGTTGGGGACATCGACGCCTACTTCAATAACAGTCGTCGCAACCAGCAGGTGTAGTTCACCTTGTTTAAACGACGCCATCACCGCCTGTTTCTCGGCAGGTTTCATCCGCCCATGAACCAGACCGACGTTCAGTTCCGGCAGCGCCAGTTTTAACTCTTCCCAGGTAGCTTCCGCTGCCTGCGCTTCCAGTAATTCCGATTCTTCAATCAATGTACAAACCCAGTACGCCTGACGACCTTCCGTTATGCAGGCGTGGCGCACGCGGTCGATAATATCGTTACGACGCGTATCAGGAATTGCCACTGTCGTCACTGGCGTGCGGCCTGGCGGCAGTTCATCAATGACCGAGGTATCGAGATCGGCATACGCAGTCATTGCCAGCGTGCGGGGGATCGGCGTGGCGGTCATGATCAACTGATGAGGATGAAAGCCCTGCTGCTGGCCTTTCTCCCATAACGCCAGGCGTTGATGCACGCCAAAACGATGCTGTTCGTCGATAATCACCAGCGCCAGACCGTTAAACTGTACCTGTTCCTGGAAGATAGCGTGGGTGCCGACAATCATCTGCACCTGACCGCTGGCGATGGCTTCTTGCTGTGCCAGCCGCGCTTTGCCCTTCTGTTTGCCCGCCAGCCAGCCCACTTCGATACCGAGCGGTTCAAACCAGTTGCGGAAATTATTGGCGTGCTGTTCGGCAAGCAATTCGGTTGGTGCCATCAGTGCCACTTGTTTGCCGTGAGCGATAGCACGCAGCGCAGCGAGAGCGGCAACCAGTGTTTTACCGGAACCTACATCGCCCTGTACCAGACGCATCATTGGCACATCCAGCGCCATATCGCGCTCAATCTCCGCCACCACACGCGCCTGCGCGCCCGTTGGCTTGAACGGTAAGGCAGCGAGCAGTTTGTCCTTCAGCGCGTCACTGGCGCTAAGCGGCTGAGCATGAAAACGTTGGGCACCGGCGCGTAACGCTAACATGCTGAGGTTGTGCGCCAGCAGCTCTTCCAGAATAAGACGACGCTGTGCCGGATGCCGCCCGGTTTCCAGATCGCTGAGCTGTAGTGTTGGCGGTGGACGATGCAGGGTGCGCAAGGCTTCCGGCAGCGTCATCATTCCTTGTGACAGTTCCGGCGGCAGCAGTTCTTCAATGGCGCAGGTGTCGAGCAGATCCAGCGCCTGATCGGTCAGTTTGCGCAGCGTTGCCTGTTTTACACCTTCCGTTGTTGGGTAAACCGGGGTGAGGGTTTCCTGTAACTCCGGAGTACTGAGATCGCCCTGTACGCGGTATTCCGGGTGGATCATCTCCGCACCATATTTACCGCGCTTTGCTTCGCCATAGGCCAATACGCGTCGACCTGTCGCCAGGCTATTTTTCATCGCGGCGTTAAAGTTGAAAAAGCGCATGGTGAGAATGCCGGAACCGTCGCTAATCTGACAGGTCATCATCCGGCGACCGCCGAAGGAGATATTGCAGTTCAGTACTTCGCCTTCCACCGTGGCATAAATGCCCGGCAACAGCTCACCTATGGGATAGAGATGGGTGCGATCTTCATAGCGCAGGGGAAGGTGTAACAGTAAATCCTGCACGGTATGCAGGTTGATTTTCGCCAGTTTGTTACTTTGCGCTGCGCCCACGCCCGTTAGGGAACTGAGCGGGACAGCATCTAACAGGCGACCTTTCATAGCGCTTACCCTGCGGCCTGCATGGTAGCCCACCACTCAGCATCGGCTTCAATCTCGCCTTGTTGATTGACGTGGGGGTAGGGCAGGCCTTTGCGTTTCGCGACTTTAGCCAGCACCGGATAGCCACCTTCAAACAGCAGGCGTTGTTGCTCTGCTTCCGGCAACATACTGTTTTCACGCAGATACATACCCGCGTTTTGCCGCTGACGCTGGGCTTCGTAAAGAATAAGTGCGGAGGCGACGGAGACATTAAGCGACTGCACCATGCCGATCATCGGAATGATGATGTCCTGATCTGCCAGTTCTAATGCTTCCTGCGTGATGCCCGTTTTTTCCTGTCCCATTAAAATACAGGTCGGGCGGGTGTAATCGATTTCGCGAAAATCGACGGCTTTATCAGAAAGGTGGGTTGCCAGAATCTGCATACCCTGACCTTTCAGGTGGGCGACTGCATCGCCAATGGTGCGGTGTGTTTTCACCTGTACCCAACTGTTACTACCAGCAGCAGCCGAAGCCATGGTGCGCATCCGGCTACCAGGCCAGACAGCGTGAACTTCGTGTACGCCAACGGCATCTGCGGTACGAATGATCGCAGAAACGTTATGGGGTTTGTGAACCTGTTCCATGCAGACGGTCAGGTCAGGCTGCCGCCTGGCGAGCATTTCGCAGATGCGTGCATAACGTGTTGGGTTCATAAAACATTAATTTCTGTTTCGGGTGACTTTAATTACGTCTGGCATTACGCGGATTTTGCGCATGATATTTGCCAGATGTACGCGGTCACGTGCGGTCAGACGAATAAAGGCACTGTAGACGCGACCATCTTTCTCTTCTGTATTCAGACTTTGAATATTGGAATTAGTGGTGTTGATCGCTGCTGTCAGGTTTGCCAGTGCGCCCTGATGGTTGAACATCTCAACTTTTATTTCGGTGATGAACTCCTGCGCCGTCTCTTTATCCCATTCCACAGCCATAAACTTCTCTGGCTCTTTCTGATAGCCACGGATGTTACGGCAGGATTCATGGTGGATCACCAGACCCTTACCGGGGCTGACGTGGGCGATAATCGGGTCGCCAGGAATTGGGCGGCAGCATTTCGCAAAGGTGATCAGCACGCCATCGGCACCTTTGATCGGCAGATGCCCGTGACTTTGGGTCGCTGGTGGAATAGAGGCGTCACCATGTTGCAGATTTTTCGCGACCACCACGCTCATTGCGTTACCAAGGCCAATTTCAGCCAGCAGATCGTCAAGCGTTGCCAGCTTCATGCGGTCCAGTTCGCGCTGGATATTCTCCTGCGGAATTTCATTCAGCTTGCGGCTGCCACCTAATGCATGGTTGAGCAGACGGCGACCGAGGCTTACGGAATCATCACGCTTGAGGTTTTTCAGCAACTGGCGAATTTTGGCGCGCGCTTTCGAGCTGACGACAAAGTTCAGCCATGCGGCATTCGGGCGAGCGCCCGGTGCGGTAATGATTTCAACGGTTTGACCACTGGAGAGCGGCTGCGATAGCGGGTACGGCTGGCGGTCGACGCGCGCGCCCACGCAGGCGTGACCGATATCGGTATGCACTGCGTATGCGAAGTCGACAGGTGTGGCACCGGCAGGCAACTCGACAATGCGCCCTTCCGGTGTGAAAACGTAAATCTCATCCGGGAAGAGATCGGATTTAACGCTCTCGATAAATTCGAACGAGCTGCCGGCGCTTTGCTGCAGCTCCAACAGGCTCTGCATCCAACGCTGGGCGCGGATTTGTGCAGTAGTGCTGGTTTCGCCGTGCTCTTTATACGCCCAGTGCGCGGCAACACCCATCTCCGCCATCTGGTCCATATCTTCGGTACGAATCTGGACTTCAACCGGAACGCCGTGCGGGCCAATCATTGAGGTGTGTAAAGACTGATAGCCGTTCGCTTTTGGGATGGCGATGTAGTCTTTCACGCGCCCCGGACGCGGCTTGTACAGGCTGTGCATCTGACCGAGCACGCGATAACAGGTATCGGCATCATGGACGATTACGCGAAAAGCATAGATGTCCATGATCGAGTGAAAACGCTGCTCTTTGAGCACCATTTTGCAGTAAATCGAATAAAGATGTTTCTCGCGACCACTGACACGGCATGGTATTCCCGCTTCCTGCAAACGCCCTTCGATTTCAGAGAGGATTTTTTGGATCATCTCTTTACGGTTGCCGCGTGCAGCTTTCACCACTTCTTTAATCACGCGGTAGCGGTTGGGGTACAGCGCTTCAAAACCCAGCTCTTCGAGTTCGGTTTTAATGTGGTGGATACCTAAACGGTGTGCCAGCGGACTGTATATTTCAAGGGTTTCACGGGCGATGCGGCGACGTTTGTCCGGGCGGAGTGAGCCCAGCGTGCGCATGTTGTGGGTACGGTCTGCGAGTTTGATGAGAATGACGCGGATATCTTGCACCATCGCCATAATCATCTTGCGAAAGTTTTCGGCCTGCGCCTCTTTCTTATCGCGGAACTTGAGTTTATCAAGTTTTGACACCCCCTCTACCAGTTCGGCTACGCTTTTGCCAAAAAGCTGTTCCATGTCCTGGTAGGTGGCGGGAGTATCTTCAATCACGTCATGAAGTAGCGCCGCCATCAGCGTTTCATAGTCGAGTTTCATCTCGGCCAGAATGCAGGCAACCGCTACCGGGTGCGTGATATAGGGTTCACCGCTTGAACGTGTTTGCCCCTCGTGAGCATCACGTGCAACGAGATACGCCTGCCGCAGACGCTTAATTTGGTCTTCCGGCAGGTAGTTTTGAATCAGTTGATTCAGGCTTTCAAACAGATACAAGGGCGACCCGCTTTGTGATTAACGACGACCTTCAGCAATAGCGGTAACGGCTTGTAATTCAGCGGCTTCCTGCTCTTGCTGTTCCTGGCGTTCGCGAACGTCGAGGATCTGGTTGTTGATCAGACCTTCTTCGATTTCGCGCAGCGCGATTACTGTAGTTTTATCGTTTTCTTCCGGTACTAGCGGATCCTTTCCGCCTACCTGCATCTGACGAGCGCGACGCGCGGCGACCAGTACCAGGTCAAAACGGTTACCAATTTTCTCTACAGCGTCCTGAACAGTTACGCGTGCCATACTTAAAAAGCTCCACAGGTGAAGAAATGACTGGGCATGATACTGAAAGAAGGTTCAGTCTGCCAACAATTTGCTGATTAAAGCGTCATGACGTTGCTTTTGGCGACTCATGCGCAAGCGTTCGGCGCGAATAATGGTCTTCAAATCGGTCAATGCGGTATCGAAGTCATCATTCACAATCAAATAATCATATTCGGCGTAATGGCTCATTTCTGCAACTGCTTGCGCCATACGCTTTGCAATGACCTCTTCGCTGTCCTGACCGCGACCGCGTAGACGGCGGTCCAGCTCGATTTTGGACGGCGGTAAAATAAAGATACTACGCGCATGCGGCATCTTCTGGCGAATTTGCTGCGCACCCTGCCAGTCGATATCAAGAAAAACATCCACACCGCTTGCCAGTACTTGCTCAATGGCCTCGCGCGAAGTGCCGTAGTAATTACCGAACACTTCCGCGTGCTCAAGGAATGCATCTCTGCTAATCATTTCTTTAAATTCATCATGATTAACAAAAAAGTAATGCTCACCGTGTACTTCACCAGGACGCGGTGCGCGCGTGGTGTGTGAAACAGAAACCTGGGTGTCATACAACGGTTGGGTTTTTAATAAAGCCTGAATCAGGCTGGATTTACCCGCGCCACTGGGGGCAGAAACAATATAAAGCGTGCCTTGAGCCATGAGTATCTTTCGTATGTGATTAGCGAAATAAAGCCTACATACGAGCTTATTATACACGGCGTGGCCATGTGACGTAGCCCTTGCTCACACTTTTTGCGCAAAGTTGTTGCGTTTTGCGTAGCTGTTTCCGCTATTCCCTGTCATTTACTGCAATCAGGACGATTCTCTGGAAGCATCATCGCACACTTCAGTTTTGCTTCTCGGCTTTGCATTCACCTCGTTGTATACCTGCCAGCCTGACAACAGCGGAGGTGACGATGAAAGTATGGATTGCAGTGTTAATGAGTGTTTTATGCTGGCAAGCATCGGCGCAGGGAGTCTGCCCAGTCTGGTCGCCAGCCAGAGCGCATGAAGAAATTTCCCGCCTGCAACAGCAAATAAAACAGTGGGATGAGGATTACTGGAAAAAGGGAAAAAGTGCTGTTGAAGACGGCGTTTATGATCAACTCAGCGCCCGCCTTGCACAGTGGCAACGTTGTTTTGGTGAAGAGACAACTCGTGAAGCCATGATACTGCCTTTAATTGGAACCGTAATGCATCCAGTTGCTCATACTGGAGTGCGTAAGCTGGCGGATAAAAATGCATTGAGCCTTTGGATGCGTGAACGCAGCGATCTTTGGGTGCAGCCAAAAGTTGATGGTGTCGCGGTAACTCTGGTCTATCGTGACGGAAAACTGATTAAGGCGATCAGCCGTGGCAATGGCCTGAAAGGTGAAGACTGGACGCAGAAAGTGCGCTCGATTCCTTCTGTACCGCAATCCGTCAGCGAACCTTTAGCCAATAGCACACTGCAAGGAGAAATATTTCTCCGGAGCGAAGGTCATATCCAGCAGCAAATGGGCGGAATGAATGCGCGTGCAAAAGTTGCAGGTATGTTGATGCGCCAGGACAATAACGACACGCTAAATTCGCTGGGCGTTTTTATCTGGGCGTGGCCGGATGGACCGCAGTTAATGGCCGAGCGATTGCAGCAGCTTGCAAGCGCGGGATTTAGTCTGACGCAAGCGTACACTCACACGGTGAAAAATGCTGATGAGGTTGAGCGAGCACGTAATGAGTGGTGGAAAGCGAAATTGCCCTTCGTCACCGATGGCGTGGTTGTGCGAGCGGCTAAGGAACCCGAATCCCGCCATTGGCTACCGGGGCAGGCGGACTGGCTGGTGGCGTGGAAATATCAACCTGTGGCACAGGTTGCTGAAGTGAGTTCGATTCAGTTTGCAGTGGGCAAAAGCGGAAAAATATCGGTGGTGGCGTCACTCGCACCAGTCATGCTGGATGATAAAAAAGTTCAGCGGGTGAATATTGGTTCCGTCAGTCGCTGGCAGGAGTGGGACATAGCGCCAGGCGATCAAATCCTCATAAGTCTTGCCGGTCAGGGTATTCCACGTATTGATGATGTGGTGTGGCGGAGTGCGGAACGCAGAAAGCCGACACCGCCAGAAAACCGCTTTAACTCGTTGACCTGTTACTTTGCTTCTGATGTTTGTCTGGAGCAATTCATATCACGCTTAGTCTGGTTGGGGTCAAAACAGGTTTTGGGGCTGGATGGCATTGGCGAAGCTGGCTGGCGCGCACTGCATCAGACGCATCGCTTTGAGCATATCTTTTCCTGGCTTTCATTAACGCCAGAGCAATTACAGAACACGCCAGGGATAGCGAAAAGTAAAAGCGGGCAGTTATGGCATCAGTTTAATCTGGTTCGTAAGCAGCCTTTTACCCGCTGGGTGATGGCAATGGGAATACCGTTAACCCGGGGGGCGCTTAATGCCGGTGATGAACGGTCCTGGACGCAACTTTTGCAGAGAAGTGAACAACATTGGCAGCATCTGCCGGGAACCGGATCTCGTCGCGCCAGCCAGATTATTGAATGGAAGAATAATGTGCAAATCAAGACGCTAGGTAGCTGGTTGGCTACCCAGCAGATCGCAGGTTTTGTACCTTAATGACCTTCGTGGCTGTAATAAAAAACGGGTAATCCCAGTTTAAGACGCAGTGCCAGCAAGCGAGCAAAAAAGCCAAACACCAGGGTGGAGATAATCACCACATCATGGTTGGAAACATAGTGTTGCAGTGCGATATACAGCACGGCGGAAGCAAATGAAACCCCGGCATACAGTTCTTTCTGAAAGACCAGCGGGATGCGTTTACAGAACATATCGCGCAAAACACCGCCAAATACGCCGGTTGTCACCGCAGCGACAACGGCAATGACCGGGCCGTGGCCCATATCCAGCGCGACCTGTGCGCCAATGATAGAAAAGACCACCAGTCCGAGCGCATCTAACACCAGAAAGACTTTGCGCAGGTAAGGCATTACGGGAGCAACAATAGTGGTGAGTACCGCGGCGGTGGCGACGATAATCACATATTCCGGATGTTTGACCCAGCCGAGCGGATAGTGGCCCAAAAGTATATCCCGTACTGAACCGCCGCCGATTGCAGTGGCGGTCGCAATAATAATTACGCCAAATGTATCCATGCGCCGCCGTCCGGCCGCCAGCGCTCCCGTCATGGCTTCGGCAGTAATGCCAACCAAATACAAAATGTGTAACAGCATGGTTCTCTCCCTAAAAATCTGTCTGGCAGGGTAGCGATTTGTACGCATCGTCACGATTGAGATTTTTTAAGGTGAGAGGTTATTGATAATATTTAGTTATGTGAAATTGGTGTTTTCTGTAGTTTTAATGCGTTTCTCTTAGATTGTCAGAAGAAAAATGCATTAGAAATATTAGGGCGTGTTTTAAAGTAAATAAGAAGTCTGTATACGTAGTGCCGTTGTAATTTAACAACGGCCTACGGAATTATGAGGGTTACTCGATATTCTGAATCTGTTCGCGCATTTGTTCGATCAGTACTTTCAGTTCAATAGCTGAATTAGTTACTTCGGCATTGATAGACTTCGAGGCCAGGGTGTTCGACTCGCGATTAAACTCTTGCATCATAAAGTCCAGACGACGGCCAACCGCTTCTTTTTTCTTCAGAATGTTGTAGGTCTCTTTGACATGCGCTTCGAGGCGGTCCAGCTCTTCGGCAACGTCAATTCGTTGCGCCAGCAGCACTAACTCTTGCTCCAGGCGATTGTTTTCCAACTGTACCTGAGCATCTTCCAGTTTCGCTACCAGACGTTCACGCTGCCATTGCAGGATTTCCGGCATATGGGCACGAACTTTAGCCACTTCGGCGGTGACACCTTCCAGACGCTGCTCGATCAACGCTTTCAGCGCCTGACCTTCGGTTTCGCGCGCGACAATAAAGTCGTCAAGAGTACCATCCAGCGCAGCGAGAATTTCAGCGGCAATGGCGTCGAGATCCTGCTCCTGAGCTGCCATCACACCCGGCCAGCGCAGGATATCAACCGGGTTGATTTCCCCTTCGTCGCTCTGCATTTTTACCCAGTTAGCAGCAGTTACGAGCTGTTTAGCCAGCTTTTCGTTGAGAATCAGCTCGCCTTGTGCGCTAACATCTGGCTCATAGCGCAGGGTGCATTCCACTTTACCGCGCGTCAGGCGAGAACGAATACGCTCGCGAACGACAGGTTCAAGGCTACGGAACTGCTCCGGCAGACGAAAGTAAGTTTCCAGATAACGCTGGTTTACCGAGCGCATTTCCCAGGTTGCGCTCCCCCATTCACCCTTGATTTCACGCCGGGCGTAGGCGGTCATACTGCGGATCATAGACGTTCCTGTTTTTGAAAGGAGAGGTGGAAGGATTATAGCCATCGATGCCTTGTCAGGATAGGAATAACCGCCGGAAGTCCGTATAATGCGCAGCCACATTTGTTTCAAGCCGGAGATTTCAATATGCGTCCAGCAGGCCGTAGCAATAATCAGGTGCGTCCCGTTACCCTGACTCGTAACTATACAAAACATGCAGAAGGCTCGGTGCTGGTCGAATTTGGCGATACCAAAGTGTTGTGTACTGCCTCTATTGAAGAAGGCGTGCCGCGCTTCCTGAAAGGTCAGGGGCAGGGCTGGATCACCGCAGAATACGGTATGTTGCCGCGCTCCACCCACACCCGTAACGCCCGCGAAGCGGCGAAAGGTAAGCAGGGCGGACGCACGATGGAAATCCAGCGTCTGATCGCCCGTGCATTGCGTGCAGCGGTTGATTTGAAAGCGTTGGGTGAGTTCACCATTACGCTGGACTGCGACGTACTTCAGGCCGATGGCGGCACGCGCACTGCTTCGATCACCGGTGCTTGCGTGGCGCTGGCAGATGCGCTGAATAAGCTGGTTGAGAATGGCAAACTGAAAACCAACCCGATGAAAGGCATGGTAGCTGCGGTTTCGGTGGGTATCGTTAATGGCGAAGCGATTTGCGATCTGGAATATGTTGAAGACTCTGCCGCAGAAACGGACATGAACGTGGTGATGACCGAAGATGGGCGGATCATTGAGGTTCAGGGAACGGCAGAAGGCGAACCATTCACCCACGAAGAACTCCTCACCTTGTTGGCGCTGGCCCGAGGGGGAATCGAATCCATTGTAGCGACGCAGAAGGCGGCGTTGGCAAACTGATTTTTAAGGCGACTGATGAGTCGCCTTTTTTTTGTCTGTAGAAAAGTAAGATGAGGAGCGAAGGCATGAAACCATATCAGCGCCAGTTTATTGAGTTTGCGCTTGGCAAACAGGTATTAAAGTTTGGTGAGTTTACGCTGAAATCCGGGCGTAAAAGCCCCTATTTCTTCAACGCCGGACTATTTAATACCGGGCGCGACCTGGCACTGTTAGGCCGTTTTTACGCTGAAGCGTTAGTGGATTCTGGCATTGAGTTCGATCTGCTGTTTGGCCCCGCTTACAAAGGTATTCCGATCGCGACCACAACCGCTGTGGCACTGGCGGAGCATCATGACCTTGACCTGCCATACTGCTTTAACCGCAAAGAAGCAAAAGACCACGGCGAAGGTGGCAATCTGGTTGGTAGCGCGTTACAAGGACGAGTAATGCTGGTGGATGATGTGATCACCGCCGGAACGGCGATTCGTGAGTCGATGGAAATTATTCAGGCCAATGGCGCGACGCTTGCTGGCGTGCTGATTTCGCTCGATCGTCAGGAACGTGGTCGTGGCGAGATATCAGCGATTCAGGAAGTTGAGCGTGATTACAACTGCAAAGTGATCTCTATCATCACCCTGAAAGACCTGATTGCTTATCTGGAAGAGAAGCCGGACATGGCGGAACATCTGGCAGCCGTTAAGGCTTATCGCGAAGAGTACGGGGTTTGATAAAAAACGCCGGATGGTAAGTCATCCGGCGTCATTTTATTGCAACTGCGCGGCAATCAACGGCCAGCGAGCGTCAAAGTCATCCGTCGGGCGGTATTTAAACTCGCTGCGGACAAAACGAGACAGCATCCCTTCACAAAATGCCAGAAGTTGGCTTGCCAGCAACGTTTCATCGGTGGTGTAACCTTCACCCTCACGCATTCTCTTTTCACGCAATACCTGACGCAGTTGCGCTTCAATACGCTCGAACAGTTGGTTGATGCGCCCTTGCAGGCGGTCTTGTTCGAACATTAGCGCATGGCCGGTGAGGATACGGGTCAGGCCTGGATTACGCTCGCCAAAACCGAGAAGTAGCAACACAATCAGACGCAGACGCGCAGTGGTGTCCTTCTCATCTTTCAGAATCAGATTAATGCGAGTAATCAGGCTATCTTCGATAAACTCAATCAGGCTATCGAACATGCGGGTCTTACTGGGGAAGTGGCGATACAGAGCCGCTTCGGAAACGCCGACAGAGGCGGCCAGTTTCGCCGTCGTGATACGTTGGCTTCCATCGCTGGATTCCAGCATCAGCGCCAGAGACTGAAGTATTTCTTCGCGACGGTTCCTTTTCGCAGTTTGTTTTTCTGCCATGTTACAAAATACCCCTGAAAATAAGCACTTGCCAGGCGGCACCCACGCTATGACCGCAAACAAAATGTTTGCGGCGATGTTATGACGTTATTTGGATGCGTATGTGTTACTGACGACCAGAGTGACCAAAGCCGCCTTCACCGCGGTCAGTAGCGTCAAAATCTTCCACCAGATTAAATTCAGCCTGTACCACCGGAACAAAAATCATCTGTGCGATACGTTCACCAGGTTGAATGGTGAAGCTGTCCTGACCACGGTTCCATACAGAGATCATCAATTGGCCCTGATAGTCGGAATCGATCAATCCCACCAGGTTGCCGAGCACGATACCGTGCTTATGGCCCAGCCCGGAGCGCGGCAGCATCATCGCCGCCAGTGAAGGATCGGCAATATGAATCGCCAGTCCGGTCGGCACAAGTGTCGTGTCGCCCGGTGCCAATTCTACGGCGTCGTCGAGGCAAGCGCGCAGGTCAAGTCCGGCAGAACCAGAAGTGGCATAAGTCGGGAGTGGAAATTCCTTCCCAACGCGCGGGTCCAGAATCTTAACGTCGATTTTCTTCATCATAACGGGTCACAATCTCGTCGAGTAATAATTGGCCAAGGAGCTCTTTTCGCTCAAGCGGTAAGATTTTATCGCCATCTTGCCAGAAAAGGTGTAATGCGTTTTTGTCGCTATTAAAGCCTTGAGTTGGCTGGGAAACATCGTTCGCGCAGATCAGATCAAGGTTTTTACGGATACGTTTTTGTCGGGCGTATTCTTCCACATTATTTGTTTCGGCCGCAAATCCAACAACATAAGGCCGATGGTCTTTTAATGCGGCAACACCGGCGACGATATCGGGGTTTTTAACCATTTTTATTGTTAATTCATCGCCCGGCGTGGCCTGCTTTTTGATTTTTTCGCGGGCAACGGTAGCTGCGCGATAATCCGCAACGGCAGCGCAACCGATAAATATATTTTGCTGTTGTACAGAAGCCTTCACGGCCGCTTCCATCTCCAGTGCGGTTATCACGTCAATACGTTTCACAAACGGTGGCGTCGGTAGCGAAACCGGGCCAGAAACCAGCGTGACGTTTGCTCCTCTACGTGCTGCTGCTGCGGCAATGGCGAATCCCATCTTGCCGGAGCTGTGATTAGAGATGTAACGCACCGGATCGAGTGGTTCACGTGTCGGACCCGCGGTAATCATAATATTCAGATGTTTCAGGTCGTTGACGGGGGAGAAATGGGCCACCGCCATATCAACAATGGTTAACGGATCGAGCATTCGCCCTGGGCCGATATCACCACAGGCCTGGCTGCCGCTATCTGGCCCCCAGATCAACAAACCTCGCGAGGCAAGTACCTCTAAATTATGCTGAGTAGCTGCAGCCCGATACATCTGCTGGTTCATTGCTGGCAGCACGGCAACAGGCGCAGGCGTCGCAAGGCAAATCGTTGATACCAGATCATTCGCCATACCAGCAGCAACGCGGGCAATCAAATCCGCTGTCGCTGGAGCAAGAATCACTAAATCAGCCCATTTTCCCAGCTCAATATGGCCCATTGCCGCTTCGGCAGCCGGGTCCAGCAGACTGTCGGAAACGGGATAACCAGAGACTGCCTGCAAGCTAAGTGGAGTGATAAAGGCTTTTGCCGCTTCGGTCATGGCTACACGGACGTCGGCCCCGCGATCGCGCAAACGACGCACCAGTTCAGGGGTTTTATAGGCAGCAATACCGCCGCTGACGCCGAGAACGATTTTTTTACCGGCCAGGCTCATGATGATTTTTCCTGTTGGGTGACACCAGAAGTTGGCGATTTTATCACAATACTTTTGTTGTCGTGCTTTCACCTGAGAATCACTTTGCGAGGCGCTTTCCAGGATTGAAAACTGACCGTCGATTTAACCAAACGACTATGACAGGATGCGCCCTCCACAAAGGAGGTGAAGGTGAAAAGCAATGCTGACTTGTTGATGCCACGTGAAAAAATGCTGAAGTTGGGTATTAGCGCGTTAACGGATATTGAACTGCTGGCGCTGTTTCTGCGTACAGGAACGCACGGAAAAGATGTGCTAACCCTGGCAAAAGAGATGCTGGAGAATTTCGGCTCTCTTTACGGCTTGTTATCCTCTGAATATGAACAAGTTAGAGGCGTTCATGGAATAGGTGTGGCGAAATTCGCCCAGTTAAAGGGGATTGCCGAACTGGCCCGGCGTTACTACAACGTGCGGATACGCGAAGAAAGCCCGTTACTTAGCCCGGAGATGACGCGCGAGTTTTTACAAAGCCAGCTTACGGGCGAAGAGCGCGAGATCTTTATGGTGATCTTTCTCGACACTCAACACCGGGTACTTACTCACAGCCGATTGTTTTCCGGCACACTAAACCATGTGGAAGTCCATCCGCGTGAGATTGTTCGGGAAGCGATAAAAATAAACGCGGCGGCACTGATCCTTGCCCATAATCACCCTTCGGGTTGTGCTGAACCCAGTAAAGCGGATAAACTCATCACCGAACGGATAATAAAAAGTTGTCAGTTCATGGATTTACGCGTGCTCGACCATATCGTGATTGGGCGTGGAGAGTATGTTTCTTTTGCCGAACGCGGCTGGATTTAACCCGCTATGCGCGATCCTTCGGGATCTTTGTCTGTTCGGGACTTGAGCACATCGCTGAGTCAGCGTATACTACGCCACCTTTGAGAATCTCGGGTTTGGCATTTGGGCCTGGCAATCGAGAGTTCACATAGAACTGCGATGACCGGGCTGTAAAGCCTGACGAGGCGCCAATACCCCATACGAAGCTCGAGCTAATTTGATTTTTGGAGAATAGACATGTCCCGAGTCTGCCAAGTTACTGGCAAGCGTCCGGTGACCGGTAACAACCGTTCCCACGCACTGAACGCGACTAAACGCCGTTTCCTGCCTAACCTGCACTCTCACCGTTTCTGGGTTGAGAGCGAGAAGCGTTTTGTCACCCTGCGCGTATCTGCTAAAGGTATGCGTGTAATCGATAAAAAAGGCATCGATACAGTTCTGGCTGAACTGCGTGCCCGTGGCGAAAAGTACTAAGTACTTAGAGGAAATAAATCATGGCTAAAGGTATTCGTGAGAAAATCAAGCTGGTTTCTTCTGCTGGTACTGGTCACTTCTATACCACTACGAAGAACAAACGTACTAAGCCGGAAAAACTGGAACTGAAAAAATTCGATCCAGTTGTACGCCAGCACGTGATCTACAAAGAAGCGAAAATCAAATAATTCTCGCTTTGATGTAATAAAAACCTCGCTCCGGCGGGGTTTTTTGTTATCTGCTTGCCCCCATATTGACTGCATCTGTTCATTCCAGGAGATGCTATGCCTGAATTACCAGAAGTTGAAACCAGCCGCCGCGGCATTGAACCGCATCTCGTTGGCGCGACCATTCTTCATGCGGTGGTCCGCAACGGGCGTTTGCGCTGGCCAGTCTCGGAAGAAATCTACCGTCTAAGTGACCAGCCGGTGCTTAGTGTGCAGCGCCGCGCTAAATATCTGCTGCTGGAATTGCCGGAAGGCTGGATCATCATTCATCTGGGTATGTCTGGCAGTCTGCGCATACTTACGGAAGAACGTCCTCCTGAAAAGCATGACCATGTTGATTTGGTGATGAGCAACGGCAAAGTGCTGCGATATACCGATCCTCGTCGCTTTGGTGCCTGGTTGTGGACCAAAGAGCTGGAAGGACACAATGTGTTGGCACATCTTGGACCGGAGCCGCTTAGCGATGATTTCAACGGCGAATACCTGCATCAGAAATGCGCGAAGAAAAAGACAGCGATTAAACCCTGGCTGATGGATAACAAGCTGGTGGTGGGCGTGGGGAATATCTATGCCAGCGAGTCACTGTTTGCTGCGGGGATCCATCCGGATCGGCTGGCGTCATCGCTGTCGCTGGCGGAGTGCGAACTGCTGGCACGGGTGATTAAAGCAGTGTTACTGCGTTCTATTGAGCAGGGCGGCACGACGCTGAAAGATTTTCTGCAAAGCGACGGAAAACCAGGTTATTTCGCGCAGGAATTACAGGTTTACGGGCGTAAAGGCGAACCGTGTCGGGTTTGTGGTACGCCGATTGTGGCGACTAAACATGCGCAGCGGGCGACATTTTATTGCCGACAGTGCCAGAAGTAATTCATGCGAGCCGGATGGCATTCCATCCGGCATAAAAGCTACGCTAACTTCGCCATCAGCGCCTGATGGACATTCTTCGGCAGGAAATGGGTGACATCACCCTGATGGCGCGCAACTTCTTTCACCAACGATGAAGAAATAAACGACCACTCTTTCGAAGGCATCAAGAAGACGCTTTCCAGCTCCGGCATTAAGTGGCGATTCATATGCGCCAGTTGCATTTCATATTCAAAATCTGCTACCGCACGCAGGCCACGAATCAGTACCGTGGCTTGTTGATTACGGGCGAAGTTCGCCATCAAATCACTAAAACCGACCACTTCAACGTTATCCAGATGTGCGGTTGCCTGCTGAGCCAGCGCCACACGCTCTTCCAGGGTAAACATTGGTTTTTTACTGGGGCTGGCGGCAATCGCCAGAATAACGTGATCGAACATCTGCGTAGCGCGCGTCACGATATCGATATGACCATTGGTAATGGGATCGAAAGTCCCCGGATAAATCGCCCGTTTTTGCATAACAACCTCAATGCGTTTTCGGTGGCAGGTAAGGTTCCAGCAGTTGAAGCAGACGCTGCAGCGCGCCCTGGTTTTGATACAGCACTTCAACGGCATGACGGCCATAGAAACTACGGTAATCGGCGTCAGTGAGCAAAGAGGAAACCTCTTTTGCCAGTGACGCGGCATCGGTGACGGTAATCAGCCCGCTTGCCTGCTCCAGCCGTGCGCAAATGTCTTTAAAGTTAAAAGTATGCGGCCCCATCAGTACCGGAATAGCGTGTGCGGCGGCTTCCAGCGGATTATGCCCACCGCGTTCGACCAATGAACCGCCAACAAAAGCGAGATCGGCAATGCCATACAGCAGCATCAGCTCGCCCATCGTATCGCCAATTACCACTTGTGTACTGGCGGAAGGGATTTCTCCGGAAGAGCGTGTGATATAGCTTAGCCCAGCCTGGCGGACAAGGTTAATCGCATCCGGGAAGCGTTCCGGATGACGTGGAACAAGAATAAGCAATAAATTAGGGAACTGCTGCAACAGCGCCTGATGTGCGGCAATCACCACACTCTCTTCGCCATCGTGAGTGCTGGTGGCAATCCATACCGGACGATGAGGAGCCCACTGGCGGCGCAGCGTTACTGCTTTAGCGGCTAGCTGCGGAGTTACTGAGATATCGAATTTCAGGCTACCAGTCACAGTCACCTGATTATTTTTTGCGCCCAACGCTACAAAACGCGCGCCATCTTCTTCGTTTTGCGCGGCGATTAGTGTAATACGACGCAACAAGCGACGAACAAATTTGCCCAGTTTGGCGTAACCCGCCGCAGAGCGTGCAGAAAGTCGCGCGTTGGCGATAACCAGCGGGATCTTGCGCTTATGTAGTGCCGCAATCAGGTTAGGCCACAGCTCCGTTTCCATAATCAACACCAGTTTAGGATCGACTTTATTAAGAAAACGGTTGAGCGCATCGGGTAGATCGTAAGGCAGATAGACGTGCTGAACATCTTTACCGAAAGCAGATTGCACGCGTTCCGAGCCGGTCGGCGTCATAGTCGTGACGGTAATTGGCAAATCAGGATAGCGATGACGCAGTGCGCGCACCAACGGGATCGCCGCCAGGGTTTCACCGACGGAGACGGAGTGCAGCATGATGCCGCCTTGTTTCAGCGGATGGCGGTAAAAACCGTAACGTTCACCCCAGCGTTTTCGATAGGCCGGAGCCTTACGTCCGCGCACCCAAAGCCGTATCCAGATCAACGGCTGAATAAGGTAGAGAAGGGCGGTGTAAAGCAATTCAAGCATAATAAATAGCTGACTTATGGATGTGCTGGGGATTCTATGTATTTAGCTGGGGCTTTACCATTACTTTTCCCGTTTTTGACTTAAATAGCTTCTGTTTGGCCTGAACTGCCGCTACATCTCCAGTTTTTTTGTATTTTTATGCGATTTATTGAAACTCGACCCTATTTTCAACTCTACATCGGCTATACCGGTATTATCTGCGCGCTTTTTCTTATCTATATGATTTTTATGATTAAAACATATTTTGTGTATAAAAATCATTCGGGTCGGATTGCTGCGAAAGAAATGCTACACTAGCACGTCAAAGTAAGTGCGTTATCAGTATTCAGGTAGCTGTTGAGCCTGGGGCGGTAGCGTGCTTTTTTTCTGCTTAACTTAACCAGACAATCATACAAAAGAGTCGCTAGTGGAAAAGCCATTTCGAAAAATCCTGGTCATAAAGATGCGATATCATGGAGATATGTTATTAACCACTCCTGTCATCAGTACGCTCAAGCAGAATTATCCTGATGCAAAAATCGATATGCTGCTTTATCAGGACACCATCCCTATTTTGTCTGAAAACCCGGAAATTAATGCGCTCTACGGTATAAGCAATAAAAGTGCAGGAACATTCGATAAAATTAAAAATGTGCTTTCATTGATAAAAACTCTGCGTGCGAATAATTACGACCTGGTCATTAATCTTACGGATCAGTGGATGGTGGCACTGTTGGTACGTTGTTTACCCGCACAGGTGAAAATATCGCAACTTTATGGTCATCGGCAGCATAGCATCTGGAAAAAAAGCTTTACACACTTAGCGCCAATACACGGCACACATATTGTTGAGCGTAATTTATCGGTCCTTGAGCCATTAGGTATTACCGATTTCTACACTGATACAACAATGAGTTACGCCGAAGATTGCTGGAAGAAGATGCGCCAGGAATTAGATGCTCTGGGCGTGAAAGAGCATTATGTTGTTATCCAGCCGACTGCTCGTCAGATATTTAAGTGCTGGGATAACGATAAATTTTCTAAGGTTATCGATGCGTTGCAACAGCGAGGGTATCAGGTTGTGCTGACCTGCGGGCCTTCGGCAGATGATCTCGCCTGTATCGATGAAATAGTGCAAGGCTGCCAAACAAAACCTGTCGCTGGCCTTGCGGGTAAAACACGGTTTACTGAACTGGGTGCTTTAATTGATCATGCCGTACTCTTTATTGGTGTGGATTCTGCACCAGGACATATTGCAGCGGCAGTGAAAACGCCAATAATTAGTTTATTTGGTGCAACTGATCACATATTCTGGCGTCCCTGGACTGAGAATATTATTCAATTCTGGGCGGGGAATTATCAGCAAATGCCGAGCCGACATGAACTTGACCGCAATAAAAAATATCTTTCTGTTATCCCCGCGGAAGATGTTATCGCCGCTACGGAAAAGCTGCTGCCAGAAGATGCCCCTTCAGTTGACAGGAATGCACAATTATGATCGTGGCGTTTTGTTTATATAAATATTTTCCTTTTGGTGGGCTTCAACGTGATTTTATGCGTATTGCATCAACCGTTGCCGCACGAGGCCACCATGTTCGGGTCTATACGCAGTCGTGGGAAGGCGAGTGCCCAAAAACATTTGAGCTTATTCATGTGCCAGTTAGGTCCCATACCAACCATGGACGCAATGCAGAATATTATGCCTGGGTACAAAATCATCTCAAAGCGCATCCCGCTGATCGCGTTGTTGGGTTTAATAAGATGCCTGGGTTGGATGTTTATTTTGCCGCTGATGTTTGTTACGCCGAGAAAGTTGCGCAAGAAAAAGGTTTTTTATATCGTCTAACATCACGTTATCGTCATTATGCCGCATTTGAGCGAGCGACTTTCGAGCATGGTAAATCGACGAAACTCATGATGCTGACTGATAAGCAAATCACCGATTTCCAGAAGCATTATCAAACTGAACCTGAACGTTTTAAAATTCTTCCCCCCGGCATCTATCCGGACAGAAAATACAGCGCGCAAATCCCAAATAGCCGTGAAATTTATCGCCAGAAAAATGGCATAAAAGAGCAACAAAACTTATTGCTACAAGTTGGATCAGATTTTGTTCGTAAAGGTGTGGATCGCTCAATTGAAGCTTTGGCAGCGTTACCGGAATCATTACGCCACAATACGCTTTTGTTTGTTGTTGGCCAGGATAAACCGCGAAAATTCGAAGTGCTGGCAGAAAAACTCGGCGTGCGGAGCAACGTGCATTTCTTTTCCGGTCGCAATGATGTGTCAGAATTAATGGCTGCAGCCGATTTATTATTGCATCCCGCTTATCAGGAAGCTGCTGGTATCGTTCTCCTTGAAGCGATCACTGCTGGATTACCTGTTTTGACAACAGCGGTATGCGGCTACGCGCATTATATTGCCGATGCCAATTGTGGAACGGTTATCGCTGAACCTTTCTCCCAGGAACAATTAAATGAAGTTTTACGTAAAGCATTAACACAATCTTCATTGCGAATGGCCTGGGCGGAGAATGCTCGCCATTATGCCGATACTCAGGATTTGTATAGCTTGCCAGAGAAAGCCGCGGATATCATTACAGGTGGTTTAGATGGTTGAATTAAAAGAGCCGCTTGCCACACTTTGGCGTGGTAAAGATGCTTTTGCCGAAGTTAAGGAACTGAATGGTGAGGTCTTCCGCGAACTGGAGACACGTCGCACATTACGCTTTGAACTGTCCGGGAAAAGCTATTTTCTTAAATGGCACAAGGGGACAACATTAAAAGAGATTATAAAAAATCTGCTCTCATTGCGGATGCCCGTTTTGGGTGCAGACAGAGAGTGGCATGCTATTCATCGCCTGAGTGATGTCGGTGTTGATACGATGAATGGCATTGGGTTTGGTGAAAAAGGTTTAAATCCATTAACCCGTACATCATTTATTATTACCGAAGATCTCACTCCCACGATTAGCCTTGAAGATTATTGTGCAGATTGGGCAGTCAACCCACCTGATGTGCGTATTAAACGTATGTTGATCACGCGAGTGGCAACCATGGTGCGTAAAATGCACGCAGCAGGGATAAATCACCGTGACTGTTACATTTGCCACTTTTTGCTTCATTTGCCATTTACTGGCCGGGAAGATGAATTAAAAATTTCGGTTATCGATCTACATCGGGCGCAGATACGCTCAAAAGTACCGCGCCGTTGGCGCGATAAAGACTTGATTGGCTTATATTTCTCATCAATGAATATTGGTCTGACGCAGAGAGATATATGGCGATTTATGAAGGTTTATTTTGGAATGCCTTTACACGAAGTTCTATTGCGGGAAGTTAACTTAATTAAAGAAGCAGGAATTAAGGCGCAAAAAATAAAAGAAAGAACAATAAGGAAAAAGCTTTAAATGTTCATTTCTTATAATAAGGGCTTAAAAATTGTTAAATATTAGGAACTTCGTCGCTAAGAAACAAAATTTATTTCAACACGAAATACCGAATGTTAAACATTTGCATATAGCATTATGCTTTGACCGTGGATTCATAATGCCAGCGGGTGTTGCATTATATTCAATCATTTCAAATAATAGTGATATTAATCTTCACTTTCACCTTCTTGTTTCAGGAATAAGTGAAAATGAATGCTCCGTATTTTCCGAACTAGAGGGACCGAATACGTCAATATCAGTATATCATGTGACAGATGAATTTGATATTAATCCGGACACCTTAATCCTGGGCATCCCTTTATCAACGTGTTTGCGTTTTTTAATCCCAGAGGTTATTGATGATAAAATAACAAATATACTTTATCTTGATTGTGATATCATATGTAATAGCTCTTTATATGAGCTCGTTGATTACGATTTAAATGATTATATAGCATGCGTTATCCCTGACTCACCAGATATGCAAGACCGTGTGAAACAGTTAGACTATGGCATTGAATTTATCAATTATTTTAATGCCGGAGTTATGCTTATTAATACCAGCGCATGGAAAAACGAGAACATAACACAAAAAGCGTTGGAGATGATCAACAATGGGAAAGTATATAGGTATGCAGACCAGGATGTGCTAAATATTTTACTTAATGGGCGATTATATTATCTCGATAAAAAATATAATAAAAAGACAACATTATCAGTAAGATGTGATGAAGAACAAAAAAATTTACCCAACACAATTATAATGCATTATGTTACTCAGAATAAACCATGGTATAAAATATTTAGGGCACAAAACTTTGAACGTTATTTTTATAATTCACCGTGGAGACATCATAAAAGGATGTTATCACCATCATCAAGTGATATTAGGTTAAAAGCTAAAGTTTATTGGTCCGAAGGGAAATATGGCAAAGCCATTTCTTATTATTATCATTATCTGTTCGCTAAATTATTCAACGTGAAAATTTAGATGGAAAACTAATATAATTATGAAAATAGCATTTATCGGCGAAGCGGTTTCTGGATTTGGTGGCATGGAAACGGTTATCCGCGATGTCATTAATACCTTCAGGCAACAACACATCCAAAGTGAAATGTTTTTCTTTTGTCGCAATGACAAAATGGATAAGGGATGGTTGGAAGGTATTGAATACTCGTGTTCATTTTCCAATATTCGGTTAGGTTTTTTGCGTCGAACGAAACATATTCATGCTTTAAGCAAATGGCTTCAGAATTATCAGCCAGATGTTGTTATTTGTATTGACGTTATCTCGTGTTTGTATGCGGCCAAAGCACGTAAAAAATCAGGAATTGATGTGCCAGTATTTTCATGGCCACATTTTTCTTTAGATCACAAAAAACATGCTGAATATGTCACCTGTGCCGACTATCATTTAGCAATCAGCTCTGGCATTAAACAGCAAATGATTAATCGGGGTGTACCAGAATCGACGATAAATGTTATTTTTAATCCAGTCGAAGCTAAAGACACAGTCATTCCTGCGCCTGAGGAAGGCGAAACGGCAACGTTCATTTATGTTGGGCGTATGAAATTCGAGGGCCAGAAGCGGGTTAAAGACCTCCTTGATGGCTTATCACGAGCGCAAGGTGACTGGAAACTCCATGTACTGGGTGATGGCTCCGATTTTGAAAAATGCCAGGCTTATAGTAGAGAATTAAATATTGATGACCGAATTGTCTGGTATGGTTGGCAACAACATCCTTGGGAATTAGTCCAGCAAGATATTAAAAAAGTGAGTGCGTTATTACTCACGTCATCTTTTGAAGGTTTCCCAATGACTTTACTTGAAGCTTTATCATGGGGAATTCCTTGTATCAGTGCCGATTGTGTCTCCGGACCTGCTGACATTATTCAATCTGATGTTAATGGTCATCTGTATCAACCGGGAGATATTACTGGTTTTGTAACTCTTCTGAATAAATATATAGCAGGTGAAATTCATATCGAACATGGAAAAATTCCTTCATCGATAGATAAGTTTTATAAACCGAAGTATTACGACAGATTACATAAGATAATTATTTCTGCTATTTCCCGGAGGAAATAATGCAGCAGGTGTTTTTCCAGGAAACTGAGTTTCTTAATTCAGTTATTGATTATAATCATAAAGTAGAAACAGAAAATCTTTGTCTGGACATCGCTTATGGAACTGACAAAAATTTTCTTTTTGGTTGCGGAATATCGATTGCTTCTATATTAAAATATAATGAAGGAAGTCGATTGTGTTTCCATATTTTTACTGATTATTTTGGTGATGATGATCGTAAGTATTTTGATGCCCTGGCGTTACAGTATAAAACCAGAATTAAAATATATCTGATTAATGGTGATCGACTTCGATCATTGCCAAGTACCAAGAACTGGACTTATGCAATATATTTTCGATTTATTATTGCGGATTACTTTATTAATAAGGTGCCTAAAGTCCTTTATCTGGATGCAGATATCATTTGCCAGGGGGCTATTGAGCCACTAATCGATTTCTCGTTTCCAGACTATAAAGTCGCAATGGTTGTTACGGAAGGCCAGGCTGACTGGTGGGAAAAACGCGCACATTCGTTAGGTGTTGCGGGGATTGCTAAAGGTTACTTTAACTCCGGTTTTTTATTTATCAATACAGAACAATGGGCAGTCGAGCAGGTTTCTGCGCGAGCCATTGCAATGTTAAATGAACCAGAAATAATCAAAAAAATAACACATCCTGATCAGGATGTATTAAATATGCTGCTGGCAGACAAACTTATTTTTGCTGATATTAAATATAACACCCAGTTTAGCTTAAATTATCAACTCAAAGAAAGTTTTAAAAACCCAGTAAACGAAAATACTATTTTTATCCATTATATCGGTCCAACCAAGCCCTGGCATGACTGGGCCTGGGATTATCCTGTATCACAAGCCTTTATGGAGGCAAAAAATGCTTCGCCATGGAAGAATACGGCGTTGCTGAAACCTAACAATAGCAATCAATTAAGGTATAGCGCAAAACATATGCTTAAAAAGCATAGATATCTAAAAGGATTTAGCAATTATCTTTTGTATTTTATTAAAAAGATAATGCATTAAAACTGGGAAACTATAAAATAATGATATAAGGGTAGCATTGTGGACTCATTTCCTGCCATAGAGATAGATAAAGTTAAAGCCTGGGATTTTCGGCTAGCTGATATAAATACTTCTGAATGTTTAAATGTTGCCTATGGTGTCGATGCTAATTATCTTGATGGTGTAGGTGTTTCTATCACATCAATTGTTCTAAATAATCGACATATTAATCTTGATTTTTATATTATTGCTGATATCTACAATGATGACTTTTTTCAAAAAGTCGCAAAACTTGCAGAACAATACCAATTAAGAATCACGTTATATAGAATTAATACTGATAAGCTTCAGTGCTTGCCTTGTACACAGGTCTGGTCAAGAGCAATGTACTTTCGTTTATTTGCATTTCAATTGTTGGGTTTAACGCTTGATCGTTTGCTTTATCTTGATGCGGATGTTGTTTGTAAAGGTGATATTAGCCCGCTATTGCATCTGGATTTAAACGGAGCGGTGGCTGCTGTTGTTAAAGATGTTGAGCCAATGCAGGAAAAGGCAGTATCAAGGTTGTCTGATCCTGAACTACTGGGGCAGTACTTTAATTCTGGTGTCGTTTATTTAGACTTAAAAAAATGGGTTGACGCAAAACTAACAGAAAAAGCGTTGTCTATTCTTATGAGCAAAGATAATATTTATAAATATCCTGACCAGGATGTTATGAATGTCTTACTGAAGGGAATGACAATATTTTTACCTCGTGAGTACAATACAATTTATACAATTAAAAGTGAATTAAAAGATAAAACACATCAAAACTATAAAAAGTTGATTACAGAAAGTACTCTTCTTATTCATTATACAGGTGCTACTAAACCGTGGCACAAATGGGCAATATATCCATCGGTGAAATACTATAAAATAGCGTTAGAAAATTCCCCCTGGAAAGATGACTCTCCGCGAGATGCAAAATCAATTATTGAATTTAAAAAAAGATATAAACATCTGTTAGTGCAACATCATTATATCTCAGGAATCATAGCAGGAGTCTGTTATCTTTGCCGAAAATATTACCGTAAATAACATTTAACTGGTTTATCATGATTCAGAAGAACAAGATCAAAGACTTAGTTGTTTTTACCGATGAAAGCAATTCAAAGTATCTCAATGTATTAAATGACTTCTTGTCTTATAATATAAATATCATCAAAGTTTTTCGTTCTATTGATGATACGAAAGTCATGCTTATTGATACCGATTACGGTAAATTAATACTTAAGGTCTTTTCCCCGAAAGTTAAGCGTAACGAACGTTTCTTTAAGTCGCTGTTAAAAGGTGATTATTACGAACGCCTTTTTGAGCAAACCCAAAAAGTACGAAATGAAGGGTTAAATACCCTCAATGATTTTTATTTGTTGGCTGAGCGAAAAACCTTACGATTCGTCCATACTTATATTATGATTATCGAGTATATTGATGGTGTAGAGTTGTGTGATATACCCGATATTGATGATGTGCTAAAAAATAAAATTCAGCAATCAATTAATTCATTGCATCAACATGGTATGGTTTCTGGTGATCCCCATCGTGGTAACTTCATTATAAAAAATGGTGAGGTTAGAATTATTGATCTTTCAGGAAAACGTGCTTCAGCACAGCGTAAAGCGAAAGATCGTATTGATTTAGAGCGTCATTACGGTATTAAAAATGAGATTAAAGATCTAGGTTATTATCTTTTAGTATATCGTAAAAAAATGCGCAATTTTATGCGGCGTTTGAAAGGGAAACCAGCACGCTAAAATAGAAATATCCAACAATTACGTGTCTTCACCAGGACAGTTTTAAGCGGAGTTATTTATTTCACAGGTTTATCATGAAGAATATTAGATACATTGACAAAAAAGATGTTGAAAACCTGATAGAAAATAAGACATCTGATGATGTTATTATTTTTCTGTCTGGTCCCACATCGCAAAAGACGCCTTTGTCGATATTACGGGCAAAGGATATTATTGCTGTCAATGGTTCAGCGCAATATCTGTTAAGTCATAATATTGTTCCCTTTATATATGTACTTACAGATGTTCGCTTTTTACATCAGCGTCGTGATGATTTTTATAAATTTAGCCAGAGAAGTCGTTATACCATAGTAAACATTGACGTTTATGAACACGCTTCCGAAGAAGATAAACTTTATATCCTCCAGAACTGCCTTGTATTACGGTCTTTTTACCGCCGGGAAAAAGGTGGTTTTATAAAGAAGATCAAATTTAATATTTTGAGTCAGATTCACAAAGAACTGCTGATCTCTGTACCTTGGTCTAAAAGAGGTCGTCTGGTCGGATTTTGCAAGGACATCAGTCTTGGTTATTGCTCATGTCATACTATTGCCTTTGCTGCAATTCAAATAGCATATTCACTGAAGTATGCACGGATTATTTGTTCTGGTCTGGATTTAACTGGTAGCTGCTCGAGATTCTATGATGAAAATAATAATCCCATGCCCTCGGAATTGAGTAGGGATTTATTCAAAATATTACCATTCTTCCGTTTTATGCGTGATAATGTAGAAGATATTAATATTTATAATTTATCTGATGATACAGCTATTTCTTACGATGTAATTCCATTCATTAAACTTCAAGAAATCAGTACCGAAGAATCAAAAGATGAGACAAGAATAAAAATACAATATGAAGTCTCAACTGATTCTTATGCTAATTAAACATCATGAAACTAAAATAATATGGTATAAAAATGCGCCTAGGAACTTTTCATAAAAAGAAAAGATTTTATATAAACAAAATCAAGATTAATTTCCTTTCTTTTATGTTTCGTAGGGAAATTAATAATCAAGTTACAGAACCTGCGCAAGTTAAATCATGTCTTATAATTCATGATAATAATAAACTCGGTGATCTAATTGTATTAAGTTCGATTTATCGTGAACTTTACAGTAAAGGGGTTAAAATAACCATTCTCACAAATAGAAAGGGTGGGGAGTTTCTCTCTAATAATAAAAATATATTTGATTTCTGTATTAAAGAATCAACTGGCTTCCTTAAAATGCTTAGTCTATGTAAGCATCTGCGGGATTTACAGTTCGATATTGTATTAGACCCCTTTGAAACTATGCCTTCATTTAAGCATAGTTTAATATTATCAAGTTTAAAAGATTCTTACATTTTGGGTTTTGATCAATGGTATAAGCGTTACTATTCATTTTACCATCCCCACGATGAATGTTTAAAAGAACACATGAGTACACGAGCAACAGAAATACTGAAGCATATTTATGGTGAGGGTGAATTTTCCACCGACTACGACTTGCATTTACCTGTAGATGTTGAAAATAAAATAAAAGATTTTATTGGAAATACAAAAATAGTCATCATTAACCCATTAGGTGCAAAAAAAATATGCCGACTTACTCCTGAACAAATAAAATTTATATATCAAGAAGTGAAGATATGGTTTAAAAATTATCGAGTGATATTTACCGGGTTACCGCAAGATTTATTGACAATACCAATATCTGAAATTGAAACACTACCTTTCAACGAATTTATTTATACTGTTGCGTTGACCAGGTATAGTGATTTTGTCATTTCTGTTGATACAGCTCTTGTTCATATCGCTGCGGCTTATCATAAACCAACGCTTGCATTTTATCCTAATTCACGTGCTCCGGAATATCCCTCACATTTAATTTGGGCTCCGAATAATCATCAATCTATACAAATAGTATCCCCAACATTTACGGTAAAAGATATCGATACTGAAACTTTAACTGATTCAGTAAAGAGATTAAGTTGTATAGATAAGAAGTGAGTTTTAACTCACTTCTTAAACTTGTCTATTCTTGATTAATAGTATTGTTGCGATTATTAATAACGAGTAAGAGAACTATGGCGGATATAACGATAATTGGAATGCTGCGTGCCCATATGATCACATCACTGAGTCCAACCCCCATAATACCAAGCGTTAATATCAACAAACCCAATGCGCGTTTTTTATATGCTGTATAAAATAGTGAGAAATAGAAGAATATAGTGGAAAAAATTCCCATCATACCTTTCAGTGAAGCAGCTTCAATTATCTCATTATGCAGATGTACGTTAGAAAAATCCAATGCTCCTCTCAGTCTGCTGTGTTCTGCGACTAACAAATTCATACTTTCAGCGCGCGACTCTGCAGATCTAAATGAAAAAGGTGATTCTTTGAATATATCTAAACCAATTTCATACATTGCTAGTCTTGCACCTAAGGAAGTCACGCTATTAGCATTGGTGTAACTGTTTAAATCATTTAACGCTTCATTATAACGATATTGAATTGGTTTATTAAATATAATAACAACACTAGCCAATATGGTAATTAGTAGAATGATAGCGGTGCTGAATTTTTTTGGTGATTTGTTATAATAAGCTATTAATGCAACAGTACAAATCACAGGGAAGAGCAGTAGGGTTGCTCTGGTTTGTGTTAGTGCCAGAACATAAAGCACCGCGCAACTATTTAATAAAAATAAAAAAGGATGATTTTTTTTAGTATAAAGAATTGCAACACCACTAACTATGCCTATTAACATAGTTGAATATGCCGCTCCTGTTGCCGTTCCTATACCAAAAGAAATGCGATCATGTTCATAAATGCTATTAATATAAAATGCATATGCGGCAATTATAAATGACAGAGAATACATAACATATAATGCAATTTCTTTTTTTTGTTTTAGTTTGCTGGTAAGGGCTAAAAAAACAATAAAAGAACCAAATAAAAATATTTTGGCAGTATTTAAGTAATTATGGTAAGTAGCACGAAATGGTGAGTTATCTACTTTAAATAAAGAATACCAAATTAAATCAAGCAATCCTATAAAAAATATAGAAAGGGGAAGAATAAGTTTTTTTATATTATAATTTCCTTGTCTACCACGTAAAATTAGTGATAATAAGCAAACTACAGCAGTGATATTATATATCTTTATGCTGAAAGTGTTATCGACGAATGCAATTATCAACGAAAAAAAACTTAATATATAAGTCATTATCTCTAAAATCGTAGATGATTTTAGAGCATAAGGTTTCCATGATTGGAGTTTAATGAAGGTTGGCATGTTTTACCTTTATAATGATGATAATTTTTCCAAAACTGCGTGACCGTTGAGATTAATTAAGCTTTTCCCCGGGGCCCTACAAACCACCTGATTCTTCCCATATCCGCCAATTAATCCCGGATCGGTCGGTCCATAAACAGTGATATTGGGTTTATCCAGAGCCGCAGTTAAATGGCTTAACCCCGTATCTACCGAAACCACGAATTTCGCCCCGGCCAGCACTCGGGCAACTCCTTCCAGACTCATCTTCGGCAATACGTCGACATAATCAAATCCCTCCGCCAGCCTTTTCGCCCGAGCTTCTTCATGCGGTGCGCCCCAAGGGAGTTTAATGCGGATCCCCGAATCTGCCAGCAAGCCGATTAATTCTCGCCAGTGCTCTTCCGGCCAGTGCTTATCATCACGGGTCGTGGCATGCAGAAATACAGCATATTCACCAGCATCCGGTAGTGGATTTGTCAGGAAATGCTGCGCAATAGCATAATCGCCCTGGGTTTGTGGTTTGCTATACCCCAGGCTTTTAGCGAACAACTCACGGGTTCGTTCTACGGCGTGCTGCTGTTTCGCAATATGGTGCTTGCGATTATAAAACAGGCTTGCCAGTGGTTCGCGAGCAGTTTGCCAGTCCATTCCATGCTTAACGCCATGCGCCAGACGTGTCACCAGCGCGGCACTTTTTACCAGTCCTTGCGCATCAATAATCGCGTCATAGTTTTCCGCCCGTAGCGCTTCACGAAACGCTTTCCGCTCTGCTTTAACAGGCGCTGAAAACCACGCTTTACGCCAGCGACGTATCGCTACCGGAATAACCCGCTCAACGGCGGCGTGCCAGGAAGGAATTTGTGCAAAACCTTCTTCCACCACCCAGTCAAACGTAATCCCCGGGATTGCCTGCTGTGCATCGGTGAGCGCGGGCAGCGTGTGGAGAACATCGCCCATCGACGATGTTTTGACGATCAGTACCCGCATCCGTCAGGCTTCCTCTTGTAACAACAGCGTGTTGAGTTCTTCCAGCACGAGTTGTGGCGTAATGTCGACCAGGCTCTGGTGATAACCCTCTGCGGCGTCACCTTTACGCACTTTGTGATAACCCGTAATCAGGCGGATCACCCGCGCTTTATGGGAAAGCGGCGGTGTGAAGTCCGGGCTGCTCGGGCCATACAGTGCAACCAGTGGGCGATTAAGCGCTGCCGCAACGTGCATCAGCCCTGAATCATTAGTGACAATGGCTTTACAAGCCGCAATCAGGATAACTGCTTGATCAAGCTGCGTTTCCCCTGCCAGATTACGACACCACGACTGCTGCTCGGTATTCAATGCCGCAAGGATCTCATTACCCGCTTCATGATCTTTAGCCGAGCCAAACAGAACCACCTGATAACCTTCATCAATGAGCTGTTTCGCCAGTTCCGCGTAGTGGTAGTGCGGCCAGCGTTTTGCCGGACCAAACTCTGCACCAGGGCAAAAGCCAATCATCGGGCGTTCCGATGAGAGGGAAAATTGATTACAGGTATACGATTTTTCACCTTCGCTCACTTGTAGCTGCGGCCATAGCAGTGGCTGCGGCAGATCTTGTGCTGTGCGCATAATGCCTTTGTCGTAGGCCAGCGCGACATAGCGTTCCACCATCAGTGGCCAGGCTTCTTTATCAAGTACGCGAACATCGTTGAGTAAACCATAGCGCATTTCACCACGCCAGCCGGTGCGATGAGGAATACCTGCGAAGAAAGGCACTAATGCTGATTTAAAGGAGTTGGGTAAGACGTAGGCGCGGTCGTAACGTTTTTCGCGCAGGCTATGCCCCAGCTTGCGGCGTTCGCTAATCTCCAGCGCCCCATGACCGAGGGGCATGGGAATGGCTTCGTTGACTTCCGGCATCCGCGACAATAACGGACGGCACCAGGCAGGTGCCATCACGTCGATTATCGCCTGGGGATAGCGCGCCTGGAGCGTACGATAGAGACTTTGCGACATCATCATGTCGCCAACCCAAGACGGGCCGATCACCAGTATTTTCATTCAAAGCTCTTATGCGTCGCGATTCAACCAGGCCATATATTCCGTTACGCCTTCGGCAACGGTTTTGAATGGTTTGTCATAACCCGCAGCACGCAGGTTAGTGAGATCTGCCTGGGTGAATGCCTGATAACGGCCTTTCAGTTTATCCGGGAACGGAATGTATTCGATCTGGCCTTTCTTGTGATAAGCCAGCGTCGCATCCGCCACGGCCTGGAAAGATTCTGCACGACCGGTGCCGAGGTTAAAGATGCCGGAAACGCCATTTTCCAGGAACCACAGGTTCACATCAGCCACGTCGCCCACGTAGACGAAGTCGCGTTTAAAGTTTTCGCTACCTTCGAACAGTTTCGGTGATTCACCGTTGTTAAGCTGAGTGTTGAGATGGAAAGCGACGCTCGCCATGCTGCCTTTATGGCCTTCACGCGGCCCATAAACGTTGAAGTAACGGAAACCGACAATCTGCGAGTTCGCTTCTGGCAGGATTTGACGAACATATTCATCAAACAGGAATTTTGAGTAACCGTAGACGTTCAGTGGTTTTTCGTATTCGCGGGATTCGATAAAGTCGGAGGTGCGTCCGCCATAGGTGGCTGCGGAAGATGCATACAGGAATGGGATTTCGCGTTCCAGACAGTAGTGCAGCAGCTCTTTGGAGTATTGATAGTTGTTATCCATCATATACTTGCCATCCCACTCGGTGGTGGAAGAGCACGCGCCTTCATGGAAAATCGCTTCGACATCACCGAACTCTTCGCCAGCCATAATCTGGATCAGGAAGTCTTCCTTATCCATATAGTCTGCGATATTCAGATCCACCAGGTTCACAAACTTGGTGCCGTCTTTCAGGTTGTCCACCACCAGAATATCGGTGATGCCTTTATCATTCAGGGCCTTAACGATGTTGCTGCCGATAAAGCCCGCGCCGCCGGTAACGATGATCATAACTGTAACCTTCGAATTATGGAGTCAGAGACAATCTCAGACACGAATACTTCTATCATATCACTACACGGCGTTGGCTTCAGCCATTCACCGAAAGTGAGAATGATGGGCGTTATTTATTCTAAATTTTACAGAAGTGTTAACGCGTCATCTCGTCGCGACCTGTAAGTTTGGGTAATATGTGCGGGAATTTGTCCTGTCTGGAGAGTCGCAATGCGTGGAGAATTTTATCAGCAGTTAACTAACGACCTGGAAACCGCAAGGGCGGAAGGGTTGTTTAAAGAAGAGCGCATTATCACGTCTGCGCAACAAGCGGACATCACTGTGGCTGATGGAAGCCACGTCATTAACTTTTGTGCCAATAACTATCTCGGGTTGGCGAACCATCCTGAGCTGATTGCGGCGGCAAAGGCGGGAATGGATTCTCACGGTTTCGGGATGGCTTCAGTACGTTTTATTTGCGGTACTCAGGATAGCCATAAAGAGCTTGAGCAGAAACTGGCAGCATTCCTGGGTATGGAAGATGCGATTCTCTACTCATCCTGTTTTGACGCCAACGGTGGTCTGTTTGAAACGCTGCTGGGCGCAGAAGACGCCATTATCTCTGACGCGCTGAATCACGCTTCGATCATTGACGGTGTGCGTCTGTGCAAAGCCAAACGCTATCGCTACGCCAATAACGATATGCAGGAGCTGGAAGCGCGGCTGAAAGAAGCGCGTGAATCCGGGGCGCGCCATGTGTTAATCGCCACCGATGGTGTGTTCTCTATGGATGGCGTAATTGCCAACCTGAAAGGAGTTTGCGATCTCGCGGATAAATACGACGCTTTGGTGATGGTCGATGACTCTCATGCTGTCGGTTTTGTCGGTGAAAACGGCCGCGGTTCTCATGAATACTGCGACGTGATGGGCCGTGTCGATATCATCACCGGCACGCTGGGTAAAGCGCTGGGCGGTGCTTCCGGCGGTTACACCGCGGCGCGCAAAGAAGTGGTTGAGTGGCTGCGCCAGCGTTCTCGTCCGTACTTATTTTCCAACTCGCTGGCACCGGCCATTGTCGCCGCTTCCATTAAAGTGCTGGAGATGGTCGAAGCGGGCGGTGAACTGCGTGACCGCCTGTGGGCGAACGCGCGTCAGTTCCGTGAGCAGATGTCAGCCGCTGGCTTTACCCTGGCTGGTGCCGATCACGCCATTATTCCGGTCATGCTTGGTGATGCTGTAGTGGCACAGAAATTTGCTCGTGAGCTGCAAAAAGAGGGCATTTACGTTACCGGTTTCTTCTATCCGGTCGTACCGAAAGGTCAGGCACGTATTCGTACCCAGATGTCTGCGGCGCATACTCCTGAGCAAATTACGCGTGCGGTCGAAGCGTTCACGCGTATTGGTAAACAACTGGGCGTTATCGCCTGAGGATGTGAGATGAAAGCGTTATCCAAACTGAAAGCGGAAGAGGGCATCTGGATGACCGACGTTCCTGAACCGGAACTCGGACATAACGACCTGCTGATTAAAATCCGTAAAACAGCCATCTGCGGGACTGACGTTCACATCTACAACTGGGATGAGTGGTCGCAAAAAACCATTCCGGTGCCAATGGTCGTAGGCCATGAATATGTTGGTGAAGTGGTTGGTATTGGCCAGGAAGTGAAAGGCTTCAAAATTGGCGATCGCGTTTCCGGTGAAGGCCATATTACTTGCGGTCATTGCCGTAATTGCCGTGGTGGTCGTACTCATCTGTGCCGCAACACGATCGGCGTCGGCGTTAATCGTCCGGGTTGCTTCGCTGAATATCTGGTGATCCCGGCATTCAACGCCTTCAAAATTCCCGACAATATCTCCGACGACTTAGCTGCGATTTTCGATCCGTTCGGTAATGCGGTACACACGGCGCTGTCGTTCGATCTGGTTGGCGAGGATGTGCTGGTTTCTGGTGCGGGGCCAATTGGTATTATGGCGGCGGCGGTGGCAAAACACGTCGGCGCACGCAACGTGGTGATCACCGACGTTAACGAATACCGTCTGGAGTTGGCGCGCAAAATGGGCATCACTCGCGCGGTTAACGTTGCCAAAGAAAACCTCAATGATGTAATGGCAGAACTCGGCATGACCGAAGGGTTTGATGTTGGTCTGGAGATGTCCGGTGCGCCAGCGGCGTTCCGCACCATGCTGGACACCATGAATCACGGCGGTCGTATTGCGATGCTGGGTATCCCGCCGTCTGACATGTCTATCGACTGGACAAAAGTGATCTTTAAGGGCTTGTTCATTAAAGGCATTTACGGCCGTGAGATGTTCGAAACCTGGTATAAAATGGCGGCGCTGATTCAGTCTGGTCTGGATCTCTCGCCAATCATTACCCATCGTTTCTCCATCGATGATTTCCAGAAAGGCTTTGACGCCATGCGTTCTGGCCAGTCCGGGAAAGTTATCCTGAGCTGGGATTAACACAAAAAAGGGCTGGCATTCCAGCCCTTTTTCCTGAGGATAATCCGTTAAATATGTAAAATCTTGTCAGTACAATAAAGAATAAGTAATTGCGCTGTTCTCTTATATAGCTGTTCTCATTATCTCTCTAACCTGAAGTTACTCTCACCCGTAAAAATAATATCTCACAGGCTTAATAGTTTCTTAATGCAAAGCCTGTACAAAGGAACGGTAATTTCAGAGGTCGTCGGTAACTTATGATGAACAGCACCAATAAACTTAGTGTTATTATCCCGTTATATAATGCGGGCGATGATTTTCGCACGTGTATGGAATCTTTAATTGCGCAAACCTGGACTGCTCTGGAAATTATTATTATTAACGATGGTTCAACGGATAATTCTGTTGAAATAGCAAAGCATTACGCGGAAAACTATCCGCACGTTCGCTTGTTGCATCAGGCGAATGCTGGCGCATCGGTAGCGCGTAATCGTGGGATTGAGGCGGCGACGGGCAAATATGTCGCTTTTGTCGATGCAGATGATGAAGTCTATCCCTCTATGTACGAAACGCTGATGACAATGGCGTTAGAGGATGATCTCGACGTGGCGCAGTGCAATGCTGACTGGTGTTTTCGTGATACCGGGGAAACCTGGCAATCTATTCCCACCGATCGCCTTCGCTCAACCGGCGTGTTAACTGGCCCGGACTGGCTGCGGATGGGGCTTTCTTCCCGCCGCTGGACTCACGTTGTCTGGATGGGCGTTTATCGCCGCGATGTTATTGTAAAAAATAACATTAAATTTATTGCCGGATTACATCATCAGGATATTGTCTGGACAACAGAATTTATGTTTAACGCGCTGCGCGCGCGATATACCGAGCAACCATTATATAAATATTATCTGCATAATTCGTCAGTGAGTCGTCTGAATAGACAAGGGAATAAAAACCTTAATTATCAACGCCACTATATTAAAATCACGCGTCTGCTGGAAAAATTAAATCGCCAGTACGCCGACAAAATTACGATTTATCCGGAATTTCATCAGCAAATAACGTATGAAGCATTGCGCGTTTGCCATGCGGTACGTAAAGAGCCGGATATTATTACCCGCCAGCAGATGATTGCCGAGATATTTACTTCCGGCATGTATAAGCGCCTGATTACTAATGTGCGCAGCGTGAAGGTGGGTTATCAGGCGTTGCTGTGGTCTTTCCGCTTATGGCAATGGCGCGACAAAACACGGTCGCACCATCGCATTACGCGTAGCGCCTTTAATTTGCGCTAGCGTTAAGTTTTGCCGCTTCGGGCTGTTTGCCCCAGCCTTGCCACTGATGCTGGAAGTAAACGATCAGTGTGCTCTGGCTGATGCTTTCGCTTAATACTTCAAAGAAGCGATTAGCATAAACCGGTTCCAGCGGTTTCTTCGGTTTACACAGCTTCACACCACGGAACGGATTACGCGGCGCGTTGGGCACGGTGTTTTTCGGCGGAGTCGATGTATCGACCTGCGGTTCATTCAGCAAGCTGCTGGCTTTCACCAGCGTAATGTCTGGCGGCAGGTTATAAACCATCTGCTGCAGCACACGTACCGTTGAAGGGTGAGGATGACCAATGGCGATCGTCGAACCGTTGCGACGCGCCAGTTCAATTGCGCGATTAAACTGCACACGAATATCCGCTTCGTTTTGCGAATCGTCGAGGAATACCTTCCGTTTAATAACTTTCACGCCAGTACCTTGCGCAGCGCGCATCGCCTGGGTATTGCCGATGGTTACGCTGTCGAGGAAGTAAAGATTGTAACGTGCCAGCGCCTGCATCACTTTCTGCATACCAAACAGGTTCGAGGTCATCTTGCTGCCCATGTGGTTGTTGATCCCCACAGCATAGGGCACGTTATTGACTGCACTGCGAATGATGCGCTCAATTTCGTCGCTACTCATTTCCGGGCGCAACGTATTTTTTTCCAGCGGCTGTTTACTCAATGGTGCCATCGGCAGATGAATCAACACTTCGTGACCGCTGTTATGCGCTTTGGTCGCCATCTCTCTGGCGTGCGGCGAGTCGGGTAGCACGGCGATGGAGATAGCGGATGGCATCGCCAGCACCTGGTTTTCGTTGTGCGGGCGATAGCCAAAATCATCAATAACGATGGCAAGTTTGCCAGCAAGTACGGGGGAGGAAAGCGCCAACAGAGCGGCAAATGCAAGAACGTTACGACGAAATGGAAACAAAACTTATCTTCCCAACCACGGCTGTGGATTGACCGCCTGACCCTGGCGGCGAATTTCGAAATAGAGTGAAGGCCGACCCTGACCGCCACTGCTGCCCACTAGTGCAATTGGCTGACCCGCGCGAACCTGCGAGCCAACGCTCACCAGTGCGCTCTGATTATAGCCGTAAAGACTCATATCGCCTTTACCGTGCTCAACCACCACCACCAGACCGTAGCCTTGCAGCCAGTCAGCCAGAATTACTCGACCGTCGGCAATCGCTTTAACTTCAGTGCCTTCAGAAGCACCAATAACCATCCCTTTCCAGCGCAGCTCGCCCTGTAGCTGTTCGCCATAGCGATGCAGTGTTGGCCCACGAACAGGCCAGAATGCCTGACCACGCGGTGCACCTAAACCACCGGTACGGGACATCAGCGATTTTTCGCTTTCGGTTGGTTTGTAGGTGGTGCCTTTGCGCGTCGCTTCTTTCTGCCTGTCGCGCACTGCCTGGGCTTCGCGCGCTTCACGTTCAGCACGTGCTTTCGCTGCCGCTTCTGCACGAGCAATGCTATTGCGCAGACGAGATTCGTTGGCGCGCAGCTCGCTTAACTGTTGCTGACCTTGTTGAATGGAAGACTCCAGCCCTGCCAGCGTCTTCTTACGCTCATTCAGCGCCTGGGTCAGCTTCGCCTGTTGGGCGCGCTGTTCATATAACAGTGTTTGTTGTTCGCTCTGTTTCTCTTCCAGTTCAGCACGCTGCATGGCAACTTCTGCGCGCGTCTGCTTCAGCTCAGCGATGGTTTCTTGTCGCGCCTGGTTGAGGTAACCGAAGTAAGCCTGCAAACGCTGGCCGCGCTGGCTTTCTTCACCGCTAAGAATGAGCTGAATACCGGTATGCTCACCCTGACGAAACGCGGCATCCAGTTGCGCGGCGAGGCTGCGTTCCTGAGCGGCTTTTTGCTGCTCCAGCTTAGCAATTGACGCGTTCATCTCATCAATCTGTTTATTCAGTTGATTGAGCGTGTTTTGCGTTTCGCGCAGCTTACGGGTGGCTTCAGAGATCGCCTCTTCCTGCTTTTTCAATTGTGCGAGCAGGCTTGCGCGTTGTTGCTGTTGTTGGCGTACCGCGCGCTCTTTCGCGGCGATATCGGCCTGAATAGACTTGAGTTGGTCGCGGTCATCCGCCTGGGCGGAAAAAGTGCACAACAATACGCCAGCGCTAAGAACGCTGGCGTAAATGATGGGCCTGACTGCAAACCTGCGCGGTTTCGTGGCCCGTGTCATGGTATTAATCGCCTTTCCCCTCATGGGGAGGGATTATTCCACGATGAACAGCGGCTTACCAGTCATCTCTTGCGGGATTTCCATACCCATTAAAGAGAGCATGGTCGGCGCGATGTCAGAAAGTTTGCCACCTTCAACCGCTTTCACGTTCTTATCGCCAACGTAAATCAGCGGAACAGGCAGGTTGGTGTGCGCCGTGTGCGCCTGACCGGTAGCCGGATCGCGCATCTGTTCAGCGTTACCGTGGTCAGCGGTGATCAGCAGTTGACCGCCAACAGATTCAACGGCTTTCGCCACTTCATCCACGCAGTGATCCAGCGCTTCTACCGCTTTAACTGCCGCTTCCATCACCCCGGTGTGACCTACCATGTCGCCGTTCGGGTAGTTACAGATGATGGTGTCGTATTTGCCGCTCTTGATTGCCGCAACCAGTTTTTCGGTCAGTTCTGCGGAGCTCATTTCCGGTTGCAGGTCGTAGGTCGCGACTTTCGGTGAGTTGATCAGAATGCGATCTTCGCCTTTGAACGACTCTTCTACGCCGCCGTTAAAGAAGAAGGTGACGTGGGCATATTTTTCGGTTTCGGAAATACGCAACTGAGTTTTGTCATTTTTCGCCATCCACTCACCGAAGGTGTTAACCAGAGAGGCTGGTGGGTAAGCCACTGAGGTTTTGATGTCGGCGGCGTATTCGGTCAGCATCACGAAATCAACGTTAACCACTTTCTTACGGGCGAAACCGTCGAAATCAGCGTTAACGAACGCGCGGGTGATTTCACGGGCACGGTCAGCACGGAAGTTCATGAAAATCAGTGCGTCGCCGTCTTCCATTGCTGCATCTGGCTGGCCTTCGGCACGGATGACAGTCGCTTTCACGAATTCATCGTTTTCGTCACGAGCATAAGCGGCCTGCAAACCGGCAACGGCGGTATCAGCCTGGAATTCGCCCTGCGCCAGAGTCAGCAGGTCATAAGCTTTTTCAACGCGATCCCAACGGTTGTCGCGGTCCATCGCGTAGTAACGACCAATAATGGACGCTACGCGGCCTTTACCCAGTGCGGCAAATTTCTCTTCGAATTTTTTCAGAGAAGCTTCAGCGCTGCGCGGTGGGGTGTCGCGACCGTCGAGGAATGCGTGCAGATAGATTTTTTCTGCGCCACGTTCAGCGGCCAGTTCTACCATTGCCATGATGTGATCTTCGTGGCTGTGTACGCCGCCTGCGGAGAGCAGACCCATAATGTGTACAGCTTTGCCCGCGTTTTTCGCTTTATCTACCGCGCCAGTTAGCACCGGGTTAGCGAAGAACGCGCGATCTTTGATTTCAACGTCCAGACGAGTCAGGTCCTGATACACGATGCGGCCGGCACCCAGGTTAACGTGACCTACTTCGGAGTTACCCATCTGACGGTCAGGCAGACCGACTTCCAGACCGGAAGCGTCGATCAGGGTATGCGGACGATTGGCCCACAGTGCATCCATTACCGGGGTTTTTGCACTAAAAATGGCGTTATCCTGCTGTTCTTCGCGATAGCCATAGCCATCCAGAATCACCAGTACCATAGGTTTTTTAGAAACCGACATTGCGACAACCTCATACTCAAGAGTCAAAATTTGCGTAATTTTACTACAGCTGAATCGATAAAATAGCCTCTGAAGATCAAATTATGACGCCGCACAGTGAAAGCCGGGGGCTGATTTGCGATTTTTTTTCGTAGCGCCCCGCAAAATTGCATTCCAGTGCACGCGCTGGCTGTATTTGCTGCAACGCGCAGGTATACTCCTTTCCTGGTTTTTTTAATCACTACGTCGGGAGTTGTTACCCCCCATGCAAGAAATTATGCAATTTGTCGGCCGCCATCCCATGCTGAGTATCGCCTGGATCGCGTTACTGGTGGCGGTCCTGGTTACTACGTTCAAAAGCCTGACCTCGAAAGTGAAGGTGATTACACGTGGTGAAGCGACGCGTCTGATCAACAAAGAAGACGCTGTGGTTGTGGATTTACGCCAACGTGATGACTTCCGTAAAGGCCATATCGCTGGCTCTATCAATTTGTTGCCGACCGAAATCAAAGCCAACAATGTTGGTGAGCTTGATAAGCACAAAGACAAACCGGTTATCGTGGTTGACGGTTCTGGCATGCAGTGCCAGGAGCCAGCAAACGCGCTGACGAAAGCTGGGTTTGCGCAAGTATTTGTGCTGAAAGAAGGCGTAGCTGGCTGGGCTGGCGAGAACTTGCCTCTGGTGCGCGGCAAATAATTTACCTGTCGTTTTTTATGCCGCTGATAGTTAGCTGCAATTATGCCCCCAGTGACTTATTGATATAAGCTTCTGGGGATATTCTATTTTGTCGCTACCCTGCAACATAAAACAACAGGTAAAAAACAGGAGCTAAATTATGGCCAATGTTGAAATTTATACCAAAGAAACCTGCCCTTATTGCCATCGTGCGAAAGCATTGCTGAGCAGCAAGGGCGTGAATTTCCAGGAACTGCCGATTGATGGCAACGCCGCTAAGCGTGAAGAGATGATCAAACGCAGTGGCCGCACCACGGTTCCGCAGATTTTTATTGACGCACAGCACATTGGCGGCTGTGACGACTTGTATGCATTGGATGCACGTGGTGGACTGGATCCTCTGCTGAAATAACGTGTGAACGTTGGCATTACATTGCGCAGTATTTAAGGACAACACTTAAGGGTTTTCTACACATGTCAGAACAAAACAACACCGAAATGACTTTCCAGATCCAGCGTATTTATACCAAGGATATTTCTTTCGAAGCGCCGAACGCGCCGCACGTTTTCCAGAAAGATTGGCAGCCAGAAGTTAAACTTGATCTGGATACGGCATCTTCCCAACTGGCAGATGACGTTTACGAAGTGGTACTGCGTGTTACCGTAACGGCATCCCTGGGCGAAGAAACCGCGTTTCTGTGCGAAGTTCAGCAGGGCGGTATTTTCTCCATCGCGGGTATCGAAGGCACCCAGATGGCACATTGCCTGGGCGCATACTGCCCGAACATTCTGTTCCCGTATGCTCGTGAATGCATCACCAGCATGGTATCCCGCGGTACATTCCCGCAACTGAACCTTGCGCCGGTTAACTTCGATGCTCTGTTCATGAACTATTTACAGCAGCAGGCTGGCGAAGGTACTGAAGAACATCAGGATGCCTGATGAACCAACGTAATGCTTCAATGACTGTGATCGGTGCCGGCTCGTACGGCACCGCTCTTGCCATCACCCTGGCAAGAAATGGCCACGAGGTTGTCCTCTGGGGCCATGACCCTGAACATATCGCGACGCTTGAACGCGACCGTTGTAACGCCGCGTTTCTCCCCGATGTGCCTTTTCCCGATACGCTCCACCTTGAAAGTGATCTCGCCACTGCGCTGGCAGCCAGCCGTAATATTCTCGTCGTCGTACCCAGCCATGTCTTTGGTGAAGTACTGCGGCAGATTAAACCGTTGATGCGTCCTGACGCGCGCCTGGTATGGGCAACCAAAGGGCTGGAAGCGGAAACCGGGCGTCTGTTACAGGACGTGGCGCGCGAAGCGTTAGGCGATCAAATTCCGCTGGCGGTTATCTCTGGCCCCACTTTCGCGAAAGAGCTGGCAGCAGGTTTACCAACGGCTATTTCGCTGGCCTCTACCGACCAGGATTTTGCTGACGATCTCCAGCAACTGCTGCACTGCGGCAAAAGTTTCCGTGTCTACAGCAACCCGGATTTCATTGGCGTGCAACTTGGCGGCGCGGTGAAAAACGTCATTGCGATTGGTGCGGGGATGTCTGACGGTATCGGTTTTGGGGCGAATGCGCGAACGGCGCTGATTACCCGTGGCCTGGCTGAAATGTCGCGTCTGGGCACGGCGTTGGGTGCCGAGCCAGCCACCTTTATGGGCATGGCAGGCCTGGGTGATCTGGTGCTTACCTGTACCGACAACCAGTCGCGTAACCGCCGCTTTGGCATGATGCTCGGTCAGGGCATGGATGTACAAAGTGCGCAGGAGAAGATTGGTCAGGTGGTGGAAGGTTACCGCAATACGAAAGAGGTTCGCGAACTGGCGCATCGCTTCGGCGTTGAAATGCCAATAACCGAGGAAATTTATCAAGTATTATATTGCGGAAAAAACGCGCGCGAGGCAGCATTGACACTATTAGGTCGTGCACGCAAGGACGAGCGCAGCAGCCACTAAACCCAGGGAACTTTTGTTACCGCTATGACCCGGCTCGCGCAGAACGGGCCGGTCATTACCTCATCGTGTGGAGTAAGCAATGTCGTGTGAAGAACTGGAAATTGTCTGGAACAATATTAAAGCTGAAGCCAGAACGCTGGCGGACTGTGAGCCAATGCTGGCCAGTTTTTACCACGCAACGCTACTCAAGCACGAAAACCTGGGGAGTGCATTGAGCTATATGCTGGCGAACAAGCTGTCATCGCCCATTATGCCTGCCATTGCTATTCGCGAAGTGGTTGAAGAAGCTTATGCCGCCGACCCGGAAATGATCGCTTCTGCGGCCTGCGATATCCAGGCGGTGCGTACCCGCGACCCGGCAGTCGATAAATACTCAACGCCATTGTTATACCTGAAAGGTTTTCATGCCTTGCAGGCGTATCGCATTGGTCACTGGTTGTGGAATCAGGGCCGCCGTGCACTGGCAATTTTCTTGCAAAACCAGGTATCTGTGACGTTCCAGGTCGATATCCATCCGGCGGCAAAAATTGGTCGCGGTATCATGCTCGACCACGCGACGGGCATCGTCGTTGGTGAAACGGCGGTAATTGAAAATGACGTGTCGATTCTGCAATCCGTGACGCTCGGTGGCACAGGTAAAACCAGCGGCGATCGTCACCCGAAAATTCGTGAAGGCGTGATGATTGGCGCTGGTGCGAAAATTCTCGGCAACATTGAAGTTGGTCGTGGCGCGAAGATTGGCGCAGGTTCCGTGGTGCTGCAACCAGTGCCGCCGCATACCACTGCCGCTGGCGTTCCGGCGCGTATCGTCGGTAAACCAGACAGCGATAAACCGTCAATGGATATGGATCAGCATTTCAACGGCATTCACCATACGTTTGAGTATGGCGATGGGATCTGATGTCCTGTGATCGTGCCGGATGCGATGCTAACGCATCTTATCCGGCCTACAGTAACTAATCTCTCAACACCGCCCCCGGATACCCCAACTGCCGCCAGGCTTCATACACCACCACCGACACCGCATTGGACAGGTTCATGCTGCGGCTGTCCGGCACCATTGGAATACGAATTTTTTGTTCAGCGGGCAGGGCGTCAAGGATGGTTGCGGGTAAGCCACGTGTTTCCGGGCCGAACATCAGATAATCGCCATCCTGATAACTTACGGCGCTATGTGCGGGCGTACCTTTAGTGGTAAGGGCAAACAGACGCTGGGGATTTTCCGCCTCAAGAAACGCGCTATAGTCATGATGACGCGTAACGGCGGTAAATTCGTGGTAGTCCAGCCCCGCGCGGCGCAGGCGCTTGTCGTCCCAGGCAAATCCCATCGGTTCGATGATATGCAGACGAAAGCCGGTATTAGCGCAAAGACGAATGATGTTGCCAGTGTTTGGCGGAATTTCTGGTTCGTAAAGTACGATGTTTAGCATACTGCCCCCTTAGTGCGGGGGCAGGATAGCAGATATTAATCTAACCCTTAAGCTGCATTCCCTTTCGCCATCGGAGCCAGTGCCGCAGGCAACTCTTTACCCAGCCCCTGAACCAGCGAGTCTTCCGTGATTTCGCTAATTGATTTCGCGCCAGTCAGCGTCATCGCCACTTTCATCTCTTTCTCGATCAAATTCAGCAAGTTTGCTACGCCCGCCTGGCCCGCCGTGGCCAGTGCATACAGGAAAGCACGGCCCAGCAGTACGGTATCGGCACCGAGTGCGATCATACGCACAACGTCAAGCCCGTTACGAATGCCGCTATCCGCCAGAATCGCGATATCGCCTTTCACCGCATCTGCAATAGCAGGCAGTGCGCGGGCGGAAGAGAGCACGCCATCCAACTGACGACCGCCGTGGTTAGAAACTACAATGCCATCCGCGCCAAAACGGACTGCATCACGGGCATCTTCCGGATCGAGGATCCCTTTGATCACCATCGGGCCATCCCAGAAATCACGGATCCACTCAAGGTCTTTCCAGGAGATGGATGGATCGAAGTTATTCCCCAGCCAGCCGATGTAATCTTCCAGTCCGGTCGGTTTACCGAGATAAGCTGAGATATTACCTAAATCATGCGGACGACCGTTCAGGCCCACATCCCAAGCCCATTGCGGATGAGTCACCGCCTGCAAGTAGCGGCGCATTGCGGCATTCGGACCGCTCATACCCGAGTGTGCGTCACGGTAGCGTGCGCCCGGCGTTGGCATGTCAACGGTGAAAACCAGCGTCGAACAACCCGCGGCTTTTGCCCGTTCCAGCGCGTTACGCATAAAGCCGCGATCGCGCAGCACATAAAGCTGGAACCACATTGGGCGTTTGATGGCCGGTGCAACTTCTTCAATCGGGCAAACGGAAACCGTTGAGAGAGTAAACGGAATGCCATGCGCATCTGCCGCTTTTGCTGCCTGGACTTCGCCGCGACGCGCATACATGCCGCACAAGCCCACCGGAGCCAGCGCTACTGGCATCGACAATTTCTCATTAAACAGCGTCGTTTCCAGGCTTAAGTCAGACATGTTTTTCAGAATGCGCTGGCGCAGCGCCACGTCGGACAAATCTTCTACATTACGGCGCAGGGTGTATTCAGAATATGCGCCGCCATCCATATAGTGGAACAGGAACGGCGGCAGAATGCGTTGTGCGGCGGCGCGATAATCGCTGGCTGCGGAAATAATCATGCGTTTTTCTCCCTCGAATGCTCATGATGCTCACCGGGCAGGCGGGTAATGCGTGCGCGGCGTGCCTGATCTTCATCGAATCGTTTTATGGTGGTGTGGACAAAACTGAGATGCGCCATCATCGCTTTACGCGCACCGTCGGCATCACCAGCAAAAATGGCGTCAATGACTGCCTGATGCTGTTCAGTCAGTTGCGAAAAAACGGGCGGAACCAGATACATCCGCTGGCGACTTTGCATTACCGAGGACTGCAGGACATCAAAGAAACCGCGCATGGTCTGTAGCAGAACAATGTTATGTGAGGCTTCGGCAATCGCCAGATGAAAACGAACGTCTGCTTGTGAGGCGAGGTCCGGGTCTTCGCTGAGCGTTGCCTCAAAGCAAAGCTGAATTTTCTCTTTGTCGCCAGGCGTGGCGCGCATCGCCGCATGCCAGGCGGTGCTGGCTTCAATGGCGTAGCGGGCTTCCAGAATATCGAAGCTGTAATCCGGATCATCGGCCATCAGCGTTTTCAGTGGTTGGACGATGTTTTGCTCCGACCATGCATCATGACGCCAGCGAATAAACGTCCCGCCGCCGCGTCGGCTGAGCAGCACGCCTTCGCTTACCAGTTTTGCCAGCGCCTCGCGTAATGAATTACGCGACACGCCGAGCTGCATCGCCAGTTGACGTTCAGCGGGCAACTTCATGCCCGCCTCCAGATTTTTTTCATCAATCAGCGCCCGCACACGATCTGCTACCTCGTCTGACAGGCGTCTGGGTATAACCATCATTAAGGAATCATCCACGTTAAGACATAGGCCTGCAGCGTGGTGATCACGCCCACCATACAGGTGAAGATCAGGCTGTGTTTGACAGTAAAGCGGAACAAATCAGACTCTTTGCCAACCAGGCCTACTGCCGCACAGGCGATGGCGATAGATTGCGGAGAGATCATCTTGCCGGTGACGCCGCCGGTAGTGTTGGCTGCAACCAGCAACAGGTCAGAGACGCCAATTTGTTGTGCTGCTGTGGCTTGCAGAGCGGCAAACAGGGCGTTAGATGATGTATCCGAGCCGGTCAGGAATACACCCAGCCAACCAAGGAATGGCGAGAAGAAGGTGAATGCGTGGCCGGTGTGTGCCAGAGCCAGCGCCAGTGTTGACGACAACCCGGAATAGTTCGAAATAAAGGCGAACGCCAGCACCATACCAATGGAGTAGATGGGCAGCGCCAGCTCTTTCAGCGTGTTGCCGAAGGTGCTGATAGCGTCAGACGGTTTCATTTTCAGCCAGATAACAGAGAGCAGCGCAGCAAACAGAATGGCGGTGCCGGTGGCAGAGAACCAGTCGAACTTAAACACGGCTGCATAGGCGGTGGCTTCGCTGACCACCGGCGGCATACGAGCAACCAGTTTATCGAGGTACGGCACCGGAATGTTGATGACCCACTCATACAGCGCTCCGCCCGAAGCGAACAGGGCTTTAAACGGTGGAATACTCCACAGTGTTACGGTGGCGGTCAGGAACAGGAACGGTGTCCAGGCACGCAATACCTGACCTGCGGTGTAACCGGTGTGAGCCAGCGTCATATCAACCTGTGACGCCCCCAAATCACCGAAGCGGAAAACGCGCACCGGCTGCCAGCGTTTGAGGAACAGTGTCAGGCAGAGTAGCGATACCAGCGAAGAGATAATGTCCGGCAGTTCCGGCCCAATGAAGTTGGAACTGAGGTACTGTGCGATGGCAAACGAACCACCCGCAACCACGACCGCAGGCCAGGTTTCTTTGATACCGCGCCAGCCGTCCATAATTGCCATGATCCAGAACAGCACGATAATAGTCATAAATGGTAGCTGGCGGCCTACCATCTGGCCAATCTCAAAGCTGTCGATGCCTGTTACCTGCCCGGCAACCAGAATCGGAATACCCATTGCGCCAAATGCCACCGGTGCGGTGTTAACAATCAGGCACAGCCCAGCGGCGTACAGTGGTTTAAAGCCCAGACCGACCAGTAAGGCTGCGGTAATCGCGACCGGTGCGCCGAAGCCTGCAGCCCCTTCGAGAAATGCGCCGAAACAGAAACCGACGATCAGCATTTGCAGGCGCTGGTCAGGGGTTATTGAAAGAATGGACGAGCGGATGATGTCAAACTGCCCGGTTTTCACCGAGATCTTATAGACGAATACCGCTGCAATAATAATCCACGCGATCGGCCACAGGCCGTAGAAGAAGCCATAAACCACGGAGGCCAGCGCGTTGGCGACCGGCATTTTATAGAACAGTAAAGCTACCGCCAGAGCGATAGTGACCGTCCAGGTGGCGGCGACGTATCCTTTCAGTTTGAGCTTAATCAGCGCAAAGAAGAAAAACAGGATGGGAAGCGATGCTATCAGGCTGGAAAGCCAGATATTCCCGGCGGGATCATAGTTTTGTTGCCAGAGATTCATTGCAGGTCTCCTGGAGGCCACGCACATCGTGTAATGAGTCTGTTGCTCATCTCCTTGTCACACGTTGTGTAAAAGTGGCACTGCCAATTTTGTTGTGTAGGGATAATGACAACGAATGGTTAACTAAATGTTATGCAATGGCAACGTTAATGTGAGTTTGAATTGATGAACTGTGAACCAGAGGCCAGATAAGGGAAGAATTGGTAGGGCCAATTTGGGGTGAGGAAGGTGTCTGGTAAAGAAAAGGGCAATCCTCATCAGAGAATTGCCCGCAGATTGTTGACCTGGTGCACCTTATTTTGCCGGATGCGGCGTGAACGCCTTATCCGGCCTACAGGAATTTGTGGAATCCCCCTGTAGGCCGGATAAGCGTAGCGCATCAGGGTTTACCCATTCGTTAATGGATAATTACCACTGAATACCGGCACCGAGTGCGGCGGAGTATTCGCCCTGGCTATTGGTACTACCTTGTAATTTGTAGACCCAACGACCGTTGGCACTCACCATTGATACACCTAAAGCAACAGCCGATTCACCGTTATAAGTACCGCCACCAATAGAAGCCATGCTGGCACCTGGCGTGTAGGCCTGAGGCAGACCAGTCATCGCCATTGCCGAAGCGATACCACCGCTCATTTTTTTCTCTACGCCCTTCACTTTGTTATCCATTTCAACCATTTTCTGGTCTGTGTAGCTATTGGTATCCTGGATACTTTGTTTTAGCTGTGCGTAGTTAACCGCATCGTGATCGTTCACAGCGGCTGACACATTACTGATTTGCGTCGTGCCCCCCTTACCATCACCCAGGTTTAACGTACTGTAGTTAATCGTACCGTCTTCATTCGTACTGTAACGAACACCACCCTCAGTGGACGATTTCAACTGTGCGACGTTCACTGCATCAGTGTCATTTTTACCGGCAGCAACATTGGTGATGCGGCGCTGATTAGTTGATGACCCCACAGATATGGTATTAGTTTCATCGGCGATCGAACCTGTACCTAAGGCTACACTGTTATCTGCAGCAGCGATTGATCCTGAACCGATAGCGACGCTGTCCGCCCCCTGTGCATTGGCATCCGCACCGGTTGTATTTGCCTTGAAGTATTTCGTACTTCCGGTAGTAACAATATCGCCAATACCATTCTCGATGTTGGTAACACGGGTATCGAGATTGCTCACCTGATTGTTCAGGTTATTGATACTGGTCGTGTTGATCTCAACGCGCGCATCCGTCACTTTCAACTGGCCAACATTAACCGCATCGGTATCCTGTGAGCCCGCTGCCACATTAGTGATTTGCCTCTGACCATTGGTGCTGCCTACAGAGAATTCACCCACCGAGTTTTGCGGGGCATCCATATTGTAAGCGGTATAGTTGCTTTGGGCCCCAACGGTGGTTTGAGAACCATTACCCATTGCAATGCTGTTAGCATGGTTCGCGCGAGCACTGGAACCGATAGCGATACCGTTAATTGCGTCCTGTACCACTAAGGAGCCAAAACCAATACCAATTCCGGCATCACCATTGACCACTGTTTTTGCACCCATCGCCAGAGAGTCCGTCCCAACGGCCAGTGAATCCTCTTCTTTCGAGTTTGAGTGGAAGTACTTAGCAGGAGTGCTTGCAACTGAACCTATCGCATTTTGCAACTGACGGACAGTGACGACGTCATGAGCCTCTGAACCATCTGCGACGTTAATGATTTGGCGATAACTTTCACCATCTTTACCTACAGATAGCGCACCGAGTAATTCGCCATCAGTGGTGTCATAACCAATGACAACCCCGTTTTCCGTTACGCTGCCAGAACGGGAGCCCTTGACGATGACACGGTCAGAGGTTGAGCCACTGCCCAGTGCTATACCGGAGTCGATCGAGCTGACACTGTCTCGACCAATAGCGAGGCTGTTTTCACCCGATGCGGTCGCGTTATAACCCAACGCGGTAGAGCCGACGCCCGCTGCGCTGGCATCTATAAAGGTCAAGCCGGTATCGTTTGTACGGACGTAATTTACACCTGCACCATGCTCTTCAATATAGGTCGTACTGGTGTCGCCAGCGAGCTGGTTAATCATATCGCTATTCTGGTTGATGAGCACATTTGTGGCATACAACTGAGAACCATTAACCGCATCGGTGCTATCAACCGCCACGTTACCGGCTTTTACATTAGTGATTTTACTGGTGGTATCACCATCGTGGGCCGCACTAAAGGCACCTGCGTTATCATCCCAAATCATTGCATCATCAAGCGTCGAGTCTATCGCGCTCAGTGCATCACCTACATTATCGTAGTCAGTATTAGCGATAGTATAGGCTGGTGCGTTGATTGTGCCGTCAGCATTAACAGTGGAACCACCGCCAAGAATGTCACTAATAGAGTTGCTTACATCATAGAGCTGTCCACCGTTCACTGCGTCTGCGCTGTCTTTAGAAATTGAACCGGCGGCGACGTTAGTGATTTTACTGGCACTACCACCATGACTGGCTGTGAATGTGCCTGTTTTGGCATCCCAGGCAAGGGCATCACCGAGTGAGGCTACAACTGAGGAGTCAATAGCGGCTAATGCTTCACCTACGTTATCGTAATCAGTGCCCCCGATATTATAGGTTGGTCCAGTAAACACGCCGCTTGAATCAACAGAGGCATTTCCACCCAAATAGTTAGCGATAGAACTGCTCAAACCATACAGTTGTCCGCCATTTACGGCATCGGTACTTGACGACGATAGTGTTCCCGCCGCCACATTAATGATTTTGTTGGTGGTGCTGGTGCCGTGTTTGGCACTGAACGCCGTACCATTCCACTGCAGGGAATCATCTTCCAGACCCGTGATTGTGGTGTTGATATCCGCGACATCATCAGTCAGGTTGGTGATGTTGGTGGTGTTGGTGGCAACGTTATCGTTTGTCGTTTTCAGTTGCG
>NZ_KE138680.1:1297364-1385336 GCF_000408325.1 Escherichia sp. KTE52
CTGACAGGTCACCGGCCATGACGTTGGTGATTTTGCTGGTGGTGTTAGTGCCGTGTTTGGCGCTGAATGCCGTACCATTCCACTGCAGGGCATCATCTTCCAGGCCTGTGATTGTGGTGTTGATATCCGCGACATCATTGGTCAGGTTGGTGATGTTGGTGGTGTTGGTGGTTACATTATCGTTGGTGGCTTTCAGTTGCGAGCCGTTGACGGCATCGGTACTGGTGTCTGACAGGCTACCGGCCATGACGTTGGTGATTTTGCTGGTGGTGTTAGTGCCATGTTTGGCGCTGAATGCCGTGCCATTCCACTGCAGGGCATCATCTTCCAGGCCTGTGATTGTGGTGTTGATATCCGCGACATCATTGGTCAGGTTAGTGATGTTGGTGGTGTTGGTGGCAACGTTATCGTTTGTCGTTTTCAGTTGCGAGCCGTTGACGGCATCGGTGCTGGTGTCTGACAGGCTACCGGCCATGACGTTGGTGATTTTGTTGGTGGTGCTGGTGCCGTGTTTGGCACTGAATGCAGTGCCATCCCATAGCAGAGAATCGTCCTTCAGATCTGTCACCGCCGTATTGGTGGTGTTGATTGTCGAATTCACTGCATCAAGAGCATCACCTACATTGTTGTAGGTCCCTGAGGAAATAGTATAGGTTGGCGCATTAACGGTTCCGTCAGCAGCATTCACGCTGGCATTGCCGCCTAACCGGTTTGCTACCGATTGGCTAAGCGCAAAAATCTGCGAGCCATTGACGGCATCGGTACTTGTTTTGTTGATGATGCCTTTATCAACAAATACAATTTTTCGCTGGTCCGTATTGTTACCGACAGAGATAACATTGTCTTCCGCTGCGAGAGCACCCGCACCAAGCGCGACGGAATTATTTCCTGATGTTCTGGCTCCATTACCAAGAGCGGCGCTATCGTTTCCGCTCACAAAGCTGTCCTGCCCCAGTGCGACAGCCCCTGTTCCGTTTGACTGGCTGTTATAGCCCATAGCGACAGAACCGGCTTTGGTCGCCTCACTTGCTTGGCCTATCGCGAGTGAATGCAAGCCATTGGCTTCGCTGTCTTTGCCTATCGCGGTGGCATAATCACCGTTAGCATGAGCGCTATTCCCCAACGCAAGGGAATACTCTTTGGTTGCTTGAGCCGCACTTCCGATTGCAATAGCCCGGCTGCCAGTAGCTACAGTTGCTTGCCCCAACGCTACCGATCTTTCTCCAGACGCATTGCTACTGAAGCCTAATGAGGTTCCCCCCACGCCAGAGAACGCACTTTGCCCTATTGCAACACTTGATGTATTGGATCCTCCACTTGGCCCTGTTTGTGCTGATGTTGCGATGGCTCCAAAACCAATGGCAATCCAGCCATTACTAAGTGGAGTAGCTTCAGCAGATTTACCGCCATCAAGCGCGACTTCTGCATGTGCTCCAGACGACAACAACCCACCGACAACTAACGCAGAAATTAACAGCTTACTGCGCCCGCTCTTCTTCCCACGGCTTTTTGCCGTTTCGCTGGCAACGCTATAACTGCCCGTCGCCGGGTTCCAGATAACTTTAAATATTTTGTTCATTATTGATGCTCTCTATTCCTTGATATAAGCGCAGAAGCCGCATTTATTTTTTGCTTTTTCTCTGTCGGGATTCCGCAGAGTGAAGGTCGTCGAACTGAAGGTTTGCCATATTGATGGCGAGTTTCAGGTATTTCAGATTATTGGGAGATACGCCTTTCAGCGTCAGATTAATGTCTTGCCATTGACCTGGTAATAATTTCAGCGAGGAGTTCATTGAGGTACTGAAAAGTAATTGCTGCCATTTTGTTAAATCTTTAGGATCGGCAGGTTTTTCATTGCCCCATGTAGCATGAAAGCCAATATTTGATACGGGAACGCTTAATAGGTTAACCAGCGAAATACGAATAACGCTGCCATTTTCAACCGCATCGACAGACAGTACCCGACCTGCTAAACCGACAGAGCCGTTATTTAAAATGAAGTATTGGGTTTGTGCTGGGTTAAATTCAGTGAAGATAAATTCGTCCTGTTTGTCTTTGACTGCCTTTACGATGCTGGCAAGAGTTTTGGTACTGCTTATGATGCTATTTTGTTGTTTTTCAATAATTTCAATTTTATTTTTATATTGTTCTTGCTGCTTTTTTAGAGTGTCTATTTGACCTTGTTGCAACGCTTGCTGTTTGGTGAACTCATCAATTGCGTTTACTTTTTCAGTATTGTCACACCCTGTTAATGCGCAGAGTGACGATATTGTTAACACTCTTAGTACTGCTTTCTTCATGTTCATAGGATGAATTCCTTTTCATAATCCTGATGCTTTGATAACTACGTTGTAGTTATTTTTTGTATGAATAATTTAATATTTCATATTCACAATAAAAATTTATGAGAGAGTTTTCGAATTAATGGGTGCTGAGAGTGTGTTATTAAATGTCAAACTATTTTAGTTTGTAGATACTAATAACCTAATCTCGCGAATTTTAATGACCGGTGTCAATTCATGTCAAATGTTTAACGGAGTTAAGGTGAGGAGGGTAAGAAGTTAATATTTGTATGGTAAATGTTTTGTGACGATAAATGTGACACTGGCTGGAAAACATAAATAATTAATCATTGGAATGTAAATAATCATACTTATTATTTATATATAGCTCTTTTATTACGCAGCATATTTTCAGAATTTGACTTGTGATGTTCATGCAGACAGTCGGACAAAATTGAACATGCAATGCTAAGAATGTTAATAATTTTTAGTATTTGAAAGGGGCTCCTGCATGTGCCAGCAGGAGCGAGTAAATCGTGAGAGGCTGTGATTACAGCGACCAGAAAGGAACTTAAAACGCGGTCTTTGAGAACCCTGTCATCTCTTGCAGGCCCATTTCACGGCCCAGCTCTGTCATTGGGTGCACCACCACCAGCCCACGAACACTCTTCTTCAGTTTGCCCATGTCCGCTTGCTCTTTTTTAGTAATCGCACGCTGGAAAGGCATTTTCATCAGCTTTTGTGCTTCTTTGCTGAGTTTTTGGCTGTGAACGTCACGCAGACGAGCAATTTCAGCTTCCAGCGTGGCTTTCTCTTTTTCCAGTTCGGCATATTTGTCTGCGGCTTCAACTAGCGACAGGTCGGCCTGTTGGTGACGGATGGCGTCCAGGCGATCGCTAAGACGTTTAATTTCGTTTTTTTCGACTTCTTTCATGTGATGGCTTCTGATAAAGATAAATTTATAGTCCTAGTATGCGTGACGGGGTGCTTTGTTCACAACCGATGGTATTGTAATAGTTTTGCTGGGTAACCAATTTTGCGTTCAGAAAAGAATGTAATTTATTGATTAATAAAAAGTAATAAGCAAGTGAGGACAAGCGTTGTAGATTTCGCACGTTTTCCTTAATGCCATTTTTACCGGGATCTAAACTAAAATTGGCGGCCGCGCATTCCCGGCGCGGGGTAATTCGGAGATATTATGATGGGCAAAATAGGTGAAAACGTTCCGCTTTTTATCGATAAAGCCGTAGATTTCATGGCATCTAGCCAGGCGTTCCGGGAGTATCTGAATAAACTTCCCCCTCGTAACGCGATCCCGTCCGATATACCTGAGGAAAGCGTGCCGTTATATCTCCAACGCCTGGAATATTATCGTCGGCTTTATCGACCGAAGCAGGTAGAGGGGCAGCAGTAAGCGAGCATTGCTTACTTTTGAAAGGCTTTTTTTAAGCTGATTTTGGAAATCAGCTCTGTCAGTGAAAGGACCATTGTTGATCGCACAGCTTGTTGATAGCGTTGAACTTGCATCGCGTACAAACTGGAGTCTGCTGGTTCAAACTGTGGCGGCGGTGGTAGCGCCGCCACGCAATGCAGTTCGCCAAATGGCCCAAGAATTTCATCATCGGTAAACGCGTACTCGTTGCCGTCGTGGTTCAGCTCTTCCCGCAGTGCCATCAACAGTTCCGCATCTTCGTATTCATGGCGACTGATTACGCCAAGCCCATAAATCAGCTTTAAGCGCACGGACAGATCGCCCAGCGGGCCATTGCCGTCGAGTAACGGTTCTACAGCATACTTCACCGCGTAATCGTCTTTGCGGAATACCTGAAGCACCAGAAGATTCACCGCCTCGGTCAGGAGATCGACGGCGGTAATCAGAAAGCTTCGCACGGTTTTGCCAGCATTCAGACGCTCAAGCACACGGTTTTCAAAGGCCTGGGTTTGTTCCATTGTTGCCTGCATATCTGACAATCTGTTATTCGGGCGCAGGGACCCCTGCGCCTGGTCCACCATTATTGCATTGCGTTATAAGCGGTTACCGCTTCTGTGACAACCTCGCTGTTGGCATCAAGCCCGGAAATCTGTGCCAGCGCAGCCTGCGGCCCTTTGTCGGCAATCAGCGCAGCCAGTTCCTGAGCCTGTGGATCTTCTTCACTGCGGAAGTGCATGGCGGCAGCAATACCCTGAATCAGGTTTTTGTGCGGTAAACCGTACTCCAGCGTACCCAGCAGCGGTTTTACCAGACGATCTCCGGCGCTCAGTTTACGCAGCGGCTGACGGCCTACACGCTCCACATCATCTTTCAGATACGGGTTTTCAAAACGGCCGAGGATTTTCTGGATATACGCAGCATGTTTATCAGCATCAAAACCGTAGCGCTTGATTAGCACCGCGCCGCTTTCTTCCATCGCACCTTTTACCACCGCACGGATTTTCTCATCGAGAATTGCGTCACGAATGGTCTGATGACCCGCCAGTTTTCCGAGGTACGCGGTTATAGCATGGCCCGTATTCAGGGTGAAGAGTTTACGCTCAACAAATGCCATCAGGTTGTCGGTTAGCTCCATACCTGGGATGTTTGGCAGCGCGCCTTTGAATTGAGTTTTATCGACAATCCATTCGCTGAAGGTTTCTACCGTCACTTCCAGCGGATCGTTGGTTGCAGAAGCAGAAGGTGGCACGATGCGGTCAACGGCGGAATCGACAAAGCCAACGTGTTCTTCAACCCACGCTTTTGCTTCTTCCGGCAGGGCATTCATTACATGGCCTTTCAACTGAGTGGTGCCGCGAACCATGTTTTCACACGCGATGATGTTCAGTGGGGATGCATTACCTTGTTCTTTGCGTTTCACCAGCCCTTTAGCAATCGCCGGAGCAATTCGTTCCAGCACGACCGGGCCAACGGCGGTAGTGACTAAATCGACCTGAGCGATTAAATCCACCACGTCATCACCAATACTGCTGACGGCATCAACGCCGGAAACGGTATCGACCTGCTCGGTTTCACCGACCACATGAACCTGGTAGCTATGACGGGCATTCAGGGCATCAAGTACCACCTGATTGACATCGGCAAATGTCAGTTGAATACCCGCATCAGCCAGCAGTTTACCGATAAAGCCACGACCGATGTTACCTGCGCCAAAATGTAATGCTTTCATAGTATTAACCTTCATCAATGTTTTTACCCGAGAGGGCTGGGGTGAGGCATTTCCCTCACCCAAACCCTCTCCATGAGGAGAGGGGCCGAGATATTGCCGGATGCGGCGTAAACGCTTTATCTGGCCTACAAGAACGAGCAAATTCAATAAATTGCACTTTGTTTTGTAGGCCTGATAAGCGTAGCGCATCAGGCAATTAGCCCCACCTTCTCCATGTGGAGAGGGTGGGAATGGGTTACTTACGACCAGCCAACAGTTCCAGCACTTCATCCACGCTGGTGGTGTGTGCCAGACGCTCAATGACGGACTCATCATCCAGCGCGTTGGTCAGGCTGGTGATAACCTGAATGTGCTCGTTGTTACGGGCAGCAATACCAATCACCAGACGGGCAATGTCATCTTCTTCTTCACCGAAGCGCACGCCTTCCGGGTACTGACAGAACACGACGCCAGTTTTCAGCACGCGATCTTTCGCTTCAACCGTACCGTGCGGCACGGCGATAGACTCACCCAGATAGGTCGGGGTCAGTTTTTCACGATCCAGCATTGCCTGTACGTATTCCGGCTCAACGTAACCGCCTTTCACCAGTTGTTCGCCAGCAAAGCGAATAGCTTCTTCTTTAGTTGCCGCTTTACGACCGAGGAAGATGTTCTCCGCGCCCAGTTTGAACAGGTTGGCGTTAGAATCGTCAAAGCTGTCTTTCAGGCTGTCTTTCACTTTCTCTTCGTTTTCAGTATGGCGCTGGGCAGCAACCAGACGTTCGGTCAGGCTGGTGTACAGGCCACTGTCGAGGAAGTTAGTCAGCGAAATATGCTGAGCCTGCGGAACCTGACGCATAGCGCGCTCGGTCAGATCACGGTGAGTGATGACGAGGTCCACATCTGGCGGCAGGTTATTGATCGCGCTGTTAGTGACGGAAATCTGTGACAGACCGGCATCCTGAATTTTCTTACGCAGCACACCTGCGCCCATTGCACTGGAACCCATACCAGCGTCACAGGCAACGATGATTTTACGCACGTGGCTCAGGTCGTTAGTCACATCACCAGCAGACAGCGGAGACGCGCCTTTAGCCTCAGCTTTCATGTCCTGCATACGGCGAGTTGCCGCTTCAATATCGTCTTCCTCTTTCACTTTGCTGGTTTTCAGCAGAATGGCAGAGACAACGAAGGAAACCGCCATTGCCGCACATACACCCGCGATGTTAGCGAAGTAAGCACCTTTTGGCGTCATCGCCAGTACCGCGAGGATAGAACCCGGAGATGCCGGAGAAACCAGACCACCGCCCAGAATAGTCAGCGTAAACACGCCAGTCATACCGCCGAGGATAACGGCGAGGATCAGACGCGGATTCATCAGCACATACGGGAAGTAGATTTCGTGGATACCGCCCAGGAAGTGGATGATTGCCGCACCGCCCGCAGACTGTTTAGCGCTACCACGACCAAAGAACATGTACGCCAGCAGAACGCCCATACCCGGACCCGGGTTTGCTTCAATCAGGAAGAAGATGGATTTGCCCATCTCATGGGACTGCTGAATACCCAGCGGCGAGAAGATACCGTGGTTAATGGCGTTGTTAAGGAACAGGATTTTCGCCGGTTCAACAAAGATAGACGCCAGCGGCAGCATGTCATGGACAACCATGAAGTTAACGCCCGCAGCCAGCATTTTAGACAGGGCTTCAACCAGCGGACCAATCCCCATGAATGCCAGAATCGCGAGGATCATCCCCATGATACCGGCAGAGAAGTTGTTCACCAGCATCTCAAAACCGGATTTGATCTTACCATCTACCCAGCGGTCGAAATGCTTAATGCACCAGCCGCCCAGCGGGCCTGCAATCATAGAACCGAGGAACATCGGCATATCTGCGCCGACGATAACGCCCATGGTGGTGATAGCACCGACCACGCCGCCACGTTCACCACCTACCAACTTACCACCGGTATAACCGATCAGCAGCGGCAGGAGATAAGTGATCATCGGCCCGACCAGCTTCGCCAGCGTTTCGTTCGGTAACCACCCTGTTGGAATAAATAACGCGGTGATGATACCCCACGCGATAAACGCGCCGATATTTGGCATCACCATGTTGCTGAGGAAACGACCAAAGCTTTGCACTTTGATCTTAATATCGGATGACATAAAAACACCCCTTCTTATGTTTGCTGTCGCGCAGGCTGGAAGCCCGAGGTTTTTTGTTAATGTGGCGGCAGAGGTAGCCGGACCTTGTAGATACTGCGAAATCTGGCACTGAATCGGTTAACTGTCCAGTCGACGGTCTTTTGTGTGATATCAATCACATAAATATAGGGGGTAGAGAGGTAATTGACGTGATATTCATCACAAAATACTTGTGTAAAAAAACAACAAGGCGGTGATTTTCGCTAAAAATGGCATTTAAATGTGAGGTTTGTCACGTTTTTTCTTTGATGGTTTGTTGAATCTTTGTGATCTAAATCACAAGATATTTTCTTAAGTCGTTCACCCGGTGTGATCTACGGCATGTTCTGGCTCTGCCTTAAGGCCGTTATGTCACTGAGTAACTCATCACCGCTTAAAATTATTCTTCGGTGTGATGGCGAGAATCGCAAACCCGGATTATTGTCAAATAATCAGCCCGACGCCCATCTGGCTGCCAGCCCATAACAACTCTGATAAGCGTGAATCCGAGGCAGCTATGTTTCTAAACTATTTCGCGTTGGGAGTGCTGATTTTCGTCTTTCTGGTGATCTTTTATGGAATCATCGCGATACATGACATCCCCTATTTGATTGCCAAAAAACGCAACCATCCTCATGCCGACGCCATTCATACCGCAGGGTGGGTCAGCTTATTTACGCTCCACATTATCTGGCCGTTCCTGTGGATCTGGGCCACGCTTTACCAACCGGAGCGCGGCTGGGGGATGCAGTCGCATATTACACCGCAAGAGAAAACGCCTGACCCAGAAATTGCCGCGCTTTCTGATCGCATCTCCCGGCTGGAGCAGCAACTCGCTGCTGAGAAAAAACCTGACTACTCCACGTTTCCGGAGATCTAATCATGGATCTGTTGATTGTCTTAACTTACGTGGCGCTGGCGTGGGCGATATTTAAAATCTTCCGTATTCCGGTGAATCAGTGGACGCTGGCGACGGCGGCGCTCGGTGGCGTGTTTCTGGTGAGTGGTTTGATTTTATTGATGAACTATAACCATCCCTACACCTTTATGGCGCAAAAGGCGGTGATTGCCATCCCCATCACGCCCCAGGTCACAGGGATTGTTACTGAAGTCACGGACAAAAATAATCAGCTTATTCAAAAGGGCGAGGTGCTTTTTAAGCTCGACCCGGTGCGTTATCAGGCGCGGGTAGACCGACTTCAGGCCGACCTGATGACGGCGACACATAATATTAAGACGCTGCAAGCGCAGCTCACTGAAGCGCAGGCTAACACCACTCAGGTTTCAGCAGAGCGCGACCGGCTGTTTAAAAATTATCAACGTTACCTGAAAGGTAGCCAGGCGGCGGTGAATCCGTTTTCGGAACGTGACATCGACGACGCGCGGCAAAATTTTCTCGCCCAGGATGCGTTGGTGAAAGGTTCCGTGGCAGAGCAGGCGCAGATCCAGAGCCAACTCGACAGCATGGTCAACGGCGAGCAGTCGCAGATTGTCAGCTTAAGGGCGCAACTTACCGAAGCGAAATATAACCTTGAGCAGACCATTATTCGTGCACCGAGCAATGGCTATGTTACTCAGGTGCTAATCCGTCCAGGCACTTACGCGGCAGCTTTGCCGCTGCGTCCGGTGATGGTCTTTATCCCTGAGCAAAAACGGCAAATTGTCGCCCAGTTCCGGCAAAACTCGCTGTTGCGTCTGAAACCCGGCGATGATGCGGAAGTGGTATTTAACGCGCTGCCGGGGCAGGTATTCCACGGCAAACTGACCAGTATCTTGCCGGTGGTGCCTGGAGGTTCGTACCAGGCGCAGGGGGTACTGCAATCATTAACGGTCGTGCCTGGAACTGACGGTGTGCTGGGAACCATCGAACTGGACCCTAACGCTGATATTGATGCTTTACCTGATGGTATCTACGCTCAGGTGGCGGTTTACTCCGACCATTTCAGCCATGTTTCAGTGATGCGGAAGGTGCTGCTGAGAATGACCAGTTGGATGCATTATCTTTATTTGGATCATTGAATGTTGGGGTATTGAGTCGCATAAATGTGGTTGAGAGCTAAAAAAGTTGCAAATACAGGACATGAGTATTCGCTGTTCGGCCTGCGAAACTCGTGTCCTTTTTGTCTAGTCCACTGAGCATATAAACGCTCCCCTGATATCAGAAAGTGGACATTTAATTTTTTCTTTTTACCTTGAGAGAAAACTGTTTCGGTGTAATACCAAAGTAACTTTTGAAGTTTCGAATGAAATAAGATGTGCTTGTATATCTGTAAATAGACCCGTTTTAGTTCCATGCATTTTTTGAGAGTCCGGCTAAATATTACGGTTGTTGATAAGTTAATCGCAGAGAACAATATTCTGTATGTGAAGCCGACTAAACCGCTTAACGAAATGTCTGTCGGTGATATTCCGTTGATCACGGCAGAAAATGGAACCAACAATACCCAGGCGTTTAAAACTGTGACTCAACAAATGGGTTTTCACTCAATGACCCCTGATATTGAGGTGGTAAATACTGACAGTGCCACACAGTGGCGTCTGAAAGGATTCGATGTTCAGCGTAATAATGCTGCACTCAGTGAAAGTCAGCGCTTTATGGATATCCGGTACAGAAACTTCCTATCTGAGGTGAATAACCTTAACCGACGTATGGGTGATCTACGCGATACCCAAGGAGAAGCCGGTGCCTGGGCACGGTTTATGACCACTTCTGGTTCAGGTGAGGGGGGATTCTCTGATCGCCACATGCATCTGCAAATTGGTGCCGACAAAAAACATCACTTTGATGGAGGCGATCTTTTTACAGGTATCATGATGACTGTTACTGACAGCAAAGCCAGTGGCGAAAGTTACCAGGGGAAAACCCGCTCTGTAGGCGGCGGTTTATACGCATCCACCCTGTTTGATTCAGGATTGTATATTGATGTGGTCGGAAAATATGTCCACCATCGTGACGATTACACAATGCAAACATTAGGGCTTGGTAAGGCAGACGATACTGCTCACTCCTGGTATTTAGGGGCCGAAACCGGTTGGCGCTATCAGTGGAAACCTGATGTGTTTATTGAACCGCAGGTTGAACTGGTCTACGGCACGTTGTCAGGCAATACCTTTAACTGGCAATACAACGGTATGGATATCAGCATGAAGCGTAAAACGGCAAACCCCTTGATTGGCCGTACTGGTGTGGAATTCGGAAAAACGCTGGATGGTCACGACTGGCAGGTTACAGCGAAGGCAGGTTTAAGTTATCAGTTTGACCTGCGGAATTCTGGCACCACTACTTACCGTGATTTTGCTGGTGAGTCCACCGTGTACAACGGTAAAGATGGTCGTATGTTAGCCAACATTGGGATTGATACGCGCATTAAAGACAATACCCGTATCGGCCTGACCGTTGAGAAATCAGCATTTGGTAAGTACAACGTCGATAATGCTATCAATGCGAATATCCGCTATTCATTCTGATATTTAAAAAGATCGTTTCATTTACAAGGCCCGGTATGTGTACGTATCGGGCCATCTTGTGTTTGTCATCACGCTCATATCAATAACATCTGCCCTTTTTTTTAACCCTGGGTCATACTCATATTTTGTTAACAAAAAGGAAACATAATGAAACTCATCGGTAGCTACACCAGCCCGTTTGTACGCAAACTTTCTATTCTGTTGTTAGAAAAGGGCATTACTTTCGAATTTATCAATGAACTGCCCTATAACGTAGACAACGGCGTGGCGAAATTTAACCCGTTAGGGAAAGTGCCGGTGCTGGTGACCGAAGAGGGCGAATGCTGGTTTGATTCGCCAATCATTGCCGAATATATCGAATTAATGAACGTTGCTCCGGCGATGCTGCCGCGCGATCCGCTAGAGTCGTTGCGAGTGCGTAAGATTGAGGCGTTGGCAGATGGCATTATGGATGCCGGGCTGGCTTCGGTGCGTGAGCAGGCGCGCCCGGCGGCGCAGCAGTCTGAAGATGAGCTGTTACGCCAGCGGGAGAAAATCAACCGCAGTCTGGATGTGCTGGAAGGATATCTGGTCGATGGCACGCTCAAAACCGATACGGTAAATCTGGCGACTATCGCTATTGCCTGTGCCGTCGGGTATCTCAATTTCCGCCGCGTTGCGCCGGGCTGGTGTGTGGACCGCCCACACTTAGTCAAACTGGTCGAGAATCTCTTTAGCCGCGAAAGCTTCGCTCGCACCGAACCGCCAAAGGCTTGATGCGCGATATGTCCTCCAGACACTTCTCACGTTACAATCTGCGGTTATGTTAAACGCCCTTCTCCGTGTGAGAGGGCCTTGATGAGCCTGGTTTCCTATGACAACCGAAACGCGTTCCCTCTATAGTCAGCTTCCCGCTATTGATCGCTTATTGCGTGATAGTTCCTTCCTTTCTTTACGTGATACTTATGGCCACACTCGCGTGGTGGAGTTGCTGCGTCAGATGCTTGACGAAGCGCGAGAAGTAATTCGCGACAGTCAGACGCTACCCGCGTGGTGTGAGAACTGGGCGCAAGAAGTCAATGCCCGACTGGCGAAAGAGGCGCAGAGCGCGCTGCGTCCGGTGATCAACCTGACGGGAACGGTGCTGCATACTAATCTTGGTCGGGCATTGCAGGCGGAAGCGGCGGTGGAAGCTGTTGCGCAAGTTATGCGTTCACCGGTGACGCTGGAATATGATCTGGATGACGCCGGACGTGGGCATCGCGATCGCGCGCTGGCACAGTTGTTGTGCCGCCTTACTGGCGCGGAAGATGCCTGCATCGTCAATAATAATGCGGCGGCGGTGCTGTTAATGCTGGCAGCAACTGCCAGCGGCAAAGAGGTGGTGGTTTCTCGCGGTGAACTGGTGGAGATTGGTGGCTCGTTTCGTATCCCTGACGTAATGCGTCAGGCAGGCTGTACCCTGCATGAAGTAGGAACCACCAACCGTACCCACGCTAATGATTATCGTCAGGCGGTGAATGAAAATACCGCGCTGTTGATGAAGGTGCATACCAGTAACTACAGCATTCAGGGGTTCACCAAAGCGGTAGACGAAGCGGAGTTGGTGGTGCTCGGTAGAGAGCTGGATGTTCCAGTAGTGGCTGATTTAGGCAGCGGTTCGCTGGTCGATCTTAGCCAGTACGGTTTGCCGAAAGAGCCGATGCCACAGGAGTTGATTGCCGCGGGCGTCAGCCTCGTGAGCTTCTCCGGCGACAAGCTGTTAGGCGGGCCACAGGCAGGGATTATCGTCGGTAAAAAAGAGATGATCGCCCGGCTGCAAAGTCACCCGCTGAAGCGTGCATTACGCGCAGATAAAATGACCCTCGCGGCGCTGGAAGCCACGCTGCGTCTTTATTTACACCCTGAGGCTCTGACAGAAAAATTACCGACCCTGCGTCTGCTTACCCGCAGCGCAGAGGTCATTCAAATCCAGGCGCAACGTTTACAGGCTCCCCTTGCCGCACATTACGGCGCGGAGTTTGCGGTACAAGTTATGCCATGCTTGTCGCAGATCGGCAGTGGTTCGCTGCCTGTTGATCGCCTGCCGAGCGCGGCATTAACGTTTACACCTCATGATGGACGCGGTAGCCACCTTGAGGCATTAGCCGCCCGCTGGCGTGAATTGCCGGTGCCAGTGATTGGCCGCATTTACGACGGGCGTCTGTGGCTGGATTTACGCTGCCTTGAAGATGAGCAACGGTTTTTGGAGATGTTGTTGAAATGATTATTGCGACTGCCGGACACGTTGACCACGGCAAAACGACATTATTACAGGCGATTACTGGCGTAAATGCCGACCGTCTGCCGGAAGAAAAAAAGCGCGGTATGACCATCGATCTCGGCTATGCCTACTGGCCGCAGCCGGATGGACGCGTTCCTGGATTTATTGATGTTCCCGGCCATGAAAAGTTTCTTTCCAACATGCTGGCGGGCGTTGGTGGTATCGATCATGCGCTGTTAGTGGTGGCGTGCGATGACGGCGTGATGGCACAGACCCGTGAGCATCTGGCGATTTTGCAGCTTACCGGTAACCCGATGCTGACCGTCGCGCTGACCAAAGCCGATCGCGTGGACGAAGCGCGCGTTGATGAGGTTGAACGCCAGGTAAAGGAGGTGCTGCGGGAATACGGTTTTGCTGAGGCAAAACTGTTTGTCACCGCAGCGACTGAAGGAAGGGGAATTGATGCTCTGCGCGAACATCTGCTTCAGTTGCCGGAACGTGAACACGCCAGTCAGCACAGTTTCCGCCTCGCTATCGACCGTGCTTTTACCGTAAAAGGTGCCGGGCTGGTGGTGACGGGTACGGCGTTAAGTGGGGAAGTGAATGTTGGCGATTCATTATGGTTGACGGGGGTAAATAAACCGATGCGCGTGCGTGCTCTCCATGCGCAAAATCAACCAACAGAAACCGCCCATGCCGGGCAGCGTATTGCGCTTAATATCGCCGGTGATGCGGAGAAAGAACAGATTAATCGAGGCGACTGGCTGCTGGCAGATGTGCCGCCAGATCCGTTCACGCGGGTGATTGTCGAGCTTCAAACCCATACGCCGCTGACCCAGTGGCAGCCGCTGCATATTCACCACGCCGCCAGCCACGTTACGGGGCGTGTTTCGCTGTTGGAAGATAACCTTGCCGAACTGGTGTTCGACACGCCGCTGTGGTTGGCGGATAACGATCGCTTAGTGCTACGCGATATCTCGGCCCGCAATACGCTGGCGGGTGCCCGCGTGGTGATGCTCAACCCGCCGCGCCGCGGTAAACGTAAGCCGGAATATCTGCAATGGCTGGCGTCACTGGCACGGGTGCAGAATGATACCGAAGCGCTGGCTGTTCACCTGGAGCGCGGTGCGGTGAATCTCGCGGATTTTGCATGGGCGCGTCAGCTCAACGGCGAAGGGATGCGCGAATTGCTGCAACAGCCGGGCTATATTCAGGCCGGTTATAGCTTGCTGAATGCACCGGTTGCTGCTCGCTGGCAGCGTAAAATTCTCGACACATTAGCGGCTTATCATGAACAGCATCGCGACGAACCAGGGCCGGGACGCGAACGTCTGCGGCGCATGGCGTTGCCGATGGAAGATGAAGCCCTGGTACTGTTGCTGATTGAAAAGATGCGCGAAAGCGGCGAGATCCACAGCCATCACGGCTGGCTGCATCTGCCGGATCACAAAGCCGGATTTAGCGAAGAGCAGCAGGCTATCTGGCAAAAAGTGGAACCGCTGTTTGGCGACGAGCCGTGGTGGGTACGCGACCTGGCAAAAGAGACGGGAACCGACGAGCAGGCAATGCGCCTGACGCTGCGCCAGGCGGCACAGCAGGGGATAATTACGGCGATCGTCAAAGATCGTTATTATCGCAATGATCGAATTGTCGAGTTTGCCAATATGATCCGTGATCTCGATCAGGAGTGTGGCTCGACCTGCGCGGCGGATTTCCGCGATCGCTTAGGCGTTGGCCGAAAACTGGCGATTCAAATTCTGGAATATTTTGACCGGATTGGCTTTACGCGTCGCCGTGGAAATGATCATTTATTACGTGACGCATTATTATTTCCCGAAAAATAAGGAAATGATTAATTCATAATAAATATGAATTAATACAAAATTCTTATTAATATTAAGGAAGCACGTTGTATTATGAATATAACGTGCTTTTTATTAAAAATATTTTAATAAACGGGAATGTCGATCATATTTTCGAATGAAAATACTTTGTAATCTGCCAGCCCTTTTTACTCTTCCAGGAGTGTTTTATGGCAGCTTCAACCTTTTTTATTCCTTCAGTGAATGTCATCGGTGCTGATTCATTGAATGATGCAATGAATATGATGGCAGAATATGGATTTCGCCGTACATTAATTGTTACTGACAATATGTTAACGAAATTAGGCATGGCGGGTGATGTGCAAAAAGCACTGGAAGAACGCAATATTTTTAGCGTTATTTATGATGGCACCCAGCCGAACCCAACCACGGAAAACGTCGCGGCAGGTTTGAAATTACTAAAAGAAAATAATTGTGATAGCGTGATTTCCTTAGGTGGTGGTTCTCCGCACGACTGCGCAAAAGGTATTGCGCTGGTGGCAGCCAACGGTGGTGATATTCGCGATTACGAAGGCGTTGATCGCTCTGCAAAACCGCAGTTGCCGATGATTGCCATCAATACCACTGCGGGCACTGCGTCTGAAATGACCCGTTTCTGCATCATCACCGACGAAGCGCGTCACATCAAAATGGCGATTGTGGATAAACACGTGACTCCGCTGCTTTCTGTCAATGACTCCTCACTGATGATCGGTATGCCGAAATCACTGACTGCCGCTACCGGGATGGACGCCTTAACGCACGCCATCGAAGCGTATGTTTCTATTGCGGCAACGCCGATCACCGACGCTTGCGCATTGAAAGCAGTGACCATGATTGCCGAAAACCTGCCAGTAGCAGTAGAAGATGGCAGCAACGTTAAAGCGCGTGAAGCAATGGCCTACGCTCAGTTCCTCGCGGGTATGGCGTTCAACAATGCCTCTCTGGGGTATGTTCATGCGATGGCGCACCAGCTAGGCGGTTTCTACAACCTGCCGCACGGCGTATGCAATGCCGTTCTGCTGCCGCATGTTCAGGTGTTCAACAGCAAAGTTGCCGGTGCGCGTCTGCGTGACTGCGCGGCGGCAATGGGCGTGAACGTGACGGGTAAAAACGACGCGGAAGGTGCAGAAGCCTGCATTAACGCTATTCGTGAACTGGCGAAGAAAGTGAATATCCCTGCGGGTCTGCGTGACCTGAACGTAAAAGAGGAAGATTTTGCGGTGCTGGCGACCAATGCCCTGAAAGACGCCTGCGGTTTTACTAACCCGATTCAGGCAACTCACGAAGAAATTATGGCGATTTATCGCGCTGCGATGTAATCACCTTCCCGTAACGGCTGGCAAATTGTCAGCCGTTTTTTATCAACTATCTCTGTAATCCTTGCCCGTAAATTTGTGATTGCCGTCGTAAAGCTATCACCGGCTGGCGAAGATTTCACCAACCATGTCTACCCTTGTTATACCTCACACAGCAAGGAGACTACCATGACCAACAATCCCCCTTCAGCACAGATTAAGCCCGGCGAATATGGTTTCCCCCTCAAGTTAAAAACCCGCTATGACAACTTTATCGGCGGCGAATGGGTCGCGCCCGCCGACGGCGAGTACTACCAGAACCTGACGCCAGTGACCGGGCAGCTTCTGTGCGAAGTGGCGTCTTCGGGCAAACGCGATATTGATCTGGCGCTGGATGCAGCCCATAAAGCGAAAGATAAATGGGCGCATACCTCGGTGCAGGATCGTGCGGCGATTCTGTTTAAGATTGCCGATCGGATGGAGCAAAATCTGGAACTGTTGGCGACGGCAGAAACCTGGGATAACGGCAAGCCCATTCGTGAAACCAGTGCTGCCGATGTGCCGCTGGCAATTGACCATTTCCGCTATTTCGCTTCGTGTATTCGGGCGCAGGAAGGCGGGATCAGTGAAGTGGATAGCGAAACCGTGGCTTATCACTTCCACGAACCGTTAGGTGTGGTGGGGCAAATTATCCCGTGGAACTTCCCGCTGTTGATGGCGAGTTGGAAAATGGCTCCGGCGCTGGCGGCGGGCAACTGTGTGGTGCTGAAACCGGCGCGACTCACTCCACTTTCGGTGCTGCTGCTGATGGAAATCGTGGGTGATTTACTGCCGCCAGGCGTAGTCAACGTGGTCAACGGCGCTGGTGGCGAAATTGGCGAATATCTGGCGACCTCAAAACGCATTGCTAAAGTGGCATTTACCGGCTCAACGGAAGTCGGTCAGCAGATTATGCAGTACGCTACCCAGAACATTATTCCGGTGACGCTGGAGCTGGGCGGTAAATCGCCAAATATATTCTTTGCTGATGTCATGGATGAAGAAGATGCTTTCTTCGACAAGGCGCTGGAGGGCTTTGCATTGTTCGCCTTCAACCAGGGCGAAGTCTGTACCTGTCCGAGTCGTGCTTTAGTGCAGGAGTCTATCTACGAACGCTTTATGGAACGCGCCATCCGTCGTGTTGAAAGCATTCGTAGCGGTAACCCGCTCGACAGCGTGACGCAAATGGGCGCGCAGGTTTCTCACGGACAACTGGAAACCATCCTCAATTACATTGATATCGGTAAAAAAGAGGGTGCGGATGTGCTTACCGGCGGGCGGCGTAAGCTACTGGAAGGGGAACTGAAAGACGGCTACTACCTCGAACCGACGATCCTGTTTGGTCAGAATAATATGCGCGTCTTCCAGGAAGAGATTTTTGGCCCGGTGCTGGCGGTGACGACATTTAAGACGATGGATGAGGCGCTGGAGATTGCCAACGATACGCCATATGGCCTGGGCGCAGGCGTCTGGAGTCGTAACGGCAATCTGGCCTATAAGATGGGGCGCGGCATTCAGGCTGGGCGCGTGTGGACCAACTGTTATCACGCTTACCCGGCACATGCGGCGTTTGGCGGCTACAAGCAGTCGGGTATTGGGCGTGAAACCCACAAGATGATGCTTGATCATTACCAGCAAACCAAGTGCCTGCTGGTGAGCTACTCGGATAAACCGTTGGGGCTGTTCTGATGTAAGAAGCGGGTCGCATCGGGTATTCATTGCCTGATGCGACGCTTACGCGTCTTATCATGCCTACATGGCTCATGCAATATATTGAATTTGCATGATTTTGTAGGCCGGATAAGGCGTTCACGCCGCATCCGGCATAAGCAACGCGCACGTTATCACTATCTGCGACGCTTGCGCGTCTTATCGGTTCAAATGTTTACGTCTTGAATAGCTGAATATTTATTGAACTAAATTGCGAGTATCCTCGCATCTTTTCAACAAGTTACTGCACACCATTATTCTTCTTCCGAGCGACATTCCTGAGTCAACTTTATCCACCTGACGGCCTATATAAATCGCGCTATCGTGATTGCTACCAAAACATCTGGCTCAGCGGGTGCAGGACTTTATTGGCGGGCAATGGCTGCTGGTAGATATCAATATGAATCAGTTCGAAGGTCGGGCTGAACGAATCAATATTACAATGCCGAAAGGGTTACTGAACAAGATTGATACCTACGTGCGCAATCATCCTGATTACGCCAGCAGAAGTGCGTTTCTGGCCGAAGCTGCCGGACGAGATTACCGACAGCCCAATGATCGATCGTTATGAGAGTTTTATGTTTGTCACTGGTGTGAGCTGGCGTTTTTAATTGACCAGGGAGATGTTGGATAAATTGCGTTAGCAAAATCTATATTAATCAGTTGTAATTACGGTGTCGGAGGGGTATCCGGCACCGCAATGGATTACGGCAGATAAAACACTTCTTGTAGCTCGCTACTGATCGGGCTGTTATTCGGATTAGCGGGCATAACGTCAGTCATATATTTCCACCAACGTTGGCAAACGTCAGTGCTGGCAACCGCATTCCAGCGTTCTTCAGATTCAATTTCCACGCTGGCAAACAGCAAATTTCGCGCTTTATCGAGATAGATAGCGTAGTTATGCGCGCCGTGAGATTTCAATACCGCTTCCAGTTCCGGCCAGATCGGGTTATGCCGACGTTGATACTCGTCGTGGGCGTCGGGGTTTACCTGCATAACAAAGGCTTTGCGGATCATGTTTACTCCTTACAGCGCCAGCGCGCTAGCCAGTGGCGTAACGCCGAAACGTTTGCCGAGGGCTATCAACTCCTCACGACCGATGGTCTGTTTCATGCCGCCCATCGAATACACTTTTACCAACACTTCCGCCGATTTTTCTGCGGTATCGATCAGGCCAAACGCTTCGTCCAGCGTCGGACCGCTGCCGAAGACGCCGTGGAATGGCCAGAGTACCAGTGAATGTTTTTGCATTTCTTGCGCGGTGGCCTGGCCGATTTCGTCCGTGCCTGGCACCATCCACGGCAGAATGCCGACACCATCCGGGAATACCACCAGGCACTCGGTGCTGCCTTCCCACAGTTGGCGGGTGAAAACCGCCGTGTCGTTTTCCAGCACATAGGTGAGGGCGATGAGGTTGGTGGCATGGCAGTGCATGATCACCCGATCTTTACCGTTGGTGGTTTTAATGCGTTCGCAGTGGGAGAGGAAATGAGCCGGAAGTTCGGAGGTCGGAACGGCTTCGTTGGTTAGCCCCCAGAGAATGTGGTAGCCCGCACCGTCACTGTCGACTTTTACGATGCCTAAATTGGCAGCGGGATCGAGCTGGACGTTACGGAAGAATTTGCCGGAACCGGTGACGATAAACGGTGTATTTGCCAGTAAAGGCATTGGCTGACTGAGCGGGATATAGCGCGGTTGTGGATGGAAATTGTCGTGATAAGGCGCGATATCGGCGTCATCCAGGCGCAGCGTCAGGTTGCCGCCGTTGCGCTCGTCCCAACCTTTCAGCCAGGCATCGGTGGTGGCTTTGATCATTCCCTGGACAAACCAGGACTGGGTAATGTTTTGCATGTTCTGTGTTCCTGTAAATTCGGTGTTGTCGGATGCACGACCTGTAGGCCGGATAAGGCACCTGTGCCGCATCCGGCACTCAATGCCTGATACGTCTTATCAGGCATATAACTGTTGCTGACCTGTAGATCGGATAAGTCACTTGTGCCGCATTCAGCGGTATTTACCCGCGTTGACGCAAAATCGTGTTTTCATAAGCCCGCACGCTTTCCAGCCACTCGCTACCCACTGGCGTATCATGACGCTGGCAATACATTTCCCATACCGCCTGCCACGGCAACGATTTCTGCTCTTCCAGCAACGCCAGTCGCGCGGTGTAATCGCCTGCCGCTTCCAGCTTGCGCAGTTCGGCTGTCGGTTCTAACAACGCACGCAGCAGAGCTTTTTTCATATTGCGTGTACCAATGACCCATGCGGCAATGCGGTTGATGGAGGCATCAAAGAAGTCGAGGCCGATATGTACCCGGTCAAACAGGTCATGACGGACGATCTCGCTGGCGATCGCCTGGGTTTCATCATCCAGCAGCACGACGTGATCGCTGTCCCAGCGTACCGGGCGGCTGACGTGCAGCAGCAACTGCGGCACATACAACATGGCGGCGGAAATCTTGTCGGAAATGACTTCAGTCGGGTGGAAGTGTCCGGCATCCAGGCACAGCGCAGTCTGGCGGCTGGTGGCATAACCCATATAAAACTCATTAGAGCCAACCGTATAGCTCTCCGCGCCAATGCCAAACAATTTGCTCTCTACGGCGTCGATATGGTGCGCCGGATCCAGCTTTTCGCTGATCACTTCATCCAGTGCTGCCAGCAAACGCTGGCGCGGGGCAAGGCGGTCAATGGTGATATCTTTCATGCCATCCGGGATCCAGATGTTCATCACTGATGGCGTGCCGAGTTGTTCGCCAAAATAGGCCGAAACGCGGCGGCTGGCCTTACAGTGATCAATCCAGAACTGGCGAATGCGGTTGTCGGCATGTGAGAGCGTAAAGCCATCGGCGCTTAGCGGATGCGAGAAACAGGAAGGGTTAAAATCCAGACCGAGTTGATTAGCTTTCGCCCATTCAACCCAGTTTTTGAAGTGTTCAGGTTTGATTTGGTCACGCGAGACTGGCGTGTCTGACTCCAGATAGATCGCATGTAAATTAAGCCGTTTCGGCCCCGGAATCAGCCGCATAGCCTGTTCCAAATCGGCACGCAGCTCTTCGGCATTGCGCGCTTTTCCCGGGTAGTTGCCGGTGGCCTGAATCCCTCCAGTCAGCGAACCTTCCGGGTTTTCAAAACCAGAAACATCATCGCCCTGCCAGCAGTGCATTGAAACGGGTAAGCGATCAAGTTGGCGCAGTGCCTCCTCGACATCAATCCCTACCGCCGCGAAACGCTGTTTCGCCAGTTCCCAGGCCTGTTCCAGTTGAGTGGTCATGCGCAAAGCTCCTTAGTCTGTCGTGTAGAGCGAAACTGCGCCACATAGTGGGCAATTTCACTGTCAGGATTAGGGGTAAAGGTGGTCAGATTCGCAGTGGCGCTTACCACCTGACGGAAATCATCCACATTGTTGAGTTCATCCAGCGCCATTAACTGGATGCCGATATTGCCGAGCGTTGAAGCTTCTACAGGCCCGGCGATCACCCGAGTACCGCAGGCATCGGCGCACAACTGGTTGAGTAGTGCGTTCTGGCTGCCGCCGCCGACAATATGCAGTTGCGAGAAATCTTCACCGCGTAGCTGTGCCAGTTCATGCAGCACATCGGCATACAGCACTGCCAGACTGTCGAAAATACAGCGCGCCAGTTCAGCATCACTTTCTGGGATCGGTTGCGCCGTTTCCCGACACGCAGCCTGAATTTCGCTGCACATCGCGTCAGGATTAATAAAGCGATCGTCATTGGGATTGATGATGAAGCGGCAGGCCGGAAGCGCCTGTGTCGTAGCGATAAGTGCCGGGAGATCGTTGATTTGCCGCTCCTGAAGCACCCGCTGAAGCAGCCATAAGCCCATAATATTTTTCAGCACCCGATAGCGACCTTCCGCACCACCTTCATTGGTGATGTTGGCTGCCAGCGCCGCATCATTGGTGAATGGCGTCTGGCTTTCGAAGCCCATCAATGACCAGGTTCCGGAGGAGAGGTAAGCGGCGCGTGATCCGTTTAACGGCGAAGCGATAACCGCGCTGGCGGTATCATGGCTGGCAACGGCGACCACAGGAATTTCATTATCCTGCGGACAAATCCAGTGACCAATGACATTGCCCGGATGCGTCGGGCGGCCAAACCAGGCTTTGTTGGCACCGCTCCACGCCAGCAGGGAGTCATCCCAGTCATCGCTATTGATATTGACCAGTTGCGTGGTGGTGGCGTTTGTGTACTCCCAGTTCATCTTGCCGGTCAGGCGATAACTAAAGTAATCCGGCATTAGCAGAGCGTGAGCAATGTGTGGAATAAGTTCGGGTTGTTGCTCTGTCAGCGCACGTAGCTGATAGATCGTATTGAAGGGCAAAAACTGAATGCCGCTACGCTGATAAATATCGCGCTTTCCATATTGCTGTTGTGCCAGCGCCATCAGACCACTGGTGCGGCTATCTCGATAAGCAACAGGTAGACCCACGCGCTGACCGTGTTGGTCGAGTAGTACATAGTCCACGCCCCAGGTATCAATACCGATGCTATCGATACGAATCCCTTCCTCACAAACCTTGTTTAGCCCAAGGCGAATGGCGCTCTCCAGGCTATCCACATCCCAGGTGACATAGCCGTTCCGGTTATGCAGTCCATTGTTAAATCGGTGGATTTCACGCAGCATCAGGCTGCGACATTCACGGGAGTAACGCGCCAGCATCACGCGCCCACTGGATGCGCCGAGATCGACGGCGACACAATTGCGAAAGGTCATAATGTGATCCTGCTGAATTTCATTACGACCAGTCTAAAAAGCGCCCGAGTTCGCTACCTTCTTGTTACTGACAGGAAAATACACCACTGGCAACCAGGGAAAGATGAACGTGATAGCGTTCACAATTTTCTGAATTGTGGTGGTGTGATGTTTGCCGCATTTCCTGAAAATTCACGCTGTATCTTGAAAAATCGACATTTTTTACGAGTTTTGCCGTCAAAAATTTAAGGTAAGAACCAAACCGCTTGATTACTATTCCGCCATGTTGATGACATCAGGAGGCCAGTATGACCGTATTACAAAGTGTGGATTTTTTTCCGTCTGGTCACGCGTCTGTGGCGATAGAACCCCGGCTTCCGCAAGCTGATTTCCCTGAGCATCACCATGATTTTCATGAGATTGTGATTGTTGAACATGGCACGGGTATCCACGTTTTCAATGGGCAGCCTTATACCATCTCCGGTGGCACAATCTGCTTCGTGCGCGATCATGATCGGCATTTATATGAACATACGGACAATCTGTGTTTGACCAATGTGCTGTATCGCTCACCGGATCGATTTCAGTTTCTCGCCGGGCTGCATCAGCTTCTTCCGCAAGAGCTGGACGGGCAATATCCGTCTCACTGGCGCGTGAGCCAAAGCGTATTGCAGCAGGTGCGGCAACTGGTTTCGCAACTGGAACAGCATGAAAGGGCGAGTGATTTACCCTCGAAAGCCAGTCGCGAGATTTTGTTTATGCAATTACTGCTCTTGCTGCGTAAAAACAGTTTGCAGGAGAGTATGGAAAGTCGTGAATCACGTCTGAACTTGCTCCTGGCCTGGCTGGAGGAGCATTTTGCCGACGAGGTGAATTGGGAAACGGTGGCGGATAAGTTTTCTCTGTCACTACGCACTTTGCATCGTCAGCTAAAACAGCAAACCGGTTTGACTCCCCAGCGTTACCTTAACCGTTTACGGTTGGTGAAGGCGCGTCATCTGTTACGTCATAGCGAGGCCAGCGTGACCGAAATCGCATATCGCTGCGGGTTCAGCGACAGTAACCACTTTTCGACGCTGTTTCGCCGTGAGTTTAACTGGTCACCGCGTGATATTCGCCAGGGGCGGGATGGTTTTCTGCAATAACGCGAATCTTCTCAACGTATTTCCACGCCAGATTATGAATAATCAAATGCGTTTTCTGGCTGAGGTGGCACGGTGGTTCATCAGTTAATCCTTCGCAAAAAAGATTTTTTTGCCAGCGAACAGCAGGCGGTCGCTGTTGCTGACCGTTATCCGCAGGATGTCTTTGCCGAACATACACATGATTTTTGTGAACTGGTGATCGTCTGGCGCGGTAATGGTCTGCATGTGCTCAACGATCGCCCTTATCGCATTACCCGTGGCGATCTCTTTTATATTCACGCTGATGATAAACACTCCTACGCTTCCGTTAACGATCTGGTGTTGCAGAACATTATTTATTGTCCGGAGCGACTGACGCTTAGTCTTGACTGGCAGGGGGCGATTCCGGGATTTAACGCCAGCGCAGGACAATCACACTGGCGTTTAGGTAGCGTAGGCATGGCACAGGCGCGGCAGGTTATCGGTCAGCTTGAGCACGAAAGCTGTCAGCATGCACCGTTCGCCAACGAGATGGCGGAGTTACTGTTTGGGCAGTTGGTGATGCTTTTGAAGCGTCATCGTTACACCAGTGATTCGTTGCCGCCAACATCCAGCGAAACGTTGCTGGATAAGCTGATTACCCGGCTGGCGGCCAGCCTGAAAAGTCCCTTTGCGCTGGATAAATTTTGTGATGAGGCATCGTGCAGTGAACGCGTCCTGCGTCAGCAATTTCGCCAGCAGACCGGCATGACCATCAATCAATATCTGCGGCAGGTCAGAGTGTGCCATGCGCAATATCTTCTCCAGCATAGCCGCCTGTTAATCAGTGATATCTCGACAGAATGTGGCTTTGAAGACAGCAACTACTTTTCGGTGGTGTTTACCCGGGAAACCGGGATGACGCCCAGCCAGTGGCGTCATCTCTGTTCCCAGAAAGATTAATTCGCCATGCCCATACCAACGATGTTGGCGGCGACAATAATCACCACACAGCCGAGGCTCAACACCGTTACCGGACGGCGACCCGCATTGTTCCACTCTTTCAGAACCAGACCGACGATACCGCCGCACAGAACGTAGAAACTCATATGCAGCATCCAACTGATGTAGTCATATTGCGCCGGAATGCGGGCGTGACCCCAGGCATAGAAAAAGAATTGCAGATACCACATCAAACCGCCCAGCGCCGAGAGCAATATGTTGTGAATGATCAGCGGTTTTGCCAGCGAGAAGTCGGCTTTTAGCGACAAATCTTTCACTTTTGCCAGACGAATAAAACAGAAACCGAGGTTAATAATCGCGCCGCCGCCCATGATGACAACATAGCTTGGCAGAGCGACATACAATGGATCAACACCCAACGCGGCAGCCGCTTCATGCATTGGTTTTGCGGCGTTCATCGCAAAGGACATCCCTGCAGAGAAAATGCCGCACATCACCGCCAGTACCAGCCCTTTTTTCAGGTTGAACTCTTCGGCTTTAATGCCCATTTTGCGCTCTTTCAATTGCCCGGCGCGGGTCACAATTCCCACGCCAATCAGCGCTACCAGCACGCCGAGCAACGTCATTCGCCCACCGTCGGTATTAATTAACACATCGAAATTGCCGTTGATAATTGGCGTCATCAGTGTACCGACGATCAACGTAATGCCAATGGCGATACCTATCCCCATCGACATGCCGAGATAACGCATGGTCAGGCCGTAGTTGATATTACCAATCCCCCACATTGCGCCAAACAAAAATACCGGCAGCAAGGTAGAGAGGCTGAACGAGCTATAATATGCCCAGAAATCAGGTAGTAGCATGGCGCTGATAGCCCACGGCAGAATAATCCACGAGACAATTCCACCGACTGACCACATGGTTTCCCATGACCATTTTTTTACTTTTTTGAACGGAGCGTAAAAACAGGCTGCACTGGCCGCGCCGATCAAATGCCAAAAAATCCCCATCGTAATCGCGTTACTCATTTTCTTATCCTCATCATTTTTCGTCGCGTCACATCTCCGACGAGATGAGTGTAAAAATCGTGCTGTCGATTAACCTTTCGCCTGTTGCCGCCGTTGCCGATTTACTGGCAATCACGGCATTAAGTGGGTGATTTGGCTCACATCTCTGGCATTTTCCTGCAAAACCATATCCTTACGAAAAGTACGGCATTGATAATCATTTTCAATATCATTTAATTAACTATAATGAACCAACTGCTTACGCGGCATTAACAATCGGCCGCCCGACAATACTGGAGATGAATATGAGCTACACCCTGCCATCCCTGCCGTATGCTTACGATGCCCTGGAACCGCACTTCGATAAGCAGACCATGGAAATCCACCACACCAAACACCATCAGGCCTACGTCAACAACGCTAACGCGGCGCTGGAAAGCCTGCCAGAATTTGCCAACCTGCCGGTTGAAGAGCTGATCACTAAGCTGGATCAACTGCCAGCAGACAAGAAAACCGTTTTGCGCAACAACGCAGGCGGCCATGCTAACCACAGCCTGTTCTGGAAAGGCCTGAAAAAAGGCACCACCCTGCAGGGCGATCTGAAAGCGGCTATCGAACGTGATTTCGGTTCCGTTGATAACTTCAAAGCAGAATTTGAGAAAGCGGCAGCTTCCCGCTTTGGTTCCGGCTGGGCATGGCTGGTGCTGAAAGGCGATAAACTGGCGGTGGTTTCTACTGCTAACCAGGACTCCCCGCTGATGGGCGAAGCTATCTCTGGCGCTTCCGGCTTCCCTGTTCTGGGTCTGGATGTGTGGGAACACGCTTACTACCTGAAATTCCAGAACCGCCGTCCGGACTACATTAAAGAGTTCTGGAACGTGGTGAACTGGGACGAAGCAGCGGCACGTTTCGCCGCGAAAAAATAATCGCATATTGCCTGCTGCAATGAGGCGTTAACGCCATTTGCCAGCATAAAAAACAAACCATCGCAGATAGCGGTGGTTTTTTTGTGATCAATTTCAAAATAAAAACAATGATCCTATAAAAATAAAACAACGTTTCAATTGGTGTGGTTTTGATCACTTTTATTGCTCTGTTGAATGTCTATCTTCGTTTCCATCAACACTGATGCACTGTGAAGGACGTATGCATCAGCCTATAAAAATATGCCGATAGGTGATGAAAATGCAGATAAAACGCACGATAGAGAAAATCCCAGGGGGGATGATGCTCATCCCGTTGTTCCTTGGCGCACTGTGTCACACCTTCTCGCCAGGGGCGGGAAAATACTTTGGCTCATTCACTAACGGGATGATTACCGGCACGGTGCCGATTCTGGCGGTGTGGTTTTTCTGCATGGGGGCGTCGATCAAATTAAGCGCGACGGGAACGGTGTTGCGTAAATCCGGCACGTTGGTGGTAACCAAAATTGCTGTTGCATGGGTGGTTGCGGCAATTGCCTCGCGCATTATTCCCGAACATGGCGTTGAAGTCGGATTCTTTGCCGGACTTTCAACGCTGGCGCTGGTGGCGGCAATGGATATGACCAACGGCGGGCTTTACGCTTCGATCATGCAACAGTATGGCACCAAAGAAGAGGCCGGAGCGTTTGTGTTGATGTCGCTGGAGTCCGGGCCGCTCATGACGATGATTATTCTGGGAACCGCCGGAATTGCCTCGTTCGAACCGCATGTTTTTGTCGGTGCGGTATTACCGTTCCTCGTAGGCTTTGCGTTAGGGAATCTTGACCCTGAGTTGCGAGAATTTTTCAGCAAAGCAGTCCAGACGCTGATCCCGTTCTTTGCCTTTGCATTGGGCAATACCATTGATTTAACCGTGATTGCTCAGACTGGTTTGCTGGGGATCTTGCTGGGTGTGGCGGTGATTGTCGTGACCGGTATTCCATTGATTATTGCTGATAAGTTGATTGGTGGTGGCGATGGTACTGCCGGAATTGCGGCTTCCAGTTCTGCCGGTGCTGCGGTGGCTACGCCGGTACTGATTGCAGAAATGATCCCGGCCTTTAAACCTATGGCTCCAGCAGCAACCTCACTGGTGGCAACGTCGGTGATTGTGACTTCGATTCTGGTGCCGATTTTGACTTCTGTCTGGTCGCGTAAAGTTAAAGCCAGAGTGGCGAAGATCGAAATATTAGGTGCGGTGAAATAATCCCCCATCCATTTAAATCAAGGGGCCGGATGGTTTGTCGTCATCCGGCTTCTTGCGTTATCTGACAAAGACCTCGTCAATTGTTCGACATTCACTTTCGCTTAACTCGCCACCCGCATTGCGTGATACTCCAGTGCAATAACCAAACTTACGCGATACCACCGTCTTGATAGTAGTGACAAAATCCTCACCAATGGCGTAGATGGACATATAAGTGCCAATCTGTTGCTGAATCTCTTGTAAAGCCGCCAGGTCGCCGCGTTTGAAGGCTTCACGGGCTTCGACAAACAGTTCCGGCATAACGTTGTTCAGGCCGGATATTATCCCCGCGCCACCGGCTAGCAGATTAGGAATGTAATACTCGTCATAGCCCGAAAGTACAGCAAAATCAGAACGAACAGACTGTGTTGCCTGAATCATGCTGCGGGTGTGTGACTGGCAATCGACAGTGTCTTTAATCCCGGCAAAGTGAGGAAATTCACTCGCCAGCGTGGCGACCAGGTCTGGGGTTAAATCACAACCGGTCCGCGCCGGGAAGTTATATGCGAACCATTTTCCCCGTAACTCGCGACCCAGATTGCGGAAATAGCTTAATAATTGCTTCGCCGTCTGGCCGTAGTAGTAAGGCGGCAGGATCATCACTGCATCATAGCCTGTGCGATACGCTTCTTGTGCCATCACCAGTACATCGTGAGTGCAGGTGGAAGAAACGTTAGCGACCATTTTTAATGTGCTCATGGTACGCGCCTCGCGGATAAGCATGAGTCTCTCTTCGAGGGTGAAAGAGGCAAATTCACCAATGCTGCCCATCAGCAATATCACATCAATGTTGGCTTCCGTTAATCGCTGCAGATGTCGCTTCAGCCCGTTAAGATCCACATTACCGTCTTTATCCATTGGCGTAATGGAAGGACACCAGACGCCAGAAAACTGTGTTTGCTCGGTCACGTTGAATACTCCTTATAATGAAATGGCGTTTCAAATTCATCTCATTGATAACATTTCTAAGGCGTCATCATGTGAACCGTGCTCTCATTTTGCGCGCCTGACGTAAAATAAATATGGTCTAATGGGGAAATTTCTCGGTGGAGAGGGAACAGATGCGATATCCAGTTGATGTATACGCAGGCAAGGTTCGGGAATATCCGGAAAGCCGTCCAAGTGCGATTGCGAAAATCCAGGTCGATGGCGAGTTGATGTTGACAGAGCTGGGGCTGGAAGGTGACGAGCAGGCAGAGAAGAAAATTCATGGCGGACCAGACAGGGCGCTGTGTCACTATCCTCGTGAACATTATCTTTATTGGGCGCGGGAATTTCCGGAACAGGCGGATTTGTTTGTTGCGCCTGCGTTTGGTGAAAACCTCTCAACCGACGGTCTGACGGAAAGCAATGTTTATATTGGCGATATTTTCCGCTGGGGCGAGGCTTTGATTCAGGTTACCCAACCGCGGTCACCGTGCTTTAAACTCAATTATCATTTTGACATCAGCGATATGGCGCAGTTGATGCAAAATGCCGGAAAAACTGGCTGGTTATATAGCGTGATTGCGCCGGGGTTGATATCTGCAGATGCGCCGCTGGAGTTGGTTTCCCGCGTCAGTGATGTCACCGTGCAGGAGGCAATAGCCATTGCGTGGCATATGCCGTTTGATGATGAGCAGTATCACCGTTTACTCTCCGCTGCCGGGCTGTCGAAAAGCTGGACGCGGACGATGCAGAAGCGCCGACTTAGCGGCAAGATTGAAGATTTTTCGCGGCGTTTGTGGGGAAAATAAAAAGCGGAGAGTAGGCCTGATAAGACGCAACCAGCGTCGCATCAGGCATCCGCTCAAATGCCGGATGCGGCGTAAACGCCTTATCCGGCTTATAAAAGCTGCCTGCGCGGTGTTTAGCTCCGCTTATACAGCGGCAGCCAAATTACCAGCCGTAAACCGCCCAGCGGACTGTCTTCAGCTTTCACCCAACCACGGTGCTGCTGGATGGCGGTTTCGACAATCGCCAGCCCCAGACCCGTACCGCCAGATTCACGATCGCGCGCTTCATCGGTGCGATAAAACGGACGGAAAATCTGTTCGCGATCTTCCGGGCTAACGCCAGGACCATCGTCATCCACCGTAATGGTGATACCGTCTTTATCTACCGCGAAGCCCACTTCAATCTTCGTATGGGAATAACGCAGGGCATTACGGACAATGTTTTCCAGCGCACTTTCCAGGGCATTTGGGTTGCCGTACAGCGGCCACGGCCCTGGCGGGAAGTTAACGGTAAACGACTTGCCCATCTGCTCCGCTTCGAACGCTGCGTTATCCAGCACTTCGCTCCACAACTGGTTGGCTTTGATGGTCTCGCTTACCAGCGCGTTTTTCTGCTGATTACGTGACATCACCAACAGGTCGTTGATCATGCTGTCCAGACGTTGTGCTTCGGTTTCAATGCGCTCCAGTTCCTTACTTTCGCCACTACGACGGCGTAGTAACGCCGTACCCAGTTGCAGACGCGTCAGCGGCGTGCGCAGCTCGTGAGAGATATCAGAAAGCAGGCGCTGCTGGGAGGTCATCATGCGTTCCAGCGCAGTCACCATCTGGTTAAAACTGGCACCTGCGGCAAGAAATTCTTGTGGCCCCGCTTCCAGTTCCGGGTGCTGACGTAAGTTCCCCTGAGCGACTTCATCGGCAGCGTTTTTCAGCTTGCGCGCCGGTTTTGCCAGACTCCAGGCCAACCACAACAGCAACGGCGTACTGACCAACATGGTGACAATTAACAGTAATAGCGGGCGGTCAAACAGTAAGTTGATGAAATCGGATTGAGAACTGCTGGCCGGGCGAATCAGATAGAGCTGGTAATTATCTTCACCGTCGCGCACAGAGAACGGCCCGACCAGTTCCACGCGACCATACTTTTTCTTCTGCGGGTGATCGGCGTTATCCGCCTGACCAATAAAGTTGCGAATGATCTGCATTTCGCTGCGTTCAGCACCGATCACGCGGCCTTCGGTGGTTACCAGTAATAAACGCTGACCTGGTGGTGCCCATTTATCAATGGCACGGAACAGGCGACGCCACCACATTAAATCGTTGGGGGGATCGTTCGCCAGTTCCGCTTCGACATGCTGCTCAATCATCAGCCCCTGACGCTGTTCGCTATCCAGAAGCTCGGTCATCTGGCGTGAATCGAGCTTGGGTAACATCAAAACCAGCATCAACACCAGCGCCAGCGTCAGCCAGAAGATGGCGAAGATGCGCGCGGTTAAACTGCCTATCATGAAGCAGAAACCATCAGATAGCCGCGACCACGCAACGTTTTAAACCACGGATGCCCGTCTTTGCGATCCGGCAGCTTACGGCGTAGGTTGGAGATGTGCATATCGATAGCACGGTCGAAAGGCGTCAGGCGTTTGCCCAGCACTTCCTGGCTTAAATGCTCGCGAGAAACTACCTGGCCCAGATGCTGCGCCAGCAAATAGAGCAGGGTAAATTCAGTACCGGTTAACTCCAGCGTTTGTCCGTCGAAGCTGGCTTCCTGACGACCTGGATTCAGCACTAACGCATCTACTTCCAGCGTCGGTGAACCGTTGTCGCTATTTTGCTGTTGCTCGCTCCAGTGCGAACGGCGCAGGATCGCGCGAATACGTGCAACCAACTCACGATCATTAAACGGTTTCGGGAGATAGTCATCCGCGCCCAGCTCAAGGCCAAGAACGCGATCAAGTTCACTGCCGCGCGCTGTTAACATAATGACAGGCGTCTGGTGTGTCTGGCGAAGTGCCTTCAATGTATCGATACCATTTTTCTTCGGCATCATCACATCAAGCAAAAGTAAATCAATGCTGTCGTCCAGAAGATCAAGCGCCTGTTCTCCATCATGGGCAACAATCACGTCGAAACCTTCCATCTCGAGCAGTTCCTTTAACAGGGACGTTAGCTCTCGGTCATCATCAACTAACAAGATTTTATTCATTCTTTAATTACCTCCGAGGCAGAAATTACGTCATCAGACGTCGCTAATCCATGACTTTACGTTGTTTTACACCCCCTGACGCATGTTTGCAGCCTGAATCGTAAACTCTCTATCGTTGAATCGCGACAGAAAGATTTTGGGAGCAAATGATGCGCATAGTTACCGTTGCCGTCATGGCCTCAACGCTGGCAGTCAGTTCACTAAGCCACGCTGCTGAAGTCGGTTCAGGCGATAACTGGCATCCGGGCGAAGAACTTGCGCAGCGCAGTACGCAGAGCCATATGTTCGACGGCATAAGTTTAACCGAACATCAGCGTCAGCAGATGCGAGATCTTATGCAACAGGCCCGGCACGAACAGCCTCCTGTTAATGTTAGCGAAGTGGAGACAATGCATCGCCTTGTCACCGCAGAAAATTTTGATGAAAACGCTGTGCGCGCTCAGGCAGAAAAAATGGCGAAAGAGCAGATCGCTCGCCAGGTTGAGATGGCTAAAGTCCGCAACCAAATGTATCACCTGTTAACGCCGGAGCAGCAAGCGGTTTTAAACGAGAAACATCAACAGCGAATGGAGCAGTTGCGCGACGTGACGCAATGGCAAAAAAGTTCATCGTTGAAGCTATTGAGTAGTAGCAACTCACGTTCCCAGTAGTAAACCCTGTTTTCCTTGCCATAGACACCATCCCTGTCTTCCCCCACATGATGTGGGGGTTTTTTTTATCCTCAATTTGCCTGTTGCTTAATGCATTGCAGATGATTTGCTTCCGTTATACTACCGTCAGTTGATAGCGGGAGTATTTATGAATCAATCTTATGGACGGCTGGTCAGCCGGGCGGCGATTGCTGCGACGGCGATGGCTTCGCTGCTATTGCTGATTAAAATTTTTGCATGGTGGTATACCGGTTCGGTGAGTATTCTCGCCGCGCTTGTCGACTCGTTGGTGGATATTGGTGCGTCACTGACCAATTTATTGGTGGTGCGTTATTCGTTGCAACCGGCGGATGACGAACATACTTTTGGTCATGGTAAAGCAGAATCCCTGGCTGCGTTGGCGCAAAGTATGTTTATCTCTGGTTCGGCGTTGTTTTTGTTTTTAACCGGGATCCAACATCTGATTTCACCGACGCCAATGAATGATCCTGGTGTCGGTATTATCGTCACAATTGTCGCGTTAGTTTGCACCATCGTTCTTGTCTCGTTTCAGCGTTGGGTGGTTCGCCGTACACAAAGTCAGGCGGTGCGTGCAGATATGCTCCATTATCAGTCTGATGTTATGATGAACGGCGCGATTTTGCTGGCACTTGCATTATCCTGGTACGGCTGGCATAGCGCAGATGCCCTGTTTGCTTTGGGTATTGGCATCTATATTTTATATAGTGCGTTACGCATGGGGTATGAGGCGGTACAGTCATTGCTGGATCGCGCGTTACCCGATGAGGAGCGGCAGGAAATTATTGATATCGTGACTTCCTGGCCGGGAGTAAGCGGCGCTCACGATCTTCGCACGCGGCAGTCAGGGCCGACTCGCTTTATTCAGATTCATTTGGAAATGGAAGACTCTCTGCCTCTGGTTCAGGCGCATATGGTGGCTGATCAGGTAGAGCAGGCTATTTTACGGCGTTTTCCAGGCTCGGATGTCATTATTCATCAGGACCCTTGTTCCGTCGTGCCCAGGGAAGGTAAACGGTTTGAGCTATCATAATGCTTGCGAAAAGAGAGCCAGACCCGCATTTTGTGTATAAATTACCGCCATTTGGCCTGACCTGAATCAATTCAGCAGGCAGTGGTTGTTATACTATCTGCATATTCGTTTGGTGTTCGATATGCAGAATCGACTTCCGGCAACAGATTTCATTTTGCATTCCAAAGTTCAGAGGTAGTCATGATTAAGAAAATCGGTGTGTTGACAAGTGGCGGTGATGCGCCTGGCATGAACGCAGCAATCCGTGGTGTCGTACGTGCGGCGCTGTCGGAAGGTCTGGAAGTCATGGGGATTTATGACGGCTATCTTGGCCTGTATGAAGACCGTATGGTTCAGCTTGACCGTTACAGTGTGTCTGACATGATCAACCGTGGTGGTACATTCCTCGGTTCTGCGCGCTTCCCTGAATTCCGCGACGAAAACATCCGCGCGGTGGCTATCGAAAACCTGAAAAAACGTGGCATCGATGCGCTGGTTGTTATCGGCGGTGACGGTTCCTACATGGGGGCAATGCGTCTGACCGAAATGGGTTTCCCATGCATTGGTCTGCCGGGCACCATCGACAACGATATCAAAGGTACTGACTACACCATCGGTTTCTTCACTGCACTGAGCACTGTTGTAGAAGCGATCGACCGTCTGCGTGATACATCTTCTTCTCACCAGCGTATTTCAGTGGTGGAAGTAATGGGTCGTTACTGTGGCGACCTGACTCTGGCTGCAGCAATCGCCGGTGGTTGTGAATTTGTTGTTGTACCGGAAGTCGAATTCAGCCGTGAAGATCTGGTAAACGAAATCAAAGCGGGTATTGCGAAAGGTAAGAAACACGCGATTGTGGCGATCACTGAACACATGTGCGATGTCGATGAACTGGCGCATTTCATCGAGAAAGAAACCGGTCGTGAAACTCGTGCAACCGTGCTGGGCCACATCCAGCGTGGTGGTTCTCCGGTGCCTTATGACCGTATTCTGGCTTCCCGTATGGGCGCATATGCGATTGATCTGCTGCTGGCAGGCTACGGTGGTCGTTGCGTAGGTATTCAGAACGAACAACTGGTTCACCATGACATCATCGACGCTATCGAAAACATGAAGCGTCCGTTCAAAGGTGATTGGCTGGACTGCGCGAAAAAACTGTATTAATGATATCGGGAAAAGGCAGATTTCTTTTGCCTGAAACCGATGACAAAAGCAAAAATGCCTGATGCGCTTCGTTTATCAGGCCTGTATGAATTCTGCAATTTATTGAATTTGCAAATTTTTGTAGGCCGGATAAGGCGGTTACGCCGCATCCGGCATGAACAAGCGTACATTGTCAGCAATTTGAGGCGGATTCATTCCGCCTTTTTTACTCCTCCATATATACCCTCAGGTTATATCCAATCTTTTTTTATTCTTTAATGTTTGATTCACGTTCTGGCACGCTTTGCTTATCACAACACAACATAAGAGAACCGGGCGATGAACAAGTGGGGCGTAGGGTTTACATTTTTGCTGGCGGCGACCAGCGTTATGGCAAAGGATATTCAGCTTCTTAACGTTTCGTATGATCCTACGCGCGAGTTGTACGAACAATACAACAAAGCGTTCAGTGCCCACTGGAAGCAGCAAACGGGCGATAACGTAGTGATTCGTCAGTCGCACGGCGGTTCAGGTAAACAGGCAACGTCGGTGATTAACGGCATAGATGCTGATGTAGTGACGCTGGCGCTGGCTTACGACGTGGATGCGATTGCTGAACGTGGTCGAATTGATAAAAACTGGATCAAACGTCTGCCGGATAACTCCGCGCCGTACACCTCCACCATTGTCTTCCTGGTGCGCAAGGGTAATCCGAAGCAAATCCATGACTGGAACGACCTGGTTAAGCCCGATATTTCAGTGATCACGCCTAACCCGAAAAGCTCTGGTGGCGCACGCTGGAACTACCTGGCAGCGTGGGGATACGCGCTGCATCACAATAATAACGATCAAGCGAAAGCACAGGATTTCGTGCGGTCGTTGTATAAAAACGTTGAAGTTCTGGATTCCGGCGCGCGTGGCTCTACTAATACTTTCGTCGAACGTGGTATTGGTGATGTGCTGATAGCCTGGGAAAACGAAGCACTGCTGGCAACGAATGAATTGGGGAAAGATAAATTCGAAATCGTCACGCCGAGCGAGTCTATTCTCGCGGAACCGACGGTGTCGGTTGTCGATAAAGTGGCGGAGAAAAAAGGCACCAAAGAGATCGCAGAAGCCTACCTGAAATATCTCTATACCCCAGAAGGTCAGGAGATTGCAGCCAAAAACTATTACCGTCCGCGCGATCCGGAGATAGCGAAAAAATATGAAAACGCTTTTCCGAAGCTGAAATTGTTTACCATCGATGAAGAGTTTGGCGGCTGGACGAAGGCGCAAAAAGAGCATTTTTCTAACGGTGGTACGTTCGACCAAATCAGCAAACGTTAATTTTGTTGAAGGTAACCAGGCCCGGAGGCATCTTGCGACCGGGTTTTTTATTTGTCACGATTTTGCGTTACCCTTGCATCTCTTTGAGGTACAGGGAAAAAACGATGAAAAAAACGGTTATTTTCATTTTGGTGATGATAGTTATCGCCGTTGCTGCGGGTTTCGGCTACTGGAAATTTACCGGTGATTCGGAGGTATTACGTAAGATTGTCCTTGAGCAATGTTTGCCCAATCAGCAGCAAAACCAAAACCCTTCGCCATGTGTGGAGGTAAAACCTAATGCCGGGTATGTGGTTTTAAAAGACATTAACGGCCCACTGCAATATCTGTTGATGCCAACGTATCGTATTAACGGTACTGAAAGCCCTTTGTTGACCGATCCTTCAACGCCTAACTTCTTTTGGTTGGCCTGGCAGGCGCGTGATTTTATGAGCCAAAAATACGGTCAGCAGATTCCCGATCGTGCGGTATCTCTGGCGATTAACTCCCGCACCGGGCGCACGCAAAATCATTTTCATATTCATATTTCTTGTATTCGTCCAGATGTACGCGAACAACTGGATAACAATCTGGCGAACATCAGTAGTCGTTGGTTGCCGCTGCCGGGCGGATTACAGGGGCATGAATACCTGGCGCGTCGGGTAACTGAAAGCGAATTAGTACAACGTAGTCCGTTTATGATGTTAGCGGAAGAAGTGCCTGGGGCACGGGAACATATGGGAAGTTACGGGCTGGCGATGGTACGACAGAGTGATAACTCGTTTGTATTGCTGGCGACGCAACGAAATCTCCTGACGCTGAATCGTGCTTCAGCCGAGGAAATTCAGGATCATCAGTGTGAGATTTTGCGTTAAGGCGAGTTAAGTGCCGGATGTGATATCCGGCACCTGTCAGACTTAAGCCTGTTTAGCGGCTTCTGCAGCTTTAACGATCACTGCGAAGGCGTCGGCTTTCAGAGAAGCACCGCCAACCAGTGCGCCGTCGATGTCCGGCTGAGCGAACAGTTCGGCGGCGTTAGAGGCGTTTACAGAACCGCCGTACTGGATGATCACTTGTTCAGCGATGTTAGCGTCAACTTTAGCGATGTGATCACGGATGAATTTGTGAACAGCCTGAGCCTGCGCTGGAGTTGCAGATTTGCCAGTACCGATTGCCCATACGGGTTCGTAAGCGATTACTGCACCTTCGAATGCAGCAGCACCCTGAGTTTTCAGCACTGCGTCGATCTGACGTGCGCACACTTCTTCAGTTTTGCCCGCTTCGTTTTCAGCTTCGGTTTCACCGATGCACAGAACCGGAGTCAGACCCTGCTCTTTCAGCACAGCGAATTTTTTCGCGATCAGTTCGTCAGACTCTTTGTGGTAAGTACGACGTTCAGAGTGACCGATGATGATGTACTGTGCGCCGATGTCTTTCAGCATAGCGGCAGAGGTTTCACCGGTGAATGCGCCGGACAGGTTCAGATCCACGTTCTGCGCGCCCAGCATGATGTGGCTGCCTTCAGCTTCACGCTTCGCCATATCGATGTACATTTCCGGTGGTGCGATTGCAACCGCACAGCCAGCAACACCTGCCAGCTCTTTACGCAGGTTAGAAACCAGCTCGTGAACCATGTGGCGGCTGCCGTTCAGTTTCCAGTTACCCATCACTAAAGGATGTCGCATTTTAATTCTCCACGCTTATAAGCGAATAAAGGAAGATGGCCGCCCCGCAGGGCAGCAGGTCTGTGAAACAGTATAGAGATTCATCGGCACAAAGGCTTTGCTTTTTGTCATTTATTCAACCCTTCAAGCGATTCAGATAGCGCCAGCTTAATCGGTTCAACAGCGAAGGTTAGCCCTTTTTCGCCGTTGTCCGCGACAACATAGCGCAATGCGCCTTCTGTCTCGGTGTAATAACGTTTGTTTTTCCCCGCAGTAAGGAGTGATTGCAGCTTTTTTTGGCTCTGTGTTTTGGTCATCAGCGGGGTAAGCGTGCGGATCATTGCCGCCATGTATTCCTGGGCTTTTGCTTTAGCGGCTTTTTGCTCTGGTCCCTGGATTGGTAGCCAGGTAATTTGAATACTTTTGATTTTTAAAGTGCCGCGCTCCAGCGCCGTAGAGGCATACAAGTTCTCGTTAATTTTACTGGCGGCGCGAGTCAGGTTGGCTTTGTCGGGGCTGCTGTCGATGGCGCGAAATTCGTTCAGTGGCAGATTGGGATTCTGGCTGTTAAAGTCTTCTCGAAACTGGCTGATGGAGAGATCGAAAGTGGGGGCACCAGCCAGCAGGTAGGGCGCTGTCGTTGCCGTGCCAGGCGATTGTGCGTGCACCGTTGCACTAACGGATAACACAACAGATAAGAGAAAAAACAGTGAACACCCTGACTTCATCGGCAGTACCTTTTGTTATGACTGGGTTCGATTAAAACGATATCTGTCGTCCTTGTCAAAAGGGTAGAATCCTGGAAAAGACAACCATCAAGGAACTTACATGACCATACAGCAATGGTTATTCTCGTTTAAAGGGCGTATTGGACGCCGTGATTTCTGGATTTGGATTGGCCTCTGGATCGTTGGGATGCTGGTGCTTTTCTCACTGGCAGGTAAAAAATTACTCGATATCCAGACCGCCGCGTTTTGCCTTGTGTGCCTGTTATGGCCGACAGCGGCAGTGACGGTGAAACGGCTGCACGATCGCGGCCGTTCTGGCGCATGGGCATTTTTGATGATTGTAGCGTGGATGCTTCTGGCGGGTAACTGGGCGATTTTACCGGGCGTCTGGCAATGGGCGGTAGGGCGTTTTATTCCGACGTTGATTCTGGTGATGATGCTTATTGATCTTGGCGCATTTGTCGGCACGCAAAGCGCAAATAAATACGGAAAAGACACCCAGGACGTAAAGTATAAGTCCGAGAATAAATCAAGCCATTAGTCCTTAATATATCTCTTATTGCTATTTTTATCCGGGTTCGTTATTTCCACGTTGCAAATGACGATGCCCGGAAAATCTTCTTCATTTCCTCATCTTAAGCAATATCAAAAAAAATGGTAATCCATAAGATCATTACTTGTTTGTTCTTCTCTTAACGGCGCATTATTCTTAAGTGGCAATCGACAGAGAGGCGAATATACAGAGGTGCCCTATGAAAGATGTCGTAGATAAATGCAGTACTAAAGGATGTGCGATTGATATCGGTACGGTTATTGATAACGATAACTGTACCAGCAAACTTTCGCGCTTTTTTGCCACCCGCGAAGAAGCAGAGTCCTTTATGGCTAAACTGAAAGAGCTTGCTGCTGCCGCATCCTCTGCGGATGAAGGGGCCAGCGTGGCTTATAAGATTAAAGATCTGGAGGGGCAGGTTGAGCTTGATGCGGCCTTCACCTTCTCATGCCAGGCCGAGATGATTATTTTTGAGTTATCACTGCGTTCACTTGGTTAATGGAGTTAAACATGGCTTATAAACACATTGGCGTGGCAATTTCCGGGAATGAAGAAGATGCCTTACTGGTGAACAAAGCCCTGGATCTCGCCAGACATAACGATGCCCACCTGACGTTAATTCATATCGATGATGGCTTAAGCGAGTTGTATCCGGGTATCTACTTTCCGGCAACAGAAGATATTCTTCAACTGTTGAAAGATAAGTCGGATAACAAACTGTATAAACTGACGAAAAATATTCAGTGGCCGAAGACGAAACTGTGCATTGAGCGCGGAGAAATGCCAGAAACACTGCTGGAAATTATGCAAAAAGAGCAGTGCGACCTCCTTGTCTGTGGTCATCACCACTCGTTTATCAACCGTTTGATGCCAGCATATCGCGGAATGATCAATAAGTTGAATGCGGATCTACTCATCGTGCCGTTTATCGATAAGTAACCGCTTACCAGTAATGCTCCGCTGTCATGTGGCCCGGTCGACGACGTAAATGTTTCGTCATCTGCCGGGTCTCTTTCAGCAGTTGCTGCGTATCACGCACCATCTGCGGATTGCCACACAGCATCACATGGCTGGTCTCTTTGTTCATTGGCAGGCCAACCGCATTTTCCAGTTCACCACTTTCAATCAACGCCGGTATCCGGCCGGTAAGTGAACCCGCTACCGTTTCCCGGCTGACCACCGTCTGAATGCGCAGTTTTCCCTCGTAGCGTTTTTCCAGTTCCTGCATAAGAGGCAAATAACTTAAGTCGGCGGCATAACGTGCGGCGTGAACCAGTACCAGATTTTTGAAGCGATCTAAATCTTTGCCCAATTGTAGAATCGATAAATAGGGGCCAATCGCCGTACCGGTCGCCAGCATCCAAAGTGTTTCGCAATCCGGCACTTCATCCAGCACAAAGAACCCTGCCGCCTCGCTAACGACCTGCACTTCGTCACCCGGTTTTAGCGCCGCCAGTCGCGGGCTTAATTTGCCATCGGGGACGGTGACCAGATAAAACTCCAGATCGGGATTGTCGGGCGAGTTCACATAGGAGTAGGCACGCTGAACGCGTTCGCCATCAATTTCAAGGCCAAGTTTGGTGAATTGCCCGGCGGTAAACGGAAGCACGGGAGCGTGAACGGTGAGACTAAACAGGGCGTCGGTCCAGTTCTGCACTTTAGTGACTTTGCCTGTTACCCAATCAGCCATGTTTCTCTCCTGTTTTGATTGACTTGCCTTATCTTCGTTCTCCGAACAAAAAAATTCCAGTCCCGAAGGACTGGAAGGCTCAATCGATCAAATCGATCAGAGAATATGCACCTGCATTTCCGGGTCTTTACGATCCAGATAATGAATCGACTGAATGCGACGAATGGTACGTGACTTACCACGGATCAGCAGCGTTTCAGTGGTGGCAATATTGCCTTTGCGGCTAATCCCTTCCAGCAGATCGCCTTTGGTGATGCCGGTGGCAGAGAAGATGACGTTATCGCTACGCGCCATATCGCCCAGACGCAGCACTTTACCGGCTTCAATACCCATTGCTTTGCAGCGTGCCAGTTCCTGTTCGCCAATGCGGCGATTTTCCAGGTTATCACCTTTGACATCATGGCGTGCCAGCAGACGGCCGTTCATATCGCCATCTAATGCACGGATCACCGCCGCAGAAACCACACCTTCTGGCGCACCGCCAATGCCGTACAGCACATCAACTTCGCTATCCGGCATACAGGTAAGAATGGAGGCGGCGACGTCGCCATCCGGAATAGCAAACACGCGCACGCCGAGTTGTTGCATTTCTGCGATAACCGCGTCGTGGCGTGGTTTCGCCAGAATCGTTACCGTCAGTTCGCTTAACGGTTTGCCGAGTGCCGTTGCAACATTGCGCAGGTTATCCGCCAGCGGCAGATTCAGGTCGATGACGCCTTTGGCACCAGGTCCGACGATCAACTTCTCCATATACATATCCGGTGCATTGAGGAAGCAGCCTTTATCGCCTACAGCCAGCACTGCCAGCGCGTTAGCCTGGCCCATCGCTGTCATTCGCGTACCTTCAATCGGATCCACAGCAATATCCACCGCATCACCGCGACCAGTACCGACTTTTTCACCAATGTAGAGCATCGGCGCTTCGTCGATTTCACCTTCACCAATGACGATGGTGCCGTCAATGTTGACCTGGTTGAGCATGATACGCATGGCATTTACTGCCGCACCGTCAGCGGTATTTTTATCGCCGCGTCCTAACCATTTGTAGCCAGCCAGCGCCGCAGATTCAGTGACGCGGGAAAATTCGATGGCAAGTTCTCGTCTCATAGCAAACTCTAAGCAGTAAGGAATGGCGCGAAGTGTAGCACAGGGGAGGGGGCGGATTATTGATGTGTGCGGGGATTGCCCCCGCACGGAGCCATAGTCTGCGACATGCCGGATGCGGCGTGAACGCCTTATCCGGCCTACACAAAATGGCATCGGTTCGTAGGCCTGATAAGACGCGTCAGCGTCGCATCAGGCAATCAGCATCAGGCAATCGGTCAGATGCCTGACATTACTCCTCGTGTTCTTCCCACGCCATCGCACGTTTAACCGCTTTTTTCCAGCCTGCGTAACGGTAATTACGCTCGGTAGTTTCGATGCCTGGACGGAACTCGCGTTCAATCACCGCTTTCTCTTGCAGTTCGTCGAGATTTTGCCAGAAGCCAACCGCCAGACCGGCGAGATACGCCGCACCTAAGGCGGTAACTTCGCGAACTTCCGGACGCTCAACGCGAGTGCCAAGAATGTCCGACTGGAACTGCATCAGGAAGTTATTCGCCACCGCGCCGCCGTCCACGCGCAGGGCGTGCAGGCGAATACCGGAGTCAGCCTGCATTGCTTCCAGCACATCGCGCGTCTGATAGGCAATGGATTCCAGTGTCGCGCGGATAATGTGATTAGCGTTCACGCCACGAGTCAAACCGAAAATCGCCCCGCGTGCATACGGATCCCAGTACGGTGCGCCCAAGCCGGTAAAGGCCGGAACGACATATACACCGTTGGTGTTTTGTACTTTGGTCGCAAAATATTCGGAATCGTCGGCGTCGCTAATCAACTTCATTTCATCACGCAGCCACTGAATGGATGCCCCCGCCATAAACACCGCACCTTCCAGCGCATAGTTCACTTCCCCGCCTGGGCCACAGGCGATGGTGGTCAGCAGGCCGTTTTCTGATTTCACCGCTTTATCGCCGGTGTTCATCAGCATAAAGCAGCCGGTGCCGTAGGTATTCTTCGCCATCCCTTCTTTCACGCACAACTGACCGAATAGCGCCGCCTGCTGATCACCCGCGATCCCAGCGATCGGAATACGAGTGCCGCCTTTGCCGCCAATGTTGGTCTGGCCGTACACTTCAGAAGAGCGACGCACTTCTGGCAGCATCTCGCGCGGGATATCCAGCGCGTCGAGCATTTTGTCGTCCCAGTCCAGAGTATGGATGTTGAATAACATGGTACGGGATGCGTTGGTGTAATCGGTCACGTGAACGCGGCCCTGAGTCATTTTCCAGATAAGCCAGGTATCAACCGTACCGAACAGCAACTCGCCACGACGTGCACGCTCGCGAGAGCCTTCCACATGGTCAAGGATCCACTTCACTTTGGTGCCGGAGAAGTATGGGTCAATGACCAGACCGGTGTTATTACGAATGTACTCTTCCATGCCATCGCGCTTGAGATGCTCGCAGATCTCGGCGGTACGACGGCACTGCCAGACGATGGCGTTATAGATCGGTTTGCCGGTTTCTTTTTCCCAGACGATAGTGGTTTCACGCTGGTTAGTAATACCAATAGCTGCAATTTGATCGGAACTGATATCGGCTTTCGCCAGCACTTCCACCAGCGTGGAGCTTTGGGTGGCCCAGATTTCCATTGGGTCGTGTTCTACCCAGCCTGGTTTTGGGTAGATTTGCTCAAATTCGCGCTGTGAGACGCTAATGATATTGGCATCGTGATCCATCACGACTGCGCGGGAGCTGGTTGTGCCCTGGTCGAGTGCAACGATATATTTTTTTTCAGTCATGTTTAATTGTCCCGTAGTCACATTACAGTGAAGCTTTTTGTTCTGAAGGAGTTGTGATCTCCTTTTCTTCCACAACACAGATATCGCAAGGCAAATGGCGGCCAATCAGTTTGCGGTAGGCAAATGCACCTACAATCGCACCGACGATAGGGCCAAAAAGCGGCACCAGGAAGTAAGGAATGTCTCTGCCGCCGGTAAAGGCGACATTGCCCCAGCCAGCCAGCCAGGCAAAGGCTTTCGGACCGATGTCACGCGCTGGGTTCATGGCAAAGCCCGTCAATGGACCCATAGATGCGCCAATAACCGCAATCAGTAGACCAATCAACAACGGTGCCAACGGCCCACGTGGTACACCGTTGCCATCGTCCGTTAACGCCAGGATCAGCCCCATCAGAATAGCGGTAATCACCATCTCAACTGCGAAGGCCTGCACAAAATTGATATGAGGATTAGGATAAGTAGAGAAAGTACCCGCCAGATCAACACTTTCGATGCTGCCGCGAACAATGTGATGGGTCTGCTCGAAGTCGAAAAATAAATTGTAGTAAAGCCCGTAAACTAATGCCGCAGCGCAGAAAGCACCGGCAACTTGTGAAACGATAAAAGGAATAACTTTGCGCTTGTCGAAACAGGCAAACAGCCACAACGCAATGGTGACAGCGGGATTAAGATGCGCGCCGGAAACCCCTGCGGTCAGGTAGATAGCCATCGCCACCCCCAGTCCCCAAATGACACTGATTTCCCACTGACCAAAAGACGCACCAGCGACTTTTAGTGCTGCAACGCAACCCACACCGAAAAAAATCAACAACCCGGTACCGAGGAATTCAGCAATGCACTGGCCTTTCAAGGTTGATGTTTGACTCATAATCGGATCCTGAAGAGTTAATGTTTGTTGTATGCGTGAAAGTCACGGACCTCCACGATGCTTGTAGGCATGCTGTAAACTTATCGTTAACGAGCAAAAACGAGAAATATCGAACTTAAAATGTGTGTGCTTCGTCATAAAATGAGCGTTATCGCGCCATTTATTCCATCTGATTGTACATGATGCATGTTTGTTAGATCATTCGCGCAACAAATTTATTAACATTTTCGATTGGTGTGGATTATGTCACCAGGAGAAGGATGAAAAGTGTGGCAAACCGTAATCTGCAAGGCGTGCCGCTGGACAGCGATGGCGCGGCTTCATACAATCGGAGCTAACTAAAGTGCGCTCGTATTTATTAAGGCGTCACCGATAATCGGGACGAGGATTTTTATCCATCAACGCCTTGCAATTCAGGAGAGGTATGACAATGTCATTAGAAGTGTTTGAGAAACTGGAAGCAAAAGTACAGCAGGCGATTGATACCATCACTCTGTTGCAGATGGAAATCGAAGAGCTGAAAGAAAAAAACAACTCACTGTCGCAGGAAGTTCAAAATGCCCAGCATCAGCGCGAAGAGCTGGAGCGTGAGAACAACCATCTGAAAGAACAGCAGAACGGCTGGCAGGAACGTCTGCAGGCCCTGCTGGGTCGTATGGAAGAGGTTTAATCTCTTCCACGCAGAGGCGCCGCAAGGCGCCTTATTTTTTACTTCACTGTATTTTTAGCAGACAACATAATCTCCATCGCCTGTTGGCGATATTTATCTGCCGTATCTGGCTCCATTAATGCAATGATCCCCACAGCCCTGGGGGTGTCTTCAAGATAAACACTGATGGTTCTTTTCTGCTGACCATCAAAATTTATCAACACATCCTGATACTTACAGGTGAAATGTTTGGCATTACAATCATGAAACTGGAAGGTTTCTTCATTGTATTGATCCTTGAGATTGTCTCGCTGCATCTTCTTTAACTCTTCCAGCGAGTCATCGGCGCTACGTCCTGCGGGCAGGCGGAAAGCAGAAATAAAGACGCTATTATCTTCACTTCTTATATCAATGGTTTTATCAGTACTAATAGAAACCGTATTCCAGTGTCGGTTTGGGACAGTCACGGAAATAGCTGCCTTCTCAAACGTATAGTGCCACGGGGTGAACAGACGAAACGTATTGCCGACGTTGGATAAAAGCAGGACTCCCAATACCCAACAGCACCCGCGAGTAAAACTGGCGAAGTTACGCGTTTTTTTAGTGAATGTGCACAGAATACCTGACACAAGCACGGGAAGTAATAACGGCCCAAGAAGTACTGAACCGATATACTCGCCAACCATCCCAGGATCTCCAGTAAGCAAGTTACTGTGCTGAAGATGACTAAGAAAAACAGTTATTATCCATAGTATTAATAAGATAACGTATCTCATATCAATCCATTATTATTAACATGCACATCAGATCATTGACGAGCAGAAAGCATCATTTTCATTACTTCTTCTTGATATTCGTCCAAATAATCTGGGTCGATAGCTGCGACCAGTTGTATCAAATTAGTGTTATCCAGTAGGGTCATGAAAATAGCATGTCTTACTTTGCCATCACTCATTGTTTGCACTCCTTCCTGATAAGCGCAGGCAAATCCCTGAACATCACAAACATGCATTTTTGCAGTTCCGTTTTGAGTCGCGGTAAGTTCCTCGATTGAATGCACACCGAGTTCATTTTGTGAGAAGGCAACAATAGCTAAAATAGCATGGGCATCCCGGGTCACCAGGGTTGGTCCTTGTTTTACTATATTGGCAACCCACTGTTTGCTCGGAACCGTGACGGTGATACCTGGCTCCGGGAAAGTATAATCCCATATGCTGTGTCGTTCCCACACCGTATAGCTGCTATAGATAAGAAATAATCCCATTAACCAACAAGTGCCGCGAATAAAGCTGCGGCTGCTTCTTTTTTTTATCGTTATACAGATGATTGTGGCGATAATAAATGATAAGGCAAGTGGGTTAAAAAATACGTTAGCAAAATATAAAATCATTTCACCCGCGTTGCCAGATAAAAGAAATTTGTAGCGGAAATGGTTAACGGCTATAAGTAATAAATATATAAATAAAAGAATAATATTCTGCATGAATGCGTCCATGTATAAAAAAGGGGAATTTAATTCCCCTTTTAACGCATGGCAGATACTTATTCAATATCCAGCGGATCTTCTGAAAGAATAATCCCGGTATTGTCGGCATAAAGATGGTCGCCGGAGAAGAAGGTAACACCGCCAAAATTGACGCGGACATCGCTTTCGCCAATGCCTTCGCCAGCGGCACCAACCGGAATTGCCGCCATCGCCTGGATGCCGATATCCAGCTCTTCCAGATCATCTACCTGGCGCACTGCACCATAAATGACCAGGCCTTCCCATTCATTTTGTACCGCCAGACGCGCCAGTTCAGCATCGACCAGTGCGCGACGAACAGAACCACCGCCATCGACGACAAGAACACGACCACGGCCATTCTGTTCGAGCAGATCGTACAGCAACCCGTTGTCCTCGAAACATTTTACCGTGATGATTTGTCCGCCAAACGACGCCCGTCCACCAAAGTTGGAGAACAGCGGTTCCACGACGTTGACATCTTCTTGATAGATGTCACAAAGCTCGGAAGTATCGTATTTCATAGGCTTAACATTCAGTTGCTGCGAGAATTTTCAGTATATCGCGCTATGTGGGTTGTTGGCAAAATCATCAATTGTTAATTGATATTTGTCAGTTATGCTGCCCACTGGCTTAGGAATATCCCCAAAACAAACAGCAGGTTAGTCAGTAATGCCCCTTTAACAGTGCGTTCCAGCATCGGACGCATCGCCACCGGGTCCATTTCACGCATCACATAACGGGTTTGTTTCACTAACAACGGTGCCGCCAGCAGGAACAGCCAACCCCACGGGCTGTGCAGCGAAAAGAGATTAAACAGTGCCAGGCACACCAGTGACCCCATCAGCAGACAGGCATGGTAACGGCGTGCGTTCACTTCACCTAAGCGTACAGCCAGCGTGTTCTTGCCATTCTCGCGGTCGCTATTGATATCACGCAGATTATTAATGTTCAGTACCGCAGTAGCCAGCAGGCCACATGCTGTAGCCGGAAGGATCAACGCCGGAATCAGGGTATGCGCCTGTAAATACCAGCTCCCCATCACGCTTAACCAACCAAAGAACACCAGTACGGAAATATCGCCAAGGCCAATATAACCATAAGGACGATTGCCCACGGTGTAGGTGATAGCGGCAATGATCGACAACCCGCCAAGAATCAGGAAACCGACAAAATCGGCCAGCGTATGGCACGCCACTGCAACCAGTGCCAGCCCGGAGAGACAGATGAGCACGACGGTAATAATGAGCGCCCGTTTCATCTCTTGCTGGGTAATGACCCCTTTTTGCATCCCGCGTAGTGGTCCGATACGGTCAGGTTTGTCGCTGCCTTTAACGGCATCACCGTAATCATTGGCGAGGTTAGAGAGGATCTGTAACAGCCCGGCGGTAATCAGTGCCAGCAGAGCGACCAGCGGATCGAAGTGACCTTGCCACCATGCCAGCGCCGTCCCGACGATAATTGCAGCAAAGGCGAGGGGGAGGGTTTTAGGTCGTAAACTTTCCAGCCACGCCTGAGTTCGGCTAATTTGTTGTTCAGTCATAATACGCGCCAATAAAAATGGGGCCTTTCAGCCCCATCAAACAATGATGAAAATGATTGAACGCGATTATAGGATAAAACGGCTCAGATCTTCATCTGCCACCAACGCATCCAGATGTTTGCTCACATAATCTGCGTCAATGATGATAGTTTGACCGCTTAAATCGCTGGCGTCGTAGGAGATCTCCTCCATCAAACGCTCCAGAACGGTATGTAAACGACGTGCACCGATGTTTTCGGTAGATTCGTTCACCTGCCATGCGGCTTCCGCGATGCGCTTAATACCGGAGTCGGTGAACTCAATGTTTACGCCTTCAGTCGCCATCAGTGCTTTGTACTGCACGGTGATAGAGGCATTCGGTTCGGTCAGAATACGCTCGAAGTCGCTGGTGGTCAGTGCCTGCAGCTCAACGCGGATCGGCAGACGACCTTGCAGTTCCGGGATCAGGTCAGACGGTTTAGCAATCTGGAACGCACCAGAAGCGATAAACAGAATGTGGTCAGTTTTGACCATCCCGTGTTTAGTGGAAACGGTGCAACCTTCTACCAGTGGTAGCAGGTCGCGCTGAACGCCTTCACGAGAAACATCCGGACCGGAAGATTCGCCGCGCTTACAGATTTTGTCGATTTCGTCGATAAACACGATCCCGTGTTGTTCAACGGCATCGATAGCGTCTTGCTTCAGCTCTTCCGGGTTCACCAGTTTCGCCGCTTCTTCTTCAATCAGCAGCTTCATGGCGTCTTTGATTTTCAGCTTACGCGCTTTTTGCTTCTGACCACCCAGGTTCTGGAACATAGACTGCAACTGGCTGGTCATCTCTTCCATTCCCGGAGGTGCCATAATTTCAACACCCATCGGTGCTGCGGCAAGATCGATCTCGATTTCTTTGTCATCGAGCTGGCCTTCACGCAGTTTTTTGCGGAATGCCTGACGTGCTGCAGACGGTTCCTGCTGCTGTTCGGTCTGCCCCCAGTTGTTTTTGGCCGGTGGGATTAGCACGTCGAGAATGCGCTCTTCTGCCAGTTCTTCAGCGCGATAACGGTTTTTCTCGATAGCCTGGACGCGTACCATTTTCACGGCGGCATCGGTCAGATCGCGAATAATAGAATCCACTTCCTTACCGACATAGCCCACTTCGGTGAATTTGGTGGCTTCAACTTTGATGAACGGCGCATTCGCCAGCTTCGCCAGACGACGGGCGATTTCAGTTTTACCGACGCCGGTCGGGCCGATCATCAGGATGTTTTTTGGGGTCACTTCATGGCGCAGCTCTTCGTTGAGCTGCATGCGACGCCAGCGGTTACGCAGTGCAATCGCCACAGAACGCTTAGCGTTATCCTGGCCGATGATGTGCTTATCCAGTTCGCTGACGATTTCGCGTGGGGTCATTTCAGACATGGGAGATCCTTACGCTTTGTAGCTTAATTCTTCGATGGTGTGGAAATGGTTGGTATAGATGCAAATGTCGCCTGCAATATCCAACGCCTTTTCAGCAATTTCACGGGCGCTAAGTTCAGTGTTTTCTAACAGCGCGCGCGCCGCCGCCTGGGCGTAAGGGCCGCCGGAGCCGATAGCAATAAGATCGTTTTCTGGCTGCACAACGTCACCGTTACCGGTGATGATAAGCGATGCAGTTTCGTCCGCGACCGCCAGCAGTGCTTCAAGTTTGCGCAACATGCGATCGGTACGCCAGTCTTTTGCCAGTTCAACGGCAGCTTTAACCAGATGGCCCTGATGCATTTCCAGCTTACGTTCAAACAGTTCGAACAGCGTAAAAGCATCCGCAGTACCGCCCGCAAAGCCCGCGATGACTTTGTCGTTGTACAGACGGCGGACCTTTTTCACGTTGCCTTTCATTACGGTATTGCCCAACGTGGCCTGGCCATCACCAGCGATGACCACATGGCCGTTACGGCGTACGCTTACTATAGTTGTCACGAGCTGACCCCTTGGTTACGAATACAGAGTACAAACCCCGTACAAAAGTACGGGGCATAATGCAATTATAGATGGGGGAGATTTTGAGGGTTTCAACCCCCGGTGGCGAGCCGAATACAGTTTGTGTGACCCGCCATCTTCAAACGATTGAGGGTGTTGTCTGCGTTTTCTTTGCCTTTCACCGGGCCAATGACCACACGATTCCAGCCATTGTTGGTGGTAATTTTCGAGTCAAAACCTTCGAACGCCAGTTGAGCACGCACCGTCTCTGCCTGTTCCGCGCCTCTGAACGAACCGCACTGTACCATCCAGCGGCGTTCATCTTTTTTCTCTGCCGTCGGTTTTGGCGCGTCTGCGGCACGAGCAACGGGCGCAGCCTGCTGTGGTTTCGGCTGTGCAGCAGTATGCGCAGGCGTTTGCAGCAGATCCTGGTACGGTTGCTGAGTGGACGCAGGTTTAGACTGCCGCGGCTGAGACTGTACTGGCGCGGCTTGCGCAGTACGTGTCTGTTGCTGCCAGCTTTGTTCTGTCGCACGTGGCTGCTGGGCCAGACGTTGCTGTTCTGCTAACTGCTGCGCCTGACGCTGGCGTTGTAGCGTTTGCTGGCGCTGTTCCGGCGTCTGCTCATTCCACGGAACTTCAATTAGCTGCGTTGGCTGCTGGCGCATATCGGCCTGCATTTGCTCAAGAAGCTGGCGCTGTTCCGGTGTCAGTTGTTCCGGCGTTTTCACTTCACCACCGGCAGAAGGTTCTGTTGGCGCACGCACACCAGGCTGGCGACTTTCCAGCTCTTTTATGTAACGCCAGCGTTCTTCCGGTTTCGGAGGTAGTCCATTTCCGGTCACTTTCTGGCTTTGCAGCGTCTCGGACTCTTCTTTCTTGTGATGCGTAATGAAGTACAGACCACCGATAAAGGTCACAAGAACGGCGGCAGCAATAGCGACCATTGCGGGAGAAACCGCAGGCAGATTTCGTTGCTTTTTCCGTGAGGTGCTCTTTTTTCGCCGCGAAGGTGCCGGTTGGCTGCGGCGTACATAATCTCGTTGTGCCACTATCGTTTCGCTGTATTTATTCGTTCGTCAGCCCGCCATGTTACTTAAGCGGCGGGCCTTTGACCAGTCACGGAAGTCTTAAAGGTTTACTTTAAGTCAATGTGCGAGTCGATCCCCGGATAATAAGCTCGCAGTCCATTAAACGTGAGCCACTGCCGACCGTTTGCCCTTGCATTTGATCAAGCAATAACAGCATAGCTTCCCGACCGATTTCGTAACGCGGCTGCGCAATGGTTGTCAGCGGCGGATCACAGAATTGCGTCAGGTCGATGTTATCAAAACCGATGATGGAAAGGTCGTCAGGGATTTTCAGCCCCTGACGTTTGGCCTGTGAAAGTGCGCCGAGCGCCATCACATCGCTATGACAGAAGACGGCAGTAGGCGGCTGCGGAAGGTCGAGCAACTGTTGCATGGCCTTACTTCCGGCTTCGAAGGTGAAATCGCCTCGGGCGATATATTGCGGATCAACCATAATTCCGCAGCGACGCAGCGCCTGAACGTAGCCTTGCAGGCGATAGTGACACAGCGGCATCTCTTCTGGACCAGCAATACAGCCAATCCGTTTATGTCCCTGTTCATACAGGTAATTTACCGCATCGAATGCCGCGGTCAGGTTGTCGATATGAACCGTCGGCAGCTCCAGCTCCGGCGCAAATTCGTTCGCCATCACCATAGGCGGCAGATTACGTTGCTCCTCTATGCTGGCATCAAACGGCAGCCTTGAACCCAGCAGCAACATGCCATCAATTTGCTTGGTGATGATTAAATCGATAAAGGTTTTTTCCTGCTGATTTTGATGTGCGCAGTCGCCAATCAGCACCAGATATCCGTGACTTGCCGCCGTAATTTCGATACCGCGAATAATTTCGCTAAAGAAGGGATCACAGATATCCGGGACAATTACCAGAACTGTACGGGACTCATTACGCTTAACGTTACGTCCCATTGGCTGTGGTAAATAACCCACTTCCCGAGCGGCTTTTTCAACCCGATTACGAGTGGCCAGGGAGACTTTATCGGGATTCATCAATGCTCGGGAAACGGTCGCTGTAGAGACTTTTGCTTTCAGGGCAACGTCTTTCATGGTTGCGGCAGTTTCCTGCTTCTTCTTCGCTTTCACACTCACTCCTCGCCTGGCACGTCAGGCGTACTACATCCATGTTTACTTCATATCGGCAACATTTTTAGCAGATAGTGCGTGAAAACGGTTACAGAATTTTCATGAAAAGTGTGATGAATATTTAATTTTTCGATCCGCCTCGCATCGTGAGCGGTTTAGCCTTCAATGGGATCGACATCCAGCACCCATTTCACTTTTCGTGAATCCGGTATTGTGTTGATAAGCGCCAGAGTGCCATTAATGATGTGCTGCAAGCGCACGCGGGAAGGGTGTTGCAACAAGATCTGCCAGCGCCAGCGACCGCCTCGTTTGGGGGCCAGTGCCGGAACCGGGCCGAGAACCCACAGTTTGTCATCCGCCAGCGGACTGGAGAGGATCAGATTGCGCAACTGCTGCAGGAACAGCGGTGCGTGCTGATTATTATGATCTTCTGCGCGCACAATCACATGGCTGGTCCACGGTGGCAGTTGCATCATTCGCCGTTCGGCCAGCGCCTGTTCGGCAAAGGCGTCGTAGCCTTTATAGAGCAACGTTTGCAACAGAGGATGTTCCGGATGGTGTGTTTGCAGCACCACCTCACCCTGTTTACCTGCACGCCCCGCACGACCAGCGACCTGAGTGTAAAGCTGGGCAAAACGTTCTGCTGAGCGAAAATCGGCAGAAAATAGCGCGCCATCGACGTCCAGTAACGCCACAAGCGTGACATCCGGAAAGTGGTGACCTTTCGCCAGCATTTGCGTACCAATCAAAATCCTCGCGCCACCGCGATGCACTTCCGCCAGTTGCTGCTCCAGCGCGCCTTTACGGCTGGTGGTGTCGCGGTCGATACGTGAAATGGCTACACCAGGGAACATCGGCGCAAGCGTCTGTTCAAGCTGCTCAGTGCCCAGCCCCACCGGCATCAGGTGCGTAGAGCCGCAGGACGGACACTGGCGCGGCACCGGGCGCTGGCTATCGCAATGGTGGCAGCGCAGATGTTGCTGTGCCTGATGCAGCGTGTAGTAGTGATCGCAACGTGGGCATTCGGCAATCCAGCCGCAGTCGTGGCACAGCAGCGCAGGCGCAAAACCACGGCGATTAAGAAAGAGAATAACCTGGTTGTCGGCCTGTAAATGCTGGCGCATACGACTGATTAACGCTGGAGCCAGCCCCGCCTGCACCTTCTGACCTTTTAAATCCAGCACGTGTTGAATTGCCGGACGCGCATTACCCGCCCGACGTGTCAGGCGCAGCAGGCGATATTTTTTCTGTTGCACGTTGCATAGCGTTTCCAATGCAGGCGTTGCCGAACCGAGAATGATCGGGATTTGCTCGCTGTGCGCGCGATATACCGCCAGGTCGCGGGCATGATAGCGCCAGCCTTCCTGCTGCTTGTAGGAACTGTCATGCTCTTCGTCGATGACAATCACGCCGAGATTTTTAAATGGCGTAAACAGTGCGGAACGCGTACCAATCACAATCGCTGCTTCGCCATTTTTCGCTTTCAGCCACGCCGAAAGGCGTTCGCTGTCGTTCAGACCAGAATGCAGGACTTCCACGGGTGCGTTAAATCGTTCACGAAAACGGGCGATAGTTTGCGGTGTCAGGCCGATTTCCGGCACCATTACCAGCGCCTGCTTGCCCTGGCTGAGAACGTTTTCCAGCACGCTTAAATAGACTTCCGTTTTACCGGAACCGGTGACGCCCGCCAGCAGCCAGGCAGAAAAAGAATCGGCCGCGCTATGAATTGCGCCAACGGCGGTGGCTTGTTCAGTATTCAGCCGCAGACGTTCGCCAGAAACGGCATAGCCCGTTCGCCAGTCGCTAAATTCTGGCGTTTCGCTTGCCAGTTCACACAAACCTTTTTTGCGCAGCGCCTGTAGTGCGGCATCATTAAATTCGAGAGTGGCGACCTGGTCGCGCCAGATTTTCCCTTGCCGCAATGCTGCCAGCGCTTGCTGCTGTTTTGGCGAACGTTTCAGGCTGTTGATATCCACCGCCTGACCCTGCTCGGTGGCAAACCAGTACCACATTGGCGTGTTCGCCGCAGGTCGCCCCTGGCGCAGTAAAATCGGCAAGGCATGAAATAACACATCGCCAATCGGATGATGATAGTAATCCGCCGCCCATAGCAGTAATCGCCAGACGGAGTGAGTAAACACCGGCTCACTGTCCAGCACTTCTCCCACCGCTTTCAGTTCGTTGAGTGGCAACTCGCTGACGTCGCTAACCGACACCACAATCCCGATGCGTTCTTGCTGTTTGCCAAACGGTACGCGCACGCGACACCCGGCTTTAACCGTCATGCCTTCAGGCAGCAGATAGTCAAAGGTACGAGGGAGCGGAACGGGCAAGGCAACGTGGGCAACGGGCATAGCATCATCCTGACTTGAAATTCGGTGGAACAGTATACACATTGCCGTAGAGGAGTGCGGATCAGTTTGCATACGCTGGTTAATTTCTGTATGATTCGGCGCCTTTGATACGAAATGATCGTATTGAAACTATACTTTAAACATCGCGTGGTGTCTGGCGTTAGGGCTGGAAGAGCGACGCGGCCTTAAACCGAGGTTTTCCCATGAAAAAAGATATTCACCCGAAATACGAAGAAATTACTGCTAGCTGCTCTTGCGGTAACGTAATGAAAATCCGCTCCACCGTTGGTCATGACCTGAACCTCGACGTGTGCAGCAAGTGCCACCCGTTCTTCACTGGCAAACAGCGTGATGTTGCTACCGGTGGCCGTGTTGATCGCTTCAACAAGCGTTTCAGCATCCCGGGCAGCAAATAAGACCGGATTTCCGAAAAAAGCGCCGCACGGCGCTTTTTTTGTGCCTGAAAACTTTCATCAGCAACATAACTCATTGAGTTTGTGTTTTTTTATCTTTTCTTTCATCGCGAAAATCCATTTTATCGATACCGTATTTTTTCATGCGCAAATACAGCTTTTTTCTGGGTATCTGAAAGTAATCTGCAACGTCGTTTATACGACCCTGGTGGAAGTTGAGAGCATCAATAATTATTTGTCTTTCATAACTTTCTACTCGTTCATCCAGCGGTGCTGGATCAGTCTCCATCATCTGCAAATTGACCGAATCGTCCAGCATTAAAACACCTACTGCAACCAGTTCTGCCGCATTCACCAATTCAATGATATTACCCGGCCAGGCACGCGCCATCAGCCGTTTATAAAACGTTTTTCCCAGCAACGGCTGTTGGCGATTTAATCGTTTACAGGTGAGTGTCAGATAATGGTGAAAAATAGGTTCAATATCCCCCGGTCGTTGGCTTAGTGGTGGGCATTCAATGTGGGTGAGTGAAAAAAGAAAATACAATGCGGGAATGATTTTCTGTGCGGCGGCCAGTTCAGCCAGAGGGCTTTGATTAACAACCATCAGACGAAACGATCGATCCTGTGGGCGTTCCTGGAGTTGAATCAAGAGACGCTGATTTTCTTGTGTTAAATGTTCAAGTTCTTTTAATAACAGCGTGCCACCTTCTGCCTCTTTCACCCATTCTTCCAACGGTTGCTGACTATTAGCGCTGAGTGTACGTTCAATTAAAGGTCTTTCTTTGCGAGAACTAAATTGATGAAGATAATGAGCAGCTAATGTTCTCCCTGTACCCGGTTCGCCGTAAAAACAGACGGGAAGATCGGTTTCTGCCAGCGTTTCAAGTTGTTGGCGTGTCTGGCGGATCCAGCCGCTGTTACCGATTAAGTGTCGATTAAACTGAGTGTGTCGCCATTTTTTTTGTTCCAGATAAGCTTCACGCTCTGCCAGTGCTTTTTCGATAAGTGATAGAAATTGTTCCGGATTGACCGGTTTTTGCAGGAAATCCCACGCTCCCTTTTTTACCGCTTCAACGGCCATAGGAACATCGCCATGACCGGTGATCATCAGAATAGGAAGATTAGGGTCGATCAGCGTTATTTTTTCCAGCAGCATAATGCCTGAAATATCTGGCATGCAAACGTCGCACACAACGATGCCTTCCCAGGTATTTTGCAGCAATTGTAGGGCCTCTGAAGGGTTGCTACAGGTACATACTACATAACCCTCTTGCTGTAAGAGAGCGCTGTAGGCTTGCAGAACATCATTATCGTCATCAATTAACAGTATTGTTGGGTGAGTGTCTGTCATGCTTAAAGCTTCCTGAAACGTAGAATAACCAGCGCATGGTGGTCGAGAGTAGACGCGATATGTAACTCTCCCTGGCACTGACGCATAATAGAATGACTAATCGAAAGGCCAATACCCAAACCTACAGCTTTGTCAGTGGTAAAAGGTGTTAATAGTCGATCAGCCAGAAGCACAGGCCAGCCTTTTCCATTGTCAGCAATATATAGCGTTACAGTGGTGGCTTCTTCTTCAAAGTTAATGGTTATTGTGGGCGGTTCTTCCAGACAGGCTTCCAGGGCATTGGTAAATAAATTAACTAAAACTTGTTGAATTAAAACATCATCGCCATACACAGCAGGGAAATGATCCGGGTAGTGAAGAGAGGCTTTCAGTGGTCGATGTTTCAATGCCAGAAGTTCCCAGGATGAATAAATTACCTGCTGTAAATTGATTGCGCCGCCAGCTAATTCACTATCACGACGGCGGGCGAAGTTGCGCAGTCGTTTAACGATGTTATCCATGCGTTCGACCAGCGATCGCATAGTGACGATATAATTTTTTACCAAACCAACGTCTTGTTGTTCTAAAGCGCGGTTGGCACTGAACAGATACATAGATAATGCATTAAGTGGTTGATTAATTTCATGTGCCAGTGTTGTCATTGTCTGCCCGACTACGGCCAGTTTTGCGGTTTGGATCAATTCACTTTGTGCAGTACGAAGGTTTTTTTCAGTCGCTATTCGATCGCATATTTCCTGCTCCAGTTGACGTTGTTGTTGATTAATTTGTTCAATGGTCTGGCGGAGCAGGTTGGCAATTCTCCCAAGTTCATCGTTGCCGGAGACAGGGATATCAGCATCGAGTTCACCATTGCTTAACTTGACGACGGCATCATTCAGTAACTGAAATCGGCGGATCATTCTGGGACGAATGTAGAGGTAATTTACCAGAATGACGAACAGCAAGGCGGTAACCATAGCCGACAAAATCAGTAGCCCGCTGATTTGCATTATTTTTTCCAATCGTAGATTGAATGTTTGTAGTTGTTGATGGCTATTTCCTAATTGAGTTTCTAATTGGTTGCGTATTTGCGTAAATACACGCTCTTTATCCCCGATAGTACTCATGAGGGTCTGTTGAGCTTGCTGCCAGGCAGCGAGGGTTCCGGGTAGATAATTTTGTTGAGTACCAAGCTCCCACAAGGAATAAACCGTCTGATGTAATGTGATGGTACTGGAATAAGACGATAACGATCTCACATTTTCGTCAATGCTGTGCTTCAAAAAATTCAGGTATTGAATATGTTGTTTTAACGAATCTATATCTCCACTATGTGTGTTAAGCATCTCCTTCAGTGTGCTGACGATCTGGGTTTCTATATGTGAAAGTTCGAAAACAAGTTGTAATTCTTTTTGAATAGTTTGTTGAGCATTTTGCAAATCCTGATTTTCGTGCAGATCTTTTCGTTGGCTGAGTTGATTGAGCAACGACGATTGTTGCCAACTTAAATCCTGAGTCAGAGAGTTAAGCTCATTATTGAAATCATCATGTAACCAGTTAACTCTTGAGGATATAACGTCGAGTTTTCCTTTTTCTTGATTGTTGTTATTCACCGCGCTATCGAGCTTGCTAAGCAATCTGTGACTACTGGCAACCTGTTGGTTAAGCGCATTTTGATGTACTGAATCAAGATGGGGATTAATGGCCTTAATTTTTTGTAGCCGTTGTTCAATTTGTTCCCTCACCTGAAGACGATTAACGGTATTGGTTGTCTGTTGTAGCTCATTGAATTCATTTACCAATGCGGTAAGGTTTTCTTCAAAAAGAAATGAAGCCTGAATCCGCGGGAAATAATCATCAAGCGCGTAGCGAACCTGAGAATTTTGTTCATACCACGAATAGAGGCTAACTACGCTAACGAATAGCGTAAGAACGGCACTAAAAACAAAGGCGAGGCGTAAGCTCGTCCCTATAGTATGTAGTTGTTTCACTTTAATGACTCGAGTTGCATGTTCACTAATTGCTGTTGATGCAGGAAAAACTGCTGCCATGCCATGATCTGAGCTTCACGAAAGCCTGATTGCAGTTCGAATTGCTGCAGATACATGGAATTAATAGCCTGTTGTGGGGTAACAGGAACGGCTGTTAATAATGCGCGCACATCTGGCAATTTACGCTTAAGCCGATGTTCTGCGGCATATAATGATTTCCAGGTGTTTTGAAGTTCGGTAAGGCGAAAAGTAATCGCATTATCAAATAACAATTGCACGAGCTTTTGGCGTTGCATAATCAACGGATAATCAAGGGAAGGGGAGGAAAATAATCGTAGTTGTTGCTCCGCGAGAGGAGTGCCGGAGGGCAGTGGGTATACCGGATACTTTCCTGAGTCAGAATCGCTCAATGCTTGTTGTCCTTCCTGGCTCAATAAGAAATTAATAAAACGACCCGCCTCCTGTGAATGTTCACTGCCGTTTGTGATAGCAATAAACATAGGTGCTGCGCGAGAGTTTGGGAAATAACTGAAACGTAAGGTTGAATTATTAAGCAGTACGTTAGCGTAATTGTCGATTATCGGACCAGCGTCTCCCAACCCTGTGCTGATCTTATTTGCTACACCGAAACTACGTGATGAAATGGTCGCGAGATTGCCGCCTATTTTCAGTAGTGTGCTCCAGCCGTTATTCCATCCTTGTTGTTGCAGGAGATCTTCAATCATCAGATGAGTGGTATCTGAACGCGAAGGGCTACTCATTAATAAGGTTCCTTGATAACGTGACCTGCTTAATTCCTTCCATGAAGTAGGTACTGGCTCATTTTTATCTTCCAGATGCGCTACATTGATCAGGATGCCATAGCCCGATACTGCAACTGCAACGGTGGTTGACCGAATAGAGTCGGGGACTAACTTTCTGCTTGTTTCTATCTGATTATTAAATGGCTGGAGCAGGTTTTTACTTTGTAATCGCTGTAGCAACATGGGGGATGAACTCAATACCAGATCAATATTTTCACCCAATGGATTTTCAAGCAGGCGCTCAATGGATGCACTGGTTCGGTTGAGTGTTCGGATTTGGGTTGCCAGGGGTTGCTTTTGCCATTGACTGATAATGTGCTCTGTCGCTTCCGAAGAAAGCGTTGTAGCAATCACCAGCTCTTGTGCTGAGGTGACGTTGACGCATAAAAGCCAACAGATTAGTGTTCGTTGTATAATACGAATCATGTCAAAAATCCTATTAACGAGAGAAAAACTCTTACGCTGTAATTCATATCATTATCCGTTCGCTAATATACTCAATGAACAGCAAGACACTTGTGTCAGTATCGGAAATTATCATTAATTTGGATGTAGCCAGCGTCACTATATCCGGAAGCGTTTGTTAAAAAAAGATCAATATTGCACCTCTGAACACGTGTATCTTGCGGAAATAGCGGTTGTTATGGGTATGCTCGGTAATTAATTTCCACACTTGCGCTATCGGATTCAGGTTATGACCGGATTCTATTGTTTCTTTGCGCCAGCCTTCATGCGCCGGAAGAATGGCTTTAATTCGAGCGCAAATGTGCTTGTCATGAAGGATATCATGAAAATGTTTAAGTCCTCCTTGTTGTTGAGCGGTGATGAAAACTTTCATGTTGCGCAGCATGATCCTCCGATAGGGTAAAATCAAGTATCTTCAATGATCACGTGTATAGATACAAAATATGTGACTGACATCAAAAACTGAAAAAATTAATAAAAGGAATTATTTTTATATTGGGGCTGTTGTAACCCGTTAAGACTTAAATAAGAGCCGAATTCTATTTTGGGATGTGAAAATGGGAAAGAAATGGAACATGATATTTGTATTTTTGAGTCAATTTTGACTCATTTGCCTTGTATTGTAACTTAAACTCTCTTGCTTCACTATCTTCAAAACCAATGAAGCAAGGGCTTTTGAAATACTCATCAGAGAGTAGCAACTAGCATTGCTGTTTAAAATAACTCTATGAACTGGAAGGTGATGTATGCTTTCTCTATTGAAACCTCAAGTGGCAACACATAAGGTTCCTGAAAGTGAAATAAAGAATACCTATAATCGTTATCGTATGCAGGCGCTATTTAGCGTGTTTATCGGTTATCTTTCGTATTATATTGTCAGGAATAACTTTGTTCTCTCCACACCTTATTTAAAACAAGATCTTAATCTGTCTGCGACTCAAATAGGGCTACTTAGCAGTTGTATGCTAATCGCCTATGGTATTAGTAAAGGGGTAATGAGTAGCCTGGCAGACAAAGCTAATCCTAAAGTCTATATGGCTGTGGGTTTAGTTCTTTGCGCCCTCGTTAACGTGGCGCTTGGTTTTAGTTTTGCTTTTTGGATGTTTGCGGGACTTGTCATTCTGAATGGCCTCTTTCAAGGGATGGGCGTTGGCCCTTCGTTTATTACAATAGCCAACTGGTTCCCTCGTAAAGAACGGGGCATCGTCGGTGCGGTCTGGAATATTTCGCACAATGTGGGGGGCGGTATTGTTGCTCCGATTGTTGGTGGTGCATTTGCCGTATTGGGTACTGAACACTGGAAAATAGCAACGTATGTTGTTCCAGCGATTGTATCAGTTGTCATTGCTATAGTCGTGCTGATGACAGGTAAAGGTTCTCCCGTAAGTGAAGGTTTACCACCATTAAGCGAAATTGTTCCGGACGACGTCAGCATTAAAGCAAAAGATGATCGTGCGCCAGAAGATATGACTGCCTGGCAAATTTTTTGTACCTATGTGCTAAAAAACAAGAATGCATGGTTCGTCTCTTTCGTTGATGTTTTTGTCTATATGGTGCGTTTCGGAATTATCAGTTGGTTGCCCATTTACCTGTTAAGCGTGAAACATTTTACGAAGACTGAAATGAGCACGGCATTTTTAATTTTTGAATGGGCGGCTATTCCAACGACGTTATTTGCTGGCTGGTTGAGTGATAAATTATTTCATGGTCGCCGTATGCCACCCGCGATTATCAGTATGGTATTGATTTTCTTCTGCCTGCTGGGCTACTGGAAAAGCGACTCTCTGCTCTCTATTACCATTTTTGCTGCTTGCGTAGGCTGCCTTATCTATGTTCCGCAGTTCCTGGCTTCTGTGCAGACAATGGAAATTGTCCCCAGTTTTGCCGTGGGTTCCGCAGTCGGTTTGCGTGGTTTTATGAGTTATATTCTTGGCGCAACGCTTGGTACAAGTTTGTTTGGTGTTATGGTCGATCAGGTAGGTTGGGATGGCGGTTTTTATCTTCTGCTTGCTGGTGTTATCTGTTGCATTATTTTCTGTACGCTAACGCACTTTGGCGCGGTCGCTATGGAACGACAGCGTCAAAATGACGTGGCTGCGTTTTCGCAAGAGCTTCAGACCAATAAAAATTAGATTTTGGGGGCCAGTCACGAGGTGATTGGCCCATTACCAGGAAAACAGCGGCCATTCTTTAGCGACGGTAGTGAGTTGTGGCGCATCGAAAACGGCCTGTGGTGAAACCACCGTTTCTTCAAGCGGGATATTTTTGCCGTAGCGTTCTTTGAGCTTCGCCTGGACCAGCGGGTTGCTAAGATCGAACTCTTTCAGTTTTTGCTGCTCGCCCACGCTCATTCCCAGCGCGTTCTGATACACCTTCCACACCACTTCTGAACAATACTGGCGATCGTCGCTCCACGAGAAGCTGAAGTCATACGGTTTACCAAGATAACGTTTTGTCGCTTGCGCCAGTTTTTGCTGTTGTTCGGTATTCAGCCCGCCTTCAACACGGCGCACAATGTATTTGCCCTTTTCACCGTGGGCGATCCACTGCTTCAGCGGGGTGTATTTCACCGGGCCGACGGCTTCAAAGACGTAGGGCTTTTTATTGCGTATCACCAGCATACCGGTATGGCTGTAATCGGAATGGGTCGCCAGTTGGATCGCTTTACTTTGCGATGAGCGAGAGATCTGAAAGATGATGTTGCCGGTTTGTGGCTGCCAGGCAAAGGCTGGCGCAGAAACCAGCAGGCTGGGGATGAGTAGCCTGATTTTCATCGTTAAACGTCCATGTATAAAAAGGCGGTGGGTTAGATCTGAGCCGCTGACAACGTGCTTGTTGTTTATGCCGGATGCGGCGTGAACGCCTTATCCGGCCTACAAGTTCGTGCAAATTCAATAGATTGCAATATGACGTAGGCCTGATAAGCGTAGCGCATCAGGCGATTTTGCCTTTGGCAGCACTCCCCACGCCGCTCTTTTCCGCTTTAGTATTCCCACGTCTCCGGGTTAATCCCCATCTCACGCATGATCTCTTTTGCCGCTTCCGGGATTTCGTCGCTGCGCTCTTTACGCAGATCGGCATCATCCGGCAGCGGTTGCCCGGTAAAGGCATGCAGAAACGCTTCACACAGCAGTTCGCTGTTGGTAGCGTGACGCAGGTTATTCACCTGACGACGCGTGCGCTCATCGGTGAGGATTTTTAACACCTTAAGAGGAATGGAAACCGTAATCTTTTTGACTTGTTCACTCTTCTTGCCGTGCTCAGCGTATGGGCTGATATATTCGCCGCTCCATTCAGCCATGAGATACTTAATCCTCTTCGTCAATAAATTGAGACCAGACCGTACAATTAATAAGGTTACTGGTCATAAACCCGCATAGTTTACCGTACAGGCGCTACCGTGACATCGTGTAATGCGCCTGTCAGCGTGATAATGCATGTAATTTTAACGGCAATTTCTGATTTGCTCAATCTATACGCAAAGAAGTTTAGATGTCCAGATGTATTGACGTCCATTAACACAATGTTTACTCTGGTGCCTGTCTTTTCACCGACTCAGCCCAGGGAACTTCATCACATGACGCGTAAACAGGCCACCATCGCAGTGCGTAGCGGGTTAAATGACGACGAACAGTATGGTTGCGTTGTCCCACCGATCCATCTTTCCAGCACCTATAATTTTACCGGATTTAATGAACCGCGTGCGCATGATTACTCGCGTCGCGGCAACCCGACGCGCGATGTCGTGCAGCGTGCGCTGGCAGAACTGGAAGGTGGCGCTGGCGCGGTGCTTACTAATACCGGCATGTCAGCCATCCATCTGGTGACTACCGTCTTTTTGAAGCCGGGCGATCTGTTGGTTGCGCCGCACGATTGTTACGGCGGCAGCTATCGTCTGTTCGACAGTCTGGCGAAGCGTGGTTGTTATCGCGTGCTGTTTGTTGATCAAGGTGATGAGCAGGCATTACAAGCGGCACTGGCAGAAAAGCCCAAACTGGTATTGGTAGAAAGCCCCAGTAATCCATTGTTACGCGTCGTGGATATTGCGAAAATCTGCCATCTGGCAAGGGAAGTTGGGGCGGTGAGCGTGGTGGATAACACCTTCTTAAGCCCGGCATTACAAAATCCGCTGGCATTGGGTGCCGATCTGGTGTTGCATTCATGTACGAAATATCTGAATGGCCACTCTGACGTAGTGGCTGGCGTGGTGATTGCTAAAGATCCGGATGTGGTCACCGAACTGGCCTGGTGGGCAAACAATATTGGCGTGACGGGTGGTGCGTTTGACAGTTATTTGTTGCTGCGTGGTCTGCGAACTCTGGTTCCGCGTATGGACCTGGCTCAGCGCAACGCGCAGGCGATTGTGAAATATCTGCAAACCCAACCGCTGGTGAAAAAACTTTATCACCCGTCGCTGCCGGAAAATCAGGGGCATGAAATTGCCGTGCGTCAGCAAAAAGGCTTTGGCGCAATGTTGAGTTTTGAACTGGATGGTGATGAGCAGACGCTGCGTCGCTTCCTGGGCGGGCTGTCGTTATTTACGCTGGCGGAATCATTAGGGGGAGTGGAAAGTTTAATCTCTCACGCCGCAACCATGACACACGCAGGCATGGCACCAGAAGCGCGTGCTGCCGCCGGGATCTCCGAGACGCTGTTGCGTATCTCCACCGGTATTGAAGATGGCGAAGATTTAATTGCCGACCTGGAAAATGGCTTCCGGGCTGCAAACAAGGGGTAAAAATGAGTGTGATTGCGCAGGCAGGGGCGAAAGGTTGTCAACTGCATAAATTTGGTGGCAGTAGTCTGGCTGATGTGAAGTGTTATTTGCGTGTTGCGGGCATTATGGCGGAGTACTCTCAGCCCGACGATATGATGGTGGTTTCCGCCGCGGGTAGCACCACTAACCAGTTGATTAACTGGTTGAAACTAAGCCAGACCGATCGTCTCTCTGCGCATCAGGTTCAACAAACGCTACGTCGTTATCAGTGCGATCTGATTAGCGGCCTGTTACCCGCCGAAGAAGCCGATAGCCTCATCAGCGCCTTTGTCAGCGATCTGGAACGTCTGGCGGCGCAGCTCGACAGCGGTATCACCGACGCAGTATATGCGGAAGTGGTAGGCCACGGTGAAGTATGGTCGGCGCGTTTGATGTCCGCAGTGCTTAACCAACAAGGACTGCCTGCGGCCTGGCTCGATGCCCGTGAATTTTTACGCGCTGAACGCGCCGCACAACCGCAGGTTGATGAAGGCCTGTCTTATCCGTTGCTACAACAATTGCTGGTGCAGCATCCGGGCAAACGTCTGGTTGTGACCGGGTTTATCAGCCGTAACAACGCCGGTGAAACGGTACTGCTGGGGCGTAACGGTTCCGACTATTCCGCCACCCAAATCGGTGCGCTGGCGGGTGTTTCCCGCGTAACTATCTGGAGCGATGTCGCCGGGGTATACAGCGCCGACCCGCGCAAAGTGAAAGATGCCTGTCTGCTGCCATTGCTGCGTCTTGATGAAGCCAGCGAACTGGCGCGTCTGGCAGCCCCTGTTCTCCACGCCCGTACCTTACAGCCCGTTTCTGGTAGCGAAATCGACCTGCAACTGCGCTGTAGCTATACGCCGGATCAAGGTTCTACGCGTATTGAACGTGTACTGGCTTCCGGCACTGGTGCGCGAATTGTCACCAGCCACGACGATGTCTGTTTGATTGAGTTTCAGGTGCCAACCCGCCAGGATTTCAAACTGGCACATAAAGAAATCGACCAGATTTTGAAACGTGCTCAGGTGCGTCCGCTGGCAGTTGGCGTGCATAACGATCGCCAGTTGCTGCAATTTTGCTACACCTCCGAAGTGGCTGATAGCGCCCTGAAAATTCTCGATGAAGCAGGATTGCCAGGCGAACTGCGTCTGCGTCAGGGGCTGGCGTTGGTAGCGATGGTAGGCGCAGGTGTCACCCGTAACCCACTGCATTGCCACCGTTTCTGGCAGCAACTGAAAGGTCAGCCGGTCGAATTTACCTGGCAGTCGGATGACGGTATCAGTCTGGTGGCAGTACTACGCACCGGCCCGACCGAAAGCCTTATTCAGGGACTGCATCAGTCCGTCTTCCGCGCGGAAAAACGCATCGGCCTGGTCCTGTTCGGTAAGGGCAATATCGGTTCGCGTTGGCTGGAACTGTTCTCTCGTGAGCAAAGTACGCTCTCGGCGCGTACCGGATTTGAGTTTGTGCTGGCAGGCGTGGTGGACAGCCGCCGCAGCCTGTTGAGCTATGATGGCCTGGACGCCAGCCGCGCGTTAGCCTTCTTCAATGATGAAGCCGTCGAGCAGGATGAAGAGTCGCTGTTCCTGTGGATGCGCGCCCATCCGTATGATGATTTAGTGGTGCTGGACGTTACCGCCAGTCAGCAGCTTGCTGACCAGTATCTCGATTTCGCCAGTCACGGTTTCCACGTTATCAGCGCCAACAAACTGGCGGGAGCCAGCGACAGCAACAAATATCGCCAGATCCACGACGCTTTCGAAAAGACCGGACGTCACTGGTTGTATAACGCCACCGTCGGCGCGGGCTTGCCGATCAACCACACTGTGCGCGATCTGATCGACAGCGGCGACACTATTTTGTCGATCAGCGGGATCTTCTCCGGCACGCTCTCCTGGCTGTTCCTGCAATTCGACGGCAGCGTGCCGTTTACCGAACTGGTGGATCAGGCGTGGCAACAGGGCTTAACCGAGCCTGACCCGCGTGATGACCTTTCCGGTAAAGACGTGATGCGCAAACTGGTGATTCTGGCGCGTGAAGCGGGTTACAACATTGAACCGGACCAGGTGCGCGTGGAGTCGCTGGTGCCAGCACATTGTGAAGGCGGCAGCATCGACCACTTCTTTGAAAACGGCGATGAACTGAATGAGCAGATGGTGCAACGACTGGAAGCCGCCCGCGAAATGGGGCTGGTGCTGCGCTACGTGGCGCGTTTCGATGCCAATGGCAAAGCGCGTGTTGGTGTAGAAGCGGTGCGTGAAGACCATCCGCTGGCATCACTGCTGCCGTGCGATAACGTCTTTGCCATCGAAAGCCGCTGGTATCGCGATAACCCGCTGGTGATCCGTGGGCCAGGCGCTGGGCGCGACGTCACCGCCGGGGCGATTCAGTCGGATATTAACCGCCTGGCGCAGTTGTTGTAATTTCAGGAATCTAATAATGCCTGGTACACATGTTTTCGTGTCTATGGTTTCTAACTAAATATATTGATTTATCATTTGGTTATAGGCCGGATGAAGCGTTTGCGCTACATCCGGCAAGAAGCAATAAGTACGTTGTCAGCCTGCATCTGTAATCCGGTCTGCCTTGCATTCCGGATTTTCTTTTCCTTACCATCCTGAATTTTTCTCATCTTTCCTGATTTTTCCTCACCATCATTGGTCATTTTTCGGTTGACGCTCCTCCGCTTTTCCTTCATCTTTACATCTGGACGTCTAAACGGATAGATGTTCACAACACAACATATAACTACAAGCGATTGATGAGGTAAGGTATGAGCTTTTTTCACGCCAGCCAGCGGGATGCCCTGAATCAGAGTCTGGCAGAAGTCCAGGGGCAGATTAACGTTTCGTTCGAGTTTTTCCCGCCGCGTACCAGTGAAATGGAGCAGACCCTGTGGAACTCCATCGATCGTCTTAGCAGCCTGAAACCAAAATTTGTTTCGGTGACCTATGGTGCGAACTCCGGCGAGCGCGACCGCACGCACAGTATTATTAAAGGTATTAAAGAGCGTACTGGTCTGGAAGCTGCACCGCATCTTACCTGCATTGATGCGACTCCCGACGAGCTGCGCACCATCGCCCGTGACTACTGGAATAACGGTATTCGCCATATCGTGGCGCTGCGTGGTGACCTGCCGTCGGGAAGCGGTAAGCCGGAAATGTATGCTTCTGACCTGGTGGAGCTGTTAAAAGAAGTCGCGGATTTCGATATTTCAGTAGCGGCGTATCCGGAAGTTCACCCGGAAGCGAAAAGCGCCCAGGCGGATTTACTCAACCTGAGACGCAAAGTGGATGCTGGAGCCAACCGCGCTATCACTCAATTCTTCTTTGATGTCGAAAGCTACCTGCGCTTTCGCGACCGTTGTGTCTCTGCGGGGATTGATGTGGAAATTATTCCGGGCATTTTGCCGGTCTCTAACTTTAAACAGGCGAAGAAATTTGCCGACATGACTAACGTGCGCATTCCGGCGTGGATGGCACAAATGTTTGACGGCCTGGATGACGACGCCGAAACCCGTAAACTGGTGGGTGCAAATATCGCGATGGATATGGTGAAAATTTTAAGCCGTGAAGGGGTAAAAGATTTCCACTTCTATACTCTGAACCGTGCTGAAATGAGTTACGCGATTTGCCATACGCTGGGTGTTAGACCGGGTTTATAAGTGTTTTTGTTTCGGTGAAAATCACACAGTGATCACAAAATTAAAACAAAGCACAAAATGCCTCCTCGAAGCGAGGGGGCAGACCAGCAAAACTATTGACTCGCTTTTTCTCCTTTATTCCTTAAAGGAACAGGGAGAAAACAGCGATAAAGCCTCTTTGTATAAAGTATTTATCCGTAATCGGACATAATCAAAAAGGCTTATTTAAGATCATTTTGATCTACATCTCTTTAACTAATGATATGTAAGATCCCAACTATCGCATCCGTGGATTAATTCAATTATAACTTCTCTCTAACGCTGTGTATCTTAAGGGTAACACTGTAGAGGGAGCATATTGATGAGCACGTCTGACGATATCCATAACACAACAGCTAGCGGAAAATGTCCGTTCCATCATGGCGGTCATGACCAGAGCGCCGGTGCGGGAACAACCACTCATGACTGGTGGCCAAAACAACTCCGTGTTGACCTGTTAAACCAACATTCTAACCGTTCTAACCCACTGGGTGAGGACTTCGACTACCGCAAAGAATTTAGCAAGCTAGATTACTACGGCCTGAAAAAAGATCTGAAAGAGCTGCTGACAGAGTCCCAACCGTGGTGGCCAGCAGACTGGGGCAGCTACGCGGGTCTGTTTATTCGTATGGCCTGGCACGGCGCGGGGACTTACCGTTCAATCGATGGTCGCGGTGGCGCGGGGCGTGGTCAGCAACGTTTTGCACCGCTCAACTCCTGGCCGGATAACGTCAGCCTGGATAAAGCGCGTCGTCTGTTGTGGCCAATCAAACAAAAATATGGTCAGAAAATCTCCTGGGCCGACCTGTTTATCCTTGCGGGTAACGTGGCGCTGGAAAATTCTGGCTTCCGTACTTTCGGTTTTGGTGCCGGTCGTGAAGACGTCTGGGAACCGGATCTCGACGTAAACTGGGGTGATGAAAAAACCTGGCTTGCCCACCGTAATCCGGAAGAGCTGGCAAAACGGCCATTAGCAGCAACCGAAATGGGGCTGATTTACGTTAACCCGGAAGGACCAAATGCCAGCGGTGAACCGCTTTCTGCGGCTGCAGCTATTCGCGCGACATTTGGCAATATGGGAATGAACGACGAAGAAACCGTTGCGCTGATCGCAGGTGGTCATACGTTAGGTAAAACTCACGGCGCAGGCCCGGCAACGCACGTAGGTCCTGATCCGGAAGCCGCACCGATCGAAAACCAGGGCTTAGGCTGGAAAAGTGATTTTGGTTCCGGTGTCGGTGCCGATGCCATTACTTCAGGCCTGGAAGTGGTCTGGACGCAAACGCCGACTCAGTGGAGCAACTATTTCTTCGAAAACCTGTTCAAATATGAGTGGGTACAGACTCGTAGTCCGGCAGGTGCCATCCAGTTTGAAGCAGTCGATGCACCGGAAATTATCCCGGATCCGTTCGATCCGTCGAAGAAACGTAAGCCGACGATGTTGGTCACTGACCTGACTCTGCGTTTTGATCCAGAGTTTGAGAAGATTTCACGTCGCTTCCTCGATGATCCACAAGCGTTCAACGAAGCCTTTGCCCGTGCATGGTTCAAACTGACGCACAGGGATATGGGGCCGAAATCTCGCTACATCGGACCGGAAGTGCCGAAAGAAGATCTGATCTGGCAAGATCCGCTGCCACATGTGTTCTTCAACCCGAGCGAGGAAGATATCCTTAATCTTAAGGCGGCGATTGCTGAATCTGGCCTCTCCGTGAGCGAGCTGGTTTCTGTTGCCTGGGCTTCCGCCTCCACCTTCCGCGGTGGGGATAAACGTGGCGGCGCGAATGGTGCGCGTCTGGCATTGGCTCCACAGCGCGACTGGGAAGTTAATGCCGCAGCAGCACGTGCATTGCCGGTGCTGGAAGGGATCTACAAATCCTCCCATACAGCGTCGCTTGCCGACATTATTGTTCTTGCCGGTGTCGTTGGTGTTGAAAAAGCGGCGAGTGCGGCGGGTATCAGCGTTAATGTTCCGTTTACACCGGGCCGTGTAGACGCGCGCCAGGATCAGACTGACATTGAGATGTTTGAGCTGCTCAAACCTGTTGCCGACGGTTTCCGTAACTATCGTGCTGCGGCGGGTGAGGCTACAACTGAATCTCTGTTGATCGATAAAGCACAGCAATTGACCCTGACTGCACCGGAAATGACGGTGTTGGTCGGCGGGATGCGCGTACTGGGTGCCAACTTCGATGGCAGCAAAAACGGCGTCTTTACTGACCGCGTGGGCGTATTGAGCAATGACTTCTTTGTGAACTTGCTGGATATGCGTTACGAGTGGAAAGCGACCGACGAATCGAAAGAGCTGTTCGAAGGCCGTGACCGTGAAACGGGTGAAGTGAAATACACTGCCAGCCGTGCGGACCTGGTATTTGGTTCTAACTCCGTCCTGCGTGCGCTGGCAGAAGTTTACGCCAGCAGCGACGCCCACGAGAAGTTTGTTAAAGACTTCGTGGCGGCATGGGTGAAAGTGATGAACCTCGACCGTTTCGACCTGCTGTAATCTGAACTCCTTCAGCGACTGCCTTTCAGGCGGTCGCTGAAGTTTCTTTACCAGCGTATAGTGTCCACAGGAAAACTACACACTGGATCTCTCATGTCTGCCGCAGGAAAGAGCAACCCACTGGCAATCAGTGGCCTGGTTGTGCTCACACTTATCTGGAGTTATAGCTGGATTTTCATGAAGCAAGTCACCAGCTACATCGGTGCCTTCGACTTTACTGCTTTACGCTGCATTTTTGGCGCTCTCGTTTTATTCATCGTCCTTTTATTACGTGGTCGCGGTATGCGTCCGACGCCGTTTAAATACACTTTAGCTATTGCCCTGTTACAAACCTGCGGGATGGTGGGACTGGCGCAATGGGCGTTGGTGAGCGGCGGAGCAGGGAAGGTGGCAATCCTGAGCTATACCATGCCGTTCTGGGTGGTGATTCTCGCGGCGCTGTTTCTTGGTGAACGCCTGCGACGCGGGCAATATTTCGCTATTCTGATTGCCGCCGTTGGATTATTGCTGGTGTTACAGCCGTGGCAACTCGATTTCTCCTCGATGAAAAGCGCCATCCTGGCAATCCTCTCCGGCATCAGTTGGGGGGCGAGTGCGATTGTTGCGAAACGCCTTTATGCCCGCTATCCGCGCGTGGATTTATTGTCGTTAACATCCTGGCAGATGCTTTATGCGGCGCTGGTGATGAGTGTGGTCGCCTGGCTGGTGCCGCAACGTGAAATTGACTGGCAGCCCACGGTGTTCTGGGCGCTGGCCTACAGTGCGATTCTGGCGACGGCACTGGCCTGGAGTTTGTGGCTATTTGTACTGAAAAACTTACCTGCCAGTATTGCCAGCTTAAGCACGCTGGCGGTTCCTGTTTGCGGCGTACTCTTTTCCTGGTGGCTGCTTGGTGAAAACCCCGGCGCGGTTGAAGGCAGCGGTATTGTGCTGATTGTGCTGGCACTGGCGCTGGTAAGCCGTAAGAAAAAAGAAGCTGTCAGCGTAAAAAAAATCTGAAGAGCGTCTTCCCTGGGCGCTATCGCTTATTTAGCAAAATAGCGGTAGTGCCCGACAATCTGCCAGCTAAACAACACATCTTCTTCCTGCGCGCCTGCGCCAATGTTATGTATCACCAGTGGCGTACCGTTGCGGGCGAAGCCATCTGAAACCACCCCAATATGTGCCAGCCCGTTATCTAATCGCCAGGAGACAATATCGCCCGCTTGATAGTCACTGGGGTTCTTGCTGGTGGGGCGTGTTTTATCGTGGCGGATAAACCAGGTTTCCAGATTAGGCACCCGACGGTGATCGATGTTGCTGTCCGGGCGCTTTAACTTCCATTTTTGCGGGTACTCGGCAAAATTCTTCGCCATATCTTCATGAACCAGCTTCTGCAAATCTACCTGCTGGCTGCGTAATGCGCGGATCACTACATCAGAACATACGCCGCGTTCCTGCGGGACATCACCGCCAGGATAGGTAAGCTGCACATACGCCGGATCGTAAAATAGCGTGCTGCTAATTTGCTGTCTGGCACCGTCTGCGATGGCAAGGTTGGTGTTGGCCTGGATTTGTACCACGGTTGGTGGAACGGCGGGAGATTTTAAGGAGTGGCTGGTAAATGCCGTTAGAAGGCTGACCAACGCCAGTGAAGCTTTCATCTGTTTCGTCCGTGAAAATAAGAGTCACAGATTCGACCTTCCGGGCTAACGATTGTTCTGTGGAGAAAATGTCCAGAAGCGGATAAAAAACTCCCGGACAAGCCGGGAGTTTGGCGTAGGTTATTCCCACTCTTGCAGGAAACGCTGACCATACTGGTCGGCTACCAGCAGTGCGGCGTAAACCTGATCTGGCGTGGCGCCGCCAGGCATGTTGTGAATAGTTTCACCTTCTGCACAAGATGCTTCTGCGACAATCCGCATTTTCGCCGGGATATCTTCTTTAATATCCAGTTGTGCCAGGGTAATTGGCAGGCCGACAGCATGGCACAGCGCAGCTACGGTTTCGATTTCCTCAACTGGTGCGTTTTCCAGAACCAGTTGCGTCAGCGTACCGAATGCCACTTTTTCACCGTGATAATAGTGATGCGCATCCGGAATGGCCGTCAGGCCATTGTGCACCGCGTGCGCCGCCGCCAGGCCGCCGCTTTCAAAGCCCACGCCGCTCAAATAGGTGTTAGCTTCAATCACACGTTCCAGCGCCGGAGTCACCACATGCTGTTCAGCGGCAAGCATCGCTTTTTCGCCTTCTTCCAGCAGGGTGTTGTAGCACAGTTCAGCCAGAGCCAGTGCTGCCTGAGTACATTTACCGCCCGCCATCGTGGTTGCGCCGCTGCGGGAACAGGCACGTGCTTCAAACCAGGTTGCCAACGCATCGCCAATACCCGCCGCTAACAGACGTGCAGGTGCGCCAGCAACAATTTTGGTATCCACAATGACGCGTTCCGGGTTGTTCGGCAGCAGCAGATAGCGGTCAAACTCACCATCATCGGTGTAGATAACAGACAGCGCACTGCACGGTGCGTCGGTAGAGGCGATAGTCGGAGCGATTGCTACCGGAACACCCATGAAATGTGCCAGTGCTTTGGCGGTATCAAGGGTTTTACCGCCGCCAATACCGAGAATTGCACCACACTGTGCGGTTTCTGCGATGCCACGTAGACGATCGATTTCATTTTGCGAACATTCACCGCCAAAGGGTGCGATTTCAACAACCAGCCCGGCATCTTTAAAGCTTTGCTCGACGGTTGCCTGAGCAAAACCTAATACAAATTTATCGCCAACAACTAACCAACGTTCTGCCAGCGGTTTCAGGTATTCGCCCAGGCGATTAATTACATCAGCGCCCTGGATGTATTTACCTGGTGATTGAATAATGCGGTCCATAATTGCTCCTTTAGAGATGAGTATTGCCAAATGCGGCATTCCAGTCGTGCTCGAACTTCTCTATAGCTGACTCTACCGCAGGGGTGTTAAGCATTTGTTGCGCTACATCTAAGGGCAGTGTGATGGATTCACATCCTGTCAGCAAACAATCCAGCGCCTGACGCGGTGTTTTAAAGCTGGCTGCCAGCACCATGCTTTCTGGCGCGTGCATTTCCAGTAACGCTTGCAGCTCCTGTACGGTACGAATGCCGTCTCCGCCCTGAGCGTCCACGCGGTTTACATAGGGGGCCACGTATTTTGCGCCAGCCAGTGCGGCTAATAGCCCTTGTGCGGCGCTGTAGACTGCGGTTCCCAGCGTGGTAATGCCTTCTTTTTTCAGCAATTTAATTGCTGCCAGACCTTCGGATGTTACCGGAATTTTCACCACAATTCCCGGAATAACGTCGCGCAGACGTTTCGCTTCTTCTACCATGCCCTGTGCGTCGCGGCTCATAGTCTGAGCAAACAGAATGCCCTCATCACCAATCGCTTTTTGCAGACGCGGCAGTACATCCCAGATGGACTCCTTGCTGGCAGCAATAATGCTCGGGTTAGTCGTCACTCCGGCAATCGGGAATATGCGTGCCAGACGTTCGACTTCTGCGACGTTAGCGGTGTCCAGATACAGTTCCATGATGTTTCCTTTTACAGTTCCAGTTCATGTTGCAGCAGGCTGGCGATAGCGTCGGCGGAAGCGGCGTTAACCAGCGCGTTACGGAATTCTTCGTGCATGATGCGGCGAGCGAGGCGCGAGAAAATGCGCATATGCTGATCGCCCGCAGCGTGTTTGTTCAGGGTTAACATAATGATGAATTGTGCTTCATCATCGCCCCAGCGCACAGGTGCTTGCAGACGAGCCACACTGATGGTCGACTGCTCAATATGTTCTGATTTGCTGTGTGGAATGGCGAAACTAAAGCCCAGTCCGGTAGAGAAGACGGCCTCACGCGCCCACAGATCGGCTTCCAGTTTCCGCGGATAGCGACAGCGTCCTGCCAGCAGCAGGTTATCGGTCATGCCTTTGAGCACTTCTTCTTTGCTGCGCCAGTCGCTTTCCAGCGTGATGCACTCGGCGGTAACCAGCGGCGCATCCTGTTGCGTCATACGGAACTGCGCCAGCAGATGCTCCACTTCCAGTGAAGTACGGCAGGCCATCGCCTGGTTAAGCAACTGACGACATTCGCGGCTGTCGAGTTGCGCCATGCGTGCTTTTGCCGCCGGAATTGACGGTGCGCTCATGCTAAGTTCATCCAGCCCTAAACCGATCAGCAGCGGCAGTACGGAACCTTTTGCCCCCAGTTCTCCGCACAGGCCGATCCATTTACCCTGGCGATGCACTGCCTGAACGGCGTAATCAAGCGCCCGCAGGAATGCCGGATTCAGACTGTTGTAGTGACGGGTGACTTTAGCGTTATCACGATCCACCGCCAGCAGATACTGCGTCAGGTCGTTACTGCCGATACTAAAGAAATCAATCTCTTCGCAGCACTGGTCGATAATGAACATGACCGACGGTACTTCCAGCATGATGCCGAGTGGGATCTTTTCATCAAACGGAATGTGTTCGTTACGCAGTTGCTGTTTGGCTTCCGCCAGCTTTTCTTTCACCCATAAGATCTCTTCCATTGAGGAGATCATCGGGATCATGATTTTCAGGCTGCCGTGAGCAGAGGCGCGCAGGATCGACCGTAATTGCGTGGTAAACAGTGACGCGTATTCTTCATAAATACGCACCGCGCGATAACCAAGGAATGGGTTGGCTTCTGCGGGAATATTCAGATAATCAACGGGTTTATCGCCGCCAATATCCATAGTACGCACAATAATGCTGCGCCCGTTGGCGGATTCCAGCGCCTGACAAAAAATGTTGTACAACTCGCTTTCGCCCGGTGCACTGGTGCGATCCATATAGAGCATTTCAGTGCGGAACAGACCAACGCCTTCTGCGCCATTGCCAAACGCAGCCTGTGCTTCTACCGAGTGAGCGATGTTAGCAGCAACTTCGATACGAATACCATCAGCGGTGCGGGCTTGCTGGGTCAGCCAGACACGTTGTTGCTCACGCAGAGCGTCCTGTACGCGCGCTTCCTGTTGATAATAACGCGCCACCGCTTCTGTCGGTTCGACCACAATCGCCCCGGCGTTGCCGTCGATATAAATCGTTTGTTGCAGCCACGGGCTAAGGGTCTCGATATCCACGCCGACCAGCGTCGGAATATTAAATGAACGGGCAAGGATCACCGTGTGTGAGGTGGTGCCGCCGCTTTTCAGTAGCAGACCTTTGAGGTGATTTTTATCCAGTTCGAGGAACTGACTGGGGGTTAGTTCATCCGCCATACAAATGGCTGGCTGCGTCAATTTACCCGGTGCCGGGAAGCGTTGTTCGCCGTAAATTTGCTGGAGTAACTGGAAGCAGACGTCGCGCACATCCAGCGCACGCTCTTGCAGGTAGCTACTACTGGAACGGGCGAACTCTTCGCAAAAGTGATTCGCACTGGCAACAATCGCTTCGGCACAGCTTAATCCCTCGCTGACACCCGCCAGTAAGTGTTGACGTAAAGAGGTATCGCCCGCTAACGAACGGTGGGCTTCCAGTATTGCGCTGGTGGCACCGTCGCTATCCAGCAGACGAAACTCAATGTTTTTCAGTACCAGTGTCAGGCCGTTTTCCAGTGCAGATTGTTCGGCGTCAGCATCTTTAGCGGCAGGAAGATTACCCAGTGCATTGAGATCTAAAGAGGAAATCGGCGTCAGGATGCCGCCTGCGCTACCGTTACACACGGTGCGGGCGCGGATAATGCGCGGATTCAGATTAGTCAGTGAAACCGGCAGCGGCTCCAGTTCGTCAGATTTTACTTCTTCCAGCGGCGCGTCACAGTGGGGAAATTCATCGCGCAGCCATTGGCTTAAACGCTGGTGTGCTTCTTGTTCGTCGGCTCCAGAAATCAGTAACTGGCAGTTATCGCCCACCAGTGTATCGGTGCCAATCAGCGCCAGCGCGCTTTTGGCGTTGCCCTTGCGATCGGTACGCAGGTTATGCCACTCAATTTGCGATGAAAAAGTATTACACAGCGTTTCAACGTGGCTTGCCGGACGTGCATGTACGCCATTAGGTAGCTCACAAATAAATTCCACAATCAGGGCCATTGCCTCTCTCCCGGTAAGGTTTTCTGTTTACAGGATAAGAGTGCACGGTAACGGCCTGCCATGTGACAAATCTGTCAAAAGCTGGACAAATGTAATGTAACCGTCAATTTGCGACGCGTCTCACAAGACGCGCCACTCCGGCATGATTCCGAGATAACGCAAGTTATGAGGCGGATCGCATTTTTGTACTGACATTACAAAAGTCCAGTAAATGGCCTTTTTATCCACTGTTTGCTCCGCTTGCGATTGCCTATTGTTTCTCCCATCAAAAAAATATGGACATGGGCTTTTGCAAGCCCAGGAGCAGCTTATGAATGAGTTGGTGCAGATACTGAAAAACACTCGTCAGCATTTAATGACGGGCGTTTCACACATGATTCCCTTCGTAGTATCGGGCGGTATTTTGCTGGCGGTTTCCGTCATGCTGTACGGCAAAGGTGCGGTGCCAGATGCCGTAGCCGATCCGAATCTGAAAAAACTGTTTGATATCGGCGTCGCGGGCTTAACGCTGATGGTGCCTTTCCTTGCTGCTTACATCGGTTATTCCATTGCGGAACGTTCCGCGCTGGCTCCGTGCGCTATTGGTGCCTGGGTCGGTAACAGTTTTGGTGCAGGCTTCTTTGGCGCGCTGATCGCCGGGATTATCGGCGGCATCGTGGTGCATTACCTGAAGAAAATCCCGGTGCATAAAGTTCTGCGTTCTGTCATGCCAATCTTCATTATTCCGATCGTCGGCACCTTAATTACCGCTGGCGTCATGATGTGGGGGCTGGGCGAGCCTGTGGGCGCATTGACTAACAGTCTGACCCAGTGGCTTCAGGGAATGCAGCAGGGCAGCATTATCATGCTGGCGGTCATTATGGGGCTGATGCTGGCGTTCGATATGGGCGGTCCGGTTAACAAAGTGGCGTATGCATTCATGCTGATTTGTGTCGCCCAGGGTGTTTATACCGTGGTGGCGATCGCGGCAGTAGGGATCTGTGTTCCGCCGCTGGGGATGGGGCTGGCGACGCTGATTGGTCGCAAAAACTTCTCCGCAGAAGAACGTGAAACCGGTAAAGCGGCGTTGGTGATGGGCTGTGTTGGTGTCACTGAAGGGGCGATTCCTTTCGCCGCCGCCGATCCGTTGCGTGTGATCCCTTCCATCATGGTGGGCACTGTTTGTGGCACGGTCACCGCGGCATTGGTTGGTGCGCAGTGCTATGCAGGCTGGGGTGGTCTGATTGTGCTGCCGGTAGTTGAAGGCAAGTTGGGTTACATCGCGGCAGTGGCTGTTGGGGCTGTAGCAACGGCTATCTGCGTTAACGTGCTGAAAAGTCTGGCGCGTAAAAATGGGTCTTCAACTGATGAGAAGGAAGACGACCTGGATCTGGATTTTGAAATTAATTAATTGAGGAACGAGCCATGACGAAAATTATTGCAGTAACCGCATGTCCTTCAGGTGTTGCCCATACCTATATGGCGGCAGAGGCGCTGGAAAGTGCCGCGAAAGCAAAAGGCTGGGAAGTGAAAGTAGAAACCCAGGGGTCGATTGGTCTGGAAAACGAACTGACTGCGGAAGACGTGGTGAGCGCCGATATGGTGATTCTGACCAAAGATATCGGCATCAAGTTTGAAGAGCGTTTTGCTGGCAAGACCATCGTGCGTGTCAACATCAGCGACGCAGTAAAACGCGCTGACGCCATTATGAGCAAAATTGAAGCTCACCTGGCGCAAACCGCTTAAGTTCTTATCCCGCCCGCAAGGGCGGGTTCGCTTTCCCACAGGAGTTCCTCATGACGAATCGTATCTCTCGCCTTAAAACTGCACTGTTTGCCAATACCCGTGAAATCTCGTTGGAGCGGGCGCTGCTTTATACCGCCAGCCATCGGCAAACCGAAGGCGAACCGGTGATATTGCGCCGGGCGAAAGCGACAGCGTATATCCTTGAACATGTTGAAATTTCGATTCGTGATGAAGAACTGATTGCCGGTAACCGCACCGTAAAACCGCGCGCCGGGATTATGTCGCCGGAAATGGATCCTTACTGGTTGCTGAAAGAGCTGGATCAATTCCCGACACGCCCGCAGGATCGCTTCGCCATTAGTGAAGAAGATAAACGTATCTATCGCGAAGAGTTGTTCCCGTACTGGGAAAAACGCTCGATGAAAGATTTCATCAATGGGCAGATGACGGACGAAGTTAAAGCGGCGACCAGTACGCAGATTTTCAGCATCAACCAGACGGATAAAGGCCAGGGGCACATCATTATTGATTACCCACGCCTGCTGAATCACGGGCTGGGTGAGCTGGTGGCGCAGATGCAACAACATTGCCAGCAACAGCCGGATAATCACTTTTATCAGGCTGCGCTGTTATTGCTGGAAGCCTCGCAGAAACATATTTTGCGTTACGCCGAACTGGCAGAAACGATGGCAGCAAGCTGCGTTAATGCCCAACGTCGGGAAGAATTGCTGACTATTGCGGAGATCTCCCGTCATAACGCCGAACATAAGCCGCAGACGTTCTGGCAGGCGTGCCAGTTGTTCTGGTACATGAACATCATTCTGCAATATGAATCTAACGCCAGTTCGCTGTCGTTAGGGCGCTTCGATCAGTATATGTTGCCGTTCTATCAGGCCTCGCTGACCCAGGGTGAAGATCCGGCGTTTCTGAAAGAACTGCTCGAGTCCCTGTGGGTGAAATGTAATGACATTGTGCTGTTACGTTCCACCAGCAGCGCGCGCTATTTCGCAGGTTTCCCGACCGGCTATACCGCACTGCTCGGTGGTTTAACGGAAAACGGACGTAGCGCGGTGAATGTGCTTTCGTTTCTCTGTCTCGACGCCTATCAAAGCGTACAGTTGCCGCAGCCAAATCTCGGTGTGCGCACTAACGCCTTGATTGACACGCCGTTCCTGATGAAAACCGCAGAAACCATTCGTCTTGGTACTGGTATTCCGCAAATCTTCAACGATGAAGTGGTGGTGCCCGCGTTCCTCAACCGTGGTGTTTCGCTGGAAGATGCGCGCGACTATTCAGTGGTCGGTTGCGTGGAATTATCCATTCCGGGCAGAACCTACGGTCTGCACGATATCGCGATGTTTAACCTGCTGAAAGTGATGGAAATCTGCCTGCATGAGAATGAAGGTAATTCCGCATTGAGTTATGACGGTTTGCTGGAACAAATTCGCGCGAAGATCAGCCACTACATCACTCTGATGGTTGAAGGCAGCAATATTTGCGATATCGGCCATCGTGACTGGGCACCAGTGCCGCTGCTCTCTTCGTTTATCAGCGATTGTCTGGAAAAAGGCCGCGATATTACCGACGGCGGCGCGCGTTATAACTTTTCCGGCGTGCAGGGGATTGGTATCGCTAACCTGAGTGATTCACTCCATGCGTTGAAAGGGATGGTTTTTGATCAACAACGTTTAAGTTTTGACGAATTGTTGTCGGTATTAAAAGCAAACTTCGAAACGCCAGAAGGCGAAAAAATCCGTGCTCGTTTAATTAACCGCTTTGAGAAGTACGGCAACGATATCGACGAGGTGGATAACATTAGCGCCGAATTGCTGCGCCATTACTGCAAAGAAGTGGAAAAATACCAGAACCCGCGCGGCGGCTACTTCACGCCGGGGTCGTATACCGTTTCTGCTCATGTCCCGTTGGGGTCGGTGGTTGGCGCGACGCCAGACGGCCGCTTCGCCGGAGAACAACTGGCTGATGGTGGTTTGTCACCAATGTTGGGTCAGGACGGACAAGGGCCAACGGCGGTGCTGAAGTCAGTAAGTAAACTTGATAACACGTTGCTTTCTAACGGTACGTTGCTGAATGTGAAATTCACTCCGGCTACCCTGGAAGGTGAAGCGGGATTACGCAAACTGGCTGACTTCTTACGTGCATTTACTCAGCTTAAGTTGCAGCACGTTCAATTTAACGTAGTGAATGCCGACACGTTACGTGAAGCCCAATTGCGCCCGCAGGACTATGCGGGGCTGGTGGTACGCGTTGCCGGATACAGCGCCTTCTTTGTCGAACTCTCGAAGGAAATTCAGGATGACATTATCCGCCGTACAGCGCATCAGTTGTAACGTTGTGGAAACGCGCCGCGAGGATGTGGCGCGTATTTTTAACATTCAGCGTTATTCGCTGAATGACGGTGAGGGTATTCGTACGGTGGTCTTTTTTAAAGGCTGCCCACATCTGTGCCCGTGGTGTGCTAATCCGGAGTCGATCTCCGGCAAAATCCAGACGGTGCGTAGAGAGGCGAAATGTCTGCATTGCGCGAAATGTTTACGTGATGCAGATGAATGTCCTTCCGGCGCATTTGAGCGGATTGGTCGTGATATCAGCCTCGACGCTCTGGAACGGGAAGTGATGAAGGATGACATTTTCTTTCGCACGTCTGGCGGTGGTGTCACGCTTTCTGGCGGTGAAGTGTTGGTGCAAGCGGAGTTTGCTACCCGTTTTTTGCAACGACTGCGGCTGTGGGGCGTGTCATGTGCCATCGAAACTGCCGGAGACGCGCCAGCAAGCAGGTTGCTACCGCTGGCGAAATTGTGCGATGAAGTGTTGTTCGATTTAAAAATTATGGACCCGACAAGAGCGCGGGACGTGGTGAAAATGAATCTGCCGCGCGTGCTGGAGAATCTGCGTTTGCTGGTGAGTGAAGGTATCAATGTGATCCCTCGTTTGCCGCTGATCCCCGGCTATACGCTCAGCAGAGAGAATATGCAGCAGGCGCTGGATGTGTTGATTCCTTTGAATATCAGGCAGATCCACCTGTTGCCGTTTCATCAGTACGGTGAACCGAAATACCGTCTGTTGGGGCGCGAATGGTCGATGAAAGATATACCGGCACCGTCGTCAGCCGATGTGGCATTGATGCGTGAAATGGCTGAACAGGCTGGTTTTCAGGTTACGGTTGGGGGGTAGGATGGCATATCTGGTTGCAGTTACCGCCTGCGTTAGCGGTGTGGCACATACCTATATGGCGGCAGAACGGCTGGAAAAGTTGTGTCAGCAGGAAAAGTGGAGCGTCAGCATTGAAACTCAGGGGGCGCTGGGAACGGAGAACCGCTTATCGGACGAGAATATCCGTCGCGCGGATGTTGTGTTGTTGATTACAGATATCGAGCTTTCTGGTGCCGAGCGTTTTGAACATTGTCGCTATGTACAATGCGGTATCTACGCTTTTCTACGCGAACCTCATCGGGTGATGAGTGCTGTTCGTAAGGTGCTTTCTGCGCCGCAGCAAACGCACCTTATTCTGGAGTAGTTGGTTTTTCTGTCAGTTGGCTGTGGTACTGCCGACGATATTCCGACGGCGAGCGTTCGGTATTTTTACGAAACAGACGGCAGAAGTAGTTGCTGTCGACAAAACCGCAGGCGTGAGCCACTTCTTTTACCTTCAGATCATAGCCTTTCAGTAGCGTCTTAGCATGTTCCAGTCGCGTGTGATTCAGGTATTCGTTAAAGCCAATAGCCCCCGTTTTTTGAAACAGGTGCGATAGGTAGTTTGGTGAAATGTAGAACGCCTGCGCGACAGATTCGCGGGTCAGCGCGGTGGCATAACGTTCGTCGATGTAATCGCGAATGGCTTCGAAAAGTGCCTGGCTGCGAGAGGCTGTCTGAATTTGGCTGCCGAGCAAATCGCGGCAGTGGCTAAGCAAACTGGTGACAATAAGCCTGGCTGTTTGTTGCTCCTGCGGCTGCATTTGCATTTCATTGAGCGTTTGTAGCAGGAACGAGCCAATTCGTGGGCCACGTCGGGCGACGTGTTGCTTCGCCAGATTTTGATATTGTTTGCCATCCCACTGTACGACGCTGAAGCCGAGTTGCTGTTTGCCAAACAGAACGCTAAATGTCGTGGCGGGTGTTTCCCATTGTGGGAAATTCCACCCGCCAGCGGGAACGTACAGTACATCGCCGGAAACTAACGTTGCACCTGTACCGGTATCAACAAACTCGCCTTCCAGCACAATTTCCAGCCGTGGAAAATCGACCTTATACGCGAGATCGGGGGCCGGGCCGTTGCTGCTCGCGAAGTAAACCTGGCGGAGTAACAGCGGGCCGTTGATCAGGCGGGAGAGCAGATAGTTGACGTCGTGATACATGTTATTCCCTCAGGTATGTAGACGGGAAAACAGTAACTGGCATTATGAAAAAAGGCCACCTGAAAAGTGTGGCCTGATGGGAGTGAGATGTAAACATTGCGGCAGTTGTATTGCCGGATGCGGCGTAAACGCCTTATCCGGCCTACCGCCGCGATCTGTAGGCCGGATAAGACGCGTCAAGCGTCGCATCCGGCAAATAGCACCTGGTAGATAATTACTGATTACCCACCTGATCGCCATACGGCAGAGTGTCGTAATCGATCAGCGCATTTTTCTTATACGGGTTACCAATCCAGCGGGTGGTTTCTTTGAATTGCGGGTTCACCACCGAACGGGTTGGATCGTAACCGTCGTAAGATAAGCCCGCCAAATCCGACCAGGTGTGGATCAGTTCAGCCAGGCTGTATTTACGATCGACATCCTGCGAGAAATCACGCGGATGAGTCGCCTGCCATTTTTCCGACGTCCACAGCAGGAACGGAATGGTGTACATGTGGCGCGTCGGGTTGTCTTCATTACGCCCCTGAGTTTTATGCGGTGGTGTGTCATAAACCTCTTCACCGTGGTCAGAGAAGTAAACCAGGAAACCATTCGGATCAGCAGCTTTAAAGTCTTTAATCAGGCTGGCAACTACGTGATCGTTGTACAGGTTGGCGTTGTCGTAATCGTTATACGATTCCAACTCTTCTGCGCTTAATCCCGGCGGCACGTGATCGGTATTGCCATCAAACTTGCCCTGATCTTCCGGGTAACGATATTTGTATTTGATGTGCGTACCCAGCAGATGAACGATGATCAGTTTCTTCGGCGCGGGGTCCTTCAGCACTTCCTGGAACGGCTTCAGCACGTTGGTGTCGTATTCACGCGCACTCTGTGTGCGTTGCTGGTTCATGTAGTACTGTTTATCGGTCTGGCGCGAAAATACCGTCAGCATGGTGTTGCGGGCGGTCATCGTTTGCTGGTTGGTGATCCAGAACGTTTTATAACCCGCCTGTTTCATCATGTTCATCAGCGACGGCTGCGTCAGGTACAGATCCGGATTCTTTTCGTTGGCGAAAGTCAGCGCCTGTTGCAGGATTTCAATGGTGTACGGACGCGATGTGACCACATTATTGAACACGGTCAGGTTTGGGTCGGTTTTATGCAGCGCATCCAGTTCAGGCGTGGTTTCACGCGGATAACCGTACAGGCTCATGCGTCCACGCTGGGTTGATTCGCCAATCACCAGTACTAAGGTGCGCGGTTCGTTGCCCGATTCGTCTTTGAAATTAGCCAGCGGCGGTAATGCGTTATTTTCATTCAGTAGTTTCGTCAGTGAGTTAAGTTGCTGGCGATACTGATAATAACCTGTCAGGAATTGCCACGGCGCGGCGGGTTCCATGCGCGATGCCAGATTATCCAACGTTTTCTCAAACGGTTTGTTTTTGATAAACGTGTTCATGGCGATCGGGTGCAGAATCAAACCATAAAGCAGGGCAAAAGAGACAACATAACGCCACGGCTTCGGAATATAGACCGGGCGCAGGCGTGTCCATAGCAGAACTGCCACTGCTGTATAGGCCAGCGCGATAAGCACAATCTTCAGGCTGAAATACTGGCTTAAATACTCGCTGGCTTCGTTGGTGTTGGTTTCAAACATCACAAACAGAACGCTCTGCGAGAACTCCTGACCGTATATGACGTAGTAACACAGCGCCGCCAGAGAGGCCGCCCACAGCATCACGCCGATTATCGCGGCGATAATTTTAATCCGCTTCGGAAAGAGGAATACCGGGATCAACCACAGCGAACTAAACAACAGCGAGTCGCGCATGCCGTTAGTACCGCTGTAGCCGCTGACGTAAATAATGACCTGTAGTAGGGTAGAGAAAAACCAAAAGTAGAGCAGTGCCCAACCCAGGGCTTTCCAGCTAAAAAGGGGTTTAGCCTGGACTTCTGTGGAATGCATAGTAAGAACCTGTCTCGAAAAAATAGCGCCGAATGTAAGGGTAAAACCTTAAGGATATCTGAAGAGATATCCAGGATTTGAATAAAATGCAGACAGAAATATATTGAAAACGAGGGAGTTAGAACAGAAGTATTTCAGAAAACCCTCGCACTATTGCACGAGGGTTGATAGAGGGAGGGATTAGCCGGTATTACGCATACCTGCCGCAATCCCGGCAATAGTGACCATTAACGCTTGTTCTACGCGGGGATCCGGTTCATGACCTTCTTTTTCCGCCTGGCGGGAGCGGTGCAGTAGCTCTGCCTGCAACACGTTCAGCGGGTCGGTGTATATATTCCGTAGCTGAATAGACTCGGCAATCCACGGCAGATCCGCCATCAGATGGGAATCGTTGGCAATCGCCAGCACCACTTTGATGTCTTCTTCTTGCAGATTGCGTAACTCTTTACCTAACGGCCACAGTTCTTTGTCGACCAGGCGTTGGTCATAGTATTCCGCCAGCCACAGATCCGCTTTTGCGAACACCATCTCCAGCATTCCCAGACGTGTTGAGAAGAACGGCCAGTCGCGGCACATGGTTTCCAGTTCGTTCTGTTTGCCATCTTCGACCACTTTTTGCAGCGCTGTACCCGCACCCAGCCAGGCGGGAAGCATCAGGCGGTTTTGCGTCCAGGCGAAGATCCACGGAATGGCGCGCAGTGATTCGACGCCGCCGGTTGGGCGACGTTTCGCCGGACGTGAACCCAGCGGCAGTTTGCCCAGTTCCTGTTCTGGCGTAGCAGAACGGAAGTAAGGAACAAAATCTTTGTTTTCACGCACGTAGCCACGATAGACATCGCAAGAGATGACCGACAGTTCATCCATAATCCGACGCCAGCTCTCTTTCGGCTCTGGCGGTGGCAGCAGGTTGGCTTCCAGAATCGCCCCGGTGTACAGCGACAGGCTGCTAACGGTGATTTCCGGTAGACCGTATTTAAAGCGGATCATCTCGCCCTGTTCGGTCACACGCAGGCCGCCTTTCAGGCTTCCCGGCGGTTGCGAAAGCAGTGCTGCATGTGCTGGTGCGCCACCGCGGCCAATGGAACCGCCGCGACCGTGGAACAGCGTCAGTTCAATACCCGCCTTTTCGCAGGTTTTGATTAACGCATCCTGTGCCTGATACTGCGCCCAGGATGCCGCCATCACGCCCGCATCTTTTGCTGAGTCGGAATAGCCAATCATTACCATCTGTTTGCCCTGAATCAGACCGCGATACCAGTCGATATTCAGCAGTTGGGTCATAACATCGTTGGCGTTGTTCAGGTCATCGAGGGTTTCAAACAGCGGTGCGACCGGCATCGCGAATCCAATCCCCGCTTCTTTCAGTAGCAGGTGGACAGCCAGTACGTCAGACGGTGTTTTCGCCATCGAGATCACATAGGCGGCAATGGAGCCTTGCGGCGCTTCGGCAATCACCTGACACGTATCGAGCACTTCGCGTGTTTCGGCGCTTGGTTGCCAGTTGCGAGGCAGCAACGGACGTTTAGAGTTCAGTTCGCGGATCAGGAACGCCTGTTTGTCGGCCTCTGACCAGCTTTCGTAGTCTCCGATGCCGAGGTAGCGGGTCAGTTCACCCAATGCTTCGGTATGACGAGTACTCTCCTGGCGGATATCAATACGCACCAGCGGTACGCCGAAACATTTCACGCGGCGCAGAGTATCGAGCAGATCGCCGTTGGCGATAATCCCCATGCCACATGCCTGAAGTGACTGGTAGCAAGCGTAGAGCGGCTCCCATAATTCTTCGTTCTGTGTCAGCAGGCCTTCCGGTTTTGGCAGTTCTTCACCTTTCAGGCGCGCTTCCAGCCACGCCTGGGTCGCCATCAGGCGAGAACGCAGGTTTTTCATCAGATAGCGATACGGCTCTGCAGCACCTTCTTCACCGACCAGCGCCAGCAGTTCAGGTGTTGCTTCAACCATCGACAACTCGGAGACCAGAACCTGAATATCTTTCAGGAACAGGTCAGTTGCTTTCCAGCGACTGAGCAGAAGTACGTGACGGGTGATGTCGGCGGTGACGTTTGGGTTGCCATCGCGGTCGCCGCCCATCCACGAGGTAAAACGAACCGGAACAAATTCTACCGGCAGTTTGTAGCCCAGGTTTTCTTCCAGTTGCTCATTCAGTTCGCGCAGGTAATTCGGCACGCCCTGCCACAGGCTGTTTTCTACTACTGCAAAACCCCATTTGGCTTCATCAATTGGGCTTGGGCGTAGTTTGCGGATTTCATCGGTATGCCACGACTGAGCGATCAACTGGCGCAGACGGCGCATTAATTGGTGATGTTCGTAGTCAGCGAGATCTTTGTTGTCGAGCTGTTTTAAGCAGGCGTTCACTTCCACCATTTTGTGGATCAGTGTGCGGCGGGTGATTTCGGTTGGGTGTGCGGTAAGAACCAGTTCCAGCGACAACGATTCAACCGCTTTTTTGATAGTTTCTTCGCTAAGGTCTGGCTGGTTTTTTAGTTTACGCAGGGTACGGGCGATCACTTCCGGATTGCTGGCAGCCTCACCTTTTGGCGAAATGCTGTGGTATTGCTCGGCGGTGTTGGCCAGGTTCAGGAACTGGCTAAACGCACGCGCAACGGGTAGCAGCTCGTCGTTCGACAAATTTTGTAAGGTGGTGAGCAACTCCTGGCGGTTAGCATCATTGCCAGCGCGTGAAGATTTGGACAACTTACGGATAGTTTCTACGCGTTCAAGAATGTGTTCTCCCAACGCATCCTTGATGGTTTCTCCCAGCACTTTGCCGAGCATACTGACATTACTGCGCAACGCGGAATATTGTTCGTTCATATGACCCCAGACACCCCATCTTATCGTTTGATAGCCCTGTATCCTTCACGTCGCATTGGCGCGAATATGCTCGGGCTTTGCTTTTCGTCGTCTTTTATAAAGCCACGTAAACGCGGTGACGTCAAATGCTGCGAAATTGCTTCAGCAAACGAATAAATAGCAGGGATTTACGCCATTAAATTCACGACGTTTTAAATAAGCGTAACTTATGGGAATGTTAAAAATTCGCCTCGCGTAACACCAAATACGTAGGTCGGATAAGATGCGCAAGCATCGCATCCGACATTATTGCGGCGCTGGAGTTTGGCA